>NZ_LQOU01000020.1 GCF_002102155.1 Mycobacterium europaeum
GGGTGGGCGGGCGAGCGAGTGATGCCGCGCTCAGTGGTCTCCCGCTGCTGTCGGCGACGGTCAGTTGGGTTGGGGGTCCGGTGATGGTGATCAGGCCGCGGTGGTGCAGCCGGTGGTGATATGGGCAGACCAGTACCAGGTTGGCCAGCTCGGTGGGGCCGCCGTCTTCCCAGTGCCGGAGGTGATGGGCGTGCAGGCCGCGGGTGGCGCCGCAGCCGGGTACCGCGCACGTGCGGTGGCGGTGCTCGAGGGCGCGGCGAAGCCGCTGGCTGATCGTCCGTGTCGCCCGGCCGGCGCCGATGACCTCGCCGTTGCGTTCGAACCAGACCTCGCAGGTGGCGTCGCAGGTCAGGTAGCGGCGTTCGGCCTCGGTGAGCAGCGGACCCAGATGCAGCGCCGCGGCGCGCCGCTCGACGTCGAGGTGTACCACCATGGTGGTGTGCTGGCCGTGGGGGCGGCGGGCCGCTTCGGCGTCCCATCCGGTCTCGACCAGGCGCAGAAACGCCTCGAGGGTGCCCGGCACCGGCGGTGCGAGCTCTGCTGGATGTCGCCGTTGCCGCGGTCGTGTTTCCACTCGGCGATCAGCGCATCCCGATGAGACGCCAGCGCGGCGTCGAACTTCGCCGCATCCACGTGCGCGAGTTTGATCCGCCAACAGCTGAACTCGTCGCTGGAGGTCTTGGTGATCGACGGCCGCGCTTCTGGCCGGCTATCCGGTTCGGGTCGTGGCTCCAGCTTGACCGCGGTGCGCAGCTGGTTGACCGTGGCGACCCGGGCCAGCTCCGCATAGTGCTCGTCGGATCCCTCACCCGCGCGCGCCGCGATGACCCCGACCTGATCCAGCGAGAGCCGACCCTCCCGGAGGCCTTGGGCGCAGCGTGGGAACGCCTCCAGCCGGCGCGCGACATCGGTGATCGTGTGGGCGTTGGCCGACGACAAGCCCAGCTTCCAGGCCACCAGCGCCGGAACCGAGCGCGCGCCCGTGGAGCCGCAGAGCTCGTCGCGCTCCAGCTCGGCGACGATCTCCACGATGCGCCCGTCAATCGCATTGCGCTGGCCGGCCAACTCCGCCAACTCCTCGAACAACACGTCAAGACGCTCGGCAGGACTCATCGCCGGGGCGCACGATGCGATCGAGGACATGACTCCATCATTGCAGCGGGGTATGACAAAATCTGGCCGCGCGATCGGCGCACGGCGGTGGCCGTCGTCAGCCACCAAGCCGGACAACCCGATTGGTCCCCGCACGCCCCACCGCGGTTACGCTCAACGCCATTGCCTCGAGTGTGCACCCCAGGGCTCTCACTGTGCGTCCAGGGCGGTGATCGTCGGGGTCGTGTCGCCGCCCTGACGGCACACCCCAAGCCACGAGTGCACCCGGTGACCGGCCTCACGGCCTTCGCAGGTGAACTTCCGGACGGGATCGCGTCAAACCACGAGCTGATCGCGTAGTCTCATATGCGTCGCCCAGTTTGTTTGCTCTATATCTGTGTGCAGTTACGGCGATTGTGCAATCTCCGACCCCGCAGATGCAACGGCGTTTCCGCTTTTGTATGCGCCCGTACGCGCCGCTCCGACAATCACATCACGAAGATACTCCATCATTCCTAGCACTTCAGCGTGGAGTTCAGAAAATTCGCCGACCCCAGGACAGGTTTCTCGGCCGTGAGCAACAGAGTTCCGCGTATCACACAATCTTCTATCGATGAGGTTTTCGCGCAATTCAATATTAATCGAATCTAGTCCGAAATCCTGCATCATTCCGATAAGTACATGAGCGCGCAGATTCCCTTGCGTGTTTACCATTTGCGACTTCGGAAGCGGCAGGCGAAGATCACCTCTTCGCCTAATCATTTCAATGATGCCTGCTTTCGCTGCGTCATCTCCGGAATCTGCACGACGCAGCGTATGCATCAAGCATAGGCGTAAGAAATCGTCGTTAAGCTCTGATAAGCGGAGGCGCCGACGACTAACAAAATCGACATATGATTGCAAGCATTCCTTCCCATAGCCCTCCCAATGCGCGTACAACATGGCTAGCCCGGCTCTGCGTAAGCTTCGACTGACAGGTGGGCTATTCGGTAATGACTCATTCTTCTCGATCAGACCCTTGAGAGCACTCAATTCGACACGACGCCATGCGAGCGCTTCGTCAAGGCGGTCCTGTAACTCGTCGACAGTACGCGCTGCCATGAATCAATCTCCGGCGAAATAGGAACGAGCCCGCACAATGAGCCGAGGCACCCGCCGCCTGGGGCTGATGCCCGTGCCAGAATTGTCACGGAAGTCGGGAGCAACCCAAATAGATCGTATCTTCGCCGCTAGAGTATCCGGGCGTTCTTTCCATGCGTCAAAGTTGGCGGCAACCCCGGACGTAATGAATTCATAGCCTGAGATTGAGAACGGACCGAGATGCCTATTGCCGTCGTAACGCCGGAAAGCATCTTCTCCCAAAGCGCGATCAATTAGATCGAAACATTCACGGAAAGCAATTGGGTCAATTGCTTCTGGCCCATCACTTGAAGCGGTCTTTCGAAGCCAATCCGTCAAGTACTCCCCGTACTCTGAGCGCAATTCGGCTTCCCCTCCGTCGTACGCCCGCTGAGAAAAAAATCTTAACACGAGCTCCTGTCTATATGCTTGGCTTTCCTTTTGATCCGATAGTGGCACGGTGCTCGTAAAGGGGCCGTAGGTTGATAATTGGTCAAGCATAGAATATAAATTGGGGTTTAGCATCACAAGTAAACAGTTGCGCGCTTCCTGCGGCGACAATTGAGAGCCAGAGTTCAGGCGTTGGAACAAGTCGTACTTGGCATTTTTATCTGACTCTTTTCGTATTATGCGAAACTCTATTTTCGATCGTTTGAAATCGCGTTGCATAGCGGAAGTGAATGCCCGATCGCCCTCTTCTTCGCTCTGCCAACGGTAACCCTCGAGATCGGGAAGATATTCCGTTGCTAGCAGAGGCTCTGCAGCCACCAGCTTGTTTTTATGATCACGATAGACACCTACGAACTGCAGTATTGTCGAAAGCCGCTGTACCCCATCAATAACATCCCACACGCCATCATCCCGCTGTGATACGAAAATTGGGGGTATCGGAATGCCTAACAACACCGACTCGATAAGCCTTGATTTCTGACCCATGTCCCATCGAAAGATTCGCTGGAATTCCGGATGAATGTCGAGGTCACCATCTCTATACATGGATATAACTTCGCCGATCGACATGCCGTATCCGTCGGTATGAATCTCTTTTGCGCGGCTGCTGATCTGCTCCTGCAAACCCATTAGGACCCACCCTTAATTAACCTCGTCTTGCGCCGCCGATATCAGAGCAATCGGATGCGCGTCCGGCGCTAAGCGTATGAAGTGTAGCCGGGGCCCGTGGATCGGTGAGCCGATCGCTGTGTACACAGCAAGATCTGTAAATGCGCTAGGCGCAGGGACGGGCTGAACTCACCAGCGGCCGTCGGTGCACATTCAGTGACCGCGCTGGGCCAGCGCCCGCAGGAAGAACGTCAGGTTCGCGGGCCGCTCGGCCAGGCGGCGCATGAAATAGCCGTACCACTGGGTGCCGAACGGCACGTAGACGCGGACCCGGTTGCCGGAGTCGGCCAGCCGTCGCTGCTCGCCGTCGCGGATGCCATACAGCATCTGGTACTCGAAATCGGTTGCGCCCCGGCCTGCTTCGCGGGCCAGCGCGGGCACCGCCTCGATGATCGCCGGGTCGTGCGAAGCCACCATGGGGTAGCCCGAACCGGTCATCAACACCCGCAGGCAACGCAGGTAGGAATCGGTCACCGCGGCCGGGTCGCGATAGGCCACCGCCGCCGGTTCGTCGTAGGCGCCCTTACAGAGCCGGACCCGCGCCCCGGCGGCGGCCAACTCTGCGCAATCGGCCGGCGTGCGCCGCAGGTAGGCCTGCAACGCCACGCCCAGCCATCCGAAGTCGTGCCGCAGATCGCGCACGATCGCCAGCGTGGAGTCCGTCGTCGTGTGGTCTTCGGCGTCCACCGTCACCCACACGCCGGCCCGCTGCGCCGCTGCGCAGATCGCGAAGGCGTTCTCCCGGGCGATCTTCTCCCCGTCGCCACCCAGCGCCTGCCCCAGGGCCGACAGCTTCAGCGACACCTCGAGCGGCCGGCCGGCGGAGCGATCGTCGAACCGCGCCAGGCGGTCGATCAGGTCGAGATACACCGTCACCGCCGCGGTGGCGGCGCCGGCGTCGGTCACGTCTTCGCCGAGGTAGTCGAGGCTGACGCACCGGCCCGAAGCGCGAAGCGCCGCAACGCTGCCCAGCGCGCTGTCGATCGTCTCACCGGGAACGAAGCGGTGCACCACCCGACGGGTGATCGGCAGGCCTTCGGCGGCCCGGCGCAGTCCGGGTCGCCGGCTGGCGGCCATGATGGCCGGGCGCAGCGTGCTGGCGAACACGCCGGTCATCAGTCGGCGCCCATGTGCGGGTACGTGTGGTGGGTCGCCGGGACGAACGTCTCCTTGATGGTGCGGGCCGACGTCCAGCGCAACAGGTTCAGCACCGACCCGGCCTTGTCATTGGTGCCCGAGCCACGCGAGCCCCCGAACGGCTGGCGCCCGACGACCGCGCCGGTGGGTTTGTCGTTGACGTAGAAGTTGCCGGCGGCGAAGCGCAAGCGCTCCTGGGCTGTCAGCACCGCCTCGCGGTCGTCGGCGATCACCGCGCCGGTCAGCGCGTACCGCGAGCCGCCGTCGATCACACCGAGGATTCGCCCGTAATCCTCGTCGGGGTAGACATGTACCGACAGCAGCGGGCCGAAGTACTCGGTGGCGAACGACTCGTCGGCCGGATCGTCGGACAGCAGCACGGTGGGGCGCACGAAATAGCCGACGCTGTCGTCGTATTCGCCGCCCACCGCGATGGTGACGTGGGCGGCGCTCTTCGCCCGCTCGATGGCTTTGACGTTCTTGGCGAACGCCCGCTCGTCGATCAGCGCCCCGCCGTAGTTGGTCAGGTCGGTGACATCGCCGTAGCGCAGCGCGGCGGTCTGGCCCAGGAAGTCGTCGCCGATGCGCCGCCACACCGAGTGCGGGATGAACGCCCGCGACGCCGCCGAGCATTTCTGGCCCTGGTAGTCGAACGCGCCGCGAATCAGCGCGGTGCGCAGCACATCCGGCCGCGCCGACGCGTGCGCCAGCACGAAGTCCTTGCCGCCGGTCTCGCCCACCAGCCGCGGATAGCTGTGGTAGCGGCCGATATTGGCGCCCACCTGCTGCCAGAGGCGCTGGAAGGTGGCCGTGGACCCGGTGAAGTGGATGCCGGCCAGCCGCGGGTCGGCCAGCGCCACGTCGGACACCGCGAACCCGTCGCCGGTGACCAGGTTGATGACGCCGGGCGGCAGTCCCGCGGCCTCCAGCAGCCGCATGGTCAGGTAGGCCGACAGCGTCTGGGTGATCGACGGCTTCCACACCACCGTGTTGCCCATCAGCGCCGGTGCGGTCGGCAGGTTGCCGGCGATGGAGGTGAAGTTGAACGGGGTGATGGCGTAGACGAACCCGTCGAGCGGGCGGTAGTCACTGCGGTTCCACTCCCCGGGCCCGCTGATCGGCTGCTGCGCCAGGATCTGCCGCGCGAACGCCACGTTGAACCGCCAGAAGTCGATCTGCTCGCAGGGCGAGTCGATCTCGGCCTGGTAGGCGGACTTGGACTGGCCCAGCATCGTCGCGGCGGCGATCCTCTCCCGCCACGGCCCGGCCAGCAGGTCGGCGGCCCGCAGGAACACCGCCGCGCGTTCGTCGAAAGGCATTGCCGCCCAAGCGGGTTTCGCGGCCATGGCGGCGTCGATGGCCGCCGACGCGTCGGCGTGCACCGCATTGGTCAGGGTGCCCAGCGTGGCGGTGTGCCGGTGCGGCTGGACGACGTCGATGCGGTCGCCGTCGCCCATCCGGTGTCTACCGCCGATGACGTGCGGGAGGTCGATCGGCTGAGCGGCCAGCGCGGCCAATTCGGCGCGCAGCCGCTCGCGTTCCGGGGATCGCGGCGCATAGTCATGGACCGGCTCGTTGGCCGGCAGCGGCACCTGGGTTATCGCGTCCATCCTGCCAGGATCCTCGCGGCGGCGACCCGCGGAGTTAGCCAATCAGACAGGAGTGAGGCCGCAGGCTAGTACGATCGGACAATGGCCGGTGTGGGGCTGGGCCAGCTGTTGCTTGCGTTGGACGCGACCCTGGTCAGCCTGGTGGAAGCGCCGCGGGGCCTCGACCTCGCGGTGGGTTCGGCGGCGCTGATCGACAGCGACGACGTTCGGCTCGGCCTGGCGGCGGCCGCGGGCTCGGCGGACGTGTTCTTCCTGCTCGGCGTGGGCGACGACGAGGCGTTGCGGTGGATGGGCAAGCAGGCCCGCGAGCGTGTTCCGGTGGCGGTGTTCGCCAAGGAGCCGTCGAGCGCTTTGGTGAGCGCGGCGGTCGAAGCCGGCTCGGCGGTGGTCGCCGTCGAGCCGCGGGCCCGGTGGGAGCGGCTCTACCAATTGGTCAATCACGTGCTCGAGCACCACGGGGACCGCGCCGGCGAGGCCGAGGATTCGGGCACCGACCTGTTCGGCCTGGCGCAGTCGCTGGCCGACCGCATTCACGGCATGGTCAGCATCGAGAACGCCCAGTCGCACGTGCTGGCGTATTCGGCCTCCAACGACGAAGCCGACGAGCTGCGCCGCCTGTCCATCCTGGGCAGGGCGGGGCCGCCCGAACATCTCGAATGGATCGGCCAGTGGGGCATTTTCGACGCGCTGCGGGCCAGCGATCAGGTGGTGCGCGTGGCCGAGCGTCCCGAACTCGGCCTCCGGCCGCGACTGGCCGTCGGCATCTATCAACCCGACTCGCGGCGAGCACCGGCGTTCGCCGGCACCATCTGGGTGCAACAGGGCACGTCACCGCTCGCCGAAGACGCCGAACAGATGTTGCGCGGTGCGGCGGTGCTGGCCGCGCGCATCATGGCGCGATTGGCGGCCCGGCCGTCCACGCACGCCCGGCGGGTGCAGCAGTTGCTGGGCCTGGGCGACGGCGAACCCGACGTCGCCGCCGTCGCCCGCGAACTCGGCCTCACCGCCGACGGCGAGGCGGCGCTGATCGGCTGGGACACCGCGGAGACCGCCGGCAACCCGCCCCGCCAGGCCCGATTGGCCGATGTGATGGCGCTGAGCGCCAGCGCCTTTCGGCGCGACGCCCAGGTGGGGACGCGTGGATCGCGGATCTACGTGCTGCTGCCCCAGACACAGCCCCGCTCGGTCGCGTCGTGGGTGCGCGGCACCGTCGCGGCGATGCGGGCCGAGCTGGGGGTGCAGCTGAGAGCCGCCATCGCGGCTCCCGTCGCCGGCCTCGCCGGGATCGCCGCGGCGCGCACCGAGCTGGACCGCGTGCTGGACAGCGCTGCGCGGCATCCCGTTTCGATTCCACAGGTGACGACGCTGGCCGAGGCACGCACCACGGTCCTGCTCGACGAGATCCTCACCCTGGTCGCCCGCGAAGACCGACTGGTCGATCCGCGCATCGTCGAACTGCGCGCCCGGGAGCCGGTGCTGGCCGAGACCCTGCGGGTGTATCTGGACGGCTTCGGCGACGTCGCGGCCGCCGCTCGGTCGCTGCACGTGCACCCCAACACGGTTCGCTACCGCGTGCGGCGCATCGAACGGTTGTTGTCGACGTCACTGGCCGATCCCGAGGTGCGGCTGCTGTTTTCGCTCGGCCTCCGGCTGCCGGGTGGCCTCCCGCGGGAGGCGGTAACCTAACGCGCATGTCGAACTCGTCCGTGGTCGCCCTGGTGCGCGAACGCGCCGGCCTGCAGCCCGACGACGTGGCGTTCCGCTATACCGACTACGAACAGGATTGGGCCGGCGTCACCGAGGCGTTGACGTGGGCGCAGCTGTACCGGCGGACGCTGAACGTCGCGCACGAGGTCAGGCGGCACGGTGCCGTGGGAGACCGGGCCGTGATCCTCGCTCCGCAGGGGCTGGCCTACATCGTGGCGTTCCTGGGCGCGATGCAGGCCGGCTTGATCGCGGTGCCGCTGTCGGTGCCCGCGCCCGGCTCGCACGACGAACGGGTGAGCGCCGTCCTGGCGGACACCACGCCCACCGTCGTCCTCACAACGTCCGCGGTGGCGGCAACCGTCACCGACTACCTGCGGCAACCGGGCTCCGCCACCGCCGCCGTCATCGAGGTCGACGCGCTGGATTTGGACGCCGCAGGCGCACCGGGTATCCGGGCCGGCGCCGCCCCCGACACGGCGTACCTGCAGTACACCTCCGGCTCAACGCGGCTGCCCGCCGGGGTGATGATCTCGCACCGCAACCTGCAGGTGAACTTCCGGCAACTGATGTCCGACTATTTCGTCGAGGCCAACGGCGTGCCGCCGCGCGACACGGCCGTGGTGTCGTGGCTGCCCTTCTATCACGACATGGGTCTCGTGCTCGGCGTGATCGCGCCCATTCTCGGCGGCTACCGCGGTGACCTGACGAGCCCGGTCGCCTTCCTGCAGCGCCCCGCGCGGTGGATCCACGCGTTGGCCAACGCCGGACCGGTGATGTCGGCGGCACCCAACTTCGCCTTCGAGCTGGCCACCCGCAGGACGTCGGATGCCGACCTGGAAGGCGTCGATCTGGGCAACGTCCTGGGCATCGTCAGCGGGGCCGAGCGCATCCATCCCGCCACCCTGGACCGGTTCTGTAAACGGTTCGCGCCGTACAACTTCCGGGCAGACATGATGCGTCCCTCCTACGGCCTGGCCGAGGCGACCGTCTACGTCGCCAGCCGCACCAAGGGCGGCGTCCCGGAGGTCGCGCACTTCGAACCCGAGCAGCTGTCGGAGGGCACCGCGCAGCGGTGTTCGGCGCAGAACGGCTCGCCGCTGGTGAGCTACGGCATGCCGGCGTCGCCGACCGTGCGGATCGTCAACGCGGACACCGCCAGGCAATGCCCGCCGGGAACGGTCGGCGAGATCTGGGTCCACGGCGAGAACGTGGCCGGCGGCTACTGGCGAAAGCCGGAGGAGACCGAGCGGACCTTCGGCGGGATCGTGGCCGACCCGTCACCGGGCACGCCCGCGGGGCCGTGGCTGCGCACCGGCGATCTCGGCTTCGTCTCCGAGGGCGAGATGTTCATCGTGGGCCGGATGAAGGACCTGCTGATCGTCTACGGGCGCAACCACTATCCCGAGGACATCGAGTCGACGGTGCAAGGGATCACCGGCGGCCGGGTCGCGGCGATCTCCGTCCCGGTGGACGAGTCCGAAAAGCTGGTGACCATCATCGAATTGAAGAAGGGCAACGATTCCGACGAGGAAGCGTTGCGCCGGCTTGACGCCGTCAAAAACGATGTCACCGCGGCGATTTCGAGCTCGCACGGACTCAATGTCGCTGATCTGGTCCTGGTCCCGCCGGGGTCCATCCCCACCACGACGAGCGGCAAGATCCGGCGGGCCGCCTGCGTCGAGCAATACCGCCGCCAGCAGTTCGCCCGGTTGGACGCCTGAGCGCCCGGCGCCCCAACCGGTCTGTGAGCCGAACAGCGCGCTGCCACAAGCCCGTTCACACACACCCGGATCGCGACGCTGCGATCGGCTGTGTGCGGAGATGAAGTCCGATCCAACGACGAGCTGAGGGGCGGCGCCCCCTACGATCCCGGGGCGTGCTGGCCCTCCAACCCGCTGGAGACGACATCCGTTTCGTCATGCACGACGTCCGGCCCGGCCGCCTGATCGCTCGGGGTGGTGACGTCCCCCGCTTCCGCGGCCACATCCGATTTGAGCAGCGGCCAGCCCTTGCGCAGGACGTAGTCCAGCCAGGCGCCGGCGAGCTGCGAGGTGAGCACCGCGGCGACGACCAGCGTGGTGTAGAACTTCGAGCTGATGATGCCGGCGTCGAACGCGACGCTGGCCAGCACGATGCCCGGGCCACCGCGAGCGTTGGTGGTGATCCCGAGGTTGACCAAATCCAGGCCCCGAAAGCCGGCGAGCCGTCCGGCGAGCCCCACCGACAGCATCTTCACCACGCAGGTGCCGACGATGAAGATGGCCATCATGGGCAGCGAGACGCCGCGGATGAGGTCCAGCTTCAGCCCGACGATGGCGAAGTAGACCGGGATGAAGAAGGCGAAGGAGACCTTGCTGATGGCGTCCAGGGAATCATCGAAGATCCGGTGGCTTTGGTCCACCAGGGCGAAACCAGCGAGGAACGCGGCGAACACCAGGTTGACGTCGAGCGCGCCGGCCACCGCGCAGTAGGCCAGCAGGACCGCGATGGCGTAGCCGGTGGGCGAGTGCTGCGCGAGCACGTTCCAGCGGGACTTGTTCATCAGCTTGATGGCGCGCGGGACCACCGTGAGCCCGAGGGCGAAGTAGGCCACCGTCACCAGCAGGTGCAAACCCATCTGCCACGGGTGCAGGTGGGACTTGGCGGCGATCGAGGTCGCGATCGCGAGCGCCAGCCACAACACGATGTCCTCGAGCACGGCAACGCCCAGGATGAGCCGCGCGAACCGCGTGTCCAGGATCTTGAGGTCGGCGAAGATCTTCGACACCACCGGCACCGAGGTGACGGCGACGCCGACCGCGAGAATGATGATGAGCGAAATGCGGTTGCCGTGCGGACCGGCCAGGCTGGGACGAATCAGGTGCGGACCGAAAACGAGCCCCAGCGCGAACGGGATGCCGGTGCCGACGATGACCAGCCAACTCACGGTGCGCCGCTCGCCCTTGCCGAACAGCTGTTGCACCTCGGCGCCGGAGACGAACATCAGCAGCAACAGACCCAGCCAGTAGATGAAGCTCAGGATGTGGTTGTTGTGCCGGGCCGTGCCCATCAGGTGCTCGAAGAACGGTAGCCGGCCGAGTAGCGCCGGGCCCAGCACGATGCCGGCCAAGATTTCGCCGACCACTTTCGGTTGGCCAAGCTTCATGAATATGTAGCCCAGGCATTGAGCCAGCCCCACCAATAAGAGCAGGACGACGATGACGGCAGTCAATTGCGCGTTCGACACTTATGCACTCCTCATCATTTTGGGGACACGCCGGCCAGCGCGGCCTTGGCCGGTGACCCAACGTCGGTAGAGCAGAAAGGTGAGCGTCAGTACGGTGGTCCCGATTGCCACGGAAATCGGGTATTTGATGTTGGGCGCATGAATCACCAACGGCAGCAGTCCGAGTGCCAGCGCGGGCGGCATGTGCAGGTGCAGTAGGCGAAGCGTGATGATGCCGAACACCATCGCGCATCCGGCGGCGAGCGCGGCGCTGCCCAGCAGGTTGGCGGCGACCAGGCCGGCGCCCGACGTCACAACGCAGGCGGCGGGCAGGGCCACGGGCCGACGGGCCCAGGGGCATGTCGCGGGGTGGGCGAACATCTCGTAGGCGATGACTATGAGCGGGGGAAACAGAATGAGCCGCAGGCCCGATGCCGACGCGCAGCAGGCCATGACCGTCACGAACGCAAAGAATGGCAAAACCCACGTGGTCGCGTTCGGCAGCGATTCGAGGACGTCGTCGGTGTCCGCCGGGGCGACGCGGTGGTCGAAATATTTTCTGCGGCAGTACTTTTGCCACGGCAGCAAGATGGCCACCAGGACAAGCAGGCTCACCGCCACCGAGACGGGATAAAGCCAGCTTTTGACGCCCAGAAACAGCGGCAGGACGCCGGCCGCGATCGCGGGAGCGATATTCGATTTCAGCGCCGCGAGAAGAAGCACGCACGGCGTCACGACGAGCAGGATGGCGAGCACCCCGTAAGGCAATGTGCGGGTCACCACCGTTCCGATCGCCGCCCCCGCGACCGGCGTGATGACGAGCCGCCCCGGCTGGGCCGCCCACTTTCCCATCGGTCGAGTGAGCACGTCATGGGAAAGCGCGGCCAGTCCGGGGAAGAACAGGTAGTGCCAGCCGTGCGCCTGCGCGGCGACCACGATATAGAGCACGGCTACGGCCTCCATGACGAGGCGGTCCCGGAGTACGAGCCCTCGATCGGCCATAGCTGCCAAGCCCTCGTATCGCGTCGCGGGACTCCGCGCTGCGGCGAAGTCCCGCGACATGACGACGTTGTTCTCGAACTGACTCAGTTGCTGCCCGCGAGCCCCTCGCCCGTCTCCAACCAGTGGGCGCACTCGGGGCCCAGCTTCTCCAGCGCGAACCGGTCGAAGCGCTCGACCTGCTCCGGCGTCAACTCGCTGCGGTGATCGCGCTTGAGGCCCTTGTGGAAGAAGGCCTTGGCGCTGGACATGTGCGCGCCACCGAACGGCGCCATCTTCTCCGCCCGCTCGCTCATGTAGTCGAAGGAGCAGTGCTCGACGATGACGTCCATTTGCAGCGACGCGGGATCGATCGAGAAGAATTTCGCGAGCCGCGCGATCTGGCCCGGCAGATCCTTCTTCAGCTCCCCGTAGTGGAGCAGCAGCACATTCGGCTCGTCCTTGAGCCGCCACCACGACTTCATGACGTCGAGCAGGTCACAGCACTGGTAGCCGTCGGTGTCCAGCCAGAGGTCGAAGAACTGCTGCATGTCCTCCGGGATCACCAACGGAGCCGGGTCTCCCGACCACTCGGCGTGGATCTGGTTGATCGTCTCCATGGTCGCCGGGGAGAAGTTGTAGAGGTAGTTGTGGAAGCTGATCCCGAGGTCTTTGCCGTTCCGCCCGACGAACACGTAGCGGGCCTCGGGCCCGATCGGCAAGGCATCCGCGGGCAGATGCGATTTCATCACGCGGCGCATCCCGGCCTCGCGCTGCTCCTTCAGCACCTTGAGCATTCCGGCGTGATCGCCCCAGCTGGAATCCAGCCACGGCGACGTGTCGGAAAGGCCACCCTCCGGCTCCTCACCGTTGTGCAGAATCTGCTGGACGATCCTTTGCGTCCACGTGGTTCCCGCCTTGAACGGGTCGGCGACCACGATGTCTCCCTCGACGAAACCGCCTTGGGCCAGAAAGTCCTCCCAGACCCTGGAGTCCGAGAGGTAGTCCCGCAGAATACGGGTGGGCGCGATCAATTGCTTTTCCACAGCAGAAATGCCTTTCATCAAGAATGGTTCGCAGCAACGAGGCTCACACGCTCTGGGCAGCAACACACCTGATGAGTTGGTTCGGTAGGGGCACGGCGCGATCACCGGCCTTCCCGCCCCACAAGTCCGGCAGGGAGCGTTGCTATCCAGTTGGTCAAACGGGCCACGACTCGTCCTCCGCGGTGGAGGGCGCTCTGACCTCGAGTCTCAGGTCACATGCGGCCATGCGGTCACCCCGCAGGCAGTACGCGCCGAGTTAAACTCGTGATGATCAAAAGTATGGGCCGGTCGGCTGTCAATTTCCTGTGTCGTGGTTGGCACATTGCTGTCTATTCGTGAGCAAACGGCACCTGACGGTCGCCGGCGAGCGTCGCCCCGTTGCCGGTCGGGGCCGGCCCGCTGCCACGCCCGGCAACCGCATCCGGCAACAGGATTCCCCGACCCCGCGACACCCCCCGCAGACCAGCGCGGACGAGCACCTCATCCGCCGGCCGCCGCGACCGGGTCCGCCGGCAAATCAGATGCCTCGCACACGAAAGCGCCGACCGGCGAGTGGGGTTGTTCCCATCGCCGATCGGCACCAGCTAACGTCGGATACCTTCAGCCGGTCCCGGGGCTATGCCGTCAGGGCTGCGCTTCCTCGAGGAAGCGACCCATCACATCGGGGCCGGTGGAGTGCATGCTGATTGACAGCTCAAGGAGCCTGTCCTTCGCCTTCTTTGGCAGCAACTCGATGGATTTCGTGGTGGCCGAATCGTACTTGGCCCCTGGAAAGCGCTCGAGCACGACATTCTTCTGCTCTTCGGTCGTATAGATCTCCAGCAGCTTCATGCCGGCGAAAGCTTCCTTCGCCGCATCGGCCATCCCGGCTTGCTGCAGCGCGTCGAGCCGCTCCTCGTTGATCCAGACATTGACCTTGATTTTGTTCTCGCTACCGCTCACGAATCCTCCAATTGCTTCAACGTAAAGACCGGGCGCCTGGTCTTTAAGTATTCCTCGGTCACGAAGGGTGAGCCTGAGCCGTACTTATCGGCGCAATCCATCACCACTTCGAACACCTCGTGCCGCATCACTTTCTGCGTCGGCTTGACCTCGTCGGTCAGGATGCTGCGAATCAGGCTGCCGCTGAAGCTCTGCGATTGGTCGTCGTGACCACACAGCGCCGAGTTGGTGACTTCCAGGCACTCCGGGCAGTACCAGTTCTCCCGCAGGAACACCGGTTTGATGCCCAACTCGCTTCGATGTTGCTTGAGCAGGTTCTGCGCATCGTACGGATCGTAAAAGTCACCGACACCGGCGTGGTCCCGGCCGAACATGTGGTGCGTGCACCCGAGGTTCGTCCGCAGGATGGCGTGGAAGATCGCCTCGCGGGGGCCCGCATAGCGCATGTCCCACAGGGTGAAGGACACCTTGTGCACGTCCTCGCGGAAATAGCCGCTGTTACCCAGCTCGTTCTGGGCCAGCAGGATCGCCTCGTCGATGTAGTCGCCAACCCGCTTCTGGCCGATGATGGCGTTGACCAGCACGCCGGTGTTCAGGTTGTTGACCGGCATGTCCTCGTTCGCCGCGAACCAGGCCTGCTTCATCAGGGCTTCGTGGCCGGTGTGCGGAACGTTCCTGGTCTGATGCGCGACGACGTGCTTCCAGTCCTTGGCCGCCAGCGCTTCCTTGTGCTGCTTGGGGGTGAGCCAGAAGCTCTTGAACGGCTCGTTGAAGACCGGCTCGTTGATGAGCGTGATGTCACCGCCGATGAACCGGTTTTGGTAGGCCAGCGTCTTCTTCACCCCCGGATGGCGCGGGTCGCTGGTGCCGTACGTCTTCTCGGCCATGCGCTCGAGGTCGTACTCGTAGATCTCGGAGATCTCGAAGATGGCCATCGGCGCGTCGAGATATTCCAGAACGACGCTGTCACCCTCTTTGAGCCCCAGCTTGGCGATATCGTCGGCGGACATGTCGAAGACGATCGGGATGCTCCACAACGTCCCGTCCGGGAGCTGCATCTTGTCCAGGGTTCCGTCGACTTCGTGGCGGCCCATGAATCCCGTCAACGGGGTGAAAAAGCCATAGGACAGGCTGATCACCTCGTGCGCGGTGGCCTTCGATATCTGGATGCGCGGCATCCCCTTTATCTGAGCGGCCGCGTTCTCGGTGGCCACCCGTTCCACAATCGGTTTCCCGTTGTGTCCCGTGTAGTTCATGTCATGACCTCATTTCCGGATATGTAATCAACAACCGCATCCTCAAACGACCGGCCTCCTCAGCGGTGTCAGCGCGCCGAAACTCGAAGTGCCGCGGCCCTTTTCGTCGTATGCGTCGATGCGTTCAACGGCCTCGGATCTGGTTCTAGACTTCAACCATCCCTTCGCGAGTGTCTTGGCATCGGTCGGCGGCGGGAATCACGCCCGCGTTCTCGAGATGAGAAATCACTTCCTCGGCCAGTGTGTCCGCATCTTTGTTGCCGCCGTCGAGGTGCAATTCCGGCTGCACGGGAGCTTCGTAGGGATCGTCGATTCCGGTGAACCCCTTGATTTCTCCGGCCCTGACCTTCTTGTACAGCCCCTTGGGGTCGCGCTGCTCACAGATCTCGATGGGGGTGTCGACAAAGATCTCCATGAAATCGCCCTCATCGAGGGTGGCGCGGATCGCGTCGCGGTCGCGGCGATACGGGCTGATGAACGCGGTCAACGCGATCATGCCGGCCTCGCAGAACAATTTGGAGACCGCGCCGATACGGCGGATGTTCTCCTCGCGATCCTCCGCGGAGAATCCGAGACCGAACCGGTTGGCGAACTCGGCCCCGTGACGCTCCTTGAGCGTATCGGGGGCGGCGTTGAGCCCGAAGCGGACGTTGTCGCCGTCCAGCAGGTAGCTGCGCACGCCCCGCTGGTACAGCTTCTGCTCAACCAGGTTGGCGACCGTGCTCTTGCCGCTCGCGCTCAGGCCGGTGAACCAGATGACACATCCTTTGTGCCCGTTCAGCTTTTCGCGTTCGGCGCGACTGATCTTGTGTTCGTGCCAGGTGATGTTGTTAGACATTCGAGCTCCTCATACATTTCCCCGTGAATGGAAAGCCGGCGGTTAGAAAACAGTTGAGTAGTCGGCGGATCCGATCGTGGCGGCCGCGCGACGGTTTACGTCGTGGCCGTCCCCTCCGCAGTCGGTTGCCGCGGCGGCGGCGTCGTCGCCTGCCCGCCGCGCGGCCGCACGTAGCGGGCCCAGACCAGCAGTGCGGCGGCGACATAACACGCCAGGAACGTCCAGAAGGCCGGGGTCTCGGTGCCGGCGCTGACATAGGACTGCCGCAGCACCAGGTCGATGCCCACGCCACCCAGCGCACCGCACGCACCGGCGAAGCCGATGAGCGCACCCGATCTCACGCGGGCCCAGTGGTGCCGCTCCTCGCCGGTCAGGCCGAGCGCACGGCCGCGTTCCTCGAAGACCGAGGGAATCATCTTGTAGACCGCCCCTTTGGCCGCACCGCAGAAGATGAACAGCGCGATGAATCCGGCGATGTAGCCCTCCATCGTCATCGCGGTCACGGGCCCGCCGCGCCCGCGGGTGAAATCGTCGTGGGCGCTGACGCCGACCAGGAATCCGCCGGCCACGATCGCGGCGCCGAAGACGGCGAGCACGACGTGGCCGCCGCCGAAGCGGTCGCTCACCTTGCCACCGGCGATCCGCGCGAACGACCCGAGCAGCGGCCCGATGAACGCGACCTCGGCGGCGTGCAGCGCCGCCTGCCCGTGGCTTTGGCCGCCGGCCACGAAATTGTGCTGCAGCACCTGGCCGAAGGCGAACGCGAAGCCGAGGAAGGTGCCCGAGGCGCACATGTAGAAGAACGAGATCATCCAGGTGTCGGGCACGGTGAGAATGGACCGCAGGTTGGCCACCGAAAGACCGGTGCGGTGCGCGGCGATGTTGTCCATGAACAGCGCCGCACCGACTCCGCCGACGGCCAGCAGCACCAGATAGATGGCACACACCCAGTACGGCGCCTGGTGGCCCGCGGTGGCGAGCACCAGGAGCCCGACCACCTGGATGCCCGCCGAGCCCAGGTTGGCCATCCCGCCGATGACGCCCAGGGTCAGGCCCTTGAGCCGATGCGGGAACAGCCCGTCGACCTTGGCCAGCGAGGACGAGTAATTGCCGCCACCCAGACCGGTCAACGCGGCGCAGACCAGGTACGGCCACAGCGGCAGACCGGGATGGGCCAGGAGCACGATCGCCCCGACGGTGGGAACCAGCAGCACCGCCGCCGAAAACATCGTCCAGTTGCGGCCCCCGAACCAGTTGGCGGCAACCGCATACGGGATGCGTACCAATCCGCCGACCAGGGATGCGGTGGCACCTATCAGCAACTTGTCGCCGGTCGAAAAGCCGTAGACCGACTGCGGCATGAACAGCACCATGACCGACCACAGGTACCAAATCGAGAATGCGACATGAACGTTGACGACCTGCCAGAACAAGTTCCGGCGAGCGATGGCGCGATTACCGTTGCGCCAGGCCTCGACGTCTTCGGGGTCCCACACCGTGATGCGATGAGAACGCGCCACGCGATATCTACCTTTCTCAGACGATGTTGGCGTGGCCGTTGCGCCGCCCTGACCGCCTACCGGGCCGGGCTCTGTGGGACCCGTCAACAATGCAGTACCCGCCGATCGAACGAGCCGGCCGTGGGCGGGGCCGCCGTCGACGCATACGGTCGCGGTCGCGCCGGATCGAGCATGTGCAAACCTCCGCCTCACCTACCGCCGCAGCAACGGCCATTCGACTGCCGCATCCATACCGAAACCGCCCACCGTCGGCGGTGACGCGCAGCCACGTCGGGCATCACCACCACGGTGCGTGGACAACTGCGGTGCGCCCCATCGGCGACGCCCCTTGACCACATTGCCTGCCAGTCAAGCCGGATTCTCGCTCATGAGCAAGTTAAGATGGTCAACTTACAGGAGATTTCCAGAAAGCTTTGCCGCCACCTCCAGCCGGCGGCGATCTGAGCGACCTCGCAACCTCGCATCGGCCGGTCGGAACTCGTAGCGCCAGCAAAGACGACGGAGGAGCGATCCGGGGTTCGCCGGCGGGGCCCTTTAGGGCAAAACGCACACCATGGTGCGAGTTTCGCTAGCCGTGAATCAAATGCCGGACCCCACCCCGGGGTCGTGGCGACCATTTGCCATTGCGGCGCCCCAACCTGGCCCTACCCGGTGTTGAGGCCCGGAACCGGGGGCGATGCGCATAACTGAAGATCACTATGCCGTTAGCTGGATATCTTCTGTATATCGGCTATCCAGGTTGATGAAGCCATCTAATTCGGTTTGACTATGAAACAGATCGTGAAGTCGCGTTGCCGAGATGGCGCCGTCCTGGCAACGCGAGATGGCGGCGGGGCTCGCCATCACCGGCCGTCACAGTCGACGGCCCAACGGTCCCCCTCGAACGTGTCAGCACCCGGCTGGCCGACGCGGCATCAGCCGAGGACGCGGAGGACCACATGGGCATTCGGTCTCGGCCATACCGGGGACCCGGCCGCCCGCACGCGGGTGCACCCACGCGTCCATGCCCCGATCGGCAGCTGACAAAGCAGTCGCTGCCCGCTGCCGGCCATGCGCGGCAGCGCGACTGTACCGAGGATTCATCCACGGTGAACCCGGCTGACGAAGGGATGCGGATGCTGGATTACGGGGCGCTACCACCCGAGATCAACTCGGCCAGAATGTATGCCGGTGCCGGCTCCGGACCGATGATAGCGGCCGCCGCGGCGTGGGACGTGCTGGCCGCCGGACTGGAGGCGGCCGCGCGCAACTACTCCTCGGTGATCGCTCGGCTACAAGGCGAGGGCTGGTCCGGCGGTGCGTCCGACGCGATGGCCGGCGCGGTCGCCCCGTATGTCGCCTGGGTGATGGGCGCCGGAGCGCAGGCCGAGGAGGCCGCCGGCCAGGCTCGGGCGGCCGCGGCCGCCTACGAGTCCGCCTTCGCCGCCACGGTGCCGCCACCGGTGGTGGCGGCCAACCGCACCCAGTTGACGCAGCTGGTCGCGACCAACGTCTTCGGGCAGAACACCGCGATGATCGGCGCCACCGAGGCCGACTACCAGGAGATGTGGGCCCAGGACGCCGCCGCGATGTATGGCTACGCCACATCGTCGTCCGCCGCGACCAGGCTGACGCAGTTCAACCAGCCGCCACAGACCACCAACGCCGCCGGCTCCTCCACCCAGGCCGCCGCGGTGGCCCAGGCCACGGGTGCCTCAACCGCCGGGAATTCTCAAACCACCCTGTCCCAGGTGATGTCCGCGGTGCCCCGACAACTGCAGAGCCTCGCCTCAAGCGGATCGTCGGGCTCGTCGACAACGTCGGCGTCATCGGCAATCCTCAACGGATTCAGCAACTTCAACACGGTGACCGGGCCGGTGAGCCTCGGTGGCGGCATCAGCCGGACCATCACCTCGGGCGGAAGCTTCGGCACCGGGCTTTTCCGGTCGAACCTCCAGTCGGCCGCCGACGTCGCCAAGGGGGCCGCGGGCGCGGCGGCCAAGGCGGCGAGCAGCACGACGAGCGTGGGTGTTCCGGGTCCGGTGCTCGCCAGCGCGGGTAACGCGACCGCGGTGGGGAAACTGACGGTCCCGCCGAGCTGGGCGACGGCGAATCCGGCCGTCAGCCTGGCCGCCGAACAGCACTGGCTGTCGGACACCGAGCTCGACGGTCCGTCCTGGCATGAGGGCCCACCGACGAACATGTTCAACGGCGTGCCGGCCGGAGCAGCCGCCGGCACATCGTCGGGGCTGTTGTCGCGCCCCTCGGTCAACAACGTGCTGCGCGTGACGCCGCGTCAATTCAGGATGCCCCGCCCCTCCGCCGGCGGATAGTCCGCCCTACCGCAAATTCCACGATGCAGAACCGCCCTGACCGACAGGGCGGCGGTTGACAGACGCTTGAGAAAGGAAGGCCGATGCTCGATTTCGGGGCGCTACCGCCCGAGATCAACTCGGCCAGAATGTATGCCGGCCCCGGGTCGGCGCCGATGATGGCGGCCGCATCGGCCTGGGATGCGCTTGCCGCACAACTGGAGATGTACGCGGCCGGATATTCCTCGACGCTCACCGCGCTGCAGGGCCAATGGTCCGGCGGGTCGTCGATGGCGATGGCCGCGGCGGCCGCGCCGTATGTGGCCTGGGCGACCGCGACCGCCGCGCAGGCCGAGCAGGCGGCCACCCAGGCGCGCGCGGCGGCCGCCGCCTACGAAGCCGCCTTCGCCGCCACCGTGCCACCGACGGTGGTGGCGGCCAACCGCCTTGAGCTCGCGATCCTGGTCGCCACCAACTTCTTCGGGCAGAACACGCCGGCGATCGCCGCCAACGAAGCCGAATACGCCGCGATGTGGGCCCAGGACGCCGCCGCCATGTATGGCTACGCGGCGGCCTCCTCGGCCGCCGGCGCCCTTACCCCGTTCGCCGAACCGCCCCGCACCACGAACTCCGGCGGACAATCCGCCCAGGCGGGCGCGGCGGCCCAAGCCGCGGGCACCTCCGCGGGCGAGACCCAGGCAACCATGTCGCAGCTGATGACGGTGCTGCCGCAACAGCTGCAAACGCTCGCCGCGGGGGCACCGACGCCCGCGGCCGGCCCTCCCGCGGGAACGGCGTCAATAGTCAACGCCTTCAGCATCTTCAACACCCTGGTCACCAACCCGGCGCAACCGTTCTGGTCGACCACCTACGCGGTGTTCTCGGCCGGCCACTACGGCACGGGGAACTTCTTGCTGAACCACCAGCTGGCCAAGATCGCCGCGAAGGCCGCCGCCAACGCAGATGTGGTGTCCCCAGCCGCCGTTCGCGGCCCGGTGCTCGCGAGCGTGGGCAAGGCGGCGCCGGTGGGAAAGCTGTCGGTCCCGCAGAGCTGGGTGGCCGCCAACCCGGTGGCCGACCCCGGCGGCGGCCCAATTCCGTTGGCGGGAGCCGACGCGCGGGTCGTCCCGGCGGCCGAGACGACCGCACCGGGCAACACGTTGGGGGGGCTGCCGACGGGCCGCGCGGCCCAGCGGACCGGAGTCCCGGTGCTGCGCAATGGACGTCGCACCTTCACGATGCCCCGTCCCCTCTACGGCGGATGACCGACGACCGCACACAGCGATGCGGTCAGGATCGGCAGCACGACCGGGGAGCGGTATCCGGGCCCCGCGATCAGGATGCCGGCGCGGCCTCCAGGTCGGCCAACTCGTCGCACAAGTGGTCCGCGAGGCCCCGAACCGTGGTGATCTTCGTCGGGCTGATGCGCACCCCGGTTTCGGTTTCGATGCGGGTGCGCAGCTCCAGATTGCCCAGCGAGTCCAACCCGTAGTCGGACAACGGCCGATCCGGGTCGATCGTGCGCCGCAACAGCAGGCTGAGTTGACCGGATACCAGCCGGCGAATGGCGCCGGGCCATTCCTCCCGCGGCAACGACCGCAGCTCGGCCAGGAACTTGCCGCTGTCCGGTTTGCCTTGCCCCATCGACTGGAACGCCTCGGCGAACCGGCTGCGCTGAGCGAACGACGTCAACCACGGCGTTCCCGTGATCGGCGCGTAGCCCGAATACGGGCGGTCATAACGCAGCAACGTCTGGAACGCACGAGAACCCTCGGCCGGAGTGATCGCGATGCCGGCGTCTTCGGCCAGCGCGGTGGCGCGGCCGACTTCCGACCAGGCGCCCCACGCGATCGCGGTGCCCGGCAGCCCCTGGGCACGACGCCAGTGGGCGAACGCATCCATCCAGCTGTTAGCGGCGGCGTAGGCGCCCTGGCCCGGGGAACCGACCAGCGCGGCCGCCGAGGAGAAGCAGCAGAACCAATCCAGCGGCTGCCCCTGCAATGCTCGATGCAGGTTCCACGCGCCGTAGACCTTCGGGGCCCAGCACCGGTCGATCAGCTCCTCGCCGACATTGGCCAGCGTGGCGTCCTCCACGACCGCCGCCGCGTGCAGCACACCCCGTACCGGAAGTCCCGACGCGGTCGCGCACGCCAGCAGGCGCTCGGCCGTGCTCGGCTCGGCGATGTCGCCGCACTCCACGGCGATGTCGGCCCCGCCGGCGCGCAGACGCTCGATGGCCTGGCGCGCTTGCTCGTTGGGTGCCGAGCGGGAACTGAGCACGATGCGCCCGGCGCCTTGGGCGGACATCTCGCCGGCCAGGAACAGCCCGAGGCCGCCGAGGCCACCGGTGACGATGTAGGCGCCGTCGGCGCGGAATGGCCGCACCTGCTCCGGGGGGACCGCCGCCACGGTGCGTCCCGCGCGCGGCACGTCGAGCACGACTTTGCCGGTGTGCCCGGCGGCGGCGACCAGCCGGACCGCGGCGGCCGCGTCGTGGATCGGGTAGTGCGTGGTCCGCGGCATGGGCAGCTCACCGTCGGCCGTGCGCTGGTACACGGTGGTCAGCAGGCGACGGGCCGTCTCGGGATGGCTGAACGTCAGCAACGCCAGATCAACCGCGAACAGCGACAGGTTGCGGCGGAACGGAAACAGCCCCAGGCGGGTGTCGCCGTAGATGTCGCGCTTGCCCAACTCGACGAACCGCCCGCCGAAGGCCAGCAGCTCGATGCCTGCGCGCTGCGCGGCGCCGGGCAGCGAGTTGAGCACCACGTCGACGCCGTACCCGCCGGTGTCCCGGCGGATCTCGTCGGCGAACGCCGTGCTGCGCGAGTCGTAGACGTGCTCGATCCCCATGTCGCGCAGCAGTTGCCGGCGCTGCGGGCTGCCCGCCGTCGCGAATACCTCGCAGCCCGCGGCCCTGGCGATGGCGATCGCGGCCTGCCCGACTCCCCCGGTGCCGGAGTGGATGAGCACCTTGTCGGTCGGGCCGATGCGGGCCAGGTCGTGCAGGCCGTACCACGCGGTCGCGGCCGCGGTGGGCACCGCCGCCGCGTCCTCGAGCGGCATGCCGTCCGGGAGGGTGACCGCGTGCCGCGCGTCGGCGATGACGAAGGTGCCCCAGCATCCGTTGCGGGACAGGCCGCCGACCCGGTCGCCGACCTTGTGCTCGGTGACGCCGGGCCCCACGGCGGTCACCACACCGGCGAAGTCGCCGCCCAACAGCTGCTGGTAGCCCTCGAACGTCGGGTAGCGCCCGAAGGCGACGAGCACGTCGGCGAAATTGATGGTCGACCCGGTGACCGCGACCTCGATCTCCCCCGGTCCGGGCGCCACCCGCTCGAACGCGGTGAACTCCAGCGATTCGAGGTCACCGGGCATGCGGATCTGGAGGCGCATGCCGTCACGGTCGTGTTCGACCACGGTGGTTCGCCGCTCGGCCGGGCGCAGCGGACCGGGACGCAGCCGGGCCGTGTACCACGTTCCGTCGCGCCAGGCCGTCTCGTCCTCGTCCGAGCCGCTCTTGCACTGCAGCGCAACCCGCGCGGGGTCGGTCGCCGCGTCGATATCGATCTGGGTGGCGCTCAGATGCGGGTGCTCGGAATCGATCACCCGCATCAACCCGCGCAGGCCGGCCTGCTCCAGGTTCGCCACGTCGCCGCCGGCCACGGTGGCGGCGTTTCTGGTCACCACGAACAGCCGGGGCGACGCACCGGGCAGCTCGGAAAGCTGACGGGCGATGGTCACGACGTGGGCAACGTGGTCCCACCCCCGCCCGGTGTCGCCTTCGGCGCCGGGGGCCGCCGGCGCGGTCACCACGACCACGCCGGTGAGGCCCTTCAGCGGACCATGGCCGTTGCCGGGATTGGGCCCACCGCCGGACAGCAGCGAGCGCAGCTGCGCGGTGTCCACCGGTCCGAGCGGCAGGGACACCGTCCTACATTGCGCGCCATCGGAATTCAGCGCCTCGCCGAGTTGCGCCGTGAGCGGGTCCGCCGCCTGGCACGCGCTGAGCAGTAGCCAGGACCCCGGCTCGCCCTGCGTCAACTCCGGCAGTGCCCGGGGTTCCCATTCGATGGTCAACAACCGTTCGTTGAGCAGCCGGTGGGCCTGTTCGTGCTCGGAAGCCCCGCCGGCCAGTCGCAGCCCCTCGACGGCCAGCAACACCACTCCGGACTCGTCCAGCACCTGGAGATCGGCCTCGCATTCGCCGCGCCCCGACGAGGTGACCCGGGCCAGGCAGTAGCGCGCGTTGCGCGTCGAGGAATAGCTGCGCAGCCTGCGCACGCCGACCGGCAACAGCAGGCCGCCCGCGCCGGCCTCCTGCACCTGGGGAAGGACGACGACCGACTGGAAGCACGCGTCCAGCAGGGCAGGGTGGACGGTGTAGCTCGACTGCTGCGAGCGGATGGCACCGGGAAGCGCCACCTCGGCCAGCACCGTGCCGGCGTCCGCGTCGCCCACCAGCGCCGCGGCCAAACCCGAGAATGCCGTACCGTATTGAATCCCGATGGCGTCGAAGGCTTTTCGCAATTCGGCGCCGTCCATGCCCGTCGGGTGGTTGGCGATCAGGGTGGCCATGTCATGGGCGGGCGGGTGCCCCGCCTCGGCCCCGTCCGCTCCCTCGAGGGCGTGCAGCACCGCGCCGGCCCGGCGCACGCGTTCACCCTCGTCGTGGGTGCCCACCGTGAACTCGAGGACGCCGGGCGCGACGACCGTGGCCGCCGAGGATGCCCGCGTCCGGTCGTCCAGCAGCAGCGTCTGCTCGAAGGTGATGTCGCGGACCTCGGAGCGCTCGCCGAGCGCCGCGTGCGCGGCGGCCAGCGCCATCTCGCAGTAGGCGGCGCCGGGCAGCGCGGCCACGTGGTGGATTTGGTGGTCGCCGAGCCAGGGGTGCGCCTCGGTGCCGATGTCCCCCTGCCAGACGTGACGCTCGGGTTCCTCCTGCAGGTGCACGTGCGCGCCGAGCAGCGGGTGGACGGCCTGCACCGAGGTGCCGTGCGCCTGGTCCTTGGTTTCTCGGGTGAGCATCAGCCGGTGATGCGTCCACGTCGGGAGCGGAGCGTCCAGCAAGCGCCCGGTCGGGTACTGCACCGAGAAATCGACCGCGGCACCGGCGCTGTGCACGTCGGCGACGAAGCCGCGCAAGCCGGCGGGCAGCTCCTGCTCGCGGCGCATGGCGGCGAGCGCCGCGATGGGCATGTCCAGGCTGCCGGCGTTCTGCTCGACGGCGTGGGTGAGCAGCGGATGCGGCGCCAGTTCCCCGAAGACGCGGTAACCGTCCTTGAGGGCGGCCTGCACCGCCGCCGCGAATCGCACGGTGTAGCGCAGGTTTTCGGCCCAGTAGTCGCCGGTGAACGACGGCCGTTCGCGGGGGTTCCACAGCGTCGCGGAGTAGTAGGGGACTTGCGGTTCGGCGGGCTCCAGGCCGGCGAGCGCCTCGAGGAGTTCGTCGAGGATCGGTTCCACCTGCGGCGAGTGCGAGGCCACGTCGACCGCCACCTCGCGCGCCAGCACGTCCTGCTCCTGCCAGGCCGCGACCAGGTCGCGGATTTCCTGCGCGTCGCCGCCGACGACCGTCGACGTCGGCGAGGCGACCACGGAGAGGACGACGTCGGAAACTCCGCGGATGGACAGTTCCGACAACACCTGTTGGCCGGGCAGTTCCACCGATGCCATGGCGCCGCTGCCCGCGATCCGCGCCATCAGTTTCGAGCGGCGGCAGATGACGCGCACCCCGTCGTGCAGCGTCAGCCCGCCGGCGACGACCGCCGCCGCCGATTCACCGAGCGAATGGCCGATGACGGCGCCGGGGCGCACCCCGTACGACTTCATCGTCTCAGCCAGCGCGACCTGCATCGCGAAGATCGTGGGCTGCACCCGGTCGATGCCGCTCACCACCTCCGGCGCCGACATGGCCCGGGTGACCGAGAACCCCGATTCCGCGGCGATCAACGGCTCCAGCTCGGCGATGGTCGCCGCGAACACCGGCTCCCGGGCGAGCAGTTCGGCGCCCATCGCCGGCCACTGCGATCCCTGCCCGGAGAACACCCAGACCGGCCCGAGGTCGTCCTGCCCGACGGCGGGCTCGTAGGGGATGTCACTGCCGGCGACGTCGCGCAGGGCCGCGCTCAGCTCGCCGAAGCTGCCGGCCGAGACCACCGTCCGCACCGGCCGGTGCGCGCGGCGGCGCGCCAGCGTGTAGCCCAGATCCCACAGCCCCGCGGTGTCGGCCGCACCGGCGTGCTCGTCCACCCACTCCGCGAGCCGGGCGGCCGTCACCCGGAGTTGCTCCGCGGACGTGGCCGACACCGGGAACAACAGCGCCCCGTCCGGGTCCGGCGCCGTCGTGGGCGGCCCGGGGGCCCGTTCTGGCGCCTGCGCCGGTGCTTCTTCCAAGACGGCGTGCACGTTGGTGCCCGACATCCCGTAGGACGACACCGCGGCGCGGCGCGGGTGCCGGCCGTTGGTGGGCCAGGGCGTGTTGTCCTGCGGCACGAACAGTTCGGTCTCGACCTGTGCCATCTCGGCGGTCAGGCGGGTGAAGTGCAGGTTGCGCGGGACCGTGCCGTGCTGCAGCGCGAGAATCGCCTTCATCAGGCCCAACGGCCCGGAGGTCGACTGGAGGTGGCCGAAGTTGGTCTTCACCGAACCCAGCGCGCACGGCCCCCCGGTGCCGTAGACGGCGGCCAGGCTCGAGTACTCGATCGGATCCCCGACCGGGGTGCCGGTCCCGTGCGCCTCGACGAAGCCGACGGTCGTGGCGTCGACCCCGGCGGTCTCCAGGGCCTTCCGGTAGACGGCCACCTGGGCGGTTTCCGAGGGCGCGGCGATGTTCACGGTGCGGCCGTCCTGGTTGGCGGCCGTGCCGCGCACCACCGCCAGGACGCGATCGCCGTCGCGTTGCGCGTCGTCGAGCCGCTTGAGCAGCAGCATGACGCAGCCCTCGCCGGACACGAATCCGTCCGCCTTGGCGTCGAAGGCGTGGCAGCGGCCGGTGGGCGACAGCATCCCCTGCAACGAGCCCGAGACGGATTTCCGCGGCTCCAGCGTCACGACGACACCGCCGGCCAGGGCGAAGTCGCTCTCACCGTTGTTGAGGCTGCCGCAGGCCTGGTGGACGGCCATCAGGCCCGACGAGCACGCGGTGTCCACGGTGACGGCCGGGCCGTGCAGACCCAGCGTGTAGGCGACGCGTCCGGACGCGAAGCTGTTGCTGGTGCCGGTGAACCCGTACGGCCCCTCGGCGGCTCCGCAGTCGGCCGACAGCAGCTCGTAGTCGCCGTGCGTCAGCCCGACGAAGACCCCGGTCTGCGAGTGGGACAACCGCGCGGGGTCGAGGCCCGCATGCTCGATGGCGTCCCAGGACGTCTCCAACAGCAGGCGGTGTTGCGGGTCGATCGCGGTGGCTTCGCGCTCGGTCATGCCGAAGAAATCGCAGTCGAAGCCCCCGACGTCGTGCAGGAAGGCCCCCCACCGCGTCACCGAGCGGCCGGGCACGCCCGGTTCGGGGTCGTAGTACAGGTCGGCGTCCCACCGGTCGGCGGGGATCTCGCCCACGAAATCGTCGCCGCGCAACAGCGCGTCCCACAGCTGTTGTGGAGAGTCGATCCCACCCGGAAGCCGGCAGGCCATACCGATGACGGCTACGGGCGCGGTGGTTGTAGCACGCAATGTGCAGTCCCCTGTTCTCCCCCAACGGCGTCGCGCAGTCGGGCGGCTGACAGCTTACCGACCCCGGCTTCGTCGACACTCGGCTCATCACATGATGCCCGATTTCCAGCGCGCCGCTCGCGCGGCCCGGCCGTTCGCCCCGGTCTCCGGCCCCACCCGGAAGGGACGAAATCGCTTGGACGCCAAGGGGATTAGCGAGGCACCGCCGATTCGCCCAGCCGGCACGGCGACGGTATCGTGAACATTTGCCCACGCCCGGGTGAATCCGTTGTTTCGCGCGATTTACGTTTTGCTGCTCGCTCCGGATTCGTCGGAGTCGGCGGCGTTCGCGGGGTCCTCGATCACGCAATACACCGGATCGACCATCGAGATGGGCCGGTTACCGGTCTGGCGGGCTTTCCCGGTGAGACGCAATAGCTGGCCGGGCTGAATGTCGGCGCCCCCATGGCCGGGGCGGAAAGTCACCGTCATTTCCCCGCTGTTGTCCCCGATGACGACCTGCCGAAGGGTCCGGCCGCGGTCGGCGACGTCTTCGACCTGGTTGACCCGCCCTTCGACGGTGGCCCGCTGCCCCGAGATCAGCCCGGCCACCAGGATCACCGATGCCGGCCGGGCGGGGTGCTCGTAGGAGTCCACCTTGTCGTCCTCCGCCTTGGACACCCAGGCCTCGAGCTTGTCGATCTCCTGAGCGATCCGCTGCTCGAAGGTGTCCGGGTAGGCCTCCCTGATCCGCGACTCCACGTCATAGGGCACGATCGTCGCCGCCGCATCCGGGACCAGGCTCACCGCGCGGGCGATCCTGTCGGCGGTCCGGTCGTGCAGCAGCCGGCCCAGCAGCGGCGCGAACGTGCGGCGCGGCAGCAGCACCGTCACGTTGGTGTCCGGCTGTTCGTCGCGCGCCTTGGCGACCAGCAGCTGCGCGGCCCGGCTGACGCGCCGGTCCGGGCAGTCCACCACCCGCAGCGGAGTCTCCAGCCCGAAGTGGTCCCAGCGCTTGCGCAGTTGGGCGGCGTGGGCCGGGTCGACCATGAAGTGCACCGCGGTCAGCTCGTCGGCCCGCAATCCCCTGCCGTACCGCAACGCCTCGATCACCGCCAGATCGACCGAGTCGACGAGGACGAACACCCGGTGCCGCGCGTACTTCACCATCTCCGGACGGTCGGTGCGGAACATCTCGAGAATGGCGGCCTCCGCGCGGTATTCGCGGTTGAGCCGCATCAGCATGAACACCAGCAGCGGGAAGACGACGACCACCAGCCACGCGCCCTCGGTGAATTTCGCCACCGCGAAGATGCCCACCACGATCGTCGACAGGACCGCCGCGGACAGGTTGATCGCCAGGCGGCGCCGCCATCCCGGTTCGCGGTGCGTCAGATGGTGCTTGGTCATCCCGTAGCCGGCCATCGAGAAGCCCGTGAACACGCCGATCGCATAGAAGGGCACCAGCGCGTTCACCGAGCCGCCGGTCACCACCAGCAACAGCACCGACAGCGCCGTCAGGGTGATGATCCCGTTCGAGAAGACCAGCCGGTGACCGCGTTTGGTGAGCTGGCGCGGCAGGAAGCGGTCCTCGGCAACGAAACTGGCCAGCGCCGGGAACCCGTTGAAACTGGTGTTCGCACCGGTGAACAGGATCGCGGCGGTCGAAGCCTGAACCAGGATGTAGAAGACGTCGCCCATGATGCCGTTGCCGAAGACAGCGCGGCCGATCTGCGACAGCACCGACGGGTACTCGGTGAGATACGGCGTGGCGTGCGTGACGTGAGCCAGGTAGGCGACACCGGCCAGCAGCAGCCCGAGGATGACGGCCATGGCGGTGAGGACGCGGCGCGCATTGCGGCCCTGGGGCTTTCGGAAGTAGTCGACCGTGTTGGAGATGGCCTCGACACCCGTCAGCGACGAACCGCCGTTGGCGAACGCGCGCAGCAACACCAGAATCGTGGCGCCCAGCACCAACCCGTTGCCCTGGTGGACCGGCACGGTCCCGGCCATCCGGGCGGGATCGTAGATCGGTAGGTTCCCGGCGGCCGCGCGAATCACGCCGACCACGATGGTCAGGCCGACCATGGCGATGAAGGAGTAGGTCGCCACCGCGAACGGCAGGCCCGCCTCCTTCAACCCGCGCAGGTTCGCGTAGCAGATGACGAGCACCACACCGACGGTGAGTTCGAGGCTGTAGGGCCCCAGCGCGGGGATCGCCGACACCACCGCGACCGTCCCGGCCGCCGATTGGACCGCGACGGTGACCACGTAGTCGATCAGCAGCGCCGCGGCGGCGATCTGCGCCACCCGGGGTCCGAAGTTGTCGCGCGCGACGATGTAGGAGCCGCCCGCGCGGGTGTAGGCCATCACCACCTGCCGGTACGAGGCGGCCACCAGCACCAGGATGACCAGGATGACCCCGGTGATGGGAAGCAGCAGCAGGAACGCGGCCAGCCCGGCGTGCGGCAACAGCTCGATCAGGATCTGCTCCGGACCGTAGGCGACCGACGACACCGCGTCCGGCGAAAGCGCGCCCAGGGCAACCGGGTTCGACAACTTCTCGGAAGCGATGTCCTCGGTGATCAGGGGCTTGCCCAAAAACACGCGCTTGACGATGTCCCCGACCGAAAGGGGGATGCGCAGCTTGCCGGCCGAAGTCGTCACGACCACCGTCCTTAACCTGAGCGGGCGAAACACCTCCGCTGCATTGTGCACGTTCGCGGCCGCCGCGGCGGCAACCGGTGGGGGCCGGCTAGGCGAGCCGCTGCACAGCGGCGGCGATCCGCTCGTCGGTGGCGGTCAACGCCACCCGCACGTGCTGCGCCCCGCGCGGGCCGTAGAAGTGACCGGGCGCCACCAGGATGCCGCGGTCGGCCAGCCACGCGACGCTGTCCCCACAGGGCTCGCCGCGGGTGGCCCACAGATACAGGCCGGCTTCCGAGTGGTCCACGGTGAATCCGGCCGAGCGCAGCGCCGGCAGCAGGGCCGCCCGCCGCCGCTCGTACCGCTCCCGCTGCGCCCGCTCGTGGGCGTCGTCGTCCAGCGCGGCGACCATCGCCGCCTGCACCGGCGTCGGCACCATCATCCCGGCGTGTTTGCGCACCGCCAGCAGCTCGCCCACCAGCTCGTGGTCGCCCGCCACGAATCCGGCCCGGTAACCGGCCAACGACGAGCTCTTCGACAGCGAGTGGATCGCGAGCAGACCGGTGTGGTCACCGTCGCAGACCGAGGGATGCAGGATCGACAGCGGTTGGGCCTCCCAGCCCAGGCCCAGGTAGCACTCGTCGGAGGCCACCACGCTGCCCCGGTCACGCGCCCAGCCGACGACTTTGCGCAGGTGGTCGACGCCCAGCACCCGCCCGGTCGGGTTGCTCGGGGAGTTCAGGTAGATCAGCGCCGGCGATCGCGGGCCCACCTGCGTCAGCGAATCCGCGCGCAGCACCGGCGCGCCGGCCAGCCGGGCCCCGACGTCGTAGGTGGGATACGCCAGCTCGGGCACCACGATCAGGTCGGCGGGCCCCAACCCCAGCAGGGTCGGCAGCCAGGCGATGAGCTCCTTGCTGCCGATCACCGGCAGCACGCCGGCATCGCTCAGCCCGGTGATGCCGAAGCGGCGGGCCAGCGCGGCCACCATCGATTCGCGCAGGCGTGGGGTGCCGGCGGTGGCCGGATACCCGGACGCGGACCCGGCGGCGGCGAGCGCGTCGGAGATCACCGGGGCGACCGGGTCCACCGGGGTGCCGACCGACAGGTCGACGATGCCGTCGGGATGGGCGCCGGCCCGCGCCTTCGCGTCGGCCAGGGTGTCCCAGGGGAACTCGGGCAGGGACGCCGAGACTCGCCCGCGTGGGGCGCGCGGCCTCACCCCGGGCTCATGCAGCCCCGGCCCGATCAGTCGCCCTCGCCCTGCGGCGGCAGGTCCTTGACTGCCTGCGGGTCGTTCTCGGTCATGCCGACCTTGGCCGCCCCGCCCGGCGATCCCAGCTCGGTGAAGAAGTCGGCGTTGATCTGCGTGTACTGGCTCCACTGCTCGGGCACGTCGTCTTCGTAGTAGATCGCTTCGACGGGACAGACGGGCTCACACGCCCCGCAGTCGACGCACTCGTCGGGGTGGATGTACAGCATCCGCGCGCCCTCGTAGATGCAATCGACCGGGCACTCCTCGATACACGCCTTGTCTTTGATGTCGACACAGGGCTCGGCGATCGTGTAGGTCACAGACGTCTCCTCCATGTACTGCTTTTAGTGTGGGCTGCTTTTCGGCTCGCGCCCGGTGCCTCCGGCCGCTTCAGGCAGAGCTTTCGGTTACTGATACTAGACGTTGCACATACACGTCAACCACTTGGCACGCCCGTTGATTCGACGATTCGAGACTGCCGGTCTCGGGCGCCGCGGCGGGGGGCCGTTTCGCCGACGGCGAACGGCCTCGGCGGCCCGGTGACCTGCAAAAAGTCGCACTCCGGCGAGTCCCGCCGATAGTCATTTGGATGGAAGCATCTTCGAGGTGCCTGGTAACCTCGACGTCAGGCGGCAGCCGCTGGCAAATGTCGTCGCCTATAGCGGGTGCATTAATCGGGGAAGGTGTACACACATGAGGCTGTCGTTGACGAAATTGACCGTCGCCGTCGGTAGTGCGGCGGTCGCGTTGACCGCCGGCGCGGGGATCGCTTCGGCGGATCCGGCGGACGCGATCATCAACACCACGTGCAACTACGGGCAGGTGATCGCGGCGCTCAACGCCACCGATCCGGCGGCCGCGGCGCAGTTGAACAGCTCGCCGATGGCGCAGTCCTACATCCGCAGCTTCCTGGCCTCGCCGCCGCCGAAGCGTCAGCAGATGGCCCAGCAGATCCAGGCGATGCCGTCGGCGATGAAGTACTACGACGACATCAACCAGGTCGCGGTCACCTGTAACAACTTCTGAGTCGACGCGGTCGTTCAGTAACCGCTGAGCAGGCCGCGCACGCGGCCTAGCGTCTCCGGTCCGACGCGACTGCAAACCCGGGAGGGGTCCGCGGGCCTGCGCCCCCAGAGCAGCAGGCGGGCGGTTGCCACTGAAGGGAACCGGTCGCGGTCGATCCGTCGGTTCACGGCAGCGGGTATACCCGCCGCCTCTGGCCGCTAAGCCGCCCGCGGGGCGTACGTGGTGGTGCGCTGGCGCGCCGGGCGCCCGATCCCCTCGGCGATCGCGGTCAGCTCCTCGACGGTCTTGGCCGACCCGTGCTCGGAACCGGCCATCCGCGAGATGGTCTCCTCCATCAGCGTGCCGCCCAGATCGTTGGCGCCGCCGTTGAGCATCACCTGGGTGCGCTCGACACCCAGCTTGACCCAGCTGGTCTGAATCTGGGATATGCGGCCGTGCAGCATGATTCGCGCCAACGCATGCACGGCTCGGTTGTCGCGATGCGTCGGCCCGGGGCGGGCCGCGCCGGCCAGATACAACGGGGAACTCTGGTGCACGAACGGCAGCGGCACGAACTCGGTGAACCCGCCGGTGCGGTCCTGGATCCCGCGCAGCACATTGAGGTGGCCGACCCAGTGCCGTGGGCTGTCCACGTGGCCGTACATCATCGTCGACGACGACCGCAGCCCCACCTCGTGCGCGGTGGTCACGATGTCGATCCATTCCGAGGTCGGCAGCTTGCCCTTGGTCAGCACCCAGCGCACGTCGTCGTCCAGGATCTCGGCGGCGGTGCCCGGGATCGTGTCCAGCCCGGCCTCGCGCAAGCTGATCAGCCACTCGCGCACGCTCAACCCGCTCTTGGTCACACCGTTGGCGATCTCCATCGGCGAGAAGGCGTGCACGTGCATCGACGGCACCCGCGCCTTGACCGCGCGGACCAGGTCGGCGTAGCCGGTGACGGGCAACTCCGGGTCGATCCCGCCCTGCATGCACACCTCGGTGGCGCCTTCGACGTGCGCCTCCCAGGCGCGGTCGGCCACCTCTTCGGTCGACAACGAATATGCGTCGGCGTCGCCCTTGCGTTGCGCGAACGCGCAGAACCGGCACCCGGTGTAGCAGATGTTGGTGAAGTTGATGTTGCGGTTGACGACGAACGTCACATCGTCACCCACCGTGTCGCGACGCAGCGAATCCGCCAGCGCGGCAAGGGCTTCCAATGCGGGCCCGTCCGCGGTCGCCAGCGCCAGGTACTCGGCGTCGGTGCAGCCGGCGGGATCGCGTTCGGCGGCCCGCAGCGCGGCGAGCACGTCGGTGTCTAGGCGTTCTGGCGCTTTGGCGCCTTGGGCGGCCAGCTCGTGCACGTGCGCGCGGATCGATTCCCAGTCGCCGAAGGCGCTGTCCAGATCGCTGCGGGCTTCGGTGGCGCGGCCCTCGGTGTCGATCGCCGCGTTGAGGTCGACCCGCCCGGCGGACGCGACGTCGTCGGGCTCCTGCCAGGGCAGCCCCACCGGATTGACGTCGCGGGCCAGGCCGGTCGCCGGGTCGGCCAGCGCCAGCACGTGTCCGCGCACCCGCGGGTCGATCCATGCCGCCCCCGCCTGCACGTACCTGGGCTGGGCGGTGAGCCGTTGAACCAGTTCGTATCCGGCCTCTTCGGTGATGCCGGCCAGGTCGTCCAGCGCGGGCCACGGCCGCTCCGGGTTGACGTGATCGGGCGTCAGCGGCGAGACCCCGCCCCAGTCGTCCACCCCGGCGGCCACCAGCGCCAGGCACTCGTCACGCGACACCAGGTTGGGGGGCACCTGAATGCGCATGCCGGGGCCGAGCACCAACCGCGCGACCGCCACGGTCGCGACGTAGTCGTCGATCCCCGCGTCGGGAATGTCGGCCATCGCGGTGTGCTGCTTGGCCCGGAAGTTCTGCACGATCACTTCTTGGACGTGCCCGAACTCTTTGTGCGACTTGCGGATCGCGTGCAGTGTCTCGGCCCGCTCGGTCAGCGTCTCGCCGATCCCGACCAGCAGGCCGGTGGTGAACGGAATGGACAACCGCCCCGCGTCGGTGAGCGTGCGCAGCCGCACCGCCGGATCTTTGTCCGGGCTGCCGTAGTGCGCAAGACCTTTCGTTTCGAACAGCCGCCGCGACGTCGTCTCGAGCATCATCCCCATCGACGGCGCCACCGGTTTCAGCCGGGCCATCTCCGACCAACTCATCACGCCGGGGTTCAGGTGCGGCAGCAGCCCGGTTTCTTCGAGCACGCGGATGGCCATGGCCCGCACGTAGGACAGCGTGGAGTCGTATCCCCGTTCGCCGAGCCACTCCCCAGCCTCCGGCCACCGGTCCTCGGGCCGGTCGCCGAGTGTGAAAAGGGCTTCCTTGCAACCGAGTTCGGCTCCGCGGCGGGCAATGTCGAGGATCTCGTCCGGCTCGAGATACATTCCGGAGCCCTGCGCCCGCAACTTGCCCGGCACGGTGACGAAGGTGCAGTAATGACACGTGTCGCGGCACAAGTGGGTGACGGGGATGAACACCTTGCGCGAATAGGTGATCGGCAACCCGCCGCCGGGGCCGCGCCGGCCCGCCGACGCCAGCCCGGCGTCGCGCACCCGCGCGGCGCTGACGCACAGATCGGCGAGGTCCTCACCCCGCGCGGTCATCGCGACCGCCGCCTCATCGACATTGAGCGCGACACCGTCTCGAGCGCGGCGCAACACCCGCCGAAGCGCCGAGGCGCTGGTCTTTGGGGGAACCACAGGATCAGGAAGAGCGGTAGGCTCCTCGCCCGGAGTCAGCGGCACCTTCGTGTAACTTCCCCACGATCGAATTTCATCCGCGTGTCCCAACATGTGAAATTTTCTTCCGACCCGTCCGGGCCCCGTCTGCGCAACAGTCAACAGTAGCGGCAGGGCCACGCCGCCCGGCGGGGACATCCCGGCCCACGTACCGCACGGACGTCAGCGCCGGTGGCCGCGCCGCCACAACACCCAGAACGGCGGCCCCACACCGAGCACGATCAGCAGCAGGGCCCCATAGGCCAGCACGCCCTGACCCCCCAGGATGACGTCGTCGCCCGGGCCGCCCATGCTGATCACCGCCACCGTGAACAGCCACGTCCACAACGGCAGCGCGGCCACCCGCGCCGACGTGGTCCACCGCCCGGCCGCCCACACCAGCGCGGCGTTCACCAGGCCGGAAATCAGGCCGCTGATGGGAAACGGAACCGCACCGACGTAGGAAGGCAGCAGCATCGCCCCGGCCAGTGCGGAGAGGACCCCGTCGACGGCGAGCAGCGCCAAGACAACGAACCGGATCGCGGGGTCGGTCGCGCCGCCGTCTTCCAGCGACGCGGCGCGGGGCTCGGTTGCGGTCAGGTCGGAACGCTGTCGATGTTGGAGAGAATCGAGCCGATAACCCACTGCAGGCTGTCGAGCCGGTCCTGCCAATGCTGCTGATTAGGGTCCAGGTCGGGGTCCATGCGAAATCCTTCCGTGGCTGCCTGATTGGCAAGCCTACCGCGCACCGGCCGCGCTGAAACCAAGCCCCGCAAGCAGATCTGTTTCCCAGCCGCGCTCGTCGCGCTCCCCCGCGGCGCCCGCGGCCAGCACGTAGTGTTCCTCCGCCAGGATCGGCAGCGCCACGTTGTTCGACAGGGCGCAGGCCCGGCCGGTGGGCCCGACGACCACCTGGGTGGCGTGCGCCGCGAGCGCCGCCCTCTTCGCCGCCCACGCCTCCGGCGCGGGTTCGACGACGGCGTCGATGTCGGCGTCGGCATACCCGAAGCCGAACTCTTCCTCCGGCGCGATGTTCCACTCCGGCAGCAGATCCTCGGCGCTGAGGGCGTGCAGGCCCGCCATGAAGGCGCTCGTCGCGAACACCGACCAGTAGAACTTCGGCACGGTCCACGGCTCGCCGGGGAAGTCGCCGGAGCCGGCGGCCGCCACGGCGGCGGTGGTGACGGTGTGGGTATGGACGTGATCGGGGTGGCCGTAGCCGCCACCGGGGTCGTAGGTCACCACGACGTGCGGCCGTTGCTCGCGAATGACGGCCACCAGCGCGCCGACGGCCTCCCGCTCGTCGGCGTCGATGAACCGCCCGCGCCGCCGCCCGGGCGTGCCCGCCATGCCCGAGTCCCGCCAGCGCCCCGCGCCGCCGAGGTAGTGGGGCGCACCGACGCCCAGCGCGCGCAGCGCCGCGGTGAGCTCGCCAATGCGGTAGCCGCCCAACTGATCCGCGCGATCGACGGCCAGTTCGGCCCAGCGATCGCCGATGACCTCGCCCTCCTCGCCCAGGGTGCACGTGACGACGCGTACGTCCGCTCCGCGGGCGGTGTAGTGGGCGATGGTGGCCCCGTTGCTGAGGCTCTCGTCGTCGGGGTGCGCGTGGACGAACAGCAGCCGGGGAGTCTCAGGCATGGACGCACATTACCCCGCAGTGCCGGCCGGCCGGCGGTCTCGTCGCAGCCGATAGGAACGCATACGGCTACTATCGAGGGATGCCGCAGCTCACCCAGACCGCCCCGGCCGGCGGCCGGAGCCGCCGACGGGGCGAGGTCCTCGAACGGGCGCTCTACGAGGCCACCCTGGCCGAATTGGCCGAGGTCGGCTACGGCGGGCTGACGATGGAGGGGATCGCGGCGCGCGCCCAGACCGGCAAGGCGGCCCTGTACCGGCGCTGGACCACCAAGTGCGAGCTGGTGCACGCCGCGCTGGCCCACACCCTGCCACCCCTGCCCGAGGCCCGCGCCGGTCGTTCGGCCCGGGAAAATCTGCTGTCGGTGTTCACCGCCCACCGCGACGTGTGCGCCGGCAAGACGGCGTTCCCCGGTATGGCCACCGTGAACCAGCTCCTGCACGAGCCGGAGATGCGCGCCATCTTCGCCGACGCCGTGGTGGCACCCCGCCTGCGGATCGTCGAATCGATCCTGCAGGCCGCCGTCGCCGAAGGTGACCTCGATCCGGAGATGCTCACCCCGCTGACCGCGCGCATCGGCCCGGCGCTGATCAATCAGCACTTCCTGCTGACCGGGTCGCCGCCGAACCGCCGCGAGCTGGCGCTCATCGTCGACGCCGTGATACCGCCGCGAGGGGCGCGGGAGACCTGCGACTAGAGCGCGACCAGGCCCACCGGTGACACCCGATCAGGGCCCGGTCTTGACCCACTGGCCGGCGTCGCCGACGATGCCGACCGGCACCGCACCCGACAGGCTGACGTTCTGCACGCTCGGGCCGGCCGCCACGATCGTGGTGTCCTGCAGGATCGGCAACACGGTGGACATGTTCCACAGCCGGGGCTCGACCGCGGTGATCACGTCGTTGATGTTCTTGGTGCCGTTGAGCGCGGCATCGATGTTCGACTGCACGCTGCGATCGCAGATCCCGGTGAGGTTGGACGGCGCCTGCACCAGCGCGTTGGGGTCCACCGGACGGCTGGGCGGGGTCGACGTCGGCGTGGTGGCCGAGGTGCCCGGCCCGGTGGTCGACGGCGGGCCCGGCCCAGGAGGAGAGGTGGTTGGCGGCCCCGTGGACGTCGGCACCTGAGTCGACTCCAGCGCGGGGCAGCCGTACCGCGACGCCAACCGCGTCGCCAGGTTCCCGCCCGCCTGGTGCCAGCCGACGATCGCGTCCACCTGGCTCTTGTTCAGCGCGTCGCGGTACAGCGTCACCGGGTCCAGCGCCAGCACGCTGGCGGCGATCCCGACGTTGCGCAACTGGTCGGCCGCGGTGTTGGCCACCGCCACGGACGTCGGGTCGTTGGCCGCCACCCCGATGACCAACGACAGCTGCTGGCCGTCCCTGCTGATCCGGCCGCGGATGACCTCCGGCGGCCCGGTGTTCGCCGGCGTGGGCGCCGGCGACCCCGACGAGTTGCCCTCGACCTTGTAGCCGGCTCCCTCCAGCAACCCCAGCGCCGCCGGCGTCGTCATCGCGGGGGGTGCGGTCGGCTCGTAACCGGGGTCGCTGGGCGCCCGGACCTGGGCCTGGTCCAGTGTGACGGTGTTGTCGCTGCCCGCGCCCACCGCCGCCAGCAGGTCGACGTCGAGCAGCCCGAGGATCGCCTTGCGGACCTGCGCGTCGGCCAGCTTGGGCTCGTTGGCGCGCAACGTCAGCTGCATGACCCGGGGTGTGACGATGCGGGCGGTGCGCACGTCGGGGATGGCGGACAGCTGCGCGAAGGCCGCGGACCCGCCGTGCACCTGGGCCACCTGGGTGTCGCCGTTGCGGACCGAATCGGCCAGCGCCGCGGGCGCGCCGGCCCGCCGGAACAGGATCAGCGCGGGCTTGGCCGGTGCTCCCCAGTACCGGTCGTTGCGGGCCACCAGGATCTCGTCGCGCTGCGGATCGATGCTCTCCACCCGGAACTGGCCGCCGGTGACCGGCAGCGACCGGGCCAGGCCCGCCGCGAACCCGCCCGGCACGTCCTTGACGATGTGCGCGGGAAGGATGTTGCTGAACAGCTCCTTCCACGACGGATACGGCTGGGCGAAGGTGACCACCGCCTGCTTGCCGCCCTCGAGCGACTGCACGCCGGTGATGAGGTCATAGCCGGCCGGGTCGACGACGCCGGGCTGGCTGACCATCTGCCGCCACAGGTACCAGAAGTCGTCGGCGGCGATGGGCGCGTTGTCGGTCCACTGCGCCTCGGGCCGGATCTTGTAGGTCACCGTGAACGGGTTCTGGCTGGTGACCTCGGCGGACTCCAGCAGGGTCGGGTCCATCTCCCAGCGCGAGCCGGTCGGCGTGCCCGGGTCGGGCACCGGCCGGAACGCGCTGGGCAGCACGAGCGCGCTGATCGCCGCGTTCACCGGCGACAGGTCGGACAGCAGGTGCGGGTTGAAGCCGGCGCCGATCGAGTCGATGCCCATGATGATCTGGGTGGGCCGCGGCGGCGGCGGTGGCGAGTTGTGCGGGGTGTCGGTGCTCTGCGGCGCCGGCGGGGGGTTGACCGTGCACGCCGCGAGCGCCAACCCGGCCAGCGAGACGACCACGCCGACCGTCACGAAGAAGCGGCGCACCCGTCTCGGCATGGCGATCAGGGTAACGAGCAGCCCGCCAGCGGCCCGCCCGAGCACGCGCGGCTAACCCCGCGCCTTGGCCCGCGACCGGCTGCGCGCCCGGGTCGTGGCGTCCAGCTCGACCTTGCGCACCCGGACGATCTCCGGGGTCACCTCGACGCATTCGTCCTGCGCGCAGAACTCCATCGCCTGTTCCAGGTCCAGCTCGAGCGGCTTGGCCAGTGTCTCGATCACGTCCGCGGTCGACGACCGCATGTTGGTGAGCTTCTTTTCCCGGGTGACGTTGATGTCGAGATCCTCGGCGCGCGGGTTGATCCCGACGACCATGCCCTCGTACGTGTCCTGGCCGGGTTCGACGAAGAACTGGCCCCGGTCGGCGAGCTGGATCAGCGCGAACGGCGTGATGGTTCCGGCGCGGTCGGACACCAGCGACCCGGTGTGGCGGGCCCGGATCTCGCCGGCCCACGGCCGGTAGCCGTCGAACACCGCGTTGGCGATGCCGGTGCCGCGCGTGAGGGTGAGGAAGTCGGTGCGGAACCCGATCAGGCCGCGGCTGGGCACGATGAAGTCCATCCGGACCCAGCCGGCCGCGTGGTTGGCCATCTCTTCCATGCGCCCCTTGCGGGCGGCCATCAGCTGGGTGATCGCGCCCACGAACTCCTCGGGGCAGTCGATCGTCATCGCCTCGAACGGCTCGTGCAGCTGACCGTCGATCGTGCGGGTCACCACCTGCGGCTTGCCGACCGTGAGCTCGAAGCCCTCCCGGCGCATCGTCTCCACCAGCACCGCCAGGGCGAGCTCACCACGGCCCTGCACCTCCCACGCGTCGGGCCGGCCGATGTCCACGACCCGGATCGACACGTTGCCCACCAGCTCCTGGTCGAGCCGGCCGCGGACCATGCGCGCGGTCAGCTTGTGGCCCGACACCTTGCCCGCCAGCGGAGAGGTGTTGGTGCCGATCGTCACCGAGATCGCCGGCTCGTCGACGGTGATCCGCGGCAGCGCGTGGGCGTGGTCGGGGTCGGCCAGCGTGTCGCCGATCATGATCTCCGGCAGGCCGGCGACCGCGACGATGTCGCCGGCGACCGCCTCGTCGGTGGCGCTGCGCTCGACGCCCTCGGTCGCCAGCAGCTCGGTGATCTTGGCGCTGGTGATGACGGGCAGCCCGTCGACCTCCCGCATCCAGGCGACCTGCTGGCCCTTGCGCAGCTTGCCGTTGTAGATCCGGATCAGCGCGAGCCGGCCGAGGAACGCCGACGCGTCGAGGTTGGTAACCAGCGCCTGCAGCGGCGCCTCGGGGTCGCCGGACGGCGCCGGGATGTGCTCCATCAACACGTCGAACAGCGGGTCGAGATTGTCGCCCGCGGGCACCTCGCCGTCGGCCGGCGCTTCGGTGCTCGCGATGCCCGCGCGCCCCGACGCGTAGAGCGTGGGCAGGCCCAGCGCGTGTTCGGCCGCGGCGGCCGCCTCGTCGTCGAGGTCCGACGCGACGTCGAGCAGCAGGTCGTGGCTGGCTTCGACCACCTCGGCGATGCGCGCGTCGGGCCGGTCGGTCTTGTTGACGACGAGGATCACCGGCAGGTGCGCGGCCAGCGCCTTGCGCAGCACGAACCGGGTCTGGGGCAACGGTCCCTCGGACGCGTCGACCAGCAGCAGCACCCCGTCCACCATGGACAGACCGCGCTCGACCTCGCCGCCGAAGTCGGCGTGCCCGGGCGTGTCGATCACGTTGATGACCGTCACCGTTCCGTCCGGGTTGTGGCGATGCACGGCGGTGTTCTTGGCCAGGATGGTGATGCCCTTTTCCTTCTCCAGGTCACCGCTGTCCAAGATGCGTTCTTGGGTGTCGTCGCCGCGGTGGTGCAGGGCCCCCGACTGCCGCAGCATCGCGTCCACGAGGGTCGTTTTGCCGTGGTCGACGTGGGCGACGATGGCGACGTTACGGAAAGGCACGTCGGTGATTGTGGCAGCGGTGGGCATGACAAAGCGAACCGGCAGGCGGCCGAGCGTGCCGTCCGGGGTGCGTACGGGGCGGGCCGCTACGGCGTGTCGCGGCCGTGGGCGCACGCCGGAAGCCCGGGGCGCACACCCGGCAGCCGGCCGGTCTACCAGCCCCTTCGGCGGGGCGCGGTGCCGACCAATTCGCCCTTGTGGGCCTCGTCGCGGCTGCGGTAGACGATGTAGGGCCGGAACAGGTAGGCGACCGGCGCGCTCAGGACGTGCACCAGCCGGGTGAACGGCAGCAGCGTGAACAGCACCATGCCGATCAGGGCGTGCAGCTGGTAGTCCAGCGGCGCGTTGATCATCACCTCGCCGTGGGGCTGCAGGATCCAGATCCGGCGGAACCACAGGCCGACCGTGTAGCGGTAGTGGAACTCGCCGCTGTCCAGGCCGGTGCCGATCAGGTCGCAGTACAGACCCACCACGATGGCCAGCACCAGCACCACGTACATCACCTTGTCGCTGCGGGTGGTGGCCATCGACACCGCGGGTCGGGTGAACCGCCGGTAGATCAGCAACCCGATGCCGGCCAGGGTCGCAAAGCCCGCCACCGATCCGGCGATGACGGCCTGCAAGTGGTAGAGGTGGTCGCTCACGTTCAGCATGTGCGTCACCCGCGGCGGGATGAACAGGCCCATGACGTGCCCGGCGAAGACCGCCAGGATGCCGAAGTGAAACATCGGGCTGGCGATGCTCAGCAGCCGCGACTCGTAGATCTGCGAGGAGCGGGAGGTCCAGCCGAACTTGTCGTAGCGGTAGCGCCACCAGGTGCCGACGATCAACACCGTCAGGGTGACGTACGGCGCGATGTCCCAGAACAGTACGTTGCTAAACACTGCGCGCTCCTCCTTCGCGTCGCGGCGGCACCGTCAAGTCGAATGGTTGCAGCCCAACGGCTTCCGCGGGTGGGCCGGCCTTGGCGAGGCGTTCCGCGCGGCGCACGTCCTGGTCGGTCGCGGCGGGCAGCGTCGCGCACACGGCGGCCACGGTGGGTTCGTAGGGCGACTCCGCGTCGGCCAGGGCCCCGCGCAGCACGTCGATGGGGATACGGTGCGCGGTCAGCAGCCCCCGCCCGACCTCAGGATCGACGGTGGCGGCGAATTCGAGCACGACGGGCAGGTGATCGGGCGCCTCGGCGCGTGGCGGCGCCACCCCCGCTCGCCGGTAGGCGGTGGCGAACTCCAGCATCTCGCGGCCGCGGTTGCGGGTGTCCCCGGCGGTCCAGTAGGTCAGGTACATCGTGCAGTGGCGCCGCATGTCGAACGTGGCGACATAGTCCATCGCGGCGGCCATCGGCTCGCGGGCACGCAGTGCGGTCACGGTCTGTGCGAGCGGCCCCGCCGCGCCCCCACCGAGGTGGCTGAGCAGTTCCTCGACGGTGTCCAGCCGAGCCGGCAGCTCGTCGTCCGGGTAGGCCAGCAGCAATGACGCCGCCTGCCACACCAGTCGGTCCTGCAGGGTGTCGCCGCGCGCCCGGCGGCCGGTGAGCAGCTTCACCTCTGCTGCTCTTCGGGGAACATCCCGGCGGGCACCTGGCGGCCGTCCCAGTTGAGCAGGTTCACCCGGGGCCGGCCGCTGCCGTCGGCGGCCGCGTCGCCGCCGGGTCGCTTGAGCGCGTGGAAGGTCTCGACGGAGACGGGCACCGGTTCGCCCGATTCGTACATGCCCGGGCCGCCGTCGCCCGTCAACGAGCAGCCCATGTCCTCGAGGTCACGGGCCTGCGGGGCGAATGCGGTCGGAATGACGTATCGCTCTTCGTATTTCGCGATGGCCAGCAGCCGGTACATCTCGTACATCTGCTCCTCGGTCATCCCGACGGAATGCGGTATGTGCGGCTGGGTATCGCGCCCGAGATTGATGTCGCGCATGTAGGAGCGCATCGCCGCCAGCCGCCGCAGCACGCCCTCCACCACGGCGGTGTCACCGGCGGTGAACAGTTCGGCCAGGTACTGCATGGGAATGCGCAGCGCGTCCAGCGCGCCGAACAGGTTGCCCAGGTCTTCCCCGTCGTGACCGTCACGGCTCACCGCGTCGACCACCGGCGACAGCGGCGGGATGTACCAGACCATCGGCATGGTGCGGTATTCCGGGTGCAGGGGTAACGCCACCTTGTAGTGGTTGATCAGCGCGTACACCGGCGAGCGCTGGGCGGCCTCGATCCACTCGTCGGAGATGCCCTCTGCCCGCGCGGCGGTGATCACCTCGGGGTCGTTAGGGTCCAACAGGATTCGGCACTGCGCTTCGTAGAGGTCGGTCTCCTTCTCCACCGAGGCCGCCTCCAGCACCCGGTCGACGTCGTAGAGCACCAGGCCCAGGTACCGCAGCCGCCCCACGCAGGTCTCCGAGCAGATGGTCGGCAGCCCGACCTCCATCCGCGGGTAGCACAGCGTGCACTTCTCGGCTTTGCCGGTTTTATGGTTGAAATAGACCTTCTTGTAAGGGCATCCGGAGACGCAGAAGCGCCAGCCGCGGCAGCGGTCCTGGTCGACGAGCACGATGCCGTCCTCGCTGCGCTTGTACATCGCGCCCGACGGGCACGACGCCACGCAGGAGGGGTTGAGGCAGTGCTCGCAGATCCGGGGCAGGTAGAACATGAAGGTCTCTTCGAGGGCGAGTTTGACCTCCTCGCTGACCTTCTTCAGGATCGGGTCGCCGGCCAGGATCTCCGGTGAGCCGGCCAGGTTGTCGTCCCAGTTCGGCCCCCAGGAGATCTTCATGGGTTTGCCGCTGATCTGGCTCTTCGGCGCGGCCGTGGGGAACGTGTCGCCCGCGGGGGCGGTGGTCAGGTTCTCGTAGTCGTAGGTCCACGGCTCGTAGTAGTCGTCGATGATCGGCAGCCGGGGGTTGGCGAAGATCCGCAACAACTTCTGGATGCGGCCGCCGTCGCGCAGCCGCAGCCGGCCCTTCTTGTCGCGTATCCAGCCGCCGCGCCACCGCTCCTGGTCCTCGTAGGTGCGTGGATAGCCTTGGCCCGGCCGGGTTTCGACGTTGTTGAACCACACGTACTCGGTGCCCGACCGGTTGGTCCAGGCCTGCTTGCAGGTGACCGAGCAGGTGTGGCAGCCGATGCACTTGTCGAGGTTCATCACCATCGCCAATTGCGCCATGACTTTCATGAGGGCCTCGCTTCGCGGGCTTGGCTCGTGGGCATCAGTAGGTCACATCCTGACCGCGACGGCGCACCACGGTCACCTCGTCGCGCTGGTTGCCGGTGGGTCCCATGTAGTTGAAGGCGAACGCGTGCTGGCCGTAGCCCCCGGCGAGGTGGCTGGGCTTGATGCGGACGCGGGTCAGTGCGTTGTGGTTGCCGCCGCGCTTGTTGTTGGTCTCGGTGCGGGGGGTGTCGACCGTGCGTTCCTGTACGTGGTAGACGAAGACCACGCCGTCGGGCATGCGGTGGCTGACGATGGCCCGGCACACGTAGATGCCGTTGGCGTTCACCGCCTCCACCCAATCGTTGTCGCGCACTTGGATTTTGGCCGCGTCGCCGGGGCTCATCCACATCGTCGGCCCGCCCCGGGAGAGCGACAGCATGTAGAGGTTGTCCTGGTAGGTGGAGTGGAACGACCACTTCGAGTGCGGCGTCAGATACCGCACGGTGAGGCCGATCCCGTCTTCGGTGGGGCCGAGCCCGGGCTGGCCGAAGAGCCGCGTCATGTCCAGCGGCGGGCGGAACACCGGCAGGTGCTCACCGAGCTCCTCGACCCAGTCGTGGGCCAGATAGAAATGCATCCGGCCGGTGAGCGTGTGGAACGGCTTGAGGTTCTCGATGTTGATGGTGAACGGCGCGTAGCGGCGCCCGCCGGTTTCGCTGCCCGACCACTCGGGGCTGGTGATCACCGGGACCGGACGCGCCTGGGTGTCGGCATAGCTGATGCGCCGTTCTTCACTGCCCTCGGCCAGGTGCGCCAGCCGCTGGCCCGTGCGCTTCTCCAGCTCGCGGAAGCCCTCGACCGCGAGCCGGCCGTTGGTGGTTCCGGACAGCAGCAACAACACGTCGGCCATCCGCGCGGCCGTGGTGATGGCCGGACGGCCCGCTGCCGCACCGGAATTCATCACGCCGAACTTTGCCGCCAGCTCCTCGACCTCCCGGAAGGGATGCACCGTGACGCCCTTGGTGGTCACCCCGAACGTGTCGACCAACGGGCCCAGGGTCTGCCACTTGTCGTAGACGGCGCCGTAATCGCGCTCCACCACGGTGAGTTTGGGCATGCTGCGCCCGGGCACCGGCGTCGCGCCGGTATGCAACCAGTCTTGCTCCGTGCCGTCGGGATAGGCCATCGCGTCCGGCGTGTCGTGCTGCAGCGCGGTGAGGACCACGTCGCTGCGCGTGCCCAGGTGCCTCTTGGCCAAAGCGCTGAACGCACGCGCGATAGCACCGAAAGCCTCGAAATCCGAGCGGGTTTCCCAGGGCGGATCGGTCGCGGCGCTGAACGCGTGCACGTACGGGTGCATGTCGGTGCTGGAGATGTCGGCCTTCTCGTACCAGGTCGCCGCCGGCAGCACGATATCCGACACCAGGGTCGTGGAGGTCATCCGGAAGTCGATCGACATCATCAGGTCGAGCTTGCCCTCGGGGATGTCCCCCTCGCACACCACGTCGACGGGCGCTATCCCGTCGGCCGGCGGCTCGGCCTGGACGTTGGAGTCGGTCCCGAGCAGGTGGCGCAGGAAGTACTCGCCGCCCTTGCCCGACGATCCGATCAGGTTGGCCCGCCACACCGTGAGGACCCGCGGCCAGTTGACCGGATTGTCGGGGTCGGTGACGGAGAGCTTGAGTTTGCGGTCGCGGAGCTGCTCGGCGACGTAGTCGGCGACGTCGCGCCCGGCGGCGTGCGCCTCGTCGGCGACGTCCAGGCTGGACCGGTCGAACTGCGGATAGAACGGGCTCCAGCCCATGGCCGTCGCCGAGGCCAGCAGGTCCATGGTGTGCTTGCCCGCGAACCGGCCCCGGCCCAGGGGGCTGGCCAACTTGTCGGCCGCGTAGCCGTCGTAGCGCCACTGGTCGGTGTGCGCGTACCAGTAGGAGGCGCCCGGTACCTGCCGCGGCGGGCGTACCCAGTCCGTGGCCATCGCCATCGTCTGAAACCCGGTGAGCGGGCGCACCTTTTCCTGGCCGACGTAGTGGGCCCATCCGCCGCCGTTGCGTCCCATCGAGCCGGTCAGCATCAGCAGCGCGAGCACCGCCCGGTAGATCGCGTCGCCGTGGAACCACTGACAGATTCCGCTGCCCATGATGATCATCGACCGCCCGCCGGATTCCTCTGCGCTGCGCGCGAATTCGCGGGCGACGCGGATGGCCTGCGCGGCCGACACGCCGGTGATCGCCTCCTGCCACGCCGGGGTGTTCTGCCGGGTCGCGTCGTCGTAGCCCGTGGGCCAGTCACCGGGCAGCCCCGGGCGCGCCACCCCGTATTGGGCGAGCATCAGGTCGAACACGGTGCACACCTGGTGCTTGCCGACGCGGCGCACCGGCACGCCGCGGGCGATGGTGGCGCCCTCCCCGTTGACCGTGTCGAAGCTCGCCAGGTGCACCAGCGCGGTGGCGCCGTCGCCGTTGGTGCCGGGTGCGCCTCGCACGCTCAGCGCAGGCACGAGGCCGCCGAGGTCGAGGTTCCACTTCCCGACGCCGTCCTCGCCGTAGCGGAAGCCCAGCGAACCGTGGGGCACCGCAACGGAATTCGTCGCCTCGTCGAGCACCGCCGGCTTGAGCGCCGCGTTCTCGACCGCCTCTCCCAGGTCCGCCGCGGTGAGGTTCTTGCCCGGCACCAGCATGTCGCCGCGCTCTTCGAGCTTGATCAAAAACGGTAGGTCGGTGTAGCGGCGAGCGAAGTCGGCGAAGAACGGAACCTCTTTTTGCACATAGCATTCCGAGAGGATGACGTGGCCCATCGCCATGGCCAGCGCCCCATCGGTGCCGGCCGCGCAGGGCATCCACTCGTCGGCGAATTTGGTGTTGTCGGCGTAGTCGGGGCTGACGGTCACCACCTTGGTGCCGCGGTAGCGCGCTTCGGCCATCCAGTGCGCGTCGGGGGTCCGGGTGATCGGCACGTTGGAGCCCCACATCATCAGATACGCCGCGTCCCACCAGTCACCGGACTCGGGAACGTCGGTCTGATCACCGAACACCTGCGGCGAGGCCACCGGCAGGTCGGCGTACCAGTCGTAGAACGACGTCATGGGGGCGCCGATCAGCTCGAAGAACCGCGACCCGGCGGCGTAGGACACCATGGACATCGCCGGGATGGGCGAAAAGCCCGCCACCCGGTCGGGGCCGTAGGTCTTGATGGTGTGCACGTGGGCGGCGGCGATCAGCTCGGTGGCCTCGGCCCAGGTGATCCGGACCAGCCCGCCCTTGCCGCGGGCGCGCTGATAGCGACGGCGACGCTCGGGGTCGGCCTGGATGTCGGCCCAGGCGAGCACCGGATCCCCGAGCCGCGCCTTGGCCTCCCGGAACATCTCGACCAACACGCCCCGGGCATATGGGTAGCGCACCCGCGTGGGCGAGTAGCTGTACCAGGAGAACGACGCCCCGCGGGGGCACCCCCGCGGCTCGTATTCCGGGCGGTCCGGGCCCACCGAGGGATAGTCGGTCTGCTGGGTCTCCCAGGTGATGATCCCGTCCTTGACGTAGATCTTCCAGGAGCAGGAACCGGTGCAGTTCACCCCGTGGGTCGAGCGCACCACCTTGTCGTGGCTCCACCTGTCACGGTAGAAGACGTCGGCCTCCCGGCCGCCCCGACGCGTCACCGTGCGCAGGTCGGCCGAGAACTCGCCGGGCGTGAAGAACCGCCCGCTGCGCTCCAGCAACTCCTCGAGCGGTCCACCGACGTGTGATGTGACAGCCAACAGGTACCCCTTCTACTTCGTCGCGCCGCGCGTCGTGGCCGGGCCGTTGCATCGACCCCAGATCCGCGCCGTGGTGCCGCGCCGCACAACGGTCTGCCGGTTCCTCCGCCCGCACCGGCCCGGAACGGCCGGGCCATGGTGGTCGGCGGGCCGCGGGCCGGGGAGCGATCGGGCACCGGCACGAGGCGCGGTGGGCCCGCCAATCACCTTCTCCGCGCACGGCCTGTTAGCACAATTTGGTCTGTTCAGCATGGGTTTTATAGACCTAGGGGCGCCCGGCGGGGACGCCGTGACCACGCCGCCGAGACGACGGATCGCTGCCGCCGCGGGTTTCTAGGTCAATCGTTATTACAAGCTACGTTGTTATATCTCAAGTTCACCTTCGCGACCTTCTACGGCGCTGGACGTCAGCTGCGGAAAGCCTGTGGAATTGTTATGAGGCCGACGCCGCCAGCGTCCGGGCCAGGTCAGCGACCCAGCCGCGGTCGGCGGGCACCCAGTCGACATCGGGCAACTCGTCCGCCGTCACCCAGCGCACCGCCCGGTGATCGCGGGCGTGCGGTTCACCACTGACCAGTTGCACGCGGTAGGCGCGCAGCGTGATGCCGTCCAGGGCGATGTCCTCCCCCAGGCGATCGCCCACCGCGACGTCGCCGAGGGCCAAGCCCAGCTCCTCGCCGAGCTCGCGTGCCAGCGCGTCCCGCTCCGTCTCACCCGGGGCGACCTTGCCACCCGGCAGCTCCCAGCGGCCGGCCAACTCGGGCGGGCGGACGCGCTGCGCGACCAGGACCGTGGCGCGGCGGATGACCGCACCGGCGACGACGATCTGGGTCGGCATGGCCAGACGGTATACGGTCGGGGCATGGCTGTGTTAACGGACGAGCAGGTGGACGCCGCACTGCCCGATCTCAACGGATGGGAGCGTGCCGACGGCGCGTTGCGCCGGTCGATCAAGTTCCCGAGTTTCCTCGCCGGCATCGATGCGGTGCGCCGGGTGGCCGAGCACGCGGAGAGCAAGGACCACCACCCGGACATCGACATTCGTTGGCGGACGGTGACTTTCGCTCTGGTCACGCATTCCGAGGGTGGCATCACCGACAAGGACGTGGCGATGGCGCACGACATCGACGAGATCGTCGGGAGCTAGTCGCCGGATCCGGCGCGCCGGCCGGTGGCGGCGACCCAGACCAGCGTGGCCACGGCCGCCACGATGTAGGCCAGGCCGGCCCAGGCCAGATACCACGGCCGGCTGATCTGCCAGATGGTCGGCTGAGCGAAGAGCAGCAGCCACGGCACGCCGACGATGGTGAGCGCGAGCCAGCCCCAGCCCACGATCCGCGCGCCGGGTCGCTCGCGCGGCGGCCCGTGGATCGCCCAGATCATCAGCGGCACCAGCCACACCCAGTGGTGGCTCCAGGAGATCGGGGACAGCAGCAGCCCGAACAGCTCGACCACCAGCAACTTGCCCAGCCGATCGGATGGCTCCAGGGCCCGCCAGGCCAGCACGGCCAGCGCCGCCGTGACCGCGATGGCGGTCAGGACCGGCGGCCCGAAGCCGGCGTCGTGGCCCAGGATCCGGGAGATGCCGCCGCGCCAGGATTGGTTGATCGACGTGGCGATGGGCCCCACGCGGTGCGCGTCGCCCAGCAGCTTCGTGAAGTAGTAGCGGGCCTGATCGCCGACGACCAGGACGGACACGCCGACGGTGCCGAGGAATACCAGGAAGGAGAAGGCCGCGGCGGCCCAGCGCCGCATGCCGGCCAGATAGACACCGGCGATCGCGGGGGTCAGCTTGATGCCGGCCGCCACGCCGACCAGTAGCCCCGACAGCCACCAGCGCGCGGTCAGGGCCGCGCCCAGCACCGCGAGCATCAGCAGCACGTTGACCTGCCCGTAGTCGAACGTGCTGCGCAGCGGCTCGATCCAGATCGTGACCGCCGTCCACACCATGGCCAGGCGGCGGCCGTCGGCGCCGGGCGCCACGCCGATCAACCGCTGGCTGATCCGGATCGCCGCGTACAGCGCGGCCATCATCGCGAGCTGCCACGCGAAGGCGACCACGCCGAACGGCAGCAGGGTCAGCGGATAGAAGACGACCGCCGCGAAGGGCGGGTAGGTGAACGGCAGCGGGAAGTCCGGCGTCTGGTCGGCGTAGACGTAGCGGTACAGGGTGCCGGGATGGTTGATGGTTGCGGCGCCGCCCAGGTAGACGTGCAGGTCGACGAAGTTCGCGCCGTGTGGCGTCAGATAGGTCCAGCCGAGCCGCGCGGCGACGCTGGCGACCAGCAGGGCGGGCGCCGCCGCTCGCAGGAGACTCGCGATCCGCCGGCGCGGGGGGACCGCCGCGGTGGCCGAGGTGGTGTCTATCCGCCCGACTTTAGCGATGGCCGCGGCCCCAGCGGCATCGGCAGGCCTGGCCGCGGGCGGTCGATCACCGCCGTCACTCGAAGCAATAACGATCAAATAAATGCCACACGTGTCACTTGAGTCCCATCAGTATCAACGTAACTTCGGCGGCGGACCCGTTTTCCACAACCAGGGAGAGTCATGCCAACCATCTGGACTTACATGCGTGCAGCGGCCGTCGTCGTCGGTTCGTCCGCAGCCCTACTCACGGGCGGTATCGCCCACGCCGACCCCGTGCCGGCTCCGCCCATGCCGAACATTCCGCAGCAACTGATCAGTTCGGCGGCCAACGCGCCGCAGATCCTGCAGAACCTCGCCACCGCGCTGGGTGCGACCCCGCCGGCCGCCCCGGCAGCCCCGGGTATCACCTTCCCGGGGGTTCCGTCCGCGGCCGCGACGTCGCCGGCGTCGCCGGCCGCCGTGCCCTCGATTCCCGGGTTGCCGCAGGCGGCGACCCCGTCCGCGCCTGCGACGACGCAGGGCCTGCAGGGCCTGATTCCGGGCCTGACGCAGTCGGCACCCGCGGCACCCGCCGCCCCGGCCTCGTCCTCGATTCCCGGACTGCCGGCCATCCCGGGGCTGTCGACGCCGACCGCCCCCGCCACGCCGCCGGCCCCGCAGATCCCGCAGGCCAAGGTCGACATGCCGGCGTTCCTGCCCAACCTGCCGGTCAACATGCCCGCGCAGATGACCCTGCCGCAGGACCTGCCGGCACTGGCCGGGGCGCCCGTCGCACCGGCCGCGCCGGCAGCGCCGGCCGCACCGGCAACCGGGGCCAACCCGGTCGCCCCGCTGCTCGCCGCCCTGCCCTGACAAGTCGCCAGACAGCCAACGCCACCACCTAACGACCGGAGGACACACCGTGGCAACCACTTGGAATCTGTCCAAAGGTTTGGCCGCTGTCGTGACGGCATCGGCTGCCGCGTTCGGGTTCTGCCCGAGCGCGGCAGCCGATCCGGCGGCACCGCAACCGAACTCGACTCAAGAACTTCCGGGCCTGCCGGCCCTCTCCCAGCTCAGCCCGATCATTCAGCAGGCGGCCGGCAATCCGGCGCAGGCGACTCAGCTGCTCATGGCCGCCGCGCAAGCTTTCAGTCACAACCAGGGCGCGCCCACCGAGTCCCGCAACGTGGCCGCGTCGGTGAACCAGTTCCTGGCCGAGCCCGGCGTGGCCCTGCCGGACGGCTCACCGGTGCCGCACGTGCCGGCGGCGGGCGCCGAACCGGGAACCCAGTCCCACCTGCCGACCGGCATCGACCCGGCACACGCCGCCGGCCCGGGACCGGTCGCGGCGCCGGCCGCCGCACCATCGGAGGTCGCGCCGCCCGCTTCCGCACCGGCGCCGGGGACCGTCGCACCCGTCGCCGCACCCGCACCGGTACCGCCGGCGCCGGCCGAAGCCGCACCGGCCGCCGCTCCCGCACCGGCTCCCGCGCCCGCCGCGGCTCCGGCGGCGACGCCGGGATTCGGCCCCGACGCTCCGCCCACGCAGGACTTCATGTATCCCTCGATCGGCACCAATTGCCTTGCGGACGGCACCGGTTCGATCGCCACCGCGCTGTCGGTGGCGGGACCGGCGAAGATTCCGACCCCCGGACCGGGCCCCGGGCAGACCGCCTACGTGTTCACCGCCGTCGGCACTCCCGGCCCCGCCGAGGTGCAGAAGCTGCCGTTGAACGTCACCTGGGTGAATCTGACGACGGGCAAGTCGGGAACGGTCGCGCTCAAGCCGCGCACCGACATCAACCCCGAGGGGCCGACGACGCTCACCGCGATCGCCGACACCGGGTCGGGCAGCGTCATGTCGACCATCTTCGGGCAGGTCACCACCAAGGAAAAGCAGTGCCAGTTCATGCCCACGATCGGCTCCACGGTGGTGCCGTAGGCCGCACCGTCTATCGCCTTGGGCGCGCGTGTCCCCGCCGGGGCACGCGCGCTCACTGCGTCGGCGCTAGTACGCCATGAACAGGATCGCGTCCCGGTCGTACTCGAGGCCCGGATGATCTTTGGCGAGATGAGCCTGGGTCAGCTCGACCAGCTCGTCCTCATCCTTGCCGACGATGGCTTCCCCGCACGGACACGTCAGGTGTGTCTTCACGTCGCCGCCCTTCCCTTCTGGTCACCGAACTACTTGGCCGCCTTGGCTGCTGCCTTCATCTGCTTCTTGTAGGAACGCACCTTGCCCATCGACTGGGCGTCGACGATGTCGGCGACGGAGATGTGGGTGCCGTCCTTGCCGAACTGCCCGGCCGCGGCGCGCCACCCTTCGGCGTCGACGCCGTACTGCTTGCCCAGGAGAGCCAGGAAGATCTGCGCCTTGACCTCGCCGAACCCCGGCAGCCCCTTGATGCGGCGCAGCAGCTCCTCGCCGTCCGGGTCGCCGGAGGTCCACAGCGCCGCCGCGTCACCGTCGTAGCGGTCCACGATGATCTGGGCCAGGGCCTGGATCCGCTTGGCCATCGAGCCGGGAAAGCGGTGTATCGCAGGCTTTTCCGCACACAGGGCGGCGAACTTGTCCGGGTCGTACTCGGCGATTTCATGGGCATTCAAGCTGCCCATCCGGTCCGCGATCTTCTTGGGTCCCGAAAACGCCGTCTCGAAGGGCACCTGCTGGTCGAGAACCATCCCGATGAGCAGGGCCAGCGGGTTCTCGTCCAGCAGCGCGTCGGCCTCGGGTTCTTGAGCGAGCCACAGTTTCACCGTCAACGACCTCCCTTTCCGGTGAACACCCTAAGACCGAAGAGCTGTTGTTGGGAGACTACTCACCCCATCCCCGCGTTATCGTGGCGTGGTGGTGGACGAGGCCCGATTGGCGCTGATGCTGGCCCGCGACGAACTGCACGAGCTCGTCACTGCCTATTGCCGCGCCGTCGACCGCGCCGACTATGCCACGCTCCGCGGCCTGTACCACCCGGACGCGATCGACTCGCACGGCTCGTTCTCCGCCGGCGGCGTCGAAGAATTCATCGCGCAACTGCGGGCGGCCGAACCGTATGTGCGTGTCTCCCAACACAACATCACCACGACGAACTTCGTGGTCGAGGGCGACACCGCCCGCGGCGAGATCTACTGCCTGGTGTTTCACACCTTCGCCGGTCCCGAGCACGACTCTGACGTCGTCATCGGCGGCCGGTACCTGGACTCCTACGCCAGACACGACGGCCGCTGGAAGTTCGCCCAGCGCACCATCGTGGCCGACTGGGCCTACCAGAACGACCCGTCGCAGGTGAACTTCGGGCACCCCAGCACCCGGGGCAGCCTGCGCGGCCGGCCGGGCCGGGCCGACCCGTCGGTCGGCCTATTCGCCCCGCCGAGGGGCTGAACCGGCTCCGCGCCGAACTAGCTGCGACGCAATGCTTTCCGTCCGCTACTCACCCGCTCTTGCGGCGGAATTCACGCCGGTTCTCCACCGGTCCGTGTGCGCGTGACTGCTTGCCGCCGCCGCTCTTGTGGTCCGACCCGCCCGACGACTTGGCCATCTTGCGGTCGAGGGCTTCGCGGAACTTGCGCTTGGTGTCGTCGTCCGATTCCGGCGCCTCGGAAGACTTGGGTTCAGCCATACCGGCAGCCTAGCCCCGGAGTGCCGAAATCGGGCGGCTACCGCACCCCGGGCGGCATGCCGTACACGTGCGAGATCGGCAGGGTCAGCAGCACCCGCCGATCGGTGACCATCGCCTCGCGGTATTCGTCCCAGTCCGGATGTTCGCCGGCGATGTTGCGGTACAAGGCAATCAACGCCTCGACGGTGTCGTCGCCGGGATCGGCCGCCGGCGGCGTCAGGATCGCCGTGCCCTCGGCCACCGCGTAGGACCACCCGTCGTCGGCGTCGACCAGGATGGACGCCCGCGGGTCGCGGCGCAGGTTACGGGTCTTGGCGCGCGGCTCGGTGATCGACACCCGCACCGCCAGGTCGCGCGGGTCGAAGTGGTAGCTCACGTTCGACAGCTGCGGGCGCCCGTCGCGTTTGATGGTGGCCAGCACTCCGAGCGAGTTTCCACTGATCACGGCCAGCAACTTGTCGTCGAAGACTTGGCGCCCCATGGGGAAAGCCTACGTCGCCGGTCCAGCAACCGGTCCCGGATCAGCCCAGCACGGGCCGCCCTGGTGGAATCGGATCATGACCGAGTACGCGGCCTTCCTGCGCGGTGTCAACGTCGGCGGCGTCAACCTCAAGATGGCCGAGGTGGCGCGCGCGTTGACCGACGCCGGCTTCACCGGCGTGCGCACCATCCTGGCCAGCGGCAACGTCGTGCTTGAGTCACCCGCCGGTGCCGCGGCGGTGCGCAAGAAGGCCGAGGCCGCGCTGCGCGAGAGGTTCGGCTACGACGCCTGGGTGCTCGTTTATGACCTGGCGACGGTGCGGGCCGTCGTCGAGGCCTACCCGTTCGAGCCCGAGGTGGACGGGTATCAGTCCTACGTCACGTTCGTCGCCGACCAAGCGGCGCTCGACGAACTCGCCGCGCTGGGCGAGGCCGCGGGCCCGCACGAGAGGATCGGGGCCGGCGCGGGCGTCATCTATTGGCAGGTGCCCAAGGGCGGCACCCTGGACAGCACCATCGGCAAGACGATGGGCAAGCCCCGCTACAAGTCCTCGACCACGACCCGCAACCTGCGCACGCTGGCGAAGGTGTTGCGTTGAGGGGATGCGCTCAGTCGTCCGGCACATTCGTGAGGTAGCGCATCGCGTCGGACTTGGTCAGCCCCAGCGCCCGGGCCACCTCGACGTACTCCTTGGCGGCGGCGGCCATCGCGGCGTCCGTCGGGTCGAAGCGGGAGATGAAAGTGCCGAAGCGGCCTCGCGTTTCGACGATCGCCGCCGACTCCAGCTCGCGGTAGGCACGGGCCACGGTGTTCGCCGCCACGCCGAGCTGCCCGGCCAGGTCACGCACCGTCGGGAGCCGCGTGCCCGGGGGCAGCGCGCCCGCCCGAACGCCGTCGATGACCTGGGTCCTGAGCTGGTCGAACAGCGGTTTGCCCGCCTTCACGTCGACCTTCAGCAAATCCCGCAGCTCCACGTCCTCAGTATGTCCCAAGCACGGCTATCTTTGTGGGATGCGAGTGACGGTGCTGAGCGGCGCGGGGATCTCCGCGGAGAGCGGGGTGCCGACCTTCCGCGACGACAAGAACGGATTGTGGGCCCGCTTCGATCCCTACGAGCTGTCCAGCACCCAGGGCTGGCGCGACAACCCCGAGCGGGTCTGGGGATGGTACTTGTGGCGTCACTACCTGGTGGCCGACGTCGCGCCCAACACCGGGCACCGCGCCATCGCCGCCTGGCAGGACGGCGCCGAGGTCAGCGTCATCACCCAGAACGTCGACGACCTGCACGAGCGCGCGGGCAGCATGCCGGTCCACCACCTGCACGGCAGCCTGTTCGAATTCCGTTGCGACCGTTGCGGTATGCCTTACAGCGGCGCGTTGCCCAAGATGCCCGAACCGATGCTGGAGGTCGAACCGCCGGTCTGCCACTGCGGTGGCCTGATCCGGCCCGACATCGTGTGGTTCGGTGAGCCGTTGCCCGACGCGCCATGGCAGCGCGCGGTCGAGGCGACCGAGGCGGCCGACGTGATGGTGGTGGTCGGGACGTCGGCGATCGTCTACCCGGCGGCCGGGCTGGCCGAGCTCGCGCTGTCCCGCGGCACGGCCGTCATCGAGGTCAATCCCGAGGTCACACCGCTGTCGCGGAACGCGACGATCAGCATCCGCGAGACGGCGAGCCAGGCGTTGCCCGGCTTGCTGCAGCGGCTGCCCGCCCTGCTCAAGTAGCCGGCGCGGACTACGGCCTGCGGGCGCGGCCCAAGAGCAGCTCCGACACCGGCATCGGCGCCCACGCCGGCAGCGTGAATTCGCGCCGGGACGCGTCCACTTCGAATCCGGCGTCCACGATCGCACGCTCGGTGTCCCGGTGGGTGTGGCAGTTGCCGAACAACCGGGGCCACACCGTCGCGTCGGCGACCCGTTGCAGGCGCCCCCGCGCGCCGGCGCTCGCCACGTGCTCGAGGTACCGCAACTCCCCACCCGGGCGCAGCACCGAGTACAGGTGCCGCAGCACGCCGCCGGGGTCGCGCACCGAGCACAACACCAGCGAACACACCACGGCGTCGAACGGCTCACCGCCGCGGAAGTCCTCCGCCGTCTCCCCCGTCACGACCACCCGGGCGGGCACCACGTCCGCGGCGGCGCGCGCCTGGGCCGCCAGCCGCGGCTCGGGCTCCACCGCGACCACCTCGTGGACCGACTCCGGGTAGTGGGGAAAGTTCGTCCCGATGCCCGCGCCGACCTCCAGCACGCGCCCCGACAACCCGGCCAGGTTCTCCCGGCGCAGGGCCCGGATGGACTCGGTTTCGTGGGCGGCCACGACGGGCCAGATGCGCGCGAAGAACGGGTTGTCCACCGCCGTTGTCATACAGGTCAACCTTCCGATCGGATCGGCCTCAGGATAAGGGTCGCGCCGGTGCCTAGCCGATGTTGGGCACGGGTTCCCCCAACGGGCCACCGTCAAGCGGGATCGGCTCGGCGTATCCGGTCTCCCGCGCCCCGCCCTCGCTGATGCCGAACCGATCGTGCAGCCAGGCCAGGGGCCTGGGCGCCCACCAGTTCCACCGGCCCATCACGTGCATGAAGGCGGGCACGACGACCATCCGCACCAGGGTGGCGTCGGCGAAGACGGCGAGCGTCAGGCCGAGCCCGAACATCCGCATGAACGACACGTGGGCGGCGATCAGCGCGGCGAACGACATCGACATCACCAGCGCCGCCGCGGTGATCACCCGGCCGGTGCGCGCCACGCCGAGCGCCACGCTCTCGTCGTTGGCGGCGTCGGCCTGCTGCGGGCTCGGCTTCGCCGGTCGAGCCGCCCCGGACGCGAGCCAGTACTCACGAATGCGCGAGAGCAGGAACACCTCGTAGTCCATCGACAGCCCGAAGGCGATGCAGAACAGCAGCACCGGCATGTTGGCGACCAGCGTCCCGCTCGGCGTCGTGCCCAGCGCGCCGAGATGCCCGTCCTGGAAGATCCACACCAGCGCACCGAACGCGGCGGTCAGCGACAGCATGTTGCACGCCAGCGCCTTGGCCGGCAGCAGCACGCTGCCGGTGAGCAGGAACAGCAGGGCGAAGGTGATCGCGGCCATCAACCCGAGCACCAGCGGAAGGCGGTCGGTGACCGCGTCCACGCTGTCGCGGTTGACCTGGGCGACGCCGCCCATCGCGACGGACCGGCCCGCGGGCCCGGGCACCTGGTGCAGCCGCTTGAGCTGGGCGTCGCTGGCCGCGGAGAACAGCGGCGCCGTGCTGCTGACGGTCAGGAACGCGCTGCCGTCGGCCAGGCCGGTGGCCCCGGCCGGCGGCCCGGTCCGGTTGCCGCCGACGAACGTCCCGCCGGGGGCCGACACCGCCTCCACGTCGGGCACCCGCGACAGGTCGGCGGCGTAGGAGTCGAGGTCCGCCGGTTTCAGGCCGCGCGCGTCGGGCACGACGACCGGCACGGACGTCGCGGAGTCGTCCGCGAAGTCGTTGCGCAACTGGTCGCCGACCTGGTGCGACGAGGCCGAGCGCGGCAGCACCCGGTCGTCCGGGAAACCCCATTTGACGCCCATGAACGGCAGCCCGAGCAGGAGCAGCAGCGCCACGACGGTCAGGCCGATCGGCGCCCAGCGGCGCATCACCAGCTTGCTCGAGCGGTACCAGAACGTCTCCTCGACCGGCTTGCGCACCGGCTCCGGACGCCGGAACACCCGGCGCAGCAGCCGGCGCACGTCGAGCGCGTCGAGCCGGGGGCCCAGCAGCACGATGGCGGCCGGGGTGAGCACGATCGAGGCGGTCGCGACGAAGGCCACGGTGGCCACGCCGGCGTAGGCGAACGACTTGAGGAAGTACATCGGGAACGCCACCGTCGCCGACATGGACAGCGCCACGGTGACCGCGGAGAACAACACCGTCCGCCCGGAGGTGGCCATGGTCCGGATCAGCGCCTCGTCCCGGTCGCAGCCCTCGGCCAACTCGTCGCGGTACCGGCTGACGATGAGCAGCGTGTAGTCGATGGCCAGCGCCAGGCCCAGCGCGGTGCTCAGATTGAGCGCGAAGATCGACACCTCGGTGGTGAAGGTGATCAGCCGCAGCACCGTCATGGACCCGACGACGGCCAGCGCGCCCAGCGCCATCGGCAACGCCGCCGCCAGCAGCCCACCGAACACCCAGATCAGGATCAGGAAGCTCAGCGGCAGCGCGATCATCTCCATCACCAGCAGGTCCGCCTGGTTCTGGGTGTTGATCTGCGCGTACTGCATGGCCGCGCCGCCGGCGCGAACGGTGACGCCGTCACGGTCGTGGACGAATTGGTCCGCGATGGTCTGGGCGTTGCTCTGCGCGTAGTTCTCGCCGCCCTTGAGGTTCACCACGATCAGCCCCGACTTGCCATCGCGGCTGAGCAGGTCGGCGGCCCCCTGGGGCGGGACCGTCCAGGGTGACGATGCGTTGTACACCAGCGGTGACTTCTGCAGCTGGTTGACCAGGCCGGTGCCTACGGCGCGGGCCTGTGCGCTGTCGCTGCCGCCGGGAGCGGTCACGACGATCAGCATCTGCTGACCGCTCTGGCCGAACTTGTCGGTCAACGCCTGGATCGCGTGGGCGGACTCGGAGTGGGGATCCTGGAAGCCGCCGGGAGACAGGCTCTTGGCGACCGGGATGCCGAAGATCGCGGCGGCGGCGAAAACCAGGACACCGATGGCGATGATGCGGCGGGGCGCCGCGATGGCCATGCGGGCGATCCCCTGCAGCATGTCAAGCCCTTCCGCCGCCGGTGCTGATCGCGCTGGCCGCTGGCGTACCGGCGACAACCTAACAAACGCTAGTTTCCACGCGTCAAACAGATTCACCTTCAAGCACGCGCGGCGCCCACCCCGGGGTTCAACGGGGGCGTTTCAAACCGGGCACACAGTAAGAGTCCGGCCAGAAACTTGGCCGGCGATTAAGCAGGTCATGGGGCTGAACGCCACGGTTGACCGCCCGGAACCTACCCGCCGGTAAATTGCCAACATTTTCCGAATCGTGACTCAAGGATTCCTTAATGGTGGCCCATACGCTCAGTGTCATGTGGATCGACGACACAAGTGCCGACGTCATCAAGGTTGACTTCGAAGCCCTCTACCACGGCGACGTCCTGGTGGAAGGCGAGACCTCCGAGCAGTTCGAAGAACTGCAAGCGGCGAGTTGAGCTGACATGAGTATGCTCGCGCGGCTGTTGATGGCCGAACCCGCTGTCAGTCGATGGTTCCGTCGATAAGGTCTCTCTCCGATACGAAAGCCCCCCGCTTCGCGCGGGGGGCTTTCGTGTTCGGGGGACTCAGCGGGGCGCCATGCGGATGGCGCCGTCCAGCCGGATGACCTCGCCGTTGAGCATCGGGTTTTCGATGATGTGCACCGCGAGCGCGCCGTACTCGTCGGGGTCACCGAGCCGGGCCGGGTGCGGCACCTGCTTGCCCAGCGACTTCTGCGCCTCCTCGGGCAGCGAACCCAGCAGCGGGGTCTTGAACAGCCCGGGCGCGATGGTCACCACGCGGATGAGCTCGCGCGACAGGTCGCGCGCGATCGGCAGCGTCATGCCGACCACGCCGCCCTTGGACGCCGAGTAGGCGGCCTGGCCGATCTGGCCCTCGAACGCGGCGACCGAGGCGGTGTTGATGATGACGCCGCGCTCCTCCCCGATGGGCTCGGTCCTGGCGATGCGCTCGGCGGCCAGCCGCAGCACGTTGAACGTGCCGATCAGGTTGACCCCGACCACCTTCTTGAACGCGTCCAGCGGGAACGGGCCGTCCTTGGACAGCGTCTTGATGGCGTTGCCGATGCCCGCGCAGTTGACGTTGATGCGCAGCGGGCCCATCGACTCGGCGATGTCGAGCGCCTTGCCGACGGCGGCCTCGTCGGTGACGTCGGCCTGCACGAAGCGGGCGCGCTCGCCGAGTTCCTGGACGGCCTCTTCGCCCCGCAGGTCGATCACCACCACCTGCGCGCCGGCGTCCAGCAGCCGCTTGGTGGTGGCCAGGCCCAGGCCCGAGGCGCCCCCGGTGACGACGGCGACGGCGTCCTTGATCTTCATGCGAGTCCTTCCCTGAGAGTCACGTTGCGTCCAGCCAACCAGTTGGTTGGCGACTATACCCAGTCGTTCAACACGGCCGCGACGTCGGGCAGCGGCGCCGCCGGCGGGCGGGGCACGTCGGGCGTGGTGCGCGAGAACCGCGGGGCGGGCAACGGCTGCAGACCGCCGTCCACGTCGTAGAAGGTGTTCCGCTCGGTGATGTGCGGCTCGGTGTGCACCTCGCCGAACGCGAGCACCGGCGTCACGCAGGCGTCGGAATCGGCGAACACCTTCGCCCAATGGTCGCGGTCATGCCCGGCGAAGGCCGCGGTCAGCGCCTCGCGCAACTCGGGCCAGCGGCTGACGTCGTTCTGCGCCGGCAGGTGGGCGGCGTCCAGGCCCAGCCCGGCCAGCATGGCCGCGTAGAACTGCGGCTCGATGGCGCCGACGGCGACATAGCGGCCGTCGGCGCACTCGTAGGTGTCGTAATACGGCGCGCCGCCGTCGAGCATGTTGGTGCCGCGCGCGTCCGACCACATGCCCAGCCCCCGCATGGCCCACATCATCTGGATCAGCACGCTGGAGCCGTCGACCATGGCGGCGTCGATCACCTGTCCCTTGCCGGAGGCCTGCCGCTCCCACAGCGCGGACAGGATCCCGACCAGCAGGAACATCGAGCCGCCGCCGAAGTCGCCGACCAGGTTCAGCGGCGGCACCGGTCGCTCGCCGGCCCGGCCGATGGCGTGCAGGATCCCGTTGAGCGAGATGTAGTTGATGTCGTGGCCCGCCCGCTGACTGCGCGGGCCGGTCTGTCCCCAGCCGGTCATCCGGGCGTAGATCAGCCGCTCGTTGACCGCGGCGCACTGTTCGGGCCCGAGGCCGAGCCGCTCGGTGACGCCGGGGCGGAAGCCCTCGATCAACACGTCGGCCCTGGCGACCAGCTCGAGCACGACGGCTCGGCCCTCGTCGGACTTGAGGTCGACGGCCAGGACGCGCCGGTTGCGCAGCATGGCGTCCTTGGCGACACCGCCGGGACCGCTGGACGGTCGGTCGATGCGCACCACGTCGGCCCCCAGATCGCCCAGGATCATCGCCGCATGCGGCCCCGGCCCGATGCCGGCCAACTCGATGACCCGAAGTCCCTTCAGCGGTCCAGCCACGACCCACCGACCTTTCGTCTACTCTGACGCCCGTTGTTGTTGGCATCTTCGCAGCCGGCCCCAACGGGCGCGCAGCCCGGTCACTTAGGGTGAGCCCATGCCGCAATCCGCGATCGACACCCTGACCCCCGTCGCAGGCCTATCCGTCACGCTGTCCGACGGCGTGCTGGCGGTGACCATCGACCGGCCCGACAGCCTCAATTCGCTGACCGTGCCGGTGATTACCGGGATCGCCGACGCGATGGAACGCGCGGCGACCGACCCGGAGGTGAAGGTGGTGCGCCTCGGCGGTGCGGGCCGCGGCTTCTGCTCCGGCGCGGGGATCAGCGCCGACGACGTGTCCGGGACCACGCTCTCGCCGGACGAGATCGTGTGCGAGATCAACCGGCTGATCCGGGCGATCGCCGCCGTGCCGCACCCCGTGGTCGCCGTGGTCCAGGGACCGGCGGCCGGCGTGGGCGTCTCGCTGGCGCTGGCGTGCGACATCGTATTGGCTTCGGAGAGCGCCTTTTTCATGCTCGCCTTCACCAAGATCGGCTTGATGCCCGACGGCGGCGCGTCGGCGCTGATCGCCGCCGCCGTCGGCCGCATCCGGGCGATGCACATGGCGCTGCTGCCCGAACGCCTCCCGGCCGCCGAGGCGCTGTCCTGGGGGCTGGTCAGCGCCGTCTACCCCGCCGACGAATTCGAGGTCGAGGTGGACAAGGTGATCGCCAGGCTGTCGGCGGGCCCCGTCGCCGCGTTCGGCAAGACCAAGCTCGCGATCAACGCCGCCACGCTCACCCAGCTGGATCCGGCGTTGCAGCGCGAATACGAGGGGCAGGGCGTCCTGCTGCGATCCCACGACTTCGTCGAGGGCACAAAGGCTTTCCAGGAGCGCCGCGCCCCCGAGTTCACCGATCGCTGACGGCGTGGCGCTTACCGGCGGCCGATGCCGGTAATCCTCCCTCGCGTCGGGCCCCGATAATTGGAAGCGACGGACGGAGAATCCATGGCTGGACAGGTGCGGTGTCTGGTGACCGGGGCGACCGGCTACATCGGTGCCCGGCTGGTGCCGCGACTCTTGGACGAAGGCCACCCGGTGCGCGCCCTGGCCCGCAACCCGGCGAAGCTGGCGGACGTGCCGTGGCGGCAGCAGGCGGAGGTGGCGCGCGGCGACCTCGGTGATCTCGATTCCCTGATCGCGGCGTTCGACGGAATCGACGTCGTCTACTACCTGGTGCATTCGATGGGCTCGGCGAAGGATTTCGCCGACGAGGAGGCGCGCGCGGTGCGCAACGTCGTCACCGCGGCCCGTCGCACCGGCGTGCGGCGCATCGTGTATCTGAGTGGGCTGCATCCCGAGGGCCGCAAGCTCTCGCCGCACCTCGAGTCGCGGGCGGCGGTGGGCGACGCGCTCATCGCCTCGGGCATCGAGACGCTGGTGCTGCAGGCGGGCGTCGTCGTCGGCTCTGGGTCGGCGTCGTTCGAGATGATCCGCCACCTCACCGACCGGTTGCCGGTGATGACCACCCCGAAGTGGGTGCACAACAAGATTCAGCCGATCGCGGTGCGCGACGTGCTCTACTACCTGGTCGCCGCGGCGACGGCGGCGGTGCCGGCCTCGCGCACCTGGGACATCGGCGGACCCGACGTCTTGGAGTACGGCGACATGATGCGCGTCTACGCCGACGTCGCGGGGCTGGGCAAGCGCTATCTGATCGTGCTGCCGTTCCTGACGCCCACGATCGCCAGCCTCTGGGTCGGTACGGTGACGCCGATCCCGCCGGGCTTGGCGCGCCCCCTGATCGAGTCGCTGGAATGCGACGCGGTGATGCGCGACCACGACGTCGACAGCGTCATCGCGCCCCCGCCGGGCGGTCTGACCGACTACCGCCGGGCCGTCGAGCTGGCGCTCGCGCGCGCCGCGCGGGGTGTCCCGGAACCCTCGTGGTCGTCGTTGCGGTCCGAGCCGGCCGAGGCGCTGCCCAGCGACCCGGAGTGGGCGGGGGAAATCGTCTACACCGATGCGCGCACCGCCCACAGCCCCGCCGAACCCGCCGCGGTCTGGAAAGCGGCGGAGGACGCCGTGACCTCGCGGACGGGCTGGAAGCTCGAGGAGCGTGCCCCGGGGACACTGTTGCGGCTGCGCTCCACGAAGCGGGCGCCGGGACGGGAATGGCTCGAGATCACGGTCACGCCGCAAGACGGCCGCGGCAGCCGCTACTCTCAGCGGTCCATCTTTTTGCCGAGGGGCATCCCGGGGCGGGTGTACTGGTTGTTCGCGCGGCCGGTTCACGCCGCCCGGATGCGTGCGCTGGCCCGCGAGGTCGTCGGCCCGGCCCGATAACCGCCGTCAGACCCCAAACATCGGGGGCAGCACGAGGACCATGATCAGCCCCCACACCAGGTGGGTGAGCATCGGCGCCAGGACGCCGCCGGTCGCCCGGCGCTCGAATGCGCATACCGTCCCCAGGATGACCGCGGCGAAGCCGAGCATGGGGTTGCCGCTGGCCAGCGTCGCGCCGGTGTAGAGGACGGTCGAGATCAGGACGGGGTGATAGCGCCCCAGGGCGTTGTAGAGGGCGCCGCGAAAGAACACTTCCTCGGCGACGCCGTTGACCAGGGTGATCGCCACGATCACCGGATACCACCCGTGGTGGGCGTATTCCAGCACCCGGGTGATCAACTCCGCCACCGGCGTGATCTCCCGGGCGATCAGCCCGCCCGCCACGAAGACCGCGCCGAGCAGGAGGCCGATGGTCGTCCCGGTGATGACCGGGCGTTGATTGCGGCCGCGCCAGCAGATGCCGCCGAGGTGCAGCGGGCCGGAGATGAGCCCGCCGGCGAACCACACCCCCGCCAGCGCCAGGGTCAGCCAGTAGAAGCTCGACTCCCCCGGGTGGCGCCGCAGCGAGAACCCGAGCATCGCGGCGCCGATGACCAGCGTGACCGTCACGATGACGCGCCGGCGTCGCACGACGGCGGGCGATTCGTGGTGGGGCACAGCGACTTTGGTGAGCGCGCGCCACCACTCGGACAGCACGCCGGTGTTGGACGGGGCGGTTGACTGGCTCATGCGGGATGCACCTTCGGGGTCAGGGCGATCAGGAGGTCGAGGCCGGTTCGAAGCGCGCCGGCGAGCGGACCGGGGACCATGCCCACCAGCCCCAGAGCCGGCCGCACGACGGGCGGGGTGAGGCGGCGGGCCAGGTGGCGGATGCGCCGCACGTCACCGCCGGCCCACGCGGGGTCGGTGTCGGCGAGGTGATGGGGATCGGCCAAGGCGTTGACCGGGGACGGGCGATTCGGCTGATCGGCCAAGGCTAGGGCAATGGCCCGGTCCACGCCGAGCAACCCACCGGGCGGGTCGGCCACGCGATCGCGCAGGCCGCGCTTGGACGCCACCATCGGATGATCGAGCGATTCGACGAGATCGCCGGCCAGCCCCGGCGGTACGGGCAGGGCGACGCCGGTGATCAGCGACGCCAACGCCGTGTCGACCCGGCCCACCGGCACCCCGGCGTGCCACCGGCCGGAGATGCGCGTATACGCCTTGAGCAGCTCGCGGTAGGACGTCGTGTCCGGGCCGCAGATGTCGTACGCGCCCGCCGGCACCAGGCCGGGGTCGGCGGCGGCGACCAGGTAGTGCAGGACATCGCGGATCGAGATCGGGTCGATCGGGTTGTCCATCCAGCTCGGTATCGGGATGAGCGGAAAACGGTCACCGACGTAGCGCATCATCTCGAACGAGGTCGATCCCGCGCCGATGATCATCGCCGCGCCCAGCCACACCACCTCCGGCCCGCCCGGAACCGTCAGCGCCGCGGCCACCTCGGCCCTGCTCGTCAGGTGCTCGGACAGCACCTCGTCGGCGGGCACGAATCCGCCCAGGTAGACGATGCGCCGCACACCGGTGTCCCTGGCCGCCGCCGCCACGTTCGCGGCCGCGGCGTTGTCGGCGTCCCGGAAGCCCGGCTGCCCGATGGCGTGCACCAGGTAATACACCACGTCAACGGGCCCGCATTCGGCGAAGGCCGCGCGGGTGGCGGCGGGATCAGCGGCGTCGAGCGTCACCGGTGTGATCTCGCCGAACCATCCGAACCGGCTGAGGCGCGCGGGGTTCCGGGTGGCGGCCAGGACGTGGTGGCGGTCCGCCAGCAGCGCCGTGACCAGCCGCGACCCGACATAGCCGGTGGCGCCTGTGACCAGGATCCGCATACCTTCGACACTAGCCCGGCGACGATGCGCGTAAACCTCGCGGGCGCGGGGCCTCTCCGCGCGCGCGTAACGCCACGGCGGCGTTCGGCCCGGAATTTCGCCCTGTCGTTACGCTCGCACGCGGGAGGTGCCCACAGCTCGCGGCGTTGAACCCCCGTGTCGGCGGCACCGTGGGTACAAGGAATCCTCGTCAAGAGATAGTGGAGACATGTATTACCTGTTGGTCCTGGCGGTCGGCATCGAACGCGTCGCCGAACTGGTGGTGTCCAACCGGAACGCGCAGTGGTCTTTTGCCCAGGGCGCCAAGGAATTTGGTCGCCCGCATTACCCGGTGATGGTGCTCGTCCATACCGCGCTGCTGGTCGGCTGCATCGTCGAGCCGTGGGCGCTGCACCGGCCGTTCATCGGATGGCTGGGCTGGCCGATGCTGGCGGTGGTGGCGCTCAGCCAGGGCCTGCGCTGGTGGTGCATCGCCACACTGGGCCGGCGGTGGAACACCCGGGTGATCGTGCTGCCGAACGCCCCCCTGGTGCGGCAGGGCCCCTACCGGTGGCTGCACCATCCCAACTACGTTGCAGTGGTGGCTGAGGGGTTGGCGCTGCCGTTGGTGCACACGGCGTGGCTGACCGCCGCGCTGTTCACGCTGGCCAACGCGGCGTTGCTCAGGGTGCGGCTGCGGGTGGAGAACTCGGCTCTGGGCTACACGTGAGCGAGTACGACACCGATCTGTTGGTCGTCGGCGGCGGACCGGGTGGTCTGGCCGCCGCACTGCACGCCCGCCGGCATGGGCTCTCGGTGATCGTCGCCGACCCGCGCGAGGGTCTCATCGACAAGGCGTGCGGTGAGGGCCTGATGCCCGGCGGCCTCGCCGAGCTGATATCCCTCGGCGTCGACCCGGCCGGCATGCCCTTTCACGGAATCGCCTACGTCAGCGAACACCGCCGGGCGCAGGCGCGGTTTCACCGCGGGCCCGGCCGCGGGGTGCGACGGACCACGCTGCACGCGGCGCTGGCCGCACGCGCGAAAGAGCAAGACACCGAACGGCTTCGGGCGCGGGTGACCACCGTGCAGCAGGACGCTCGTGGGGTGACGGCCGCCGGTGTGCGCGCGAAATGGATGGTCGCGGCCGACGGACTGCACTCACAGGTCAGGCGGTCCGTCGGGATCGCGGCGACGGCCGGAACACCGCGGCGCTACGGCGTGCGCTGGCATTACCGGATTCCGGCCTGGTCGGAATTCGTCGAGGTGCACTGGTCGCGGTGGGGCGAGGCGTATGTGACGCCGGTGGAGCCGGATCTGGTCGGCGTGGCGATCCTCTCCCGCGGCCGGCCCGACCTCGCCTGGTTCCCCGGGCTGGCCCGGCGATTGGCGGGCGCGGCCCGCGGGCCGGCCCGGGGATGCGGCCCGCTGCGGCAGGTGGTGTCCCGCCGGGTCGCGGGGCGGGTGCTCCTGGTGGGCGATGCGGCCGGCTACGAGGACGCGCTGACCGGCGAGGGCATCAGCCTGGCGGTCAAGCAAGCGGCCGCCGCCGTCGCCGCGATCGTCGACGAAGCGCCGGAGTCGTATGAGCCTGCGTGGCAACGGATCACCCGCAGCTATCGACTGCTCACCCGCGGGCTGGTGCTGGCCAGCACCCCGCCGGCGGCCCGCCGCGCCATCGTGCCGGTCTGCACGCTGCTGCCCGGCGCGTTCCAGCGTGGGGTGAACGTCCTGGCGGGCTAGTCCTGATGGTGGCGACCCGCTTCGCCCGGCTTCGCTGATTGTGGCGACCCGCTTCGCCCGGCTTCGCCGCGCTCGCAATCACCACGGCCGCGCTCGCAATCGCCACGGCCGCGCTCGTGATCGCCACTAAAGCGCCTTCCAGACCGGCTCGCGCTTCTCGGCGAACGCCAGCGGCCCCTCCTTGGCGTCCTCCGACCGGAGCAGGTCGCGCACCTCGTTCATGGTGCGCGCCCAACCGGCTTCCTCGTCGGTGACGACGCCGTCGTCGACCCCGTAGGCGATGCGCTTGCTGGCCTGCACCGACAGCGGCGCGTTGACGGTGACCCGCGCGGCCAGGGCCAGTGCGGCCTCCAGCACCGTGCCCTCCTCGACGACCTGGTTGATCCCGCCCCATTCGAAGGCGTCGGCGGCGGTGATCGGCTCGCCGGTCAACAGCAGCTCCATCGCCACTTTGCGCGGCAGCTGCTGCACGATCCGGAAGACGCCGCCGGCGGCCGCGATGAGCCCGCGTTTGACCTCCGGCAGGCCGAACTGGGCCCGCTCGTCGGCCACCACCAGGTCACTGGCCAGGGCCAGCTCGGTGCCCCCGCCGAACGCGGTGCCGTTGACCGCCGCGATCGTGGGCTTGTCGATGAAGTGGTGCACGTAGCCGGCGAAACCCCACTCGCCGTGGTCGGGGTGATACAGGTTCTCCCGGCGGGAGATCGCCTTGAGGTCGGCGCCGGCGCAGAACGACTTGTCGCCGGCGCCGGTGATCACCACGGCCCGCACCTCGGGGTCGTGCTGCGCCTCGTCGAGCGCGTCGCCGACACCGACGCTCACAGCGCCGTTGACCGCGTTGCGGGCCTCGGGCCGGTTGATCGTGATCACCATGACGTTGCCGCGGCGTTCGACCAGCACCGCCGGCTGGTCGGCCGGGGCGTCCGTCACAGGAGCTCCACGATGGTGGCGTTGGCCTGGCCGCCACCCTCGCACATGGTCTGCAGGCCGTAGCGAATTCCCTTGTCCCGCATGTGGTAGAGCAGCGTGGTCATCAACCGCGCACCAGAACCACCGAGCGGGTGGCCCAGCGCGATGGCACCGCCGTTGGGGTTGAGCTTGTTCTCGTCGGCGCCGATGTCCTTCAGCCACGCCAGCGGAACGGGCGCGAACGCCTCGTTGACCTCGTAGGCGCCGATGTCGCCGATGGAGAGGCCGGACTTCTTCAGCGCCTTCTGGGTCGCCGGGATGGGCGCCGTCAGCATGATCACTGGGTCGGCGCCGGCCAGTACCGCGGTGTGCACCTTGGCGATCGGCTTGAGGCCGAGTTCCTTGGCCTTCTCGGCGGACATGAACAGCAGGGCGGCCGAACCGTCGGTGATCTGCGAGGAGTTTCCGGCGTGGATGACGCCGTCTTCCTTGAACGCCGGCTTCAGCGACGCCATCTTCTCCATCGGGGTGCCGCGGCGGATGCCCTCGTCCTTGAGGACTGTTGTTTTTTCGTGGCCATCGGCCACTTTGATGCCGACGATCTGGTCGTCGAACGCACCGGAATCCTGTGCCGCGGCGGCCTTTTCGTGTGATCCGAGCGAGAACTCATCGAGGGCGAGTCGGTCGAAGCCCCACTGCTCGGCGATCATTTCCGCACCGATGCCCTGGTTCGGCGTCCGGTGGTAGCGGTCCTTGAAAGCCTGGGGGTACGGGTTGCCGCCGTTGGCCAGCGACGATCCCATCGGCGTCCGTGACATCGACTCGACACCGCCGGCGACGACGACGTCGTAATGTCCGGCGACCACGCCGGCCGCGGCGAAGTGGATGGACTGCTGGCTCGACCCGCACTGGCGGTCGACGGTCACGCCGGGCACGGTCTCGGGCCAACCGGCGGCCAGCAGCGCGGTGCGGCCGATGTCGAGGGCCTGCTCACCGGCCTGCATCACGCAGCCCCAGATGACGTCGTCGACGATTCCCGGGTCGATACCCGCCTTGTCGACCAGCCCGTTGAGGACCTGCGCCGACAGGTCGGCCGGGTGCACCCCGGCCAGTCCGCCGTTGCGCTTCCCGAGCGGTGAGCGAACTGCCTCGACGATGACGGCTTCGGCCATGCTTGTGTCTCCTTTGACGCGTGGAATTCAGACGAAGATCTTCCGTCGATTGTCAACCAACGCGTTGGACGGTCACCTGCCGGGGTCGCTCCTGCGGGAATGCGGCGGGTGCATGCCGCCCCACGCGGGACCGGTGCAGGAGGCTCGGCCGGGACTCAATGGGTGTAGGGCACGGGGCGGGCGTTCGCGTAGCCATCCCACCACCCGAACAAGCTATTCAGGTCCTGACCGCCGTGGACGTTGAGGAGCAACAGTTCCTGATCCCGTGTCCACTCGATATCGGGGGCGCCTTTGAAGGTGCCGCAGGAAATCTGGCCAGCGGTCTCGCCGGGGCTCGCCGTGTAGTGCCACTGCCCCGGCGAGCCGTCCACACCCGGGCACGGCACCGGCGCGTAGTCAGCCCCACGGCTGGCCAGGTCATTCTGGAAAGCACTGTTCATCGAGTCCAGGTCGGCAAATCGCGTGAAGCGCCCGACCGTCGGAGCCCGGAGTCCGGCATTTTGGTCGCAGTCCAGACTGGCCACCGACCCGGGGGGCGCGTTGCTGGCCGGTTTGCACGCATTGCCCGTGAATCCGAAGGGCAACTCGTCGACGATTCGTTGCTCTTCGGGACTGAACGGAAGGGCGCCTGCGGGCGCAGCGCCGACGTGCGTGGTGAGACTCAAACCGCCGAGGAGAGTCAGCACGCCGAAGGCGCTACGTGCGACCTGCCATGAAACCGGCGGCCGGTGGGAGCGTGCCCATGAGAGCGCGAAACCGAATCGTGGACTATTCATGGGTGTATTGGACCACTTGACCCGAAGGCTCGCACTAGGAACCGAAGCCGTCTCTGCCAGGACGTTGGGCATTTCCGGATGCGGGCCGCGTCCGTCACGTCGCCACCGTCTGACATCCCAGCAGGCGCACCACTCGGGGTGGTCAGACCGGGCATCGTTCAGGCGGTCCAGCGGGCATGCAATCTCGGGCCGCTGGTCGGCGAGGGCAGCGAACACGAATGGGCGGCCCGCACGCAATGCCAGAACGTATTGACTTGCCCCACCGTTCCTTACCTCACCCGGCGGGGTAGGCCACCGACTTGATCTCGGTGTACTGGTCGAACCCGGCGACGCCGTTCTGGCGTCCCACGCCGCTGTACTTGTAGCCGCCGAAGGGTGTGTCGGCGCCATACGGTGCGCCGCCGTTGACACCCATGAAGCCGGCCCGGATCCGCCGCGCCACGGCCAGCGAGCGCTCCAGCGACCCCGACATCACGTTGCCCGCCAATCCGTACTTGCTGTCGTTGGCGATCCGGATCGCGTCCTCCTCGTCGTCGAACGGGATGACGCACAGCACGGGCCCGAAGATCTCCTCCTGGGCGATCGTCATGGAGTTGTCGACGTCGGTGAAAAGCGTTGGCCGGACGAAGAATCCCTTGTCGAAACCGGTGGGTGCGTCGGGGCCGCCGACCAGCGCCGTCGCGCCCTCCTCCACGCCCTTGCGGATGTAGCCCATCACGCGGTTGCGCTGCACCTCGGAAATCACCGGGCCGCACAGCGTTCCGGGGTCCTGCGGGTCGCCGCACGTGACGTTCTCGTAGATGCTCTTGAGAATCTCCACGCCCTCGTCGTAGCGCGACCGCGGCAGCAGCATCCGGGTGGGGTTCGCACAGCCCTGCCCGGCGTGCATGCACGGCGCGATGCCGATCGCGCAGGCCATCCCGAAATCGGCGTCCTCGAGCACGATGGTGGCCGACTTGCCGCCGAGCTCCAGGAACAGCCGCTTCATGGTCGCGGCGCCCTTCTCCATGATCCGCTGGCCGACCACCGTCGAGCCGGTGAACGAGATCAGGTCGACCTTGGGTGAGAGCGTGAGCTCTTCGCCGACAAAGTGATCCGATGCGGTGACGACGTTGACGACGCCCGCGGGAATGTCGGTCTTCTCGGCGATCAGCCGGCCGAGCCGGGTCGCGTTGAACGGCGTGTTGGGCGCCGGCTTCAGCACGACGGTGTTGCCGGTGCCCAGCGCCTGTCCGAGCTTGTTGAGCGTGACCTCGAACGGGAAGTTCCACGGCACGATCGCGCCGACCACGCCCACCGGCTCGCGCCAGACCTTGCGGGTGGTCAGCGTGCCGGTCAGGCTGATCACCTTGTCGCCCAGGTCGGTCTCCCAGGCGTATTCGTCGATCAGCCTGGCGGGGTAGCGCAGCCCGTCTTCCAGTGGGGCGTCCAGCTGGGGGCCGAACGTGATCGCCCGGGGCGAGCCCACCTCCAGGATGAGCTCCTCGCGCAGCTCTTCCTTCTCCGATTCGATCGCCTCGTGCAGCTGCAGCAGGCAGCGCTTGCGCAGCTCGCGGTTGGTCGACCAGTCGGTCTCGTCGAAGGCCCGCCGGGCGGCGTCGATCGCCCGGTGCATGTCCTCCCTGGAGGCGTCGGCGACCTCGCCGAGCGGCTCCTCGGTCGCCGGGTTGATGTTGGTGAAGGTGCCGGCTTGGCCGTCGACGAGCTTGCCGTCGATCATCATCTTCGGCTCGAAACGAACCTTTACAGCCTCGGTCATAACTGTCACTCTCTTTGAATCGCGAAGGGGCTACGGAGAGCCTTACCGGAAACTAGCCGATTGGCAAGCTGCAACCTCTGCGGGGCTGGTCATCGGGGGTCGAAAAGCACCGGCACTGACGTCGGCGAGCGGAAGACCTGCCCGCGGATGTGTGGGTCGTCCGCGTCGGGGTCCAGCCGCAGGTTCGGCAGCCGGTCCAGCAAAAGGTTGACGGCGGTGCGCATTTCCAGCCGCGCCAGGTGCATGCCGAGGCAGACGTGCACGCCGTGCCCCCAGCCCAGGTGCGCCCTGGGCGAGCGGAAGATGTCGAACGTGTCCGGATCGGGGTAGCGGTCTTCCTGCCGGTTGGCCGCACCCAGCATCGGCATGACGGTCGAGCCGGCCGGGATCGCCACCCCGGCGAGTTCGGTGTCGCGGCTGGCCACCCTGGTGATGGTGAGCAGCGGCGGTTCCCACCGCACACCCTCCTCGATGGCCTGCGGCAGCAGCGACCGGTCCGCGCGGATGGCGGCCAGCTGCGCGGGATCCGACAGCAGCGCCAACAGCAGGCTGCCCAGCGACCGGTAGGTCGTCTCCACCCCGGCGGGCAGCAGCAAGCGCAGGAACGAGTAGATCTCCTCGTCGTCGAGCTTCTCGCCGTCGATCTCGGCCTGGGCCAGCGCGCTGATCAGATCGTCCTTGGGTTCGGCCCGCCTGGCCCGCAGGATCGGCGCGAAGTACTCGCACAGCGCCGCCGAGGCGGCAAGGCCGCGTTCGGGATTCAGGATCCAGCTGAGCAACGAGATGGACCATCGTTGGAACTGGGGATAGTCCTCCTCCGGCAGGCCCAGCAGGCCCGCGATGATCCGGCTCGGGTAGTCGAAGGTGAATTCCTTGACCAGGTCGGCCTTGCCGTTCGCCGCGAACCGGTCGATCAGACTGTTTCCCACGCGGCCGACCAACTCGTCCTCCCAGCGCGCCAAAGCCTTCTGCGAGAACGCCTTTGACACCAGCGAACGCAACCGGCCGTGCACCGGCTCGTCCATGCCGAGCATCACGCGCTCCCCCAGCACGGGGCCGAACGCCGCGATGACCGCCGCCGACGAGAACGTCTCGTTGTCGCGCAGCATCTGCTGCGCTTCCTCGAAGCGGTAGACGATGAAGACCGGTTTGGACTCCTCGTGCGGCATCCCGGAAACATCCAGGCGCTGAACGGGCTCCTCGCGCCGCAACCGCGCCAGCTCGGTGTACGGGTCGCGGACGTCGCCGGAGACGGCGTCGTCGAAGGCGCCGAAGTCGTCCAGGTCGTCGAAAAGCTGTTCCATCAATGCTCCCTCACTTCGCTTTTCGGGCCGCCAGGCGCTGCAGGATCGGCTGCGGCACAATCCGCGCGACGAACACCATCGCCTTTTGACCCGTTGTCAACGGCCACGCCCCATCCCGCATCGAACCCTGCCTCGGTATGCCCAGCACGATCCGCGACACGTGGTGCATGCCGGATGCCGGAAGAATCCTGTTGGCGGCCAGCAACATCGAGGCGTCCGGTCCTACACCGCGGCGGCGGAACGGCGCGTGGTCATCCAGCGCCTTGAGCAGACCGTCGGTGAACCGCTCGGGTGGCCGGGCCAGTTTCATCGCAAAGCGCCCGCGGCTGTTCATGGTGTGGTGCAGCCGCGCGTACGGGCCGCCGAAATCGCGATTGTCGGTGGTGCCCGCGTCGGTGATGATCTCGGTGTCATACGTGCCGGCGACCAACACGGTGACACCCAAACCGAAGGGCGCTATCTCGCACGCCATCGATTCCCCCCACCGCTCCAGCGCGCCCTTGGCCGCCGAGTACGGCGCGGTGGCCGGCTGCCCGCGCACCCCCGCCGCGCTCGACACCAGGACGATGCGTCCCCGTCCCGCCGCCCGCATCGACGGCAGCAGCGCCTGGGTGAACGCGACGGGGCCCAGGACACTGGTGGCAAACATGCTCTGCCACAACGCCATGTCGGTCTCCTCGACCATCCCGGCGGCCGAGATCCCGGCGTTGTGCACCAGCCCGACGGGTGCGCCGGCGGCTTCCCCGATGGCCTTGGCCGCCGCCGCGATCGACGCCGGGTCCAACAGGTCGAGCTGCACGCCGATCAGCCGGTCGTCGCCTTCCTCGGCGCCCGTAGCCTCCCGGAGCAACGGGAGGCCGCGGTCGGGGGTCCGCATCGCCGCGACCACCCGCCAGCCTTCGCGGTACAGGCGCACGGTCGAGGCAAACCCCAGACCGCGGGAGGCACCCGTGATGACGGCGGTGCGCGGCTCAGCCATGCGCGCCCGCGGTTGCGCAGGGGCCACTGCCCGGCGGCGGCGGATCCACCTGGGGCCGCCCGTTTGGCTCCCCGCTCGCCCAGGTCGACCAGATGCCGACCGAGTACGGGCCCTGGGCGCCGGCCTTCTCGTAATAGCCCTGCGGGTCATACACTTTGGCCTCCGGGTAGGGCCACGGGCAGGCCACCGAGGTCGCCGCGTGGCTGACCTTGATGACCCAGAACCACGCCCCGTAGGCGAAATAGGACACGTTGATGATGGCGAACATCACCAGGAAGGTGCCGAGCACCGGACGGGTCGGGAAGATCCTGGCCTTGGCGGCCAGTTTCTCGGCCACCGATTTACCGGTGTCGTCGCGGTAGCACAGTATCGCCGCGGGCACCATCACGAAGGTCACCGAGAACGACTCCCAGATCAGCGGGAACTGGAACGTCGTGCCGGTGAACACCGAACCCCACGGAATCACCTGGGAGTAGATGTACATGCCCATGTGCACGAGCTGGATCTCCAGCCACGCGTCGAAGACGAAGCCGATCGCACAGGTCAGCAGGCCCAAGCTGATCAGCGGATGCCGCGACACGAAAGCCTCGGGCCCGTTGCGCGCCTGCAGTTTGCGCAGGATCCAGACCGCCGGGAAGTACGGACCGAAATAGAAGGTGACGTAACCGAATACGACGAACGGCTCGACGGTCGGCGACAGCGACACCAGCGGCCAGGATTCCGGCCAGTGGATGAGGTCGGGGTTGTACACCGCGAACGGGGCCCAATTCATGATCGGGTCCTGCCACACGATCAGCGTGGTGCACAGGAACATCAGCATCACCGGGCTGCCCGGGTTGCGGCGCCAGCCCCTGACGAACACCACGAGCAGGACGAGCAGCATGATGACGGTGGAGATGTGCAGGAAGGTGATGTAGTCCAGGCCGAAGATGAACTTCACCGGGCGGGGGCGGCCGTGCACGTTCGGGTTGGCGACACGCGGGTCCAGGGCCACGCGGCAGTTCGCGATGAAGAACAGCGCGAACGCCGCCAGGGCGGCGCCGGCGACCCAGCCGCGTCGCTCGCCCGCGCGCGGCCGCGCCGGGTCGCGTTGCGCGGCAAACGGTGTGGATTGATCAGTGCTCATGGCGTCGGCGCCCTCACTCTCCGAAGCGATCGACCAGGCGGGAGTTGACGCCGTCGGCGTCCAGCGTGCGGGCCACCAGGTACCCCGCGCCCATCCACGCGCGACGAGTCCATTTCCCGAAGGAGACGCGGGTGCCGGGGGCGCCCGATGCGGCGGGCATCATCTTCACCCGCTCCAGCGCCTCTTTGACCCCGCGCGGGCTCAGCGGGTGCGCGTCGGTGAACGCGCGGACCAGCGTGGCGGCGACGTCGTGGTTGACCACGGGCACGCAGTACTCGGGGCGCCTGCCGCCATACTTGTGCGCGTACCGGTCCAGGAACTCCTGGCCGAGCCGGTTCTCCTCGTCGTACTGGTCGACACCGACCCAGCCCATGAACGCGTTCCACATGATGGGGTTCACCCAGGCGTTCTGGAACGCGGTGGTGGTGAATCGCGGCGGGTCCCAGTCGGCGGCCTGCAGCGCGGGGTTGATGAACACGATGCCGAAGCCGAAGCCCAGGTGCACGATCGCCTCCGCCTTGGCGTCGTGCAGCGTCCGGACGGCCTCGTTGATGTCTTGCGCGGTCTGGGCGATCGCCGCTTCGGCGACGATGCGAACGCCGTTGCGGCGGCACGCGGTTCGCAGGTTCTTCAGGTAGCTCTCGCCGATCAGGTTCTGCTCGACGAGGACGCCGATGTCGGTGAGCCCGCGTTTGGCGACGAGGTCGGCGATGAAGATCGGCTCGTCGGTCATCGATCCCTGGGGGAAGGCGAATGTCCATTCCCCCAACCAGTCGTCGGTGCCGGTGACGCTGATCGCGGGTACCTTGAACCGCTCCTCGATCGCCTCGCGGGTCGGGACGCAGTTGTCGGTGATGTGCGGTCCGAACACCACCAGGCAGCCTTCGTCGACGAGCTCGCCGAACGCGTCGATCACGGCCTTGACGGACCCCTTGGGCAGGCCCTCGACCTCGCGGTAGATCATCTGCACCGTGCGATCGATCACGCCCTGTTCGTGGGCTTCTTGGAAGATGAGGTCGAAGCACCGGGTGAAGTCGGCCTTCATCTTCTCGGGAAACCCCGGCGGCAGCGTGAAGTCCATCAGGTAACCGACCTTGATCGGCTCAGCGCTGCTTTCGTAGGACATCCGACCTCCCGGTGAGACACTCGCGCCGACAGTTCATTTCGTCGCCCCGCCCAGATAGATCTCGATCATCTCGGTCAGGGCCCTGCCCACCGCCGCGTCGTCGGTGAGCGGGCCGGCGATCGCCGCCCCGGCCGCATCCGCCATGGTCAGCCCCTCTGCGACGAGCCTGCCCGCCGCGATCAGCACGCGGGTCGACGCGACCTCGCGCAGGCCGCCGGTTTCCAGCCGGCGGATGGCTTGCCCGAACCGCACCAGCTCCGCGGCGGTGGTGCCGTCCACGCCCGCCTCGTGCGCGACGATCCCCTCCTCGACATCGGCTGGGGGAAAGTCGAATTCGATGGCGACCATCCGCTGCCGGGTCGAGTCCTTGAGGTCCTTCAGCACGCTTTGATAACCGGGGTTGTAGGACACCACCAGCCCGAACCCCGGCGCCGCGTCCAGCGTGACGCCGAGACGCTCGATCGGCAGCTGCCGCCGGTGATCCGCGAGCGGATGCAGCACCACGGTGGTGTCCTGCCTGGCCTCCACCACCTCGTCCAGATAGCAGATCGCCCCCTCGCGCACCGCCCGCGTCAGCGGGCCGTCCACCCACACGGTCTCGTCGCCCTGTAGCAGGTACCGGCCGACGAGGTCGGCCGTGGTGAGGTCGTCATGGCAGGCGACGGTGATCAGCGGGCGGCCGAGATCGTGGGCCATCGCCTCGACGAATCGGGTCTTGCCACAACCCGTCGGCCCCTTCAGGACGAGCGCCAGGCCCTGGCGGTAGGCCGCCTTGAAGACGGCCTCCTCGCCGCCGATCGCCCGATAGTAGGGCCGCACCCCCTCCGCCTCGGGGATCGCGCCGTTCCGGCACGCAAGCCCGGACTCGTTGGCCATAGCTTCCCTTCTGCCCCCACGGTGAAATGGAGCCTATCGCGGAACAGATGTTTGTTTCAAGAGCTCTGACTTGCGTGTTTGGGCTTCGTATCTGAAACACGCGGGTGCCGAGGCATCGTGCGACCAACCTCCGCCGAGCGCAGTGCGGAGCGGAACAGCGGCCCGATCACGGCGGCGAGTTGGTCGGGGCGCGCGACCGTGGCGTGCGCGGCGCTGCCGAACACCCGGCGCACCGACGGCGCGTCGGTCCCGGCGCCGATGGTCAGGCAGGCGCAGCCGATGCCGCGCCGGCGGGCCTCGGCCAGGGCGCGGCGCGCGTCGGCGGCGCCATAGGCCCGCTCATATCCGTGGTCGTAGGCGAGCCCGTCGGAGAGCACCACCAGCAGCCGCCGTGTCGTGCCCCCGCGGGCATCCAGCACGGCCGACCCGTGCCGGATGGCCGCGCCGAGCCGGGAGTACCCGCCGGGCTCAAGGCTGTTGAGCCGCTTCATGACCCGGGTGTCGAGGTGCTCGTCGAACCGCTTGACCGGCACCACGCTGACCGCGCCCCGGCCCTGCGAGTAATAGGCGTAGAGCGCGACCCGGTCACCCAGGTCGTGCAGCGCAACCGCGAGGTTGGCGGCTGCCGCGCGTTGTTGCTCGTGCACCGTTCGCCCCACCGTGCCGGGCTCCGCCGCCGACCCCGAAACGTCGAGCAGCAGCAGCACCGACAAATCACGCCTGCGGCGCAGGCTGTCCAGGTACACCGCCTCGTCGGGCATCGAACCGGCCAAGACTTCGACGTGGGCCTCGACCGCCGCGTCGATGTCGATGTCGTCGCCCTGCGGCTGCCGGCGGTGTCGGTGCAGCCCCATGCCCAGCCGCGACAGCGGGCGGCCAACGCCGACGGCCGCTTCGATCGCATGCGTCGCTGACGCCTTGAGCGTCGGCTTGACCTCGCGGACGGTGCACCACTCGGGCCGGTATTTCCCGTGCGCGACATCCCATTCCGGGTACTTCAGGCCGTCCGCGGCCGTCGGGGCCCGCCGCTCTGCCCCATCCTCGCCCGACGTGGCGGCCAGCGATGTCACCGCGTGCGATCCGCGCTTGGCACTGTTGGTCCGGTGCGTCGGCGTGTCGGCGCCGGGTGGCCCGCCGCCGCTGCCGGTCTTGCGCGCGGAAGACAGCATCTTCTTCAGCCACTTGCCGATGAAGCCGCCGCCGCCCACCGGGCTGGTGAACATATCGGGCTCATCGGCATCGTCGATCGCGCCGTCCTCGAGTTCATCCAGTCTGCCCGCCGGGCCCCTGGGGGCGTGTCCGTGCTCGTGGCCACCCCGTTGTTCCGCCGCGCGAGCGGACGCGGCCAGTACCTTCGCGGGGCGAATGACGCCGAATTCCGGTGCGGGGTCGTCGATCGTCGCGCGCCTTCGGGCGATTCGCAGCGAAGCGGCGGGCGAATCGCTGCGCTTCGCGGTGTCCCGGTCGGCCAGGGACGCCAGGACGCCCGGCAGCAGGTGGCCATTCGCGACGACCGCCCGGTGCCCCTCCACCGCCAGGTAGCGCCTGGCCAGCCGGGGGTGGCGCAGCAGGCGGCGCATGACGCCCGGGTCCAGGCTGCCGGCCGCGATCATCGAGGCTTGCACGGCAACGGCTTCGAGCCGCTCGCGGGCGCTCGCGCCGGCGTCGACGTGGATGATCTGGCCGTCGGTCCACGACGGCTCCCCCGGCCGTAGCTCGGCCACCGCCATCGCGCGGCCCGCCAGCGCGGCCGCGAGCATGCCGAGCCCCGGCAGCCGGTCGCCGCGAACGTCGGTGGACACGCTCATCTCCGCACGGTTTGGACTGCGTTGACCAAATATCTGTTCCACCGTAGAGTCCGGGGCCACCGCAGTCAATCGGGGCAAGGAGCATGTGGTGATCGACTTCACCGGCCAGGTCGCCGTGGTCACCGGCGCCGGCCGTGGACTCGGCCGGTTGTACGCGCTGGACCTGGCGCGCCGGGGCGCCGCGGTGGTGGTCAACGATGTCGGCGGCTCGATGCGCGGCGAGGGCGCCGACTCCGGCGTCGCCGACGATGTGGTCGAGGAGATCACGAAGGCCGGCGGCAGCGCCATCGCCTCCTACGACTCGGTCGCCAATCCCGCGGGCGGCCAGGCGATCATCGACGCGGCGTTGGACGCATTCGGGCGGCTGGACGCGGTGATCAGCAACGCCGGCATCTTCGGCAGCGCGCCCTTCGAGGACCTCTCGCTCGACGACTGGGCCCGCATGCTTCGTGTTCATCTCGACGGCGGCTTTCAGCTGTCTCAGCCCGCATACCGCGTGATGAAGGACAACGGGGGCGGGCGGTTCGTGTTCATCTCCTCGTCGGCCGGGGTCTTCGGCCAGCCGATGGAAGCCCACTACGCCGCGGCGAAGGCCGGCCTGGTGGGGCTGACGAACGTGATCGCGATCGAGGGCGAGGCACACGGCATCGTCGCGAATTCCGTTATGCCGACCGGCTTCTCGCGAATGGTAACCGAGACCGTCGGCGACGAGAAATTCCTCGCCGAATCCGGATTCATGCAGGCCATCAGGCCAGAACTCGTGGTGCCGCTGGTGACCTTCCTCGCCAGTAGCGCGTGCACCTTCACCCACCGCAATTATTCGGCCGCCGCCGGCCGCTACGCGCGCGTGTTCGTCGGCCTGGGCGAAGGATGGCTCGCGGACGCCCGGAGCCAACCCACGGCCGAAGACATCCAGGCGCACCTCGAGGAGATCTCGTCGACGGAGAAGTTCTTGGTGCCCGCCTCGATCGTGGACGAGGTGCTCGAGGTGTGTGGGCGCCGCGGCGTCAGCGCCATGCCCGGTGACGGCGATGTCGCCTTCCCCGAGCCACGGCGGAGCTGACGCTGCGCGCCGCCGTTGTTGACCGGCTATCCGCTCAACCGTAAAGTCCGGCTAGGTGCCAAATTCACCAGGGAACCAAGGAAAAGTGGACTTTTCATACCCCGCGGAAGTGGAGCAGTTCCGCGTCGAGCTGCGCGACTGGCTATCGAAGAACCTGACCGACGAGCTGATGGCCGCCCGCCGGCCCTCCGGACGCGATGACGCCGCTTTCGAGATGCTGCGCGCGTGGAGCGCGACGATGGCCGACGCGGGCTGGGCCGCGGTCTCGTGGCCGCGCGAGTACGGCGGCCGCGGCGCGACGGTTCTCGAGCAACTGGTCTACACGGAGGAAACCACGCGGGCCCGAGCCCCGATGCCGCTCAACGTTATTGGGCTGAACAACATCGCACCGGCCATCATGCAATACGGGACCGAGTCACAGAAGCGCACGCTGCTCCCCCGCATGATGCGGGCCGACGACATCTGGTGCCAAGGGATGTCGGAACCCGAAGCGGGTTCCGACCTCGCCGCACTGCGGACCCGCGCCGTGCGCGACGGCGACGACTTCGTCGTCAACGGCCAGAAGATCTGGACCTCGCTCGGGCATCGGGCCCACTGGTGCCAGCTCTACGTGCGCACCGACCCCGAAGCGCCCAAACACAAGGGCATCTCCTGCCTGATCGTCGACATGACACTGCCGGGCATCGAAGTCCGTCCGCTGGTGACGCTCAACGGCGACGCCGATTTCGCCGAGGTCTTCTTTCACGACGTGCGCGTGCCGGCGGACGCGCTGCTCGGTCCACTGAACGCGGGCTGGCAGGTGGCCACCACCACCCTCAGTCATGAGCGGGCCGGGGCGGCCCGGCTGTACGCCGAAATGCAGGTCCGGCTGGAAGAACTGGTCGACGACATCGCCGCGCACACCGATGCGCTTGAAGATCCCGTAACGCTGCGCCGCCTCGGCGAAATCGCGCTGCGCATCAAGTATTTGGAGGTCCTGTGCCAACGATCGATCTCGGCGACGCTGCATGGCGGTGACGCCTTCGGATCGGCGAGCCTCGCCAAGACGGTGTGGGGTGAGATCGGGCAGGACATGGCCGCCCTCGCCTTCGACGTGTTGGGCGCCCGCGGTGCCGGTGCGCCGTGGGCCAACTACCGTCTGACGTCGCGGTCGCTGACCATCGCGGGCGGCACCAGCCAGATCAACAAGAACATCACCGCCCAGCGGGTGCTCGGGTTGCCACGCAAATGAACCTCGAACTCACCGACGAGCAGACGGCGCTGCGGGACACCACCCGGCGCTTTCTGGCCGAGAAGGCGCCGGTCTCAGGTCATGTGCGCCCGCTGCTCGACGACCCGACCGGCACCACCGAGGCGGTGTGGCGCGGCCTCGCCGGCCTCGGGACAACCGGTCTGCTGGTTCCGGAGCACGTCGGCGGCGCCGGCATGACGATGGTCGAGGCCGGCATCGTTGCCGAAGAGCTCGGCGCCGCACTGCATCCGGGGCCGTGGTTGTCGAGCGCGGTCGCCGCCCCCCGGGCGCTGACGCGGCTCGGTGCGGCAGATGCCGCAATCGAGCTGTTGAGCACGATCGCCGATGGCACCACGATCGCCACCGTCTGCTTCCTGGCTGACACTCCGGTCGCCGCGAGCCGGGAGGACTCCGAGCGCATCGTCTTGCGGGGCGAGATCACCGCCGTCCCCGACGCCGCCGCCGCGGGCGTGCTGTTGACGCTCGCCGAGGATGACGGGGGTCAAGGTCTATTCGCGGTACGCAGCGACTCGCCGGGTGTTTCGGTCGCGCCCGAGCGTGGTATCGACCAGACCCGCAAGCAATTCCGGGTCACGCTCGACTCGGCGCCCGGGCAGCGACTGGCCGCGGCGTCCCCGGAGGACGTCGCCGCGGTGCTCGACGATGTGCTGATCGCGACGGCCGCCGACGCTCTGGGCGCCGCGCGAGCCGTCATGGAGATGGCCGTTGCATACGCCAAAACCAGAACACAATTCGGGCAGCCGATCGGCTCGTTCCAGGCGGTCCAGCATCTGTGCGTCGACATGTTCGAGACCCTGGAGTTGGCACGCAGCGGCGTTATCCACGCGCTCTGGGCGGCCGACAACGCCGACCCTGACGAGCGGCACCTGGCCGCGCTGCGGGCGAAGGCGTTCGCCGGCCGCTTGGCCACGGTGGGCGACACGGCCATCCAGGTGTTCGGCGGGATCGGCTACACCTGGGAGCACGACGCCCACCTGTACCTCAAGCGCCTGCTCAGCTGGAGCGCGTTCCTGGCCGGTCCCGATCGATGTCTCACCGAACTCGGTGCGCGCCTTGCGAAGAGCGGCACGCCGTGATGGATGTCGAGTACCTGCTCACCGCCACCCGTTCGGCGCGCAAGGCGCTCGACCTCGACGCACCGGTCGACCTCGCCGACATCCGGGAGTGCTTGCGCATCGGTTTGCAGGCGGCCAACGGCTCCAATCAGCAGTCGTGGCGCTGGCTGGTGATCGCCGACCCGGCGTTGCGTGCCGAGATCGCCGAGCTGTATCGCGCGGCGTACCTACTGCGGGTCGGTGGCCAGCTGATCGCCGACCTGGTGCCGGCCGGAACGCCGGAAGGCCGGATCATGTCGTCGACGGAATGGCTCGTCGAGAACATGTCGAGGGTTCCGCTGCTGGTGATCCCCTGCTATCAGCCATACCTGCCCCGCATCGAGGGCGACGAATCGTTTCATCAGGCCACGCTGTACGGCTCGATCTTCCCGGCGGTCTGGAACTTTCAGCTGGCGCTGCACACCCGGGGATACGGGACCTGTATCACCACCCTGCACCTGCATCGCGAGGTGGAGGTTCGGCGGCTGCTCGGGATTCCCGAAAGCTACGTCCAGGGCTGTCTGCTTCCGGTCGGCCGGCTGCGTGCCGGTCAGACATTCCGGCCCGCCCGGCGACGGCCGGTCGGCGAGGTGGTCGCGCGCGACGGTTGGGCCGGGCCGGCGCTTTAGAATGGTCCCGAGAATGGTCCGGCACCGCCGTTATGCAGCGCATTCGTTTGCGCGCGCTCTGATAGCCTTCAACAAAGATTTGGTTCGTTGAGAGGGACGAATGCGAATGTATGCCGGTCCGCAGTCGTCCGGGCGTGCGCACCGCTGATCATGCCGAGAGCGGAGTCGTTGAAGCCAAGTCTCCCAGCCGATTTCGGTACCCGCCGGACGGAGATCCTCACCACGGCGGCCACGTTGATCGCACAGTCGGGATTGCGGACGTCGCTGCAGGAGATCGCGGACGCGGCCGGCATTCTTCCCGGTAGCCTCTATCACCACTTCGAGTCCAAAGAGGCGATCCTCATCGAGCTGATCCGCCGGTATCAGGACGACCTGGATCGTATCGGGCGTGCCGCGCAGGCCGAGCTGGACGAGCCGGACCCCCGCCCGGTCCCCGAGCGGATCGTCGAGCTGGGCTCGGCGATCGCGGACTGTGCCGTGCGGCATCGCGCCGCGCTGCAGATGTCGTTCTACGAGGGACCGAGCACCGACCCGGAATTGATGAAGCTGACGCAGCAGCGGCCCGTGGCGATCCAGGAGGCGATGCTGCAGACGCTGCGCGCGGGCCGGTGGAGCGGTTACATCAAACCCGACATCGATCTGCCCACGTTGGCCGACCGCATCTGCCAGACCATGCTGCAGGTCGGCCTCGATGTCATGCGCCACAAGTCGCCCCCCGACCAGGTCGCCGCGCTGCTTTGCCGAATCATGTTGCAAGGGTTGGCGACGCGGCCGCCCACCGACGCGGCGCTCGACAGGTCCGATGCCTTCACCGCGGCAAGGAGGGTCATCGACACCTGGTCGGACGACAGCGACGCCGACCCCAGCGACAAAGCGGCCCACGTGCGCGCGGTGGCGCGAACGGAATTCGGCCGCAAGGGCTACGAAGCCACCACCATCAGGGACATCGCGTCCGCAACCGGCCTCGGCACCGGAACCGTCTATCGGGTGATCGGCTCGAAGGATGAGCTTCTCGCGTCGATCATGGAATCGTTCGGCAGGAAGGTCGAGGCGGGCTGGGTCGGGGTGCTGCGCTCGAACGCCACACCCGTCGAGAAACTGGACGCGCTGAGCTGGGTGAACGTCAACGCGCTCGATCGGTTCTCCGACGAGTTCCGGATTCAGCTCGCCTGGATGCGTCAGTCGCCGCCGGACACTCCCAACCCCGGCTGGTTGTACGCCACCCGGCTCCGGCAGATGAAAACGCTTCTTGGCGAGGGCATCCGCTCGGGGGAGATCACCGTCGACGCCGCGTCCACCGCGATGCTGGCGCGGTGCGTCATCGGCTTGCAGTGGATACCGGAGAACATCCTGGCCGAGGTCGGCACACGCGCGGCGCTGGTGCACGTCCGCGACACGGTGCTGCGTGGCGTCGGGGTTCGCCCCAAGTAGGTATTGAACCAAAAAACTGTTACCCATACAGTTGGGCGATTAGAACCGCGTTAGCAGTGAACGAGAAGGGGATTTCCATGACTGTTGTCGATCGGTTGCGCTACGACGGCAAGCGGGCTCTCGTCGTCGGCGGCGCCACCGGCATGGGCGCGGCGGCGGCCGAGTCGGCGGCCGAACTCGGCGCCGAGGTGATCGTGATGGACTACGCGCCGGTGAACTACGACGTCGCCAAGGCCATTCAGGTGGACCTGCGCGACCCCGCATCGATCGACTCCGCGCTCGAGCAGCTGGACGGCCCGGTCCACGCCGTCTTCTCGGCCGCCGGCATCGCCGACGGGACCACCGATCTGATGGCGATCAACTTCATCGGCCACCGCCACCTGATCGACCGCCTGCTCGAGAAGAACCAGCTTCCCCCGGGCTCGGCGATCTGCTTCATCTCCTCGGTCGCCGGGATGGGCTGGGAGAACGACCTGGAGCTGCTGACGGAGTTCCTCGCCACGCCGGACTTCGCGTCCGCTCAGGAATGGGTCAAGGCGCACGAATCCGAAGGCATCATTCACTACGGCTTCTCCAAGAAGGTGGTCAACGCCTACGTCGCGACCCAGGGCTACCCGCTGCTGAAGAAGGGCATCCGGATCAACGCGATCTGCCCGGGACCCACCGACACCCCCCTCGCCCAGGCCAACGCCGACCTCTGGCTCACCTTCGCGCAGGACTACCGCGACGAGACGGGCTCGAAGGTGCACACCCCCGAACAAATGGGTGACGTCATGGCGTTCCTCAACAGCGCCGCCGCCTTCGGCATCAGCGGGATCACGCTGCTGGTGGACTACGGGCACACCATGGCGTCGCTCACCGGCGCGTACCCGCCCGGGAAGCCGATCATCGATCTGATCATGGGACGCGTGAAGCTCTAGCGGGTCGCGAGCGCCCGGCCGGGGCACCGGGGAAGTCTCCCGGGCCGACGTCGCGCTGGTGCTGGCCGCCGCGCTCGCGGACGATTCGACCGTCGGCCGAACGATCGACTTCAACAACGGTGAGACACCGATCGCCGAAGCGCTGGCGGGCTGATTCGGCCGGCCGGGGTAAGCTCCGCTACGCAGCTGGTCTGCCGTCGCCGCAAGGCAACGGCATCGAGCGAAGCACGTTAGTCATGCTTCGCGAGAGGGAACCCGGTGAGAGCCCGGGACTGTCCCGCAGCGGTATGCAGGAACGACCGCCGTCAACCAAGCACTGGTCGCAAGACCGGGAAGCGACGGCCAGTAGGAACACCGACAGGTGTGCGCCTGCGAGTCCGAAGACCTGCCAGCCGTGCCGGGCGCGCCGCGTCCGGCGGCTCATCGCCTCGTGGAATGGGCGTCTGGCTGAAGGCGTTGCGGTTGTGCACAGGGTGCACGCCGCGGCGGATCGGCTGCGCGTCCGCTGGCGGTGACCACCCCGCTGACCGATAGGACCGTACCGTGACCGTTCAACCATTCGCCGCCACCGTCATCGGCTCGCCACGCATCGGGCCCAAGCGCGAACTCAAGCGCGCCACCGAGGGCTACTGGGCCGGGCGAACCAGCCGGGCCGAGCTCGAGAAGGTCGCCGCCACCTTGCGCCGCGACATGTGGAAGGGGCTGGCCGATGCCGGCCTGGACTCGGTTCCGGTGAACACCTTCTCCTACTACGACCAGATGCTGGACACGGCGGTGATGCTCGGCGCCCTGCCGGCTCGCGCCGCACGGGTCGCCGACGATCTGGACCGCTACTTCGCCGCCGCGCGCGGCAACTCCGAGGTCGCACCGCTGGAGATGACCAAGTGGTTCGACACGAACTACCACTACCTGGTCCCGGAGATCGAGCCCGCGACCACGTTCTCACTCAACCCGGACAAGGTGCTGTCCGAGCTGAAAGAGGCTCTTGCGCAAGGAATTCCGGCCCGTCCGGTGGTCATCGGGCCGATCACGTTCCTGCTGCTGAGCAAGGGCGTCAAAGGCTCGGCCGCCCCCATCGAGCGGCTCGAGGAGCTGGTGGGAATCTACGCGGAGCTGTTGTCCCTGCTCGCCGACCCGTCCGTTGGGGGCGCGCGGTGGGTGCAGTTCGACGAGCCGGCGCTGGTCACCGACATCTCCCCCGACGCGCCCGCGCTGGCCGAAGCCGCGTACAACGCGCTGGGCAAGGTCGGCAACCGGCCGGCCATCTTCATCGCGACCTACTTCGGTGACCCCGGCGCCGCCCTGGCCGGGCTGGCCCGCACGCCGGTCGAGGCGATCGGCATCGACCTGGTTTACGGTGCCGGCACGGCGGTGGCGGGCATACCCGAGTTGTCCGGCAAGACCGTGGTGGCCGGCGTCGTCGACGGGCGCAACGTCTGGCGCACCGACCTGGAGTCGGCGCTGGGCAAACTGGCCGCCCTGCGGGATTCGGCGGCCACGGTGGCGGTTTCGACCTCGTGCTCGACGATGCACGTGCCCTACTCGCTGGAACCGGAAACCGGGCTCGACGACGCGCTGCGCAGCTGGCTGGCCTTCGGGCGGGAGAAGGTCGCCGAGGTGGTGACGCTCGCGCGCGCACTGCGCGACGGACGCGACGCCGTCGCCGGCGAGATCGCGGCGTCCAATGCCGTGGTGGCCTCGCGCAGGAGCGATCCGCGGCTGCACAACGACCGGGTACGCGCCCGCATCGACTCGATCGTCGCGTCGGGCACGCACCGGGGCGACGCGGCGGCGCGCCGCGCCAGCCAGGAGGAGCGGCTGCACCTGCCGCCGCTGCCGACGACCACCATCGGCTCCTACCCGCAGACCTCCGCGATCCGCAAGGCCCGCGCCGCGCTGCGGGCCGGCGAGATCGACCAGGCGGAGTACGAGAAGCGGATGCGCAAGGAGATCGCCGACGTCATCAAGCTGCAGGAGGAGCTCGGGCTCGACGTGCTGGTGCACGGTGAGCCGGAGCGCAACGACATGGTGCAGTACTTCGCCGAACAGCTGGAGGGCTTCTTCGCGACGCAGAACGGCTGGGTGCAGTCCTACGGCAGTCGCTGCGTGCGCCCGCCGATCCTGTACGGCGACGTCGTCCGCACGCAGCCGATGACCGTCGAGTGGATCAGCTATGCGCAGTCGTTGACCGACAAGCCGGTGAAGGGCATGCTGACCGGCCCGGTCACCATCCTGGCGTGGTCGTTCGTCCGCGACGACCAGCCGCTGGCCGACACCGCTAACCAGGTGGCGCTGGCCATCCGGGACGAGACCGTGGACCTGCAATCCGCCGGCATCGCGGTGATCCAGGTCGACGAGCCGGCGCTGCGGGAGTTGCTGCCGCTGCGCCGCGCCGACCAGGACGACTACTTGCGTTGGGCCGTAGGGTCTTTCCGGTTGGCCACCTCCGGCGTCGCGGACTCCACGCAGATCCACACCCATCTGTGCTATTCGGAGTTCGGCGAGGTGATCGGGGCCATCGCCGACCTGGACGCCGACGTGACGTCCATCGAGGCGGCACGCTCGCACATGGAGGTGCTCGACGACCTCAACGCGGCGGGCTTCTCCAACAGCGTCGGCCCGGGCGTCTACGACATCCACTCGCCGCGGGTGCCGGGCACGGGCGAGATGGCCGAGGCGTTGCGCGCGGCACTGAGAGCCGTTCCCCCGGAACGGCTCTGGGTCAACCCCGACTGCGGGCTGAAGACCCGCAACCCCGATGAGGTGACCGCGTCGTTGAAGAACATGGTCGCCGCGGCCCAGGAGGTCCGGGCGGGCGCCTGAGCCTGGCGAGCAGACGCAGAATCGCACGATCCGGGCCTCCGGAGTGCGATTCTGCGTCTGCTCGCGCTATTCGGACACCACCTCGACGGGCAGGTCGTCGGCCCACGGCTGCCGCGTCACCATGTCCGCGACCCGGACGATGCCGCGCTCGAACTCGCCCGTCGCCGCGTCGACCAGCCGGTAGGCCTGAGTCTGCTTGTGAATCGGCTGGGCGTCGAGCAGGACCACGCGCACCTCGCCCGGCTCGAAGTGGCAGCGTTCCTGCAGCGCGGCGATCAGCTGCTCGTTGTGCATGTGGCCGTCACCGAAATTCCAGCCGATGGCGGTGCTGCAGATGCGCTCACCGTCGATGAGGATGTAGTCGTCCTCGTTCTGGCCCGCCATCGCGCGGTGCGCCAGGGTGAACAGCGCGCGGCCATGAGTGTTGAACCCGCGGAACGCATATCCCATGTAGATCGGGATCTGGGCGGCCTCCGGGCTGCCGTAGAACCGCTCCAGCTGGGCCTGCGGCATGCTCGCGATCGCCACGATGCCCCGGGTGATCTTGTCGTTGCCCGAGGGCTTGATGCACCACAGCGTGGTGTCCCAGTTTCCGGCGTAGTACCGCATTCCGGGCAGGAACGAGATCTTGCGTGGAAACAGGTTGCCCAACACCACGATTCCCGCGACGACGACGAACAGGATCGCCACCGCCACGGGGTGTCTCAGGTCGCGTAGCCCCAGGCGGGCGTGCGCCACGAACAGCGCGAGCACGCCGTAGATCATGAAGACGTTCCACTCCAGCGGCACGCCCATGGGGATCGACACGAGGATCCCCAGGTGGAAGCAGACCATCACGATCGCGGCCACCGTGATGGGCCAGCCGCTGTGGCAGAAGAACAACGGCAGCGGCACCAGCATCTCGATGGCGGTGCTCACGTGCGCCAGCAATCGCGACAACCGCCCGGGCCGCAGATCGTCCGGGAAGTTCTCGAAGAACCGCCGCTTCAGCCAGCGGGGCCGCACCAGCGGGTTGTTCGACATCATCGTGGAGATCACGAACGGAAAGTGCTTGTTGAGCTTCGAGGTCGCGGCGCCCATCCAGATGATCAGGAACACCACCTTGGACCCGACGATCATGTCGGCGCCGCCGAACAGGAAGGTCACCGCCATGGTCGCGTAGACCTCGCCGCGGGCGGCCAGGAAAATCACTTTGTCGCGCAACCCGAGCACGCCCAGCAGCAGCAGGATCAGCACGACTTTCCAGCTCGGCAGCAACCCGACCGTCGTGCCCAGCTCGGGGATCGGCCCGGTGCCGTCGGCGAACAGCGCGCTCAGCGTCACCAGCAGGAACAGCGCGTACAGCGCGACGTCGATCGGCTTGCGCTTGGTGCCCCTGGTCAGGGGGACCCGGTCGGGCCACGGTGGCAGCCGGATGGTGCCGAACCGCATCCAGTACAGGATCGAGCCCATGGGCGGGAAGAACCGGTTGTTCAACGGCCCGAAGCCGCAACCCAGCCCGATCACCTCGAACAGCATCGTGTAGAGCACGACCTTCTCGAAGGCGATGGGTTCCGACCACCACGACGCGACGTTGGTGAAGCCGCCGAAGCCTCTGGTCGCCGAGGCGAACACCCAGGCGCCGAGGATGTAGAGCAGGATCTTGACGACGTAGAACAGGTGCAGCGCGACCGGCGTGCCGAAGCCCACTTCGGCCCAGTGCTTGGCCATCGGCCGGATCTTTTCGCTGCGGGTGCCCTTGTTCCACTCGGCCATGTCGAGCTGCGGCAGCTCAGGCTTGAGAAATCCCATGGTGGTCAGATTAGAACGTGTTCTAGGCGCGCGGCACGTAAGCGGGGCAAGAAACCTTTGCCACCGAGGAGGCACCACGATGACCGGCACCCGCGATCTGGTGTGGCGGTACGGCGGCCCGGGCTGAGCCGCGCGCACTCCCGAGTGTGAGGTGAGGGCTTTCGGTGTGCGCTCAGGACGAGAAATCCGCGCAGTTCCCGCCCTGGACACACACTCAAAGCCGTGAGCGCACACGCGTTTTCACTCACCAAAGATCCCGGGAGTGATCACCGGCGCCCGCTCGAGCGCCCGCGGATCGACCATGACATTGAGCGCGTCGAGGTCACCCGCGGGCAGATCCGCCAGCGCGTCCACCGTGGACAGAAACCTGTCCCGCTCCGCCGGTGCGACGAGGCCGCCGGCGAGCTCGGTGAACTTCTGCACGTACTGCGGCCTTCGGAACGGCCGCGCGCCCAACGGCTGGGCGTCCGCCACGGCCAGTTCGTCGACGATCACTTCGCCACTCTTCAGCGTGACCTCGGCGCGCGCCCCGAACGCCCGCTCCGCCGGGTCCGTCGCGTGGTAGCGCCGGGTCCACTCCGGGTCCTCGACCGTGCAGACCTTGCGCCACAGTTCGACGGTGTCGGGCCGGTGGGCCCGCTCCGGGGCGTAGGAGCGATCGTGATGCCAGCTGCCGTCCTGCAGCGCGACGGCGAAGATGTAGGGCAGCGAGTGGTCGAGCGTCTCCCGTGACGCGTCGGGGTCGAACTTCTGCGGATCCCCCGAGCCCGTTCCGATCACGACGTGGGTGTGGTGGCTGGTATGCAGCACTATCGTGGCCACCTCATCGAGGTCACCGATGCGTGCCCGCAGCCGCCGCGCCAGGTCGATGGGGGCCTGGCTCTGATACTCCGCCGAGTGCTCCTTGGTATAGCTGTCCAGGATGGCGCGCTTGGGCTCGCCGGGAGCGGGCAGCGGCACGCGGTATTCGCGTTCGGGTCCGCCCAGCAGCCAGGCGATCACGCCGTCCTCCCCTTCCCAGATGGGCGCCGGCGACCCCTCACCGCGCATCGCGCGGTCCACGGCCTCGATGGCGACCTTGCCGGCGTGCGCGGGGGCGAACGCCTTCCAGCTGGAGATCAGACCCTTGCGGGATTGGCGGGTGCTGGTGGTGAGGTGCAGCGCCTGCCCGATCGCCTGGTAGATGGTCTCGGTGTCCAGGCGCAGCATGGTTCCGATGCCCGCCGCCACCGACGGTCCCAGATGCGCGACGTGGTCGATCTTGTGCTCGTGCAGGCAGATTCCGCGGGACAGGTCGATCTGGATCTCGTAGGCGGTGGCCAGTCCGCGGAGCAGGTCGGCGCCGGGCAACCCCAGCTGCTGGGCGACCGCGACCAGCGGGGGGATATTGTCGCCGGGGTGGGAGTACTCGGCGGCCAAAAACGTGTCGTGGAAGTCGAGTTCGCGCACCGCGACGCTGTTGGCCCACGCCGCCCACTCGGCCGAATAGGTTCCCGCGACCCCGAAAACCCTTGCCCCGCGCGGCGCGGGATGGGCCAGCGCCTGCCGGCGCGCCACGGTGACCGGCCGGCGCAACACGGCGGCCGCACTGACCGCCGCGTTGTCGATGATCCGATTGGCCACCATCTCCGCGGTTTCCGGCTCGACCGCGACCGGGTCGGCGGCGACCGCCGCGATTTTCGCCGCCAGGTGTTCGGCGCGGGGAAAGTCGTCGGAGCTGCGCCGCGTCCGCACCGTATGCACCAACACAAACCCGCAGCCTATGGGCGGCGAGAACGCCTGCGGAAATCTCCGTGAACCCGCCGCCGCCGCGCCGGCCGAGGTGTAGTTTGCTGCTGGGGCGCTGCCCAGATTGAGGAGCCAGCCGTGTCAGAGGTCGATTATTGCGTGGTCGGAGCGGGATTCGCGGGCTTGACGGCCGCCCTGCGGTTGAAACAGGCGGGCCACTCGGTGGCCTTGCTGGAGGCGCGTGACAGGGTCGGTGGCCGCACCTTCACCGAGTACCTGCCCGACGGGACGTGGATCGATCGCGGCGGCGCGTGGATCGGGCCGGGACAGGACCGGATCTACGCGCTGATGGACGAGTTCGGCGTGTCCGAGTACAAGCAACACCACGACGGCGACGCGATGATGATCGTCGACGGCAAGAAGCACCGCTACGGCGGCACCATCCCCTGGACGATGAGCCCGTGGGCGGTCGCCAACCTCGGGGTCGGCCTGCTGTCGATCGAGAAGATGGCCAAATCCCTTCCGCGCGAGGCACCTTGGGACGCCAAGCAGGCCGACGAGTGGGATCGCATCAGCGTGGGCGAATGGATCGAGCAGAGCACCATGTCCAAGGCTGCCCGCGAGATGCTGGACATGGCGCTGGCCGGCACCTACACCTCGGCGGGATCGGAGACGTCGCTGCTGTGGTGCCTGGCGCAGATGGGCTCCGGCGGCGGCCCCACCTTCGTCATCTCCGGCAAGGGCGGCGCCCAGGATGCCCGCCCGGTCGGCGGGATGGGCGCCATCTACGGTCGCATCGTGGCCGAACTGGGCGAGTCCCTGCACCTTTCGCAGCCGGTGCGGCAGATCGCCCAGGACGCGGACGGCGTGACGGTCGGCGCGGCCGACCTGACCGTGCGCGCCCGGCGGGCCATCGTGGCGGTCCCGCTGGCGATCGCGTCTTCGATCGTCTACGAGCCGATGCTGCCGGTGGATCGGGCGCTGCTGCACCAGCGCATGCCGAGCGGGGCGGTCATCAAGACGTCGATCGTCTACGACGAGCCCTTCTGGCGCAGCGATGGGCTGTCCGGCCAGTCGGCCGCACCGGGAACCCCGGCCACGCTGACGATCGACGCCTGCACCGACACCGGAGAGCCCGGCATCATGTGCGTCATCACCGAAGGGCCCGCGGCGCGCCGGCTGACCAAGCTCAACGAAGCAGAGCGCAGGGCCACGCTCGTCGGCGAACTGGTCGACCGGTTCGGCGAGAAGGCCAGAACGCCGCGGGAGTACCACGAACAGAACTGGACGACCGAGCGTTACTCCGGCGGCGGGATGATCAGCCACGCCCCCACCGGCGTGCTCACCGAATTCGGATACACCCTGCGCGAGCCGTGTGGCCGCGTGCACTGGGCCGGGACGGAGAGCTCGGCCGTCATGTGCGGCTGGATCGACGGCGCCATCCGCTCCGGTGAGCGCGCCGCGATGGAAGTCCGGGAGGCCGAGACCGCCGCGGTGGTCTGATCGCGGTCGCCTAGCCAAATCACTTGAGCCACTTTTGTTTCAGCAGTCTCAGCGCAGCCCTTCTTGTCGGTGGGAAGTCATAATATTCGAACATGCGTTCGAGTGATCGTGAGCAGATCGCGCCCGACTATGCCGCGCTGCACGAGGTGGTCTCACGCATCGCCGAGCACTCCTACGATGCGCTGACCACCCCCGAGCGCTTCGCCTACCTCGAATCGCTCGAACGCGAGATGCGGCGACTGCCCGTGGCCGGCCACGCGTTGATCAACCAGATCGATTGCCAAGCCACGCCGGCAGAACTCGGCGGCAAGTTCGCGCACGTATTGGCCGACCGACTGCGCATCACCCGCGGCGAAGCCACTCGCCGGATCACCGACGCTCGCACGCTGGGCACGCGGCAGGCGCTGACCGGGGAGCCGCTGGCCCCGCGGTACGAGGCCACCGCGGCCGCCCAGCGCGCCGGGCTCGTCGGCGCATCGCACCTCGCGATCATCCACCGCTTCTTCGATGAGCTGCCCTGCTGGGTCGACGCCCCCACCCGGCAAGCCGCCGAGCTCGACCTGGCCCGCTGGGCCAGCGCTCATCGCCCAGAAAGTCTGCGCAAAGTGGCCGAGCGCATCACTTGCTACCTCAATCCCGACGGACAGTTCACCGACCAGGACCGTGCTCGGCGTCGCAGCCTGACCCTAGGGACCCAAGATTCCGATGGCATGTCGCGCCTCAGTGGCTGGCTGACCCCCGAAGCCCGCGCCACCTGGGAGGCGGTGTTGGCCAAGCTGGCCGCGCCCGGTATGTGCAACCCGGACGACGACACCCCGGTGGTCGACGGCGCACCGCCCGAAGATGCGGCGCAGCGCGACACCCGCACAGCATCTCAGCGGAACCACGACGGCCTCAACGCCGGCCTGCGCGCGATGCTTTGCAGCGGGAACCTCGGCCAGCACAACGGGCTGCCGGCGGCCATCGTCGTGACCACCACCCTCGCCGACCTGGAAGCCGCCGCGGGCAAGGGCTTGACCGGCGGGGGCACCATCTTGCCGATGTCCGACGTCATCCGCCTGGCCCGCCACGCTCACCACTATCTGGCCGTCTTCGACAAAGGCAAACCGGTGGCGCTGTATCACGGCAAGCGCCTGGCCTCACCCGGCCAGCGCATTGTGTTGTACGCCAAGGACCGCGGCTGCTCGGCACCGGGCTGTGACGTCGCCGGCTATTACTGCGAGGTCCACCACGTCGAAGACTGGGCCGACACGCACCGGACCGACATCGAGCAGCTCACCCTGACCTGCGGACCGCACCACCGGCTCCTCGAGCAGGGCTGGACCACCCGAAAAAGCGCCAACGGCGACACCGAATGGATCCCGCCGCCCCACCTGGACCGCGGGCAACGCCGCACCAACTCCTTCCACCACCCCGAAAAGCTGATGGCCGAGGAGGACGACGACGACCCCTAGCTAACCAGCCTGCTTAGCGGGCGGGCGGTAGAAGATCACCAGCTGGCCGATCGCACCGGCGAGGCCGAGCACGACCGAGATCAGCAGACCCCGCCAGCCGTCCATCCAGTTGTGCCCGAAGACCACGTAATCCAGGCTGAACTTTCCGGCGCCCAGGGTGGCCACTGCGATGGCGCTGACCGCCAGGACGAGGTTGTATTCCCAGCCTTCCTTGACGATGAAGAAGCCGTTGGCCCGGTGCACGGTCCAGGCCGCGACCAGCATCAACGATACGAATCCCGCGGCGGGGATCGGTGTGAGCAACCCCGCGGCCAGACCCAGCCCGGCGGCCATCTCGGTCGTGGCGGCCACCGTCGCGTGGAACTTCCCGGGCTTCATGCCGATGCTCTCGAACCAGCGCGCGGTGCCGGGGATGCGGCCGCCGCCGAAGAATTTGTTGTAGCCATGCGCGGCCAACGTCACGCCCAACACCAGCCGCAGGATCAGTAGTCCGACGTCGTAGGGAGTCATACCTGCAAACCTAGAGCATGGCACGGACGGCATAACAGGAGCGGCGCGCAGCTAACTGCACTGATTCATGTGGGAACATTGCGGGCGTTCCGACGTTGGCCGATCAGCAGCAGATCACGAGGGGGTGCACCACGGCGCGTATCGCACGAGGCAGCGGCGCCCCCCGTGACGCGTCTGGGGCCGCTTCTGACGGGCAATCCGTGGTGTTACTCGACGGCACAGCAAGTCACCCCCGGGAGTTGCTGGGCAACAAGGGCCACGGCATCGAGGTGATGCGCCGGCACGACCTGCCGGTGCCGCCCGCGTTCTGCATCACCACCGAGGTGGGCCTGCGCTACCTCGCCGATCCCCGGGCGGCGATGGACGCGATCTGGGACGACGTCCTCGACCGGATCGGCTGGCTGGAGGCACACACCTCGCGCACGTTCGGCCGCGGCCCGCGCCCCTTGCTGGTCAGCGTGCGCTCGGGGGCCACCCAATCGATGCCGGGCATGATGGACACGATCTTGGACCTCGGCATGAACGACGACGTCGAGCAGGCGCTGACCGCCGCCGGCGCCGCCGCGTTCGCGCGGGACACCCGCCGGCGGTTCGAGGGCATGTACCGGCGCATCGTCGGGATCGACGCGCGCCGGCCGGTGCCCGCCGACCCGTACACGCAGCTACGCGCCGGCATCGAGGCGGTGTTCGCCTCGTGGAACTCGCCGCGCGCGGTCGCCTACCGCGCCCATTCCGGCGGCGACGATCGCAGCGGCACCGCGGTCGTCGTCCAGGCGATGGTATTCGGCAATATCGGCCCCGATTCCGGTGCGGGGGTTCTCATTTCGCGTAACCCCATCACGGGCGACAACGCGCCGTTCGGCGAATGGCTGCCCGGCGGGCAGGGCGACGACGTGGTCTCGGGTTCGGTGGACGTGGAACCGATCACCGCGCTGCGCGACGAGCAGCCGGCCGTCTACGACGAGTTGATGGACGCCGCCCGCAGGTTGGAGCGACTCGGCTCCGACGTTCAAGAGATCGAGTTCACCGTCGAGCACGGCAAGCTGTGGCTGCTGCAGACACGCGACGCGGAGCGGTCGGCGCAGGCCGCGGTGCGACTGGCGCTACAGCTACGGCATGAGGGACTCATCGACGACGCCGAGACGTTGCGCCGGGTGACCCCCGCCCACGTGCGGACGCTGCTGCAGCCCGCCCTGCAGCCCGAAATACGTTTGGCCGCAAAGCTCTTGGCCAAGGGCTTACCGGCCTGCCCGGGGGTGGCGTCGGGCAAGGCATACACCGACGTCGACGAGGCGCTCGATGCGGCGGACCGCGGCGAGTCGGTGATCCTGGTCCGCGACCACACCAGGCCGGAGGACGTCTCCGGCATGCTGGCCGCCCAGGGCATCGTCACCGAAGTCGGCGGCGCCGCCAGCCACGCGGCGGTGGTCAGTCGCGAGCTCGGACGGGTGGCCGTGGTCGGGTGCGGCCACGGAGTCGCCGCGTCGCTGGCCGGCAAGTTGATCACCGTCGACGGCGCCGAAGGCGAAGTGCGCGCGGGCAATCTGAGCCTGTCCGCATGGTCGGAAAGCGACACGCCCGAACTGCGGGAGCTGGCCGACATCGCACGGCGGATCAGCCCGCTGCGCGCCCACACCTCCGGTGACCACCTGCGACTGGAAGACGCCACCGAGGCCACGGTGGCCTCCGCCATGAACGACGGGCACACCGACGTCGTCTCGGGCACCCCGCTGATCGTCATGCTGACCGCGCTGCGCCTGGCGAGCGGGACCACCTCATGACCGAATTAGCGGTGCTGCAGGCGGTTCGGCTGAAGGGCCGGGTGCGTCCCGCCGACCTGGCCGCGACCTTGGACGCCGAGCTCGCCCAGGTGACGGGCGTCGTCGAGGAGCTCACCGCGGCGGGCCTGCTGGCCGACGGCGCGACGCTGCGGATCACCGCCGCCGGTCGGGACCGCCTCGCGTCACTGCTCGACGAGGAACGCCGGGGCGCCGACCGGGCCGCGCTGGCGGCCGCCTACGCGGACTTTCGCTCCGTCAACGCCGATTTGAAATCGGTGGTCACGGATTGGCAGCTCAGGGGTGGCCCGCAGGGCGCCCCCAACCCGCACGACGACGCGGAGTACGACGCCGCGGTCCTGGCCCGGCTCGACGATGTGCACGCGCGGGTCCTGCCGATCGTCGATGCGGCCGCGGCCCAGCTGCCGCGGTTGGCCGGCTACGCAACGAAACTGGCTGCGGCGCTGGCGAAAGCGCACGACGGCGATACCGCCTGGCTGACCAGGCCGCTCATCGACTCCTACCACACCGTGTGGTTCGAGCTGCACGAGGAGCTGATCTCCGCCGTGGGCCTGACGCGGGAGGAAGCGGCCAGGTCCGGCGACGCGCATTAGTCACAGCGCCGCGTCCAGTAGCCTCACGTAGGCGTCGATGTCGGGAACGGCCGACTCGGCCGCATGCACGCTGATCGCGATGGTGTCGCCGACGCCGTGCACGCCGTGCGTCAGGCCCATCACCGGCGACAAGGCCGGGTAGCCGGCCGTCAGCACCACCCGGGCGCCTCCGAAGCCAAGGTCGGCCGCGCCGCGGTGCACGCTGGACACCACGGTGTTGCCGGAAACCTGCGTCGGCCGGGTGTCGGCGTCGAACTGGGCTATGCCCCAACGCAAGAGCGGCGCGGGCACGCCCGCGAATGCCCGGTCGGCGTAGCGCGTGGCCGGATGCGCGAAGCGACGCCGCCCATTGGCCAGCTCCGCCGCGATCCGCTCGGCGCGTGCGTCCGGTCCCAGCTTCGGGTACAGCCCGACCGCGATGTTGCCGAAGTGGTTATTCGCATACGCCACACCGGGTTTGGCCATGGGAACCTCGGCGCCCAGCGTATCGACGACGTCGCCGAGCAGGTCGGACAGCGCGGTGGAGACCGCGCTCAGCACGCCCACGGTGACCGTGGGACCGCGCAACTCCCCGCGGCGTCGCACCAGCGTGCGCACCGAGCGGACCGGCCCGGGACGCGCGTTGGTCGGCAGCAGGGGGCGGGTACCGGGCCCGGGGTTCAGGAGCCCGGCACGGGTGTCGCGCTGCAGCTTTCGGTGGGCGCGGGCCGCCTGGGCCGCTCGCCACGGCAAAAACCCGCTCCGCAGCCGTCGCACCGCGGGCACGGGAGCGGGCCGGCCGAACAGCCAGGCCGCCATCGCCGACGCCCGCGCCCCGTCGGCCAGCGCGTGTGCGACCTGCATGACCGCCACGCTGCCCGACCCGGTCACGCCGGGGATGCCCCGCACCGGGGTGAAGAAGTGCAGCCGCCAGGGTGCGCGGCGGGCGTCGAGCGGGTTGTCGGCGAGCGCGACGACGGCCGCCAGGCACCCGGCCCACGTCTGGTCGTCAAGGTCGTGGCGGATCACCCGCTCGGGCGTGACGGTCGCCGGCACCCACTGCGGGTAGGCCAACCATCCGCGCTCTCGCACCCGCGTCGTCAGCTCCGGGCAGGCGTTGGCCCGACGGCAGACCTGCTCGACGGCGGCTTCGTAGTCCGCCGGTTCGCCGTCGAATGCGTACAGCAGGAACTGGTCGCCGGGGATCTTGGCCGACATCCAATAGAACTGCGCATCGACGGCGGCCATCCGCTGCGCGGTCATTCAGCCGGGAGAGCCGATGAACCCGAGCATCAGGTCGGCGACCTTGTCGGGCTGTTCGAGCTGCAGGAAGTGCCCCGCGTGCTCGACGATGGCCACCTCGCTGCCCGGCGGCAACACCTTCTCCGCCCAGCGGGCGAAAGCCGGTGTCATGCAGCCGTCGTCACGGCCATGCAGGTACAGGCACGGCCACACGGGCTCCTGGGTCCAGAGCTCGTTGAGTTCGGCGTACTGCGCGGGCGGCCGGGTGTTGCGGATCGTGGCACGGTAGGGGCCCAGCGCCGCCCGCCAGCTCTCCGGTGTCCCGATCGCCGCGTCGACGTGGCGCAGGTCCTCGTCGGCGCGGTACCCCGGCGACCACCGCCGCCACAGCAGCGGCAACACCCAGGACGCGGAATGCTCCGGCAGCCAGGGCAATTGGAAGTACATGATGTACCAGCTGCGCAGCAATTGACGCGCCAGGTGGGCGGCCAGTCGCCCCCGCTCGGCGGCGCCGGCCTTGCGACGGAAGGACGCCGAGGGCGGCACCGACATGATCACCGCTTTGGTGAACGGGCTGTCGGGCATGGCGGCCAGTCCGGTGGTGGCGATCGCCCCCCAGTCGTGGCCGATCACGACGTCGCGGTCGGTGCCGCCCGCCGCCGAGCGCGCCCGCAGGGCGTCGTCCATCATCGCGCCGACGTGGTAACTGCCGTCGGCGGGAATCGACGACGGCGCGTACCCGCGCATGAAGGGCGCCACCACCCGCCATCCCGCCCCGACGAGCCGCGGAGCGATCTTGCGAAATCCGTAGGGGGTGTCGGGGAAGCCGTGCAGGCACAAGGCGATGGGGGCATCGCGTGGCCCCCAGGTGAGTGCCTTGAGGTCCCCAGCCGGGCTGGGCACGTCGATCCAGCCTGGTTCACCCATATTGACTCCCTGCTCGGCGCGTCCGCACGGACCAACCTAACGCGTACGGCCCCAAGACGCACCGACCGCATGCCACAAGCGGTCAGATTGCCGCTGCGGCAGGGAGTTTCGCTATACCCGCGCGGCGGCTTCGTCCAACTCGGCGATGACGATCTTTCGCATGCCATACATCGCCTGGGTGGCCGCCGCGGCGCGGGCCCGATCGGGGTCGCCGACGAGCTCGTAGAGCCGGTCCGGGATGATCTGCCAGCTCAGGCCGAACCGGTCTTTGCACCAGCCGCATTGCGACTCCTCGCCGCCGTCGGTCAACCGCTCCCAGTAGTAGTCGACCTCGTCCTGGTCCCTGCAGTGGATGGTGAAGGACACCGCTTCGTCGAACTGGAAGTGCGGGCCGCCGTTGATCCCGATGAACCGGGTCCCGTCCAGCACGAAACTGCCGGACAGCACCGTGCCCGGTTCGCCGGGTCCGGCCTCCGTGGTCCGGTTGAAGCCCTCGATGTGCGAGTTCGGGAAGATCGAGGTGTAGAACCTCGCCGCCTCCTCCAAGTCGTGGTCGAACCACAACGACGGGGTGATCGATGGCATGGGCCGCGGCCTCCTAATCGGCTCGGTTGATCGCGTTGGTGTTGTCACTGGATAGACCGCATCGGACGCCGAAACTCACCGCGCCGTCGACCCGCGGAAAGGTGCTTGGACGCCCTATGTAACGTCAGGTCGCATGAGCGCCGTCAGTAGCGTCCCTCGGACGGTTGAGTATTCCGGGGCCGGCGGGATCACCCTGGTTGCCGACGAATGGAATGGCGGGACCGGCGGCGCGGGCCGGCCCAGCGTCCTGATGCTGCACGGCGGCGGCCAGAACCGGCATTCCTGGAAGAACACCGGCCAAACCCTCGCCGACGAGGGCCTGCACGTCGTGGCGCTCGACAGCCGCGGCCACGGCGACAGCGATCGCGCGCCCAACGCCGACTACGACGTCGAGACCCTGACGGCCGACGTCCTGCAGGTGATCGCCGCGATCGGCAGGCCGGTGATGATCATCGGGGCGAGCATGGGCGGGTTGACCGGCATCCTCGCCGCCCACCGGGCGGGGCCGGCGGAGGTGACCCGACTGGTTCTCGTCGACGTGGTGCCCCGATTCGAGAAGGGCGGCAGCGCCCGCATCCGCGATTTCATGATCAGCGGGCTCGACGGTTTCGACTCGCTGGAGGAGGCCGCCGACGCGGTGGCCGCCTACCTCCCGTACCGGGACAAGCCGCGCAGCCCCGAGGGGCTGAAGAAGAACCTGCGCCTGCGCGACGGCCGCTGGTACTGGCACTGGGACCCGGCGTTCATGACCAAGCCCGGGGACGATCCGGAGCTGCGCACCGAGAAGTTCGAGCAGGCCGCCAAGCACCTGTCGATTCCCGTGCTGTTGATCCGCGGGAAGTTGTCCGACGTCGTCAGCCCCGAAGGTGTCCGGCATTTCCTGGCCAGCGTTCCGCGCGCGGAGTTCGTCGAACTGCCCAAAGCCGGGCACACCGCGGCCGGTGACGACAACGACGCGTTCAGCGACGCGGTGGTGAAGTTCGTCAAACGCCACTAGGTCGACGGTGGCGACCCGCTTCGCCCGGCTCGGCCGCGCTCGCGATCGCCACTGATCCCGACGGTGGCGACCCGCTTCGCCCGGCTCGGCCGCGCTCGCGATCGCCACTGATCCCGGTGGTGGCGACCCTAGTTCGCGGGCTTCTCGGCGTGCCCGCCGAACTGCTTGCGCATCGCCGAGAGCGCCTTGTTGGCGAAGTCGTCGAGGGAACGCGAGGCGAACCGGGACTGCAACGCGGTCGTCAGCACCGGTGACGGGACGCCCTCGTCGATCGCCGCGATGGCGGTCCAGCGGCCCTCCCCGGAGTCCGAGACCCGTCCGGAGAACTCCTTGAGGTCGGGCGAGTCGTGCAGCGCGATCGCGGTCAGATCCAGCAGCCACGAACCGATGACGCTGCCCCGCCGCCACACCTCGGCGACATCGGGGATGTCGAAGTCGTATTGATAGAACTCCGGATTCGACAGCGGCGCCGTTTCGGCGTCACCCTCCTGCACGTGCTTGCCGATGTCGGCGTTGCGCAGGATGTTGAGCCCCTCGGCGAGCGAGGCCATCATTCCGTACTCGATGCCGTTGTGCACCATCTTGACGAAGTGCCCGGCGCCCGATGGCCCGCAGTGCAGGTAGCCCTTCTCCGCTTGCCCGACCTCACCGTCGCGGCCCGGCGTGCGGGGGGCGGCGTCCACGCCAGGAGCGACGCTGGCGAAGATCGGCTCGGCGCGTTCGAAGGCCTCGTCGTGGCCGCCGATCATCAGGCAGTAGCCGCGTTCGCGGCCCCACACGCCGCCGCTGGTGCCGCAGTCGAGTAGATGGATTCCTTTGTCCGACAGGGTCTTTGCGTGGCTGATGTCGTCGCGGTAGTACGAGTTGCCGCCGTCGATGACGATGTCGCCGGGCTCCAGCGTCTTGGCCAGCTGCTCGATGACCCCCGTCGTGATGGTCCCGGCGGGCACCATCACCCAGACGACCCGGGGAGCGGTCAGCTTCTCGGCGAGCTCTTTCACCGACGACACTCCGGTGGTCCGCTCCTCCCCCGCCATCGCCTTGACCGCGTCGGGGTTGTGGTCGTAGACCACGCATTCGTGTCCGTCCTTGGCGACGCGGCGGACGATGTTGGCGCCCATCCGGCCGAGGCCGATCATCCCGAGCTGCATCTCTTCCTGTTCTCCTTACTGTGACGACGTCTGCTTGGGCAGCCACGGCTCCTGCCAACTGCGGTGACCGTGCAGCAGCGACTGCGCGGCCTCGGGCCCCCAGGAACCCGGATCGTAATGATGGATCCGGCCCGGCCGGTCCAGCACGGGCTGCACGATCCGCCACGTCTCCTCGATGGCGTCCTCCCGGGCGAACAGCTGACGGTCCCCGGTGAGCGCGGCGTACAGCAGCCGCTCGTAGGGCCGCACGGGCTCGCCGAGATCCTCGGCGAACGAGGAGTCCAGGTGGACGTCGTGCCAGTGGTCGCCGGCTTGGGCGGACATCTGCAGCCGCATCCCCGGATCGGGGTCGATGCGCAGCACGATCTGGTTGGGTTCGGGCGGCCGGCGGTTGGGCAGGAACGAGAACCCCGGAACGTGGTGGAGGAACATCCGGACCTCGGTGACCTTCTCCGGCAGTGCCTTGCCGGCGCGCAGGAAGATCGGCACGCCGGCCCAGCGCCAGTTGTCGATCTCGGTCCGCAGCGCGATATAGGTCTCGGTTTGCGAATCCCTGGCCACCCCGCCGACGTCGGTGTAGCCGCGGTACTGGCCCCGCACGCAGCGCTCAGGATCAAGCGCCGGCATCGCCCGGAACACCTCGGCCTTCTTGTCGTTCAGGTCATCGGCGCTGGGGCCGACGGGCGGCTCCATCGCGACCAGCGCGAGCACCTGCAGCAGATGGTTTTGCACGACGTCGCGCAGCGCGCCCACGGCGTCGTAGAACTTGCCGCGGTCCTCGATACCGAAATCCTCGGCCATGGTGATGTGGATTTCGGAGATGCTGTCGCGGTCCCACAGCTTGGCCAGGGCGTTGTTCGCGAAGCGCAGGTACTGCAGTTCCTCGACGGGCTGCTTGCCCAGGAAGTGGTCGACCCGCAGGATCTGGTCCTCGTCGAGCACCGCGCGCAACCGGGCGTTGAGGTCGCGCGCCGAGGCCAAGTCGTGGCCGAACGGCTTTTCCACGGCGACGCGTGCGCACTCCAAGAGGTCGGCCTTGGCGAGGTTTTCGACGATCGGCGCAAACAGCGACGGCGGCATCTCCAGGTAGTACAGCGGCCGGCAATCCGGGCCTATCTCCTTGGCGAGCCGGCCGTAGAGCTCGTCGTCGGTGACGTCGCCGTGCAGATACGACAGCCGGTCCGCGAGCCGGCCGAACACCGCGTCGTCGAACTTCTCGCCCGACGCCTTGATGGCCTCGCGGGCCCGATCGACCAGCTTCTCGAGGGGGATGTCGTCGCTGGCCACGCCGATGATCGGGACGTCCAGCAAGTCGCGCGCTTCGAGGCGGTACAGGGCGCGGTAGGTCATCTTGCGCGCGAGGTCGCCGGTGATGCCGAATATCACCAGCTTGTTCGAGGAATTCTCACCGCCATCGGCCAAGTCCGCACCTCCGAAAGTCATCCGTTTGGCTATAGAGACTCACTACCCGCGGCGGTCGGACCTAACACTAGACACCGCGCACAGGCCCGACAACCTCGAGCCGCCACGGCCTTGGCAGGATGCTTGCGTGGGTGATGCGCTGCATGTCACGGTCTACGTCCTGGCCGGCGTCGCCGCGATCGAGGCCGTCGCCCTCGCCGTGCTGGCGCGGCTGCTCGTGCGCAGCCGCCAGGAGATCGACGAATTGCGGCACCGGACCGACACCCGCAATCAGCTGCTGTCGGGCGGGCGCGAGGCCGTCAAGAGGGTGTGGAACACGGCAAACCTGCTGCGCAAGGAGGGCTTCGGCGCCGCCGTCCGCAGTTCGATCGAAGACCTCGCCGACTGGGCGGAGGTGGAGCGACCCGACCTGGCGCGCGTCACGCCCGACGGCCGGGTGGTGATCCTGTTCTCCGACATCGAGGAATCCACCGCCCTCAACGAACGCATCGGCGACCGGGCCTGGGTCAAGCTCATCGCGGCGCACGACAAACTCGTGTCCGACCTCGTGCAGCGGAGGTCCGGGCACGTGGTGAAGAGCCAGGGTGACGGCTTCATGATCGCCTTCGCCCGCGCCGACCAGGCGGTGCGGTGTGGCATCGACCTGCAGCGCGCGCTACACAAGAACGCAAAACGCAAGCGGCACGAAGAGATTCGGGTGCGAATCGGCATCCACATGGGCCGCTCGGTGCGCCGCGGAGACGATCTGTTCGGCCGCAACGTCGCGATGGCGGCGCGGGTGGCGGCGCAGGCCACGGGCGGCGAGATCCTGGTGAGTCAACCGGTGCGAGACGCCCTGTCCGACTGCGACGACATCCACTTCGACGGCGGGCGCGACGCCGAGCTCAAGGGCTTTTCGGGCAGCTACCGGTTGTTCGCGGTCGAGGCCCCGGCCGATCCCGATCGCGACTGAAAGCCGTCCTCGTCGTACTCGGCCAGCCGCTGATGCAGGCGGGACCGGACCTCGTCGGCCGTGTACGCGCGTCGTTTCCGTTCGTCGCGAACCACCAGCGCGCCCCCGGCGACGACACCGGCGACGCCGGCCAGCCCTAGCCACTTCCACACACTGCGCATGCCCACAGAGTATTCGCGCTGTGGTTAACTGGTGTGCTCTTGCCGCTGTGGAAAACCTGCTCGAACGGGCGCGAACGCATGCAGACCCCTCGCGACGAAGTCGCAGTCATCACCGTGGCGGCCGATGACATCGGCCGCGTGATCGGGTACGCGCTTGCCTCCCAGCAACTTTCGCATCGCCCCCCCGTGGGCGGGAGTCGCCTGCCGGATCCCCTGCGGGCCCCGATTGAAAGGCAGACCGAATGGCTGACCCTCGCACCGAAGGCCTGAACGTGTTCCGGGACATGCTGCCCGGCCTGGTCCCGGACGACGCCACCACACTGCGCGACGGCGGCATCGCCGACGAACTCATCGACTTGGGCGTCGACCACGTCTTCGGGGCCCTGTGGGCCCGGCCCGGGCTCGATCGGCGCTCGCGCAGCCTGGCGACGATCGGCGCCCTGATCGCCCTGCGCGCCACCGACGAGTTGAAATCCCACTTCCGGATCGCGCTGCGCAACGGGCTGAGCATCACCGAGATCGAAGAGGTGATCTACCACATGGCCGGCTACGCCGGCTATCCCGCCGCCAACGCGGCGCAGAAAGCCGCACGAGAAGCACTTGCCGATTCGTAATGCTGACCCTCCATCAAGCGTTGAACGAAACGCGCACGGGCGACCTCTGGCTGTTTCGCGGCCGCTCGCGGCCCGACCGCGCGATTCAGACGTTGACGAACGCACCGGTGAATCACGTGGGCATGACGGTGGCCATCGACGACCTGCCGCCGCTGATCTGGCACGCCGAACTGGGCGACAAGCTCGTCGACATGTGGACCGGGACCAACCACCGCGGCGTGCAGCTCAACGATCTGCACCAGGCCGTCCTGCAGTGGACGCAGCGCTACGACCAACGGTGTTGGCTACGTCAGCTGACGCCCAATCCGACCCGCGAGCAGGAGAACAGGCTGCTGCGGGTGATCGCACGGATGGACGGCACCGCGTTTCCCACCACCGCTCGGTTGACGGGACGCTGGTTCCGCGGCCGGCTCCCGACCATCAATGACTGGGTGCGGGGAATTCCCGTGGTGGACAAGAAGGTTCGTGAACAGACCCGACGCCGGCGTGAGGAGCGCAAGATGAGCCTTTCGACGGCCTATTGCGCGGAGACGGTGGCCATCACCTATGAGGAGATGGGGTTGCTCGACACGGACAAGGACGCGTACTGGTTCGATCCGGGCAAGTTCTGGAGCGGTGACACGCTTCCGCTGGCCCAGGGGTATCAGCTGGGCCACGAAATCGCGGTCACGGTAAGCGAAGTCGGTTAGTCGACCGACATCTCCCCCATCTCCGACCAGCCGGACGCGTCGATCGTCTGGTTGATGATCTTGGGGGTCGACTTCAGGGCCTGCGGGAGTTCCCGCATTGCCCGCTTGAAGTGATCGCTGTTGACGTGGGTGCCGCCCGCCTCCGCATCGCGGAACGCCTCCACCAAGACATACTCCGCCGGATTGTCGAGGCTGCGCGACCACTCGAACCACAGGTTGCCGTCCTCGGCGCGGGTGGCGGCCGTGAACGAGGCGACGAGTTCTGGCCAGCGCTCCGTCCACTCGGGCTTGGTCTCGAACTTGACGACGATGAAGATCATTGCCGGTTCGCTCCTGAAGGTTGGGCCCGCACCATCCCCGGCGAGCAGCGCCAGCATATCCGCCAACCCACCGACCCGGGACGCGGCCTGAGCTCCAGCAAAGTGTGCCCCGGATATCTTGTTCGACATCCGGGGCACACTTTCGCCTCGCTTCCGCGCGGATCGGAACCCGCTCACTCAGGGCGCGAAGTGGCCTACCTCACAAACCCCGCGCGGACCGTGCTATTTCACCTGGTGGCAGACACCGCGCTATTCGCGTGTCCTATACGCGTCAAATAGCGGCGCAATAGATTGAGGCCTCCGCGAATTCTTTTTGTTAGGGATTCGCAATTCCAGGATCGCCGGGCGGCGGCAATTCTGGCGCCGGCGGGGCCGGCGGCGCGGGCGGGGCGGGGGCCGTGGCGTCGACCAGCACGGGCTGCGCGTCCGGGGCCGGCGGCAGGGCGTCCGGGGCCGGCGGCGGCGCGTCCGGCGGTGGGGGCGGCGCGTCCGGCGGCGGGGGAAGCGCACCCTCGCCATCCGGTGGCATCGGCAGGAACATGTGGTGCGTGAAGCCGGCCTGGTAGGCGCCCGCGCCGCCGACGTGCACACCACCGCGCTCACCACTGGACACCGGCGTCCCGTCGGGCAGCGTCGCGGCGGTGTGGCCGCCGTTCCACCCGATCACGAGCGCATTGGGGGCGGTTCCGTATTGAAACCCGCGCGCCAACAAGGCCGCCTCTTCATTTCCGGTGTTGAACCGGTTGCCGAAAACCGGCCTGTCGGACGCCGCATTGGCAACCCACGAAACGAGGCCCGAACAATCCGTCCCGGCGGGAGAATCTCCACCCGGAATATAGGGCGTCCCGGAGACCTGATTGATCAATGAGATCAATGTTGTAAGAACTACCATGGGCGGCGACGCTAGCAATAGCGGTTATTGTCCGCAAAAATTTGTGGCGCACGTCATTCGCAAGCCGGATAATGGCCTTCGCCGCATTCTCAGCAAATGCACCGGAGCGATAGCTCCGGCCACCAGCAAACGTCTAGCCGGCTCAGTTGCAGTCGAGGCCGCGCTCGGTTTCCGCTGTTTCCCGGTCGATGCTGCGGCCACGACTCACTTGGGCGCCGCCACGGCCCGCCGCGCGAGTGCCCACCTGCGCTTCAGCGCCAGGGGCGTAACCCGGCAGAGGTTGTCTTGCCCCTACGCCACGGTGTTACCGGGATCCGTTGCCAGAACGTCACATTCCGAACTTGGCGCGGGCCTCCGCGGTGACGGGTGTGAACAGGTTGACGAGGTTGCCATCCGGATCCCGCAGCAGCAGCGCGCGATTGCCCCACGGCATGGTGGTCGGCGTTGTCACGACCTCCGGCACGCGCTCGTGCAACCGCTCGTATTGCGCGTCGACGTCGTCGACCAAGAACTCCACGATCACGCTGCGATTGGCAGCGGGTTCGGCGGATCCGGCCGCGAACAGGGGCACCGTCTTGTCGCTGCCGATCGCCAGCGTGCCCACCGGCGTCGGAATCTCGGCGAAAAGTTCGTTGCCCCATACCGCGGGAACCTCGGTGACCGTCTCATAGAAATCGACGAGCCGGTTGACGTCGGCGGTGATGATGCGGGTGGAAACGAAGTTCATGGCGCCCTCCTGACTACCGTGGCGTGCACGCTCGTGCGACGAGGGCATGCTACGGAGCCCCTCCGACAAGAAGGTGCCAGTCGAGCCGGTCTAGACCGGAGTCCAGATCCCGTGGTTCCAGAATCCCCAGTTGCCGGGGCCGGTCGGGTTCCACATCAGCTGGGCCCCGGGGGCCCAGGCCGGTGGAGGCGGTGCCGGCGGCGCCCACGCCGGCGGGGGTCCCCACGGGCCCGCGCCCGCCGGGAAACTCTGCCCCGCGTGACCCTGCCAGTCGTGGCACTGATTCCAGTCCCAGTTGTAGACCGTGCCCCAGCTCGGGTCCCACGCACTGCCCGGACACCAATGGGAGGTGGGCGCCGGCACCGCGTGGGCGACTCCCCCCGTCAGCCCGAAGGCGGACAACGCCACTCCGCAACCCGCCAGGATCCCGGCGGACCGCCGTACCCACGGTTTCCTGTGTTCGACCGTCGCCATCTGTCCAGCATGGTCGAGTGATGATCCGTTCGCTAGACGTTGAACCGGAACTCGACCACGTCGCCGTCGGCCATGACGTAGTCCTTGCCCTCCATGCGGACCTTGCCCGCCGCCTTGGCCGCCGCCATCGAGCCGGCGGCGATCAGGTCGTCGAAGGACACGATCTCGGCCTTGATGAAGCCCTTCTCGAAATCGGTGTGGATCACCCCGGCGGCCTTCGGCGCGGTATCGCCCTGGTGAATCACCCACGCGCGCGCCTCCTTTGGGCCCGCCGTGAGGAACGTCTGCAGCTTGAGGGTGTGGAAGCCGGCGCGGGCGAGCGCGTCGAGGCCGCGTTCGCTCTGGCCGATCGACTCCAGCAATTCGGCCGCCGACTCGTCGTCGAGCTCGTTCAGCTCGGCTTCGATGGCCGCGTCCAGGAACACCGCGTCGGCCGGCGCCACCAGCTGCCGCAGCTCCGCGACCCGCGCCGTGTCGGTCAGCACGGCCTCGTCGGCGTTGAAGACGTACAGAAAAGGCTTGGTGGTCAACAGGTTCAGCTCCCGCAGCAGCGACGCGTCCACCCCGGCACCGAACAGCGTCTTGCCGCCGTTCAAGGTCTCCTGGGCGGCGACGGCCGCGTCGTACACCGGCCTGCGCTCCTTGTTGGTGCGGGCCTCCTTCTCCAACCGCGGCAGGGCGCGCTCCAGCGTCTGCAGGTCGGCCAGGATCAGCTCGGTCTCGACGACCTCTATATCCGACCTGGGGTCCACCTCACCGGCCACGTGGGTCACGTCGTCGTCGGAGAACACCCGGACCACCTGACAGATGGCGTCGCATTCGCGGATGTGGGCCAGGAACTTGTTCCCCAGCCCCGCCCCCTCGGACGCGCCCTTGACCAGGCCCGCGATGTCGACGAACGTCACCGGCGCCGGGACGGTGCGCTCGGAGCCGAAAAGCTCGGCCAGCTTGTCCAGTCGAGGATCGGGCAGCGGGACGACGCCCTCGTTCGGTTCGATCGTCGCGAACGGATAGTTGGCCGCGACCACGTCGTTGTGGGTCAGCGCGTTGAACAGAGTCGACTTACCGACGTTGGGCAGACCCACGATTCCCAGGCTCAGGCTCACAGGGACCCAAGTCTAGGGGTCGGCGCCGGCGCGGGCCGCCATGGACCGTTCCCCGCGCCGCTCACGGGTCCGGGGCATGGCACGCCCGGCATCCCTATGAGGTATTTACGGGGCTTTCGGCCCATTGCCGGTACGGTCTACATGTGTCAGGACAGCGGCCGACGTCGACGGTGGAGCCATCCCACCGCTCGATCCACCCGAATATCCCCGGTATCCCGTGGTATGCCGCCCTGCTCCTCGCCGTTACCGCCACCGCGATCGGTTACGGAATCGACTCCGGCCACAAGGAGCTGACCCATGTCTTCGCCGGCTTCTATATAGCCGGCTGCGTGGCGGCGGTGCTGGCGGTGCGCCAGGACGGGCTGTTCACCGCGATCATCCAGCCCCCGCTGATACTTTTCTGCGCGGTGCCCGGCGCCTACTGGTTGTTCCACGACGCCAAAATCGGCCATCTCAAGGACCTGCTGATCAACTGCGGCTACCCGCTGATCGAACGCTTTCCGCTGATGCTGGGAACCGCCGGCATCGTGCTGCTGATCGGGCTGGTCAGGTGGTACTTCGGCCAGTCGCAGCGGGCGACCTCGGCGGCCGACGCCTCCGACGACGGGGAGTCCGCCGACATCGGGTCCGTCGTCGGCGGCTTCGTCGCCAAAGCGGTCGCCAAACTGCAGGCAATCGTGCGGGCGGAATCCGGTGACGACGACGCCGACGAGGCGGCCCCGGCGAGGGCGCGCCGCGACCGCGGGACCGGTAGCGCATCCCGGGCCCGCCGGACGGCGCGCAGTGACCGGTCCGCCGCCCGTTCCGCCCGGGCCCGTTCCCGGCATACCCGGGAACCGCTGGACGCCGCGGCCGAACCGGGCGAGCGGCGCTCGAGCCGGAGAGGGTCGGCGACCGCCCGCGACTACGACGCCGCGGAACGGCGGTCGCGACGCCGCCCCAGGCCGGACGCCGATGCGGACCCGCGCGGCCAGTCGGCCCGGGACGGCCGGCGCGAGCCGCGCACCCGACGCAACCCCTACGAGCGGCCCTACGACGAGCCCTACGAGCGGCCCGCGCCGCGGAGCAGCCGTTTCGACGGGTACGACAGGTACGAACCGCCCGGTGCGCCGGAGCACTTCGGTCGCTATGACAGCTATGAACCGACCTACGAGCCAAGGCGCCGCCGCCCCGCCACCAACGGCAACAATGGCACGCATCATCCGATCTCGCAGGTCCGCTATCGGGGGGCCGACGAGCCCGCCGAGCCGCGCCCGGAGCGCCGGAACCGTTCACGGACATCCGGCCGGCCGCAGCGGCCCCCGACGGAATCCTGGGAATACGACGCCTGAGCTCCGCCCGGCCCGTCTTTACAGCAGTGACCGGATCTCGCGCGGCAGCGCGAACACCAGGGTTTCCTGGGCCGTGGTGACCGGCTGCACCACATCGAAGCCGTGATCGGCGAGCCGCTCGAGCACACCGCGCACCAAGACCTCGGGGACGGACGCGCCGGAAGTCACGCCCACGGTGGTCACCCCGTCCAACCAGGCGGGATCGATGTCGTCGGCCCAGTCCACCAGGTGGGCGGCCGCCGCGCCGCCGCCCAGGGCCACCTCGACCAGCCGCACCGAGTTCGACGAGTTCTGCGAGCCGACGACGATCACCAGCTGGCACTCGGGGGCCATCGCCTTGACCGCGACCTGCCGGTTCTGGGTCGCATAACAGATGTCGTCGCTGGGCGGGTCCTGCAACTTCGGGAACCGTTGCCGCAGCCGCTCGACGATCTCCATGGTCTCGTCGACCGACAGCGTGGTCTGCGACAACCAGACCACCTTGTTCTCGTCCCGGACCGTCACGCTGTCGACGGCGGCCACCCCGTCCACCAGCTGCACGTGGTCGGGCGCCTCCCCGGAGGTCCCGATGACCTCTTCGTGGCCCTCGTGCCCGATCAGCAGGATGTCGTAGTCGTTGCGGGCGAATCGCCGGGCCTCGTTGTGCACCTTGGTCACCAGCGGGCAGGTGGCGTCGATGGTCTGCAGGTTGCGTTCGGCGGCCGCCGCGTACACCGTCGGCGCCACCCCGTGCGCGGAGAACACCACGATGGACCCCTCGGGCACCTCGTCGGTCTCCTCGACGAACACGGCGCCGGCCTTTTCCAGCGTGTTCACCACGTGCCGGTTGTGCACGATCTCGTGCCGCACGTACACCGGCGCCCCGTGCTTCTCCAGCGCGCGTTCGACCGTCTCGACGGCCCTATCCACGCCCGCGCAATAGCCACGCGGCTCGGCCAGAAGCACTCGCTTGCGGGCTGGATCGCTGGCTACCGAGCTGGACGCGCCGGGAATTCCCATGTCGACAGTCGGCGGCATGACACCCAGGGTACGTTCTGCCGGCACGGGCTTGCCAGCTCGCGCCGGTGGGCTTGGAGTTAGCCGTCGCTTAGGGCAATCTTGGACCCATGGCTACTGCACCGTATGGAGTTCGGCTACTGGTCGGCGCGGCGACAGTCGCCGTCGAGGAGACCATGAAGCTGCCGAAGACCATCCTGATGTACCCCATGACATTAGCCAGTCAGGCGGCGCACATTGTGATGCGATTTCAGCAGAACCTCGCCGAGCTGGCGATCAAGGGTGACAGCACGCTCGAAAGCATCTTCCCGCCCAAGGACGAGCAGCCGGAGTGGGCGACCTTCGACGAGGACCTGCCCGACGCGGTCGAAACGGCCGGCGGCGCCGAGGCGGGCGAAGGCGATCGCCGAACCGAGGGCCGGTTCGCGTTGTACTCGCTCGCCGACGCCGCCTCCGATGCGGCCCCGTTGAAGCAGGGCAGGAAATCCGCGGACGCGCCGGCGGTTCCGCAACCGTCGGTGGTGAGCGAGCTGGACTACGCGACGCTGACACTGGCGCAGCTGCGGGCGCGCCTGCAGTCGCTGAGCGTCGACGAACTGGAAGCCCTGCTGGCCTACGAGCAGGCCACCAAGGCCCGCGCTCCGTTCCAGACCCTGCTGGCCAACAGGATCACCCGCGCGAACGCGAAGTGACCCCAGCCGCACATTCCGAACCCAACTCCGCCGAGAACCCGTTTCCGGTGCGCGCGGTGGCCATTCGCGTCGCGGGCTGGATCGACAAACTCGGCACGGTGTGGGTCGAGGGACAACTGGCCCAGATCAGCGCGCGGCCCGACTCCAAGACGGTGTTCATGGTGTTGCGCGACCCCGCCGCCGACATGTCGCTGAGCGTGACCTGTTCGCGCGACCTGGTGGCCAACGCGCCGGTGAAGCTGGCCGAGGGCACCCAGGTGGTGGTCTGCGGCAAGCCGTCGTTCTACACCGGCCGGGGCACATTCTCGTTGCGGCTCAGCGAGATTCGTGCCGTCGGCGTGGGCGAGCTGCTGGCGCGCATCGACCGGCTGCGCCGGCTGCTGGACGCCGAAGGCCTCTTCGACCCCCGTCTCAAGCGGCCAATCCCCTTTCTGCCCAACATGATCGGGCTGATCACCGGGCGGGCCAGCGCCGCCGAACGCGACGTGACGACGGTGGCAACCGGACGCTGGCCCGGGGTGCGCTTCGCCGTCCGCAACACCGCGGTCCAGGGACCCAATGCGGTGGCCCAGATCGTCGACGCCCTCTACGAACTCGACCGCCACGTCGAGGTCGACGTCATCGTGGTGGCCCGCGGCGGCGGTAGCGTCGAGGACCTGCTGCCGTTCTCCGACGAGACGCTGTGCCGCGCCATCGCGGCCTGCCGCACCCCGGTGATCAGCGCGGTCGGCCACGAACCCGACAACCCGCTGTGCGACCTGGTGGCCGATCTGCGCGCCGCCACCCCCACCGACGCGGCGAAGAAGGTGGTGCCCGACACCGCCGCCGAGCAGCGCCTGATCGACGACTTGCGCCGGCGAAGCGCGCAGGCCCTGCGCAACTGGGTGTCCCGCGAACAACGCGCGCTGGCCCAGGTCCGCAGCCGGCCGGTGCTCGCCGAGCCGTTGACGGCGCTGACGGCGCGCGCCGACGAGATCCACCGGGCCAGGTCGGCGATCCGCCGCGACATCACCCGCCGGGCCGCCGCCGAGACCGAGCGCGTCGGTCACCTGAGCGCACGCCTGGCGACGCTGGGCCCGGCAGCCACCCTGGCCCGCGGCTATGCGGTGGTGCAGGCGGTTCCGGACGCCGGGTCCCCGGTGGTGCTGCGATCGGTTGCCGACGCCCCGGCGGGCGCCCGGCTGCGGGTGCGGGTTGCCGACGGCGCCGTCGCCGCGGTGAGCGAGGGGCCGACCGATGGCGGATAAAGAGGAGCAATCAATTACGCCCATTAGTAGCCTGGGGTACGAAGCGTGCCGCGACGAACTGATCGAAGTCGTCCGCCAGCTGGAGCAGGGCGGGCTAGATCTCGACGCATCGCTGAAGCTATGGGAAAGGGGCGAAGAACTCGCGAAACGCTGCGAGGAGCACTTAGCTGGCGCCCGCAAGCGGATCGAGGATGCGCTCGCGGCCGGCCAGCCGGACGACGCCTGATTTGGCCATTCGACGAAAGTTCTAGTCGTGACTTTTTTTCAAATTGGAACACGTTTCAGTTATGCTGCGGCCCATGGCTGATGCATCACTGACGACCGAACTCGGCCGCGTCCTGGTCACCGGGGGCTCCGGGTTCGTCGGCGCCAACCTGGTCACCACCCTGCTGGACCGCGGGTATCAAGTGCGCTCGTTCGACCGCGCGCCGTCATCGCTCGCGCAGCACCCACAGCTGGAGGTGCTCGAGGGTGACATCACCGACACGGCGGTGTGCGCCCAGGCGGTGCACGGCATCGACACGGTGTTCCACACCGCGGCGATCATCGACCTGATGGGCGGCGCGTCGGTGACCGACGCGTACCGGCAGCGCAGTTTCGCGGTCAACGTCGGCGGCACCGAAAACCTGGTGCATGCCGGGCAGGCGGCCGGGGTCAAGCGATTCGTCTACACCTCGTCCAACAGCGTCGTGATGGGCGGCCAGAACATCGCCGGCGGGGATGAGACCCTGCCCTACACCGACCGGTTCAACGACCTGTACACCGAGACGAAGGTGGTCGCCGAGCGATTCGTCCTCAACCAGAACGCGCGGCCAAATGGGGGGGTCGGGATGCTGACGTGCGCGATCCGGCCCAGCGGGATCTGGGGCCGCGGCGACCAGACGATGTTCCGCAGGCTGTTCGAAAGCGTGATCGCCGGCCACGTCAAGGTGCTGATCGGCCGCAAGTCGGCCCGGCTGGACAACTCCTACGTGCACAACCTGATTCACGGCTTCATCCTGGCCGCCGAGCACCTCGTCCCCGGCGGCACCGCTCCCGGCCAGGCGTACTTCATCAACGACGACGAACCCATCAACATGTTCGAATTCGCGCGGCCGGTGGTCGAGGCCTGCGGGGTGAGCTGGCCCCGGGTACGGGTCAACGGGCCGATGGTCCGCGCGGCGATGACCGGCTGGCAGCGGCTGCATTTCCGTTTCGGCATACCCGCGCCGCTGCTCGAGCCGCTGGCGGTCGAGCGGCTTTATCTGGACAACTACTTCTCGATCGCCAAGGCGCGCCGCGACCTCGGCTATGAGCCGCTGTTCACCACCGAGCAGGCGATGTCGCAATGCCTGCCCTACTACGTCGACATGTTCCAGCGCATGAAGGCCGAAGCGCAGCAAGGCAATACCGCCGCCAAGCCCACGGCCTGACCCGCCGCTACCGGAAACCCACCATCTGGCTGCCCCAGGCCGCCCGGATGCTCGCATCGACGTCGCGCGCGACGGTGTCGCGCTTGTCGATGATCAGACAGGCGCGGTCGTCCGCCCGGTAGGGCGTCCAGTCCGGCTCGCCGTCCGGACCCGCGGGCGTCGACCGTGCGGCGAAGTTGACCCAGCGGGTCCGCATCCTCTTGGATACCGCCTTGGCGGTCGCGGCGCCGCCGAGCTTGAGTGTTGGGTCCTTCGGACCGCCGAGATTGCCCCAGACATAAGGCAACTCGGTCGCGTGGGCGGCATTGACCAACAGCAGCTTCAGCAACGGGGTCGCGTAGTCGAACCGGTACAGATACACCGGCGCGACGCGGGAGTGGCCCTCGGCCAGCCACACCGACGGCATCCGGAACCCGACATCGGTCGCGATGCTCAAACTCCTTGCCCCGCGCCGCAATCGCGAGTACGCCGATCCGATCTGCTCCTCGGTGGGCAGTTGCAGGTCGGGTTGTTCGGCGGCGATCTGATCGAACATCGACGTGATCGCGCGGGGGGTGATCGGCATCAGCCGTGAGCGCATCAACCTGAACAGCGCCGCCTCGTGCCGGTTGGTGCCGATGATCAGCGGGATTGGAAGCGAGCGGCCCTCCTGCACCCGCTTGACCGGGTAGTCGTCCAGCAGCTCGCCGTCGATGATCGGGACGAACGCCAGAATCCCCGGGTTGCGCACGGGCACTTCGTCGAAGACCTCTTGGGAGGCGGCCAGGAGCACCGCGGTGGGCACGCTCGGCAACCGGTCCGCATCGACGTCAAGCCGTTCGAGGACCGTCTCGGCCACGCGCTCCGCCCTGCGCCGGTCGTACACCGACGTGGCCGGTGAGCTCTGGGCGATCGCGCGGGCGAACAGGCCGTCGGCTGCCGGGCAGGCCAGCAGGGTCGTCACGATCCCCGCGCCGGCGGATTCGCCGAAGAGCGTGACGTTGCGGGGATCTCCGCCGAACGCGGCGATGTTGTGCCGCACCCACGTCAGCGCCGCCAGCACGTCGCGCAGTCCGACGTTGGAATCGAACCGCCGCCGCGAGGTGGTGAATGACGACAGGTCCATGAAACCGAGCGCTCCGACACGGTAATTGACCGTCACCACGACCACGTCACCGCCGCTGACCAACCGGCGACCGTCGTACAACGCCTGGCTGCCCGAGCCCAGGACGTAAGCCCCGCCATGCAGCCAGACCATCACCGGCTTACGGTCGCCCGGCTGGGTGCCGGACGACGCCCAGACGTTCAGCCGGAGGCAGTCCTCGCCCTGCGGCGCGCCCAGGTCGAGCGGCATGTTGGGAAAGACCGGTTGCGGACATGCCGGGCCGTAGCGGGTGGCGTCGGCGACCTTTTTCCACCGCTCGGGCGGCTGCGGCGCCCGGAACCGCAGGGCACCGACGGGCGGCGCGGCGTAGCGGACGCCTTTCCATGCCCGAGCTTGGCCCAGGTCGGCACCCCGGACCGGGCCGTAGACGGTGTCGACTACGAGAGCGTCGTCGGGCATGCCGTGGCCTAGGTGAGCCGTTGCGTGAGGAACTCGACCACCCGCTTGCGGGCCTCGTAGGCCGGGTGGCCGTCGACTTCGCGGACCTCGTCGGTCAGCACCGAATGCGCGGTCCTGGCGAAGCCGTACCGGTTGCCCGGCCGCGAGTCGATCTCGATCACCTCGAACGCGTCGCCCAGCCGCTCCTTGAGCACCGCAAAGCGCTCCGCCGGCACCACCGGGTCCTCGCTGAACCGTAAACCCATGGCGCACAGCCCTTCGGTGGCGGCGCGTTCGGCGACCGCGCTCAGTTCGGACTCGCTGAGTCCCGGGTCGCGGCGGCGCGCGCGGCCCAGCGGCAGCGGTACCGACGGCTGCGACAACACCGGGGCCAGCACGCTGTCGTCGACCGCGGCGGCCAGCGCGAAGCCGCCCGTGAAACACTGGCCGATCACCCCGACCCCCTTGCCCGGCGTCGACGCGTTGAGGTCACGCGCCAGCGCCCGCAGGAACAACGACACCGGCCGCTGTTTGTTCGTCGCGAACGCCGCGAATTCTTTTGCCACACAGGCCCGGCTGACGCTCGCCGCGATGTGCCCGATCGTCTTGCCCCGGCCCGGCTCGCCGAACAGCGACGGCATGGCGACGGTGAAGCCGTTGTCCACCAGGTGGTTGCCCAGGGCAAGCACGCCGGGGTGGATTCCGGGGATCTCGGGGATCAGGACCACCCCCGGTCCGCTGCCCTTGCGGTAGACGTCATGGGTGTAGCCGCCGCCGCTGAACGGCGCCACCGACCATCCGGACAGATCCGCTTGGGGTGCGGTCACACTCGGCCCTTCCTCAGCGCGCGGGTAGCGGCGGTTGGGATTGCGTCGCCGAAGCAAGCGTACGGAACTGATCGGTGGTGCCGGCGCCGGTTATCGCGATCTGGGTGGCTCCGGACGGGCCGGTGAGCCGGGTGGTCCACACCGGCTCCGCGTCCGCCCCGCTCTGGCCGGCGCCGTTGTAGACGACCCAGCTGGTCCCCGCGACGTCGACCGTTCCGGCCGGATACGCCGACGAATGGATCGAACCCACCAGCTTGTCCTCGTCGGCGTTGCTCTGGGTGAGGCTCAGATACATCCCGGTCGGACTGATGTAGCCGACGACCGAGGTGGTCGCGTTCACCCGTTGGCCGGTCGCGGGGTCGGTGCGCCCGCCCTGGATACCGCCGCGGTTGCCCGAGTTGGCCTGCCAGCCGGCGGGCAGCTTGGGCAGCCGGACGGGAAAGCCCAGGGTGGCGGCATCGGCGCGCAGGGCCGCCGCCGCGTCGTAGGACGGCACCACGCCCCGGTGGCTGCCGGGCTGGAACGAGCACATGCCCACCAGGCCCGCCAGCAGGATGCAGCCGAGCACCAACGGGATCAGCGACCAGAACATGTCGCGGCCGTCCTGCAGCAACCGCGGTTTGGCGGGCCGTGAAACCGGCCCCGGCAGGGCCCCGGCCGCCGGGGCCGGCTCGCCCGTGACATGGGCATCCGAGCTGGCGTTCAGCGGCGGCTCTTCGGTCATCCCCCAAGTATCCCAGTTCCAGCAGACCGATCCGCTTCTGGGACAATCTCCAACCATGACAGTTGAGGGCGACCGCCCACCAGGACGGCCACGTGGTGAAGCCCCGGACCGCAACCTGGCCCTGGAACTGGTCCGGGTAACCGAGGCCGGTGCCATGGCCGCCGGCCGCTGGGTGGGGCGCGGCGACAAAGAAGGTGGCGACGGCGCGGCCGTCGACGCGATGCGCGAGCTGGTCAACACGGTGTCGATGCGCGGCGTGGTGGTCATCGGCGAGGGCGAGAAGGACCACGCGCCGATGCTCTACAACGGCGAGGAGGTCGGCAACGGCGACGGCCCGGAGTGCGACTTCGCCGTGGACCCGATCGACGGCACCACGCTGATGAGCAAGGGCATGCCCAACGCCATCTCGGTCCTGGCGGTAGCCGACCGCGGCGCGATGTTCGACCCGTCGGCGGTGTTCTACATGAACAAGATCGCCGTCGGGCCCGAGGCCGCCAACGTGCTCGACATCACCGCGCCGATCGCCGAGAACATCAAGGCCGTCGCCAAGGTGAAGGCGCTGTCGGTGCGCGACATGACCGTGTGCATCCTGGACCGGCCCCGGCACGCCCAGCTGATCGAGGACGTCCGGCTGACCGGGGCGCGCATCCGGCTGATCACCGACGGCGACGTCGCCGGCGCGATCTCGGCCTGCCGGCCAAACTCGGGCACCGACATGCTGGCCGGGATCGGCGGCACCCCCGAGGGCATCATCGCCGCCGCCGCGATCCGGTGTATGGGCGGTGCCATCCAGGCGCGGCTGGCGCCCAAGGACGACGAGGAACGCCAGAAGGCCGTCGACGCCGGACACGACGTCGATCGGGTGCTGACCACCGAGGACCTGGTGTCCGGGGAGAACGTCTTCTTCTGCGCCACCGGGGTCACCAACGGCGACCTGCTCAAAGGCGTGCAGTACTACCCGGGTGGCTGCACCACGCAGTCGATCGTGATGCGGTCGAAGTCGGGCACCGTGCGCATGATCGAGGCCTATCACCGGCTCTCGAAGCTCAACGAGTACTCCTCCATCGACTTCACCGGCGACAGCACCGCCGCCTATCCCCTGCCCTAGACCGAGAACCAGCGAGGACTGCTACCTATGGCCGAGAGCGCCACCGATACCGAATACCGCATCGAGCACGACACCATGGGCGAGGTCCGGGTGCCCGCAAAGGCGTTGTGGCGCGCGCAAACCCAGCGCGCGGTGGAGAACTTTCCCATCTCGGGCCGCGGTTTGGAGCGCACCCAGATCCGCGCGCTGGGCCTGCTGAAGGGCGCCTGCGCGCAAGTCAACAAGGACCTCGGGCTGCTGGCGCCGGAGAAGGCGGACGCGATCATCGCCGCCGCCGCCGAGATCGCCGACGGCCTGCACGACGACCAATTCCCCATCGACGTCTTCCAGACCGGGTCGGGCACCAGCTCGAACATGAACACCAACGAGGTGATCGCGAGCATCGCGGCCGCCAACGGTGTCACGGTGCACCCCAACGACGACGTGAACATGTCGCAGTCGTCGAACGACACCTTCCCGACCGCCACCCACATCGCGGCGACCGAGGCCGCGGTGCGCCACCTGATCCCGGCGCTCGAGGTGCTGCACGACGCGCTGGCCGGCAAGGCCCGCGAATGGCACACGGTGGTCAAGTCGGGCCGCACGCACCTGATGGACGCCGTGCCGGTGACCCTGGGACAGGAGTTCAGCGGCTACGCCCGCCAGATCGAGGCGGGGATCGAGCGGGTACGCGCCACGCTGCCGCGGCTGGGCGAGCTGGCGATCGGCGGCACCGCGGTGGGCACCGGCCTCAACGCCCCCGACGGCTTCGGCGCCAAGGTGGTCGAGACGCTGATCGCCTCCACGGGCCTGAACGAATTGCGCACCGCCGCCAACTCGTTCGAGGCTCAGGCGGCGCGTGACGGCCTGGTCGAGGCGTCCGGCGCGCTGCGCACCATCGCGGTCTCGCTGACCAAGATCGCCAACGACGTCCGCTGGATGGGATCCGGCCCGCTGACCGGGCTGGCCGAGATTCAGCTGCCGGACCTGCAGCCGGGCAGCTCGATCATGCCGGGCAAGGTGAATCCCGTTCTGCCGGAAGCGGTTACGCAGGTGGCCGCGCAGGTGATCGGCAATGACGCGGCAGTCGCCGTCGGTGGTTTGAGTGGCGCGTTCGAGCTCAACGTCTACATCCCGATGATGGCCCGCAACGTCCTCGAGTCGTTCAAGCTGCTGACCAACGTGTCGCGGTTGTTCGCCGAGCGCTGCATCATCGGGCTGAAGGCCAACGTCGATCACCTGCGGGAGCTGGCCGAATCGTCGCCGTCGATCGTGACGCCGCTGAACTCGGCGATCGGCTACGAGGAGGCGGCCGCGGTGGCCAAGCAGGCCCTCAAGGAGCGCAAGACAATCCGCCAGACCGTGATCGACCGTGGCCTGATCGGCGACAAGCTGTCCGAGGAAGAGCTGGACCGTCGCCTGGATGTCTTGGCGATGGCCAAGGTCAAGCCGGAGGCGTAGGCGGGGTGGTGCAGCGATGACGGCTCCGCCCGGCGGCCCCTTCGACCAAGGTCCCCACGGTCAAGGCCCCTACGACCAAGGTCCCTACGGTCAGGGCCCCTACGGGAATCCGTATGGGCAGCAACCGCATTGGGGAGGCCAGCCGCAGGGCCCGCAACCGTACCCGCCGACCGGCCCGTATCCGTATCCGCCGCCGGGGTACCCACAAGGGGGCCAGCAGTTCCCGCCCGGGTCCTACCCGCCGGGGCCGCCACCGGGCGGGCCCGGCTCGAAGCTGCCGTGGTTGATCATCGGTGGTCTCGTCGTCCTGGCCGTCATCGCGCTGGTGGCGACCCTGATGGTGGTTCGCGGCGGCAGCCACGGTAAGCCGCCGAAGGCCGCTCCCTCGTCGACGAGCACCACGGCCAGCCAGCCGAAGGGTTCGGCCCAGACCGCCACCGACTGCACCCCCAACGTGTCCGGCGGCGAGATCCCCCGGACCGACTCGATCACCGCCGGCAAGCTGTCGTTCCCGGCCTCCGCCGTGCCCCCCAACTGGACGTTGTTCTCCGACGACCAGGACCCGAACCTCATCGGGGCGGTCGGGGTCGCCCAGGACGTGCCGGGCGCCAACCAATGGATGATGACGGCCGAGGTGGCTGTCACGAACTTCGCCGCCAGCATGGACGTCACCGCGCAGGCGTCGAAGTTGCTGCAGTGCATCGCCAACGGGCCCGGCTATGCGAACGCGTCGCCGACGCTCGGCCCGACGAAGACCTCGTCGATCACCGTCGACGGAACCAAGGCCGCCCGCGCGGACGCCAACGTGACGATCGCCGACCCCACCCGCAACGTCAAGGGCGACTCCGTCACCGTCATCGCCGTCGACACCAAGCCGGTCACCGTCTTCATCGGCAGCACACCCATCGGTGACACCGCGTCGGCGGACATCATCGGGAAGATCATCGCCGCGCTGAAGGTCAACAAGTCCTGACGCGACGCCCGCCGCGCTAGCCGGCCGGCGCCGAGACGTGGGTGGCCTCGGACCGTCCCCGCAGGACGGTGGAATAGCACTCCGCCCAATGCCTTCCCTCGGCGTCGCCGGCCCGCTCGATGGCCGCCGCCGCGCACAGGATCCGCCGGTCGGCGGTCTTGGCCAGGTCGGCCAGCCGCGCGGCCTCGTTGACCGCATCGCCGATCACCGTGTACTCATAGCGGTTTTCGGCGCCGATGTTGCCGGCGAAGACGGGGCCGGCCGGCACGCCGATGCCGAAATCGACCGGCAGCCGGCGCAATTGGGTGCCCAGCGCGCGGGCGGTCGCCAGGGCCGCCGATGCCGGCTCGCCGGTCGGCAGCGGCGCCCCGAAGACGGCCAGTGCGGCGTCCCCGGCGAATTTGTTGACCAACCCGTGGTTTTCGTCGACGGCGTTGACGACGATGCGGAAGAAGTCGTTGAGAACCTGGGCGACCTCTTGCGGCGGATGGCTTTCCGCCAGCTGCGTCGAGCCGACCAGGTCGATGTAGAGGACAGCCGCCTCGACCACGTCCCCGGACAGCGTTGCGCCCTCTTCGAGGGCGCGCTGGACGACGCCGGTCCCGACGTGGCGCCCGAACAGGTCGCGCAACCGGTCCCGCTCGGCCAGCCCGGCCACCATGCGGTTGAATCCCGTCTGCAGACGGCCGATCTGGGAGCGCTCGTACGCCCCGACGTACGTTCCGATGCGGCCGCGCTCGACCTCGGCCATGGCGTCGACGACCTCGCCCAGCGGGTCGGAGATGGACCGGGACGTCAAGATCATGGTCGGCAGCCCGAGCACCAGCGCCGCCAACGCAACCACCAGGATCGGCACATCGAGCGACGCGGACTTGTCGATCAGCCACCCGTAGGAGCGAAGCACGACCAGCGCCGCGATCACGCCGATGGGGAAGGCGCTGGACAGGAACCACAGCAGGACCAGACGCGCGTACACCCCGGGCACGGCCACCCGTGGCTCGCAGCCCAGGGTGGCGGCGCGCATGATGGGCCGCAGGACGCGCTGGGCCAGCAGCATCGCGGTGCCGGCGGCGGCCGGTCCGCCCAGCAGCGCGCCGAGCGCGATGGGCAGCAGCAGCTGCGCGCCGCCGTGGAGGTTCAGCAGCATGAAGATGCCACCGCTGACGACCCATGCCCCGAACAGGATGACCGACTGGCGCCCGGGCAGCTTCAGCGCAGCGTCCCGCTGCTCCAGGTCGGGTTCGGCGCCCGAGGCGTACCAACGCAGCGTCGGGGCGATGCTCACGACCCCGGCGGTCGCGACGCCGGCGATGCCCAACAGAACGAGCGCCACCACCGCCGCCGAGTTGGTCTGCGCGAAGTCGACGTTGGCCGCGACGGAGGTGTGGCCGCGCAGCGGGATCAGGATGGCGGCCGCCTCGATGACGGCCAGCACGTACGACAGGGCGAGGTCGGCGCCGTATTGAATCGCCAACCGGCGAGCGGACTTCCGTTGCCCCACCGGTGCTTGCGGGCGCGACGTCCCCAGCCGGGTGGCCACGCGTGCCCGCAAGCCTGTGCTAGGCACCGTTGTTCGGCCCCCCGGAGTTCTGGCCCGGGATGTCGGTGATCGGGAAGTTCGGCATCGGCTTGGGCGACGGCGTGTTGGGCAGCGGCGGGATGTCACCGGGCGGGATGTCGTGCAGCTCGTTGGCGGGTGACCCGTTCTCGCGGCTGCCGTAGCTGCTGCCCGGCGCCCGGGGGCCCAGGAGCTCGCTGACCGTCACCATCCGGTAGCCGTTGGCCTTGAGCACCGGGATGAACTGGTAGATCAGGTCCACGGTGCTCGAGTAGGTGTCATGGAACAGCACCACCGAGCCCGGCTTGGTGTAGGTCATCAGCATGTACCGCGTCGCGGCCGTGTTCGAGTCGTTCGCCCAGTCGAAAGGGATCACGTCCCAGAGGATTTCGGCGAGCCCGAACTTGGCCGCGGTCTGCCGGACGGCGTCGGTGGACAGCCCGCCCGCGGGCCGGTAGATCGTCGGCGTCCGCCCGGTGGCGGCGGTGATCGCGTCGTTGGCCTTGGCGAACTGGGAAGCGATGTCCTCCGGCGGGATCGTCGCCATGTTCGGGTGCTCCCACGTGTGGCTGCCGATCTCCATCCCCGCGTCGGCCACCTGCTTGGATCCCGCGGGGTTGGCCGCCACCTTGTTGCCGATCTCGAAGAACGTCGCCTTGGCGTCGTTGTCCTTCAGGATCTGCAGCAACCGGCCGTCGAATGGGCTGGGCCCGTCGTCGAACGTCAGCGCCACACACTTGACCACCGCGCAGCTGAGGTTGTCGGCGCGCGTCACGTGACCGGTCAGCCCGCCGATCACCAACACCGCCACGGCCGTGAGGACACCGGCAACCGTGCGCCAGTAGCGCCAGGCCTGATTGTCGGGTCTTTTCGGCACCGTGGAAGTCTACCCACCGCGAGACTGCAGCTAGCGACATGTTTCGCGAGTGGAAGCGTCACGGAATACAGTTTCGCGGCCGACCAGGGCCGTCACTGCGGTCCGGCGATCTCCTCGAGCATCTCGGTGACCAGCGCGGCGATCGGCGACCGCTCGCTGCGCAACAGCGTGATGTGGGCGAACAGCGGATGACCCTTGAGCTTCTCGATCACCGCGGCGACCCCGTCGTGCCGGCCGACCCGAAGGTTGTCGCGCTGGGCGATGTCGTGCGTCAGCACCACGCGCGACCCCGCGCCCAGCCGGGACAACACCGTCAGCAACACGTTGCGCTCCAGGGACTGGGCCTCGTCGACGATGACGAAGGAGTCGTGCAGCGACCGGCCCCGGATGTGGGTCAGCGGAAGCACCTCGAGCATGCCCCGGGAGAGCACCTCCTCGAGCACGGCCGGGCTGGCCAGGCCCTCGAGCGTGTCGAAGACCGCCTGCGCCCAGGGACCCATCTTTTCGCTCTCGCTGCCGGGCAGGTAGCCCAGCTCCTGGCCGCCCACGGCGTACAGCGGGCGGAAGACCACCACTTTGCGCTGGGTGCGCCGTTCCAGCACGGCCTCGAGGCCCGCGCACAGCGCCAGCGCCGACTTGCCGGTGCCGGCCTTGCCACCCAGCGAGACGATGCCCACCGACTCGTCGAGCAGCAGGTCGAGCGCCACCCGCTGCTCCGCGGAACGGCCCCGCAGGCCGAACGCCTCGCGGTCGCCGCGGACCAGCTGAACCCGCTTGTCCGCGTTGACCCGGCCCAGCGCGTGCGAGCTGCCACCGAGCAGCCGAATACCGGTGTGGCACGGCAGGTCTCGCGCTTCGGTCAGATCGATCTCGCCCTCGGCGAAGAGCGCGTCGATGTCCTCGGTGGCCGTCTCGATCTCCCGCATCCCCGACCACCCGGAGGCCACCACGTCTTGCGCGTGATACTCGTCGGCGGCCAGCCCCACCGCGGCGGCCTTCACGCGAAGCGGAATGTCCTTGCTGACCAACGTGACTCGCTTACCCTCGGCGGCCAGGTTGGCGGCGCAGCTCAGGATCCGGCAGTCGTTGTTGTCGCTGCGGAAACCGGCGGGCAGCACCGCGGGGTCGGTGTGGTTGAGTTCGACGTGCAGCGTGCCGCCTTGTGTCCCAACGGGAATCGGCTGATCGAGCCGCCCGTGCACGAGCCGGAGATCGTCGAACAGACGCAAGGCCTGACGGGCGAACCACCCCAGCTCGTGGTGATGCCGTTTGGCCTCCAGTTCGCTGATCACCACCAGCGGAACCACCACCTCGTGCTCGGCGAACCGGCTGCACGCCCACGGGTCGGACAGCAGCACGGAGGTGTCGATCACGTAGGTCCGGATTTCGGTCACGTAGCGCTCCTCGAGCGGGATGAGCCCGCGCGGACCCGCACAGGCATGTCGGCGGGAACTGCGACACCAGGACCGGGGCCGGTCCTTCCGTTGTGGTGACGGGAGGTGCCGCCCTGGCAGCAGAGCATGACGCTGACCATCGAGATCGACGCTACTCTCGTCGCCGCTTCGCAGCAGCGCAGGCGCGCCGACGACGAGCGTCGCGCGCGGAGATCGCGCTAGCCGATGACGAACTGCTTGAGGGCGGGCTCGTCGGCCACACCCCACGCGGTGATGCGATCCGAGATCGCCTGCCGCAGCTGCTGTTGGTCGAAGATGCCCGCGTCGGCGACGTTGCGCAGCTTGTCCCGATAGGAGTCGATGTCGGCGCCGGGCACCTGCAGGTCGGCCGCGCGCGCGGCGATCGCCGCGATCGTCTCGTCGCGGGTGTAGGAGAGGCAGTGCTCGACCAGGTTGGAGAAGAACAGTTCGTGGCGGCGCTCGTCGCGCGCGATCCGGTCGATCAGCCCGGCCAGGATGGGCTCCTCGAGCTGCGCCGCGAGGTTCTCGCAGAAGACGGCGTGCGTGCGCTCGGCGAGCGCCATGTACACCAGGGTTTCCACCTGCGTGTAGGTGTCGGCGCGGTAGCCCTTCATGACGTACTCGACGCGGGCCTCCTCGTTGGCGGTCGGGTCGACCTCGCGGGTCACCACCAGGTACTCGCGCAGCGCGATCGCGTGCAGGTGCTCCTCGGCGGTCCAGCGGCCCAGCCAGCGGCCCCACCAGTCCTCGAGGATGAAGTGCTCGACCAGCTCGCGGTGGTGGCCGGCGAGGTTGTCCTTCAGCAGCAGCATGATCTCGCAGGCGTCCGTGTACTTCCGGGGTAGCGTCGCGTCGGACGGTTCCCAGTCACGTCCGCCGAGGAACGCGAAGTTCTCGCCCCGGTCGAACGGCACGTAGTCGTGGGCGAACCAGAGTTCCTCGGTCTTCAGATGCCGGTCCATGTTGGCTTCGCACACCGGCTCGAGTTCCAGGGTCAGCGCATTCGCGACAGGTTTCTGTGCCATGCGGTTACTGTAACTCGCATACACAGGTTCGTGAAATCGCTTGAACCGTGTCGCGACAACTGGTGACTTTGGTCCCTAAACCGTCTCCGGCCCAAGGTCAGCGGTCGACCAGCGTCCACTCCTCGAGGCCGTCGTAGAGCGGAAAGTCCCTGGCCAGCCGCGTCACTCGCTGCCGCAGGGCGGCCAGATCCGCCGCGGCCCCCGCGGCCAGTGCGGTGGCGATGACGTCGGCGACCTCAGTGAACTCCGCATCCCCGAAGCCGCGGGTGGCCAGCGCCGGCGTCCCCACCCGCAGGCCCGACGTCACCATCGGCGGCCGCGGATCGTTGGGGACCGCGTTGCGGTTGACCGTGATGCCGATCTCGTGCAGCAGGTCCTCGGCGGCCTTGCCGTCCAGCGGGGAGTCGCGCAGGTCCACCAGCACCAAGTGGACGTCGGTGCCGCCGCTGACCACCGACACACCGGCCTTGGCCACGTCGGGGGCGGTCAACCGCTCGGCGATGATCCGGGCGCCGGACAGCGTGCGCTGCTGCCGGTCGGCGAACTCGGGGGTGCCGGCGATCTTGAGCGCGACGGCCTTGCCCGCGATGACGTGCATCAGCGGGCCGCCCTGCTGGCCGGGGAACACCGCGGAGTTGATCGACTTGGCGTACTCCTGCTTACCCAGGATCAGGCCGGAACGCGGCCCGCCGAGCGTCTTGTGCACCGTCGTGGACACCACGTCCGCGTGCGGCACCGGCGAGGGGTGCAGCCCGACGGCGACCAGGCCCGCGAAGTGGGCCATGTCCACCCAGAGCTTCGCGCCCACCTCGTCGGCGATCGACCGGAACGCCGCGAAGTCCAGGATCCGCGGGTAGGCCGACCACCCGGCGATGATCACCTGCGGGCGGAACTCGAGGGCCCGGGCCCGCACCGCGTCCATGTCAACCAGGTGCGTCACGGGATCCACACCGTAGAAGCCGGTTTCGTAGAGCTTGCCGGAGAAGTTCAGCTTCATCCCGTGCGTGAGGTGCCCGCCGTTGGCCAGGTCGAGGCCCAGCAGCCGCTCGCCCGGCGTCATCAACGCCTGCAGCACGGCGGCGTTGGCCTGCGCGCCCGAGTGCGGCTGCACGTTGGCGAAGTCGGCGCCGAAGAGCGCCTTCGCCCGGTCCCGGGCGATGTTCTCCACGACGTCGACGTACTCGCAGCCGCCGTAGTAGCGCCGGCCGGGCAGGCCCTCGGCGTACTTGTTGGTCAGCACGCTGCCCTGCGCCTGCAGCACCGAGCGCGGCACGAAGTTCTCCGAGGCGATCATCTCCAGGGTGTCGCGCTGACGGCCCAGCTCCTTGCCGAGCAGCTCGGCGATGTCGGGATCCACCGCGGCGAGCGGGGCGGACATCACGGACGTGGAGGGACGGGCGTCGGGTGCAGCAGTCACGCGCGCCAGTCTATCCAGCCAAGGTTTAGCCAGCCCAGCCGTCGGGCGCGCGTCCGCCCCTGCGACACTTGCACTATGCCGCGGCTGAGCGAGCCGAGCCCCTACGTGGAGTTCGACCGAAAGCAATGGCGCGCGCTTCGCATGTCGACGCCGCTGGCCCTCACCGAGGAGGAACTGGTTGGGCTGCGCGGTCTCGGTGAGCAGATCGACCTGCTCGAAGTGGAAGAGGTCTACCTGCCGCTGGCCCGGTTGATCCACCTGCAGGTCGCCGCCCGCCAGCGGTTGTTCGCCGCCACCGCGGAGTTCCTGGGCGAGCCGCAACAGAATCCGGACCGGCCCGTGCCGTTCGTGATCGGCGTGGCCGGCAGCGTCGCGGTCGGCAAGTCGACCACGGCCCGCGTGCTGCAGGCCCTGCTGGCCCGCTGGGACCACCACCCCCGGGTGGACCTGGTGACCACCGACGGCTTCCTATACCCGAACGCCGAACTGGACCGACGAAACCTGATGCATCGCAAGGGTTTTCCGGAGAGCTATAACCGCCGGGCGCTGATGCGGTTCGTGACCTCGGTCAAATCGGGATCCGACTATGCGTGCGCGCCGGTCTACTCGCATCTGAAATACGACATCCTCCCCGGCGCCAAGCACGTCGTCCGGCATCCCGACATCTTGATCCTGGAGGGCCTCAACGTCCTGCAGACCGGCCCGACCCTGATGGTGTCGGACCTGTTCGACTTCTCGCTGTACGTGGACGCCCGGATCGAAGACATCGAACAGTGGTACGTGTCCCGGTTCTTGTCGCTGCGCGGCACGGCCTTCGCCGACCCGGAATCGCACTTCCACCACTACTCGGCGCTCAACGACACCAAGGCCGTCGCCGCCGCGCGGGAGATCTGGCGGTCCATCAACCGGCCCAACCTGGTCGAGAACATCCTGCCGACCCGGCCCCGGGCCACGCTGGTGCTGCGCAAGGACGCCGACCACTCCATCAACCGGCTCCGGTTGCGCAAGCTCTAGGCAGCGAACGCGGCGGTCACGCCGCCGCGAGACGACGCACCCCGAGGTACTGCAGTGCGCCGAAGGCCGCGGTGTACACGCCGCCGGCCAGCGCGGCGGCGATCCCGGTCGCGGACAGCGGCAGCGCTTCGGCCGCCACGATCGCCGCCAGGGTGAGCACGACGTTGGCCACCACGACGCCGATGCCGACGCGGCGCAGGTTCGGCGCCGCCGCCAGCAGGAACACCGTCAGCCCGGCGAACACGAAGAACGCGCCGAGGCTGTACTCCTGCAGCGAGGTCAGCCCCGTCAGCGACGACAGCGGGTCGGCGAGAAAAGCGATGACCAAACCGCACAGTCCGGTGAGGGTGGCGTCGGCGCGCATGGCGAAACGCAGCAGCGAGTCGGTCGAGTCGTACAAGGGTCGGGTAGCCAGACCGGGTGCGCCAGATGCAGACATCATGTGATTACTCCTCGCGATGGCGAATTGGGTCGAACATCAGCGTGCTACCGGTGCACTGCCATATCGACTCGTGGCACTGCCAACTACTGCCACGGAAACAAAGACCAGGGTGGCGGCCCGCCTATTCCCTTCCGGGAGCCCGAATCCGGATTGTTATTCGACAGACGCCAGTCTGGCGTTCACCTGCCCCACCAGTCACAGAATGCGAGGGCACGACGGAGTGCCCGCCTCCGAGTGACAAAGGCGGCTTCCAGCGGGTGTGCGCCTTCCAGCGGGTGTGCGCCTTCCAGCGGGTGTGCGCCTTCCAGCGGGTGTGCGCCTTCCAGCGGGTGTGCGCTGACGGCTTCGAGTGTGCGTCCAGGGTGGAACCCTCGCGGATTTCTCGCCCGCAGCTCACACCGAAAGCCCTCAGCTCACACTCGAAGCGCGCGCGATCGCCCCTAGCCGGGCCGCGGTAGTCCCAAACAAGGTTGCGCGAGGCGGACCGGCGCCCACCTCCCCGGGTGACAAAAGTGAAAGGGGCCGAACGCGTCTGCGAATCAGTCGCTGGCCACCGGGATCCGCCCGCGCAGGTCGGCGGCGATCAGCCGGGCCGCGGCGTTCTGCCAGTTGTGCAGCGAGCGCTGCGGGACCTCGGTGACCAGCCACTGCCAGGCCCGGCGGGCGGTCGGATCCAATCCGGCGGCGGTGGCGTTCTGGGCGTACGCGCGCACGCCGACGACGTAGGGGAAATACAGCGAGTTGTAATGGCGCCACTGCTCGGTGGTCCCGAAATCGCCGGCGTCGCGCGGTTTCAGCCGTCCGATCGCGTCCGCGAGGACCGCCTTGAGTTCGTTGGCCCGCTCCAGCGGATGGTCGGGCGCGCCCCGCGCGGCGAGCCGCTCGTCGATGACGGGCAGGGCGGTCAACGGGCTGGCGACCAGCTTCGTCAGGTCGCCGTAGTACCCCAGGGCGCGGCGGGTGAGCCTGGCGAAGGTTTCGTCGTCGACGTCGACCAGCGGATCGGCCGCACGCAGCGGCAACGCCGCCCCGGTGTGCCGCAGAGCGGCCCGGTCGGCGCGCAGCGCGGGCGACTTCGAGAACGCCATCCGGTCGAGCACGCCGGCCAGCGGGTCGGCCAGCACCTGCACCGCGATGGCGATCGCGAGGCTGCTGAACAACAGCACGCCCAGCACGGTCCGCCCGGCGGGCTCGTCGCGGATGACGGCCAGGCCGATCAGCGCCTGGCCGCCGAACAACACCGCCACGGCCATCGAGCCGGCGAACGAGCGCAGCATGTCGGCGCGCAACGCCTGGCCCTCCTCGAACGCGTCCCACAGGGCGACGGCGAGGCCGAGCGACAGGACGTCGACGCTCGTCGACGCCAGCGCCACCCAGCTGGGCACCAGGCCCAGCGGAATGATCAGGATGGCGTTGCCGAGCGCGAAGAACAGGGTCGCGACGACGGCCAGCCCGACGGCCGACCGGGGCCGGCGCGGCCGCCGCAGCGCGACGGCCATCGCGCCGAACGTGGAGAGCGAGATCACCGCGAACATCAGCCAGTGACCCGTCCGCAACGGCCCCTCGACGCTGCCGGCCAGCATCGCCCCGAACAGCGTCAGCGCGGCGACACCGGCCACGAGCGCCAACTCACGGCCGCGCGCCAGGCCGCCGTCCCGGGGCCGGGACAGCTCGACGAGCACCGCGAACCACGCAATGCCGGGAATGGTCACCAGGTAGATCTCCACGCGACTGAGCACGTGTGCGTAGGCAGGGTTGGTGTTGCGCACCGCGTCCAGCGCGACCACCAACGCGAAACCGCACAGCCCGATGGCCGCCAACACCAACACCGGCTTACGCGGATCGCGAGCCAGCAGGTACAACCCCAGCCAGCCGCTCAGCGTGAACACCACCGCCGACAGCGCAGCCATGCTCACAGTTTGGCACGGAGTCGGATGCGTGCCGACCCGCTACTTGCCGTATCTGCGGTGCCGCTGGCTGTAGTCGCGCAGCGCGCGCAGGAAGTCGACGCGCCGGAACGCGGGCCAGTGCGCTTCCGTGAACCACATCTCCGAATAGGCGCTCTGCCAGAGCAGAAACCCGGAGAGGCGTTGCTCCCCCGAGGTGCGGATCACCAGGTCGGGATCGGGCTGCCCGTGGGTGTACAGGTTTTCGGAGATGCCGTCGACGGTCACCGCCTCGATGAGTTCCTCGGCGGAGGCACCGTTGGCGAGTTCCTTGCTCAGCAGCGCCCGCACCGCGTCCACGATCTCGCGCCGGCCGCCGTAGCCGACGGCGACGTTGACGTGGAACGGCGCCACCACGGGCGTCGACTCCACCGCGTCGCGCAGCCGTCGGGCCGGCTCCTCGCCCAGCAGCTCCAGATCGCCGACGGTGCGCACGCTCCAGCGATTGGCCGGCGCGCAGATCTCCTCGACGACGTCGGTGATGATCTCGATGAGACCCGCCAGCTCGTCGGGGTCGCGTTGCAGGTTCTCGGTGGACAGCAGGTACACCGTGGTCATTTCGATGCCGGCTTCCTGGCACCAGCGCAGCATCTCGGCGATCTTGACCGCACCCATCCGGTAGCCGTAGCTGACGTCGGAGTAGCCGGCGTCGCGGGCCCACCGGCGGTTGCCGTCGCACAGGACCGCGATGTGGCGCGGCAGATGGGACTTGGCGGAGGTCAGCTCCTGCCGCAGCCGCAGCTCGTAGACGCGATACAGCGGCTCTTTGAGACGCGGCGGGATAATTTCCACGGAGATTCAGCCTACTGCGAGCCGCACCGAATTCCCCTGCGATTTCGCCCCGGTTTCGGGCCGGCCCGCAACGGGCAGAGACCATGCCGTGACCGTTGCCGATTACTGTTGACGGTGAGCAACCACTGGCAGTTCCCGACCTGCAAGACGAGGCAGAGGAGATATGAGCAGCCAGACGAGCACGTCTGCCAATTCCGAGCGTTCGGATCGCGGATCCGAGGCCATCACCCCCGGCAACACGGTCGATCAGTTTGTCGAGGGCGCCGCCCACGTCCTGACCAAGCCCCGCATGCGGGGGTGGATCCACTTCGTCTCGGCGTGGCTGGCGATCATCACGGGCGCCACCCTGGTGTCGGTCTCGTGGGCCGTGTCCTCGCCGCGCGCGGGTCACTCGACGTTGGTCTACGCGGCGGCGACGGTGGCGATGTTCGCCGTCAGCGCCACCTATCACCGGGTGCAGTGGACATCCGCGGCGGCCCGCAACCGCATGAAGCGCCTCGACCATTCGATGATCTTCGTGTTCATCGCCGGCAGCTATACGCCGTTCGCGCGCCTGGCCATGCCCCAGCAGACCGGGGTGGAGGTGCTGTGGATCGTGTGGGGCGGCGCGGCGGCGGGCATCCTGCTCAAGGTGTGCTGGCCGTCGGCCCCGCGCTGGCTGGGCGTGCCGCTCTACCTGCTGCTGGGCTGGGTGGCCGTCTGGTACGCCCCGACGATCGTGCACACGGCCGGGGTGGCCGCGATGGTGCTACTGGCCGTCGGCGGCGTCTTCTACAGCGTCGGGGGGATCTTCTACGGGCTCCGCTGGCCCGACCCGTGGCCCAGTACCTTCGGCTATCACGAGTTCTTCCACGCCTTCACCGCGGTGGCGGCGATCCTGCACTACATCGCGATGTGGTTCGCGGTGTTCTACGTCGGCCACCAGGCCTGGCTGCACTGAGCCGGCTACAGGTGCCTGACGTCGGCGGCTGACCAGTAGGCCTTCATGTGGGCGACCTTGCCGTCCTCGTCGAACGCCATCACGTCGATCGGCTCGATCACCATCCGGTGCTCCCCCGCGGTGATGGTGAGCCGGAAATGGAAGGCCGCCTCGTTACCCGAGACCCGCAGCGTCACCAGTTCGCATTCGCGCTGCACGTCGTTGACCGCCGAATAGAAGCCGTGGATCGCCCGGTGGCCGATGTGCACCTCGCCGCCGACGGGGTCTTCGACGGTGGCGTCATCGGCGTACAGCTCGACCAGCTCGTCGGCGCCACCCTTGGCGACCAGTTCGATATAGCGGTTGACCGTGTCGGTGATGTGTTGGGCGCTCGGCATGAAAGTCACGCTACCGCGGCGCGGCCAGCGCCTCCGCGAGGTCTTCGGCGGTGGTGACCGGAAGGCCGCACACCCGGCCGCGGCAGACGTAGGCGGCGTCGGCGCCCGCCACCCGGTCCCGCCCGGCCAGCAGCGCCGACGAGTCCGGCTCGCCGGCCACGACGAGCGCGCCGCCGGGAGCCAACCGCCGGGCGTCGGCCAGCAGCGCCGAGCGGGACGGCTCACAGGCGACGGCGATCTGCAGCGGCCCGCGCACCGCGGCCTCCGCCACGGCCAGCCAGTGTCCCGCCGAGCGCGGCGCGCGGTCCAGCAGCACCGAATGCGCGTGCAGCGCGTCGGCCGCCGCCCGCAGATACCGCTCCCCGCGGTCACCGCCGACCAGATGCGCCGCGGTCAGCAGCGCCTCGGTGATGCTCGACGCCCCCGACGGGGTCGCCCCGTCCAGCGGATCGGCGGGCCGGAGCATCAACCGCTCGGCGTCGTCGGCGGTGTCGAACCAGCGGCCCGGCCGCTGCGGGTCGGCGAAGTGGCCCAGCGCGGTGTCCAGCAGGTCGGTCGCCGCGGCCAGCCACTGCGGGTCGGCGTCCAGCTGATAGAGGGCGAGCAGGCCAGTGGCCAGCATCGCGTGGTCCTCGAGGATGGCGGCGCTGTCGCCGACCACCCCGCCGAGGCTGGCGCGCCGCAGCCGACCGTCGACCAGGTGCAGGCCCAGCAGCGCGGTCGCGCAGTCCCGTGCGGCGCGGGCCAGCGCGGGCTCGCCCAGGGCCACGCTCGCCTCGGCCAGCGCGGTGATCGCCAGCCCGTTCCAGGACGTGACGACCTTGTCGTCGCGGCCGGGCTGGGCCCGGGTGAGCCGGGCGGCCAGCAGCGCGGCCCGGACGCGTTCGGCCCGGTGCGGGTCGTCGGGGTCGGTGGGCAGTTGCAGCACCGACGCCCCGTGTTCGAAGGTGCCGGCCGCGGTGACCGCGAAAACGCTTGCCGCCCAGGGTCCGTCGTCGGGCCCGAGCGCCTCGGTGAGCTGGCCGGGCGTCCAGACGTAGGTCGAGCCCTCGCGGCCGTCGGCGTCGGCGTCCAGCGACGAGGTGAACATGGCGCCGTCGGCCAGGTCGTCGAGCAGGAAGCGGGCGGTCTGCGCGGCGACCCGGCGCGCCAGCGGATCCCCGGTCCGCCGGGCCCAGTGCGCATAGGCGCGCAGCAGCAGCGCGTTGTCGTAGAGCATCTTCTCGAAGTGCGGTACCACCCAGGCGTCGTCGACGCTGTAGCGGGCGAACCCGCCGGCGAGCTGGTCGTAGATGCCGCCGCGCGCCATCGCGTTGCCGGTGCGCTCCACCGCCTCGAGCGCGGCCGCCGACCCGGTGCGCTCGTAGTGGCGCAGCAGGGCCTCGAGGATCGCCGACGGCGGGAATTTGGGTGCACCGCCGAAGCCGCCGTGCGCCGTGTCCTGGTCGCCGAGCACCGCGGCGACCGCATGGTCACACAGCGCCGGCGCGATGTCCGGCCCGCCGGGGAGTGCCCCAGCCATCGCGCGCAGCTCGCCGGCGATGCGGTCGGACGCCTCCTCCACCTCGCCGCGGCGCTGCCGCCACGTGGCGGACACCGCCGAAAGCAGCTGCAGGAAGCCGTCTTTCGGGTAGTACGTGCCGCAGAAGAACGGTCGTCCGTCCGGTGTCAGGAAGCACGTCATCGGCCATCCGCCGTGCCCGGTGAGCGCCACGGTGGCGTTCATGTACACGGCGTCGAGGTCCGGGCGTTCCTCCCGGTCGACCTTGATGCAGACGAACCCGGAGTTCATCGCGGCGGCCACCTCGTCGTCCTCGAACGACTCGTGGGCCATGACGTGACACCAGTGACAGGCCGCGTAGCCGATCGAAAGCAGGATCGGCACGTCGCGCTCGGCCGCGGCCGCCAGCGCCTGCGGGGTCCACTGCTGCCAGTGCACCGGGTTGTCGGCGTGCTGGCGCAGATACGGGCTGGTGGCCAGCCCGAGGGCGTTGGTCGCCGCAGCGTCAGCCGGGCTCATCACCGGGCCCCGGGGAACGCTCCGATCCGTTCGCCTGGCCCGGCGGCTGTGTATCGGCCTCGTCGACCGCGTCGGTGCCCTCGTCGGCGGCCTGGTCGGGCTCGGGGTGCTTGGGGTCGAAGGACTCGGGCACCTTCCTCAGTTGCCGGTTCATCGACCGGATCAGGAACAGCGTGGCGATCAGCAACAGCACGACGATGAGCAGCCCGATCGGGCTGGCCTTGCCGAAGTCAGGCCCGGTGTGCCGGGGCGCCCCGTCCGCCTGCCAGCCGGCGGCCGCGCTCGCGGTCAACAGAAGGTGGTTCATCGGTCACTCGCAATCCCGGCGAACAGGTCGTCCTCGGGCAGCCGGACGGGGATGCGCGAGCGCGCCAGCTCGAACTCCTCCGTCGGCCACAACCTCTGCTGCCACTCGATGGGCGCGGCGAAGAAGTCGTGCTCGGGGTCGATCTGGGTGGTGTGGGCCCGCAGCGCGTCGTCGCGCTGGCTGAAATACGCCGAGCACTCGACGCGCGTCGTCACCCGGGACTCGAAGGGGTCGTGCGAGGCGTCCCAGTGCTCGAGCCACTTCTTGAACGGGGGTTCGTGACCGTGTTTGACGGCTTCGTCGTGCAGCAGCTGCATCCGCGCCCGCAGGAATCCGTGGATGTAGTAGAGCTTGGACACCGTCCATGGCTCGCCCGCATCCGGGAAACGCCGGAAGTCGCCGGCCGCCTCGAAGGCGCCGACCGAAACCTGGTGGCAGCGAATGTGATCGGGATGCGGGTAGCCGCCGTTCTCGTCGTAGGTGGTGATCACGTGCGGGCGGAACTCGCGGACCACCCGCACCAGCGCCTCGACCGAGTCCTCCAGCGGCACCAGCGCGAAGCATCCTTCGGGCAGCGGGGGCGGGGGGTCGCCCTGGGGCAGGCCGGAGTCGACGAAGCCCAGCCAGGTGTGCTCGACGCCGAGGATCTCGGCGGCCTTCGCCATCTCGTCGCGGCGGATCTCGGCGATGTGGCCGCGGACTTCGGGCAGGTCCATCGCCGGGTTGAGAATGTCGCCGCGCTCGCCGCCGGTCAGCGTCACCACCAACACCCGGTGGCCCTCGTCGGCGTAGCGGGCGAGGGTGGCCGCGCCCTTACTGGACTCGTCGTCGGGGTGGGCGTGCACCGCCATCAACCGCAGCTCGCTCACGTGCCCCCTTGTCGGTCTGCTCATCGCCGGATACGAACCTATAATTCCAGTTCTTCAGATCGTTGCATGCTGCCGGCCGCCGGCCGGCAGCCGACCGCTCAGGCATACCGAGGCATGACCGAAACCTCTCCTTCGCGTCCGGAGGCCCGCTACGGGCGTTCCGGACGCGTGCGCGTGCCCCGCCGGTGGCTGATCGGCGGGCTGGCTGCGCTGGTGATTGCGGCCGGGCTGGTCATCGCCGCCGTCGCCTACCACCGGCTGGGCACCAGCTCCGTGTCGGGCACCCTGGTCGGCTACCGGGTGATCGACGACGAGACCGCGTCGGTGACGATCGGCGTGACGCGATCCGATCCGTCGCGGCCGGTGGACTGCATCGTGCGGGTCCGGGCGAAGGACGGCAGCGAGACGGGCAGGCGGGAAGTGCTGGTCCCGCCGTCGACGGCCGCCACGGTGCAGCTGACCACCACGGTGAAGTCCAGCAAACCGCCGGCGATGGCCGACATCTACGGCTGCGGCACCGACGTGCCGGCCTATCTGCGGCCGGCGTGACCCCGTAACGACAGCCGAACTGCGAATTTGGGTCATCATTTGTTTGCGCGGTGGTAACATGGGTGAATGCACGGTTCCTGATGGGACCGTGTATTGCTGCATTAAGGCCGTGAGCAGAACGGACCGGCAGCACACGGGGAGGCAGACCCGGATACTCCGGCGGCGGGGTCAACAGGCTTACGCGGGTACGCGGAACGACAACATGAGGAGCACGACAAGATGACGGACACTTCGGTGACGTGGCTGACCCAGGAGTCACATGACCGGCTGAAGGCGGAGCTCGATCAGTTGATCGCGAATCGTCCGGTCATCGCCGCGGAGATCAACGACCGCCGTGAAGAAGGGGACCTGCGCGAGAACGGCGGATACCACGCCGCCCGCGAAGAACAGGGGCAGCAGGAGGCCCGGATTCGTCAGCTGCAGGACCTGCTCAACAACGCCAAGGTCGGCGAGGCCCCCAAGCAGTCCGGGGTCGCACTGCCCGGCTCGGTGGTCAAGGTGTACTACAACGGCGACAAGTCGGACACCGAGACGTTCCTGATCGCCACCCGCCAGGAGGGCGTCAACGACGGCAAGCTCGAGGTGTATTCCCCCAACTCACCCCTGGGCGGCGCGCTGATCGACGCCAAGGTGGGCGAGACCCGCAGCTACGTCGTGCCCAACGGCAACACCGTCGAGGTCACGCTGCTCAGCGCGGAGCCCTACCACTCGTAGCCAGACAATGGCGATCGCCACTGCCACCTCGTTCGGCTCGTTCGGCGAGCAGACGCCAAATCGCATTTAGCGCGCTTCGCGCGTGCGATTTTGCGTCTGCTCGCGGTGGTCAGCCCAGCGCCTGGTCGAGATCGGCCAGCAGATCGGCGACGTCCTCGATGCCGACCGACAGCCGCACCAGGTCGTCGGGAACTTCCAGTTGTGAACCGGCCGTCGACGCGTGCGTCATGGCGCTGGGATGTTCGATCAAAGACTCGACGCCGCCGAGCGATTCGGCCAGGATGAACACCTCGGTGCGCGCGCACAGGTCGCGGGCCGCTTGCCGGCCGCCCCGCATGCGCACCGACACCATGCCGCCGAAGCCGAGCATCTGCCGGGCGGCGACGTCGTGGCCGGGGTGGCTGGGCAGACCCGGATACAACACGGTGCTCACCGCCGGATGTCCGGCGAGGAATTCCGCGACGGCCGAAGCGTTTTCGCCGTGCCGCTGCATCCGCAGCACCAGCGTCTTCAGGCCGCGCATGGTCAGGTAGGCGTCGAACGGGCCGGGCACCGCGCCGGCCCCGTTCTGCAGGAACGCGAAAGCCTGGTCCAGTTCCGCGTCGTCGGTGATTAACGCGCCGCCCACCACGTCGGAGTGGCCACCGATGTACTTGGTGGTCGAATGCAGCACCACGTCCGCGCCCAGCGTCAACGGCTGTTGCAGCGCGGGTGAGGCAAACGTATTGTCCACCAACACCTTTACCGACGACTCCTTGCCGATCTCGGCCAGGGCCGCGATGTCGGCGATGGACAGCAGCGGGTTCGTCGGCGTCTCCACCCAGATCAGCCGCGTCTGCGGCGTGATCGCGGCGCGGACGGCGTCCACATCGGACAGCGCCACCGGTGTGTAACGAACCCCCCACTGCGTGAACACCTTGTCGATCAACCGGAAGGTGCCGCCGTAGGCGTCGGTGGGGATGATGACGTGGTCGCCGGGCCGCAGCATCGCCCGCAGCGCGCAGTCGACGGCGGCCATGCCGGAACCGAACGCCCGCCCGTAACCGCCGCCCTCGACGGCCGCGAGCGAAGCCTCCAGCGCGGCGCGCGTCGGGTTGCCGGTGCGCGCGTATTCGAACCCACCGCGCAGCTCACCGACACCGTCCTGCGCGAACGTGCTGCTGGCGTAGATCGGGGCGTTGACCGCCCCGGTTGCCGGGTCCGGCCGGTAACCGGCGTGAATCGCCTTGGTGGCGAGTCCGGTGAAGTGTCCGTGTCGGTCGGCGCTCATCGACGCCCAGCCTAGGCGACCGCCGCCCCGGCTACCGCGTCCGCACGGCTAGCTCGGCCGATCCTCGGTCCCGTCGAACGGCAGGCAGACCGTCGTCATGATCTTGTCCGCCAGCGTCTGCCGCTTCGAATCCCACAGCGGGAAGAGGAAACCGATGAAGCAGATGATCGCGTCGACGAAGTGGGCGAGGGAGCGCACCACCGACATGCCGAAACCGATCGGCTGGCCGGTGACCTCGCTGACCACCTTGAACTTCATCACCGACTTGCCGACGCTGGACCCGGTGGTGCCCTGGCGGTAGCCGTAGTTCCAGATCAGATAGATCAGGCCCACCAGCGATGCCAACCACTGTGCGGCCATGCCGATGGTCGAGTTCTGCGTGGCGCAGTACTGGTTGACGGCGTACTGCGTGACGTCGGTGACGCACGCCGTCTGCTGCGTGGCAACGAGGATTCCGGTCCCGATTCCGTGCACGACGGCGTACGGGAGGATGTCGATGATGAACGCCACAACCCGGGTGAGCCACGGCGTGTAGGACTCCGTCGGCAACGTACGGATCGCCGGCCCTGGAGGGGGTGGCGCGTACCCGCCCGACGACGGCGGGGGCGGCGGGTAGGAACCGCCCGGCGGTGGCGGGGGCGGCGGGTACGCGTC
>NZ_LQOU01000021.1 GCF_002102155.1 Mycobacterium europaeum
TCTGGACCAAGACAGCCGACCAAATCCTGACCAGCATCGCCAACTACTGCACCCAAATTAATGACTCAGGACACTAGCCGCCAACTCCCCCGCCCACAACAGCACCGTCAGCACTTCGGCACCCACACTGATCGCCGCGTGCGGCGCCGGATCCCAGCCCCGCTCCGAAAAACCAGCCAGGCCAACGGTTCTGGACAGAAGGAACGCCACCAGGGAGCCGGCCGCCACGGCCGCGCCGGCCCAACGCAGCCATCCGGGACCGCCGGCAAGGATCAGCACAGCTATCGCGAACGAAACGCTGACCTGCACCAGGAACGCGGTACCGATGTCGGGGATGTGCCGGTAGCCGTGGACGTACAGGTAGGCGTGGCCGGCGGCGCTGACCGCCAGCGACGCGGGCAGGCCGAGGCGGATCAACAGAGTCATTGCAGCGCCTGCTCTTTCAATGCCAGGGCGGTCTCGCCCCGGGTGTAACTCACCTCGCGGATACCTAGCGCGTCGCGGAGCCTGCCGGCCGGCAGGGTGACCGGCTTGGGCGCCGGCCCGTCGCCGGGTCGCGGCAGCGGGTACGCGGTCGCCGTCCCGCTGTAGAACGTCACCTTTCCCTCCGTCTTGGAAAACAGTTGGTGCACATGCCCGTTGAGGCAGGTGACCGAGGAGAACCGGCGCAGGTAGGACAGCGCCCGGCCCGCGTCGTCGGTGCCCCAGCCCCAGTCGGGGTACATCGCGAACAACGGGATGTGGCTGAACACGATGATGGGGGTGTCGCTCGACAGCCGCGCGACATCTTTCTCGACGAAGTTGAGTTGGTCGGTGCCCAGGTGGCCGAGCTTGCGCAGGTTCAACGTGTTCACCAGTGCGATCACGTGCACGCCGGCGATGTCGAAGCTGTACCAACCGTCGCCAACGGATCCCGCGCCGAAGGCGTTCCGGTATTTCTGCCCCGCGTCGTCGACCGAGTCGTGCTCACCGGGCACGGTGAACACGTGCGGCGTCTTCAGGGCGCTCATCATCTGTTTCACCTGGTCGAACTGATCGGGGCTGGACAGGTGCGTGAGGTCGCCGGTGTGGACGACGAAATCCGGGGTGTAGCCGAGGTTGTTGACCCGGCCGATCGCGTGGCCGAACGTGGCGGAGACGTCGGGGTTGGGCGCGCCGGTGAAGCCGATGTGGCTGTCGCTGATCTGCGCGAACCGCAGCGTGGGTCGGGCCTGCGCGTGTTGCCCGGTCGCCCCCGCGCCGGCGACATGCGAGATCACCTCGCCGCCGACCACGGCGAAGCCGACCGCTGCGCCGAACCACGCCGTGTGCCGCATCAGCTGGCGGCGACTCATGTTGGGGTTCATTGCGTCACCACCACGGTCCCGCGCATCATCGGGTGGATCGAGCAGACGTAGTCGAAAGTCCCGGGGGCGGTGAAGGTGTGGGTGAACGTGGCCCCGGTGCCCATCCCGGGTGAGTGGAACGAACCGTCGCTTGCGGCCACCGTGTGCGGTTCTTCGTCGCGGTTGGTCCACGTGACGGTGGTGCCGACCGCGACCGTCAGCATGGCCGGCGCGAATGCGAAGCCGTCGATGTTGACCCGGTCGCCGCTCACCGGCGCCGCCGGCGCGGTGACGGACGTGGAGCCCAGGGACATGCTGGTGCCGGAGCCCGCTGCGGGCCGGGAAGCCGAGCAGCCCGCCAGCAGGACGGCGGCGGCCAGCGCGGCCGCCGAAGGTTTTCCATAGTTCATGCCCTGGAATAGGGCGGCGCGTTACACCGCTCAGGCAGGCTGGTGGGGGCCGGCGGGTGCGAACACCTCGATGACGCCGTCGACCTCACGAACCAGCAACGCGGGCAACGGCTTCGGCGCGATCGGCAGTTGATGGGTGAGCACCTGGCCGCCGGGTGAGAAGGAGGTCGAGTGGCACGGGCAGCGCAGAGTGTCGTCGGGCGCGTCGAACCAGAGCCGGCACCCTTGGTGCGTGCACACCCCGGAGATGGCCTGGGGCTTGCCGTCGACGCGGCGGACGAAGCCGGTGACGGAACCGAGGTCGAAGGGATGCATGACGCCGTCCGGCACAGCCGAGCTGGCCGCCACCCGCTGCCAGCTTCCGGCGTTGGGCTGCAGCGGCGCGTTGTCGGCGGCGGGGACGCCGCCGGATTGACCGGTGATCACCGCTCGGTCGATCGACACCGCCGTGACCGCGGCAGCCGCGGCGGCCGACGTACCGACGATGACCTGGCGGCGGGTGCTGTTGTGCGTGCGCACGGGTTGCGGTCGCGCGCCGGACATCTGCTCGCCGAGCCGACGGTGCAGGTCGTCGAGGAATGCCTGCCTCGGGGCCTGGTCCCTGCGCCCGGCGGCGCGCAGTTCGATCGCCGTGCGCAGCTGTGCGGCCTCGAAGGCGTCGGGGGCGAACGGCTTCGGCCGCCGGCCCCGAACCAGGTCGTCGACGTATCGGCGCAACCCCCGCGCGTTCATGCTGGGCCTCCCTCGTTGACCTGCGCCGCAAGCCGCAGCGCCCGATGCTGGAGCACCTTGGCGTTGGCGACGCTGACCCCGAGCTCCGCGGCCGAGTCCTTGATCGAACGTCCTTGCAGGAAACGCAATTCCAGGATCCGCCGGTAGCGGTCCGGCAGGTTGTCGAGCACCAGGGCGACACGCTGGGGCGCGGTGCTGATCGCTTCCTCGCTCTCCGGTGGCTGTTCGACGTCGTCGATCGAGGTTATCTCCCGGCCCAGCGTCTGCCGCCAGTGCGCGGCCAGCACCGTGCGCGCGGTGACCCGCAGGTAGGCGCGCACCTCGGCGACGCTCGCGGTCAGCCGCAGCGGCCGCAGCGCGGCCATGAAGACCTCCGCGGTGAGGTCCTCGGCGTCGGCCCGGTTGCCCACCCGGGCGAACAGCGTGCGGTAAACCCAGGATGCGTTGTCCTGATATACGGCCTCCCAGTCGGGGTAGCCATCGTCAAAGCCGCTGTCGGGCACCGCCCGCAGGGGTCGCTCGACAAACTCGTTTCGTGCCGCCACGTGCCTCCTCCACCCGATGAATATCGAGTCGGGTTACACCGGGTATCACGGCGCGGCGAGCGAGGTTTGTTCACTGAGCAGCTGGTCGAGTTTGGTGGCGGTGGCCGAGAACACCGACTTGGCGATGCCCAGCATCCGCTCGCGCACCCGGGGCTTCGCCGACGCCGGCGGCAGCAGATGGCCGATCAGGTGACCGAACAGGTCCAGGCGCGCGGCGGACATCCATGCGGTGAGCTCGGGGTCGGCGAGCCAGCGCAGTTGATTGCTGTAGTCGGCCAGCGCCACCCGCAGCCAGTCCAGGTCCGTGTCGGGGTGCGGCAACGGCACGCACAGCTCGTTCCTCGCCGGGTCGTCGTGGTACGCGGATTCGACGTGGGCGATCAGCGCGGCGCTGAAGATCTGCTGGCATCCGCGCACGCTTTGCAGCGTGATCCGGCCGTGATCGAAAATAGATGTCGCCGGACGCTTTTCGGCGCCGTCGGCGGTGCAGTCGATGTACAGGGCGTCGGGGTCACTCGCCACCGCGCCGTCGTCGAGGACCATCCGGTCCGCCTCGACGCGCAGCAGGTGGCCCAGCCGCACCACGTCGGCGATGCGTCGCAGCTGCTCGAGTTCCAGGCGGGTGACGGTCGCGCAGCGATACATGGTCGGACGGACCGCCGGGTCTATCCGCAGCAGACCGCCGGACTCCTCGAGCCGCGCGAACAGGTCCTCGACGGACGTGGCGTCGTTGATGGCGCGAAGCTGCGCGATGAAGCTGGTTTTGATCTGGTCGGCGAACAACGACCCGGGCTGCATCCTCGCGCGGTCCAGCAGCCAGGAGTCGCGCGGCATGATCCAGGTCAGCCGTTCGGGCGCGATGCCCTGGCCGAGCAGCCACAGGCAGGTGTCGATGCCGGTCTTGCCCGCCCCGACGATCACGTAACGCTCGTGCGCGCCGAGTTTCGTCAGGTCGTTGGGCGGCACGCAGGTGACCCCGGGCGCGACCGGGTAGGGCGGCGGGCGCATGGCCGGCACCGTGACGCGCATGTAGGTGGCGTCGACGATGCGGCGCGCCGCGGCGACGGTGTAGTCCACGCCGGCCAGCGTGGTGAAGTGGCCTTCACCGCCCTCCTGGCCGCGGTATTCGCTCATCGGGAAGTACGTGACGCGTCCGCTCGCCAACAGCTGCCTGCGCAGCACGTGGTCGTAGTACGCGCAGACCTCGGCCGCGGTGGCCAACTCGTAAAGCCCTTGGTTCCAGCCGATACGGTCGATCGAGTCGCCGCCCAGCCTCAGCGAGTTGACGCCGTAGAACGCCGAGGGCTGGTGCAGCCGCACGAACGGGTAGGCCATAGTCCAGTGCCCGCCCGGCTGGTGGTTGCGGTCGACCAGCACCACGCGTGCGTCCGTCTCGGACACCAGCGTGTCGACGAACGCCATCCCCATGGCACCCGCGCCGACCACCAGGTAGTCGGCCTCGATGGTGTGCATACGCCTGAAGGCTAGCGCGCTCAGCCGATGTCGGCGGCCGCGGCGCGGAGGTCATCCAGCGCTTTGCGAGCCAGTTCGCCCAGGTCTTGGTCGTCATCCGCGGCAAGCCACGCGGCGAATGCCTCCTTGAAGGCGAGCACTCCCATCTCGGCCGCCAGAGTCGCCGCCCGGTCGGCCACCCCCCGCGCCCGCAACGCGTCCGCCATGGCCGCGGCGAGGCCGACCTGTTTGAGGGCGTCCCGCTCCTGCAACTCGGTGCTGGTGGCGATGACGGCCTGCACTCGGGGAGCGAGTTCGCGATTGAACGGTGCCATCGGCCCGGCCGCCCGCACGAGCCCGGCCGCGATAGCGGCGAGCGGGCTCGCATCCGCGGGCGCAGAGGCGATCCCGTCGGTCAGCAGTCGCGCCAGGGTCTCCTGACCGGCCGCCAGCACTTCCCGCTTGTCGGGGAAGTACCGGAAAAAGGTGCTCTTGGTCAGCCCGGCGTGATCGGCGATCTCGGCAACCGTGGTCCGGTCGTAGCCCTGCTCGGAAAACAGCTGCAGCGCGGCGGCGACCAGCCGTGCACGTGCATCAGGTTCCCATCGCGGCATCCCGACATCGTAAGCGATGGGACATTTGTCTCATCACTTTGGTAGGGTGATGAGACAAATGTCCCATCACTCGAAGGAGTTGCTCATGCGGGTTTTCGTCACGGGCGCCACCGGCGGCATCGGCTCCGCCGTCGTCCCCGAGCTCATCGGCGCGGGCCACGAGGTTCTCGCGCTGGCCCGTTCCGACGCGGCGGAACGGGCCGCCCGGTCCATGGGCGCCGAGGTGTTGCGCGGCGATCTCGATGATCCGGAGAGCCTGCGCAAGGGTGCCGCGGAGTCCGATGGGGTCGTTCACCTCGCCTTCCTGCATTTCGACGATTTCGGCAAGGCGGTCGCCCAGGAAGCCGGCGCCGTCGAGGCCTTCGGCACCGCTCTCGAGGGCAGCGGCAAGCCGTTCGTCATGGCCTCGGGCACGCCCGTGATCCCCGGCCGCGCCGCCACCGAACGGGACGCGGCGCCGAGCGAGGGACCCATCGGCGGCCGCGGCCGAAACGCCGCGGCCGCGCTGGAACTGGCCGCCAAGGGAGTCCGGTCGGCAGTGGTCCGCCTCCCCCGGTCCGTGCACCGGGCGGGCGGCCCGTGCGGGTTCGCGTCCCTGCTCATCGAGGCCGCTCGCCGCAGCGAGGTGTCGGGGTATGTCGGCGACGGCAGCCAGCGCTGGCCGGCTGTGCACGTTCTTGACGCCGCGCACCTGTTTCGTTTGGTTCTCGAAGAGGGCGCTCCCGGCACCGTGGCGCACGCGGTCGCCGATGAGGGGGATCCGATGCGCGCGCTCGCCGAAGCCATCGGGCGCGAACTGGGCGTGCCCACCAAAGCGGTGCCGGCCGACCATTTCGGGTTCCTCGGCTCGGTCTTCGCGATGGACCAGCCGGCGTCGAGCGAGCTGACCCGGGAGAAATTCGGCTGGCAACCCACCCAGCCGAGCCTGCTGGCCGACCTCGGGGCGGGCAACTATCCGGCGTGAGCCCTGGCGTCCTTGCGGCTCCCGGCGGCGGTTACTAGGATATCCAAGTATCCGCCTCTCACGCGCGCACGAACCCGAGGACACCATGACCACACAGATCCCGCACTTCATCGACGGGAAGCGCACCGCCGGCCGGTCCACCCGCACCGCCGACGTCTACAACCCCAGCACCGGTGAGGTGCAGGCCCAGGTGCCGATGGCCGGCAAGGCCGAGATCGACGCCGCGGTGGCCTCGGCCGTCGAGGCCCAGAAGGGTTGGGCGGCCTGGAATCCGCAGCGCCGCGCCCGGGTGATGATGCGGTTCATCGAGCTGGTCAACGACCACATGGACGAGCTGGCCGAGATGCTGTCCCTCGAGCACGGCAAGACGGTGGCCGACTCGCGCGGCGACGTCCAACGCGGCATCGAGGTCATCGAGTTCGCGGTCGGCATCCCGCACCTGCTCAAGGGCGACTACACCGAGGGCGCCGGCCCCGGCATCGACGTCTACTCGCTGCGCCAGCCGCTGGGCGTGGTCGCCGGCATCACGCCGTTCAACTTCCCGGCCATGATCCCGCTGTGGAAGGCCGGGCCCGCCCTCGCGTGCGGGAACGCGTTCGTGCTCAAGCCGAGTGAGCGCGACCCCTCCGTCCCGGTGCGGTTGGCCGAGCTCTTCTTGGAGGCCGGTCTGCCGCCGGGCGTGTTCCAGGTCGTGCACGGCGACAAGGAGGCCGTCGATGCCATCCTGCACCACCCCGACATCCAGGCCGTGGGCTTCGTCGGCAGCTCCGACATCGCCCACTACATCTACTCGACTGCCGCCGCGACCGGCAAGCGGTCCCAGTGCTTCGGCGGCGCCAAGAACCACATGATCGTGATGCCTGACGCGGACCTCGACCAGGCCGTCGACGCGCTGATCGGCGCCGGGTACGGCAGCGCCGGCGAGCGCTGCATGGCGATCAGCGTCGCGGTACCGGTCGGCGAACGGACGGCAAACCGGCTGCGCGCCAGGCTCATTGACCGGATCAACAACCTGCGGGTCGGGCACAGCCTGGACCCCAAGGCCGACTACGGCCCGCTGGTCACCGAGGCGGCCCTGGCGCGGGTGCGCAATTACATCGGCCAGGGCGTCGAGGCGGGCGCCGAATTGGTGATCGACGGCCGCGAACGCGCCAGTGACGACCTGACCTTCGGTGACGCCAACCTCGAGGGCGGCTTCTTCATCGGCCCGACGTTGTTCGACCACGTCACCCCCGACATGTCAATCTACACCGACGAGATCTTCGGTCCGGTGCTGTGCATCGTGCGCGCCCACGACTACGAAGACGCGCTGCGGCTGCCCTCGGAACACGAGTACGGCAACGGCGTGGCAATCTTCACCCGCGACGGCGACGCCGCCCGCGACTTCGTGTCCCGCGTGCAGGTGGGCATGGTCGGCGTCAACGTGCCGATCCCGGTGCCGGTGGCCTATCACACCTTCGGCGGCTGGAAGCGCTCCGGGTTCGGGGACCTCAACCAGCACGGCCCCTCGTCGATCATCTTCTACACCAAGACCAAGACCGTCACGTCGCGGTGGCCGTCCGGCATCAAGGACGGCGCCGAATTCGTGATCCCCACAATGGATTAGCCAATATGTTCACCTTGAACGACGACGAGCGGGTCATCACCGAGACGGCGGCAGCGTTCGCGGCCAAACGCCTCGCCCCGCACGCCCTGGAATGGGACGCGACGCAGCACTTCGCGACCGACGTGCTGCGCGAGTCCGCCGAGCTCGGCATGGCGGCGATCTACTGCCGCGAGGACGTCGGCGGCAGCGGGCTGCGCCGGCTCGACGGGGTCCGCATCTTCGAGCAGCTGGCGATCGCCGACCCGACCACGGCCGCGTTCCTGTCCATCCACAACATGTGCGCGTGGATGATCGACACGTTCGGCACCGCCGAACAGCGCAAGGCCTGGGTGCCGCGGCTGGCGGCGATGGACGTCATCGCGAGCTACTGCCTCACCGAGCCGGGCGCCGGGTCGGACGCCAGCGCGTTGAGCACCCGCGCCGTCCGGGAGGGCGGCGACTACGTGCTCAACGGCGTCAAGCAGTTCATCTCCGGCGCGGGCGCCTCGGACGTCTACGTGGTGATGGCCAGGACCGGCGGGGACGGTCCGCGCGGCATCTCGGCATTCGTCGTCGAAAAGGGTACCGCGGGGCTCAGTTTCGGGGCGCTGGAAGAGAAGATGGGCTGGCACGCCCAGCCCACCGCGCAGGTGATCTTCGATGGCGTCCGCGTGCCCGCCGACGCGATGCTGGGCGGCGCCGAGGGTGAGGGCGCCGGCTTCGGCATCGCGATGAACGGCCTCAACGGCGGCCGGCTCAACATCGCGGCGTGCTCGCTGGGCGGTGCCCAGTCCGCTTTCGACAAGGCGGCCGCCTACGTACGCGATCGCGAGGCGTTCGGGAAGGCCCTGCTCGACGAGCCCACCATCCGGTTCACCCTGGCCGACATGGCCACCGGGCTGGAAGCCTCGCGAATGATTTTGTGGCGGGCCGCCGATGCGTTGGACAACGACGACCCCGACAAGGTCGAGCTGTGCGCGATGGCCAAGCGCTACGTCACCGACACCTGCTTCGAGGTGGCCGACATGGCTTTGCAGCTGCACGGCGGTTATGGCTACCTGCGCGAGTACGGCCTCGAAAAGATCGTCCGCGATCTGCGGGTGCACCGAATCCTGGAGGGCACCAACGAAATCATGCGCGTGGTCATCGGCAGGGCCGAGGCCGCGCGGGTGCGTGCGGGCGCGTAGAAAGGCGACCATGACGAGCATCGCTTTTCTTGGCCTGGGCCACATGGGCGGGCCGATGTCGGCGAACCTGGTGGCCGCGGGTCACCCGGTGCGCGGGTTCGACCCGGTGCCCGCGGCGGCGGCCGCCGCGGCCGGCAACGGGGTCACGACGTTCGACAGCGCGGCCGACGCGGTGGCGGGGGCCGAGGTAGTGATCACCATGCTGCCCAACGGCGACCTGGTGAAGCGCTGCTACACCGATGTGCTGCCCACCGCCAAAGCCGGTGCGCTCTTCATCGACAGCTCGACGATCTCGGTCGACGACGCCCGCGAGGTGCACGCGCTCGCGCGATCGCACGGCGTTCCACAGCTGGACGCTCCGGTTTCCGGTGGCGTGAAGGGCGCCGTCGCGGGCACGCTGGCGTTCATGGTGGGTGGTGACGAGGCCGCCGTGGAGCGCGCCCGGCCGGTGCTGGAACCCATGGCGGGCAAGGTCGTTCACTGCGGCGGCCCGGGGGCCGGGCAGGCCGCCAAGGTGTGCAACAACATGGTGCTGGCGGTGCAGCAGATCGCCATCGGCGAGGCGTTCGTCCTGGCCGAGAAGCTCGGGCTGTCGGCGCAGTCCCTCTTCGACGTCATCACCGGCGCAACCGGCAACTGCTGGGCCGTACACACCAACTGCCCGGTGCCCGGCCCGGTGCCGACCTCGCCGGCCAACAACGACTTCAAGCCCGGATTCGCGACCGCGCTGATGAACAAGGACCTGGGCCTGGCCATGGACGCGGTGGCCTCCACCGGGTCGGCCGCGCCGCTGGGCACTCACGCCGCCGAGATCTACGCCAAGTTCGCGGCCGACCACGGCGACAAGGACTTCAGCGCGGTGATCCAGATGCTCCGGGAGAGCTGAATGCGGTAGCGGCGCGCCGAGCGTGTACTCACGGCGAAATATCGCCCGGAAAATCGCCCTCGGTGCACGTTCGGCGAAGGATGGTCTCTGGTTCAATCCGAGAAATCGCCGGCGTTGCGGCGCAGCGTCTCGATCGATGAAACCAGTTCCTGCGCTTCGGTTTCGGACATCCCGATATCGGCGAAGACCTGCTCGTTGAGCGTGACCGTCGCGTCCTCGACCGTCGAGCGGCCCAGCTCGGTGATCTCCACCAGCGTGGTGCGGCCATCGGTGGGGTGGGGTACGCGCCGCACCAGTCCGTCGGCCTCCAGCCGGCGGATCGCGTGGGTCACGCTCGTGACGTGGACCTGCAGCCGGTCGGATGCCTTGGTGATCGGCAGCGCGCCGGTCCGGCTGAACGCCAGCAGCCGCAGCAACTCGTACCGGGAGAAGCTCAGGTCGTAGGGGCGCAACGCCGTCTCGACGCGGGCCAGCAGGATCTGATGCGCGCGCATCACCGACGTCACCGCCACCATGCCCGGCGCCACGTCGGCCCAACCGGAGCGCTCCCAGTTGTCGCGCGCCGCGGCGATCGGGTCGCGCTTGCGCGGTCGTGAGGCAGCCACGCCCCTTCATACCGCACTTGGCGCGCGAGCGCGGCCTTTCCCCACCGCCGACAGGACCGCGAGCGTCGACGCACGGTGCCCCACGGTGATCCGTGCACCGCCGTCCGGGTAGCACCGCACCCGCAGTCCGCCTTCGGCGAAAGCATCATGCCACGGCAAGCCCCGACCATCCGTTTTCGGAAGCAGGTACAGGAAGTTCGCGTGTGCGTCTGTCGTGTCGACGCCCATCGCGCTCAGGCGCATCCGCAGGTAGCAGCGTTCGGCGTTGATCAACCGGACTCGATGCAGCAGTTGGTCTTCCGCACCGTACGACGCGGCAACCGCGACCAAACTGGTGATCGCGGCACCAAACGGCTGCTGATGGGACCACAGTGTCCGGGCCAGCTCCGGCGACGCCACCGCGTAACCGATGCGCAGCCCCGCCAGGCCGTAGGCCTTGGAGAAGGTCCGCACCACCACCACATTGGGAAAGCGGGCGATCAACGCCGACACGGCGATACGGTGCTCGGGCGCGGTGAACTCGATATACGCCTCGTCGAGCAAGACGACGGTGTCGCGCGACACGCGGCGCAGAAACGCCGAAACGGCGGCCGCGGACTCCAGCGTGCCGGTGGGGTTGTGCGGCCGGCACAGCACCACCACCCGGGCATCGGCGGCGGCGCGGGCCAGTCCGTCGAGGTCGTGGTGACCGCGCTCGTCCAGCGGAACCGTCCGCATCTTCAGCCGCGCCATCCGGGCGAGGATCGGGTAACCATCGAAGGTGGGCGTCGCCATCGCCATCGTGTCGCCCGGGACGGTCAGCGCCTGCAGGGCCAGCAGCGCGACGCCCGTCGCGCCGGCGCCCGGCACCACCCGGTCGGGGGGCACCCCGATGTGCCCGGCGATCACGCCGCGCAGCCGTTCGGGCAGGAATTCCGGGTAGCGGTGGGCCGTCTGGACGGACCGCATCAGTGCCGATCGCACCTGGGGCAGCGGGGGGAACGGGTTCTCGTTGAGCGACAACCCAAGCGGATCCCCCGCATCGGGCTGCATCACCCTCGCCCGCCCCAGCGCACCGCCGCCGCACCGGCGAAGTCGCCGGCATGGGCGAACGCCGCCATCATGACGACGTCGCCCGCCCCGAGCTGGCCGTCGGAAATCGCGCGATCCAGGTTGATCGGGATCCCGGCGCCGAACAGGTTGCCGCACTCGTCAAAGGTGTCTCGATGCCGCTCGGAGGGTAATTCGAGCGCCTCACGCCAGTTGCGCAGAAAAACCCGGTTGGGCTGGTTGGTGACCAGCAGGTCGATGTCCTTGGCGGGCAGTCCGATTCGGTCGCACACCGCCAGGGCCACCTCGGGGACCTGCCGATTGCCCCGAGCCAACACCTTGGTGATCTTGCTTTCGGTGAAGCCGATGCTGCCCTCCCCTGGCCCCGCCTGCCACCACTTGCGCGGCGGGTCATAGGACAATGTCATCTCGCCGGCGTACTCACCGTAGGTGCGGCACTCGACGTCCAGAATGGGTGACCGGTCACTGAGTGAGACCAGGCCCACCGCCGCGCCATCCCCGGGCACCGCGGACTGCGCCTTGCGCCGGATGGTCGGCTGATCGAAGAACTGGCCCGCCGCGTTCTGCGCGACGGCGATCAGCGCGGTATGCCCGTCGCCGCCGGCCAGCAGTTTGCGAGCCACGTTGAGCGCCAACACGAACGCCGCGCAGCCGCCGTTGTTCAGATCGAGCACCCAGGACGGTCGCATGCCCAGCCGGTGGGCGACGCCGCCGCCCTGGCCGTAGAACGCCATATCCGGCACCTGGGTGTGAGTGATCAGCACGTCCGCCGCCTCCACCGCGTCATGGCCGTGCCGCTCGATCAGGCCCTGCGCCGCGCGTTCGATCATGTCGATGGAACTTTCGTCGCGTGCGACGTGGTGGCGAAACTTCGGCGCGCGGAACATGAGGTTCTCGCGCAGGTCGTCGGATTCGGCGAATTGGGCGTAGTAGTCGGCACCGATCGGCTCGCCGGGCAGATAGCTGGATACGTCGATCAGACTGACGCCGGGTTGGCTCATGTTGCTACCTCATCCATGCCGGCGTCACCGGCAGGCCATTGCGGTGCCGGTATTCAGCGATCGCCTTGAGGTTCTGCAGCTCCAGCGCATGCCCGGCACCGAACATGTCCCAGAAGTCGCCCACCCACACCGGCCGCTGCGGCGGCGCGGTCTCCGGATACGGGTTGTGGTCGTAGAACGGGTGGTGGCAGTTCGTCCACAGCACAACCGATCCCGGCTTGTCCAAGACCACCTGCGCGTCGACGACTCGCATGAGGTAGACCATCCACAGGTGCTTGCCCTGGTCCCACGCGCAGTGGTAGTCGACGGTCCGGGCCGCGGGGTTGGCGGCGGTCCGGGTGTAGATCTCGGTCTCCGAACCGAGCCGGTCGTAGGCCAGCCACAGGCCCGGCTCGTCGGTGGGTGTGAACCCGCGCAGGCTGTACGTCCACTCCTCGAGGCTGCGGGTGTCCGCCATGTACTCGTAGAGCTCGTCTGGCGGGCACGCGACGTAGTCGTTGACTGTGCAGTACTGCCCGAACACCTGATCGTGCGGGTAGACCGACCGCATCATCTCCATGACGATCGGAGTCGCCTTCTCCCGCGGACTGGTTTCGATGCGGACCACCCCGTCGATGGGAGTGGGGATATCCTCAAGCGCTGGCAGCGACATCGGCCCGGTTCTCCTTCGCGGTCGAAACCTGTTCTGCAACAGCCGCGTTGTCTGACAGCGCGGTGAGGAATGGGGCGAACGGCGGGATTTCGTCGGCGTCGCATTCGACGCTGACCACCGCTGGGCCCTCAATGTCCAGTGACGTCCGGAGCGCCGTGGCCAATTGGGCGGGCTCGCTGACATCGACCGATGCCAGGCCGGGAAACATCGCCGCCAGACCGCTTCCCAGCGCGCTGTGCCGGAAACGGTTGTAGCTGTAGCGGTTCTGGTAGAACAGCTGCTCCCGGGTTGCGCACATCGCGTGAGCGTTGTTGTTGAACAACACGAACGTCACGGGAAGCGCGTATTGCACGGCCGTGTGCACCTCCAGACCGTGCATGAAGAACGCGCCGTCCCCGGCGATCACCACGGTTCGGCCTGCGGCCCGGCCGCCGTTCGCACGCCCGAACGCCATCCCGATCGCGGCCCCGAAGCTGTAGCCCATGCCGCCCATCCCGAGAGCGGCCACGAACCTGCCGCCACGCCGCGCCGGCAGGTGATGGATCGCGGCCGCGCCGGTGTTGCCGGCGTCGACCACGATGTCGACCCCGTCGGGCAGGACGCGGTCCAGCACTGCCATCGCGTCGCGGTACCGGATCCCCGGCCCCGGCCGGGCCGGCGGTGCCAGCTCGGTGCGGCGCACCAGGTCGGGCACCCGCAGGCCGATCGGGCGTCCGTGACTGCACAACGCCTGGGTGAGCAGACGCAGCGAGCCACGCAGGTCGTCGGTATGCACATGCGTGCATCGCAGGTAGGGCTGCGCCGACCCGATGGATACCGTTCGCACCGCCGCGAGCGCGTCGTCCAGGCCCCCGCGCGCGGTTACTGCCAATCGGGTGCCGACGATGAGGCACACGGCGCTGGCGGCCACCGCTTCGGCCACACTCGGGTGGCCCATCACGCCGGTCACCCCGAGCGCCGACGACGACCCCAAACCAGGGGTGCCCGCGACGTCTTTGGCGTCGGGGACGGTGGCCACCTGCGCGCGCAGTAGCGCGCGCAGGTGCTCGAGTTCGGCCCGGGCGTCGTCGCGGGCCACTTGCTCGCCGGCGATGATGGTGACCTGACCGGTTGCGCGGCGCAGCTCGGACGCGATGAGATCCGGGTTGCCGATCGGTGGGCTGAAACGGTCCGGCGACGGGGCGGGGTCGTCAACGGTGATACAGGCCTGCTGGATGTTCTTGGGCAGCAACAATATCGCTGGCCCACCGGTGCGCGCCGCGGAGACGGCGCGGGGCAACGCCGAAACGATGCCGGCCGGCGCGAGCACCCGCTCGCAGAAAACCGACACCGCCGAAAACAGCGCCTGGGCATCGAGGGAGCCGTTGCGGCCGCTGGTGTCCTGGAAGCTGCCCCGGCCGTCCATCGTGGTCGCGGGCTGGCCGATGAGCGCCAGCACCGGAACCCGGCTCGCCAGCGACTCGCCAAGTCCGGCTGTGAGATTCAGCGCTCCCCCACCCGACGTCGCCACCACTACACCGAGCCCGGCGCCACTCCGGCTGTAGCCGTCGGCCATGGTGGCCGCCGAGAACTCGTGCTTGGCCAGCACCGCAGTGACCCCGGGTTCGAAGTGCGCGGCGTCGTACAAATCCTCGATGTTGGCGCCGTCGACACCGAACACGTGATCCACCCCGAGCGCGGCGAGGTGGCCAACGATATGGTCGACCACCCGATAGCTGCCGAACATGTCTTCAGACACGAGCCCGGCGCGTGATCGGTTCACCCGCGCCGGTGAACCGATCACGGGTAGCCCTCGTGATGTCTAGATGGCCATCGAACTGCGCGACGTGGTCCGCGAGTACCGGGTCGGCGGTCAACCGGTCCGGGCGCTCGACGGGATCAGCCTGCGCCTCGGGGGCGGACAGTTCGTGTCGGTGGTCGGTCCCTCCGGCGCGGGCAAGAGCACGCTGCTGCACCTGCTCGGCGCGCTGGACTCGCCCGATTCGGGCTCCATCACGTTCGACGGCGAGGAGATCGCCCGCCTGGGCGACGATCAGCAGTCCGAGTTCCGCCACCACCGAGTGGGTTTCATCTTCCAGTTCTTCAACCTGTTGCCGACGCTGTCGGCCTGGGAGAACGTGGCGGTCCCCAAGCTGCTCGACGGTGTGCGGCTGGGCAGGGTCAAACCGGACGCGATGCGGTTGCTGGACCGCGTCGGGCTGGGCAATCGGACCGAGCACCGGCCGGCGGAACTGTCCGGCGGCCAGATGCAGCGGGTCGCGGTGGCGCGCGCGTTGATGATGGACCCGGCGCTCGTCCTCGCCGATGAGCCCACCGGCAACCTCGACTCAGTGACGGGCGCCGCGATCCTCGCACTCCTCGCCGAGGTGGCGCACGAGGACGGCCGCGACCGGTTGGTGGTGATGGTGACCCACAATGCGGACGCCGCCGCGGCGACCGATCGGGTGATCACGCTGCGGGACGGCCGGGTCGGTTCGGACGTACCGGCGGTCCCTGCGTGAGGATCACGGCGGCGGCGAGCCGACTGCGCGTGTTCAGCCTGCGCGAGCTCGCCGCGCACCGCCGGCGCACCTTCGCGTCGATCGCCGTAATGGCCGTTTCCGCAACATATCTGGTCGCGATATTCGGCATTTTCGGCTCGATCACCGGATCGGTCGACCGGCTGGCCGACGGGATCGCCGGCGTGGCCGCGCTGGAGGTGTCGGGCATTACCGACGCCGGATTCCCCGACACGATACTGGCCGACGTGGCCGCAGTTCCCGGCGTCGCCACCGCCGCGCCGATGATCCGGACCTCCGCGCCCACGGCGACGGGACCGGTGCTGCTGTTCGGCGCGGACGCGAGCACCGCCGCACTGGGCGGCGCGCTCCAGGACGCGGTCGCCCGGCCGGTGCAACCCCTGTCCTCGACGCCCAACGGTGTCCAGGTCGGGCCTCGGGTCGGCTATGCGAAAGGCCAGACGCTGCAACTGGGCTCGGGATCGGTTACCGTCACCGAGGTGCTCGCGGGCCGGCAGTTCGCGGACCTGAACGGCGGGCACTACGTCCTTGCCCCGCTTGCGTTGGCGCAGAACGTCACCGGCCGCCCAGGTCAGCTGGACTCGATACTGATCACCATCAAACCGGGCACCGATGCGGCCGCCGCCCGGTCCGCAGTCACCGCCGCGGTCAACGGCCGCGCCATCGTCGCCGCCCCAAGCCTGCGGGCGGCGCGGGCCGGTGACGGCGTGAAGCTGATGAACTACATGGCCCTGCTGGGTGCCGCGGTCGCGTTGGTGGTCGGTGCGTTTCTGATCTACACCACGATGACCATGGCGATCACCCAGCGCCGGCCGGTCATCTCGATGCTGCGCGCGATCGGCGGCCGGCGCGTCACCATCGTCGGCGACATGCTGGGTGAGGCGGCGGTCCTCGGGCTCCTCGGCGGGGTCATCGGGTCGGCCCTCGGAATTTTGGCGGGCCACCTGGCAATTGGTCGTCTGCCACCGGCGATGACCCAGGGTCTCGAGGCCCGCGTCGAGTACTGGCTGCCCGGCTACGCCATCCCACTGGCCGTCGCGGCCACGGCGCTCACCAGCGTGGTCGCCTCGGCGATGGCCGCGCGGCAGGTGTACAAGGTCGCACCGATCGAAGCGCTGGCGCCGGTCGGCGCGTCCGCTGCGGACGTCGTGCCCCGCTGGCTGCGGGTCGCCGCCGGGGTGGGCGCCGTCGCGGTGTTCGCGGTGTCGGTCTGGGTGGTCCTCGGCCAACGCGGCACCTTCGCGTTCGTCGCGATGGCCGCCCTGCTGAGCGCCGAGATAGCGCTGGGCTTCGCGCTCGCTACGCCCATCGTCGCGGCCACGGCTGCGACGGCTCGCCTATTCGGATCGTTCGGGGCACTCGCGGCGGCCACCATCGAACGCGCGCCGCGACGAGTCTGGGCCACCGTGATGACCGTGCTGATCGGGGTGGTCACCACCGTGGTGATCACCGGCACCAACGCCGACATGATCCGCTCGGCCCGCGGCATCTTCTCCCCCGCCGCCGACGTCGACGTGTGGGTGAGCGCCGACGCACCGGACAGCTATCCCACCGACTTTCTGCCGCAAGGCCTTTCGGACCGAGTGGCGGCGGTGCCCGGGGTGGCGCGGGTGGCCGAGGGCGCGTTCGGGTTCGCCGTGATCGGCGGCACGCGCGTCCTGCTCGACGGCTTCTCCGACGGAACACACGACTCGCTGTTCCGTGCGCTCGACGAACGGGTGCGCGCCGACGTCCTGGCCGGCCGCGGCGTGGTGCTTACGCACAACTTGGGCACCACTCTGCACGTCCGCGCCGGCGATCGACTGCAGCTGCAGACGCCGCACGGCCCGCGGCAGACGACGGTGCTGGCTCTGGTGCCCTTCTTCTCGACCGTGATCGGAACGGTCGGTATCGATCTCGGGCACATGCGGGCGTGGTTCGATCGGCCGGCGGCGACAACCCTGCAAATCACCGCCGCCGCCCCCGGGGTGGATCCGCGGCGCCTGTTGACGGAGGTCCGCCGGGTGGTACCGGCGCCGAACCACGTGTACGACGGCCGCACGGCACTGGCGGGCCTGGAAGCCCCGCTCCATCAGAGCATGTTCATCGCCCACGCCGTGTGGATCATCGTCGTGGCCGTGGCCGCCGTCGCGCTGCTCAACACGCTGACGCTGTCGGTGACCGAACGCCGCCGCGAATTCGGTGTGCTGCGGGCCATGGGGTCCAGCCGGCGGTTCACCCTGCGGACGGTCCTGGCCGAGGCTGCCGGAATCGGTTTTGTCGGCGGTCTTTTGGGGCTGCTGTTCGGGCTGATCGACCAGTGGCTGTTCAGCCTCATCAGCGGGGACATCATGAATTTCCAGGTCGGCTTCCGCCTGAGCCCGATCCCTCTGGCGTTCACCGCTGGGGCGCTGGCGATCTGCCTGCTCGGCTCGCTGCCACCCGCGCGGCGGGCGGCGCGCCTGAACATCATCGAGGCCGTCAGCGTGGAGTGAGGACGGCGAACCCTTGCAGATGGGGTTTGCACGGGAAGGGCACCGGCGTGCGCGGAATGGTGCGCAGCGCCGTGATGTCGAACCCGGCCGCGGCGATGGAATCCAAGGTTCGGCGGTTCGGCTCGCAGCCCGCGGCCAGCCACGACCACGGCTTGGCGACCATGTCCTGCAACCGGCCGGTCGCGCGGTCCCCGCGCACATGCTCGAGGACCACCAGCCTGCCGCCGGGCACGAGCACGCGCCGGATCTCGCCGAGCGTGGCGGCCACGTCGTCGACCGAGCACAACACCAGCCCGATGTGCACCGAGTCGAAAGTATTGTCCGGGAAGGGAATCGATTCACCAGTTCCCTCGACGATGTCGACGGTGATGCCGTGCCGACGGGCAAGCCGGGACGCCATCTGCCGGAACGGCGCCTCCGGCTCCACGGCGGCGACCGTCGTCACCGCGGCGGGCAGGAACCGCAAGTCGGTGCCCGGCCCCAGACCGAGCATCAGCAGCCGGCCGGTCGCGTTGCTGAGCGCCTCACGGCGATAGCGGTGATAGAAGAGTCGGTCGAAGACCGGCTGCCCGAATCTGTACACATAGGGGAACAACGGATTACGGCGCGTCACGGGCACCCAGATCCATTCGGAAGGGCGGGTATTCGTCCCGCATCAGGGACACGTACACGGCCACTCGATAACGCCACCGAACGATGCCCAGCAGAAGATCGAACATGCCGACCGGGATGCTCCCCGTACACAACAACGACACCGCGGCGATCACGCACAGCACCTGCAGCAGCGGCTCCATCGACCAGCAGAGCAGCACCTGGGGGATGGCCAACAGCCACTTCACCAGCACGGCCCAGTTCCTCAGCCGCTCCGGATAATCGACCTGCAGATCACCCGGGTAGTCGGGCCGCGACGCGAGCGTGAACGGCGGATACCTGTCCGTGCTGTTCATCGGGAACCTGAAATTCATCAACCGCCACGACCAGCGCAGCACGCCGACATTGAAGTCGAAGAGGGGCCGCGGATATCGCCCGGTGCACAAAATGACGACGCCGGCGACCACGGTCGACAATGGATAGATCAGATAGAGCCCGATCAATAAGGGGTAGTGCGGAACCGCCAGCACACACCACTTCAACAGCCAGAGCCACCGCGACGGCGCGTCGAAATCGCTTCGCACCGTGACGAATTGGTCCGAATCGTTCATGGACTGGATCGACCGGTCGTCGTTACCCCCACCTCTCGGCTGATCTCCCCGGACATCCGGCGGTGACTCGTCAAACGCAGAAACATCGTCAACACGCGGGCCTGCAGCCGGTCGGGAACCAGCGCCGCGGGTCGCAGGACGACCTGACCGTGCGAGACCGGCAGCGACGCCACCCGGGACACGGCCATCACCTTGCGGCGGCGGGTCTTCTCATACCAGCGCAACGCACTGGCAATGTCGCCGGTGCTGTGCACATCCGACAGCGCCTTGCACAGCACCATCGCGTCGAGCAGAGCCTGGTTGGTGCCCTGCGCCAGGGTGGGGGGCATCGTATGGGCCGCATCCCCGAGTAGGGTCACCGGACCCTGGCCCCCGGGGGGAACCGGATGCCGGAAATGCGGGTATGGCGACTGCGCCAGGTCGTCGTCGGTCAAGGCCGCCAACACCCGATCGACGGTTTCGGACCACCCGGTGAAATGGGACCGGATCGTCTGGATCGGGCGTTGCGGCCGCACGAAGTCGGAGGACCACGGCAGGTCGAACCACCACTGCACCTCGGAGCCCCCGGCCGGCCACAGGCCGAGGTTGCCCCGCTCGCCGATGACCATGAGGGCGGTTTCCTTGTCCGGGATCTCCGGGAGTGTGATCAACCCCTGCCAACTGCACCAGCCGGTGGGCTTCGCGTCGCGCCCGCCGACGCTGTTGCGGACCATCGAGTGCAGGCCGTCAGCGCCGATCAACACGTCTCCGACGGCCGAGCTCCCGTCGCCGAACTGGACCCGCACGGCGCCGTGGGTGGCGGCCAGCGCGAGCGCGCGGGAGCCACATCGGATGCGACCGGCCGGGAAGCCGTCCAGCAACCGTTCCAGCAAGATCCGGCGCGGCACCATCCGGACGGGCGCGCCGAGCCGATCTGCGATCGCGGACACGTCCAGCGTGGCGAGCGGGCGACCGGTGGACGTCACGGCTCGCACCGTGCGCAGCAGCTGGCCGGCCCCGTCCGTCTCCACGCCCAGTTGCCGAAGCACCATTTCGCCGTTGGACCAGATGGTCACCGCACCGCCGGCCGCCCGCACATTCGGTCGCCGCTCGAAGACGGTGACGTCATGGCCGTCTCGCAACAATCCCCTGGCTACGGAGATACCGCCCACTCCGGCGCCCACGACCAGGACCCGAAGGGGGCGCCCCTCGCCAGACACTTCAATGCCTTAGAGCGAGCGCTGCAACAGAACCTGGCCGCTGTCGGCGGCCACCACCTGCACGGCGGCGATCTGGTCGACCGGCGTCGAGATGCTGCCCGCGGGCGTCGCGGTGCGGCCGGGTTCGGCCACCCAGGTCGCCAGCCGGGTCTGGGTGCCGTCCCGATCCACCACCACCATGGCCAGCGTGTCGTGGTGGGCGTTGAGCGGCGCCAGGCACACGCAGCGCAGGTTGATGGATGTTCCCCAGTGCTCGCTGGACAACTGCACCGTCGAGGCCAGCAGGGTGGTACCCACCTGCGCCATCGGCGCCGAGGCCGCGGCCACCTGCGGTGCCGGCGACGACGAGTGGCCCTGCACGCCGACGAACACGCCGACGGCCAGGACCACGGCCGCGGCCGACGAGGCCACCCAGGTCACGATCCGCGTGCGGCGGCGGCGCCAGGTCACCTTGCCCAGCAACGACGGCAACAGCTGCGGCGACAGCTCCGGCGTCGCCGGCGCGGGGCCGGCCTGGTGGATCGCGGCCACCTCGTCCCCGCCGAGCTGCGAGAGCAGGGCCGGCACACCACTCAGGTCGGCGACGGCCCCCCGGCAGGCCGGGCAGTGCGCCAGGTGCGCCTCGAATTCGCGTCGGTCGCTCGCCGACAGCGAGCCCAAAACGTATGCGGCATCCCACATCACATAGGGATCGTCCGGTGAGCCGATTCCCCGTAGCGGCGTCTTCATGTCATCCATTCCCTCATCACCCTTTAAGCATTCGGAGCCCTCAGCGGGTGACCCCAAGTTCCTGCAGAGTGAGCCGCAACGCCCGCACGGCGTAGTGTAGTCGCGACTTCACGGTTCCCTCGGCGATCCCGAGGTCGGCGGCAATCTGCGCGGTGGTCCAGCCGCGGTAGTAGGACCGGTCGATCACGGCGCGGTGCTCGGTGGACAGTTGCGCCATCGCGTCGGCGATCAACAGCTTGTCCAGCGCCGCGTTCACCTCATCCGGGGTGGACCGTTCGGGCGCACCCGCCTCGTCGGTCGAGCCGACGACGTTGCGGAACCGCGCGCTGCGCCGGTCGTCGATGATCATGTTGCGGGCGACGGTGAACAGCCAGGCCCGCGCCGAGCGCTCGGTGTCCCCGACGACCTCCGGATGCTGCCAGGCCCGCAGCAACGTTTCCTGCACGACGTCCTCGGACTGGCTCGCGTCCCCCGTCAACCGGAGCGCGTAACGCCACAGGACCGCCGCGTGCTCGTCATACAGCGCCTTCATCAGGGCGGCTTCGGCAGCCCCGGATGCCCTCCAACCACCTGCCACACGGGCCACTCGATCACCTCCGACTACTGGAACGAGTCGAATCGCGGCTCGGTTCAATCGCCGCGACCCGCGGCGCCCGGCTGCGCCGCGCTTGCGATCGCGGCCGGTTCAATCGCCGCGACCCGCGGCGCCCGGCTGCGCCGCGCTTGCGATCGCGGCTGGTTCAGCTAAGGCAGCGTCAGGATGCGCGGCCCGGCGTCGGTGACCGCGACGGTGTGTTCCCAGTGTGCCGCACGGGACCCGTCCGAGGTGGTGACGGTCCACTCGTCGTCGAGCACCACGGTCTTGCCCGTCCCGAGGGTCAGCATCGGTTCGATGGCCAGCACCGACCCCGGGGCCAGCAGCGGGCCTCGGCCGGGCGAGCCCTCGTTGGGCAGGAACGGATCCATGTGCATCTGCCGGCCGATGCCGTGCCCCCCGTAGCCCTCCACGATCCCGAACACCTGGCCGTGCCGCTCCCGCGCCGCTCGCGTGCCCGTTTCGATGGCGTGCGAGACGTCGGTCAGCCGGTTGCCGGGAACCATCGCCGCGATACCGGCTTCCAGCGATTCCCGGGTCGCGTCGCAAAGCGCCTGGTCGGCGGCGTCGAGGGCGCCGACGCCGAACGTGATCGCGGCGTCGCCGTGCCAGCCGTCCAACACCGCTCCGCAGTCGATGGAGACCAGGTCGCCGGGCGCCAGGATCTCCGCGGCCGACGGGATCCCGTGCACCACCCGCTCGTTGACCGACGCGCAGATCGACGCCGGGTAGCCGTGGTAGCCGAGGAACGACGGCACCGCGCCGGCCTCCCGGATCACCGACTCGGCGATGTGGTCGAGTCCCAGGGTGGACACTCCGGCAACCGCGGCCGCCCGAACCGCCTGCAGGGCGGCCGCGACCACCGCCCCCGCCGCCGCCATCGCGTCGAGTTCACCGGCGGTGCGCTGCGGCACGACTTTGCGACTCCGCAGCCGCGCCAGCGGGTTCACGGTTACTTGCCCAGCGCTTGCAGGGCACGGGCGAACACTTCGTCCATCGTGCCCAGGGCGTCGACCGTCTTGAGTTCGTCGCGGTAGTACTCCAGCAGGGGCGCGGTCTCGTCGCGGTAGACCTTCATCCGGTTCAGGATGACGTCGTCGGTGTCGTCGGCGCGGCCCCGCGACTTGAGCCGCTGCAACAGCTCCTCCTGCGAGACGCGGAACTCCAGCACGGCGTCGATGTCGGTGCCCCGGCGTTCGAGCATCGCGTGCAGCGCCTTGGCCTGTTCGGTGGACCGCGGAAAGCCGTCCAGGATGAAGCCGTTGGCCGCGTCGGCATCGTTCAGTCGGTCGTCGACGAGCTGGTTGGTCAGGTCCGAGGGCACCAGGTCACCGGCGTCCAGATAGCGCTTGGCCTCCAGGCCGAGTTTGGTCCCGTTCCCGATATTGCTGCGGAACAGTTCACCGGTGGAGATGTGCGGGATCCCGAGCTTCTCGGAGAGCTTCTGGGCCTGTGTCCCCTTGCCCGCCCCGGGCGGTCCCAGCAAAACGACCCTCACTTGAGAAACCCTTCATAGTTGCGCTGCATGAGCTGGCTCTCGATCTGTTTGACCGTATCCAAGCCAACCCCAATCATGATCAAAACCGCAGTACCGCCGAACGGCAAATTCTGAACCGCTCCGCCATTGCCGATCTGCAGGAACAAGTTCGGCAGCACCGAGATCGCGCCGAGGTAGATCGAGCCCGGCAGGGTAATCCGGCTGAGCACGTAACGCAGATAGTCGGCGGTGGGCTTGCCCGGCCGGATGCCGGGGATGAACCCGCCGAACTTCTTCATTTCGTCGGCACGTTCGTCGGGGTTGAACGTGATCGACACGTAGAAGTACGTGAAGAAAATGATCAGTCCGAAGTAGATGCTGATGTAAATCGGGTCGCTGGGGTCGGACAGGTAACTGCCGACGAACTTGTCCCACCAGCTGTTGCCCACCCCGCCGCTGCCGCTGCGAATCAGCTGCGTGATCAGGTGCGGAATGTAGATGAGCGACGACGCGAAGATGACCGGGATGACGCCGGCCTGGTTGACCTTGAGCGGCAGATAGGTCGACGTTCCGCCGTACATGCGCCGGCCCACCATGCGCTTGGCGTATTGCACCGGGATGCGGCGCTGCCCCTGCTCGACGAACACCACGCCGACGATGATGGCCAGGGCGGCGACGCAGACGGCTGCGAAGATGGCCCCGCCACGGCTGTCCAGGATGGTCTTGCCCTCGGACGGGATGCGCGCTGCGATGCCGACGAAGATCAGCAGCGACATCCCGTTGCCGATGCCGCGCTCGGTGATCAGCTCGCCCATCCACATCACCAGCGCAGCACCGGCCGTCATCACCATCACGATGACGACCAGCGTGAAGATGCTCTGGTCGGCGATGATGTCCAGCGAGCAGCCCTGCAGTAGCCCGCCGTTGGCCGCCAGCGCCACGATGCTGGTCGCCTGCAGGATCGCCAGCGCGATGGCCAGATAGCGGGTGTACTGCGTCATCTTGGCCTGGCCGGACTGGCCTTCCTTGCGCAGTTCCTCGAACCGCGGGATGACCACCGTGAGCAGCTGCACGATGATGCTCGCGGTGATGTAGGGCATCACCCCGACCGCGAACACCGTCAGTTTCAGCAGCGCGCCGCCGGAGAACAGGTTGATCAGCGAATAGATCTGCCCGGCCGCGCCGCCGCTGGCCTCTTTGATGCACTGCTGGACGTTGGGGAAATTGACGCCGGGGGACGGCAGGGCGGCGCCCAGCCGATAGAGGACGACGATGCCCAGCGTGAAGAGGATCTTCCGTCTCAGGTCGACTGTCCGCAGCGATGAGATGAAAGCCGAAAGCACTCTTCCTCCTGCGAGCCGGGGGTCTCCTGCAATACGCGCCCAACACCCCGCAGGCCAGGACGTACGGCGTCGCGCGTCAAACCGTGTACGAGACTAACAGCTGGGCTCGGTGAGTCCGTCCAGGCCCGTCATCGGACGACCGATAAATGCACAGGAAGCCGTCAGCGGTGGGGCGTAAAGTGCTCTTGAGTCGTTGCATTTGCTAAGTAAATGGGAGCACCATGACACGCACTGACCAAGACACTTGGGACCTGGCCTCCAGTGTCGGCGCCACGGCCACGATGGTCGCCGCGGCCCGGGCGCTGGCCAGCGAGGGCACCGACCCGATCATCGACGACCCGTTCGCGGCGCCGCTGGTGCGGGCCGTCGGCCTGGAGTTCTTCCGCCGCCTGGTGGACGGCGACGTGGCTCCCGCCGATGCCCGCGACGGCGAACGGGACCTGCAGCTGGAAACGGATTCGATCGCCGTGCGCACCCGCTTCTTCGACGACTTCTTTCTCAACGCCGCCCGCGACGGCATCCGGCAGTCGGTGATCCTGGCCGCCGGCCTGGACGCCCGCGCATACCGGCTGGGCTGGCCGCCCGGCAGCGTGGTCTACGAGGTCGATCAGCCCAAGGTCGTCGAGTTCAAGACCGCCGCCATGGCGCAGCTGGGTGCCACCCCCACCGCCGACCGGCGCACCGTCAGCGTCGACCTGCGCGACGATTGGCCGGACGCGTTGCGGCACAGCGGGTTCGACGCGGCGCAGCCGACGTCGTGGAGCGCCGAGGGCCTGCTGATGTACCTGCCGCCGGAGGCCCAGGACCAGCTGTTCGACAACATCACCGAGCTCAGCGCGCCCGGAAGCATGTTGGCCACGGAGTTCCACGGCGACTCCGGGCGGACGATGACCGAACGCGCGCAGCAGTTCAACGAGCGGTGGGCCAACCTGGGCTGCGACATCGACCTGTCGGGGCTGTTCTTCGACGGCGAGCGCAGCAATGTCGTGGACTACCTGACGGGCCGGGGCTGGCAGGTCAGCACCCGGGAGCGGCGGGAGTACTTCGCCGATTACGGCCTCGTCTTCCCGGACGACGAGACGTCGCAGCTGCGCAACATCGTCGCGGTCACCGCGACGCTGAGCTGAACCCCGGAGCGGCTACGGCTTTGCCGTGGCTTCGGCGGGCTTGGCGGCCGGAGCCCGCACCACCATCGGCACGGCGGGGAAGCACCAGGCCATCTCGGTGCGCGACTTGCGCAGCGCGGCGGTGCCGTAACCCTTCTTGCGGTGCCCGGGGTGGATCCAGATCCGCACGTTGACCTCGCCGCCCAGCAGCTCGCCGAACACCATCCCCACCTTTTCGCCCGAGTCGACCGCGACGAACCAGGCGGCCTCCTCGTCGTCGAGGCGTCCGAGCGCCGCGCTGATCTCGTCGTCGAGGTTGCCGGCCGGTCCGCCGGAGCCGTCGCCGGCGGCGCCCATGTCCTCGGTGCGGGCGGCGAAGATGTCGCGGTCCTTCTCGGCGGAGAACGGCCGCAGCTCGAGGGTCTCCCCCGAGCTGGCCGGGCGCTCGCCGAGGGTGAAGCTGAGTTGTTTGTTCAGGTCCTCGAGTTCGGCCAGGATCTTGCGGCGCGAGTCGATGGTGAGCTGATCGAAGGACATACCCATCACCGCTTCGGCGGCGACATGAGAGGTGTCGAGCAGGCGGACGATCGCCTCGACCGCGGCCGCCTTGTTCTCCGATTCCACCACGACATCGGCGATTTCGTGCCGCCGCTCAAGGGCTTTCAACAGGGCGTCGGCGATTTCGCGGCGGGCGGCTTTGCGGTCGTGGTCGGTCATTGCACCAGCCTAGAACGCCGGGGGAGGTAGCGCGCTACATCTGCGGTTTCCCAGCTCCAGGAATCGCTGGTAGCGGCCCTCGATCGCGGCCGCCCAACCGGGGTCGGGTTCGACGACGCGTTCGGTGCGCGCCCATCGGGCCGCGTCGGCGATCGCGGTCTCCAGGCCGACCGCCATGCGCGCGAGGAAGGCAGCACCCAGCGCCGCGCCCTCGGGCACCCCGGACACCTCGACCGGCCGCCCGGTGGCGTCGGCGATCGCCTGCATCCACGGCCCGACCCGGGTGCCGCCGCCCGTGGCGACGATGCGGGCCACCGGCGCCCCGCTCAGTTCGATGAGCTGGCGCACCACGAAGCCCGACGCCTCGTACGCGGCCCGGCGCAGCGCGGCGGCGTCGTGGGTGAGGTCCACGGCGTCCAGCGTCGCCCGGCGATCGGGGTCGTGGAACGGGGTGCGCTCCCCGCGGATGTAGGGCGACCACACCGGCACCCGCCCGGGCCGGGCGGCGGCAGGGTCGCCGGCCGCAACCACGCGGTCCACCCAGCCGAGGAACAGCCCGCCGGCGTTGCTGGCCCCGCCGATCTGGCTCTTGCCCGCGGCGGTGTGGGGGATCGTCCACAGGCCGGGCACCTGCCGGGCCTCTCCGAGGGTGGTCCACACGATCAACGTGGTGCCGCACAGCACCAGCACGTCGCCCTCGCGGTCCGCGCCGGCCACGATCTGCTCGCACAGGGCATCGATCGCGCCGACCGCCAGCGCGGCGCCGCGGCCGCGCACCTGCCCCGCGGCGGCCCCCATGCTCTCGACCCGCGGCATCTGGTCGGGCCGCGCGCCGCGTTCGGCGCACGCCTCGGGACTCCAGCCCGTGCCGTCGAACAGCGGATACGCGGTCGCGGCGGTGGCGAAGTCGATCACCGGCTCGCCGCCCAGCGCGTGGTTGGCCACCGCCGGCGCCGGCCAGTAACCGGCCGCGTCAGGGGCCCGCGCCGCGGTCCAGCGCAGGAATTCGGCGGCCTCGCCCAGGGCCGGCAGCGGCTGCGCCTGCTGATCCGGCGTTCGGCCGCGCTCGTCGCCGTACAGCAGCCCCGGCGTGACCGGCACCCCCGCCGCGTCGACGGCCGTCAGCGACGGCACCATCGCCGACACGGCCACCGCGCGCACGTCCGGCCCGCCCAGCCTTTCCAGGGCCGCCACCGGTCCCCGCCGCCACGCCTCGTCGGCGTCGTGCTCGAGCCGGTTCGGCGCCGGCACCCGCAGCTGATGCGGGATCCGCACCCGCGCCGTCACCCGGCCGTCCGCGTCCGCGGCGACCGCCTTGACCGCGGTGCTGCCGACGTCGATGCCAATTGTGACGTCTTCGCGTGACACGGGCGTCACCGTACGCCAGCATTGGGGTTCGTGACGTCAAGACCGCGCGCCCTGGTGACCGCCCCCCTGCGGGGGCCGGGTTTCGCCAAGCTCCGCGAGCTGGCCGACGTGGTCTACGACCCCTGGATCGAGCAGAGCCCGCTGCGGATCTACAGCGCCGAGCAACTGGCCGACCGCATCGCCGCGGAAGGCGCCGATGTCGTTGTGGTGGAAAGCGACTCGGTGGCCGGGCCGGTGTTCGAGCGGGGGCTGCGGGTGATCGCATCCACCCGCGGGGACCCCAACAACGTCGACGTCGCCGCGGCCACCGCGGCCGGTGTCCCGGTGCTGAACACGCCGGGCCGCAACGCTGACGCGGTCGCCGAGATGACGGTGGCCCTGCTGCTCGCCGCCACCCGCGGGCTGCTGCCCGCGGACACGGATGTCCGCAGCGGCAAAGTCTTTCGCGACGGCACCATCCCCTATCAGCGGTTCCGCAGCTGGGAGATCGCCGGGCGCACCGCCGGGTTGGTGGGCCTGGGTGCCGTCGGCCGGGCCACCGCGTGGCGGCTGGCCGGGCTGGGCATGCGCGTCATCGCCCACGATCCGTACAACGACGACGCGCGGCACGGCCTCGACGAGCTGCTGGGTGAGGCGGATGTCGTCTCCCTGCACGCGCCCGTCACCGACGACACCGTCGGCATGATCGGGGCGCCGCAGTTCGCCGCCATGCGCGACGGCGCGGTCTTCCTCAACACCGCCCGCGCCCAGCTGCACGACACCGAGGCGCTCGTCGAGGCGCTGCGCGGGGGCAAGGTGGCCGCCGCCGGACTGGACCACTTCGTCGGCGAATGGCTGCCCACCGACCACCCGCTGGTCGGGATGCCCAACGTCGTGCTGACGCCCCACATCGGCGGCGCCACGTGGAACACCGAGGCGCGGCAGGCGCAAATGGTGGCCGACGACCTCGAAGCGCTGCTGGCCGGTGACCGGCCCGCCCACATCGTCAACCCGGAGGTGCTGGCCTCATGAAATCGGTCCCCCACCCCGAGACCGCGGTGCTGGACGCGGCCAAGGACATGCTGCGCCGCGGCCTCGTCGAGGGAACCGCCGGCAACATCTCCGCGCGGCGCTCCGACGGGAACATCGTCATCACGCCGTCGTCGGTCGACTACCGCGACATGCAGCTCGGCGACCTCGTTCTGGTCGATCCGGACGGCGCCGTGCTGCACGCGGCGGACGGCCGCTCGCCGTCGTCGGAGATGCAGCTGCACCTGGCCTGCTACCGCGCATTCGACGACGTCGGCAGCGTCATCCACAGCCATCCGGTGTGGGCGACCATGTTCGCGGTTGCGCACCAACCGATCCCGGCCTGCATCGACGAGTTCGCCGTCTACTGCGGCGGCGACGTCCGGTGCACCGAGTACGCCGCCTCGGGAACGCCCGACGTCGGCGCCAACGCGGTCAAGGCGCTCGACGGCCGGGGCGCCGCGTTGATCGCCAACCACGGCCTGGTGGCCGTGGGCCCGCGGCCGGACAAGGTGCTGCACATCACCGCACTGGTGGAGCGCACCGCCCAGATCGTCTGGGGCGCAAGGGCGCTCGGCTGCGCGGTGCCCATCCCCGAGGACGTGAACCGCAACTTCGCCGGCGTCTACGGCTACCTGCGGGCGAACGCCTGATGCGCCCCGTCCGGTTCGGTGACGCGCGCGTGACGCGGGTAGTCGAACTCCAATTCGACCTCGGAGCACAATTTTTTCCGCACACCCCGCCATCAGGTTGGCGCGACAACGCCGACCTGTTGGTGCCGGACTTCTTCGACCCCTCGACCGATCAGTGGCACATCGCGATCCAAAGCTGGGTGATCGAGGTCGACGGGCTGACCGTCGTGGTGGACACCGGTGTCGGCAATGACCGCCCGCGTCCCCACATGCCGCCCCTGGACCACCTCAACACCGGGTTCCTGGCCGCGCTCGGGTCGGCGGGCGTCGACCGCGCCGCCGTGGACGTGGTGGTGAACACCCACATCCACTCCGACCACGTCGGGTGGAACACCATGCTCGAGAGCGGCACGTGGGTGCCGACGTTTCCCAACGCCCGATACCTGTTGCCCGCCAGTGACTTTCACTTCTTCGCGCCCGACGGCCCCGCGGCGCGGCGGACGCCGCGCACCGACGAGGAAGCGGCGCAGCAGCGAGGCGACGGGCTGGTGTTCGCCGACAGCGTGGCGCCCATCGACGCGGCGGGCCAGCTCGTCCAATGGTCGGATGACCACCAGGTCAGCCGGTCGCTGCGGCTGCGGCCCGCCCCCGGGCACACCCCCGGCTCCTCGGTGCTGTGGCTGGATGCGGGCGAGCCGGCGGTCTTCGTGGGCGACCTGACCCACAGCCCGCTGCAACTCCGCCGCCCCGCCGACGCCTGCGCCTTCGACGTCGACGCGGCGGCCGCCGCGGCGACCCGCCGCCGGATCTTCACCGAGGCGGTCCGGGCGAAGGCGGCCGTCCTCCCCGCGCACTACCCCGGCTGCGGCGGTGCGACGATCCGCGCCGAGGAAGACCGGTTCGACGTCGACGACTGGCTGGACTTCGAATCCCTCTGACAGCTATAGCGTTTCGGATTGATCGGCTCGAAGCTGGCGGAACAGCCTCATCCGGTGGACGTTGACCCGATAGAACAGGCCCGGAAACCGGCGGTACAGGTGCCAGATCACCCGCACCACAGCGGGAAAAACGATCAGCGGTCGATTCCGGTCCGCGCCACGCAGGATGGCGCGGGCCGCAGCCTCGGCGCTCATCTGGGGCATCAGATAATGGGTGCGCCGACTCAACGTCGCCACCTGCTCGCGCGGCATGTTGACCACGACCATGTTGTCGTAGATTTTCGTCTTCATGTCGCCCGGACATGCTGCACTCACCTTCACGCCGAGGTCCACTCCCTCGGCCCGCAGGGAAAGCGAAAGGCCGACGATCCCATGCTTGCTGGTGCAGTATGCAGCGTTGCCCGGCTGGGGAATCAGCCCGCTCAGCGAGGAGACGTTGATGATGTGCCCGTGGCCCTGGCGCGCCATCGCCTGGTAGGCGTGCACCGTCCCATGCACCACGCCCAGCAAGTCGACATCGAGCACGCGGCGCCATTGCTGCATCGATAGGTCGCGCGAATCGCCGCCGATCGCGACGCCGGCATTGTTGATCATGTAGTCGATGCGTCCGTATTCGGAGACGGTGTTCTCGATCAGCTTCACCACCTCGATTTGGTTGGCCACGTCGACCGGCACGGCAGCAGCCGGTGTGCCGGCATGCGCCAGGCGCTCCGCTACCCGACGTGCCGCCTCGCCGTCGATATCGGCGACCACGACCGTCGCGCCTCGACGCCCGAGCTCCTCGCAGAGCGCTTCGCCCAGACCCATCCCGCCACCGGTAACGACCGCCACGGCGTCCTCGAAGTTCTTGAACCGCATGACCGGGTCCTCTCCGGCGAGTTAGCGTTGATTTTGCTACATTCGCTATAATATTACTCTTGATATAGATTTATGGAAGGAGCCGCGACGGCAAGCGAGATGAGCCTGCGCGAACGCAAGCGGCGGCAGACCAGGCAGGAGCTGATCGGCGCGGCCATGCGGCTGTTCGGGGAGAAGGGTTACGAGCAGACCACAGTCGCCGAAATCGCCTCAACTGCAGGTGTTTCCACGAAGACATTCTTCAACTACTTCGCGAGCAAGGACGAAGTCCTTTTTCCCCACCTAGCGCGCCGGATCGAAACCGCGGTGGCGCTCATCGAGCAGCGCGGATCCGATGATCGGATGGCCGATGTGCTCGTGGCGGCGATGCAGCACATGCTGGCCGACGCCCTCACCGAGGAAGTCGAGGGCGGTCTGGCCGCGGCCCGGTTGCCGATGATCCTGTCGGTGCCAGCCGTCCAAGCGGCCACCCTGCACCGCTACTTCCTGGCCGAGGCTCAATTGGCACGGGCACTACACGGCGCCTATTCCGACGTGCTCGACCCGGTGGCCGCTGCCGCCGTCATCGGTTCGGTCATGGGGGCGGCGATTGCCGCGGCGCTCATGTGCCTGCAAGGTAGCGGCACGGCCGAAGAACTGCGCGCCGCGGTCGAACACGCCGTCGATATCGCGATCCGCGGCGTGGACAACCTGTCCCCTAGGTGGCGCCCCGCCACTGGCGCGGCGAGGCGCCGTGCGCCCGGCTGAACAGCCGGCTGAAATAGCCGGGATCGAGCATCCCGACCCGCCTGGCGACCTCCCGGATGGGCAGGTCGGTGTCGGCCAGCAACCCGCGGGCCGCGGCCATCCGGCGCTCGGTGATCCACTCGCCCACGGTGCGTCCGGTGCGGCGCCGCACGACGGTGGTCAGGTGTCCGGGTGTGACGCCGAGCTCGTCGGCGACATCGCGTAGCGACAACGGCCCGGTGTGGCGCCGGTCGATCGCATCGAACACCGCGGCCAGCACAGGTTCGCCGGCGCGCTGCAGCTCGGCCACCGCCGGTCCCGCCAGCCGCGCGAGATCGATCAGCAGCAGCGTCAGATGCGCCAGGGCCGCCTGCCGATAACCGTCCTGCCGCGCGAGCAGCTCGGCTTCGATCGACCTGATCGCCGCGTCCCATGCCGGCCGTCGCGCAGCGGGCACCTCCAGCCGCAGGATCCCGCCCGCGCGCCCGTGCAGGAAGGGGAACAGCAGCGGGTGCCCTCCCCACGCCGGCCAGGGCGATCGCCCGTCCTCGCCCAGCGCCGCGGGGTCGAAGAACACCGCGACACCGTCGTCGCGGCCCTCCAGCCGCCCCGGGTCGAGCACCTGACCCGCAGCCGCCACGTAGACGAGCGAGGCCGAGGGCAGGTACCAGAGCGCCGGAAAGTCGTGGATGTGGCGACCGCGCTCGACGAAATCCTCGGGAGCCGACCGCACCACCGACACCGGGGGCGTATCCGGATCCGTGCGGTACGCATAGATCGGCACGCCCGCCCTGCGCCGGACCATTTGAGTCGGTCGCGTCATGCCGCCAAAAATAGTCCCACTTTGACCGATGATCAGCCAATTCCTGAGCTTGCCAGCGGTTCACCATGGGTGATGTGACGAAACATCATCCACATGACTACCTGCCCGCCGCCGGCCACGACGCGCTGCTGCCGGCCTACGACCTGATGTCACGCCTGATGGGCATGCGAACGGCCTACGACACCCTCATCGCGCAGGCCGAGCTCGCCGATTGCCGTCGGATCCTTGAAATCGGCTGCGGTACAGGAAACCTGATCATCCGTGCCAAACGCGCCCATCCCCGCGTGGAGGCGATCGGATGCGATCCCGACCCGCGCGCTCTGCGCCGCGCGCGGCGAAAGTCGGTAAAGCTGAGCGGCATTCGCTTCGAGCAGGGCTACGCGCAACGGCTCCCCTACGCCGACGGCGAATTCGACCGGGTGCTGTCATCGATGATGCTGCACCATCTCGACGACGACGCGAAAACCGCCGCGGCAGCCGAGGTCTTCCGCGTCCTTCGCCCCGGCGGCCGGCTGCACCTGGTTGACATCGGCGGTGACCTGACCGCCGCCGATGGCCTGGGCGCACGACTCATCCTGCGCAGCCACCACGCGGCCGGCAACCTCGGCGACGCCATCCCGCGACTGCTGACGGCGGCGGGATTCGATTGCACCCAGGTCGCCACGCACCGGCAGCGCGTCGTCGGACGACTCACCTACTATCGCGCCACCCGGCCCGCCTGACGCGGGTCGCGTTCAGCGCGCCATCAGCCCAGCTTGCCGCCAACCGGTGCAGGCGTACAGTGGGAGAAGCTTGTTAAATTGGCTAAATATTAGCCTTGCTACTCCTGAAGAGGGGCGAACATGACTTCCACCAGGTATGAGGGCGACACCTGGGACCTGGCATCCAGCGTCGGGGTGACCGCGACGATGGTCGCCGCCGCCCGCGCCGTCGCCACCCGCGCCGAGCGTCCGCTGATCAACGACCCGTTCGCCGAGCCGCTGGTGCGGGCTGTCGGCGTGGACCTGCTCACCCGGCTGGCGACCGGCGAGGTGAACCCCGACGAGCTCAACGACGCGCACGACGGCGCGACCGGGTCCACCGGCGCGATGTCCCGGATGGCCGACAACATGGCGGTCCGCACCAGGTTCTTCGACGAGTTCTTCCTCAACGCGACGCGCGCGGGAATCACGCAGGCGGTGATCCTGGCCTCGGGGCTGGACGCCCGCGCCTACCGGCTGGCGTGGCCCGCCGGGACGGTCGTGTACGAGGTCGACCAGCCGCAGGTCATCGACTTCAAGTCGCGCACCCTGGCCGAGTTGGGCGCCACGCCGACCGCCGACCGGCGCGTGGTGGCCGTCGACCTGCGTGACGACTGGCCCGCCGCGTTGCGGGCAGCCGGCTTCGACCCGGCCCAGCCGGCCGCCTGGAGCGCCGAGGGCCTGCTCGGCTATCTGCCCCCGGAAGCGCAGGACCGCCTGCTGGACACCATCACCGAACTCAGCGCGCCGGGCAGTCGGTTGGCCGTGGAAAGCGCGCCCAACCCCGAGCCCGGTGACGAGGACAAGATGAAGGAACGCATGCAGCAAATCTCCGAACGCTGGCGTGCGCACGGCTTCGACCTCGACATGGCGGGGCTGGTCTACTTCGGGGACCGCAACGAGGCGGCCCCCTACCTGCGCGACCGGGGCTGGGCGCTGAACGGCGTCACCATCCGGGAGTTGTTCTCGGCCAACGGGCTTCCCCCGCTCGGGGATGATGACATGCGCATGGGTGAAATGCTCTACGTCAGCGGCACTTTGGACAAGAAAAAATAGGAGCCATTGCATGACTGTGGAATCGGGACGCACGGAAGGCGACAGCTGGGGACCCGGGCACAGCGTGGGAGCGACGGCCACCATGGTGGCGGCGTCCCGCGCGGTGGCCTCGCAGGGGCCCGACGCGCTCCTCGACGACCCGCTGGCCGAGCCGCTGGTCCGCGCCGTTGGCCTGGAGCCCTTCATCCGCATCGTGGACGGGCAGGTCGATTTCGAGGACGACCCGCTGTTCAACCGCAAGGCCCGGGCCGCGCAGATCACGGTTCGTACCCGGTTTTTCGACGACTTCTTCACCGGCGCCGCCAAAGACGGTGTGCGGCAGGCGGTGATCCTGGCCTCCGGCCTGGACACCCGCGCCTACCGGCTGCCGTGGCCGGCGGGCACCGTCGTCTACGAGATCGATCAGCCGCAGGTCATCGCGTTCAAGACCGACACGCTGGCCGGGCTCGGCGCCACCCCCACTGCCGAGCGCCGCGCGATTGCCATCGATCTGCGCGACGACTGGCCGGCCGCGTTGCGCGAAGGCGGGTTCGACGTGACACAGCCGACCGCGTGGAGCGCGGAAGGGCTGCTGCCCTACCTGCCGCCCGAGGCCCAGGACCGGCTGTTCGACAACATCACCGGGCTCAGCGCGCCGGGCAGTCGGCTGGCCACCGAGCATGTGCCGGACCCCAATGCGTTCTCCGACGAGCGGTTGCAGCGCATCAGCGAACGATGGCAGCGCTTCGGCTTCAACGTCAACGCGGCCGACCTGTTCTACCGCGGGGAACGCAACGTCGTCGCCGACTACCTGACCGAGCACGGCTGGCGGGTGACCGCGCACCCGGCCCGGGAGTTGTACGCCCGGAACGGGTTCGAATTCCCCGAGGACGAGATGGCGGCCACCTTCGGCGAGTTGAGCTACGTCGCCGCGACACTGGCGTAGCGGATTGACTAGGGTTTCGGCTATGTCACGCGCTCACGACGACGAGTGGGATCTGGCGTCCAGTGTGGGCGCGACGGCGACCATGGTGGCCGCCGGACGCGCCATGGCGACGAGGGATCCCCGCGGCCTGATCCACGACCCGTTCGCCGAACCGCTGGTGCGCGCGGTGGGGGTGGACTTCTTCACCAAGATGATGGACGGCGAGCTCGACCTCGCCGCGATCGAGAACGTCTCGACGGTCCGCATGCAGGCGATGGTCGACGGAATGGCCGTGCGCACCAAGTACTTCGACGACTACTTCGTCAAGGCGACGGAGGGCGGGATCCGGCAGGTGGTGATCCTCGCCTCGGGGCTGGACTCCCGGGCCTACCGGTTGCCGTGGCCGGACGGCACGGTAGTCTACGAGATCGACCAGCCCCGGGTGATCGAGTTCAAGACCGCCACGTTGACCGGCATCGGCGCCGAACCGACGGCGACGCGGCGCACCGTGCCGATCGATCTGCGCGCCGACTGGCCCGCCGCGCTGACCGCGGCCGGGTTCGACACGACGGCGCCGACCGCGTGGCTGGCCGAGGGTCTGCTGATCTACCTGCCGCCGGAGGCCCAGGACCGGCTGTTCGACAACATCACCGCGCTCAGCGCCCCCGGCAGCGCGATCGCCACCGAATTCGTGCCCGGCATCGTCGATTTCGACGCCGACAAGGTGCGGGAGATGTCGGGTTCCTTCCGCGAGCACGGCGTGGACATCGACATGGCGTCGCTGGTCTACGCCGGTGAACGCAACCATGTCGTGGACTACCTGCGGTCCAAGCACTGGGACGTCGAAGGCACGACCCGCACGGAACTGTTTGCGCGCCAGGGCATCGACGCGCCCGCCCCGGAAAACGACGACCCGCTCGGCGAGATCATCTTCATCAGCGGCGGGCTCACCGGCTAGTTCGTCAAAACCGCGACTGTCCCGCCCATAACACGGCGGCGCCGCCCAGGGACTGTTCGACGTTGTCCAGGATGCCGGCGGCCGCGCGCCCGAGCAGGGCGGCCAGCGCGTCCGGCAACGACGCGGCGGCCGGTTGCGACGAGGCCCGGGGCCGCACCATGTCCCGCAGCGAGGACCCCGGGTAGCTGACGACGCGGACTTCGCCGTCCTCGTCCAGCCCGGCCAGCACCTTGGCCCGGCGCACCGCGGCGCGGAAACCGCCGAGTTCGTCGACCAGCCCGTGCTCGAGGGCGTCGGCTCCGGTCCAGATGCGGCCCTGGGCAACGCGATCGACGGCATCGGCGGTCAGGTTGCGCGCCTCGGCGACCCGCCGCACGAAGTCCGTGTAGAACAGGTCCGCCTCGGCTTCCCGGTGGGCCTGCTGCTCCGGGGTGAAGGGCGCGTCGATCGACCACGCGTCGGCGTTGGCGTTGGTGCGCACGGTGTCCGACCCGACCCCCAGCCGCTCCAGCAGGTCCCGGATCACCAGCTTGCCGGTGATCACCCCGATGGACCCGGTGACGGTCGCCGGGTTGGCGACGATCACGTCGGCCCCCATCGAGACGTAGTAACCGCCGGAAGCGGCGACCGCACCCATGGAGGCCACCACCGGCTTGCCCCGCTTACGCGCCCTGGTCACCTCGCGCCAGATGCTTTCCGACGCGGTGATCGTGCCGCCGGGGCTGTTGACGCGCAACACGATCGCGGACACCGACTCGTCGGCGGCGGCCTCCCGCAGCGCCGCCCCAATGGTGTCGCCGCCGGCGGTGGTGGCGCCGAACGGCAGGAACCCCGGACCACCGCGTCCGTCGACGATCATGCCGTCGAGGGTGACGACCGCCAGCGTCGGCTTGGGCCGCCGGCCGGGAACCGGTGGCTTGGGTGCGGCCAGCCGGGGGCGGGCGGCACCGGCATAACGCGACAAGTACAGCCGCGGCGGGTCGGTGTCATCGGAAACGTCTTTCACGCCAACCATTTCCGCTATCCGGGCGTATGCCTCGTCGCGGAATCCGATCCGGTCGAGCAGGCCGGCGGCCGCGGCGTCGTCGCGCAACAGCGGGGCGCGGTCGGCCAGCGCGTCGAGCGTCGCGGGGTCGAGCTTGCGCGAGTCGGCAATCGCCCGCCAGGCCTGCTCCTGCAGGCTTTCCAGCATCCGGGTGACCGCCTCGCGGTGGGCGGCGGTGAAGCCGTTCTCGGTGAAACGGTTTGCCCAGGACTTGTATTGGCCGCGGGCGACGAATTGCGGTTCGATGCCGGCCTTGTCGAACGCGTCGCGCAGGAAGGTGGCGTTGCTGGCGAAGCCGATCAACCCGACGCTGCCCGACGGCTGCATCCAGACCTCGCCGAACGCCGAGGCCAGGTAGTAGGACAGCGTGCCCGGGTAGGTCTCGGCCCACGCCAGCGACGGCTTGGCGGCGCTGAACGCCGCGACGGCCTCGCGCAGTTCCTGCACCGCGGCCGGCGCGGACGCCGCCAGTTGCACCCGGGCGATCAGCCCGGCGACCCGCTGGTCCTCGGCCGCCCGGTGGATGGCGGCGACCGCGTCGCGCAGCGCCATCGGTTTCCCGCCGGTGAAGATCGCCAACGGGTCGAAGCCGGTCGCCTCCGGCGGCGCCGAACGCAGGTCGAGCTCGAGCACACAGCCGTTGGGGACGCCGCGGTGGCGGGCGGTGTCGACCCGTTCGGCCAGCGCGCGGACGTCGTCGACCCCGGGAATCGAGGGCAGGAAGGCGAACATGTCTGCAGCGTACCGACACCGCCCCCGTACGGTGGTGGGGTGAGGTTCTCCATCGCCATCCCCCAACTCGACTACGACCGGTTCGACGCCGAAGGGTTGCGCGACTATCTCGTTCGCGCCGAGGAGCTCGGCTTCGAGGGCGGCTGGGTGCTCGAACAGATCATCGGGGAGGCGCCGCTGCTGGCCCCCCTGGAGCTGCTGGCCTACTGCGCGGCCTGCACCGAGCGCCTGCGGCTCGGGGTGGCCGTCCTGGTGACGTCACTGCACGACCCGCTGCAGTTGGCCTCGTCCGTCACCGCCGTCGACCGGCTCAGCCACGGCCGGCTGGACGTCGGCGTCGGGACCGGCGGCGGCTTCCGCAGGTTCACCGCGTTCGGCGTCGAAAAGTCCACGTACATCTCGTATTTCACCGAGGGACTGGAATTGATGAAGGCCGCCTGGTCCGACGAACCGCGGATCACCTTCCACGGCCGGTTCCGCGACGTCGACGACCTGCCCATCCAACCCAAACCGGTGCAGCGGCCCCATCCGCCCATCTGGTTCGGTGGCCTTGCCCCCGAGGCCCTGGCCCGGGCCGTGCGCCACGGCGACTCGTTCCTGGGCGCCGGCTCCTCGACCACCGAGGCCTTCGCCGGAGCGGTCACCGTGGTGCGCCGCGAACTCGACGAACAGCGAAAGGACGCGGCGCATTTCACCATCGGCAAACGGGTCTACCTGATGGTCGACGACGACGCGGCCCGGGCCCGCGAGCGGGTGCTCGCCGGGCTGCGCCGGATCTACGGCAGGATGCCGGGCGTCGAAGACGTTCCGGTGTCCGGCACGCCCGACGACGTCGCACGCGGACTGCAGGAGGTGATCGACGCGGGCGCGCAGTACCTGCTGCTCAATCCCGTCGGCGTCGACGTACCCGAGAACCGCGAGCAGATGGAACGCCTTGCCGCGGAAGTGATTCCGCGGCTGGGTTGATCACAGCTCGGTGGCCGAGCCGCCCGCGGCGGTGATCTTCTCGCGGGCGCTGCCGCTGAACTTGTGCGCGGTCAGGTCGACCTTGACGGCCAGCTTGCCGTCGCCGAGAACCTTGACCAACGCGTTCTTGCGAACAGCGCCCTTGGCCACCAGGTCGTCGACGCCGACGGAGCCGCCCTGCGGGAACAGCCGATTGATGTCGCCGACGTTGACGATCTCGTACTCGGTGCGGAACCGGTTGCGGAATCCCTTGAGCTTGGGCAGCCGCATGTGGATCGGCATCTGCCCACCCTCGAAGGTGGCCGGCACGTTCTTGCGGGCCTTGGTGCCCTTGGTACCGCGGCCGGCGGTCTTGCCCTTCGAGCCCTCACCGCGACCGACGCGGGTCCGGGCGGTCTTCGACCCCGGGGCCGGCTTCAGGTCGTGCAGCTTGATGGTCACTTGGCCTCCTCTACGACCACGAGGTGGTTGACCACCGCGATCAGGCCGCGGGTCTGTGGGTTGTCCTCACGGACCACCGAGTGGCGGATCCGTCGCAGGCCCAGGGTGCGCAGGGTCTCCCGCTGCTTCCAGCGGGCCCCGATGGTGCTGCGCACCTGGGTGATCTTCAGTTGGCTCATTGCGGTGCCGTTCCCTCTCGCGCGGCACTGGCGGCCAGCGCTTCACTTTCCCGCCGCGCCTTCAGCATTCCGGCGGGGGCGACGTCCTCGATGGGCAGCCCGCGCCGGGCCGCCACCTCCTCGGGACGCTGCAGCAGCTTGAGCGCGGTGACGGTGGCGTGCACCACGTTGATCGCGTTGTCGCTGCCCAATGACTTGGCCAGGATGTCGCGCACCCCGGCGCATTCCAGCACCGCACGCGCCGCGCCGCCGGCGATGACACCGGTACCGGGGCTGGCCGGACGGAGCAGCACCACACCGGCGGCCGCTTCACCCTGCACCGGATGCGTGATGGTGCCGCCGATCAGCGGCACGCGGAAGAAGCCCTTGCGCGCCTCTTCCACGCCCTTGGCGATGGCGGCCGGAACTTCCTTGGCCTTGCCGTAGCCGACGCCCACCATGCCGTTGCCGTCGCCGACGATGACCAACGCGGTGAAGCTGAAGCGCCGACCACCCTTGACCACCTTGGAGACACGGTTGATGGCGACGACCCGCTCGAGGTAGTTGCTCTTGTCGCCGTCGCGGTCGCGGCCACGACCGCGGTCACTGTCGCGCCGACCGCGGCTGTCGCGGTCACCGCGCGAGTCGCGGCTGTCTGGGGCGCCTTGTCCGCCGGCCGACTGTTCCGCCATTATGCGGTCCTTCCAGTCTTGTTCGAGGTCTCGATCATCTAGAAACTCAATCCGTTCTCGCGTGCGGCATCGGCCAGCGCCGCGATCCGTCCGCCGTAGGTGTAGCCGCCGCGGTCGAACACCGCGGTGTCGATACCGGCGGCCTTGGCACGCTCGGCGATCAACTGGCCCACCCGCACGCTGCGGGCCTTCTTGTCCCCCTGCAGGCCGCGCACGTCATCCTCGATGGACGACGCGGCGGCCACCGTGGTGCCGTTCTGGTCGTTGACCAGCTGCACGTGGATGTGCCGCGAGGACCGGTTGACGACCAGGCGTGGACGCTCCGGGGTGCCCTCGATCTTCTTGCGCAGCCGTGCGTGCCGACGCAGCCGGGAGACCCGGCGAGTCGCGGATACGCTGTTCCCCACCGGCTTTCGCGCGGCGTTGTCAGCTTGTTTTTGCGCCATGACTACTTACCTGTCTTTCCGACCTTGCGGCGGATCTGCTCGCCCTCGTAGCGCACGCCCTTGCCCTTGTACGGGTCGGGACGGCGCAGGCGGCGGATGTTCGCCGAGATCTGGCCGACCTTCTGCTTGTCGATCCCGGAGATCGAGAACTTCGTCGGGGACTGGACCGCGAACGTGATGCCCTCGGGCGCCTCGATGACCACCGGGTGGCTGTATCCCAGCGCGAACTCCAGGTTGGCGCCCTTGAGCTGCACGCGGTAACCGACCCCGAAGATCTCCATCTTGGTGGTGTAACCCTCGGTCACGCCGGTGACCAGGTTGGAGACCAAGGTGCGCGACAGCCCGTGCAGCGAGCGGTTGCGCCGCTCGTCGTTCGGGCGGGCGACCACGATCGCGCCGTCCTCGTTGCGCGCCACCGTGATCGGTTCGGCCACCGTCAGGTTGAGGCTGCCCTTGGGGCCCTTCACCGAGACGTTCTGGCCCTCGATCGTTACGTCGACTCCGGAGGGAACCGGAACCGGCTGCTTACCAATACGCGACATGTCTATTCCCTCACCACACGTATGCGAGGACTTCGCCGCCCACGCCCTGTCTGGCTGCCTGGCGGTCGGTCAACAGGCCCGAGGAGGTCGAGATGATCGCCACACCCAGGCCGCCGAGCACGCGCGGCAGGTTGGTGGATTTCGCATACACCCGAAGACCGGGCTTGGACACTCGCCGCAATCCGGCGATGCTGCGCTCCCGGCTGGGGCCGTACTTGAGCTGGACGACCAGCGACTTGCCGACCCGGGCGTCTTCCGTCCGGTAGTCGGTGATGTAGCCCTCGGCCTTGAGGATCTGGGCGATGTTCGCCTTGATCTTCGAGTGCGGCAACGTCACCTCGTCGTGATACGCCGAATTGGCGTTGCGCAGACGTGTCAAAAAGTCTGCGATCGGGTCCGTCATAGTCATGACAGGCGTGTCACCTTCCTCGCGGCGGTTCCCGTCCCGGGCCTACCGCGCAACTGTTTGGGGCTCGTTACCAACTGCTCTTTTGCACGCCGGGCAGCTCGCCCGCGTGCGCCATCTCGCGCAGACAGATCCTGCACAGCCCGAATTTGCGGAAGACCGCGCGCGGGCGACCGCACTTGTTGCAGCGCGTGTAACCGCGCACCGCGAACTTCGGCTTACGTGCGGCCTTGTTGACCAGTGCCTTCTTCGCCATCTGCTCAGTTCTCCTTGAAGGGAAAGCCGAGGGCCCGCAACAGCGCTCGTCCTTCGTCGTCGGTCGTCGCCGAGGTGACGACGTTGATGTCCATGCCGCGGACCCGGTCGATCTTGTCCACGTCGATCTCGTGGAACACCGACTGCTCGGCCAGCCCGAAGGTGTAGTTGCCGACACCGTCGAACTGCTTGGGCGACAGGCCGCGGAAGTCGCGGATACGCGGCAGCGCGATCGAGGTGAGGCGGTCCAGGAACTCCCACATCCGGTCCCCGCGCAGGGTGACCCGGGCGCCGATCGGCATGCCCTCGCGCAGCTTGAACTGGGCGATGGACTTGCGCGCCCGGCGGATCTCCGGCCGTTGCCCGGTGATCAGCGCCAGATCGTTGACCGCGCCGTTGATCAGCTTCGCGTCCCGAGCCGCATCGCCGACGCCCATGTTGACGACGACCTTGGTCACCGTCGGGATCTGCATGACGTTCCCGTAGCCGAACTGCTGCTGCAGCGAATCACGAATCTCGTTGCGGTAGCGCTCTTTCAGACGCGGCTGCACCTTCTCAGTTGTGGTCATGCTAGATGTCCTTGCCGTTGCGCTTGGAGATGCGGACCCGCTTGCCGGTCTCCTCGTCGACCCGGTAGCCGACGCGGGCGGGCTTGCCGTCCGAGTCCACGACCATCACGTTCGAGACGTGGATCGGGGCTTCCTGGGTGACGATGCCGCCGGACTGGGCTCCGCGCTGGTTGCTCGAGATCGCGGTGTGCTTCTTGATCCGGTTGACGCCCTCGACCAGCACCCGGTCACGCTCGGGGTAGGCCTGCAGCACCTTGCCCTTGGCACCCTTGTCCTTGCCGGCGATGACCAGGACGGTGTCGCCTTTGCGGACCTTCATCTACAACACCTCCGGGGCAAGCGAGATGATCTTCATGAACCGCTTCTCACGCAGCTCGCGGCCGACGGGGCCGAAGATGCGGGTGCCGCGCGGGTCGTTGTCGGGCTTGATGATCACCGCGGCGTTCTCGTCGAACTTGATGTAGCTGCCGTCCGGGCGGCGGCGCTCCTTGACCGTGCGCACCACGACGGCCTTGACGACATCCCCACGCTTGACGTTGCCGCCGGGGATGGCGTCCTTGACGGTGGCGACGATGACATCACCGATGCCGGCGTAGCGTCGCGACGAACCACCGAGCACCCGGATGCACAAGATCTCCTTGGCGCCGGTGTTGTCGGCGACCTTCAGCCGCGATTCCTGCTGAATCACTCGATCTCCTGACCTGGTTACGTGTGCACGGCAGGAGGCAAGCCACAGCCCACCGAATAACCTGACATGCGCGGTCTTTGTCACCGAAGGGCACGCGGGGCCGATTCGCACCGGCCGAGGTCTGCCCAAGGCAACCCCTAGAGTCTAGGGGACGACCAGCTCAGAGCCAAATTCACGGCCCAGGCGGCATCGCGGCGGGTTTAGCGAGCGGTTTCCCCGATTCTTCGGATATCGCCGAGGTGGTGCACGCCCTCGTGCATGGCCTGCCGCACGAGCCAGCGGGCGGTGCGCTCCTCACCCGGCAACCGGGTTGCCGTGCGGTCCCAGCCGTGATCTTTGATGCGCGCGACTTCGTCGCGGAAGCCCGCCACGGCGGCCGCCAGCTCATCGAGCGTGGCATCGATGTCGCAATCGTTGTACCGGAAGCGGCGGGCCCGCAGATCGTTGAACATCGGCTCGAAGGCGGGCTGGTGCTCCGCGCGGACGCGGTAGAGCCGGATCGTGAAGCTGACGTAGACGTCGCGCACGTGACAGAGATACTCGGCGACCGACCACGCCTCGGGACTGGGCCTCACCCGTCGCACCTCAGGCGGGATCGCGGAGACCGCCTCCCGGACGGCACCGGGCAGAACGGCGATGGCGCCGACCGCGTCGTCGACCCGGGTATCCGGGTAGCTCACCCCACAGGCGGCGCAGACGTAGTCTTCGCCGGCCAACGGGGGCAGTGGAGCGGGCATGGAGCGATTTTCCCACCCAGAAGGGGCCTTCGTCGGTGGTGGTTTCCTAGGCCTTTTCCGCACCCACCAGCCAGGCGATTACGTCATAAAAAGCAGGGCCGTCGGTGGCGGTTATCCTTCTGCACGAGACAAAGCTCGACTCGCTAGGTGCGAGATTGTAGACATAGCGATCGTTGAACTGCTCTCCACCTTTAGTGCGTTGAACCGCTACGGTCGCGCGGATCGGAAAATCCTTCGAGGCGTTGATCACATGCCAGGAGAAAAAGCCGCCGCAAGCGTTGTCCGGCCAGCTCTCCACCGAAGACAGGTGGTTTGGGGCAACAGTATCGGCGAACGCGAATCCCGGCGGGCCGACGATCGGAACGCAAACGGTGAGTAAAGCAATACCTTTAGCGATGCATCTCACGATCATGTTCTCCGATATTGAACCCATGCATCCTATCGCCGTAGGGCTTGAAGCGCTGATTAAATCGGGCGCTTTCATCGGCCTGACGGCCACGAGTTAGAACGGTGGCGGATCGTTCTCGCCTGGCGGTGCGGGCCCGGTTTGCGTGATTTGGGCGGCTTGGCGGGTTTGGCGGTTGTGGTGGCGTTCGGTGGCGATGCGGGTGGCGCGGTCTTGGGCGCGGGTGCGGCGGCGTCGGGGCATCATGGCGGTGCGTTCGGCGCAGTAGTCCTGCGCGGCTGGGTCGGCTGGGGCGGCGGGCAGCGCCGCGGTGGGTGCGCACAGGCTGGGGAACAGCAGGGCGCTGCCCGGTGTGGTGACGTAGCTGTGCCCGGTGTGTAGCCGCCAGATCACACTGCCGTCGGGCAGTTGTTCGTCGCGCCAGCCCCAGAAGGTCTTGAGCAAATGATGTAGCCGGCACAGGCATTTGAGGTTCGACGCGTGCGTGACCCCGCCGGAGCTGTAGGCGACGGTGTGGTCGATGTCGCAGCCCGACGCGGGCTGGTCACAGCCCGGCGCCCGACACGTCAGATCCCGGCACCGCACGAAATCGGCCAACGCTTTCGAGGGCACATAGCCCTGCTCCGGTGCGGCGTCCGCGGGGTGGATCAGCGGCACCAGCTTGGCCGAGGCGGCCAACTCGGCGATCAGCTCGGGTGGGATCAGCCCGTCGGCACCCAGCTCGCAGCCCGGGGCGGCCCCGTCGCGCCCGTCGAGGGCGCCCTGTTCGGCGAGCACATGGATCACCACCGGGCCCACCGGCGCGCGGGTACCGGCGGTGCAGTCGGTGCGCCCGCAGCGGCAGCCCAGCCGATCGGCGCCGGCGGCCAGCGCCCCCAGCGCGTCGGCGCGGCGCTGGGTGTGGCTGCGCGGATCATGCGCACACACCGTGGCCGCCAACGCGTTCAGCCGTGCCTCCAACGCGTGGGCGTCCGGGCTGAACAGCACACCCTCGAGGCGGGCAAGGCCCTCGCCCATGTCGGCGATCCACACCTCGCGGCCCGCCGCGCGCTCCCGACGCCGCCGCACCGCATCGGCATCGGCGGCCGCCACGATCTTGTCCACCCGCGCGGCCACCCGCGCCGGGGTCAGCGACGGCCAGCGCCCCACCACAGCCGCCAACTGCCCATCCACCACCGCCAGCACCGCGGGGTCGGTGAGCAAATCGGTGCGATACACCAGCGTCTGCGCCATCCGAACATCGATATCCCCGGCAGCGAACACCTCAGCCACCCGCGGCAACCGCTCCCGCAGCGCCCGGGCATAGCGCACCCGGCCGGCCGCCAACCCTTGGCCGATCCCCAACTGCGCAGCCACCTCCGCGGCCACCGCCGCCTCGGTATCCACCGCCCAGTCCTCGGTCTCCCCACACCGGGACAACCGATAGGCGAACAACTCCCCAATCGCCGCCAACTGCGCGGCCGCCGCCCGATTCTCCAGCCGCGCAAAACGCGAGACCCGCTCCAGCAGCGCCGAAGACTCCACCGTCTTCGACGGACACCGCCGCTCGAAGAGCTCATCGAGCTCGGCGATCACCGCCGCCGACACCCCGGGATCGAACATACATTCGATCATGCCACCAGCCTACGACCAAACTCGTCGGCTAGTCTCCCTGGCGCACCCACGAGAAGATGTACAGGCTCATCGCCGTCACCAGCGCTAGCAGCACCCACTGCACCAGGGCCTGGTCGATCCATGAACCGGGCGGTGGACTGCCGGGAAGGATGTTGCGCAGCGGTACGACGGCGAACAGCATCGCGGCGTACCACGTGCCGAACGGCGGCACGAACTTCCGCCTGCCCATCGCCATCGGAATGGCCACCAACAGCGCCAAGGTCGGCAGCGCCATCAGGACAAGGCAGATGACCAGGTCGAAGACAAGCGGCCCGTCGGCCCTCTCCAGGGTGATGACCACGTTGCCGGTGTCCATGGACCGCGAAGTCCGAAGTCCGCTCGGGTCGCGGACGCGCTCGACATTGATGTTCCAACCGTCCAACGATCCGGTTACCTCGACGATGGCCGGTACCTTCTTGCGATTGTCACCGGACCCCACGAACGCGTCGGCCGCGATCGGCTCGGTCTTGTACTTGTCGAATGGCCAGTTCCGCGGATTGCCATGCGCCTCGATGGTGGTGGTGAGTTGCGCCGGCGCCTTCCCCTTGGGGTAGGCCAGGTCCCCGAGGTCGCTCGTCGGATACAGCCGCACGGCGACGTCGTTGCCCAGCACGTCGAATCGTGGGTCGTACTGCGCAACCCCCGGATAAACGAGCACGTTCACGGTCAGGCGATTGGCGACGGGTTTCAGCTCCTCGACGCGCAGCTGCACGATGGTGGCGTCGCCCCCGCCCTGGCTGAGATCCAACGGAGGGAGCGGATCCGATTCCCGCTGCAACGCATGGACGCCGAGCAGCGAGAGCGCGTAGGTGATCACGACGGTTACCAGGATGGCCACACCGATCTCGATCTGCGACTTCTTCAACTTCGGCGGCTTGACCTTGGCCGCCGATTTCTTCTTCTTCTTCGGCGCCGCTGGCGCCGCGGCCGGCGCGCCGACAGGTGGTTGCGCCGGCGCCTCAGACGTCATCGGTCGACCGCCGCAACTGCTTGCTGGAGCCGTGCGGGTATGGCCGTCGAGGTCCACTGTGTCGGGGCACCACGTGGTGGGATGCTAGCGAACGGCCATCCTGGTCGCGCGGTGAATTCCCATGTCCGCCTGCACCTGGCGGTTCCGTCACCCGCTGGACATCCTCGGTTCACCCACTGGACGACGGCTCGCACCGGCGCCGGACGGCGACCCAGCGAACCGTTTGCTAGCGGGACTCCGGGTCCGCCACGCAGCGGAACCCGATGTGGGAGGTCGCCGAGTCCTGCGACTGCGGCGACCGGGCCGCCGGGCGGTAGCGGTGGCAATACTCCGCCGCGCACAGGTGCGAACCGCCTTTGAGCACTTGGTTGACCGAAGGATTCGGGGGTCCCGTTGGGGCGCAACAGGCCTTCGGCGACTGATCGAGCCGGTGGTGCGCGGAGAACTCGGTGGCGGTCCACTCCCACACGTTGCCGATCATGTCGAACAGGCCGAACCCGTTGGGCAGAAAGGTCCCCACCGGAGAAGTCCCCACCCAGCCGAGCGCACCTTCGTTGCGATAGGGAAAGTCGCCCTGCCAGGTGTTGGCCATCAGCCGGCCATCGAGCCTGGCCTCGTCACCCCAGGGGTAGGTCGTTATGCTTCCGGCGCGCGCCGCATACTCCCATTCGGCTTCACTGGGCAGGCGGCGGGCCGCCCAGCGGGCGTAGGCCGCGGCGTCCGGATAGGCCACCTGTACCACTGGATGATCGGGGCGGCCCGTGATGTCGCTGTCCGGCCCGAACGGGTGGCGCCAGCTGGCCCCCGGCACCCAGTGCCACCATTGGCGCCAGTCACGCAGGTCCACCGGGCCCGGCGTCGGGCGAAATACCATGGCCCCCGGACACAGATCGCTGGGATCGGCGCCGGGGTAGAGCGCGGCGTCGATCGGTTGCTCGGCGACCGTCAGATAGCCCGTGGCCGCGACGAATTCGGCGAACTGCGCGTTGGTCACGGGGTGCCGCTCCATCGCAAACGGGCCCACGGTGACGGTGTGGACGGGTACCTCTTCGGGATAGAAGCTCGTCGAGCCCATGCGGAATGACCCGCCGGGCAGCTCGACCAGCTCGGTAAGCACCACCTCAGCGTAGGGCCACCGCGGACTGCCGGGTGACAACGGGAGGAACGCGCGCATGCGCGGATAACTGTCAGACAACCGCACAACCGGACACGTCGACGCAGGGCGACATGAACCGCCCTCCGCCCCAGGCGATAACGGCCGTGTGACGCCCGCCGTTCGCCCGGCCGAGCCAACCAGTTCACCTGAATTTGGTTTGCCTGCCGGTTCGATGACGGTAAGTCTCGACATGTGCCGAAAGGGGCGACGCTCCCGACCCCGCGCTCGCCGCCGGCGCCGGGCGCCATCGTCGTCGCCGCCGACACACCCCCCGGATCTGTTGCCGCAAGGAAATCATCGAAGTGAAGCGCAATCGATTGGCTGCCACCGTGAGCATGCTGGCCGCGGGCGCTCTGGCGCTTCAGGCATGCAGCAACGCTCCCGCCACTCTGCCGTATACCGCTGGGGCGAAGGTCAACTGCGGCGGTGACCAGAACTTGTCAGCCAGCGGATCGACCGCACAAGCCAACGCGATGAACCGGTTCATCGCCGCCTACACCAAGGCCTGCCCCGGGCAGAACCTCAACTACACGGCCAACGGGTCCGGTGCGGGAGTCGCCGATTTCCTGGCCGGCAAAACCGATTTCGCCGGATCCGACATACCGCTGACGCCCGACCAATACGCCGTGGCGAAACAGCGATGCGGTGGTGCCGACGCCTGGAACCTGCCCGTGGTGTTCGGCCCGCTGGCCATCACCTACAACCTCGCCGCGACCGATTCCTTGGTGCTTGACGGGCCCACGCTGGCCAAGATCTTCAACGGAACCATCACGCGCTGGGACGATCCGGCCCTCACCGCGCTCAACGCCTCCATGCCGGCCGAGGACATCCACGTCATCTACCGCAGTGACGCCTCGGGCACCACCGACAACTTCCAGTCCTATCTGCAGGCCGTGTCCGGAGGGGCGTGGAACAAGGGCACGGGCAAGGCGTTCAACGGCGGCGTGGGAAACGGTGCCGCGGGCAACGCCGGCACCGCCGCGCTGGTCAGAACCACCGAGGGCGCGATCAGCTACAACGAGCTGTCGTTCGCGCTGAAGGAAGGGCTTTTCGCCGCGGAGATCAAGACGCCGGCCAGCCGCAGGTCGTTGCGGCCGGTGCGGATCGGCGCCGACGCGGTCGGCAAGACCATTTCCGGCGCCAAAGTCATCGGCGAGGGCAACAACCTCGTGCTCGACCTCTCGGCGTTCTATAACCCGGCCCAACCCGACGTCTACCCGATCGTGTTGGCCACGTATGAGATCGTCTGTTCGACCTATCCCAGCGCCGACGTGGCCAAGGCGGTCAGGGCGTTCCTGCAGGCGGCGATCGGTCCCGGCCAGGTCGACCTCGCGAAGATCGGCTACATCCCGCTATCGGTGGACTTCCGGGCACGGGTCTCGAGCGCCGTCGACGCGATCGGCCCCGGCGACACATCGAGTTCGGAGTAGCCGCCGGCCGCTAGGCCTTCTTCGGCGCCTTTTTCTCCCGGAACCGCCACCAGGCGACGATGAACAGCGACATCGCGGTGACCAGTCCGATCAACACCCACAGCACGATGGCCTGGTCGATCCACGAACCCGGTGGCGGAGAACCCGGGAGGAAGTTGCGCAACGGAACGACGGCGAACAGCATCGCCGCGAACCACGTTCCGAACGGCGGCAGGAACGTGGTCCGCCCCAGCGCCATCGGAATGGCCACCCACAACGCCAGCACCGGCAATGCGATGAGGACCAGACAGATGCCGACGTCGAAGATCAACTGCCCTTTGGACCGCTGCAGGGTGACGATCACGTTGTCCTGGACGTCCGGGTTTGGGTCTTCCGGATCGTGGACGCGCGTCACGGTGGCGTCCCAGCCGTCCAGCTTTCCGGTCACCTCCACCCGCGCGGCGGCCTTGTCGCGGTTCTGGCCCGAACCGGTGAACACGTCGGCCGCAAGGACTTCGGTCCGGTACGAGTCGAACGGCCAGTTACCGGGATCGCCGTGGGCGACGAGGCCGGTGCTGACTTGAGCGGGCGCCTTGCCCACCGGGTACTGCAAGTCCCCCAGATCGTTCTCCGGGTACAAGCGCACGGCCGCGTCGGTCGTCAGCACACCGAAGTTCTTGTCGTACAGCGAGTCCTTCGGGTAGACAAGCACGTTCACCGTCAGACGGTTCGCGACGGTATCCAGCTTCTCGAGGTGGACCTGCACGACGCTGTCCTCGGCCTCGAGCTTGCTGAAATCCACCGGGGGCAACGCGGGCGACGACTTTGCCAGCAGGTGCACGGCGATCAGCGACAGCACATAGATGACGATGACGGCCACGACAATGCCGAAACTGATCGCGATTTGCCGACCCCGGGGGGCGGCCGGCGCCGGCGGCGCGGGGGGAGCCGGGGTCCCGGCGGTCATTGAGGCATCACGGGCCAGATGCTAGCAGTGACAATGACAATTTTCAGGGGACAGTGACGGCGAAGTCCTGCATTACCGTGGATTTCGCCGCCTCGAAACCCGGGGCTTTGCCGGGCCCCTGCAGATGGACGGCGACCAGATACGCCTGGGTGTTGGTCCAGATGTGGGTGATGCGGTCGGCGAATTCGTTTGCTCCGGTCCCGCCACCGGTGCCGTTGAGCAGCTGGCTGCTGTAGCCGCAGAACTGGGCGGCCGTGACGGTGACCTTGACGTTCGGGTTGGCCGTGCGCAAGTCGCTGGCATAACGCAGGAAAGCCCCGCCCGGGTCGAGGTCGGTGCGCGCGATGGTCACCCGCACCGACATGCCGTCCGGCCCGGTCGCCGTCAACGCCACGTCACCGGTTCCCGGGGCGGAACTCCAGCCGTCCGGCAGAGGAACTGTGAGCACCGGCGCCACCGGGTCGGCCACCGAGGCCTTGGTCATGGAGCCGCTATTCGGCGGCGGGAAGCACACCAGGGCATTGGGCGGAATGTGATCGGGCAGAGTCGTTTCGACGCCGGGACCGGCTCGGCCGGGTCGGACAGGCGCGTGGTCGAGGTCGTCGACGGGGCGGTGTGACCGATCGCGGTGCCGCCGGTGGTCTTCTCGCATCCCACCGCCGGGAGGGCCAGCAAGCACAGCGTCAGGACTTCAGTCGCGCGAAAACGCGAGCGCAATTTCGGCTTCCACGTCCACATAGGGCCGCCCGGACAGGTCGACGGTGACTTGCGTGATGGTGCCGCCGGTGAACGAGAACGGCGCCTTGTAGCGGCTGCACACCGCCGAGCCGCCGTTGCGCCCAACCGTGATGCCGGCCCCGGCGATCCCGAACGTCCCGGGATGCGTCTGCACGTCGGCGAGGGTGCCGACCACGTCGTCGTCGATGAACAACGTGACGTCGCCGAGCGGCGTGTGGCTGTCCGGCACGGTTCCGGTCCGCGAATAACTCACGCCGAGCAGATGCCTACCCAGCGGCACCGCGACCGACGACGACACGGCCTGCCGGCGCTCGCCCAGGAAGTTGTAGACGTAGTGCAGGCGTCCGTCCTGGATGAACAGCACGTGCCCGCCGTGCGCGCCGCCCTGCTTGAAGAGCACCCCCTCCGCGCCGGTGGTGTCCACGCTCACCTCGGCCAGCACCGAGAAGGACCGCCCCCGGATTTCGGCGCCCGCGCCGATGCTGACGTCCGCGCAGTCGGGATAGTAGACATAGCTTGACCGTTCACCGACGAGGTACGGGCGGAACCGCATCATCGTCTCCATGATGTTCAGGTCCGAAAGCGGTAGCCCGTTGTATTTGGCGGCTTCGGAGAACCACAGCGCCTTGAGTTCCTCGAGCTTGTCCGGGCGTTGGGCGGCCAGGTCGTGGCACTGGCTGCGGTCGGCCTCGATGTGGAACAGCTCCCAGCGGTCGGTGTCGAAATGCGACCACCCGGCCGGTGTGGCCGCATGGATGGTGTTGGCGAACCAGCCCTGATGCCAGATCCCGCGGGTGCCGAGCATCGAGTAGAACTGGGTCTGCTTCCCGGTGTCGGCGGCCGGATCGGCAAGGGCGGCTTTGAAACTCACACCGTCGAGGGGCTTTTGTGTGATGCCCCGGACGGTTTCGGGCGGCGTCATGCCCAGCAGGTCGTAGACCGTGGGGGTGATGTCGCAGACGTTGACGTAGGTGTCGCGGATCTCTCCATGGGCCGCAATCCCATTGGGCCAGGAGATGATCGCCGTGTCGGCGATGCCGCCCTCGTGCGACGCGTACCGCTTGTACAGCTTGTACGGGGTGTTGAAGGCCATCGCCCAGCCGATGGGGTAATGGTTGTAGGTCTCCGGGCCGCCGAGCTGGTCGAAGAGCTTCATGCTCTCTTCGACGGTGTCGATGTAGCCGTTGAAGAACTTGCCCTCGTTCACCGACCCGTTCGGGCCGCCCTCCCCGCTGGCGCCGTTGTCGGAGATCACCACGATGATGGTGTTGTCCAGCTGATTGGATTCCTCCAAATAGTCGAGGATCCGGCCGATTTGGGCGTCGGTGTAGCTCAGGAAGCCGGCGAACACCTCGGCCATGCGGGAGAACAGCTTCTTCTCGTCATCGCCCAGCGAGTCCCACGGCCGCACCGTGTCCTGCAGGGGCCAGGGCTCGCCCTGCGGCCCCGTGACGTCCGCGTACGGGTTGACCGGCGACAGTTCGGTGTCGGGCGGCACGATGCCCATCGACTTCTGTCTTTCCAGCACGACCTCGCGGTAGGCCTCGTAGCCCATGTCGAACTCGCCGGCGTAGCGGTCGGCCCATTCTTTGAAGACGTGGTGCGGCGCGTGGCCTGCGCCGGGGCACACGTAGCTGAACCACGGCTTGTCGGGGGCGATCACCTTGGCGTCACGGATGAACTCGATGGTCTTGTCGGCGATGTCCTTCGAGAGGTGATAGCCGTCTTCGGGTGTGCCCGGGGGGTTGACCGGGTGGTTGTCGTACACCAGGTCGGGATACCACTGGTCGGTCTCGCCACCGAGGAAACCGTAGAACCGCTCGAAGCCGCGCGACACCGGCCAATGCCGTTTGGTCGACGCGAGATTGGACTCCTCGAGCGGTGTCAGGTGCCACTTACCGACGCAGTACGTGTTGTAGCCGCGCTCGGCGAGCACTTCGGAGAGCAGCGCCGTGTCGAACGGGATCCGACCGTTGGCGTTGGGGAAGGCGTCGGTGAATTCCTCGATGGTGGCCATGCCGACCGTGGTGGCGTTGCGGCCGGTCAACAACGACGCCCGGGTCGGTGAGCACAGCGCGGTGGTGTGGAATTGCGACAGCCGAACGCCGCGCTCCGCAACGCGGGTCATCGCGGGCATCTCGACCAGCCCGCCGAAACAGTCCCACGTCGCAATGCCGGTGTCGTCCCAGACCAGGTACAGGATGTTCGGCGAATTCTCCGGCGCGGTCGGCGCGGCGTAGGGGCCCCAGTCCGGCTCGGAGTCGCGGATATCCAGTTCGATCTTGCCTTGAAAGCCTCGGGAGTCAGTCGACATTCGCCGAGCGTAGCGCGGCCGCGAAATTTCCGACCTCTTTTCGCGGTGGCGTTACGCTCGCGCAAAACGAAGCGCCCGAGACCTTCGGGTCTCGGGCGCTTCCTGCCACTTCGAGGCTACTTGGCCTTCTCCAAAACTTCGACAAGCCGCCACCGCTTGGTCGCCGACGTCGGACGTGTCTCCATCAGCGAGACGCGGTCGCCGATGCCCGCGGTGCTGTTCTCGTCGTGCGCCTTGACCTTCTTGGTGGTACGGATGATCTTGCCGTACAACGGGTGGCGCACGCGGTCTTCCAGCTCGACCACGATGGTCTTCTGCATCTTGTCACTCACGACATAACCGATGCGCGTCTTGCGCCGTCCACGCACCTTCGGATTGGCCGGAGTGTGCTTGGCGCCCTTCTCTTTCGAGCCGGCGTCCTGCGCGGCCGCCTTCTTCGCTTCTGCCATCACGATTCCTTACCGTCAGGCCCGGAAGCCAGGCCCAGTTCCCGTTCGCGCAGCACCGTGTAGACGCGCGCGATCTCCTGCCGGACCGTGCGGAGCCGGCGGTTGTTGCTGAGCTGCCCGGTCGCCATCTGGAAACGCAGGTTGAACAGCTCTTCCTTGGATTCGCGCAGACGCTCGGTCAGCTCCTCGTCGGTGAGCTCACGCAGTTCGCCAGGCGAAATTCCCACTGCCATCAGAACTGATCCTCTCGGGTCACGATGCGTGCCTTGATCGGCAACTTGTGGATTGCACGGGTGAGTGCGGCCCGGGCCACCTGCTCGTTGGGGTAGCTCAGCTCGAACAGCACGCGGCCCGGCTTGACGTTGACCACCCACCATTCGGGTGAACCCTTACCGGAACCCATCCGGGTCTCGGCGGGCTTCTTGGTCAGCGGGCGGTCCGGGAAGACGTTGATCCAGACCTTGCCGCCACGCTTGATGTGGCGGTTGATGGCGATACGCGCGGACTCGATCTGCCGGTTGGTGACATAGGCGTGCTCCAGGGCCTGGATGCCGTAGTCACCGAAGTTCACCGCCGTGCCGCCGCTGGCGATGCCGCGCTGGCGGGGGTGGTGCTGCTTACGGTGTTTAACCCTGCGGGGAATCAACATGATTCAGCTCTCCGTGCTCTGCGGTTCTGCAGCTGGCGGCGTCTCCGCCGCGGCGGTTGCAGTGCTTTCTTCGGCGCCCGCGGCGGCGCGGCCGGCCTCGGTGCTGGTCGCCGTCGTGCCCGAGGCACCGCTGCGCCGGGGCCGCGTGCCCGACGGGCGCTCGCGGCGCGGACGGTCGGCGCCCGCCGGGGCGGCGGCGGCCAATTCGCGCTTGCCACCGACGATGTCGCCCTTGTAGATCCACACCTTCACGCCGATCCGGCCGAAGGTGGTCTTCGCCTCGTACAGGCCGTAATCGATGTCGGCGCGCAGCGTGTGCAGGGGCACCCGGCCCTCGCGGTAGAACTCCGAGCGGCTCATCTCCGCGCCGCCGAGACGGCCCGAGCACTGCACCCGGATACCCTTGACGTTGGGCTGGCGCATCGCCGACTGGATCGCCTTGCGCATGGCGCGGCGGAACGCCACGCGGTTGCTCAGCTGCTCGGCCACACCCTGGGCCACCAACTGCGCCTGGGACTCGGGGTTACGGACCTCAAGGATGTTGAGCTGAACCTGCTTGCCGGTCAGCTTTTCCAGGTCCGCACGGATGCGGTCGGCCTCGGTGCCGCGACGGCCGATGACGATGCCCGGACGCGCGGTATGGATGTCCACCCGCACCCGGTCGCGGGTGCGCTCGATCTCCACGTCGGCGATGCCGGCGCGCTCGAGCCCGGTGGACAGCAGCCGCCGGATCGCGACGTCTTCCTTGACGTAGTCCGCGTACTGCTTGTCGGCGTACCAGCGCGACTTCCAGTCCGTGGTGATGCCCAGCCGGAACCCGTGCGGATTGATCTTCTGGCCCACTAGTCTGAGCCTCCCTTCGCGTCAGAAGCCTCAGACGTTTTGGCGGGTGCCTTCTTGGCGGGCGCCTTCTTGGCAGGCGCCTTGGATGCGGCCTTCTTCGCGGGGGCCTTCGCCGCGGCCTTGCTGGCCTCGGCGCGGCGGGCCCGCGTCGACTTCGCCGAACGCTGGTCCTTGGCGGGCCGGCTCTCCAGCACGACCGTGATGTGGCTGGTGCGCTTGCGGATCCGGAACGCGCGACCCTGCGCGCGGGGGCGGATGCGCTTGGCGGTCGGGCCCTCGTCGGCGTAGACGGTGGCGACCACCAGCGTGGAGGGATCCAGCCCGTTGTTGTTCTGCGCGTTCGCCGCGGCGCTGGCGATCACCTTGGCCACCGGCTCGCTGGCGGCCTGCGGCGCCCAGCGCAGGATGTCCAGCGCGTCGGCCACCGACCGGCCGCGCACCAGGTCGATCACCCGGCGCGCCTTGGTCGGCGACACCCGCACGAACCGCGCCTTGGCGACCGCGGACGGGAATTCGGTTGTGGTCATCGCCGTTTCGCCTTCCGGTCGTCCTTGATGTGTCCCTTGAAGGTGCGCGTCGGCGCGAACTCACCAAGCTTGTGACCGACCATCGCCTCGGTGACGAACACCGGGACGTGCTTGCGTCCGTCGTGGACGGCAAAGGTGTGGCCGATGAAGTCCGGGATGATCGTCGAACGCCGCGACCAGGTCTTGATGACCTGCTTGCTGTTCTTCTCGTTCTGCGCGTCCACCTTCTTGAGCAGGTGGTCGTCGACGAACGGGCCCTTCTTCAGGCTGCGTGGCATGTGCTTGTACTCCTAGTCCCGGAACTTCCTCAGCGACCGTGCTTCTTGCCGGTGCGCCGGCGCCGGACGATGAGTTTGTTGCTGGCCTTGTTCGGGTGGCGGGTGCGGCCCTCCGGCTTGCCCCACGGGCTCACCGGGTGCCGACCGCCGGAGGTCTTACCCTCACCACCACCGTGCGGGTGGTCCACCGGGTTCATCACCACACCACGGACCGAAGGGCGCTTGCCCTTCCACCGCATCCGGCCGGCCTTGCCCCAGTTGATGTTCGCCTGCTCGGCGTTGCCCACCTCGCCGACCGTGGCGCGGCAGCGCACGTCGACGCGGCGGATCTCACCGCTGGGCATGCGCAGCGACGCGTAGGTGCCCTCCTTGCCGAGCAGCTGGATGCTCGAGCCGGCGGACCGCGCCAGCTTGGCGCCACCGCCCGGCCGCAGCTCCACGGCGTGGATCACCGTACCGGCCGGGATGTTGCGCAGCGGCAGGTTGTTGCCCGGCTTGATGTCGGCGTTCGCGCCCGACTCCACCACGTCGCCCTGCGAAAGACCTTGCGGCGCGATGATGTATCGCTTCTCGCCGTCGAGGTAGTGCAGCAGCGCGATGTTGGCGGTCCGGTTGGGGTCGTATTCGATGTGCGCGACCTTGGCGTTGACCCCGTCCTTGTCGTTGCGACGGAAGTCGATCACCCGGTAGGCGCGCTTGTGGCCGCCACCCTTGTGCCGGGTGGTGATGCGGCCGTGCGCGTTACGGCCGCCATGGCCGTGCAGCGGGCGCACCAACGACTTCTCCGGCTCCGTCCGGGTGACCTCGGCGAAGTCGGACACGCTGGAGCCGCGGCGGCCCGGGCTCGTCGGCTTGTACTTACGAATTGCCATGTCTAATCAGGTCTTTCTCTTTCGCGGGCTAGGCCGGGGCCCCGAACAGATCGATCGGCTTGCTACCCGGCGCCAGCGTGACGATGGCCCGTTTGGTGCTCTTGCGCTTGCCGTATCCGGTCCTGGTGCGCTTGCGCTTGCCCTGCCGGTTCGCGGTGTTCACCGACGCGACCTTGACGGCGAAGATCTTCTCGATGGCGATCTTGATCTGCGTCTTGTTCGAGTCGGGGTGCACCACGAAGGTGTACACGTTCTCATCCAGCAGCCCGTAGGACTTCTCCGAGATGACCGGGGCCAGGATGATGTCGCGGGGGTCGGTGATGGTCGCCATCTACGCCGTTACCTCCTCAGTGCTAGCGGTGCCGGCTCCAGCCTGGGAATCGATGTAGGCGTTGAGCGCCTCGACGCTGAACACCACGTCGTCGGAACGCAGCACGTCGTAGGTGTTGAGTTGGCCGGGCGTCAGGATGTGCACACCGGGCAGGTTGCGCACGCTCTTGGCGCCGGCCTCGTCGCTGCGGCCGATCACGATCAGCACGTTCTTGCGGTCGGTCAGCGTGTCCAGAAACGCCTTGGCGTTCTTGGTCGACGGGGTCTGACCCGACACCAGCTCGGTGACCGCGTGGATGCGGCCGTTGCGCGCCCGGTCCGACAACGCCCCGCGCAATGCCGCGGCGATCATCTTCTTCGGGGTGCGCTGGGAGTAGTCGCGCGGCTTGGGGCCGTGCACGACACCGCCGCCGGTGAACTGCGGGGCACGCGTCGAACCCTGACGGGCGCGACCGGTTCCCTTCTGCCGGTAAGGCTTCCGCCCACCGCCGCTGACCTCGCCGCGAGTCTTCGTCGAGTGCGTGCCCTGGCGCGCCGCCGCGCGCTGCGCGGTGACCACCTGGTGCATCAGCGCGATATTGGCCGGGGCGTCGAACAATTCGGCCGGCAGTTCCACGGAGCCCTCGACCTTGCCGTCCGGCGTCTTCACGTCAATCTTGAGCGCCATTACTTCTCACCTCGTTTGATCGCGCTGCGGACCACCACGAGCCCACCGGTGCGGCCGGGGACCGCACCCTTGATCAGCAGGACGCCGTTCTCGGTATCGACCTTGTGCACCACCAGGTTCTGGACGGTCACCCGGTCGTTACCCATCCGGCCCGCCATCCGGGTGCCCTTGAAGACCCGGGCGGGCGTGGCGCAACCACCGATGGAACCCGGCCGGCGGTGCACCGCCTGCGCACCGTGACTGGCGCCCTGGCCGCGGAAGCCGTGACGCTTCATGGTGCCGGCGAAGCCCTTGCCCTTGGAGGTTCCGGTCACGTCGACATAGGCGCCGTCGGCGAAGATCTCCGCCGTCAGCTCCTGGCCGACCTCGTATTCGCTGGCGGCGGCCTCGTCGTCCAGCCGCAACTCGGCGAGGTGGCGGCGCGGGTTCACGCCCGCGGCGCTGTACTGACCGGTCACCGGCTTGTTGACCTTGCGAGGGCTGATCTCGCCGTAGGCCAACTGAACGGCGCTGTAGCCGTCACGCTCTGGTGTGCGGATGCGGGTGACCACGTTGGGGCCCGCCTTGACCACCGTCACCGGGACGACCCGGTTGTTCTCGTCGAACACCTGCGTCATGCCCAGCTTGGTACCCAGAATGCCTTTTCTTGCCATGAGTTCACCAAGCCCCTATTGGATGTTGACGTCGACACTGGCCGGAAGGTCGATGCGCATCAGCGCGTCGACGGTCTTCGGCGTCGGGTCGAGGATGTCGATCAACCGCTTGTGAGTACGCATCTCGAAGTGCTCCCGCGAGTCCTTGTACTTATGCGGGGAGCGGATGACGCAATACACGTTCTTCTCAGTCGGCAGCGGCACCGGACCTACGACACTGGCACCCGTGCGGACGACGGTCTCGACGATTTTGCGCGCCGATGCGTCGATGGCCTCATGGTCGTAGGCCTTGAGCCTGATGCGGATCTTCTGTCCCGCCACGCTTCTCCTACCCTCACTCCACTTACAAAATCCGTGTTCCGGACTGGTGCCCCCGCGCGCGGGCCGGTCCGCCCCATGGGGCCGACCGAGCGTCGCGCCGGATACTGCGCCGCTGTTTACCTGTCGTGGTCCACCGGCCCCCGCGGTCGGGTGTGTCACCCTCACGCAACCTGGGCGCGCCTCTTTCAAGGCCGAAAAAGTCGCAATCCAAGGTTGGGACCGGACGCGCCCGTTTTGGGCGCTGGTCGTATGCCCGACCAGGCGCAAACCTGGCCCAAGGCAACCTGAACAGTATGCCCTAGATCGGGTGTTTGGCCAAATCTGGGCCGAGGGCCACCAACCTGCCCTTTTGGGGCTTCAGACGCCCGCCGATTCGACGCTCGCCGCGTCGGCCCGATTGAGTGCGCGCTGGACATAGAGGAAACCGTCGACAGCCGCGAGCGCGCACTCGCGGTAGTCGAAGTCCGGAAGGGTCGACAGGCGCCCGAGCACCAGGGGCCCGATGAGCAGCGCGATGGCACGGGACCGATCCACCTCACCCAGCTCGGCGGCCTCCGGGCTGTCGAAGATGGCGTCGAACGGCGCCGCGTACTGCTGGGCGATCCGCTCGCGCAGCGTGGTGATCGCCGGGCTGTCCGCGGAATCGCTGTCGCGGGGCTCCGGCAACTCCTGCAGATCCCGGCCCATCGACAGCCACGACATGGCCGCCATCAGGGCCGGCGCCTGGGCCACCGACTCGGCCTGCGCCAGCACCACCGCCACCAGGCGATCCCGCACCGACCCCTCGGCCGGCGGCGTGGGCGACGGCGGAATCAGGCTGTTGAAAGCCGCTGCGAGCAGATCGTTTCCGCTCGGGAAGTGGCGGTACAGCGTGGCCCTCGCCACGTTGGCGGTACGGGTGACCGCGTCGACGGTCACCGCGCTGGGCCCCCCGGAGCGCAGCAGCGCCGCGGCCGCCTCGAGCAATCGGGCCCGCGAGCGCGCTGGGCGCGGATCGGTAGTACCGCCGGTAATTGTGACCCACCTCCCACGTTTGGGAACAAGACTATCGGTCTATCTACAAGACTGTTGGTCTCAAAACTCTCCCGACGCCACCGTGAGGAGGCGCCCCATGGTCGACACCCTGGTCCGGCCCGACCAGCGTACTGATGCGGTCAGCATCGGCGGAAGCCCCCGAGCGCGGAACTGGACCCTGGCCGTCGCCTGCATGGGCGTCGCGCTGGTCGTCGCGTCGATGACGGCACTGAACACCGCGCTGGGAGACCTCGCGGTGGCCACCTCGGCCACCCAGTCGCAGCTGAACTGGATCGTCGACGGATACACCGTGGCCCTGGCCTGCCTGCTGCTGCCCGCGGGCGCGATCGGCGACCGTTACGGCAGGCGCGGCGCCCTGCTGATCGGCCTGCTGGTCTTCTCCCTCGGCTCGGTGTCACCGGCGATGCTGAACAGCCCGGCGCAGATCATCGCCGGCCGCGCGGTCGCCGGGGTCGGCGCCGCCTTCGTGATGCCGGCGACGTTGTCGCTGCTGACCGTGGCCCATCCGAAGGACGACCGCACCAAGGCGGTCGGGATCTGGGCCGGCACGGCCGGATCCGGCGGGGTGCTCGGCATGCTCGGTTCCGGCCTGCTCCTTCGCTTCTGGGACTGGCACGCGATCTTCTGGTCCCTGGGTGCCGCCGGGCTGGTGATCTTCGCGTTGGCGTGCACGGTCGCATCGTCACGCGACGGCGACGCCCCGCGCATCGATTCGCTGGGCGCGGTATTGATCGGCGCCGCCGTGGCGGTCGCCGTGGCGGCGATCCTCGAAGCCCCGACGCGCGGATGGAGCGACCCGTTGGTCTGGGGCGGGCTCGCCGCCGGTGCGGTGCTCGCCGCCGCGTTCGGTGTCGTCGAGTTCCGGCTCACCCGGCGCGACGGGCAACCGCTGCTGGACGTGCGGTTGTTCTCGGACGCGAATTTCGCCACCGGCGTCGCCGCGATCGTCATCCTGTTCGGCGCGACGTTCGGGTTCTTCTACATCGGCATGCAATACGTGCAACAGATCATGGGCTACTCGGCCCTGGCGACGGCGATCTCCTTCGGACCGTTCATGGTGCCGTTGGGCATCTTCTCGGCGCTGTCGTTCTGGTACGTGCCCAAGCTGGGTCTGCGGCTGGTGTTGTTCGTCGGCACGCTGCTGATGGCGGTCGGGTTCGCCTGCATGTACCGGCTGGACCTGCATTCGTCCTACCTCCAATTCGCCTGGCCGACTCTGGTGTTGGCGACGGGCATCGGAATCTGCACGGCGCCGACGACGTCGGCGATCATGGGAGCGGTTCCCGACGAGAAGCAGGGCGTCGCGTCCGCGGTGAACGACACGTCCCGGGAGATGGGCGGCGCGCTGGGGATCGCGGTGGCCGGTTCCATTCTGGCCGGCCGCTATTCGGACGAACTCGCCCCGAAGCTGGCGGGCTTCCCGGCGCCCGTCCGCGGGCCGGCCACCGATTCACTGGCCAAAGCCGTCGAGGTGGCGGGCAGGCTGGGGCCCCAGGGCCGCCAGCTGGCGGACGTCAGCAAGACCGCGTTCCTGGCGGCCCTGCACGCGTCCACGATCGCGATGGCCGTGATCGTCGCGGTGGCCGCGGTGCTGATCGGGTTGTGGGCACCGGGCCGCGACGGGCGGCAGCTGCGGCCGGTGCGCCGGATGGTGTCCCGGCGCCGTCACTGAGCGAGGTACCCAATGCCGTTGTCCGACAGCGGCTTCAGCCGTGTTGTGTCGCTGCCGCGAGTGCTTGAAAACGTCCGCCGCTTCTGGTATCAGAAATATATATCGACAGATACAGGTCATCTCTGCGAGGCGAGGTGCGATGTGGTGTTGATAGGCGTGACGAACGGTGTCGAGCCGGTCTGCCCAGCGCTGCGCGAGGCGGCGGCGATCGTGGAGGCCGAGTGGATTCGCCTGAGCCGACTGGGCGGCCCGGCCGAGCAGCCCGTCGGTGAACTTCCCGCGGCGCGGCGGTGCCCGCGCCGCACGGGCACTGTGGTGTCCACCGAGCCGGCGGGCGCCGGGCTCTCGACGCGCACCCGCGGGCACCAGGCCCGATGGCCGGTCTCTGTGGTATTGGCGCGGCAGCGGTCACCTCCGCTGCGAGCTTGACTGCCAACGTATTCGGAGGGGGAGCGAAGGAGGTGACTCACCAAGGGATAAGTAACGGCATGTGAAAAGCGAGCCGGCGGCCGTGCCGTCCACGAATATTGCGACGCATTGTCCGCGCGACGCATACCTGCGCACGCACCGCCACTTGTCGTGGCCATCTGCGTGGACCGCATGACGTTCGCCGCTCGTCGGGGCGGGCCTTACGCATCACGCGTGGGGCCCGCCTCCACACGCGCGCCCCCTCACCGCACGAACTCGGCGGCCCGATGCCCGAGCATCACGATCGTGGCGTGCGGCCCCCTGCTGGTGATGGCGGGCAGGACCGACCCGTCGATCACCCACAGGTTGTCGATGCCGCGCACCCGGCAGCGATGATCGACGACGGCCCGCGGATCGGTGTCGGCGCCCATCGGTGCGGTGCCACACAGGTGTTGCGACGTGGACCATACGGGGGCACCGACACGCGTTGCGCCACCGACGAGTTCGCGGGCAAGCTCGGTTCCCCGCTCTAGCGCCGCGACGTCTTCGGGCTCGCTGTCGTAGCGGTGCTCGATCAGGGGCGGGACGTCGGGATCCGCCGACACCACCGTGATGCGCCCGCGCGCCCGCGGCTGCATGAGCGCCACCCCGATGTGCGGCCAGTCGGCATGCCCGGCAGTCCCGTCCCCCGTCATCGCGACGAATCCTCCGGTGTAGGGCCGGATCTCGAGATCGTCGGCGGTGCTGAGCACGACCTCGAGCACCGGCCGGCGGGGGGCCACCGTCCACTCGGTGGGCAACACCCATTCGGGATGATCGCTGAACGCGGCGCCGACCGGCAGCGGCGCCACCGTGGGTACGTCGACGGCCCGCAACCCGTCCTCCGACCCGATGCCGGAAACCATGAGCAGCTGTGCGGTCTGAATGGCGCCGGCGCACAACACGATCCGGTCGGCGGTCAGGGTCATTTGGCCGCTCGGGCCGATCGCGTCGACACCGACCGCGGCGGTGCCGGCGAAACGCAACCGCGCCGCGCGTGTCCGCGCGTGCACCGTCAGGTTGGGCCGGCCCAGGGCCGGGATCAGGAATCCTGCGCCAGATCCGGTACGCACGCCGTCGACGATGTTGAGTGGAACGGCACCCATCCCCGAAACCGGTTCGGGGCCGCCATCGTTGAGATCGTCGATCCAGTCGAATCCGGCGCGCTGCGCGGCGTCGATGAAACGCTCGGTGGTGCCGGTCATTTCGCGGGTGCGACGCACCCTGATGGGGCCGCGGTCGCCATGGGCCGGGCCCGCGAAATCGAGGTCGGTCTCGATGGCGCGGAAGCTGGCGAGGACGTCGGACCAGGCCCAGCCCGGCAGGGCGAGGCGATCGAAGTCGCGCGGCAATCCGCGACAGAAGTATCCGCCATTGACCGCGCCCGAACCGCCGACCGTCGCCCCCCGCACGAGCGGATGCCGACGCACCGGCCGGTCGGTCAGGCTGGCCTGATAGCGCCGCACCAGCGGGCTGCTGACCCCTATCGGCAGCTGGAGTCCGTTGGCGGTCTGGGCGAGCAGCCCTGGATCGTCGAGGGCGGGGCCCGCCTCGAGGACGGTCACCAGACGGCCGGGATCGACGGAAAGGCGTTCGGCAACAACCGATCCAGCACTGCCGGCACCGACGATCAGCACGTCGCTGTGCGGGGCGGCCTTCATCAAGGGCGGGTCAAGGTGGCGGCTAGTTCCGAATCTGCGGTTTCAGCGCGCGCAGGTTGCGCTCCCGCAGCACACCCCACCACAACCCGAGACCGTACGCCAGGTCGTCGACACGCTTGAGCAACAGATACGTCAGCGGGCCGATCGGTTCGGCATCGTCCCCGATGGCGTCGCGGCGGCGCAGCCAGTCCACGACGCCGTCCATGATCGCCGCGACCAGTAGGACATGCCGGAAATGCCGCGACACCGTGGCGGCGAACAATGCCAGCGGCCAATAGTGGCGGCACAGGGCCGACGCCAGCTGCAGCGCCGCCGACCACAGCCCGCGGCCGGCGATCACGGCCACGTCGGTGACAGACGTGTCGGCGCCGCGCATCGCCCTCGCGATCCGGCGGCCCGTCAGGACGGCGAAGGCGACGGAGGCCAGCTGCGACAGGGTGGTCCCGAACGCCATCAGGATCCAGGTCATCAGCGCCCAGCCGGAGATCACCACCGGTGCCGTCTTGTCCGGATGGCGGACCGAGAGCGGGGCCGCCGAACCACCGTAGAACGCCTTGCGCGCCAGCCAGTCCCGCAGTTCGGTGCGGTGGTCGTGGGCGACCAGCGCGATGGGCTCGTAGCGCAGCCGGGCACCGGCTTCGATGAGCCGCCAACACAGGTCGACGTCCTCGCCGGACTGCAGCGTCTCGTCGAACCCGCCGACAGCGCGCAGGGCGGAACAGCGACAGATGATGGCCGCGCTGGGCACGTAGGACACCGTGCTGTGGGGCAGCACCGGGGCTTCACGCTCGCCGAGATCGAGGGAGGAGTGCACCGCCTCGTAACGCGCCACCACATTCTCACTGTGCGACAAACCGACGATGCGCGGCGCGGCGAGCGCGACCGTCGGGTCGCAGAAGTGACCGAGCAAAGCCTCCAGCCAGCCGCGCCGGGGCGCGACGTCGGAATCGAGGAAAGCGACGTAGTCGGTGGTGCAGGCGGCCAGCCCGGTGTTGCGGGCGGCGGCCGGGCCCCGGTTGCGCGGGTGTCGCAACACCTCGACGTCGCAGTGAGCGCCGACGAAATCGTCCGGCTCGATGGGCGGGAACGAGCCGTCATCGACCACGATGACCCGCAGGCCGCGCAGCGAGCTCACCAGGCGGCGCACCCCGGAAAGGTTGTTCCGCACCGGGATAACCACGGTCACGTCACGGTGCGACGGTCCCCCCGCCGGCCGCGGATGCGCCACCGTGGCGTCCAGCAGGGTGCGAGCCAGCTGCGCGCTGACGTCGTCGCGGACCTTGAGCCGGCCGTCGCACAGCATGTCCTGGGCGGCCGGCGCGAGCTTGAGCAGCCGGGTCGGCGAGCCGCCGAGCAGCGCCGACCCGTCGCCGAGCACCCGCACGCGGCGATCGACCTGGACGGCGAAGCCGTCGGGCAGCCGGGCCGCGGTCATGTCCGCCGCCCCGCCGGCGCCGTCATGCCAGCATCCCGTCGCGCCCCGGTGACCACCGGTCCACCCGGCGGACACAGCCGTCGACCATCTCGGCGAGGATGCGCTCGCCGTCGGCAGCGGTCGCGGTGGTCGGGTCGCCGAGCACCCCCACCGGGCTGACCGCGGCCACTCCCCCGCGGCGCATCGACGGAAGCAGTTCGGACAGCGGCGCCCGGTTGCCGGTGCGCCACCGATCGGTCAGCACGTCACCGGGCGAGATGTGCAGCAACAGCGACGTTTCGGTATGCCCGGCGTGGGCGTCGCCACCGCCGGCCAGGCAGGGGCACCAGCCGGCATCGCGGCCCTCGGAACGCAGCCGGGCCACCGCGGCGCTCAGCGCGGCGACGTTGCCACCATGGCCGTTGACGAAGACCAGGCGCTCGGCCCAGCCCGCGGCCGACCGGCCGTACTCCACCAGCAGCATCGTCAGGGCTTCGGTGCCGATGGAGATCGTCCCGGCGAAGCTTTGGTGCTCGCCGCTTGCGCCGTAGGCGATGGCCGGCGCCACCAGCCAGTCGCGGGCGAGGCGCGTCCGGGCCCCCCGGGCGACCGCGGTTGCGATCCGGGTGTCGGTATCCAACGGCAGGTGCGGACCGTGCTGTTCCGTCGACCCCACGGGGACCAATACCGACGGCGAGGTGCCCGATAGCTGGCTTGACGTCGCCATTGCCAATTCGCCGAGTACGGGCACTCGGTGATGGTAGGACGAATTCACCTGGCGTGCACCAATTGTTGTCCGTTGAAAATGATTTTTTTCCTGGCTGGTTCATGCGGTGCTCGAAATTAGTGCTCGTCCGTCACGGACACCACGCTTGTACCACGATATGGGCGCGGCCAACCCTTCCCGAAAAATCTGCCCGGGATATCGGTAATTGGCGCCTAGGCGTCGCCGGCGGCCGGGACGCCGAGGGCCCGGGTGAAGCCGGGTGGGACCAGGATGTCGTCGGGGCCGAGGTCGTGGACGCTGCCGAGTCCCAGACCCATCAGCGCCGAGTCGACGCCCCCGCGCAGGATGTCGAGCACGTTCTCCACGCCCGCCTGCCCGGCCGCGGCCAGGCCCCACAGGTACGCGCGGCCGATCATCACCGCGCGCGCCCCGAGCGCCACCGCCTTGACGACGTCACTGCCGCGGCGGATGCCGCCGTCGAGCAGCACCTCGACCTGATCGCCCACCGCCGCGGCCACCGCGGGCAGGGCGCGGATCGACGCCGGCGTGCCGTCGAGGTTGTTGCCGCCGTGGTTCGACACCGAGATCGCCGAAACTCCGGCATCCACGGCCCTTTTCGCGTCATCGACGCGCATCACGCCCTTGAGCATGAACGGCCCGCCCCACAGTTCGCGGAGCCAGGCGATGTCCTCCCACGTCGGGGGCGGTGTGCCCATCCACTCCCCGTAGGCCGCGAAGAAGGGCGGACCCGGTTCGCCGCGGCGCGCCTGGTTGGGCACGCGCAGGTCCGGCGGGCGCAGCGTCTTGCCGTACTTCCACAGCCAGCGGGGCTTGAAGACGGCCTCCGGCGACTGCCGCAGGATGGTCCGCAGGTTCATCTCCTCGGGGATCTTGGGGCTACCCCAGTCGCGGCCGTGGGAGAACGACCAGTCGGTGGTGACGATCAGGCCGACGGCACCGGCTTGCCGCGCCCGCTCCACGCGCTCGGCGATCGCGTCACGCCCGCCCAGCCAGTAGACCTGGAAGAAGACCTTGGGGTTGGCGGCGATGACTTCCTCGATCGGTTTGCTCGCGAACGAGGACAGCCCCATCGCCGTCCCGCGCGCCGCCGCGGCCCGGGCGACGGCCACCTCGCCGTCGGGGTCGACCGCCTGCACGCCGGTGGGCGAGATCAGCACCGGCAACGAGATGTCTTGTCCCATAACGGTGGTCGACTGGTCACGCTTTTCCGGCGCGCCGACCACGTGGGGCGCGAATCCGAGTTCACTGAACGCCTCGACGTTGTTGGAGACGGTGATGCCCTTTTCGCTGCCCGCAACCAGCGCTGAATACACGGACTTCGGGAGCCGCCGTTTCGCGCGTTGCTGCGCGATGGCGACGGTCTCAAACCATTCGGCCATGGCTAGATCGGGCTTTCGTTGCAGAGGCGGGCGGGGGGTGTGTCCGGTGGTCGCACCGACAGCGTCAGGGGCACCGGCTGGCGAACCCGGCGCCCGTGGGAATGGTCGGCGCGGGGGCGCGGCGTCTCACGGCTCCGGGCCAGCGCCGAGGCGCTGTGCCCCTGGACGCATTCGGGATCCGGGCCGTCCATCGGCAGGCCGGTGAAGAACTTGGCGGCCATGCAGCCGCCCCGGCAGGCGTCGTAGTGTCCGCAGCTGCCGCAGGCGCCCGCGGACTGCGGTTCGCGCAACTCCCGGAACAGCGGTGCGTTCTTCCAGACGTTGTCGAATCCACCGTCGGCCAGGACGTTTCCGGCCAGGAAGCGGTCGTGGATGGCGAACGGGCAGGCGTAGACGTCACCCACCGGGTCGATCAAACACACCACCCGCCCGGCACCGCACATGTTCAGGCCGGCCAACGCACCGGAGGAACCCAGCGGCGACAGGTGGAAGAAGGAGTCGCCGGTGAGCACCCGCTCGCCCTTGGCCACCAGCCAGTCGTAGAGCTGCACCTGCTGGGCGGCGGTGGGGTGCAGGTCCTCCCAGACGTCGGCGCCGCGCCCCGACGGACGCAGCCGGGTGATCCGCAGGGTGGCGCCGTAACGGTCTGCCAGCGCGGCGAATTCGTCGAGTTGGTCGACGTTGTGCCGGGTGACGACGACGGAGATCTTCGCGTCCGCGAAGCCCGCGTCAGCCAGGTTCTGCAGCGCCCGCACCGCCATGTCGAAGGAGCCGGGACCGCGGACCGCGTCGTTGACCTCCGCGGTGGCGCCGTCGAGCGAGATCTGGACGTCGACGTAGTCGCTGGCGGCCAGCCGGGCGGCAACCTCTTCGGTGATGCGGACCCCGTTGGTGGAGAACTTCACCCCGACGTGGTGCGCGGTGGCGTAGTCGACCAGCTCCCAGAAGTCCGGCCGCACGGTGGGCTCGCCACCGCCGATGTTGACGTAGAACACCTGCATGCGTTCCAGCTCGTCGATGATGTCCATGCATTGCCGGGTGGACAGCTCCCGCGGATCCCGCTTGCCCGACGACGAAAGGCAGTGCACGCACGCCAGATTGCAGGCGTAGGTCAGCTCCCACGTCAGGCAGATGGGCGCATCCAGCCCGCTCTCGAACTGCTCGATGAGCCGCGGCACTCTGGCCAGTCCGGCGGTCATGGGGCCTCCTGTGGAACCAACATCAACGAATCGGCCAACACGCCCAGCGCGTGCAAGTACGGCGCCTCACCCCCGTCGTCCACCCCCGCCGCGCGGCAGGCCGAGTGCACATCGGGATGGTCGGCCAGGGACCGCACCACGGTGAGGATGGTGCGGTTCTTCAGAAACGACAGCTTGCGGGTGCCGAAGTGGTAGAGCAGCGCCCCGAACGGTTCGGGTCGAACCGCCACCTGCGGGTGCAACCGCCAGCCGCGGTCGGGGTCGAACACGCGGCTCAGTAGACCCCGCACATGCCGTCGATCGACACCTCTTCGACCAGGGTCTCGGCGACGAGCTGGGTCTCGGTCTCGGTTTCGTGGTCCATGGGTCTTTGCCTTTCGCCGGGTCTTGACAACGATGGGACTTGGGTCACAAGCTTCGTCAGAATATGGCATCGAGTGCCGAAATGGAAGGGCGGGGTCTCATGGGGCCGCAGCCGCGGGTGGGCCGTCGCCGCTCGACCACGCCGCACGACATCACCGACGTTGCGATCGAGCTGTTCAGCGCCCGCGGGTTCGCCGAGGTCAGCGTCGACGACGTCGCACACGCCGCCGGCATCTCGAGGCGGACGCTGTTTCGCTACTACGCGTCCAAGAACGCCATCCCCTGGGGCGACTTCGACACCCACCTCGCGCACCTGCGCGACCTGCTCGACGACGTCGACCCGCGGGTGCCGCTGGGTCAGGCGCTGCGCGATGCGCTCTTGGCGTTCAACACCTTTGACGAATCCGAGACCGCCCGGCACCGGCAGCGGATGCGGGTCATCCTGCAGACCGCCGAACTGCAGGCCTACTCGATGACCATGTACGCCGGCTGGCGCGAGGTGATCGCCGGTTTCGTCGCCCGCCGGTCGGATTGCAAGACGACCGACCTGCTGCCGCGGACCGTCGCCTGGACCATGCTCGGGGTGGCGCTCTCGGCCTACGAGCACTGGCTCGGCGACGAGTCCGTCCCGCTGCCGACCGCGCTGGGCCAGGCGTTCGACGTGGTGGGCACCGGGCTGCACGGGTTGGATCCGTGACCGGCGACCACCTGCTGCACACCCTGCGCGCGCAGGGGCGGTTCTGCGCGGGCTCCGGCTCACCGATGTACGGCGAGCTCTTCGAGCTGGTGGCCCGCGACGTCGCCGCCGGCGGTGTCTTCGCGACCATCCTGTCCGGGCACGAGGACGACCCATCGCGCCTCGCGGTGCCGCTGCGGCTGCTCGGCGGCCTGCACCGGTTGGTGCTCGACGGGCGGGCGGCGCAGCTGCGCCGGTGGTATCCCAGCACCGGCGGCAGCTGGGACGCCGCACGCGCGTGGCCCGAGATCGTGGACGTCGCGGCCGGGCACGCCGAAACGCTGCGGGCGGCGTTGCGGCAACCGCCCCAGACCAACGAGGTCGGGCGGTCCGCCGCACTGGTCGGCGCCCTGTTGCGCATCAACAGTGAATCCGCGCTGCCGATAAGGCTTTTCGAGATCGGGACGAGCGCGGGACTGAACCTGCGCGCGGACCGCTACCGTTACCTATTCGCCGGCGGACAGTGGGGGCCGAGCGATTCGCCGGTGACCATCTCCGACGCGTGGCGCGGCGCGCTGCCGCCCGACGGCGCGCTGCGCATCGTCGAGCGTCGCGGCTACGACATCGCACCCGTCGACGTCACGGGGGCCGACGGGGAGCTCACCCTGTTGAGCTACGTCTGGCCCGACCAGACGGCCCGGCTCGAACGCCTGCGCGGCGCCGTCGACATCGCCCGGCGGGTGCCCGCGCGGCTGGCGCGCCACACCGCGGCCGACGCGGTCGCCGAGCTGAGCCCGGCCGAGGGCGCGCTGACGGTGCTGTGGCACTCGATCACCTGGCAGTACCTGTCGCGGGAGGAGCGCGAGACGGTGCGCGCCCGGGTCCGCGCCGTGGGCGGACAGGCGGACGAGCGATCGCCGTTCGTGCACCTCACGCTGGAGCCGGCGCGCGGCGGCCCCGACGCACCTATCCGGTTCCTGGTGCGCGCGCGCCGGTGGCCGGGGGGCGAACTCCAGGTTCTCGGCGAATGCCATCCGCACGGCCCGCCGGTGCACTGGCGGTAGGCGGGCGCGAACGAAAGCGGCTGTCGCCCAACGGCTCGCGCCGAAGTCAGCCCAGCACGTCCGAGATGGGTGCGCCGGTGGCGATCTTGCCGCGGACCTTCATGACCTTGCCGGGCATTCCGCCGCCGACGACGCCGACCAGCACCCCGTCGCGCTCGTAGTACGCCAGGAACTTGCGGCCGTCGTCCTCGACGAGGTGGACGGTGTCGGTGGCTTCCGGCTCCCCGAGGCACTGGATCTTCACGTCGTACTGGTCGCTCCAGAAGTAGGGGACGACGACCGCGGCCGACGACACGTCCTGCCCCAGCATCGCGGGCACCACGACGCGGGTCTGGTCGGCGACGTTGCTCCAATGTTCCACGCGTGCTTGATGTCCGGTCGCATCGCGCCAGGAGGCGACGTCACCGAGCGCCCACACGTTGGGCACGCTGGTCCGTCCGGCCTGGTCGCAGAGCACGCCGTTGTCCACGTCGACACCGCTGCCCTCGAGCCAGCCGGTCGCCGGGTGCGACCCGATGCCGATCACCACCAGGTCGGCCGCCAGCTCGGTGCCGTCGGACAGCACCACGGTGTCCACCCGCCCGTCGCCGCGCACGTCGGCCACCCCGACGCCGAGGCGGACGTCGACACCTTCCTCGCGGTGCAGCCGCGCGACCAGCTCACCGATCCGCTCGCCGAGCACCGACGCCAGGGGCGTCGGCTGGGGCTCGACCAACACGACGTCCACCCCGAGGCTGCGCAGGCTGGCCGCCACCTCGCAGCCGATGAAGCCGGCGCCGATGACCACGGCGCGCTGCGCGGCGGACGCGTGCTCGCGCAGCGCCAGGCTCTCGTCGAACGTGCGCAGCACCCGGATGCCCTCCAGATCCGGCAGCGTCGGGATGCGGCGCGGCACCAGGCCGGTGGCGATGACCAGTTCGTCGTAGCCGATCACGGACCCGTCGGCCAACGTCACCGTCTGCGCCGCGGTGTCCAGGCCGGTGGCTGCGGCGCCCAGCCGCAGGGTGATGTCGTTCTCGTCGTACCACTCCCGGGGTTTGAGGGCCACGTCGTCGACCTCTTTGCGCAGCACCTCTTTTGACAGCGGGGGGCGGTCGTACGGCAGGTGCACCTCGTCGCTGACGATCGTGACGCGGCCCGCGTACCCCGACCGGCGAAGTTGCTCGGCGGTCCGGGTGGCGGCCAGGCCGCCACCGACGATCACGATTCCTTTGCTAGCGGTCACGTGGAGTTCATACCACGATCGCCGATCAGTACTTCAGGGCGCCCTTGTCCACGGGCACCTGTGTGCCGGTGATCGTGCCGGAGCCGTCCCCAGCTAGCCACGCCACGACATCGGCCACCTCGTCCGGTGTCATGAAGCCGTTGGGTTGCAACGGCATCGGGGGAAAGCTGTGCACGAAGCCGGGGTGGCGGGCAAATATCTCCATCATCGCCTCCGGCTCGATCATCGGGGTGTCGACCGAGTACGGATGGATGGAGTTGACCCGGATGTTGTATTCGCCGAGCTCGATGGCCAGCGTGTTGGTCAGCGCGGTGAGGCCGTGCTTGCTGGCCGAGTAATGCCCGTTACCGGGGGTGGCTTTCAGTCCCGCCGACGAGCTGACCACGACGATCGAGCCCCCGTTGCCGGCGTCGATCATCGCGGGCACGCTGGCGCGCAGCGTGCGCCAGGTGCCGGTCAGGTTGACCCCGATCACCGTGTCCCACTGCTCATCGGTGAGTTCCCAAACCCGGCCCCAGCTCAGGACTCCGGCGTTGGCCACCACGATGTCGAGCCGGCCGAATTGTTCGACGCCGTCGGCCACGAGCTGGCGCAGCGCGGCGTCGTCCCGGATGTCCACTTCGCGCGCCAACACCTTGCGGCCCTCCGCCTCCACCAGGCGGACGGTCTCGGCGAGGTCCTCCGGCGTGGCCGGCGTGTAGGTCAGGCACTTCGAGGCCGGCGCACAGATGTCGAGCGCGATGATGTCGGCACCCTCCCGGGCCAGCCGCACCGCGTGCGAACGGCCCTGGGCGCGGGCGGCGCCGGTGATGAACGCGACGCGCCCCTGCAGTGATCCAGTCACGCAGTCAGGCTAGCAGCGAAACTGAAACCTGTTCTAACTTGGCCGCCGATCAGATTTCCGAGATGATCTGGGCCCGCCGGCTGCTGTACTCCTGGTCGGTCACCGCGCCGCTGGCGCGCAGCGTCTCGAGTTCCTGCAGCCGTTGCGCGATCGATGGTTGCGGGGGCGTGGCCACCGGTGCGGGGCCGCCGGCAGCGGCCGGCTGGGCGGCCGGGGCCTGTTGTTCGGCCGCCCGGCGCACCACCGCCTGAATCTGCTGGCGCAGCACCGGATTCGACCGAATGTCCACCATGCGGTCCAGGGGGACGTTGTTGGCCTTGAGGATCTGCAGGATCTCCATCAGCGGGCCGGCCTGTCCGCTCAGGTCGTAGGTCCGGTTGTCTTCGGCCACGGTGAACTGGGCGGGCACCAAGCCGTTGACCAAAGCGCTTCGCTCCCAGTCGATCCGGTATTCGTTGGTGGTGGGATTGACCAGCACCACCAGCTTGCGGGCGTTGAGGTTGCCGAGCCGGGTCACGCTCGCGATCACCCGGTCTTCGCTGTCGAACGGCAGAAACCCGGGCCCGGCGATGTGCAGGTGAACCTTGACCACCTGCTGGTTGTTGATCCACGTCCCGGTCTCGGTGACCCCGGTGATCTGGGCGAGCGCCAGCACCCCGCTCTGTTCGAGCGCCGCGGTCTTGGCCGAGGACTTCGCGCCGTAGTTGGCCAACGCGAGCGCGATCAGCACGTCGGCCACGGTGACGAGCAGACCGACATAGAACATCCACTGCAACAGGCTGCCGAGCCCGAGGGTGAAGTAGACGATCAAGAAGATCGGCCCGACCAGGCCGCCGCACAGCAAAACCACCAACTGTGCCTTCAGGTAGCGCGCCAACACGAGGGCCTCCTTACACTGGCCGGAATTTGCGTGTCAGGTTAGCTGTCGCGGTCTCACCGCGAGCGGCATACGCGCAAGCGATCCGGGGTCAGTCCACCCTGGGTATCAGCGTCGGCGCCGGGCGACCGGACGGCCCCGCCGGAGTGCCCGGGGCGGGCGAATGAGCCGACACCATCTTCACCGGCGTGCCGGTCGACACCGGCATCGCCGGGGCCGCGGCGGCTTGCGGCGTCTCGACCTGAGCCGGCGCCGACGCCAGCGGGCCGGCCGTCGCCGGAGTCGAAGCCACCGGTTGCGAGGCGGCCGGGGCGTAGGCGGGCGTCACCGCCTGGACCGTCGTCGCAGGCGTGGTGGCGGGGGCCAGCGCGGCCGGTCCCGTGCCGGCCGCGGCCACCGCCGGGCCGGCCGGTGCCGGGGCGCTCGCCGCCGCCGACGCCGGCGCGACGGCGGACATCAGGGGCCCCGCCGGTACGCCCGGCGCCGCGCCGCCCGCGGCCGTCGCCGCCGGCAGCTGCGCCGCCATCGACGCGGGCGCCCCCGCGGCCTGCAACGGCGTGGTGTTGGCGGCCTCGGTGGCCAGATATTGGGCCGCGCCGCCGTTCATCAGCTGCACGAACTGGTTGTGAAACGCTGTCGCCTGCGCGCTGAGCGCCTGGTACACCTGCGAGTGCGCGCCGAAGAGCGCGGCAATGCTCGCCGACACCTCGTCGGCACCCGGGGCCAACACGGTCGACGTGGGGCCCATCGCCATTGAGTTCGCCGACGTGATCGTCCAGCCGATCCTGGCTAGATCCGACGCCGCGGCGGCGACATACTCAGGCGTCGCGAATACGAAGGACATCCGAACCTCCCGGCCATCTTCCGCCCCGACTCCTTATTGAGGAATCGTAGCGGAGCCGCCCGCGTTCGGCCCGGTAAAACGCATAAAGCCCGGATTGCCGTGATCGGCAATCCGGGCTTTTGCGCTGAGGAACTACTTGATGATCTTGACGACCCGGCCGGCGCCGACGGTGCGGCCACCCTCGCGGATCGCGAACCGCAGACCCTCGTCCATCGCGACGGGCTGGATCAGCTTCACCGAGATGTTGGTGTTGTCGCCGGGCATCACCATCTCGGTGCCCTCCGGCAACGTCACCACACCGGTCACGTCGGTGGTGCGGAAGTAGAACTGCGGACGGTAGTTGTTGAAGAACGGCGTGTGCCGGCCGCCCTCATCCTTGGACAGGATGTAGACCGAGCCCTCGAACTCGGTGTGCGGCGTGGTGGTGCCGGGCTTCGTGACAACCTGACCGCGCTCGACGTCCTCGCGCTTGATACCGCGCAGCAGCAGACCGACGTTGTCACCGGCCTGCCCCTGGTCGAGCAGCTTGCGGAACATCTCCACACCGGTGACCGTGGTCTTGGTGCTGGTCGGCCGGATGCCGACGATCTCGACTTCCTCGTTCACGTTGATCACGCCGCGCTCCACACGACCGGTGACGACCGTGCCACGACCGGTGATGGTGAACACGTCCTCCACCGGCATCAGGAACGGCTTCTCGGTCTCGCGGACCGGGTCCGGGATCGACTCGTCGACCGCGTCCATCAGCTGCTCGACGGACTCGACCCACTTGGCGTCACCCTCGAGCGCCTTGAGCGCCGACACCCGAACCACCGGGGCGTCCTCGTCGAACTCCTGGGCGGCCAGCAGCTCGCGGACCTCCATCTCGACGAGCTCCAGCAGCTCCTCGTCGTCGACCATGTCGGCCTTGTTCAGCGCCACCAGGATGTAGGGCACGCCGACCTGACGCGCCAGCAGCACGTGCTCGCGGGTCTGCGGCATCGGGCCGTCGGTCGCGGCGACCACCAGGATCGCGCCGTCCATCTGGGCGGCGCCGGTGATCATGTTCTTGATGTAGTCGGCGTGGCCGGGGGCGTCGACGTGGGCGTAGTGCCGCTTGTCGGTCTGGTACTCCACGTGGGAGATGTTGATGGTGATACCGCGCTGACGCTCCTCGGGCGCGTTGTCGATCTGGTCGAACGCACGGGACTCGTTCAGGTCCGGGTACTTGTCGTGCAGAACCTTGGTGATAGCCGCGGTCAGCGTCGTCTTGCCGTGGTCAACGTGACCGATGGTCCCAATGTTGACGTGCGGCTTCGTCCGCTCGAACTTCGCCTTCGCCACTTCGTTGTCCTCCTGGACTTGTTGGTGCTTGTTAAAGCAGTGTTGGTGTTTTCAGTTGTGCCGCGCCCAAGGCTTTGCAATGACCCGGCAAGATTACTCCGAGCAGATGTTTACTGACCCGTCGCCTTCGCGATGATCTCCTTCGACACGTTCGCCGGCACTTCGGCGTACGAGTCGAACACCATGGAGTAGTTCGCCCGGCCTTGGGTCTTGGACCTCAGGTCGCCCACGTAGCCGAACATCTCCGACAGCGGCACGTGCGCCCTGACGACGCGTGCACCGCTCCGCTCCTCCATGGCCTGGATCTGGCCACGGCGGGAGTTCAGGTCCCCGATCACGTCGCCCATGTAATCCTCGGGCGTGGTGACCTCGACGGCCATGATCGGTTCCAGGATCACCGGCTGTGCTTGCGCGGCAGCCTTTTTCAGCACCTGCGAACCGGCGATCTTGAACGCCATCTCCGACGAGTCGACCTCGTGGAAGGCGCCGTCGAGCAGCGTGACCTTGAGGTTCACCAGCGGGTAGCCGGCCAGCACGCCGTACTGCATCGCGTCCTGCGCGCCCGCGTCCACCGACGGGATGTACTCCCGTGGGATGCGGCCACCGGTGACCTTGTTCTCGAACTCGTAGGTGGCACCGTCCTCGCCGGTGAACGGCTCGAGGTTGATGATCACCTTCGCGAACTGGCCCGAGCCGCCCGTCTGCTTCTTGTGGGTGAACTCGACGTTGTTCGCGGCCCGCTTGATGGTCTCCTTGTAGGCCACCTGCGGCTTACCGACGTTGGCCTCGACCTTGAACTCGCGGCGCATGCGGTCCACCAGGATGTCCAGGTGCAGCTCGCCCATCCCGCCGATCACGGTCTGGCCGGTCTCCTGGTCCAGGTGCACCTTGAACGTCGGGTCCTCCTCGGCGAGCTTCTGGATCGACAGCGACAGCTTCTCCTGGTCGCTCTTGGTCTTGGGCTCGATCGCGACCTCGATGACCGGGTCGGGGAACGTCATGGACTCGAGCACGATCTGCTGGTTCGGGTCACTCAGGGTGTCGCCGGTGGTGGTGTCCTTCAGCCCGATCACCGCGTAGATGTGGCCGGCCGAAGCCGTCTCCACCGGGTTCTCCTTGTTGGAGTGCATCTGGAACAGCTTGCCCAGCCGCTCCTTCTTGCCCTTCGTGGAGTTGATGACCTGGCTGCCGGAGTCGACCTTGCCCGAGTACACCCGGACGTAGGTCAGCTTGCCGAAGAACGGGTGGGTGGCGACCTTGAACGCCAGCGCCGAGAACGGCTCGTCGGTGGACGGCTTGCGCGTGATCAGCTCGTCTTCCTTGCCGGGCACGTGGCCTTCGGCGGGCGGCACGTCCAACGGCGAGGGCAGGTAGTCGATGACCGCGTCCAGCATCGGCTGCACGCCCTTGTTCTTGAAGGCGCTGCCGCACAGCACCGGGTAGGCCTCCGAGCTGATGGTCAGCTTGCGGATCGCGCCCTTGATCTCCTCGACGGTGAGCTCCTCGCCGCCGAGGTACTTCTCCAGCAGCGCCTCGTCGGTCTCGGCGACGGCCTCGAGCAGCTTGGTGCGGTACTCGTCGGCCTTCTCCTGCAGGTCGGCGGGGATGTCGACGACGTCGTACTTCTCGCCGAGCTTGGCCTCCGCGCTCCACACCTTGGCCTTCATCTCGACCAGGTCGACGACGCCCTCGAAGTCACCTTCGGAGCCGACGGGCAGCTGGATCGGGATGACGTTGGCGCCCAGCCGCTCCTCCATGGTCTTCACCGAGAAGTAGAAGTCGGCGCCGATCTTGTCCATCTTGTTGACGAAGCAGATCCGCGGGACGTCGTACTTGTCGGCCTGGCGCCACACCTGCTCGGACTGCGGCTCGACGCCCTCCTTGCCGTCGAAGACGGCGACGGCGCCGTCGAGCACGCGCAGGCTGCGCTCCACCTCGACGGTGAAATCGACGTGCCCGGGGGTGTCGATGATGTTGATCTGGTTGTCATTCCAGAAGCAGGTGGTGGCCGCGGAGGTGATGGTGATCCCCCGCTCCTGCTCCTGCTCCATCCAGTCCATGGTGGCGGCGCCGTCGTGGACCTCACCGATCTTGTAGCTGATACCGGTGTAGTAGAGGATGCGCTCGGTCGTCGTCGTCTTGCCGGCGTCGATGTGCGCCATGATGCCGATGTTGCGGACCTTGGTCAGGTCGGTCAGCACGTCCTTCTGTGCCACAGAAGTCTTCCCACTCTTTCGATTGCTTGGTTGCTGTCTTGGTTGCGTCCGGCCACTATGCCAATTTGGCGCCCGGCGCCGCCTCTACCAGCGATAGTGCGCGAACGCGCGGTTGGCCTCGGCCATCTTGTGGGTGTCCTCACGCCGCTTGACGGAGGCTCCCAGGCCGTTGCTGGCGTCCAGGATCTCGTTCGCCAGCCGCTCGACCATCGTCTTCTCCCGGCGCTGCCGCGAGAAGCTGACCAGCCAGCGCAGGGCCAGCGTGGTGGACCGGTCCGGACGGACCTCGACCGGCACCTGGTAGGTCGCACCGCCGACGCGGCGACTGCGCACCTCCAGCGCGGGCTTGACGTTGTCGAGGGCACGCTTGAGCGTGATCACGGGATCGGTGCCGGTCTTGTCCCGGGCATTCTCGAGCGCTCCATAAACAATGCGCTCGGCCAGCGATTTCTTCCCTTGCAGGAGAACTTTGTTCACCAGCTGGGTGACCAGCTGCGACCCGTATACGGGGTCGTTGACCAACGGACGCTTCGGCGCGGGCCCCTTGCGCGGCATCAGCTCTTCTCCTTCTTTGCGCCGTAACGGCTGCGAGCCTGCTTGCGGTTCTTGACGCCCTGGGTGTCCAGCGAACCGCGAATGATCTTGTACCGCACACCGGGCAGGTCCTTGACTCGGCCACCGCGGACCAACACCATCGAGTGCTCCTGCAGGTTGTGGCCCTCGCCCGGGATGTAGGCGGTGACCTCGACCTGGCTGGTCAGCTTCACGCGCGCGACCTTCCGAAGCGCCGAGTTCGGCTTCTTCGGGGTGGTGGTGTACACGCGGGTGCATACGCCACGGCGCTGCGGGCTGCCCTTCAGGGCCGCGGTCTTGACCTTGGCGACCTTGTCGCGGCGACCCTTGCGGACCAGCTGCTGAATCGTTGGCATCTAGGACGCTTTCTGTGTTCGTGTTCGGTGTCTGTCGGCTGTTCTCAAGTCTTCGTACTGCAGTTATGCCCCGCCGCACTACCCCGCGGCCGGGTGTGTCGCACGCGCTGCGCACCCGAAGAAGATCCGATGCGTCGTAGACATGCGAATTCGCCCGGCATCCACTTCCTTACGGTTAGGCGCCGTAAGCCGCCAGGCACGAGCCTCCACAATACCCGGCGCCGGTCTCGCAGGTCAAAGCGGCGGCTCGTGGCGATCGCGAGCGCGGCGCAGCCGGGCGAAGCGGGTCGCCACCATCGGGTTAGGACCTGGCGCCGTTGTGCGCGACGCGCCGCTCGAGGCCGGCCGCCAGGCGCAGCACCATGTCCGAGAACAGCGCGTCGGTGTCGATGTCGTCCATGACACCGGTCATCTCCAGCAGCACGAAGCCGTGCAGCGCGGACCAGAACTCCAGCGACGCGTGGAAGGCCTCCTCGCCGTCGAGACCATAGGAGGACAGCACCGAGATCACCGGCGCGGCCGCTCCCCGCGTCGCGGCCGTGTACTCGGGGTCGTCACCGCCCAGCGGCATCCGGGTGAACGCCGAGTACCGGCCGGGATGGTGGTGGGCGTAGCTGCGGTACGCGCCCGCCATGACCAGCACCGCGTCGTCGCGGGCACGACCCTCGCCGACCCTGTTCAGCATCGTGATGATGTCGTCGATGACGCGGATCCGCACGGCGCGGCGCAGATCCTCCAGGCTGTCCACGTGGTTGTACAGCGACGGACCCTTGGTGCCGAGTTGGGTCGCCAGCGCGTTGATGGTGAGGGCATCCCAGCCCTCGCGGTCCAGGAAGGTGAGCGCGCCGTCGATGATGCCGTCGCGGCTCAGCTTGGCTGGGCGCGAGCCCGTTCTCCCCGCGCGCGGGCGCCCGGCCGCCGCGGGCGTTTCCGGCTGAGCTGCCATGGCGGGGCCCTTCGCTTGCGTTCATCGGGGTGCTTAACTAATGACTCTAGTTGACGCCGGGCACGAAACTGTTTCAGCCATGGCCGGATGGACGTAATCTCATCGAGCAGATCCACCCGTCACAAAGGGGGCCCGCAGTGAACTGGACAACCGCCGCCGGGTCGTTGGCAACCTGCATCATCACCGTCGCCGCCATTCCCGCCCCCGCCGCGCACGCCAAGAATGGCGACACCCACGTGATCGGGGAGGGCATCGAGCAGACGCTGGACTGCAACGACGCCACCCTGCTGGTCAACGGCACCCGTAACAACGTGACGGCGCTGGGCAACTGCTACGCGGTGACGGTGATGGGATCGTCCAACACCGTCGTCGCCGACTCGGTCTCGCACGACATCACCGTCTACGGCTACGACCAGACGGTGTTCTACCACAGCGGCACGCCGTTCATCTGGGACCGCGGCCGCGAGCTCGGCATGACCAACCGGCTCCAGCAGGTGCCCGGCTGAGCCGGACCCCCGCACCGCCATCCAGGCGAACAGGCCATTCAAATCGAGGGGAATCGAGGAACATTGTCCGCCCACATCTTTGACCGCCCCGCGGGGCTGATCGCACTCGCCGTGGCCTCGGCCGTCGCCGCCGTCACGGTGGCCGGCTGCAGTTCGACGGCCAATCCGCCCGCGGGATCGACCACGACGACGAAGAGCACTACCGCGACGACGAGCGCCGGGGCGGCGCCGACGACAGAGTCGGGCGGGGCGAGCACCACCGCGTCGGTGGAGATCGGCAACACACTCAACTACGGCTCGATGGGCACCACCACGACGCTCGACTGCGCCAGCGGCAAGTCGCTGAACGTGGGCGGCTCGGAGAACACCCTGACCGTCACCGGAGACTGCGCGACCGTGACCGTCGGCGGCACCAACAACAAGATCACCCTGGACAAGGTCGACACCCGCATCACCGTGGTGGGGCTCAACAACACCATCACCTACAAGGACGGTGAGCCCAAGGTCGACAACCTCGGTTCGGGCAACACCATCACCAAGGGCGGCTGACCGGTAGTCGTTCGCCGGCATCGGTTTTCGCCGAGATGCTGCGGGGATGGCCGGGGCATATGATCGTGCCAGCAGAACGGATCCAGCCATGTTCCCCAGTACCACCAACCGCGCCGGCGCGCTGGTGACGGCCTTTGTGGTACTGACCGGCGCCGTCATGCTTCCCGCGGCGGCGGCCGACCCCAACCCCGACGACCAGTTCGTGGCCCTGCTCGATCAAAAGGGCATCCCCGCCCTCGAGAACGTGCCGAGCCTCATCGCCACGGCCCATAGGATTTGTCGCCAACTCGATGGCGGGATGACGGCCGACGGCGTGGTCGACGACATGAAGCGACGGGCGTTCAACGCCAACGCGGCCAGCGGCCCGTACCCTCCGGACCGCGTCATGCGCACCGTCGCCCGATTCATCTCCGCCTCGGTCGAGGCCTACTGCCCGAACAATCAACCCAAGATCGCTGCCCTGCAATCCATGGCCAATCCCGTGCCCGGCTCGAGCGCACCGTCGCAGCGGAGCACCGTGGACACGCACTCCGCCGCCTTTCGGGCGATCAGCTTGGTGCGGGGACCGTTCCCCACGGGGGAAACCGGCGAGCCCGACCCACCGCAGCTTCCTCCCCCGCCGCCGCCGACGGCCCAGATCATGACGCCACCCCGGCCGGTCACGACCCCGTCTCCGCCGCAACGACCGCTGCCGGCGCAGCCGCCGCCATCGGGACCGCAACAGGAGCCCGGTAACCCCCAGCCGGGGGGCCCTCCCGGCGGTGGTGGCGCCGGTCCGGAGTCACCACCCATGCCGCCCGGCAGGGTGCGGCTCGCGCCGTAGGCCCTGCGCCCAGGGGTTGGCTAGCCCGCGGGCGCGCCGTGCCGGCCGGCGCCCGCGGCGAACCGTCCGGCCCCCTCGTTCGCCTCGGCGGCGACGCGGGAGATGCTGGCGAACTCGAAGTCGATCGCCTCGGATTCCGTTGCGCCCCATTGATTTAACGCCGAAAGCCGGTCCGATCGCAGGCACTGCTGCGGCAGCGCGGCCAGCTGCGCCGCCAGCTCCTCGGCCGCCTGTCGCGCCTGACCGGTGGGCACGACGCGGTTGGCCAGCCCCATCGCGAGCGCCTCATCGGCCCTGACACCGCGGCCGGTGAGAATCATGTCCATCGCGCGGCTGTGCCCGATCAGCCGCGGCAGCCGCACGGTGCCGCCGTCGATCAGCGGCACCCCCCACCGCCGGCAGAACACCCCGAACACGGCGTCCTCCTCGGCCACCCGCAGGTCACACCAGATGGCCAGCTCCAGGCCTCCTGCGACGGCGTAGCCGCTCACCGCGGCGATCACGGGTTTGGACAACACCATTCGGGTGGGGCCCATCGGCCCGGGGCCGGTCCGGTGCACGGCGTTCGCGTCGGGTGTACCGAAGGCCTTCAAATCGGCTCCGGCGCAAAAGGTTCCACCGTCCCCCCACAACACCGCGACGGATGCCGTCTCGTCACGGTCGAATTCGTCGAATGCCGCGTACAGCGCGGCGGCGGTGGGGCCGTTGACCGCGTTGCGCGCCGCCGGCCGGTTCAAGATGACGGTCGTCACCGGGCCATTGCGCTCGATACGCACCGGATCGCTCATTGTGCCTCCGCAAATAGTGGTTCCCGCCGCTCGAGCAGCTCGGTGGCGAAGTCGTGGTAGGCCGCACGCAGCCGGGCGCCGGGCCAGTCGCCCGGCAGCAGTTCGTCGGGCAGCACCGGGTCGGTGAGCAGGTGTCGCACCGTGGCCGCCGCCACCACGAAACGTCCCGGAATGTCGCGCGCGGCGGCCATCGCGTCGAGCAACTCCCGGCCGGCGCGCGCCCAAGCGGGCAGGTCCCACAGCTGGGCGGCCAGCCCGGCCGGGTCGTCGTCGCGGGCCCGCAGGACCCGGACCCGGGCATCGATCTCGGGGTCCAGGTCGAACTCCAGGTTGTCCGGCCGCATCCAGACGCCTTCGCGCAGCTCACCGAAGCGCTTGGCGTGCAGAGCGGTCCGCAGTGCGGCCCGGGTGCGCGCGTCGCCGCCCACGCTGGTCACGATCAGCGTGACCCAGTCCCCGCGCCACGTTCGCAGCCGCGGGTCGATGGCGTCGTCCTGCCGCCGCTGGCGGGCCAGCAGCCGGTCCGAGAGCCGGTAGCCGTCCGCGGAGCGGATCAGGTCGCCGGCGCCGACCATGCGGGTCAGCGCCACCCGCAGGGTGGTCTCCTTGATCCCGAAATCGGAAGTAAGCCTTATTAATTCACTCGCGCTGGCACACGCCGGGTGGGCCCCCAGCAGCACGCTGAGCACCACCGACCGGGCCGTCATGGTGGGCATGGCTATACCTGTGACGCCCGGCGGCCGTAGTCGCCGAAGGGCTCGTCGCGATGCCGCACCGCGTCGCGGAAGCCGTGCTCGGTGGCGTCGGCGACGAAGGCGTGGCCCTCCGGGGTGTGCCGCGCGACCCCGTCGAACACGGTGCTGACCATCCTGCTGGTGGCCACACCCTGTTGCAGCAGAGCCGAATTCAGTGCCAGCTTGACCATGATCAGCTGGTTGACGGGCACCGCGGCGATGCGTTGCACGAGCCGCTCGGTGCGCTCGTCGAGGTCGGCCGGGTCCGGCGCCTCGACCGCCAGGCCCCATTCGGCGGCCTGCGCGCCGGTGATGCAATCGCCGGTGAACAGCAGGCGCTTGGCGCGCTGGTCGCCGAGCCGGTGCGCCCACAACCCCGCCGCCGGGACGCCCCACACCCGCGCAGGCGGGTAGCCGATCTTGGCATCGGCGGCGGCGATCACCTGGTCGGCGTGCAGCGCGATGTCGGTGCCGCCGGCCACGCAGTAGCCGTGGATCTTGACCACCGTCGGTTTGTCGGCGTGCATCAGGCTGGAGAAGCCGCGCACGAACCGGCTCATCATCTGGTAGTCGATCATCGGATCCCACGGCTGATTCGGTAAGTGGTTGACCGCCTGGGTTTTTCCGTCCAGCACCGTGTCCCGATAGGCGCCGGTCCCGCCGGCCGACCCGGTGCGGTCGGCATAGGCGGACAGGTCGAACCCCGCGCAGAACCCCTCCCCGCGGCCCGAGACCAGGATGACGTGCACTTTCGGGTCGAGGTCGGCGCGCTCCACCAGGGCCGAGAGCTCCAGCGGGGTGTCCGCGACGATCGCGTTGCCCTTCTCCGGCCGGTTGAAGGTGATCCGGGCAACCCGATCGGTGACCTCGTAGGTCATCGTCTTGAGGTTGTCGAAGTCGACCGGCCTGATCGCGTGCGTCATCCCTTGACCAGGGCGCGCTCGAGGATCGGGGCCAGGTCCAGCCCGACGGGCATGGTGCCGTAGGCGCCGCCCCACTGCCCGTCGAGCCGGGTGGTCAGGAAGGCCTCGGCGACGGCGGGGTGGCCGTGGCGCACCAGCAGCGATCCCTGCAGCGCCAGACAGATGTCCTCGGCGACCTTGCGGGCCCGGTGCGCGATGGTGTCCAGGTCGGTCAGGTCGCGCCGCAGCCGTTCGACGTGCGCGCCCAGTCGCGGGTCGGCGCCGGCGCTTTCGGCCAGCTCGTCGAACAGCACCTCGACGCATTCGGGCCGGGTGGCCATGGCGCGCAACGTGTCCAGCGCGCTGACGTTGCCCGAGCCCTCCCAGATGCCCATCAGCGGCGCCTCACGGAACAGCCGCGGCATGCCCGAGTCCTCGACGTAGCCGTTTCCGCCCAGGCATTCCAGCGCCTCGGCGGCGTGCGGGGTGGCGCGCTTGCACACCCAGTACTTGCTGGCCGCCAGACCGATGCGGCGCAGCAGCGCCTCCCGGTCGTCGCCCCGCAACGCCTTGTCGGTGGCGCCGGCCATCCGCATTGCCACGATGGTGGCGGCCTCGGCCTCCACGGCCAGGTCGGCCAGCACGTTGCGCATCAACGGCTGATCGATCAGGTAGGCGCCGAACGCCTTTCGGTGCTGGGCGTGGTGGATGGCCCGGGTCAGTCCGGTGCGCATGCTGGTCGCGCTGCCCAGGGTGCAGTCCAGCCGGGTGAGGTTGACCATCTCGATGATGGTGGGCACTCCGCGGCCCTCCTCGCCCACCAACCACGCGGTGGCGCCGTCGTATTCGACCTCGCTCGACGCGTTGGCGTGGTTGCCGAGCTTGTCCTTGAGCCGCTGCAGGAACATGCGGTTGCGGGTGCCGTCGGGCAGTATCCGCGGCAGCAGGAAGCAGGACAGCCCGCCCGGGGCCTGCGCGAGGACCAGGAAGATGTCGCACATCGGCGCCGAGGTGAACCACTTGTGCCCGGTCAGGCGGTAGCTGCCGTCGCTGTTGGGGGTCGCCTGCGTGGTGCCGGCGCGCACGTCGGACCCGCCCTGCTTCTCGGTCATCGACATGCCGGCGGTGATGCCGCGCTTGGTGGTGGCGAGCTTGAGTTCGGGGTCGTATTCACGGCTGGTGAGCAGCGGCTCGTAGACCGCCGCGAGTTCGGGGTGATAGCGCAGCGCGGGGACGACGGCGTAGGTCATCGAGATCGGGCAGGTGTGGCCGGGCTCGACGTTCCAGACCGACATCTTCGCGGCACGCACCACATGCGCGCCCGGGCGGTCGTCGGCCCACGGCGCGGCGTGGATGCCGGCGGCGATCGCCGTGCGCATCAGCTCGTGGTAGGCCGGGTCGTACTCGACCTCGTCGACCCGGTGACCGTACCTGTCGTGGGTGTGCAGGATCGGACGGTTGCGGTCGGCGAGCTCGCCCCAGCGCTGCGCCTCGTGGCCCGCGGCGATCGCCCCCACCTCGTTCACCTCTTCTGAGCCCCATTCCCCGCCCTCGCGGATCAGGGCCTCCATGAGCACCGCGGACGTCGCGGGGTTGTAGTTTTCCAGCGGGGGAACCTGGTTGGTGACGACATGCGTATCCGACATCCCCTCATGTTACATTTTCCCGACAGTTGCACAAGAGGTGTAATGCCCGTCCGTCAGCGGGTATGGGCTCGAAAGAAGCCCCACAGCGCCCGGCTGGCGAACGCCGGCCACTCGTGGCCGCCCCGGTCGATCGTGATGAGCGTGACGCCGCGGTTGCCGGCGCATTCCGCCGTCGACGTGGTGATCGGGCCATCGATCGCGCTGGCCGGGCTCGTACACCGGTCGACGTTGCGCCAGAACGCGTTCACGCTCGGCACCGGGGGCCCGTTGATGACGCTGAAACCCTGCCCGCCGTTGTAGGGCACCAGCCGGTCCGCCGTGCCGTGGATGTGCATGATCGATACCGGGCGCGGGTTCGGGCATCCGTTGAGCTGGGTGCCGGCCACCGGGCCGATCGCGGCGAAGATGTCGGTGGCGCACGCCAGCGTGTAGGACATGATGCCGCCGTTGCTCATGCCGGCGACGTAGACCCGGGCGGGATCGGAGCCGACGTTCTTGGCGATGTCGGCCACCGCCGCGGCGATGAAGGCGATGTCGTCGACGCCTTCCCGTCCCGGCCGGCCGCAGCACGACTCCCCGTCGACGTTCCAGGCGCCGTCGAGTCCGTCGGGGTAGGCGACGACGAATCTGGCCGAATCGGCCAATTGGTCCCAGCCGTAATCCCTTTCGACCTGCCTCGCGCTACCGGAATAGCCGTGCAGGACGACGACCAGCGGAGCCGCGTTCGGTGTTCCCGCGGGCTTGTAGAGCCGGTAGCTGCGGCCGTGCCCGCCCGCCCGCAGATGGTGCAAACTGGTGCCGGTCACGAAGCCCGAGGGCGGCGTCGGCGAACAGCCCGCGACCAGTAGGACGACCCCGACGAGGGTGGCGAGCCGACCGGGCACGACCGTGGCTCAGCCGCTGGTCTTTTCCCGCAGGAACGCGATGTCGTCCTTGCGGCCCTCGTCGGCGGTCTCGCAGATGACCGGAGCGTCGGCCGCCTTGACGACCGCGGCCAGCAACTCGGGGTCGATCTGGCCGGTGCCGAAGTTGGCGTGCCGGTCGGCGCCCGAGCCCGCCGCGTCCCGCGAGTCGTTGCAGTGCACCAGGTCGATGCGCCCGGTCAGCGCCTTGATCCGGTCCACCGCGTCGATCAGTTGCTCACCGGCCGCCCACGCATGGCAGGTGTCCAGGCAGAACCCAATCCCCTTGTCGCCGATGTGGTCCCAGAGCCTGCCGATCGTGTCGAAGTGGCGGGCCATCGCGTGGTCGCCGCCCGCGGTGTTCTCCAGGTACACCTGCATGTCGGTTTCCAGGTAGTCGAGCGCTTTGACCCACCGCTCGAAACCGGCCTCCATGTCGTCGTCGTCGGCGTGGCCGCCGTGCACGATCACCGCCGTCGCGTCGATCTCCGACGCGGCGTCGCAGGTGTCCTGCAGGATCTTGCGCGACGGGATGCGGATCCGGTTGTTCGCCGATGCCACGTTGATGAGGTACGGGGCATGGACGTACAGCGGCACGGCGGACGCCTTGAGCGCCTCGGCGTCCTCCCGGGGCTTCGGTTTCTTCCAGCTCTGCGGGTTGCTGAGGAAGAACTGCACCACGTCGGCGCCGTCCGCCTCCGCGGCGGCCAGCGGGTCGTCATTGCGGACATGTGAACCGATCAGCACGCGGCCCAGTCTAGTGCGGCGAGCAGACGCAGAATCGCACTGCGGGAGCCCGCGGCGTGCGACTTTGCGTCTGCTCGGCATAGAAAAAGCCCCCGCACGGGGCGGGGGCTTTTTCCCTGAGTGACTAGCGGTAGTCGCTGTAGCCGTAGTCGTCCAGCGGAACCGCGGCACCGGTCGCCTGGCCGAAGTCCGGGCTGTAGTACTGATCCTCGTAGGACGGGATCGTGTACGCGGCGGCCCGGGCCTCCTCGGTCGGCTGCACCTGGATGTTGCGGTACCGGTTGATCCCGGTACCGGCCGGGATCAGCTTTCCGATGATCACGTTCTCCTTCAGACCGTTGAGCTTGTCGCTGCGGCAGTTGATGGCCGCATCGGTCAGCACTCGCGTGGTCTCCTGGAACGACGCCGCGGACAGCCACGAGTCGGTGGCCAGCGACGCCTTCGTGATACCCATCAACACCGGGCGGCCGGCGGCGGGCTCGCCACCCTCGGCCACCACCCGACGGTTCTCCGCCTCGAACTCCGCGCGGTCGATCAGCGATCCGGGCAGGAACTCCGTCGCGCCCGAGTCGATGATGGTGACGCGGCGCAGCATCTGGCGAACGATCACCTCGATGTGCTTGTCGTGGATCGACACACCCTGGGCGCGGTAGACCTCCTGGACCTCGCGGACCAGGTGGATCTGCACCTCGCGGGGGCCCTGCACGCGCAGCACCTCGTGCGGGTCGGCCGAGCCTTCCATCAGCTGCTGGCCCACCTCGACGTGGTCGCCGTCGGACAGCACCCGCTCGGAGCCGTCCTCGTGCTTGAACACCCGCAGCCGCTGGCGCTTGGAGAGCTTGTCGTACACGACCTCCTCGCTCCCGTCGTCGGGAACGATGGTGATCTTGTAGAAGCGCTCACCCTCCTCCAGCTGCACCCGCCCGGTGACGTCGGCGATCGGCGCCTTGCCGCGGGGCACCCGGGCCTCGAACAGCTCCTGCACCCGGGGCAGACCGCCGGTGATGTCCTCACCGACACCACCCTGGTGGAAGGTACGCATGGTCAGCTGCGTGCCGGGCTCACCGATGGACTGGGCCGCGACGATACCGACGGCCTCGCCGATGTCGACCAGCTTTCCGGTCGCCATGGACCGCCCGTAGCAGGTGGCGCACACGCCGGTGCCCGTGGTGCAGGTCAGCACCGAGCGCACCTTGACCTGGGTGATGCCCGCCGCCAGCAGCGCGTCGATCTCCGGGTCACCCAGATCCTCGCCACGCGCGACGACGACGTTACCGGCCTCGTCCACCGCGTCGGCGCCCAAAGTCCGCGCGTACGCCGAGGTTTCGATGTACGGGTCGCGGATCAGGGTGCCGTCGGGCTGACGCTCGGCCAGCTCGACGATGATGCCCCGCTCCGTCTCGCAGTCGTGCTCGCGGACGATGACGTCCTGGCTCACGTCCACCAGACGACGGGTCAGGTACCCGGAGTCGGCGGTACGCAACGCGGTGTCCGCCAGGCCCTTTCGAGCGCCGTGGGTGTTGATGAAGTACTCCAGCACGGTCAGGCCCTCGCGGAACGACGACTTGACCGGACGCGGGATGAACTCGCCCTTGGGGTTGGTCACCAGGCCCTTCATGCCGGCCAGGGTCCGGGTCTGGGTGAAGTTACCCGTGGCGCCCGAGTCGACGATCGTGATGATCGGGTTGTCGGCGGGGTAGTGCTCGCGGAGCGCCTGACCGACCTCGTCGGTGGCTTCCTTCCAGATCTCGACCAGGGCCTCGTTGCGCTCGTCATGGTTCAAAGCACCGCGCTGGAACTGCTTTTCGACCTTCTCCGCCCGCTCCTCGTAGTGGTCGAGGATCTCCTTCTTGCGCGGGGGAACCAGCACGTCGGCCATCGACACGGTGACACCGCTGCGGGTGGCCCAGTAGAAACCGGCGTCCTTGAGCTTGTCGACGGTCTGCGCGACCACGATCATCGGGTAGCGCTCGGCCAGGTCGTTGATGATGGCGGCCTGCACCTTCTTGTGCATCTGCTTGTTCACGAACGGGTAGCCGTGCGGCAGCAGCTCGTTGAACAGCACCCGGCCCAGGGTGGTGTCGGCCATCCAGGCGTCGCCGGGCTGCCAGCCGTTGGCACCGAACAGCTCGGCCTCGATCTCGGCGGGCGGACGCAGCTGCGTCAGCCGCACCTTGATCTTGGCCCGCACCGACAGCACGCCGCGGTCGGCGGCCATGATCGCCTCGGCCGGCGAGGAGTACACGCCGACCTCCGGCTGGTCCTTAGCGGCGGGTGCGTACTCGCCCTTGTCGCCGGCGACCTCGGTGGTCAGGAAGTACAACCCGGTCACCATGTCCAGTCGCGGCATGGCCAGCGGGCGACCCGAGGCCGGCGACAGGATGTTGTTCGAGGACAACATCAGGATGCGCGCCTCGGCCTGCGCCTCGGCGGACAGCGGCAGGTGCACGGCCATCTGGTCACCGTCGAAGTCGGCGTTGAACGCCTCACACACCAACGGGTGCAGCTGAATCGCCTTGCCCTCCACCAGCATCGGCTCGAAGGCCTGGATGCCCAGCCGGTGCAGGGTGGGTGCACGGTTCAGCAGCACCGGGTGCTCGGCGATGACCTCTTCGAGGACGTCCCACACCTGGGGGCGCTGCCGTTCCACCATGCGCTTGGCGCTCTTGATGTTCTGCGCGTGGTTGAGGTCGACGAGCCGCTTCATCACGAAGGGCTTGAACAGCTCGAGCGCCATCAGCTTGGGCAGGCCGCACTGGTGCAGCTTGAGCTGCGGGCCGACCACGATGACCGAACGGCCCGAGTAGTCGACGCGCTTACCGAGCAGGTTCTGCCGGAACCGGCCCTGCTTGCCCTTGAGCAGATCCGACAGCGACTTCAGCGGACGGTTGCCCGGCCCGGTCACCGGGCGGCCGCGGCGGCCGTTGTCGAACAGCGCGTCGACGGACTCCTGCAGCATCCGCTTCTCGTTGTTGACGATGATCTCCGGCGCGCCGAGATCGATCAGCCTCTTGAGCCGGTTGTTGCGGTTGATCACCCGGCGGTACAGGTCGTTCAGGTCGCTGGTGGCGAACCGGCCACCGTCCAGCTGCACCATCGGGCGCAACTCCGGCGGGATCACCGGGACGGCGTCGAGCACCATGCCCATCGGCGAGTTGCCCGACTGCTGGAAGGCGGCGACCACCTTCAGCCGCTTCAGCGCGCGAAGCTTCTTCTGCCCCTTGCCGTTTCGGATGACGTCACGCAGCTGCTCGGCCTCGGCGTCGATGTCGAAGTTCTCGATGAGCTTCTGGATCGACTCCGCGCCCATGGCGCCGGTGAAGTACTCGCCGTAACGGTCGACGAGCTCGCGGTAGAGGTTCTCGTCGACGATCAGCTGCTTGGGGGCCAGCTTGGTGAAGGTGCTCCAGATGTCCTCCAGCCGGTCCAGCTCGCGCTGGGCGCGGTCGCGGAGCTGACGCATCTCCCGCTCGCCGCCGTCGCGAACCTTGCGGCGGGCGTCGGCCTTGGCTCCCTCGGCCTCCAGCTCGGCCAGGTCGGCCTCCAGCTTCTGCGCGCGGGCCTCCAGGTCGGCGTCGCGCTGGTCCTCGACGGCCTTGCGCTCCACCATCATTTCGGCCTCGAGCGTGGACAGCTCGTTGTGCCGCATCTCGTCGTCGACCGACGTGATCACGTACGCCGCGAAGTAGATGATCTTCTCGAGATCCTTCGGGGCGAGGTCGAGCAGGTAACCGAGCCGGCTCGGCACACCCTTGAAGTACCAGATGTGGGTGACCGGTGCGGCGAGCTCGATGTGGCCCATCCGCTCGCGGCGCACCTTGGCGCGGGTCACCTCGACGCCGCAGCGCTCACAGATGATGCCCTTGAAGCGGACGCGCTTGTACTTGCCGCAGTAGCACTCCCAGTCGCGAGTCGGTCCGAAGATCTTCTCGCAGAACAGGCCGTCCTTCTCCGGCTTGAGCGTGCGGTAGTTGATCGTCTCCGGCTTCTTGACCTCGCCGTACGACCATTGCCTGATGTCCTCCGCGGTGGCCAGGCCGATACGGAGTTCATCGAAGAAGTTGACGTCTAACACGTAACTTCCTTTCCCCTTGCGGGATTAGTGACTAACTGAATTAAGCAAGATCCTCAACGGAGGCGGATTCGTTGCGGGACAAGTTGATTCCCAGGTTGGCCGCGGCCCGCTCCAGGTCCTCGTCCTCGCCTTCGCGCAGCTCGATCGCCGCGCCGTCGCTGGAGAGCACCTCGACGTTCAGGCACAGCGACTGCAGCTCCTTGAGCAGCACCTTGAACGACTCGGGGATGCCCGGCTCCGGGATGTTCTCGCCCTTGACGATCGCCTCGTACACCTTGACCCGGCCGACCGTGTCGTCGGACTTGATGGTCAACAGCTCCTGCAGCGTGTACGCGGCGCCGTAGGCCTGCATGGCCCAGCACTCCATCTCACCGAACCGCTGGCCACCGAACTGCGCCTTACCACCCAGCGGCTGCTGGGTGATCATCGAGTACGGGCCGGTGGAGCGGGCGTGGATCTTGTCGTCCACCAGGTGGTGCAGCTTCATGATGTACATGTAGCCGACCGTCACCGGGTACGGGAACGGCTCACCGCTGCGGCCGTCGAAGAGCACCGCCTTGCCGTCGCCGTCGACCATGACCTCGCCGTCGCGGTTGGGCAGCGTGCACGACAGCATGCCCTGCAGCTCCTCCTCCTTCGCGCCGTCGAACACCGGCGTCGACACGATCTGGTTCGGCTGCGCGTGCAGCAGACCCTCGGGGAGGTTGGCCGCCCATTCGGGTGAACCCTCGATGTTCCAGCCGGACTTGGCCACCCAACCGAGGTGGGTCTCCAGGATCTGGCCGATGTTCATCCGTCGGGGCACACCGTGGGTGTTCAGGATGATGTCCACCGGGGTCCCGTCCGGCAGGAACGGCATGTCCTCCTGCGGCAGGATCTTGCCGATCACGCCCTTGTTGCCGTGCCGGCCGGCGAGCTTGTCGCCGTCGGAGATCTTCCGCTTCTGGGCCACGTACACGCGGACCAGCTCGTTGACCCCGGCCGGCAGCTCGTCGTCGTCCTCGCGGGAGAACACCCGGATGCCGATGACCTTGCCGGACTCGCCGTGCGGCACCTTCAGCGAGGTGTCGCGGACCTCGCGGGCCTTCTCACCGAAGATCGCCCGCAGCAGCCGCTCCTCCGGGGTCAGCTCGGTCTCACCCTTCGGGGTGACCTTGCCGACCAGGATGTCGCCGTCGCGAACCTCGGCGCCGATGCGGACGATGCCGCGCTCGTCGAGGTCGGCGAGCACCTCGTCGGAGACGTTCGGGATGTCCCGGGTGATCTCCTCGGCGCCCAGCTTGGTGTCGCGGGCGTCGATCTCGTGCTCCTCGATGTGGATCGAGGTGAGCACGTCCTCCTCAACCAGGCGGTTGGAGAGGATGATCGCGTCCTCGTAGTTGTGGCCCTCCCACGGCATGATCGCCACGAGCAGGTTCTTGCCGAGCGCCATCTCACCGTTCTCGGTGCACGGCCCGTCGGCGATCACCTGGCCGGCCTCGACCCGGTCGCCGGCGTCCACGATCGGCGACTGGTTGGCACAGGTGCCGTGGTTGGAACGCTCGAACTTGCGCATCCGGTAGGTCTGCCGGGTGCCGTCGTCGGCCATCACGGTGACGTAGTCGGCGGACACCTCCTCGATCACGCCGGCCTTGTCGGCGACGACCACGTCGCCGGCGTCGATCGCCGCGCGCAGCTCCATCCCGGTGCCCACCAGCGGCGCCTCGCTGCGGACCAGCGGAACCGCCTGGCGCTGCATGTTGGCGCCCATCAGGGCACGGTTGGCGTCGTCGTGCTCGAGGAACGGGATCATCGCGGTCGCCACCGACACCATCTGGCGCGGCGAGACGTCCATGTAGTCCACCTCGGACGACGGCACGTACTCGACCTCGCCCGCCTTGCGGCGGACCAGGACGCGCGGCTCGACGAACCGGCCGCTGGAGTCGATCGGCGAGTTGGCCTGCGCCACGACGTGGCGGTCCTCCTCGTCGGCGGTCAGGTAGTGGATCTCGTCGGTGACGACGCCATCCACCACCTTGCGGTAGGGCGTCTCGATGAAGCCGAACGGGTTGACCCGGGCGTACACCGACAGCGAGCCGATCAGACCGATGTTGGGACCCTCGGGGGTCTCGATCGGGCACATCCGGCCGTAGTGCGACGGGTGGACGTCGCGGACCTCCAGCCCGGCCCGCTCACGGGACAGACCACCGGGGCCCAGCGCCGACAGGCGGCGCTTGTGGGTCAGCCCCGACAGCGGGTTGTTCTGGTCCATGAACTGCGACAGCTGGCTGGTGCCGAAGAACTCCTTGATCGCGGCGACCACCGGGCGGATGTTGATCAGCGTCTGCGGCGTGATGGCCTCGACGTCCTGGGTGGTCATCCGCTCGCGGACGACCCGCTCCATCCGGGACATGCCGACCCGGATCTGGTTCTGGATCAATTCGCCCACGGTGCGCAGCCGGCGGTTGCCGAAGTGGTCGATGTCGTCGGTCTCCACCGGCACCTCGATGCCGCCGGGGACAGTCATCACAGCGGGCTGGCCATCCGTACGGGCGTGGTGCAGGCGCACCAGGTACTCGATGGTCGCGACGACGTCTTCCTCGGTCAGGGTCGACGACGTGATCGGCTCGCCCGCGTGCAGGCCCAGCTTCTTGTTGACCTTGTAGCGGCCGACGCGGGCCAGGTCGTAGCGCTTCTCCTTGAAGAACAGGTTCTCCAACAGCGTCTGCGCGGACTCCTTGGTCGGCGGTTCGCCCGGCCGCAGCTTGCGGTAGATGTCCAGCAGCGCCTCGTCGGTGCCGGCGGTGTTGTCCTTTTCCAGCGTCCCCATCATGATCTCGGAGAAGCCGAACCGCTCGTGGATCTGCTCGTTGGTCCAGCCGAGCGCCTTGAGCAGGACGGTGACCGGCTGGCGGCGCTTGCGGTCGATGCGCACGCCGACGGTGTCGCGCTTGTCGACGTCGAACTCCAGCCACGCACCGCGGCTGGGGATCACCTTGACGCTGTGCAGCAGCTTCTCGGTGGACTTGTCGATGGTCTCGTCGAAGTACACGCCGGGCGAGCGCACCAGCTGGCTGACGACCACACGCTCGGTGCCGTTGATGATGAAGGTGCCCTTCTCCGTCATCATCGGGAAGTCACCCATGAACACCGTCTGGCTCTTGATCTCGCCGGTGTTGTTGTTGATGAACTCGGCCGTGACGAACAGCGGGGCCGCGTACGTCATGTCCTTGTCTTTGCACTCCTCGACCGGCGCCTTGACCTCGTCGAAGCGCGGGTCGGAGAACGACAGCGACATCGAGCCGGAGAAGTCCTCGATCGGCGAGAGCTCATAGAGCACCTCTTCGAGGCCGCCGACCGGTTGGGGCTCGCCACGCTCGGCGGCGGCCGCACGCCACCGCGGCGAGCCGATCAACCAATCGAAGGAATCGATCTGCACGTCGAGCAGGCCGGGAACCTCGAGCGGTTCGCGGAGCTTGGCAAAGGACACTCGGTTGGGCGCCCCGGGCACGGAGCCGTTTAAGGAACTTCCATTAGAGGAACTCTGTGGGCGATCCGTTTTGCTCTGGCGAGAATCAGCCAAGATGCATCCTTCCAGCACCTCGTGCGACTCACGAAAACCGGAACCCGGTCTGTTCGCCGCGAATTGTGTCGGTTAGGCCGGCGAACGATCTGTCCGAATCTCACGCGCACAACTAAAGAACTAAGCCGCTAGAGGGGGCTCAGGCTTAGACCACAGTGTCAAGTGGCGGGTGAGGTGGGCAGGAGGTAGCCAGCGCAACGTCCAACAATAGCGTAGGACCGCGCATTCCTCAACTGCCCAGCACAGGCAATCCAGGGACATCGGCGCTGGCTGGCATCTCGACTTTCCACTGGATACATGCTGCCCAACAGACTGACCCGTTTACGGCCCGTCGTCAAGAGGGCGGGCCGCCGAGTTACGCGAAGTTATCGCGAAACTCGCGGGCCGGCCTCCTAGTCGCCGACCTCGTGCGGCCGGTACTTGTGGGTTCCCTCCATGTCGTCGAGGATCGCGGCCTGCGCCTTCTGCGGCAGGGTGTGCAGGATCTCGCGCACTCGCGCCTGGCGCCGGGCGACGGCCTTGCGCTCCGGCATGCCCGGCGAGGCGACGATCTGCGGCGGCACCCCCTCGATCTCCTCCACACCACCGGCGTGCTGCCCGGCTTCGAGGGCGGCCTGCTCTTCGGCCATGGTCGACTCGTCCTTTTCCTCCGACATGCCGATCGGGCCGATGCGGCGGCCGTTGAGGAACTGCCGCACGACCGGCTCGTCACTGGTCAGCAGCACCTCGCGCGGGCCGAACATGACGAGCTTGCGGCGGAAGAGCATGCCCATGTTGTCCGGGACGGTGCGGGCGATGTTGATGTTGTGCGTGACGATCAGGACGGTGGCGTCGATCTGGGCGTTGATGTCGAGGATCAGCTGGCTCAGGTAGGCGGTGCGAACGGGGTCCAGACCGGAGTCGGGCTCGTCGCAGAGGATGATCTGCGGGTCCATCACCAGGGCACGGGCCAGGCTGGCGCGCTTGCGCATACCGCCGGAGATCTCGCCGGGGAACTTCTTCTCGTCGCCGCCCAGACCCACCATGGTCAGCTTCTCCATGACGATGTCACGGATCTCGCCTTCCTTCTTCTTGGTGTGCTCGCGCAGCGGGAAGGCGGCGTTGTCGAAGAGGTTCATCGAGCCGAACAGCGCGCCGTCCTGGAACATCACGCCGAACAGCGTGCGGATCTCGTAGAGCTCCTTGGCCGAGCACTGCAGGATGTCGGTGCCGTCGATGACGACCGAGCCGCGCTCCGGCCGCAGCAGGCCGATCAAGGACTTCAGGAACACCGATTTGCCGGTACCCGACGGCCCCAGCAGGACGCTGACCTCGCCGGCGGGGATCTCTAGCGTCACGTCTTCCCAAATCCTGGATGACCCGAAGGACTTCGTGAGGCCGTTCACTTCAATCGCGACACCCATGGGAGATCCTTCCGTCGACGCTCAAGCCCGCCACCTGCCCTTTTATGTGGCATGAGTCACTGTAGCGCACGCTTGCTGCGCGGCATCAGGGTTGCATGGGACAGCTGGCAAAAATTGGCTGACCCGAGATCCCGCCGCCCCCGGCGGGGGGTGTTCTATTCAACGCGCGTTAGCCAGTGGGCGCCCAGTTCCCATGGAAACCCATCGGCACCCGCTGCGGCAGGTGCACGGTGGCCACCGACTCGAGCGTCGCGGCGTCCAGCAACACCAGCCGGCCTTCGTCACGGCCGCGGTGATAGCCGTAGCCCATCAGGACCCCGTCGTCCTCGGAGCGGGAGCCGGGGTTGGGCACGAAGGACATCTCACCGAGCAAAAGGTCGGGGTCCAGCGGCGCGACCGCGCGGCCGCCGGTCGCGTAGTCGTGCTTGTAGAGCGCGGAGGCGCCGCCGGAGAAGTACGCCCCGACGGTGTAGCCGAACCGGTGCGGCCCGCCCAGCAACTCCTCGTTGATCCGCGGAAATTCCTGCGGCTGATCGTCGCGGCATTCGGCGCCCACCGCGCCGGTCGACAGGTTGATGGTCCACCGGTCCAGCGTCGGCGGCGTCTCGCCGGGCCCGCGCCGGTCGCGCTCGAACATCCGCGAATAGCGCACCACGTCGAGCACCAAGACCTCGCCTCCGTCCCGCATCTCGGAGTAGGCGTTGAGCGGGTGGTACACGTAGCAGGGCTCGATGTCGAACCAGCGGACCGGGGCGTTTCCGGCGGCGTTATCGCCGGTCTCGCGGGGCATGACGCCGATCCGCGCCGGGTAGCCCGGGTTCCAGGCGTACGGCATCCGGTCGGAGTGCTTCGGGTTCCGGTTCATCATCGCGTTGACCGGGCTCGGTACCCTGACGCGTCCGATCAGCGACTGCATCACCAGCCGGGCCGGCATCGACAGCCAGCGGGGCATGGTCACCGGCAGCACCTGCCCCGGGTCGAAAGTCACCGGCAGGTCGTAGATGACGACGTATTTCTCGGTCAGCGAGAAGTCGTGCATCATCGGCGACCCCGACACCTCGATGTCGACCGTGCGGCGGGCGCGCCCCCGGGTGTCGATCACCGAGTACTGCACGGTCCGCCCGCGGGCGAATGAGTAAGAGACGGCGTGCAATTCGCCGGTGCGCGGGTCGCGGTGCGGATGAGCGGTGTAGCCGCCGGCCAGCGTGCCGTCGAAGTCACACGTCCCGACGGTGTCCAGCTCGTCGGTCAGCTCGTAATTGGCCACCCCGCCCTCGACGAGCGCCAGCGTGCGCCCGGCGTGGGTCAGCACGTTGGTGTTGGCGCCCAGCGAGAGCATGCCCGCCCGCGGATCGAGCCGCCCCGGTGGCGGCTCGCCCAGGGCGCCGCACACCGACAGGCTGCGCACCCAGCGGTTGCGGTACCACCGGGCCCGGCCGTCGCGCAGCGCCACGCCGTGCACCATGCCGTCGCCGCTGAACCAGTGGTACGTGGCCGGGTCGACCTCTTCGGCCGGGTTGGGCCCGTTGCGCAGATAGCGCCCGTCGAGGTGCTCCGGGATGTGCCCGGTGACGCGCAGTTCGGTCGCGGTCACCTCGGCGCCCACCGGCGCCAGCAGGCCCTCCAAATAGGGGTTGCCGGTTTCGGCGGTTTGCACGGACGTCATGTCTGAGCTCCTATAACATTGATATGACGTTGTTATAGGGACCGTACGCCGTGGATGGGAAGATGGCAACGATGACTTCGGAAACGACGCCGCGCACGACGCCGGCCGAACAGCGCAGTGTCCGCGAAGAGATGCTGTCCGCCGCGGTCGGCCTGCTGCACGAGCACGGCCCCGATGCGCTGCAGACCCGCAAGGTGGCCGGCGCCGCCGGAACCTCGACGATGGCGGTGTACACCCATTTCGGCGGGATGCGGGGCCTGATCGCCGAGGTGGCCGCGGAAGGGTTGCGGCAGTTCGACGCCGCGCTGACCGTGCCGCAGACCGCCGACCCCGTCGCCGACCTGTTCGCTACCGGCGCGGCCTACCGCCGCTACGCCATCAAGCACCCGCACATGTACCGGCTGATGTTCGGCAGCACCAGCGCGCACGGCATCAACGCGCCGACCGGCAACGTGCTGACCCTGACGGTCGCCGAGATCGACCAGCACATTCCCAGCTTCGCGCACGTGGTGCGCGGTGTGCATCGGTGCATGCTGGCGGGCCGGATCAGCGCCGGCTCGGCGGACGACGACGCGGCCGTGGTGGCCACCGCCGCGCAGTTCTGGGCGTTGACCCACGGGTTCGTGATGCTGGAGCTGGCCGGCTACTACGGCCACGACGGGGCCGCGGTGCTGCCGCTACTCGCCTCGATGAATTCGAATCTGCTGGTGGCGCTTGGCGATTCGCCCGAGCGGGTGGCGCAATCCGTGCGGTCGGCGATGCTGGCGGGCTGAACACGCGCAAACCCCCGGGGCCGCGGCGCGGTCCCGGGGGTTTGCGTGTGGTGCTACTTGACGGTGACGGTGGCGCCGGCGGCCTCCAGCTTGGCCTTGGCCTCCTCGGCGGCCTCCTTGGCGACCTTCTCCAGCAGCGGCTTGGGCGCGCCGTCGACCAGGTCCTTGGCCTCCTTGAGGCCCAGGCCGGAGACGATCTCGCGGACGACCTTGATCACGCCGATCTTCTTGTCGCCGGCGGCCTCGAGGATGACGTCGAACTCGGACTGCTCCTCGGCGGCCTCGGCGGGCGCGCCACCGGCGGCCGGGCCGGCCGCGGCGACGGCGACCGGAGCGGCCGCGGTGACCTCGAAGGTCTCCTCGAACTTCTTGACGAAGTCGGAGAGCTCCAAGAGGGTCATTTCCTTGAAGGCGTCGAGCAGGTCGTCGGTGGACATTTTCGCCATGGTGTGTGGGTCCTTCCTAATTTCGGCGGTTGGGGGTTATTCGGCTTCGGCCGGGGTTTCCGGGGCCTCGGTGGGTGTCTCCGAAGCTGGTTCTGGGGCCGGCTCGGCGGCGGGCGCCGCCTCCGCGGCGGGTGCCGCAGGCGCTTCGGCGGCCTTCTTCTCCTGCAGCGCGGCCGCGAGGCGGGCGACCTGCGAGGCGGGGGCGTTGAACAGGCCGGCCGCCTTGGCGAGGTTGCCCTTCATCGCGCCGGCCAGCTTGGCCAGCAGCACCTCGCGCGACTCCAGGTCGGCGATGCGCTCCACCTCGGCGACCGTCAGCGCGCGGCCGTCCATGTAGCCGCCCTTGATGACCAGCGCCTTGTTGTCCTTGGCGAAGGTCTTGATGGCCTTGGCGGCGTCCACCGGTTCCCCGGTGACGAACGCGATCGCGGTGGGCCCGGCGAACAGCTCGTCGAGACCTTCCACGCCCGCCTCGGACGCCGCCCGCTTGATCAGCGTGTTCTTGGCCACCGAGTAGGTGGCCGATCCGCTGAGCGACCGGCGCAGCTCGGCCAGGTTGGCCACGGTCAGACCGCGGTACTCGGTGATCAGGGTCGCGGTCGCCTCCCTGAACTGCTCGGCGATGTCTGCAACGGCGGTGGCTTTGTCAGCCCTGGCCATGCGTACCTCCTGAAGTGAAAGCCATGCGACGTGTCGTCTGCGATCACCAAAGGCACGCCTGAAAACGAAGTACGCCCCGGCGCAGGATGCGGCCGGGGCGTGAAAAGACGCCGGCACATGCCGGCGCTGCTGCCTCGTCCTCCTGCGTGGGCCGCCGGGATGCTCCCGGACCTTCGACCGATTTCTCGGTGACCGACGGTCTTCGGTGGATCGGCCACCAGGATAGCCCGGCCCGGCCCTGTCGACCAAAACGCGGTCAGTTACAGGGTGGCGAGCCGGGCGGCGCCGACCAGCCCGGCGGAGTCGCCGAGTTCGGCGGGCACCACCCGCAGGCCGGCCAGAAAGTCCAGCCTGGCGTATTCGGCCAGCTTCTCCCGCAGCGGTTCGAAGAGCAGGCGACCGGAGTTAGCCACGCCGCCCCCGATGACGACGAGATCGAGGTCGCAGACCGCGCCGACCGAGGCGATCATGGCCGCGAGCGCGGTGGTCCCCCGGCGGAATGCCCGCTCCGCCAGCGGATCCCCGCCCGCCGCGGCGGCAGCCAGGTCCCGGGCTCCGGCGCCGGGCGGCGCGGACCAACCGTTGGCCCGCGCCCAGCGCACCATCGACGGCCCGGACGCGATGGCCTCGACGCAGCCGCGGCCGCCGCAGGTGCAGGGCGGGCCGCCGTCCTCCACCACCACGTGCCCGACGTGACCCGCGTTGCCGGTGCGGCCGGTGTAGGGGACACCGCCGAGCACCAGCCCGCCGCCCACGCCGGTGGACACCACCATGCCGAGCAGGAAGTCCGCGCCGCGGCCCGCGCCGCGCCAGTGCTCCCCCAGTGCCATGCACAGGCCGTCGCCGCCGAGCCGAACGGGCACGCCGGGAACCGCGGCCGCCACCCGGTCGCGCAGCGGGAAGCCCCGCCAGCCTTTGATGTTGATGGGGCTGGCGGTTCCCTCGCGCAGGTCGATGGGCCCGGCCGAGCCGATGCCGACCGCGGTGACCGCGCCGTCGGCCGCGTGCAGCGCGTCGGCGATCGTCGCGTCGACCGCGCCCCAGACCTGCTCGGCCGCGGCGCCGCTCGGCGTGGGCCGGATGACGGTGTGCACCAGCACGCCGTCGGGGTCGGCGAGGCCGGCGGCGATCTTGGTGCCGCCGATGTCCAGGCAGAGGGTGAGCATCGCGATCAGTGCCGGTGGACGTTGTCGGGTTGGCGGGGGTCGCCGGGATGCTCGTAGCCCGGGGCGAGGCGCACCAACTCGGCGCGCCGCGCGTCCAGCCACACCCGGAAGGCGCGTCGGCGCGCGGCGCCCCGCAGATGGCCCGCGATCGCGCACCGCACGTCCTCCAGCGGCGGCCCCGCCGGCGCCGGGGCGTGCCAGCCGTGCCGGTCGCGGCGCCGCGCGGCGAATCGGAGCGGGTTGCGGGCGTGGTAGGCGGCCACCTCCTCGTCGGTGACCCTCACCGCGGCGGTGACGTCGGCGAACAGCGCCCGCGCGCGCGGGTCGGCCAGCACCGCCGCGGCCACGCTGCCGAGCTCCAGCCGGGCCGTAACGTCGGGCAGCAGCTCTGCCTCGCCCGGCGCGCCCCGCCCCGTCAGGCCACGCGCGTCGGCCTCGGCCGCGACCACCCGCTCGGTGACGATCAGCTGGGTCAGCCAGCGCCGCAGCTGGCGGCCCTCCCCGGTGCCGCCGGCCGGCAACGCGGCCGCGCCGGGTCCGCCGCGCAGCCGCGCCTCGGCCGCGTCGACCTCGTCGACACCGACCGGAACCCCGGCAACCGTCGCGACCACGCTCATGTCACGGTCACCCGCACGGCCGGGGTGTACAGCAGCCGGCCGGCGCAGCCGACCCGGATCAGGGCCCACCACTGGCCGGGTTCCAGCCAGGCCAGCGGGCGCACGTCGAAGCCGAGGTCCGCGGCGCCCCCGGCCGGCAGCACCGCGCCCACCGCTGCGGGACCCAGCCATTCCCACGTACCCCACGGGCTGATCAGGTGCGCCTCCAGCGCCAGGTCCGCCCCGGCGTGGCTGCCGACCCGGACGGTCAGCGCCGCCGTGTCGCCGGCGCTCACCTCGACGTCGGCCGGGCCTTCGAGCAAAGAGAGCAGCTCCGGGCCGGCGGGCGAGCCGACCTCGATGACGCACACGTCCTCGACGACCTGGCGCCACGCCGCCGGGATCCCGTCCCCGGCGAGGCGAAGCTGAGCGCGGACCGGGTACCGGCCGGGGCCGGCGGCGGCGGGCACCGCCACCGCCACGTCGGCCTCGCGGTAATCACCGCCGCGCAGGGTGACGGGCAGCTCGTCGGGCTTGGCCGACCAGCCCTCGGGGCAGAGCAGGGTGACCGTTGCGGTCAGGGTGGCATCGCTGCAGTCGCTGGCCGCGGTGAGCCGCACGGTCACCTCGCCGCCCGGTTCGGCGCTCGCGTGCGCGGGGTGCAGATGGGCGATGGCCGGCAGCCCGCCGAGCGGCGCGGGCCCGCGGTTGTGCAGCCAGTAGCGCGCGTAGAGCGGCTGGGCGGCTTCGGCGTGCGGGGCCGCCGCGCCGGACACCGTCGCCGCGCCGGGCGCCTCGAGCCGCGCCAGCACCGTGGCCACCTGGTAGCCGTGCAGGTCGAGCGGGCGGTGGCCGTCCCGTGGCGCCTCGAGGAGGTCGGCGTCACGGAAGCCGCCGACCCGGGCGACGTCCGAGCCGATCACCACGCCGGCCCCCGCCCCCGTCGTCTCCACCAGGCGCAGCGCCACCTCGCGCGGGTCGACCGGCCGGGCGCTGCCGGCCGTCAGCGGGTTGCCGGCCGCCTTGAGGGCGGCCAGCTGCACCCGGTCGGCGGGCTCGACGCGCAACAGCGACCCCGACGGGGGCAGCGTGCCGGCCGCCCGCCCGGAGACACACGCGCGCAGCGGGTGGGAGAACTGCGCGCTGCGGGCGCAGATGTCGGCGCGCCGCCAGTCCCCCGCATCCGCGACCAGCGCGTAGTCGAAGGCGTGGGTCCAGTGCTGGAGCTGGAAATTCGAGCCGTCCGGTGCGGTGCGGCGCGGTTCGTCGATCCAGACACCCGACGGCCAACCGGTACAGGACCGCAGCAGCGCGGTGTGCAGGGTGCCCTCGGTGTCGACGGCGAAGCTGGGCACCCCCCGGTTGAGCAACGCGACGGTGCGGTCCTGGTAGTCGTCGCCGCCCGCCGGCGGCCGCTGGGTCACGATCACCTCGGCGTCGCCCAGATCCTCGGCCACCGACGCGATCGCGGCGGCCAGGCTTTCGTCGTCGCGGCCGGCGATCAGCAGCACCGGCAAAGCCCGTACCGCGCGCAGGTCCGCACCGGGCACCCACACCGCGGCCAGCGGCGTGGCGGCCGGCACCCAGACCCGGGCCTGGCCCGTCGCCGCCAACTGGCGGTCCAGCTCCTCGGCATACACCGGATCGGCGTGCGCCAGCACGTCCCGGGTGAAGGCGTTGCGGCCCGGCCCGCCCAGCGCGATGCGCGCGTCGGGCAGGTTGGAATCGACCTCGAGGTGGCCGTAGCGCGGCTTGTCCGCCCCGCTGCAGGTGGCCGTCACCCCGGCGCGGACCAGCGCGACCATCAGGCCTCGGGCCAGCGGCGCCGACACCGCCTCGTCCGGCGCCACCACCTCGGCCACCGAGATCGCCCGCACGGCTTGGCTGTGCGGCGGGCCCACCCGCACCCGGGCGGCCGACGACAGGCCGAACCAGCCGTAGGCCGGGTTGTCCAGCGTCCAGGGGTGCTGCGCGGTGTCCACCGACTCGGGCGCCCCACCGGGCGGGTGCAGCAGCGCGAAGCCCCGGCCGACGACGGCGTCACCCACCTCGCTGACCGGCATCGCGCCCGGCACCGGGCACGGCCACCGCAGCCGCACCAGGCGGTCCGCCCCGGTGAATTCGTCGATCGTGGTGCGGCAGTCCACCCTCGGCACCCCGCGCCACAGGGTCAGGGTTTGGGTGTAGCGCAGCAGCGCGCCGACCCGCCCGCTGACGACGATCCGCTGCCCGAGCGGGCCGTGGTAGGCGCGCGCCCGGGCCGGGAAGTCCGACGAGCACACCACCGGCCCCTTGGGCAGCAGGTGCCACGGGCCCTCGGACTGCGTCGGGTGCGCCGCGTATTCCTCGTAGACCGCTAGCTCGTTGCCCACCCGGCCGGGGGCGATCAGCTCGCGGCCGTCCCGCAGCAGGGACACGACTCCCCCGCCACGCGCCGGGTCGACGGTGACGCGGTAGTGCTCGTTGGCGATCGCCGAACCGGGCAGCGGTTCCCAGCCGGCCGATTCGGCGGCGGGGACCAGCCGGTAGGCCCGCCAACCCATCGACGGCACGTCGCGCGCCAGCCAGGTGACCGACCGGCCGCCGTGCTCGACGTGCGCGGGCACCTCGGCACCGTCCGCGTCCAGCACCCTGACGCCCGCGGCCGGCGGCGGGTCGAGCCGCGCGGTGACGATGTCGGTGCGCCGCTGGGCCAGCGGGTTCCACACCACGACGTCGCCGCCGACCGCGTCGGACAGCAGCGTCAGCGAGGCGTCGCGGGTCGCGCGACCCAGCTCCCACGCGTCGCGCCAGCCGGTCAGCAGGTCGAGGTAGACCTGGTCGGATTCGGAGCCGGTGATCCCGTCGTGGTGCGCCCCGTACGCCAGCTGCACCCACGCCTTGGCCAGCGCCGCCTGCGGGTACTCGGCGCCGGCCAGCAACCCGGCGAACACGGCGAACCGCTCGGCCTGAAGCACCGCGTTCTCCGCGGCCCGGTTGGCCTGTTTGGTGTCGATGTACGACACGTCCTTGCCCGTGTAGATCGGGTTCATGTCGCGGGTCTGCGGCGACGGCGCGCGGCCGTGCCCGGCCAGTTCGGCGCGCACGGCCGCGAAGAACTCCCGCGGCAGCGCACACACGAAGCGCGGCCAGGTGTAGCGCGCGGCCCAGTCGCGGTGGATGGCGGTGACCCACTTGTTCGGCGGCGTGTAGTCGGTGCCGACGGGCAGCAGCACGTTGCGCGTCAGCGCGACCTTCTTGAGCTGATCGAAGAGCGCCAGCGTGGCGTCCTCGGCCTCGGCCAGCGAGGTCGACGAGTCCATCCACCAGCCCGCCGAGTAGTGCGCGGGCATGTAGTGGGTGAGCAGGCCGCGGCCCGACGGCGCGATCCACTCGAACTCGCTGCTGAATTGCATCCGCTCGACGTCCCCGTCGCCCAGCGCCGGGCCCCACTGGTGGTGCGGGCCGCGGGCCCACGAGCTCGAGGTCAGCCCGGCGTCCGCGGCCAGCCCGGGGAACTGCGGGTCGTGGCCGAAGACGTCCAGCTGCCAGGCGGTGGCCGGGTCGGCGCCCAGGACTTCACGCTGAAAGCCCATGCCGTGCACCAGGTTCCGGATCGTTGTTTCCGGGCTGGTGAGGTTGGTGTTGGGTTCGTTGTACGTGCCGCCCATCACCTCGACGCGGCCCTGCGCGATGAACCGGCGCAGGTCGGCGCGGTCCTCGGGGCGGGTGTCCCAGTAGGGCTTGAGGTAGTCGACCTCGGCCAGCACGAACTTGTACTCGGGCTCGCGGCGGGCCATCTCCAGGTGGGCGTGCACCAGCTCGAAGCCGTTGGCCTGGCGGGCGCGCCCCGGCGGGTCCTCGGTCCACTCGCTGGTGTAGGCGCCCTGGGTGTTCCACCAGACCGGGTCGTAGTGGAAGTGGCTGACCATGAACATGGTCCAGCCGGGCTCGGCCACGACGAACTCGAACGGCTCGGCGGCGCCGGCGGCCAGCACCCGCGCCGCGCGCCGCTGCCCGACGACCGGGCGGTCCACCCGGACGGGAACCTCGACGACCTCGTCGCCGACCGCGGCGACCCCCTCCCCGCGCAAGCCGTCCCCTTCGACGCGGACCGGCGTCGGCCCGGCCGCTCCGGAGATCACGACGCGGACGACCTGCGAAGGCGCGTCCGGCGGCCCGACGAAAAGCTGAGTCGAGTCCGCCGAAACCAGCTGCATCCCCGCACCTTACGACCCGGGGGACCTAATATCCGAGAATGCCCGCTCTCGCCCGGCCCGTGGCCGACGAACGCAGTGCCCTGCGCGAATTCCTGCGGTTTCATCAGAGCGCCTACTTCGCCGTCAGCCACGGCCTCACCGACGAGCAGGCCCGGTCCAGCCCTTCGGTCAGTGCGCTGTCGATCGGCGGGCTCATCAAGCACGCCACCGGGATGCAGCGCAGCTGGATGGCGCGGGTCGCCGCCGCGCCGGGCGCCCCGCCGAAGGACCCCCGCCCGTTCGAGCAGATCACCAGGGAGTTCGCCGACCAGCACGTGATGCGGCCCGACGAGACGCTGGACGGGCTGCTGCGGGCGTTCGGGGAACAGAACGCGACGTCGCTGCGGCTGGTCGAGACCGCGGACCTCGACGCCGCGGTGCCGGTGCCACAGGACATCCCCTGGTTTCCCAAGGATCAGGAGGCCTGGTCGGTGCGCTGGGTGATCCTGCACGTGATCAACGAGTTGGCCCGGCACGCCGGGCACGCCGACATCATCCGCGAAACCATCGACGGCGCCACCATGTACGAGCTGATCGCGGCCCTCGAGGGCTGGGCGATCCAGGGCTGGGTGCAGCCCTGGAACGGCGGGGAGCGGCCCGGCTAGAGAATTGGGCCTGACTGCGCCGATTTGGCAGACTGCTGGGATGAGTTCCACCAAGCATCGAGAGGTGGCCAGGCTGGACCGGGTGCCGCTGCCGGTCGAAGCGGCCCGGGTGGTCGTCACCGGTTGGCAGGTCACCCGCACCGCCGCCCGCGTCGTCACCAAGCTGCCGGGCAGGGGCCCGTTGCAGCAGAAGGTGATCAAGCAGCTCCCGCAGACCTTCGCCGACCTCGGTCCGACGTACGTGAAATTCGGCCAGATCATCGCCTCGAGCCCCGGGGCGTTCGGCGAATCCCTGTCCCGCGAGTTCCGCGGCCTGCTCGACCGGGTTCCGCCCGCGGACACCGACGAGGTGCACAAGCTGTTCGTCGAGGAGCTCGGCGGCGACCCCGCCGAGCTGTTCGCCAAGTGGGAAGAGGAGCCGTTCGCGTCGGCGTCCATCGCCCAGGTGCACTACGCGACGCTGCACACCGGCGAAGAGGTGGTCGTCAAGATTCAGCGCCCGGGCATCCGCCGCCGGGTCGCCGCCGACCTGCAGATCCTCAAGCGCTTCGCCCAGGCCGTCGAACTGGCCAAGCTGGGCCGCCGGCTCTCGGCGCAAGACGTGGTCGCCGACTTCTCCGACAACCTGGCCGAGGAGCTGAACTTCCGGCTCGAGGCGCAGTCGATGGAGGCGTGGGTGTCGCACCTGCACGCCTCCCCGCTGGGCCGCAACATCCGGGTGCCGCAGGTGTTCTGGGACTTCACCAGCGACCGGGTGCTGACGATGGAGCGGGTGCACGGCATCCGCATCGACGACGTCGCCGCCATCCGCAAGGCCGGGTTCGACGGCACCGAGCTGGTCAAGGCGCTGCTGTTCAGCCTGTTCGAGGGCGGGCTGCGGCACGGGCTGTTCCACGGCGACCTGCACGCCGGCAACCTCTACGTCGACGATCAGGGCCGCATCGTGTTCTTCGACTTCGGCATCATGGGCCGCATCGATCCGCGTACCCGCTGGCTGCTGCGCGAGCTGGTGTACGCGCTGCTGGTCAAGAAGGACCACGCCGCGGCGGGCAAGATCGTGGTGCTGATGGGCGCCGTCGGCACCATGAAGCCCGAGGCCCAGGCCGCCAAGGACCTGGAGCGCTTCGCCACCCCGCTGACCATGCAGACGCTCGGCGACATGTCCTATGCCGACATCGGGCGGCAGCTGTCGGCCCTGGCCGACGCGTACGACGTCAAGCTGCCCCGCGAGCTGGTGCTGATCGGCAAGCAGTTCCTCTACGTCGAGCGGTACATGAAACTGCTCGCCCCCAAGTGGCAGATGATGTCCGACCCGCAACTGACCGGCTACTTCGCCAACTTCATGGTCGAGGTCAGCCGCGAGCACTCCTCCGACATCGAGGTCTGATGCAGGTCCGCACCGGCAACGCCATATCCGGCGACCTCAAGCTGTACTACGAGGACATGGGCGACATCGACGACCCACCCGTGCTGCTCATCATGGGGCTGGGCGCCCAGTTGCTGCTGTGGCGCACGGCGTTCTGCGAGCAGTTGGTCGGCCACGGGCTGCGCGTCATCCGCTACGACAACCGCGACGTCGGCCTGTCGAGCAAGACCCGGCACCGCAGCTCGGGGCAGCCGCTGCTGGCCCGGCTGGCGCGCTCCTGGCTGGGCCTGCCCAGCCGGGCGGCGTACACGCTCGAGGACATGGCCGACGACGCCGCGGCCGTACTCGATCACCTCGGCATCGCAGACGCGCACATCGTCGGCGCGTCCATGGGCGGCATGATCGCCCAGATTTTCGCCGGACGGTTCCACGAGCGGACGAAGACGCTCGCGGTCATCTTCTCCAGCAACAATTCGGCCTTTCTGCCGCCGCCGGCCCCGCGCGCGTTGCTGGCGCTCCTGAAGGGCCCGCCGCCGGGTTCGCCGCGCGAGGTGATCCTCGACAACGCGGTGCGCGTCGGCAACATCATCGGCAGCCCGCGCTACCGGGTGCCGGAAGAGCAGGCGCGGGCCGAGGCCGCCGAGGGCTACGACCGCAACTACTACCCGCAAGGCGTCGCGAGGCATTTCGGCGCGGTGCTGGGCAGCGGGAGCCTGCGCCGGTACAACCGCCGCACGGTCGCGCCCACCGTGGTGATCCACGGCCGGGCGGACAAGCTGATGCGGCCCTTCGGCGGCCGCGCGGTGGCCAGGGCCATCGACGGCGCTCGATTGGTGTTATTCGACGGGATGGGACATGATCTGCCACAGCAGTTGTGGGACCACGTGATCGGTGTGCTGACGAGCAACTTCGCCCAAGCGACCTGAGCAAAAACACTCGAAAGAAACGCTTCCCCTGCGATCTCAGCTCATCTCGCGGGGTTGTACGGTTGTCGAAGGAGGTGGGGTACCAATGACCAAGTTGAAGCCGTATTACGAAGAGTCGCAGGCGACCTACGACATTTCAGACGACTTCTTCGCGCTATTCCTCGACCCCAACATGGTTTACACCTGCGCCTACTTCGACAACGACGAGATGACGTTGGAAGAGGCCCAGATCGCCAAGCTCGATCTGGCGCTGGACAAGCTGAACCTCGAGCCGGGAATGACGGTGCTGGATGTCGGGTGCGGCTGGGGCGGGGCCGTGGTCCGGGCGCTGGAGAAATACGACGTGAGTGTCATCGGCATCACGCTCAGCCGCAACCACTACGCGCGCACCAAAGCCCGGCTGGCCGCGATCCCGACAACACGGCGGGCAGAGGCCCGGCTGCAGGGTTGGGAAGAGTTCGACGAGCACGTCGATCGAATCATGAGCTTCGAGGCCTTCGACGCCTTCAAGAAGGAGCGTTGGCCGGCGTTCTGGGACTGGGCCTACAAGACCCTCCCCGACGACAGCCGGATGCTGATGCACAGCATCTTCACGTATCCGCAGTCGGAGTGGAAGCAGCGCGGCGTCCAGATCACGATGTCAGATCTGCGTTTCTTCCACTTCCTCGGCAAGGAGATCTTTCCCGGCGGGCAGATGTGCGGTGAGCCCGATATCGTCAACAACGCGCAAACCAGCGGTTTCTCGGTCGAGCAGATCCAATATCTTCAGCCGCATTACGCACGGACCCTCGACATGTGGGCGGCCAATCTGGAGGCCAATCGCGAACGCGCCATCGCCATCCAGTCCCAAGAGGTCTACGACCGCTTCACGCGCTATCTGACCGGCTGCGCGGACCTGTTCCGCAAGGGCATCTCCAACGTGGCGCAGTACACGCTGACCAAATAACACCTGGCGCCTCGCGTCGCGGTCGGCGCATGGAGAAAAAGCCGACCCGCAAAAACTCCCACTCGCGCGCAAATGCGCCGTTTTCGATCCCAGGGGAGTAGCCTCCCCCACGGATGGGCACCCATATGGTGGACGTCCTGGGGAGGGTATATGTCTGACAACCCGGCCAACGCTGTTCGTACGCGGTCCAATTTCGACGACGTACAGGCGCACTACGACCTCTCGAACGAATTCTTCGCGCTCTTTGTGGATCCGACCCGCACCTACAGCTGCGCGTATTTCCCCCGCGAGGGCATGACCTTGCACGAAGCGCAGCTCGCCAAGCTCGACCTGACCCTGGACAAGCTCGGGCTCCAGCCGGGGATGACCCTGCTCGACGTCGGCTGCGGCTGGGGTTCGGGGCTGAAGCGCGCCGTCGAGCGCTACGACGTCAACGTCGTCGGCCTGACTCTGTCCAGGAATCAACACGCCTATTGCCAGCAGGTGCTCGACGCGATGGACAGCGAGCGGTCACGGCGGGTGCTGCTGCGCGACTGGGCCGAGTTCGACGAACCGGTGGACCGGATCCTCGTCATCGAAGCGTTGGAGCACTTCGGTTTTCACCGCTACGACGACTTCTTCAAGTTCACCTACGAAGCCCTGCCCGACGACGGCGTGATGCTGCTGCACTCGATCACCGGGCTGCACGTCAAGCAGGTGATGGAGCGCGGCATCCCGTTGACGATGGAGATGGCGAAATTCATGAGGTTCATCGTCACCGACATCTTCCCGGGCGGCCGGCTGCCGATGATCGAGACGGTCGAGGAGCACGCGACGAAAGTCGGGTTCAGGGTGACCCGCATCCAGTCCCTGCAGTCGGACTTCGCCAAGACCCTGGACTTGTGGTCCGAGGCGCTGAAGGCCCACAGGGACGAGGCCGTCGCCATTCAGCCCGAAGCGGTCTACGAGCGCTACATGAAGTACCTGACCGGCTGCGCAAAGGTGTTCCGCATGGGCTATGTCGACTGCAACCAATTCACGCTGGAAAAGTAGAGTTGGGTATCGTTGCCCGTCACACCCGAAGTAAGTCCGCTGGATTGCGCAGTGAACTTCATCCAGGAGAACCAGACGAAAATGGCTGATCAACCGGCTAGCCCGACGAAGACGCGGACGGCTCCCGAGGACATTCAGGCGCACTACGACGTCTCCGACGACTTTTTCGCCCTGTTCCAGGATCCGACCCGGACCTACAGCTGCGCCTACTTCGAGCGTGACGACATGACGCTGGAAGAGGCGCAATACGCCAAGGTCGACCTGAACCTGGACAAGCTGGACCTCAAGCCCGGCATGACGCTGCTGGACATCGGCTGCGGCTGGGGCACCACGATGAAGCGCGCCGTCGAGCGGTTCGACGTCAACGTGATCGGCCTGACGCTGTCCAAGAACCAGCACGCCCGCTGCGAGGAGCTGCTGGCCTCGATCGACAGCGACCGTTCGCGTGAGGTGCGCCTGCAGAACTGGGAGGACTTCAGCGAACCGGTCGACCGGATCGTGTCGATCGAGGCCTTCGAGCACTTCGGGCACGAGAACTACGACGACTTCTTCAAGCGGTGCTACGACATCATGCCCGCCGACGGCCGGATGACCGTCCAGAGCAGCGTGAGCTACCACCCCTACGAACTGGCGGCCCGCGGCAAGAAGCTGACCTTCGATACGGCCCGGTTCATCAAGTTCATCGTCACCGAGATCTTCCCGGGCGGCCGCCTGCCGTCGACGCAGATGATGGTCGACCACGGCGAGAAGGCCGGTTTCATTGTGCCCGAACCGATTTCGCTTCGTCCGCACTACATCAAGACGCTGCGCATCTGGGGCGACAACCTGGAGGCCAATAAGGACAAGGCCATCGAGGTCACCTCCGCAGAGGTCTACAACCGCTACATCAAGTACCTGCGCGGCTGCGAGCACTACTTCACCGAAGAAATGCTCGACGTCAGCCTGGTGACCTACCTCAAGCCGGGAGCGGCCGCCTAGGTTTTCTAGGCGGGCTGTGTCGGATCGGCGATGCGCCGTTCGTCACATAGGTAGAGAGTGGAGCGCAGGGCTTCGCTCAAAACCGGAGGTGACGACGACCATGCAATACCTGGCACTGTTGGTGAACGGCGAGCGCGATATGACTCCCGACGAGCGGGCGGCCGCGATGACCGCATACCAGAACTTCCACACAAAGGCCGGCCCGGCCATCCGCACCGGCGACGCGCTGCGGCCGGCGGCAACCGCGGTGCGCATCACCGGGGGGCCCGACGCGCCGGTGGTCACCGACGGCCCCTTCGCCGAAGGCGCCGAGGTGGCGGGCGGCTACTACGTGCTGGAGGCCGACAACCTCGACGAGGCGCTGGCGCTCGCTCGCGACATCCCGGCCGCGCAGTTCGGCGCCGTCGAGATCTGGCCGGTGGTCCACTCCATCGAACCGTCCCGCAAGCTCACCGGCAACGACTGGCTGGCGCTGCTGCTCGAGCCCCCGGCATCGGCGCACACACCCGGAAGCCCGGAATGGGAGGCCGTGGCGGCGCGTCACGCCGATCTGCACGCGGCTGCGGGCGACCACATCATCGGCGGGGCCGCGTTGCACGACCGCTCCACCGCCACGACGGTGCGGGTGCGCGACGGCGAGGTCCTGATCACCGACGGCCCGTACGTGGAAGGCGCCGAGATCGCCACCGGGATCTACTTCCTTGCCGGCGCCGACCGCGACGAGGCCGTCAAGCTGGCGTCGATGATCCCCGCGTCCACCGTGCAGCTGCGACAGCTGGCCGGGGTCTCGGGGCTCTAAAGCGCCCGCGATGTCCGACCTGGATGGCGTCTTCCGGCGGGAGTGGGGGCCCGCCGTCGCCGCGCTCGCGCGGTGGTCCGGCGACCTGACCATCGCCGAGGACGCCGTCCAGGAGGCCTGCGCCGAGGCGCTGCGCAGCTGGAGCCGCGACGGCGCCCCGGACAATCCCGGCGGCTGGCTGGTGACCGTCGCCCGCAACCGCGCGCGCGATCGCCTGCGCCGCGAATCCGTCCGTCCCGGAAAGGAAATGGCGGCCGTGATCGACGAAATCCGGGCGCGCACCGACCACACCGACCCGTCTCCGGTTCGCGACGACGAGCTGCGGATGATGTTCACCTGCGCGCATCCCGCCCTGGACCGTCAATCGCAACTGGCGCTCACCCTGCGGCTGGTGTCCGGCTTGACCGTCACCGAGATCGCCCGCGCGCTGCTGCAGACCGACGCGGCGGTCGGCCAGCGAATCACGCGCGCCAAGAACAAGGTTCGGCACGCCAACATCCCGCTGCGGGTGCCGCCCGCCGAGCTGCTGCCCGAACGCACCCCGCACGTGCTGGCCTGCGTCTATTCGGTATTCACCGAGGGGTATTGGTCCACCGCCGGCCCGTCGGCGATCCGCGACGAACTGTGCGACGAAGGGATCCGGCTGGCCGGTGAGCTGTGCGCGCTGATGCCGCAGGCGCCCGAGGCCCACGCGCTGGCCGCCCTGATGCTGCTGCACGATTCGCGGCGGGCCACCCGGGTCGACGACGCCGGGGCGCTGGTGCCGCTCGAGGAGCAGGACCGCGGCCGGTGGGACCGCGGCCGCATCGCCCGCGGCCTGGATCGGCTCCGCCGGGCCGAGGGCTCGACGGGCCCCTACCTGCCGCAGGCGGTGATCGCCGCGTTGCACGCGACGGCGCCGTCCTGGGAAGAGACCGACTGGGTCACCATCTGTGCGGCCTACGACCGGCTGCTGCGGCTGACCGACTCGCCGGTCGTGCGCGCCAACCGCGCCCTGGCGGTCGGTTTCCGCGACGGTCCCGACGCCGGCCTCGCCGCCCTGGACGAGGTGGCGCACGACCCGCGGTTGGGCCGCTCGAATCTGGTCGCGACGGTACGCGCCGACCTGCTTCGGCGCGCCGGTAGGCCGACCGACGCCGTCACCTGGTACCGAGAAGCGCTGGACGCCAACGGTTCCGAGCCGGGACGCGAGTTCCTGCGGCGTCGCATCACGGAGTGCGGCGGGTAGCCCGCCGACTGCCTAGGCCTCCGCGAAGTTGCGGGTGACCGACGGGTCCACCGGGATGCCCGGGCCCGTGGTGGTCGACACGGTGATCTTCTTCAGGTACCGGCCCTTGGAGGCGGACGGCTTGAGCCGCAACACCTCGTCGAGCGCCGCGCCGTAGTTCTCCGCGAGCGCCTTCTCGTCGAAGGACGCCTTGCCGATGACGAAGTGCAGGTTGGCCTGCTTGTCGATGCGGAAGTTGATCTTGCCGCCCTTGATGTCGGCCACGGCCTTGGCGACGTCGGGGGTGACGGTGCCCGTCTTCGGGTTGGGCATCAGGCCGCGCGGACCGAGCACGCGGGCGATGCGGCCGACCTTGGCCATCTGGTCGGGCGTGGCGATCGCGGCGTCGAAGTCCAGAAAGCCGCCCTGGATCTTTTCGATCAGGTCGTCGCTGCCGACGATGTCGGCGCCGGCGGCCTGCGCCTGCTCGGCCTTGTCGCCGACCGCGAACACCGCGACGCGGGCGGTCTTGCCGGTGCCGTGCGGCAGGTTGACCGTGCCGCGGACCATCTGGTCCGCCTTGCGCGGGTCGACACCGAGCCGGATCGCCACCTCGACCGTCGCGTCCTGCTTGGCCGACGCGGTCTCCTTGGCGAGCTTGGCCGCCTCCAGGGGGCTGTACAGGTTGTTGCGGTCCACCTTCTCGGCGGCGGCGCGATATGCCTTGCTGTTCTTGCTCATTGATTCATCCAATCGGGTGTTGGGTCGTGGTTAAGCAGCGGGCCGAAGCTGGCCCTCCCACGGGGTCGAACTATTCGACGGTGATCCCCATCGACCGGGCGGTGCCGGCGATGATCTTGGCGGCCGCGTCGATGTCGTTGGCGTTGAGATCGGTCTTCTTCGTCTCGGCGATCTCCCGAACCTGGTCCCAGGTCACCTTGGCGACCTTGGTCTTGTGCGGCTCGGCCGAACCCTTGCCCACGCCGGCGGCCTTGAGCAGCAGCTTGGCCGCGGGCGGCGTCTTGAGCGCGAAAGTGAAGCTGCGGTCCTCGTAGACCGTGATCTCCACCGGGATGACCTGACCGCGCTGGTTCTCCGTGGCCGCGTTGTAGGCCTTGCAGAACTCCATGATGTTGACGCCGTGCTGGCCGAGCGCGGGTCCGACCGGCGGCGCAGGGTTGGCCTGCCCCGCCACGATCTGCAGCTTGATCAGCCCAACGACTTTCTTCTTCGGGGCCATGAGATGTTGGTGTTCCTTCCTGAACTGGGCGTAGCTGCCCGAGCTAAATCTTGGAGACCTGGCTGAACGTCAACTCCACCGGCGTCTCGCGGCCGAAGATCGACACCAGCACCTTGAGCTTCTGCTGTTCGCCGTTGACCTCGCTGATGGTCGCCGGCAACGTGGCGAACGGCCCGTCCATGACGGTCACCGATTCACCGACCTCGTAGTCGACCTCGACGGCCGGGCGCTCCAGCCCGCCGGCCTCGGCGGTGGCCGCCGTGGTGGCCGCGCCCTTGGCGGCCTTCTTGGTGGCGCCCCGCGGCAACAGGAACTTGACCACGTCGTCGAGCGTGAGCGCCGACGGCCGCGACGTCGCGCCGACGAACCCGGTGACGCCGGGCGTGTTGCGCACCGCGGCCCACGAGTCGTCGGTCAGGTCCATGCGAACCAGGATGTAGCCGGGCAGCACCTTGCGATTGACCTGCTTGCGCTGGCCGTTCTTGATCTCGGTGACCTCTTCGGTGGGCACCTCGACCTGGAAGATGTAGTCGCCGACATCCAGGTTCTGCACGCGGGTCTCGAGGTTGGCTTTGACCTTGTTCTCGTATCCGGCGTAGGAGTGGATGACATACCAGTCGCCGGGCTTGCTGCGCAGCTCCGCCTTGAGCGCGGCCGCCGGGTCGACGTCCTCGGCCGACTCCTCGGGAGCCTCGGCCGCCGCGGTTTCCGGGGCTTCGGCGACCTCGGCGCCCTCGGCGCGCTCTTCTACGTCGACCGCTTCACCCGCGGACGTGTCACCGTCGAAGGTAGTCACGGTTCTCAGTCCTCTCTATCTGTCGCTCAGCCGAACACCAGCAGCACAAGCTTGGTGAGGCCGAAATCCGCGAGGCCGACCAGCGCCACCATGAAGGCCAGGAACGCCAGCACCACCGTGGTGTAGGTGAGCATCTGCTTGCGGTTGGGCCAGATGACCTTCCGCATCTCCGCAACCACCTGCTTGAGGTAGTTGTAGACGAAGACGAACGGATTGGCCGACCGGTCCCCGGGCTTCTTCGGCTTTTTGGCCTTCTTGGCCTTGGCGCCCTTGTCCTCCTTGGCGGCCTCGGCCTCGTCCACCGACTCTACGTCGACGTCCTCGCCGGCCTCGGCCGCTCGCTGGCGGGATCGTTTGCCTGTGGGGCGCTGCGGCCGCGTCACCACAGCGGTCCGGCCGCCACTCGCGCGGTCGTCCTCCCTGTCAGCGACGTCGCTTGTGGCGTCGTTGGCAGCATCGCCTTCGTCGCTCACCACATGCTCCTTAGTTTTGCTAGTATCCCGCGGGCCGTCCCGGGTGTGATGGCCACCATTCCAGTGTCCACCATGGCACGGCTTCGTGTTCAGCAGGGGCGACAGGACTTGAACCTGCAACCTGCGGTTTTGGAGACCGCTGCTCTGCCAGTTGAGCTACGCCCCTTCGCGGTTGGCAGGCCAACCTGCGCTTACCTACCGGGGCTTACATGACACGCGCGCTCCCCGTTCTTTCGACTCACGGAAAGCGCGCTGATGCTGGGAAAACCCCGACGTCCGAGTGTACTCGATTCCCCTCAAACCCAGGAAATCCGATTACGCCGTCCGGACGACCTGGCCGGATTCCGAGTCCCAGCGCAGGTTCTCCGACTGGTCGGCGTACTGGCTCATCAGCGTGGTGTAGGCCTCCAAGACCAGCTCACCCTGATCATTGGTGCAGATGTTCTTGGTGACGACGATGTCGGCCCCGAACCGCTCGTCCACCGACAAGATGTCCATCCGGGCCCACAGCTTGTCGCCGGCCTTGATCGGCTTGGCGAACACGAACCGCTGGTCGACCTGGACGATCACCAGGGTCTCCATGCCGATGTCGACGTGCCGGAAGAAATCGAGTTGGACCAGCTTGGCGAAGATGGTCGCGAAGGTCAGCGGCGCCAGGATCGCGTCGTGGCCGAGTTCGGCGGCCGCGTCTTCGTCGTAGTGGGCCGGGTGGCGGTCCTTCACGGATTGCGCGAACTGGCGGAGTTGTTCCCGCCCCACGACGAAGTAGTCCGGGTAGCGCCAGATCATCCCGCGGATGTCGGTCTTGAGAGCCATTAACCAGGCCCGCCCTACGCGAGCGTTGCGGACGCGATCGCCCTGCCGAAGATCTTCTTGCCGCCGGTGGTTGCCGTCAACGCGATGGTCACGGACTTGGTCTCCGGGTCGACCGACTTCACCCGGCCGTTGAAGACGAGCTCGGCGCCCTTGCCGTCGTTGGGCACCGGCACCACTGCGGTGAACCGCACGTTGTACTCGGTGACCGCGCCGGGGTCACCGATCCACGCGGTGACATAGCCGCCGCCGATGCCCATGGTGAGCATGCCGTGCGCGATCGCGGTGTCCAGCCCGACGACCTTGGCCATTTCGTCGTCCCAGTGAATCGGGTTCAGGTCGCCCGAGACGCCCGCGTAGTTAACCAGATCCTGACGGGTCAGCGGGTAGGTCCGCTCGGGGAGCTGGTCACCCACCTTCACGGAGCTGAACTCACGCAGTGGCATTAGAAAATCCCTCTTCTCCATCATCACCGGCACGGCCCGCCAGGGTCGTGTAGGTCTCCTGCACGACGTCACCGGCCTCGTTGGTGATGACGTTCTTGGTCACGATGATCTGGGTGCCGTGCGACACCCGCACCGAATCCACGTAGACGTCGCAGTACAGCTTGTCGCCGGCCACGATCGGCGCGCTGAATATCAGCACCTGGTCGACCTGAACGATCTGCGCGTCCTTGACGGCAACATTCGCGTGTTCGAAGAACGCGGTCTGCGCCTTGTAACCGAACACGCAGATGAACGTCAGCGGCGCGAGCAGTCCGCCGTAGCCGAGCTCTGCCGCCGCCTTCTCCTCCATGAACGCGGCGTCGTCGTTCTGCACGGCGACAGCATGCTCGCGGATCTTCTCGCGCTCCACGACGTAATGGTCGGGATAGCGGTAGTGCATCCCGACGATGCTTTCGGATAACGGCACGGCTGAAATCTACCTAGTCGGTCTGAGAAGACGGTCGCCGGGCGCGGCTAGCGTGTCTCTCGGTGCGCCTGGTGCTTGCCGCAGTTCGGGCAGAACTTCTTCAGCTCCATGCGGTCCGGGTCGTTCCGGCGGTTTTTCTTGGTGATGTAGTTACGGTGCTTGCACACCTCGCATGCCAAAGTGATCTTCGGCCGCACGTCGGTACTGGAAGCCATGACGGTTCTCTCTCAAATCTCTCAAGGTGTGCACTGTGTTGTGTTGTAGCGATGGCCGGACTCGAACCGGCGACCTAACGATTATGAGTCGTTCGCTCTAACCGACTGAGCTACATCGCCTCTGCCCGCCCCCATCGGGGTCGGGGCCGCCACGCCTGCTCGGCGTCCGCCGAGCCCCCTAACGGAATCGAACCGTTGACCTTTTCCTTACCATGGAAACGCTCTACCGACTGAGCTAAGGGGGCCGTTCACCCGAATCGGCAGTGCCGCGGGCCTAAAAGAGGGTACAACCTGGCTCGCAGCCGGACCAAACCACGGCCTCAGGGGCCGCTGTCGCCGCCTCGGTGGGGCTGCCACGCGCTGAGGTCGCTGAACTCGTCGTACTCCTCGGCGGGTTCGTCGGCCTCGGCTTCGGTGAGCAGGGTGCGCAACGCGAGGTTGACGGCCTCGCGGGCATCGGCGAGATGGAAGCGGCGTATCGCCTCGTCAATCAGATCGACGTCGATCTCGATTTCGACCTTCCGGATCATGCGGCAACCATACCCACTGAATACAACGTCAATCGTTGCTCGCAGGCGGTTTTGCGGCGGCGCTGCCGGGCCCGGACGGGCACGCCCTAGGCTGGTCACGTGTCAGACGAACGGCTCTACTTTCGTCAACTGCTCGCCGGCCGCGACTTCGCCGCCGGCGACATGTTCGCGACCCAGATGCGCAACTTCGCCTACCTGATCGGGGACCGCCAGACGGGCGACTGCGTGGTGGTCGACCCGGCGTACGCGGCGGGCGACCTGCTCGACACGCTCGAGGCCGACGGCATGCAGCTGTCCGGGGTGCTGGTCACCCATCACCATCCCGACCATGTGGGCGGATCGATGATGGGCTTCTCCCTGCAGGGCCTGGCCGAGCTACTGGAGCGGAAAGCCGTGCCGGTACACGTCAATACCCATGAGGCGCAATGGGTTTCGCGAGTCACCGGCATCAGCATGGGCGACCTGACCGCCCATGAGAACCACGACAAGGTCAGCATCGGCGATATCGAGATCGAGTTGCTTCACACCCCCGGCCACACCCCGGGCAGCCAATGCTTCCTGCTCGACGGCCGCCTGGTGGCCGGTGACACGTTGTTCCTGGAGGGCTGCGGCCGGACCGATTTTCCCGGCGGGGACTCCGACGAGATGTACCGCAGCCTGCGGCAACTGGCGACGCTGCCCGGCGACCCGACCGTTTTTCCCGGGCACTGGTATTCGGTGCAGCCGAGCGCGTCGCTGTCGGAAGTCAAACGCTCCAACTACGTATACCGGGCCACCGACCTCGCCCAGTGGCGCATGCTGATGGGCGGCTGAGGCGATCCCTCGACCACGCCGAATCGGCGACCGGGCTGTGATATAAGCGGAGGGTGGATTCCATGGGGTGGTTCCAGGACGGCTGGAACGGAATCACGCACACCGGGTCCGGCACCTGGATCGCGTGGGCGGCGTGGGCGGCGATCGCGCTTGCCGTCGTGACCCTGATCTTCACCAACGGGCAGATCACCCGCAACCGGCGGCTGGTGGCAGAACAGACCCGGCCGCAGGTCGCGATGTTCATGGAACCGCATCCCGCCGACTGGCACGTGATCGAGCTGGTGGTCAGGAACTTCGGCCAGACGGCGGCCTACGACATCACGTTCTCGTTCATGAATCCGCCGACGGTGGCCGAATACGAAAACGCCACCGACGGGTACGCCGACGTCGCCGAGCTGCGCCTCCCCCGCGAGTTGCCCGTGCTGGCTCCCGGCCAGGAATGGCGCATGGTGTGGGACTCGGCGCTCGATCGCGCCGAGATCGGCAGCGGGATCGAGTCCCGCTTCACCGGCACCATCACCTACTACGACCGGCCGCAGCACGCGCACGAGCGGCGGTTCTGGGAGCGCGACCGCGTGCCGCTGGAGACCCAGGTGGTGCTGGACTGGGACTCCCTGCCGCCCGTCCAGCGCATCGAGTTGATGACCACCCATGACCTGGCGAAGCGGGAGAAGCAGAAGCTGGAGTTGCTGCGCGGGCTGCTGACCTACTTCCACTACGCGAGCAAGGAAACCCGCCCCGAGGTGTTCCGCAGCGAGATCGAACGGATCAACACCGCCGTGCGCGAGACGCAGGACAGGTGGCGCACCCGCCAGCTCGACGAGCCCACCGACGTCAGCCTGCGCTGGGGTGAGGCCGAAGACGACCTGGGCAAACACCACAGCGGACCCGCGGGACGGCAAGGAGTCAGCAACCAATGACCGGCCCGGTCCACTACACCCTCAAGGATTCCGTCGCCGTCATCAAGATGGACGACGGCAAGGTCAACGCCCTGGGGCCGACGATGCAGCAGGCCCTCGGCGAGGCGATCGACCGCGCCGACGCCGACAACGCCGGGGCGTTGGTGATCACCGGCAACGAGCGGGTGTTCAGCGGCGGATTCGACCTGAAGATCCTCACCTCGGGCCAGGCGCAGCCGGCGATCGACATGCTGCGGGGCGGCTTCGAGCTGGCTTACCGGCTGCTGTCTCATCCCAAGCCGGTCGTGATGGCCTGCACCGGCCACGCCATCGCCATGGGGGCGTTTCTGCTGTCGTCCGGCGACCACCGGGTGGCCGCGCACGCCTACAACATTCAGGCCAACGAGGTGGCGATCGGCATGGTCATCCCCTGCGCGGCCCTGGAGATCATGAAGCTGCGCCTGACCCAGTCGGCCTACCAGCAGGCCGCCGGGCTCGCGAAGACGTTCTTCGGCGAGACCGCGTTGGCCGCCGGCTTCGTCGACGAGATCGTGCTGCCGGAGATGGTGGTCAGCCGCGCCGAGGAGGCCGCGCGCGAATTCGCCGGTCTGCACCAACACGCCCACGCCGCAACCAAATTGCGCGCCCGGGCCGATGCCCTGAAGGCCATTCGGGCCGGGATCGACGGCATCGAGGCCGAGTTCGGGCTGTAGCGCCCCCGCCGCGCTGCCCAGGACGTTTTGGACCCCGGCCGCCGGGTACGCCGGCCAGGGCGCGCAGGCCGCCAAGGACGCCGAACTGCTGGGCCTGGCGTCGCGCTGCCATCCCGAGACGTTGCGCCAAATGCGCTGGGCCAACGCGATGCTCAACGAGCTGTCACCGCAGGTGTTGATGACCTGAACGGCGAACGCGGTGGCCGCTGCCCGCCGCCACCGCGTTCCCTTCGCCTCCTCGCGGCCAGTGTGACACGTGTGCGACGAGGCGTCACTTCACTACGTCGACGCGGCGGAACCGCTCCCGATACGCCGGCCAATCCCAGGTCGACAAGAAATCCTGCGCCGCCGCATACCCCCTGTCGTAGAGCTCTTCCAGGCGGCCACGGGAGATGCCGAAGTCGAGCACGCTCACGTCGGTGGAGGCGACGCCGATGGTGCGGCACTTCACCCACGGCAGGCTCAGCTGGGCCTGGTCGTGGCCGACCATCATGGTGGTGAAGAGGCTTTGCAGCAGGGCGGATTGTTTGAGGAAGCGCAGCGGGCGCAGGGCGGGGAACACCTGGTCGATGCCCTCGGCGAGCTTGGGCATCACCGTGATGCCGAACGTGGGCCAGCGCGGCGGCTTGCCGTCGGTGCGGTCCAGCGAGTCGATCGGGAAGTTCGACAGGACGCCCCCGTCGACCAGGCAGGAGCTGAGCCCCATGGTGTTGGTCAGCGCGACCGGAGGGTAGAAGAACGGGATCGCCATCGAGGCCCGGACCGCGTCGGCAACGGGCTGCTCGTCGGGATCGAGCCCATAGAGCCGGCGATAGTCCCAGGGCAGTCGTACCAGCTGCGCCGCGGTGACGTCGGCGACGGTGACCGCCACCCGGTAGCGCCGTTCCGGTGGGAGCTCGTCGTCGTCCATGGCCAGATCACCGAACGTGACCACCCCCAGGTTCTTCAGCTCGCTGCGAATCCAGTCGTGGGCGAAGTCGCCGCGGTACATGGCGGTGTCGTGCACCAGCCCCCACGCGGAGCCGACGACGGGCAACGGCCCCGCGTCGCGCCATTTGCGCAACGGCACCGACAGCGCGAGCTCCTTGACCTGACCGCTGGTCAGTTGATCGCCCTTGGACGCGGCCGCCGAGATCACCGCGACCACCGACCCCGCCGAAACGCCCGACACCCGATACGCCGAGTAGCCGGCATCCATCAGCCCGCCGACGGCGCCGACCAGGCCGATGAACTTCACGCCGCCGCCGGAAAGGACCAGGTCTACCGGCTTCTTCTCGGCCGCCATCTCAGTCGTTCGCCGAAACCCATTGATAGGGAAGGAATTTGCCATCCAGAGTCACCACGACGCGATCGCCCGACGGGTGTGGTTTCTTCTGGAGGTCGACACTGAAGTTGATCGCGCTCATGATGCCGTCGCCGAACTGTTCGTGGATCAGCTCCTTGATGGCGCCGCCGTAGACCTGCAGGGCCTCGTAGAAGCGATAGATGGTGGGATCGGTCGGCACCGCGGTGGGCAGCCCGCCACGCATGGGGGCCGCCGCCAGCACGGGCACCACGGATTCGTCCAGGCCCAGCTTCTCGACGAGGATGCGGGACAGGTCCGCGGGAATGGGGTGCTGGCCGAGCAGTGCCGAGGTGGTCCACAGCACCGGCCGGTCGATGGCGTCGGCCAGCTGCTGCCACGTCAGGCCAAGCCTCAGTCGGGCCAGGACGATCTGCTCGGTGATCTCATGTCTGTTCATGGCCCCAAGTCTGCACGGACGGGGTCGGCCGCGCCGCGCCGGAACCTTGAGGCGCCGCGGGGGTCGTCACCACCGGGCGTGGTGGACGACCTCGGAGAAGGGGCGCCGATTCGGGGTGCGGATCGGGGCGAGCGGACGGTCTGCGGGATAGCCGACGCCGAGCAGGAAGGCCACCAGCCGGTCCTCGGGAACGCCGAGGATGGCCCGCGCCTTCTGCTGGTCGCCCACGGACGAATGCCCGGTCCCTATCCCCAGGTCGGTGGCCGCGATCATCATCGCCATCGTGGCCTGCCCGACGTCGTAGTTGTCGGTGACCACCCGGCGTTCGTCGGGCGGCACGGGCACGACGATCGCGATCGCCGCGGCGGCGCCGGCGATGTGCCCGGCGCCCTGCCAGACGGTCGACAGCTCGTGCAGCTGAGCCCTGTCGGTGACGATCACGAAGTCCCACGGCTGCCGGTTCTTCGCCGACGGCGCCCGCCACCCGGCCTCGGCGATGCGGTTCAGGTCGTCTTCGGAAACCGGGTCCGGCTTGTACTGCCGGACGTTGCGCCGGGCGCGGATCGCGTCCCAAGCCTCCATGCGTGCCCTCCTCAGCTCCAGCTCATTCCCCAGCCGACTCCGGGTAAACGGGGGTAACGTCGGCGGAATTCCCCGGATATGCGCGCTGAAAGTTTGATTCCGGCCCATTCGGGAAGCCGTGGTGAACCAGCTGCGTCCCCCTTCCGTGTCCAGCTGAATGGCCCCGATTCAGAAAGGCGCGTAGCCGGCATGGCAGAGAACCTGACGCCGCACTTCGAGGACGTCCAGGCGCACTACGACCTGTCCGACGACTTCTTCCGGCTGTTCCTCGACCCCACCATGACGTACAGCTGCGCGTACTTCGACCGTATGCGCGACATCCCGCTCGAAGAGGCGCAGCTGCGCAAGATGGACCTGGCGCTGGGAAAGCTGGGCCTGCGGCCCGGGATGACGCTGTTGGACGTCGGCTGCGGGTGGGGCGGCACGATGCGCCGCGCGCTGGAGAAGTACGACGTGGACGTCGTCGGGCTGACGTTGTCCGAGCACCAGGCCGCGCACGTGCAGAAGATGTTCGACGCGATGACCACCCCGCACAGCCGGCGGGTGCTGCTGCAGGGCTGGGAGCAATTCGACGAGCCCGTCGACCGGATCGTCTCCATCGGCGCGTTCGAGCACTTCGGGTACGACCGCTACGACGATTTCTTCCAGATGGCCTACCGGGTCCTGCCCGACGACGGGGTGATGCTGCTGCACACCATCACCATGCTGACCCCGGAGCAGATCGCCGCCCGCGGCCTGCCGATGACCGAGAAGCAGGCCGGCTTCAACGACTTCATCGCCCGCGAGATCTTCCCGGGTGGTCAGTTGCCGCCGATCGAGATGGTGGAGTTCCACGCGTCGAAGATGGGATTCAACCTGGCCCGCAGGCAGTCGCTGCAGCTGCACTACGCCCGCACGCTCGACCTGTGGGCCGCGGCGCTCGAGGCGCACCACAGCGAGGCCGTGGCGATCCAGTCCGAAGAGGTCTACCAGCGGTACATGAGGTATCTGACCGGGTGCGCCGACGCATTCCGGGACGGCTACATCGACATCAACCAGTTCACGCTGGCCAAGTAGGGACGGGGCTCACCGGCCCTACGACTCGACAAGGCGGCGCAGGTTTTTCAGGCTCTCGTCGAGTGAGCGGCCGACCCAGAAGGCCGCCACCCGGTCCGCGATCAGGCCCAGCAGGCCGCCCTCGGAGCTGTAGGCGAGCCGGAACGTCACGCGGGTTCGGCCGGGCCCGGCGTCGCGCAGGCGGAACCGCCCGCGCTGCGTCACGCCGGTGATGTTGATCCAGGCCAGGTCCCGCGCGGAATCGAACTCCACGACCTCGGCGACGCCGCCGACCGGGATCGAGCCGATCTTCCACAGCACCGTGTAGCGGGCGCCCACCCGCACCGGACCTTCCGTCAGCGTCTCCCAGCGCTCCAGGTGCGGGAGAAACGACGGGTAGCGATCCGGGTCGCTGAGCACCGTCCACACGGTGTCGCGGTCGGCGTCGACGACGATCCGGCGTTCGACGCGCATCAGCCGATCACCGGGAATCGGCGTTGCGCGGCAAGCCGGTCCACGCCGGCCTGCAGGCTGGCGATCACCTGGTCGTACACCGCCTGGTCGTCGTCGCCCACGGTGATCGGCTCCTGCACCTCGATGACGATCTTGGCGGGCAGCGGGATGTGCCCCAGCAGGTCGCCGACGTTGAGCCCCCACGGCGGCGCCAGCGAGATGGGCACGCTCTTGAGCCGGAGCACCTTGTCGAGCAGCAGCAGTTTGGCCAGCCACTGCGCGCGGCCGAGGAAGAGCGCGGTCTCCTGCCCGCCGACGCTGGCCACCGGGACGATCGGCACGCCGGTCTCGCGCGCGAGCCGCACGAACCCTTGGCGGCCACCGAAATCGACGACGTGCCGCTGCCAGGACGGGCGGAAGACCTCGTAGTCGCCGCCCGGGTAGACCAGTACCGCGGCGCCGGATTCCAAAGCGAGCCGGGCGTTTTCGGGGCTGGCCGCCACGGTGCCGAACTTGCGCAGCCAGCGCAGCGGCGGGTACAGGGTGACCAGGTTGTGCGCCAGTTGGTAGAACGGGCGCTCCACACCGAAGTAGGAGCAGAACGCCAGGGTGAACACGAAGGTGTCGGGCGGGACGTTGCCGCCGCTGTGGTTGCCGACCAGCAGCACCGGCCCGTGCGGGGGGATGCGGTCGAGTCCGCGGACGTCGGCCCGGAAATAGAGCGAGGCCACCAGCCAGGTGGCCGGTAACTGGTCCCGGATGAAGTCGGGGTCGCGCTGGTCGAGGTCCGCCTTGGGCACCCGGTCGGCGATCTGCCTGCCCACCCACCCGATGGCATCCGCGACTGTCGCCATGGTGTCAGCCTGGCACAGCGGAGCCCTCCGGTGGAGGGGCTTTCGTCGCCCGATGTCGGTGCGGGGGTCTATCGTTGCACCGCAATGGCGCTTCATCTCCACCGTGCCGAACGCACCGATGTCCTTGCCGACGCTCTCGGGGCCCTGCTGGCCAATCCGCAAACCGACCCGTTCGCCCAAGAGTTGGTGCTGGTTCCCGCGCGCGGCGTGGAACGTTGGCTCAGTCAACGGCTGTCGCACGTGCTCGGCCGTTCCCGGGGCGGCGACGGCGTGTGCGCGGGGGTGGCGTTTCGCAGTCCCGGCTCGCTGATCGCCGAGATCACCGGCGCCGCCGACGCCGATCCGTGGTCGCCGGACGCCCTCGCCTGGCCGCTGCTGGAGGCGATCGACGGCGCCCTGGACGAGCCCTGGTGCCGAACGCTGGCAACGCATTTGGGCCACTTCGACACGGGGCCCGAGGCGGAACTGCGCCGCGCCAGGCGCTATTCGGTGGCGCGGCGGCTGGCCGGATTGTTCGCCTCGTACGCAAGCCAGCGTCCGCAGTTGCTGGCCGACTGGCTGGGCGGTGCACCGGGCGACCTCGACCCCGACCTGGCCTGGCAGCCGGAACTGTGGCGCGCGGTGGCCGCCCTCGTCCGGGCCGATCCCCCACACATCCGCCATCGGCACACGATCGCCCGGTTGCGGGAAGGCCCGGCCGACCTGCCCGCGCGGTTGTCGCTGTTCGGCCACACCCGGCTGTCGCGGACCGATGTGGAACTCCTCGAGGCGGTGTCGGACCACCACGACCTGCACCTGTGGCTGCCGCACCCCAGCGACCGGTTGTGGCGCGGGTTGACCGGTGTTCATGGCGTGGTGCGGCGTCGCGACGACGACAGCAGGCGCGCGGCCCACCACCCGCTGCTGGAGACCCTCGCCCGCGACGTCCGCGAACTGCAACGCACCCTGCCGGCCCAACCGGCGACGGATGAGTTCATCTGCGCCACAACAGCATCCGACACCCTGCTGGGCTGGCTGCAGTCCGACATCGCCGCCAACGCGGTCCGGCCGGCGGGCCGCACACCGTCGCCCACCGACCGCTCGGTGCAGGTGCACAGCTGCCACGGCGCGGGCCGGCAGGTCGGCGTGCTGCGCGAGGTGCTGCTCGGGCTGCTCGAAGACGACCCGACGCTGGAGCCCCGCGACATCGTCGTGATGTGCCCCGACATCGAGACGTACGCCCCGTTGATCGTCGCCGCCTTCGGGCTGGGCGACCTGGCCGGAGAAGGCCACCCCGCGCACCGGCTGCGGGTGCGCCTGGCCGACCGGTCCCCCGCCCAGACCAACCCGCTGCTCGCGGTGGCCGGGCAGTTACTGGGCATCGCGGGGGGCCGCGCCACGGCCACCGAGGTGCTGAACCTGGCGCAGGCCCCGCCGGTGCGGGCCCGCTTCGGGTTCACCGACGACAACCTCGACTCGATGACGGCGTGGGTGCGGGAATCGGGCGTCCGGTGGGGCTTCGACAAGGAACAGCGGGCGCCCTACGGCCTGGACCACATCCTGCACAACACCTGGCGTTTCGGGCTCGACCGCATCCTCACCGGCGTCGCGATGTCCGACGACTCGCGGGCCTGGCTGAACACCGCGCTGCCGCTCGACGACGTGGGCAGCAACAAGGTCGAATTGGCCGGGCGATTGGCCGAATACGTCTCCCGGTTGCAGGGCGCGGTCGAGTCGCTGGCCGGACCGCGGCCCCTGACCGAGTGGATCGACGCGCTCACCGGCGGGGTCGCCGCCCTCACCCGGGTGGGCGCCGGCGACGCGTGGCAAACCGGGCAGCTGCGCCATGAGTTCGCAAAAGTGTTGGAGCAGGCCGGCTCCCGCGACTCGACCATGATGCGCCTGCCCGACGTGCGAGCGCTGCTGGCCGGTCGCCTGGCCGGGCGGCCGACGCGCGCGAACTTCCGCACCGGCACGTTGACCGTCTGCACCATGGTACCCATGCGTTCCGTTCCCCACCGGGTGGTGTGCCTGGTCGGACTTGACGACGGCGTCTTCCCCCGCTTCAACCGGCCCGACGGCGACGACGCGCTGGCACGGGCACCGATGACCGGCGAGCGCGACATCCGTTCGGAGGACAGACAGTTGCTGCTGGACGCGGTATGCGCGGCCACCGAGACCCTGGTGATCACCTACACCGGCAACGACGAGCACACCGGCCATCCGCGGCCACCGGCGGTGCCGCTTTCCGAGCTGCTCGACGCGCTGGACCAGACGACGACCGAGCGCGTGCGCGAGCGCGTCGTCGTGCATCATCCGTTGCAGCCGTTCGATATTCGCAACGTCACCCCGGGCGAGCTCGTCGGAGGCCGGCCGTTCACCTTCGACCCCACCGCTCTGGTGGCCGCCGAGGCCGCCGCCGGCGACCGGCACGCCGGCCGCCCGTTCTTCGCCGACCCGCTGCCCGAGCCACCGCGCGACGACGTCGCCCTGGCCGATCTGCTCACCTTCTTCCGGGACCCGGTGAAGGGCTTCTTCCGCGCGCTGGACTACGCGCTGCCCTGGGAAGTCGAGGACCTCGACGACGAGATGCCGGTCCAGATCGACAGTTTGGCGGAGTGGACCGTCGGCGATCGCATGCTGCGCGACATGCTGCGGGGTATGCACCCGGACACCGCCGCCAACGCAGAGTGGCGACGGGGCACGCTGCCGCCCGGCCGCCTGGGGATGCGCAAGGCCGTGGAGATCCGCGACCAGGCCGCCGATTTGGCGCGCACGGCGTTGCGGCACCGCCAGGCCGACGCCGACGCCTACGACGTCGACGTGGACCTCAGCGCCGGGCGGCGGCTCACCGGCACCGTGACACCCGTCTTCGCCGAGCGCACGGTGTCGGTCACCTATTCCAAGCTGGGTGGCAAACACCTGATGGAGTCGTGGATTCCGCTGCTGGCCTTGAGCACCGCCATGCCGGGCCGCGGCTGGACGGCCCTGTGCATCGGCCGCGCCAGAACCGATCACCGCATCGAACAGCGGCTGCTGGGACCGCCGGCGGATCCCGGTGCGACGATCCGCGACCTGGTGCGCCTGTACGACGCGGGCCGCCGAGAGCCGCTGCCGCTGCCGGTACGAACGTCGTTCGCCTGGGCCGACGCCCGCCACGGCGGCAGGGACCCGGTGCGGGCGGCCGGCTGGCGCTGGCAGTCACAGAACAACTTCCACGGCGAGGACGCCGAGCCCGCGCACGAAAAGGTCTGGGGCAAACGGGCGCCGCTCAGCGTCTTGCTCGGCGCGCCGCATCTCGGCGAGGAGTTCGCCGGGGAGGACTCCCGCCTCGGCGCGCTGGCGGCGCGGCTGTGGTTGCCGCTGCTGCGCTCGGAGGTGCGTTGATGGATCGGTTCGACCTGCTCGGCCCGCTGCCCGGGCCCGGACGCACTACGGTGCTCGAGGCCAGCGCCGGCACCGGAAAGACGTTCGCGCTGGCCGGTCTGGTCACCCGCTACCTCGCCGAGGGCCTGGCCACCCTCGACGAGATGCTGCTGATCACGTTCAGTCGCGCCGCCAGCCGTGAGCTGCGCGAACGGGTCCGCTCGCAGGTCTCGCAAACCGTTGCCGCGCTGTGCGATCCGGCGGCCGACGCCCCGAACGAGCTGGTGGCCCACCTGATGCGCGGCAGCGCCGCCGACCGCGACCAGCGCTGCCGCAGGCTTCGGGACGCGCTGGCGGGATTCGACGCCGCCACCATCGCCACCACCCACGAGTTCTGCAGCATGGTGCTCAAATCCCTCGGCGTCGCCGGTGACACCGACGCCGGGGTGACGCTGGTCGAAAGCCTCGAGGACCTGCTCACCCAGATCGTCGACGACCTCTACCTCGCCCGGTTCGCATCGGAGCGCGACGACGCCGCGCTCAGTCACCCCGACGCGCTGGCGCTGGCCCGCGCGGTGGTCCGCGACCCGTGCGCCGAACTGCGGCCGCAACGGCCCGACGCGGATTCCGTTGCCGCGGTGCGGCTTCGCTTCGCCAACGATGTGCTCGACGAGCTGGAGCTGCGCAAGCACCGGCTCGCCGTCCTAGGTTACGACGACCTGCTGCGCAGGCTCGCCACCGCGCTGCGTGCGCAGGATTCCGATGCCGCCAACCGGATGCGGGCCCGCTGGCCGATCGTCATGGTCGACGAGTTCCAGGACACCGATCCCATTCAATGGGAGGTCATCGGGCGCGCGTTCGGCGGTCACTCCACCGTGGTGCTCATCGGCGATCCCAAGCAGGCCATCTACGGCTTCCGCGGCGGCGACATCTACACCTACCTCGAGGCCGCCCGCACGGCCGGCGAGCGGCGCACGCTGGACGTCAATTGGCGCAGCGACACCGCGCTGGTCGAGCGTCTCCAGACCGTGCTGCGCGGGGCGGCGCTGGGTGATCCGGGCATCGTCGTGGGCGCGGTGGAAACCCGCCTCGTCGGGCACCGGCTGGCCGGCGCGCCGCGCAACGCGCCGTTTCGACTGCGGCTGGTCAACCGGTCCCTGTTCGGTGTCGACCAGTCGAGAACCATTCCGATGTCGGAGCTTCGCCGCTTCATCACCGCCGACCTGGCCGCCGACATCGGCGCCCTGCGGGCCGCCGGCGCCACGTTCGACGGTGTCCCGGTCGAGCCGGGTCACGTGGCGGTGATCGTGGAGAAGGGTGAGGATGCCCGGGCGTGCCAGAGCGCCCTGATCCAGGCCGGGATTCCCGCCGTCTACACCGGCGACGCGGATGTGTTCCTGTCCCAGGCCGCCGAGGATTGGCTGTGCCTGCTCAACGCGTTCGATCAGACCCACCGCAGCGGGATGGTGCGGGCCGCCGCGGCGACGGTGTTCTTCGGCAGGCTGGCCGACGCGTTGGCCGCCGGGGGCGACAAGCTCACCGACGAGGTGGCCGCCACCTTGCGGGACTGGTCCGGCCAGCTGCGCGAGCGCGGGCCGGCGGCGGTGTTCGAGGCGGCGCAGTTGGCCGGGATGGGCCGGCGCGTGCTCGCGGAGCAGGGCGGCGAGCGCACGATGACCGACCTCGCCCACATCGCCCAACTGCTGCACGACGTTTCGCACCGGGAGCGGCTGGCCCTGCCGGCCCTGCGCGATTGGCTCCGCCGGCAATGCGCCGAGCGCAGCAGCTCGTCCGGGGGTGCCCCGGAACGCAATCGCCGCATCGACAGCGACTCCGCCGCGGTACAGGTCATGACCGTGTGGGGGGCCAAGGGCCTGCAGTTCCCGATCGTGTACCTGCCGTTCGCGTTCAACCGGCACGTCTTCATCGACGACATCCCGATGTTTCACGACGACGCCGGTGTCCGCTGCCTGCACATCGGCGGCCCGCAGAGTCCGGACCTGGCCGAGACCGAGCGGTTCAGCCGGGCCGAGGCGGCGCGCAACGACATCCGGCTGACCTATGTCGCGCTGACCCGGGCACAGTCGCAGGTGGTGGCCTGGTGGGCGCCGTCCTGGGACGAACCCAACGGCGGGTTGTCGCGGCTGATGCGGGGCCGGCGCCTCGGCGAGGCCGTGGTGCCCGACCGCTGCGATCCGAAGACGATCTCCGACGAGCAAGCGCGGGCCTGCTTCGGCGCCTGGGAGGCCGCGGGCGGCCCGGTGATCGAGGAGGCCGCCGTCGCCGCCGTGCCCGTGCCCGCCGGGACGGCGCCGCCGAACAACCTGGCGGTGAGGCACTTTCACCGTGTCATCGATACCACCTGGCGGCGCACGTCGTACTCGGCGCTGATCCGCGACGTCGATCAGCCCGCCTTCGGTAGCGAACCGGAGGCCGGCGCTCGCGACGACGAGGTCGAGGTGACCCCGGCGGCGATCCCGTCGGCCGTCGGCGCGGACGTCCCCTCCCCGATGGCCGACCTGCCGGCGGGTGCGACGTTCGGGTCGTTGGTGCACGCCGTGCTGGAGAGCGCCGACCCGCTCGCCCCGGACCTGGCGGCCGAGCTGGAAGCGCAGATCCGGACGCATTCGGCATGGTGGCCGGTCGACGCCGATCCCGCGGTGCTGGCCTCGGCGCTGGTGCCGATGCACGACACGGTGCTGGGGCCCTTGGCTCCCGGTGTCACCTTGCGGCAGATCGCGCTCCCGGATCGACTGCGCGAGTTGGCCTTCGAGATCCCCCTGGCGGGCGGCGACATCCGTGGGGAAGTGACCGACATCCGGCTCTCCGACATCGGCGATCTGTTGGGCCGATACCTTCCCCCGGACGATCCCCTGGCCGGTTACGCCGACCGGTTGAGGTCCGACGGGCTGGGCCGCCAGCCGCTGCGCGGTTACCTGTCCGGGTCGATCGACGCCGTGCTGCGGTTGCCGGGGCAGCGCTACCTCGTTGTCGACTACAAGACCAATCTGCTGGGTGACACCGCGGCCGACTACAGTTTCGGATCGCTGACCGAGGCGATGTTGCACTCCGACTATCCGCTGCAGGCGCTGTTGTATCTGGTTGTGCTCCACCGCTTCCTGCGGTGGCGCCAGTCCGGTTACGACCCCGGGCGGCACCTGGGCGGAGTGCTGTACCTGTTCGTGCGTGGCATGTGCGGCGCCGCCACACCCGCGCCGGACGGCCAGCCCTGCGGGGTGTTCAGCTGGGGCCCGCCGGCCGAGCTGGCGGTCGCGCTGTCCGATCTGCTCGATGACGGGCCGCGCGCCGCATGAGCACCGTCGAGGAAATCCCCCAGGATCGATACGATCACCGAGTCGCGCTGGCCGCCGGCGGCCCGCTCGGCGAATTCAACCGCGCCGGCGTGCTGGATGCCGCGGATGTGCATGCGGCCCAACGGATCACGGCGCTGGCCGGCGAGTCGGACGACGCGGTGGCGCTGGCGCTCGCGCTGCTGGTTCGTGCGCTGCGGGGCGGGGCGGTGTGCGTCGACCTGGCGACCGTCGCCGCCGACGCCGACGCACCGGAGTTGCCGTGGCCGGAGCCGGTGTCGTGGCTGACGTCGGTGCGTTCGAGCCGCCTGAGCGCCGACCCCCCGGTGCTGCGGCTGTACCAGGATCGCCTGCTGTACCTCGACCGGTACTGGCGCGAGGAGACCCAGGTCTGCGTCGACCTGCTGGCGCTGTCGGCGCCCGGGGCGTCCGTCGAAGCGGGCATCCTCGATCGACTCTTCCCGGCCGGCTACGAGGAACAGCGGGCGGCGGCCCAGATCGTGCTGTCGCAAGCGGTTACGGTGCTCACCGGTGGTCCGGGCACCGGGAAGACGACGACCGTCGCCCGGCTGCTCGCGCTGTTGACCGAACAGGCGGACCGGTCGGGCAGGCCGGGGCTGCGGATCGCGATGGCCGCGCCGACCGGCAAGGCGGCCGCGCGGCTGACCGAAGCGGTGGCGGCGGAGCTCGCCCGGCTCGAGCCCCCCGACCGCCGGCGCCTGGCCGGGCTGGAGGCGGTGACATTGCACCGGCTGCTCGGCAGCCGGCCCGACACGTCGGTGCGGTTTCGTCACCACCGGGCCAACCGGTTGCCGCACGACGTCATCGTCGTCGACGAGACATCGATGGTGTCGCTGACGATGATGGCGCGGCTGCTCGAGGCGGTGCGCGCGGACGCACGACTGATCCTGGTCGGCGATCCCGATCAACTGGCGTCGGTGGAGGCCGGAGCGGTGCTGGCGGACCTGGTCGACGGCCTGTCCGCCCGCGACGACAGCCGCGTCGCCGCGCTGCTCTCCTCGCACCGGTTCGGCGAGTCGATCGGTGCGCTTGCCGACGCGATCCGCAGCGGTGACGCCGACCGGGCGATCGCGGTATTGCGGGCCGGCGGCGATCACATCGACTGGGTGGACGACGAGGACCCGACGGATCGGCTGCGCGCGATCCTGGTGCCGCACGCCCTCCGCGTGCGGGAGGCCGCCGTGTTGGGTGCCGAGGCGGCGGCGTTGCAGGCGCTCGACGGGCACCGGCTGCTGTGCGCGCACCGCCACGGACCCTCCGGGGTGGAGCACTGGAACCGCCAGGTCCATCGATGGCTGACCGAGGACAGCGGCCTGCCGGTGTGGTCCCAGTGGTACGCGGGCCGGCCGCTGCTGGTGACCGCCAACGACTACGGGCTGCGGGTGTACAACGGCGATACGGGTGTGGTCGTCACCCGCCAGGAGGGGCTGCGGGCGGTCATCGCCGGTGCCGCCGGGCGGCTGGAGTTCGCGACCAGCCGGCTCTCCGACGTCGAGACCATGTACGCGATGACCATCCACAAGAGCCAGGGCAGCCAGGCCGACGAGGTCACCGTGCTGCTCCCGCCGCAAGACTCTCACCTGCTGACCCGTGAGCTGTTCTACACGGCGGTGACACGCGCCAAAACCAAGGTGCGCGTGGCCGGTTCGGAGAGCGCGATACGGGCCGCCATCGGCCGCCGCGCGGTGCGCGCGAGCGGCCTGCGACAACGCCTCAAGTCCGGCGCCGGGCTGGACTGACGCCGCCGTCATGCCGGTGCGGAAGAATCGTGGTCGACATGACTGACGACGACGGCGCGATCACGCCATCCCGCCGGCCCCACATCCTGCGGCTGGCGGTGTTCGCCGCTTTCCTGCTCGCAATGTTCTTCCTGGTCGCCGTCGCACACGTCATCGACGTCGAGGACGTGCGGCGCACCGTCTCGGCGACCGGTTCCGCCGCGCCCGTGACCTACGTCGTGGTGTCGGCCGCGCTGGGCGCGGTGTTCGTGCCGGGCTCGATACTGGCCGCGGGCAGCGGGCTGTTGTTCGGCCCGGTCCTGGGCATCGCCGTGACGCTGGGCGCGACGGTCGGCACCGCCATCGTGGCCAGCCTCGTTGGCCGTCGGGCCGGGCGGAACAGCGCGCGGGCGCTGTTGGGGCCGGCGCGCGCCGACCGCATCGACGCGGTGATCGAACGCCGCGGACTGTGGGCGGTTGTCGGGCAGCGCTTCGTCCCGGGCCTGTCGGATGCGCTGGCCTCCTACGCGTTCGGGGCGTTCGGAGTCCCGTTGTGGCAGATGGCTATTGGCTCCTTCATCGGTTCGGTGCCGCGGGCGTTCGCCTACACCGCGCTGGGGGCGTCGATCGCGAATCGGTCGTCCTGGCTGGCGTATTCGGCCATCGCGGTGTGGTGCCTGACCGCCGTCGTCGGTGCGGTCGCCGCGCGGCGCGGGTACCGGAAGTGGCGCACGCACGGCCGTCGTGCGCCTTCGGAAGCCGAGGGCCGCTAGTTGTCCGGCCGCTGCGCGGCCACGAACAGGTTTCCCGGCACGGCGTCCTCGACCTCCTTGGGCGCCGCTCGGTCGTAGCCGGCCATCAGCTCGGCGGACGGGGTCACCGTCACGTCCCAGCCGTGGCGGCGGAACCACTCGCCGACGTCCTCGCGCTCCTCGAAGTACCACAGCTCGTCGGTCCTGGGCACCTCCCGGTCGGGGTCCACCCGCGCCATCAGCGCGCGCACCCGGTCCATCCGCTCACGGCGCTTCGCGCGGAACTCCGGGTCGAGAAACTTCGGTCCCAGCGCCTCCACCGCGACCCGGCTGCCGGGCGCGGTGAGCTGGTGCACGCGGTCGAACAGCAACTCCTGGGCGGCGGCGGGCAGATACGGCATCAGCCCCTCCGCCGACCACACGCTGGGCAGCGAAGGGTCAAAACCGGCCTGCCGCAACGCCGCCGGCCAATCGTGGCGCAGGTCCACGGGAACGGCGACGCGGTGGCACGCCGGCTGCGCCCCGTGCTGGGCCAGCGTCGACAACTTGAAGTCCAGCACCCGGGGCTGGTCCAGCTCGTAGACCGTCGTGCCGTCCGGCCAGGGCAACCGCCACGCGCGCGCGTCCAGACCCGCCGCCAAGATCACCGCCTGCCGAATGCCCGCGCCCGTCGCGGCGAGGAAGAATTCGTCGAAAAAGGCCGTGCGGCAGGCCATGTAGCCGACCATCGCCCGCATCTGCAGCGGCAACTCCGGTTCGGCCTCGACGAGTTCGTCCGGCAGCTGCGGCGCCGAGTGCCAGTTCCACACCCCGTCACCGGCGGCGTCCAGGAAGACCTGCGCGAACGGATCGCGGATCAACGGATTCTCGCTTCGCGTTTCCGCGCCGCGCGCCGACGCCACGCCCAGCGCGGTCGCCCCGACGCTCTCGGTGATCTCCCAGCTGTCGTTGTCGGTTCTGCCCACGGCACGCCCTCCGTTCGCTAGCTCGCCTACCTAACCGACCCTACGCGCGCGCCGGGTGGGTACGAACTGTCGCGCGGCGGGCATCGGCGTTAAGTTGTCGGCGAGCCGGCGAGCGGGTCGAGCAGCGGCGCCGAACGGATCCGAAGGATCATTACCACATGCGAGTCGACGGGCGCGAGGTGAGCGTTTCCGGCAGCTTGCTGCAGCCGCTGACCCGGCGCACCAACGATATCCTGCGGCTGGCGGCGAGCGTGACCTTCCTCGCGGTGGTGATCACGAGTTCGCTGATCACCCGGCCGCAGTGGGAGGCGCTGGAGAAGTCGATCTCGCAGATCGTCGGGGTGCTCTCCCCCCGCCAGTCCGATCTGGTGTACCTCGCGTACGGGGTGGCGATCCTGGCCCTGCCGTTCATGATCCTGATCGGCCTGATCGTCGGCCGGCAATGGAAACTGCTCGGGGCCTACGCGGCCGCCGCACTGCTGGCGGCGCTGCCGCTCTCGGTGGGCGGCAACGGGTTTTCGGCTCCCCGCTGGCACTTCGACCTCTCCGAACGCCTGCAGACCGTGTTGGGCCAGTTCCTCGACGATCCACGCTGGATCGGCATGCTGGCGGCGGTGCTGACCGTCTCCGGTCCGTGGCTGCCCGCGCGCTGGCGGCATTGGTGGTGGGCGCTGCTGCTGGCCTTCGTGCCGATCCACCTCGTGGTCAGTGCGATCGTGCCCGCCCGCGCGCTGCTGGGGCTGGCGGTCGGCTGGCTGGTCGGCTCGCTGGTGGTGCTCGTGGTCGGCACCCCGGCGCTGGAGGTGCCCCTGGAGTCCGCCGTGCGCGCGATGGCCAGGCGTGGATTCGTCGTCTCGCGGCTCACCGTGGTGCGGCCGGCCGGGCGGGGCCCGCTGGTCCTTTCGGCGGCCTGCGGGCGGCCCGAGCGCTCGGCGTTCGTCGAGTTGTACGGGCCGCACCAACGCAGCGGTGGCACGCTGCGCCAGCTGTGGATCAAGCTGCGGCTGCGCGATGCCGAGACCGCGCCTCTGGTGACCTCCATGCGCCGCGCCGTCGAGCACCGCGCGCTGATGACGATCGCAATCGGGGAGGTGCGTCTGGCCAACACCTCGACGATCGCCGTCGCCACCCTCGACCGGGGCTGGATTCTCTATTCGCACCAACCACCTCACGGCGTGCCCCTGACCCGGTGCGCGCAGTCCACGCCGGTTGACCGGGTGTGGCAGGCGCTGCGGACCCTCAACGACCAGCAGATCGCGCACGGGGACCTGCGCGGCAACGAGATCACCGTCGACGACGACGCCGTGCTCTTCGGCGGCTTCCACAGCGCCGAATACGGCGCCACCGAAGCCCAGCTGCAATCCGATATCGCCCAGCTGCTGGTGACCACCGCCGCCCTGTACGACCCGAAATCGGCGGTGGCCGCCGCGATCGACGCGTTCGACCGGGACACCATCCTGACCGCGTCGCGCCGCCTGACGAAAGTGGCCGTGCCCCGGGCCATTCGGAAGTCGGTACCGGATGCGGGCACGGCCATCTCCGCCGCCCGCGCGGAGGTGAAGCGTCAGACCGGCGCCGACCAGATCAAAACCGAGACCATCACCCGGTTCACCCGCAGCCAGCTCATTCAGCTGGTGCTGTTCGGTGCGCTCGTCTACGTCGCGTATCCCTTCATCAGCACCGCGCCCACGTTCGTGTCCCAGCTGCGGAGCGCAAACTGGTGGTGGGCACTGCTGGGCCTGGCGGTGTCGGCGCTGACCTACGTCGGGGCGGCCGCCGCGCTGTGGGCGTCCGCGGACGAGACGGTCAGCTTCTGGAGGCTGTCGGTCGCGCAGGTGGCCAACACCTTCGCCGCCACGACGACGCCTGCCGGGGTCGGCGGGTTGGCGCTCAGCACGAGGTACCTGCAAAAGGGCGGCGGGCTGTCCGCCATGCGGGCCACCACGGCGGTGGCCCTGCAGCAATCGGTGCAAGTGATCATGCACCTGGTGTTGCTGATCCTGTTCAGCACGGTTGCGGGCGCGTCGATGAACCTCTCGCACTTCGTCCCCACCGCCACGGTCCTGTACCTGATCGCGGGTGTGGCCCTCGGGATTGTCGGCACCTTCTTATTCGTGCCCAAGCTGCGCCGCTGGCTGGCGACGGACGTGCGCCCCAAACTCAAGGAGGTGGCAACCGACCTCGTCGAGGTGGCCCGAGAGCCCCAGCGACTGGGGCTGATCGTACTCGGTTGCGCCGGAACGACTCTGGGTGCCGCCCTGGCGCTGTGGACCAGCGTCGAGGCGTTCGGTGGCGGCGCTTCGTTCGTCACCGTCACCGTGGTCACGATGGTCGGCGGGACGCTGGCCTCCGCCGCGCCGACCCCCGGGGGCGTCGGCGCCGTCGAAGCGGCGTTGATCGGTGGGCTGGCCGCCTTCGGCGTGCCGCCGGCGACCGGCCTGCCGTCGGTGCTGTTGTACCGGGTGCTCACCTGCTGGCTGCCCGTGTTCGCCGGCTGGCCGGTGATGCGGTGGCTGACCAGGAACGAGATGATCTGAGGTCCGCCACGGGATCACTCGGACGGGGATTGCACCACCACGAGAACGGTTGACGTGCGGGCGCTTTGGCCGACGGTAGAGGTCAAGAACGCCAGGTAGTACTCGTCGGACACCGATCGCGCCACCGTGATGGGGACGTCGATGCTCGCCGATCCGTCGGGGGAGAACTGGCCGGTCGAGGGCGTCACGGTGATGCCGCCGTCCGAGGCGGTGCCGGTGACCGTGTAATCGCCGGCATCACCGATCATCCGCTGGGCGTCGAGCCTGACCGTGCCCGTGCTGCCCGGGGCGATGGTGACGATGGGGCTGGGGACGTTGACCGTCACCGCCGAACTGCCGGCGCCGAACGAGGGCGGGGCGGAGGATTCGCTTGTGCCCCAACTCCGGTCCGGATAGGCGGCGAGCGTGAAGCTCAGTTCCCCGCCGGTGCGGACGAACGACTCCGGCAGCCACGTGTGATCGGTGGGCTGCCCGTCGACGCTCAGCCCGCTGACGTAGTTGAGGTGACGCGGCCCGGACGCGCCGGGCGCCGAGATCCGGATCGTCTTGCCGCCGGGAAGCGCGATCACGATCCGGTCGAACAGCGGTGCGGCCACGGTGAGGATCGGCGTTCCGGGAGTACTCGGATACAGTCCCAGGGCCGCCCAGACGTACCAGCTGGCCATCGCGCCCAGATCGTCGTTGCCCGGTTCCCCGTCGGCCGTCGGGCCGAACAGCCCGCGCACCCGATCGACCGTGCGCTGCGTCTGCCACGGTTGACCGATGTAGTTGTACAGCCATGGCACCCCGAAACCGGGTTCGTTACCGGCCCACAGGTAGGGCTCGTTGGGACCCACGTTGAGCTTCCGGGTGAAGCCGTCGAGCCGTCCGGCGACCGCATCGCGCCCGCCCAGCGCGGTCACCAGGCCGGCCACGTTGTGCGGCACCCACCAGACGTACTGCGCGGCATTGCCCTCGTCGAACCCGACCTGGCCGAAATCCGAGGGCGAGACCACGAATGCGGGGCCGGCGCGGAAAAAGCTGGTCCAGTTGCGGGGCGAGATGTACCCGGTGCTCGGGTTGAACAGGTTCTGCCAGTACTGCGACCGGCCCTGGAATTCGGCAGCGGTCGCGGTGTCGCCGAGCGAATCGGCGAACCGGGAGATGGCGAAGTCGTCGACCGACCATTCGAGCGTGATCGACGCGGCGGCGATCCAGCCGTCGGTGCGGAACTCGAAGGAGAACGGCGCGTAGCCGAATTCCAGGTACGTCTCGATCCCCGGCCGTTCGACGTAACCGCCCAGTCCGACACCGCCTTTCGTCGCCGCGTTCACCATGTAGCGCAGGGCCGTCCGGGTGTCGAAATCCTCGGCGCCGAAGGCATGGAGGTTCACGATGAGCGGTACCACGTTGTCGCCGCTCATCTCCGCGGTCGCGGCGTTGGCCAGCGCCCAACGCGGCAGCGCTCCGCTCTGCTCGGCGTCGTTCACCAGCGACTGGGCCATATCGCTCGCCCGGTCGGGAAAAAGGAGCGCCTGCAAAGGCGCCAGACATCGGTAGGTGTCCCAGTCGGAGAAGTTGGCGTACTGGGTGTGCCCCGCGGCCACGGTGTGCACGGCGCCGTCGAACCCGATGTAGCGCCCGTCCGCGTCGTTGAAGGTGTTGGGGTGCAACAACGACCGATACAGGGCGGTGTAGAAGGTTTCCAGGTCGTGGGCGTTGCGGCCGGCGACCGAGATGCGCGACAGCGTGGCGTTCCACGACTTCGAGGCGGCGTCGCGCACGTCGTTGAAGCTCGCCGCGCCCTCGGCCGCCAGGTTCGCCCGCGCCCCCTCGATACCGACATAGGAGATCGCGGTCCGCACCTCGAGCACGGCTCCGGCCGGGAACTCGACGTATCCGCCGCTGAATGGCGAATTCGCGCCGCGGGCACCGGGATACACCGCGGTGCCGTCCCATGTCCCGTAGGAGGTGAACGGCTGGCTGAACTTCATCGCGAAATAGACGGTGTAGGTGTTGTTCTTGCCGCAGAACCCGCCGCTGGTGGCCCAGCCGGTGATCGTGGTGTGGTCCTCGCCGATCTGGATGCTCGCGCGAGAGTTGCCCGCCAGCGACGCCCCGGAGCGCACGTGCAACAGCGCGGGGCGGCCGTTGCGCGGGTAGCTGAACCGGCCGACGCCCGTGCGGGTGGTGGCGGTCAGTTCGGCCTTCACCCGGGTCCCCGGGAATCGCACCGTGTAGTAGCCGGGCACGCCCCGCTCGGTGTCGTCGTGGGCGATCCGCTCCCAGGCTTGCCAGGGCTGTGCGCCAATTCCGTTGGTGGTCGGCAGCATCGAGATGTCACCGAACGCGGCGCAGCCGACGGAGGCGTGGGTCATGCTGAAGCCGGTGGAGCGGGAATTCCCGTAGTTGTAGCCCGCGTAATTGCCGACGGTGTCCGGCGAGTACTGCACCATGCCGAACGGCACGGTGGCGCCGGGGAAGTTGTTGATCTCCCCCACGGTCTGGCCACCGGTTCCGGTGCCGATCAGCGTGGCGACGTGGTCGACCGGGTCGGTCACGAATCCGGGGTCGCCGTCGTAGGCGATGGGCGGCGCCGCGGCGACGAACGCGATGAAGACGACCGACGCCGCCAGGATCGCGACGAGGGCCCTGCGTGACCGCATACCTGTCTCTTACTGGACGAGGGTGTATTGGATGGCTGTTTTTTCGAACGAATCGGATAACGATTTCCGGCCCCACCGCGGCCGGGCCGGAAAGTCAAAAGATACCGGCAAACCTGCGCGCCATTTCGGTTACCGTCATTTCGGCGTGGCCGACGCAGGTAACGGCCCCAATTTTCGGGAGATTGGATCATGAAACATTTGACGCTAGCAACCGTTTCCGTGGCGCTCAGTTTGGTGCTCCTCGGGTGCGGCCACGACCAAAAATCCGGCAATCAGACGTCGGCCTCGACGACCACCCCCGCCTCGACGTCCGCGACGTCGTCGGGCACCGGCGCGGCACCGGCCGCGAAGGCCAAATACACGATCGCCGACTACGTCAAGGACAACCACATCACCGAGACGCCGGTCCATCACGGTGATCCCGGGCCGAGCGTCGACCTGCCGGTGCCGCCGGGCTGGCGGCTCGACCAGAAGGCCGGCACGTCGTATGGCGGCATCGTTTCGACCCAGCCCAGCGACCCGGCCGACCCGCCCACCGTCTCGGCGCTGTTCTCCAGGCTCAGCGGTGACGTGGACCCGGCCAAGATCATCCAGTACGCCCCGGGCGAGGTGCAGAATCTGCCCGGATACGACGGCAACGGTGACGGCAGAGCGTCGACGCTCGGCGGCTTCCAGGCGTGGCAGATCGGCGGCACCTACCAGCGGGACGGCAAGACTCGAATGATCGCGCAGAAGACGGTGGTGATCCCCAGCCAGGGCGCGGTGTATGTGCTTCAGCTCAACGCCGACGGACCGGAGGCCGACCGGGGACCGTTGATGGACGTCACGAAGATCATCGACCACCAAACCACCATCACCCCCTGAGCGAGGAGCGCGACGCCGCCGCGCGGATCGCTGCGCGGTGGTGCCGAATGGCTTTACGGTGAGCGCATGGCAGAGCAGCCGTATGCGATAGACGCCGGGCACCCGCCGTCGGTGCTGCTGCGCTTGATCAACCCGATGATGGGGTTCTTGCTGCGCAGCCCGCTCGCCGGCCCCGCCCGCAAGCAACTGATGGTGCTGAGCTTCACCGGGCGCAAGACGGGCCGGCCGTTCTCACTTCCGGTCAGCGCCCACGTGATTGACGGTCAGCTGTACGCGCTGACGGGCGCTCCCTGGAAGCAGAACTTCCGCGGCGGCGCGCCCGTTGAGGTCGTCTACGACGGCAAGACCATCGCGATGCGCGGCGAGCTGATCCGTGACCGCGCCACCGTGTCCGATCTCTTCCTGCGCTGCGCCGAGTCCTACGGCGTCCAGCGTGCCCAACGGATGATCGGACTGAAGTTCCGCGACCGACGCATACCGACGCGCGAGGAGTTCGCCGAGGCGGTCGACCGGATGCACTTGGGCGCGGTGCGCCTGGCGCCGGCCGGCTAGCGGCGCTACCCGGTGGGGTCGCCCGCGCGCAGGTGGGCGGCGAGCAGGCTCTGGTCGAATCGTGAGCGCGAGGCGATGGCCTCCTGGCCCACCTTCGGGAAGTCGTTCGCGATCTGCTCTGCGAGCACGCCCAACTTCATGTTGCGCACCTGGGACAACGACTTGAGCAGGTCGAACGCAGCCGTCTCGTCCACGCCGTAGACCAGCATCAGCATCCCTTTGGTGCGCTCGATGGCGCCCCGACGTTCGGCGATCTCGGCCACCTGCGCGCTGATGGACTCCTCCCGCTTACGGCTCGACGTCGACGTGACGTCGACGTAGAAACCGTGGGTGCCGATGACCTCACCGTTGTCGTCGCAGAATTGATCGCCCACCACGACGACGTCATGGGTGTTGCCGCGGGTGTCGACGATGCGGTGCCTGGTGCTGAACGCGCGGCGACGCGTGATCATGTCGTCGATGCCCCGGGCCACCCGGTCCCGATCGCCGGGGTGCTTGTGGGACAGCACCAGCTCGGTCGTCGGCGTCACCGTTCCCGGCTCGTAGCCGTGCATGCGATGCACCTGGTCGGACCATTCCCACCGCTGGTCCTCGAAGTAGAAGCGGAACCAACCCGCCCGCTGCGGAATACCTCCCGAGAGGGCCCGCTCGACCGCCGCCGTCTGGCCGTCTAGATCCCAGGCCACGACGCACGCTCCGGATAGGACCTCGACGACCCGCGCTCGAGCGACGCCCGCCGGATGGCGTCGCTTTCCCGCAGCCGCAGCTCCGACGCGCGGCACAGTTCGCGCGATCGGTCGACCTGCTGTCGCGCGCGTTGCACGGCATCGGCCACCGAACGCTGCAGCGACCTGGCGACGTCGGAGGGCGTGTCCCGGGCCGTCCCGGCGCTGCGCCGTAGGGAGTCCCGCAACGCGGCCGTGCGCCGCGCCGACCGGGCGCGATGAGCCCTCTGCCGACAGGCCGACGAGCAGTAGACGGCGTCGGACCGGCCCGAGAACCCCGACCCGCACACCGCACAGGTCATCCGCCGCATATCCGTTACGTTACAGCTATCGCCGTTGGTCACGGCTAGTCCGCGGGGAATCGCGGGGCGCCGGGCGGTGACCCGAGCCGGTCGCGCAGCGTTTGTACGAGCCGGATCAATTTCGTGTAATGCGACCCGGGCCAGTAAATCCGCCCGCAATCCGCGCACCGGGCGAACTCGTCGTAATGCTCCCGCGTCAGCGGCTCCAACTGGTCGATCACCTCGTCCTTGCGCACCGGGGCCAGCATGCCGTTGCAGCGCACGCAGCGGGTGAGCGGCGCGAGCCGCTGTCCCAGGTCCAGCCGGCGCAGCACATCGAGCGCCTGCTCCTCGGGATCGTCGGAGCGGATGAACAGGGCATGCGTGATGGCGCGGCGCTTCAGCAGGCCGCGATCGCGGGTCAGCAGGATTCGGTGCTGCGCGGCGCTGACGTCGGCCAGCGTCTCGTCGGCGGCGTCATTCGACCACCACACGTCCAACCCGAGCAGGCGCAGCAGCCACGCCAGCCGGCCGAGGTTGACGTCGACGACGAACCGCGGATCGCGCAACGGAACCGGGCGCAGCCGGGCGGTCTCCCCCACGTCGAGCGACTCGAAAGTCGGGTAGGCGGCGATGCGGTCGCCGACACTCGGGCGGTACGCGAAGTCCCTCGGGGATCCGTTGACGAGGATGAGGTCGACCTCGGTGTGCGGTATGCCCATCGCCTCCAGGACGTCTTTGACGGTCTGGTGTGGCCGGAACGGGCGGCGCACCGTCGTCCCTCGCGACTCGGCCGCCAAAAAGTCGTTGAGTTCGGCATACACCCGAACTTCGACGTAGCCGGTCGGCTCGTTCACGCGCCCGGTCCCGCGCCGGCGGCGGCGCGGGTTCGGGTGATGAGCGGTTGGCCGAAGCCGGCGGCACCCACCGCGCGTCGCACCGCCTCGTCCACCGCGGCGGTGCGGCCCTCCGGCACCAGCGCGATCACGCAGCCCCCGAATCCACCCCCCGTCATCCGCGCGCCCAGGGCGCCCGCGCGCACCGCGGTGTCGGCGATCAGGTCGATGTGGTCGGTGGTGATCTCGAAATCGTCGCGCATGGACGCATGCGAGGCGGTGAAGATCCGCCCCGCTTCGGCGAAGTCCGAAACACTTAGGGCCCCAACACAATCGATGACCCTCTGATTTTCGGTGAGCACATGCCGGGCACGGCGGCCGTCGACCGGGTCGCGCACCTCGGCCAGCACGGCGGGCCCACGGTCCTGCAGTTCGCGCAGCGAAGACGCCCCGAGGTCCGCGGCCGCCCGCTCGCATGACGCGCGGCGCGCGGCGTAGTCGCCGCCGAGGTGACTGTGGCGGGCGCGGGAGTCGATCAGCAGCAGCGCCACCCCGGCGGCGTCGGGGTCGAAGGCCACCGGCGCGACCGTGAGATCGCGAAAGTCGATCAGCAGCGCCGTCGCCGGACGGCCGAACAGCGCGGCCAGCTGGTCGAGCAGACCCGTCGGGGCGCCGACGTAGTCGTTCTCGGCGCGCTGGGCCAGGCGCGCCTGCTCTTTGGCGTCGATCCGCGCGCCGGCGGCCGCCGCGATCGCGCCCAGCGCCGCGCACTCCAGCGCCGCCGACGACGACAGGCCCGACCCGATCGGCACCTCGCTGGTGATCCGCATCGCGCCGCCGGGCACCGGGTGCCCGGCCTGCCGCAGCGCCCAGATCACCCCGGCCACGTAGGCGGCCCAGCCGGCCACCCCGCCGGGAGCGGTGTCCAGCGGAATGCGCACCGTCCCGTCCGCGCGGTCGCTGGCCACGGTGATCGCGTCGCCGCGGTCGGGCGTGAACGCCACCACCGTGCGCTGCGGCAGCGCGATGGGCAGCGCGAAACCCAGGTTGTAGTCGGTGTGCTCGCCGATCAGGTTGATCCGGCCGGGCGCGCCATAGTGGACCGTCATCCGAGCTGGCGCAGTCGCTCGGCCACGCTTTCGGGCGTCACATCGCTGATGAACGCGTCCATCCCGGATTCGGACCCCGCCAGGTACTTCAGCTTGGTGGCGCTGCGCCGGATCGACATCAACTCGACGTGGAAGTAGCCGTCGGCCTGGGAGTCGGTGTCGGCGTACTGGTGCAACGCCGAAATATAGGGCAGCGGTGCGGAATACATCCGGTCGAACCGCCCCAGCACGTCGAGGTAGACGCGTGCGAACGCGTCCAGTTCTTCCCCGTCGAGTTCGGTGATGTTGCGCACGGACCTGTTCGGGTAGATGTGCACCTCGACCGGCCAGCGCGCGGCGAACGGTACGAAGGCGGTGAACAGGTCGTCGCGCACCAGGATTCGGCCGCCGTCGGCGAGTTCGGCGGCCAGGAGGTCACCGAAGAGGTTGGTGCCGTGGCGTTTTCGGTGCCGGCGGGCCCGATCCAGCATCACGGCGGTCCGCGGCGTCAGGTAGGGATAGCCGTAGATCTGACCGTGCGGGTGGGTCAGCGTCACCCCGATCTCTTCGCCGCGGTTCTCGAAACAGAACACCTGCTCGATGCCCGGTGTGGCCATGAGCTCGGCGGTGCGGTGCCGCCACGCCTCGATGACCAGCCGGGCGTGGGCGGGCTCCAGTCCCGCGAAGGAGCCGGTGTGGTCGCTGGAAAAACAGATGACCTCGCAGCGGCCCTGTCCCGGGGCGGACACGAACCCGTCGCCGGGGGCGGCGAGCGCCGGCCCGGTGCCCGACAGGCTGGGGAACCGGTTCTCGAACACGACGACGTCGTAGTCGCGGGCGGGCACCTCGCTGGTCAGCCCGGTCGGGCCCGGGCACAGCGGGCACTGGCCGGCCGGCGGCTTATAGGTGCGGTCTTGGCGCAGGGCGGCGACGATCACCCACTGCCCCGTTGTCTGGTCGAACCGCAGCTCGGTGTGCTGCCCGGCGCGCGCCGGCAGCGGCCGGCGATCTTCGACCGGCGCCGGGCGGTGGCCGGGCAGCGCGAAGAACAGCAGGTCACGGCCATCAGCCAGCTTCGCCCGCGTCGGCGCTGTCACGATGTCGAAGACTAGCTTGGCCGCCGCGGCGCCGTTCGGGTAACCATGATGGGTCCGGCGGGCGAGAAGGGGGGCACGGCGATAATCGTTCTCTACGAACGAGCCAGCAACTGGGTGATCGGCTCCGATCCCGGTCTGCTTCGGCTGCGAATGGCGACGCGGACGACGGCCGCGCTCGGCTGTTCGCTGCTGGCCCTTTATGTCCTGACCCGGGCGACGGGGCAACCCCTGACCGTCGCCCTGCTGGGCGTCGTCATCACGATGGTCGCGTCGCGCTCCGTCAACGAGCCGGACCCGCGCCAGCAGCGGATCACGATGGCGCTGCTGCCGGTGCCCGCCGCCGTGGCCATCACCGCGGCCGCGGTGCTCGCGTCCCATCGGGTGGTCAGCGACGCGGTGTTCGTGGTGGTGGTGTTCGCCGCGGCCTACATCCGCCGCTTCGGGGCCCGCGGCCGAGCGCTGGGCATGGTCGCCTTCATGTCCTACTTCTTCACGTTGTATCTGCGGGCGCGGATCTCGGAGCTGCCGTGGATGATCGGGGCGGTCGCGGTGGGCACGGTGTGCACGTTCGTGATGACCACCTACGTCATGCCCGATCGGCCGGAGCGGGTGCTGCGGGCGACCGTCCGGGCGTTGCGGGCGAGGATGGCGATCGTCGTCGACACGACGGCCGAAGCGGTGCATACCGGCCGGCTCGACGAACGACGCCGGCGTCGGATGCGGGCGCGCACCTTGCGGCTCAACGAGACCGCCCTGATGGTGCAGAGCCAGATCGAGGACAAGGCCGACCCCGCCACGCTGTGGCCGGGCGTCACCGCCGAACAGCTGGCCCCGTGGCTGCTGGACGCCGAGCTGGCCATCGAGTGGGTGGCCACGGCCGGCCGGCGGGCCGCCGCGCTGGCGTCGGAGAACCCGGGCGCCATACCCGCCCGCACGCGGGCCGCGCTCGTCGACGCGCTCTCCACGTTGGGGCGGGCCATCCGCCTCCCCGAGCCCGACGGCCTGCGGCGGGCCGCCGACCAAGCGCAGCGGCTGTTGGACGAGCAGTGCCGCCCGGCGGTCTCCGCGGACGACGACCCCGGTGAGGCCGCCGTACGCCGCCTCGCCCTGGCGATAGTCAACGCCGCCACGGCGACGTCGGACGTGCGGGCCATCGTCGACCGGGCCGCCACCCGTGGCCCCCTGGCGAGCGCGGACAGCGAGCGGCCGCCCGCGTCCGGCGGCGCGCTCGCCGACGAGCCGACCGAAGAAGCGCAGCCGGCGGGCCTGCGACCGACCACCCGGCAGGCCGTCCAGGTCAGCGTCGCCGCGTCGCTGGCCATCGTCGCCGGCGAGCTGGTGTCGCCGGCCCGCTGGTATTGGGCGGTGATCGCCGCGTTCGTCATCTTCGCCGGCACCAACTCGTGGGGCGAGACCTTGACCAAGGGCTGGCAGCGCCTGCTCGGCACCCTGCTCGGCGTGCCGTGCGGCGTGCTGGTGGCCACGCTGCTGGCCGGCGACAAGACCGCCGCGCTCGCCGGGATCTTCGTATGCCTGTTCTGCGCCTTCTATTTCATGACGGTCACCTACAGCCTGATGACGTTCTGGATCACCACGATGCTGGCGTTGTTGTATGGCCTGCTTGGCCAATTCTCTTTCGGCGTACTGATGTTGCGGATCGAGGAGACGGCGATCGGCGCGGTCATCGGGGCCACCGTGGCCATCGTGGTGCTGCCGACGCACACCAGAGCCGCGATCCGCGACGACACCCGCACCTTTCTGGCCGGCCTGTCGGTGCTGATCGACGTGTCCACCGCGGCCATGTTCGGCGCAGGCGAGAGCGTGAGCCCGTCCGAGCAGGCGCGCCAGGTGGACCGGGACCTGCAGCAGTTCCGGGTCACCGCCAAGCCGCTGCTGGCGGGCGTGGCCGGCCTGGCCGGGCGGCGCAGCATTCGCCGTGCGCTGCGGATCTTCGCCGCGTGCGACCGGTACGGCCGCAGCCTGGCGCGCAGCAGCGAGCAATACCAGGACCGGGTGGGCTCGCAACCCGTTGAACTGGCTCAGGCCTTTTCCGCGGCCGCCGCGCAGACACGGCGCAACATCGACGCGCTGTCCGCCGCCATCGGCACCGGCCGCGGGCCGACCGTGATCTCGGCGGCCGACGACCTCGATACCGCCGAAACCCTGGCGCGCCAGCGCGACGGATCGGCGCATCAACCGCCGCCGGACACCCGGCGACTCCTCACCGCGGTGCACGCGCTGCGCCAGATCGAGCGGGCGGTGGTCACCGCGGCCACCAACCTCGGCGGCCGCGAAACCGCCGCCGCCGAATTCCACACTGACGGACTTCAGAGGCCGGGCAGGCACGCGGGGAAATAGCGGGGCCGGTCCGGGGGGACCGGGCCGTCGCCATCCGGTGATTCTCATGGAGGCTTCTTTTCTTCGAGGCCCGGCTTTAGGGTGCTGGCAGTAGGGCGCGCGGGCTTTGCTACCGATCCCGATGGGCACGTCTGCAGGAGAACTCCGATGGCCACTCCGAACCTCCCGCCGGGCTTTGATTTCACCGACCCCGACATCTACGCCCACCGGCTGCCGGTGCAGGAGTTCGCCGAACTGCGCGCCACGGAACCGATCTGGTGGAACGAGCAGGCGCCCGGTGCGGGTGGGTTCGGCGACGGCGGCTACTGGGTGGTGACCAAGCACCGCGACGTCCGCGATGTCTCGCTGCGCAGCGATGTCTTCTCCTCGGCGGCCAAGTCGATCGTGCCGCGCTACCGAGAAGAACTGGCCGCCGGTCAGATCGAGGCGGGCCGGGCGTCGATGATCATGATGGACGATCCCGAGCACAGCCGGCTGCGCAAGATCGTCTCACGGGCCTTCACACCCCGCGCGGTCGATCGGTTGCGCGCCGAACTCGCCGAGCGGGCTCGGCGCATCGCGACCGACGCCGCGGCGGCCGGTTCCGGCGACTTCGTCCGCCAGGTCGCCTGCGAGCTACCGCTGCAGGCCATCTCGGGGCTGTTGGGAGTTCCCCAGGAGGACTACGACAAGCTGTTCGACTGGACCAACAACATGATCGGCAGCGACGACCCGGAGTTCGCCGGCAACGACGCGCTCACCTCCGCGGGCGAATTGATGTGGTATGCAATGCAATTAGCGGCTCGCAAGCGTGACGAGCCCGGGGACGACATCGTCACCACGCTGATCCGGGCCGACGCCGAGGGCCAGCACCTGTCGGAGGCGGAGTTCGGCATGTTCGTCGTCACGCTGGCCGTCGCCGGAAACGAGACCACCCGCAACTCCATCACGCAGGGAATGATGGCCTTCACCGATCACCCGGCGCAGTGGGAGTTGTTCAAGGCGCACCGCCCCAAGACCGCGGCCGACGAGATAATCCGTTGGGCGACACCGATCACGGCGTTTCAGCGCACCGCGTGCGAGGACACCGAGCTCGGCGGGGCCCGGATCGGCAAGGGGCAGCGCGTGGTGCTGTTCTACCGCTCGGCGAACTTCGACGAAGAGGTCTTCGACGACCCGGATGCCTTCGACGTGTTGCGCAGCCCGAACCCGCACGTCGGTTTCGGCGGGACCGGGGCGCACTACTGCATCGGCGCGAACCTGGCGCGCATGACGATCGACCTGATGTTCAACGCGCTCGCCGATCACGTGCCCGACCTGACCCCGCTGGCGGATCCGCAGCGGCTGCGGTCGTCGTTCATCAACGGCATCAAGCACTGGCAGGTCGATTACCGGGGCGCGCGAACGCCCGCTCCCCACTAGCCGGCCGGCGCCCGGGTGTCCGCGGCCGCCGGCGCGGGAACGTCTCTGAGCGCCCGCAGCCGAATGCGGGCGCCGCGATGCGGCACCAGCACAACGAACTTCAGCTGCTGTCGTTCGCCGGCCGCGGCGGTGGTGTCCAGCTCGGCGCGGCGCAGGATCTCGCGCAACACCACGCGCATCTCGACCAGGGCGAAGCCGGCGCCCAGACAGCGGCGGTTGCCGCCCCCGAACGGGAACCAGGTCGTGGGGCTCAGCGTGGCGCCCAGCATCCGGTCCGGATCGAAACGGTGGGGATCCGGGTACAGGGAGGCACTGGTGTGCACCAAGCCGATTCCGGGCGCCACCATCACCCCGGCCGGCAGCTGGTACCCGGCCACGTCGGCCGGTTGGGTGAGCACCCGCCCCACGTCGAAGACCACCGGACGAATCCGCAGGGTCTCCTTCACCAGCGCGTCGAGATACTCGTCGCCGGCCGGATCACCCGCGGCGCTGGCCTCGGCGGCGGCCACCGCCTTGGCCAACACGGCCGGGTGGCGGGTCAACCGCTCGAGCGCCCAGGACAACCCGTTCGCCGTGGTGTCGTGCCCGGCCACCAGCAGCGTCATCAGCTGATCCCGCAGCTCCTGGTCGGACATCGTGCGCCCGGCGTCGTCGGCGCGGACCAGCATGGCCAGCACGTCGGTGCGGGCGGCCAGGTCCGGGTCCGCGCGGCGCTCGGCGATCTCCGCGTAGAGCAGGCGGTCGGCCCCGGCCATGCGCCGGCGCAGCCCACGCCACGGGAGGTGGCGCTGCAGTTCCGGCTTCGCCAGCGCCAGCGTCGCCCACGGGCCCACGCTGAGCAGCCGGGGCATGATCGCCCGCAGTGACGCGAGCCGGGCCGGGTCGGTGGCGCCGATGACCGTCCGCAGGATCACCTCGAGCGTGATCTCCGACATCTTGGGCGCGGCGGCGAAGCTCCTGCCCACCGGCCACCCCGCGATGTTCGCCGCCGCGATCTCGGCCATCACCCCGGCTTGGCGTGCGACGGCGTCGCGATGGAACGGCGGCAGCATCAGCCGGCGGCGGTCTCGATGGACGTCTTCATCGATCACCAGAAGAGAGGTGTCGCCGAGCAGCCCGCTCAGAATCGAGTTCGCTTCGCCGGCGTGGAAGACGTGGGGGTCGCCGGCGAACACCGTCTTGATGTCGGCCGGGTCGGCCAGGTACACCAGCGTCCCCATGCCCGCGATGCGCAGCGTGAACACGTTTCCGTAGCGACGCCGGCAGGCATCGACGAAATGCGACCCACGGTGCAGCATCAAGGCGGCCTGTACCGCGCGGGGCAGTCGTGGCCCCGGCGGAAGCACCACACCCGCGGTCTTGGGCATTGCCGCAATTTTACGACCCGCGGTGCGGCGAAGCCGATTTTCGGCGCCTCAGGTCACAGGCGCGCCCTGCGCGCTCCCCGTTTCGTGGCGGTCGCCGCTCGCGATGAAGTCCTCGATCAGCTCCACCACCTGGTTGGGCGCCTCGACCTGTGCGAAGTGGCCGACGTCGGGCAGGATTTCCAGCCGGGCGTCGGTACGCGCCTCGTGGGCGGCGTACGCGTGATCGACGGGAATGATGCCGTCGCGCTCCCCCCAGATCGCCATGACGGGGAGGTCCTCACGCAGCCGCAGCCTGCTGAGCGCGCTGACCGCCTGCCCGCGGTAGTCGACCACCGAGCGCAGCGTCCGGAGAAACGACTGGCGCGTCTCGCCATCCGACAGCGACGAGTAGGCGCTCCAGATCTCGGCGCCGCGCGGCGACTGGATGCCGGCGCTGCGCAACCAGGACCGGAGCCGGTTGCCGACGGACAGCACGGGCTTCGGCGCGATGATCGGCAGCACCAACTCGGCCCCGGGCGCCGAGAGCAGCCGCAGCACCCAACCGACGTCGGGGCCCAGGCCGCCGCTGCTGATCAGGATCAGCCGCTTGGCGTAGTCGGGGTGCTGGTAGACGAACTGCATCGCGACCCCGCCGCCGAGCGACTGACCGACCAGGGTGGCCTGGCTGACGCCGAGTTCGTCGAGCAGGTCGCGCAGCCACACCGCGAACGCGCCCAGCGAATAGTCCGTGCGGGGTTTCGCCGATTCGCCGTGGCCCAGCAGGTCCGGGGCGATGACCCGGAATTTCTTCGACAGCGGCGGTATCACCGATCGCCACGTCTCCGAACTGCCCGCCATGCCGTGGATGAGCAGGAGCACCTCACCGTCACCCTCGTCGCGGTAGGCGACCCGATCGCCGTGCAGCTCGAGGAACTTCAACTCACTCATGGCCCCGGTGTACCCGCTCTGGCGCTGTTTAGGGACCCGCACGGGGCAAATCGTGACGGAAAACGCTTCCGGCCCCCACAGTGCCGGACACCTCAGCGATGATCTAGTCCATGACGGAACCGGTCGCGGCCCGCGTGGCCGTCTACCTCGACTTCGACAACATCGTGATCTCGCGATACGACCAGGTCCATGGCCGCAGCTCGTTCCAGCGGGACAAGGCCAAGGGTCTCGAGCAGTATGCCGAGCGGCTGGACCGCGCCACCGTCGACGTCGGGGCGATCCTCGACTTCGCGTCGTCGTTCGGGACCCTGGTGCTCACCCGTGCCTATGCGGACTGGTCGGCGGACATCAACGCCGGATACCGGGGGCAGCTGGTGGCCCGCGCGGTCGACCTGGTGCAGCTGTTTCCCGCCGCGGCCTACGGCAAGAACGGCGCCGACATTCGGCTGGCCGTCGACGCCGTCGAAGACATGTTCCGGCTGCCCGACCTCACCCATGTGGTGATCGTGGCCGGCGACTCCGACTACATCCCGCTGGCCCAGCGCTGCAAGCGGCTGGGCCGGTACGTGGTGGGCATCGGGGTGGCCGGCGCGTCGAGCCGGGCGCTGGCCGCGGCCTGCGACGAGTTCGTCATCTACGACTCGCTGCCCGGGGTACCGGCGCTCGAACCGGAGCCCGCGGCCGACGACGCCGCTGCCGGGGCGAAGTCACCCAAGCGCCGGGCCGGCCGCGCCAAGGAGGCTCAGTCCGGGGAACCGGAACCACCCGATCCACAGGCCGGCGCCACGGCGCTGCTGACGCGCGCGCTGCAGATCGGCCTGGACAAGGACGACGCCGACTGGCTGCACAACTCCGCGGTGAAGGCACAGATGAAGCGGATGGATCCGTCGTTCAGCGAAAGGTCTTTGGGCTTCCGGTCATTCAGCGACTTCCTGCGTTCGCGCTCCGACGTGGTGGAGTTGGACGAGACGTCGACGACGCGTATGGTCCGGCTTCGTGCGCCAGCGTGAAATCCTCTCGGAGCCCCACTGGCTCACCCGCAACGTTCGGGTGCTCTCCGCGGTGTCGTTCCTGCAGGACGCCGCCAGCGAGCTGTTGTATCCGCTGTTGCCGATCTACCTGACGGCGGTGCTGGGAGCTCCGCCGTCGGTGGTGGGAGCCGTCGAGGGTGTGGCCGAGGGTGCGGCGTCGGTGACCAAACTCGCCTCGGGCCCGCTCAGCGATCGGTTTGCGCGACGCCCGTTGATCGCCGCCGGGTACGGCATGGCGGCGCTCGGGAAGGTGATCATCGCGGTGGCCTCGGCGTGGCCGGGTGTGCTGGCGGGTCGCGTCGTCGATCGGCTGGGCAAGGGCGTGCGCGGCGCACCACGCGATGCGCTGCTGGTCGACGACGTGGACGACGCGCTGCGCGGCCGGGTTTTCGGCTTCCACCGCGCGATGGACACCCTCGGTGCCGTCGCCGGTCCGCTGCTCGGGTTGGTGGGCTACGAGCTGCTGGACCACCGCATCGCGCCGCTGCTGTATGTCGCCATCGTGCCCGCGGTGCTCAGCGTGGCGCTCGTCTGCCTGGTGCGCGAGCGGGGCCGTGGCGCGCCGCGAGCGCAGCGGCCGTCCATGTGGGCCGGTGTGCGCTCGCTGCCGCGACCGTACTGGCGGGTGACCGCGCTGCTCGTGGTCTTCAGTGTGGTGAATTTCCCCGATGCCCTGTTGCTGTTGCGGCTCAACGAGATCGGCTTCTCGGTGGTGGAGGTGATCCTCGCATACATCGGATACAACGCGGTCTATGCCCTGGCCAGCTACCCGGCCGGATCGCTGGCCGACCGCATCGGCAGGCCGGCGTTGTTCGGCCTGGGCCTGACCTTCTTCGCGGTGGGCTACATCGGGCTGGGGCTGACCACCGACATCGTGACGGCCTGGCTGCTGATCGGCGCCTACGGATTGTTCACCGGGTGCACCGACGGCGTCGGCAAGGCCTGGATCTCGGGCCTGGTCGATCAGCCGCATCAGGCCAGCGCGCAGGGCATGTTCCAGGGCGCCATCGGGCTGGGCGTCCTGGTGGCGGGCTTGTGGGCGGGCCTGCTGTGGGGTCCGAACGGCCAACTGCCACTGCTCATTTCGGGAATCACCGGCGGCGTGTTCGCGGTCGTGCTGATCGGCGGCCGGCTGGTCCGCCGCCGGCTCGAATAGCCGCCGCAACGCGTGGCCACACATCGGTTCCCTTCTGTATGGCGTTGTCCCCGCGAATGGCCGCGGCCGCCCAGCAACGTCGTTGACAGCTCCCCGGCCCGGCCATACATTGTGTGAAAGTTGTCCCGCGCCGGTTCGGGCAACGTCGAGGAGACCGTCATGACCGTCGGTACCGCTCCCACAAGCGTTTTCGATGCCGATCTGCCGGCGCTGACGTACGGCCCCGAGGAAGCCCCGGCCGAGGTCTACCCCCGGCTCCAGGAGGCGCAACGACGCGCGCCCGTCGCCCTCGGGCCGCACGGACCCGAAGTCCTCTCCTACCACCTCGTCCGCGCCGTGCTGCGCGATCCGCGCTTCCAGATCCCGCCCGGCATCAACCTGCTCGTCCAGGGCGTCACGTCGGGTCCGCTGTGGGACAAGGTGGTCAACAGCCTGTTGTGCCTGGAAGGCGACGCACACCACCGGCTGCGCAGCCTGACCGCCAAGGCGTTCACGCCCCGTGCGACGCTGCGGCTGCACGACACCATGGCCGCGGTGATGAACGAGCTGGTCGATGGCGTCATCGACGCGGGCAGCTGTGACGTCGTCACCGACCTCGCCCGCCCTTACCCGGTCCCGATCATCTGCGCGTTGCTCGGCGCACCACGCGAGGATTGGCAACAGTTCTCGTTGTGGGCCGACGACGTCTTCAAGGCGTTCAGCTTCAATGTGGACCTCCGGCAGGTCGAGCCCGTCGTCATGCGGGCCTGGGGGCAGCTCGACGACTACGTCGATGAGATGGTCGCCCGGCGGCGGCACAGCCTCACCGACGACCTGCTCTCCGACCTGATTCGCGCCGAGGACCCGACTTTCCCGGGCGACCGCCTCAACAGCGCCGAGTTGCGGATGCTCGCGGGCGGCCTGCTCCTGGCGGGGACGGACACCACGCGGAACCAGGTGGCCGCGTCGGTGCACGTCCTCTGCGAGCACCCCGAGCAGTGGGGCCTGCTCCAGGCCCAGCCCGAACTGGCGATGCGCGCCGTCGAGGAGACCATGCGCCACTCGCCGATCGCGTGCGGGACCCTTCGGCTGGTGGCCGAGGACGCCGAGCTGGACGGCTATCTATTTCCCGCCGGCACGATGGTGCTGGTGAACACCGCCGCGGCCAACCGCGACCCGGCGGTCTACGAGGACCCGGACCGGGTCGACATCACGCGTGCCGGGGCGCCGCCCATCTTGACCTTCGGCGGCGGTGTGCACTACTGCCTGGGGGCCAACCTGGCCCGGCGCGAGATCGCCGAGGCCCTGAACGTCATCGCCGCCCGCCTGCTCAACCCGCGCACCGCCGGGCCGGTTCCGTGGAAACCGATGGTGAGCCTGAGCGGCCCGAAGAGCCTGCCCATCGAGTTCGACCGGTAACCACCTCGCGAGCAGACACATAATCGCATTCTCTAGCCCATAGCAGCGCGATTTTGCGTCTGCTCGCCGCCAGTGGCGCCGGGACCCGGCGCGCCCGGTGTGACGAAGACCGCCTGACACAAGTCGCGGCCGACGCGGGCCCGCCTTACGCTCGTTGGTTACACGAACTTAACGGGGGTTTCGATGCGGGCAGTTCCGGGGCAAAGCGCGCCCACATTCGGGCGCGCCCTCGTCGCGTCGGTCATCTGCCTGGCCGTGGCGTCCTGCTCGGCAACGGCGTCCCCGCCCGCGGCGGCGCCGACGACCTCGACGTCGGCGGCAAAGAAGGCCACTAGCCCGGCCCCCGCTCCGGCCCAGATCACCGGCCCGTTGGAGAAGGATTGGAAAAGCTACGGCGGAACGGCGTACTTCGGTTGCCCGGAGAAACTCTCGGTCAGCAAATCCGCACTCGAGGAGATCCGCCCCAAAATCTTTGACCCGAAGACCGGGCAATACGTCGCGCCGGCCGTCCCGGCGGTGGCCGCCGGCGAGAACCTCACCGGCGCCATCTGCGCGCTGACGGGCACGGCGGACGACATGAAAGTCGTCTACCTCGTCACGACCGTCAAACCAGGGCCGGCGCAACAACCCGAAGCCACCAAGACCACGGCATACACCTTCGACTTCAAGGCGGCCCAGCCGCTGGCGACGAAGGAGCTGCAACCGCCGGCGCCGGACCTGAAGATGACCGCCGCCAAGGACTGGGGCCTGGCCTCGACCGCATCGGGCGCGGCGTGGATCAACGCCTTCACCGACGGGCACACCCCCGCGTCACCTCCCCGGACGGTGCTCCTTTCCGGCGCCGATTTGTCGATGCCGTGGAATGACCCGCAGGCCGGACGCGTCTGGCAGGACGTCCTCGCGTTCCAGCGCAATACCGATCCCGCCAAGACATCGGGCGCGGAGCTGCGCCGGCCCAGCGGAGAACCGATCTACCAGGACAACGACATCCGGAGTGTGGACGCCGAGTTATCCGACGGCCCGGACAAACTCGTGCAGATCACCCACTGGGATTCCTCTAACCCCCCGGTGCTGTCGACGATGTTCTACGACCTGAACGCGAAGTCCGTAATCAAGATCGGTGACTCCGACCGCATTCCCGGTGGCGGGCTGTCCGCGACGCTGTCCGACGGGAAATTGTTTGTCGATGGCCACGATTCGGACAACTCCCCGTTCGGCTTCGGGGTATGGAACCTGCGCAGCCAGCAATGGGATCTGCTGAAGAGCCGAGACGAGGCCAAGCGGATGTCCATTGCCAAGATGGCGTTCTTCGAAGACCACCTCTACATCACCAACGTCGGCAACACGTTCACCGTGCTGGCGTTGCCCGCCACCGATCCGATCGCGACCACCTGGTCCGTCCGGCCCTTCGCGCGGATATCGGGCTGGACCCTGGTGTGCCGCGGCGAGAATGCCGCGGCCCTGGGCGGCGATTGCAAGGACATCGTGATGGTGCAAGACCAGGACGGCCGCTTCCCCGGCCCGTGGACCTGAGACCCCTCCGGGATCCCCTATCAAGTGGCGGGCGCAGAGACTGGGTCTCCACCGCGCCGATCCCCGGAAACGGCGTTCCCCTGTACACGTCGAAGTGCCCTACCGGGTAGCGTTGCGGTTCAACGCTTTTCATCGTCACGACGCAGTCAGCGCGGCTTGGAATTTCTGCTGGTGACTCTTCTCGTCGCCGGCGATCTCCCGGAACAGGTTGGCGGCCTGAGCATTTCCCGCCTGATCGGCCTGACGGGCGTAGTCAGGATACATGACATCCGCCTCGTGCTGCTCACCGTTGATCGCGTCTTGCAGGTTGGCGTTGGTGTCGGTGGCCACCAGCCCCGCCAGGGTGGCCAGCATCGCGAAATGCTCATTCAATTCGACGTCGGCGGTGTTGGTGAACAGCTGCGCCACAGCAGGGTTTCCGGCTCTTCGCGCCTGATCGGCGTAACGCATGTACTTGGCGTACGCGAACGCCTCGCCCTGCATCGCCGTGCGCAGGTTCGCCAGCGTGACGCCGGACGACCGTGGGGGCCCGGCCACGATAGCCACCGGTGGCGGCGTTGGGCCGGCGGGTACCGACGCGCCACTGCCCGGGCTGTTTACCGCGTTGAGTGCGGCCTGAAAGTCCTTGAGGTGAGCTGCCTCGTCGGTGCCGAGTTCGCTGAAGGCGGCCGCCGCGGCCGGGTCATTGTCGGCGGTGGCCTGCTCGGCGAAACCCGGGTACATGGTGGTGGCCTCGTTGCTCTCGCCGTTGATCGCGTCGCCCAGGTTGGCCGCGATGTCGCTGCCCAGGCCGACCAGATCAGCCTCGCGCGCAAAGTGATCCATGTGCTCGGTTTGGGCGGCGTCGGTGAAGTCCTGCGCGGCCCGGGCCCGCCCTGCCTGCTTCGCCTGGGCGGCGTACGCAAGATACTTTGCATGGGCTAACGCCTCACCGTGCATGGCTGACAACGCATTCGATCGGGTGGAATCGGCTCGCGCGGAGGTGGACGGTGCTGCCGTCGGCGCCGGATGGCTCGAGCATGCCGCCACCAGCAGCGCGGCCGCGCACACCACAACCAACGACCACTTGGACTGAGACATGGTTAACCCCGCAGTTGATGTGCCGATCGTCTTGCCATTGGACAGACGGTAACGGTGTGCGGCAGGCCGGCCCTAGAGGCGGAAGTCCCGCAATCGGTGATGGTGACCGCTTGGATGCGGGCCGGCGCCGAAAGCGGCTCCCGCGTCGATTGAGCCGAGGTACCGTGTCGATCATGCGCGCTAGCTCGGCGCGGTCGCGGGCGCAACTCCTGCTCGACCAACTGCGCGACGAGCGCGGTCGGCGGGTCGTGCTGGTGTCGCACTGCCTGCTCAACGAGAACACGCGTTACGCCGGCGGTGCCACCCGGCCGGGGGCGGTGCCGGAGGCGGTCGAGGAGCTGATCGGCGCGGGTTACGGAATCCACCAGCTGCCCTGCCCGGAGCGGCTGGCCTGGGGTGGGGTGCTCAAGCCGCACAGCCTGCCCCTGTACCACTCCAAGGGGGGATTGCTGTACCCGCTGCGCGGTCTGTTGCTACGCGGGTTCGTGTTCTGGACCCGCCTGGTCTACAGGCGGTTGGCGCGGCAGGTCGCCCGCGAGGTTGCCGACTACCAGCGGTCCGGGATCGCGGTCGCCGGCATCGTCGGTATCGGCGCCTCGCCGTCGTGTGGGGTGACCACGACGCTGGATATGCGGGCCTCGCTGGAGGTGGTCGCGGCCTGTCCTGCCGCCGCCCTCACTCGCGACGTCATGAACGAGCGTGCCGTGCTCGGGTGCCGCCGCGAGGGCGAGGGCCTGTTCATCGCCGCGCTGGGCCGAGCGTTGCGCAGGCGCGGGTTGGCGGTTCCGGCGTTCGAGCACGACCTCACCGCGGAGCTTCACGGTGCGCGGCAGAAGCCGCTCGCCGCGGGCGCCGTGCGGACCCTGGGCGAGAGCCGCAACCGCGAGACCCGTTCCACCGGCACCGGAAGCCACTAACCGGCCTGCCGATTCCCGGCCGGTACCCGATCGGCGCGCGCGCCCGCAAATCATCCGCCAAACCGCTTGCTCTCTGTACCCTACGGGGGTACCGTTATACGCATGGAAGCAGCGAGATCGTGCTGCTGCAAATCCACCGGTTGCACCCGTGGTGGTGAAGCCGATCGCGCCGCCGGCCGCAGCCCGTAAATGAGTCGTTTCCAAGTGATTACGAGACTCATTGTCAGTATGGCGATCCTCCTCGGCGCCGGCGTGGAGTTCGCGCCAGTGGCCGGCAGCGACCCCAACCCGTTCAGCAACCTGAGCTGTCATTGCCAGTCGCCGCCCGGTGTCAGTTCTGATGTCCGCGGTCAAATCGCCCGGGGAATCGACGATGGCCTTTCTCGACTGCATGCCCGTGAAGGCGGCTAGCGATGCAGACGACTCAAGCCCTGTGGGTTAGGCGCGCCACATTCGGCGTTGCGCACAACCGAGAACGGAGGCTGTGATGACATCTCGAGCGAGGACGGGCATCGTGCTGTTCTGCGGTGCGACGGTGCTGACTTTGGCGGCGGGCTTCGGCGTCGGCGAATTGCTCGGCGACACAACCACACCGATGGCCACCCCGACGTCTACCGTAACGCCGGCACCGCCGGCCACAGCCGGTCAGGGAGCCCCCGCAACCAGTGAGCCCACCCGTGACTTCACCGGTCCCGGCGGCGACCAGGGTTGCATTCCCCATATCAACTGCTAGGCCCCCGCCGGGCCGTTGGCGCGCCGCGCCACGCGTGGCCTATTGGCGCCCGAGCGCACTCGGGCGCAGGCGGGTCGAGTCGCTAGAAGAGGTGGGGAGTGCTTCTGTGATGTCGGTGGTCGTAGTGCACGACCGCCCCGACCACGCCGGCCCCTACGCCGACGCAGGACAGCAACGCGGCGACCGCCACCATCGCCCAGCCGGCGTGGCCGGTGCCGGCCGCGAACAAGGCCATCGGCAGTGCCACGAAAGCAAGGAGTGCGGACAGCCACCCGGTCCAGGCGGCGAACCTGTTGAGCATCATGATCGACCCTCCTCAGCCGTCAGTCACGATCATCGTCCTTGTCTTGACCGGCCGGCAAGGTGCCAAATGCCGGGAAATCCTCATCGAGGTGTACCTCGGCCGTGGGCGGTCGGGCTGGATGACAGCCAGCGCCTCACCCTTCTTTCCGCTCAAGGTCTCGCTGCGGGCCGCGTCCCTCGGCGACAGATCATCAGGCTCGACGGCCATGTGTTTGACGAAGTAAGGGTAATAGTCTGGTGCACAGTGTCTCTCGGTTGCATCGCGACTTGCTTCACTATTGATCGCGTCGCCACGCAAACGAATTCGATCACATTAATCCCGGCTTCATGTGCCGGCGCCAGCTTCACTTCGACGATCAGGGTAGGACGAGAAGGGATGCATCGATGACGATCGGAACAAAGATCGCCATCGGCGTGGCCAGCGCCGCCCATGACCAGGAGATCACCGGGGCCATGATGGAGTAGGCCGGTGACTCCACGCCATTGAGCGCGGAAAGTGTCGACGCCCTGACCCGACGCAACCGCGGAACCGTTACCGCCCAAAACCATTCGGGCGGCGGCGCCGAGGTCACCGTCAGATTGCGTGGCGCGTCCGCGTAGCGCCGCGAGGCTTCGACCGGACGGACGAGCCCGCTTGGCACCACCCGGCCTATTATCTAGTATCTATTTATGGATGCAGGTAAGCGGACACGCCCTATCGGCGACAGCCTGGTGGCCGTGGCGTTGCGCATGCCTGGCCGACGGTGAGCTCTCGGTCAACGAATTGGCCGACCTGTTGGCAAATCCGGTGTTGACCACCGACCGCCACCGAACACGACGGGCAGGGCAGCGATGACCAGCGAAAGCACCGACCAGCATCACCACGAACACGGCCACGACCACGACCACGACCACGAACATCCCAAAGGAATCCGCGGCTTCGTGACGCAGCTTTTCGCCCCGCACAGCCACGACGCAGCCGACAGCCTCGACTCCGCACTGGAAACCAGCGCCGTAGGCATCCGGGCGGTCAAGATCAGCCTGATCGCGCTGGGTGCGACCGCGATGGTGCAGGTGGTGATAGCGGTCATCTCCGGATCGATCGCGCTGGCCGCCGACACGATCCACAACTTCTCCGATGCCCTGACCGCGGTGCCGCTGTGGATCGCATTCGCGTTGGGCAGGCGCGCGGCGACGAGGCGCTACACCTACGGCTACGGCCGCGCCGAAGACCTCGCCGGCTTGTTCGTCATCGGCATGATCACCTTGTCCGCGATCATCGCCGGCTACGAAGCCATCCGACGGCTTATCCATCCCATTGCCATCGGCCATATCGGCTGGGTCGCCGCCGCCGGCTTGATCGGCTTCCTCGGCAACGAACTCGTCGCCGTGTACCGGATCCGGACCGGTCGCCAGATCGGCTCGGCCGCCCTGGTCGCCGATGGCTTGCACGCACGCACCGACGGATTCACCTCGCTCGCCGTGCTTTTCGGGGCCGGCGGCGTTGCCCTCGGTTACCCGCTAGCCGACCCGATCGTCGGCCTTGTCATCACCGTGGCGATCCTGGCCGTGCTGCGAACCGCGGTGCGCGACATCTTCCACCGGCTCATGGATGCGGTGGAGCCAGATCTCATCGACACCGCCGAAGCATCTCTGGCTGCCAGACCGGGCGTCCGCAGCGTACGCAGTATCCGGATGCGTTGGATCGGGCACCGCCTGCACGCGGATGCAGAGCTGGACATCGACCCCAACGTCAGTCTCGAAGACGCCCACCGCATCGCCCACGACGCCGAGCACCAGCTCGCTCACGACGTTCCCAGACTGAACAGCGCTCTCGTGCACGCTTACCCCGCACACCGGGGCGATGCGCACCCGTAATCGGTACGGGCTCTATCGCGCCTGACGGTCGATACGTCCCATTTGCTGGGCGCTGCTTGACCTTTCGTCTACGCGAGACCTCTGCCAGCTTGGAGCCACCTACGCGATCGCGCGGCCGGCAAGAGAAATTCCAATAGTTTCATCGTGGCTTCATGTGCCGGCGATAGCGTCGCTGACACCACGACGACCACGACGAAAGGGGTGCCGGGAAGGTCGAAAAGGAGACCAACGAAGGCGCCGCCTATTACGGCGTGCTCGCCACGAAAGGCGACGGCACTCGGGTGGAAGTGCACTTGGACCAGAGTTTCCACTTCCTGGGCAACGAAGCGCCCGATAACGACTGACGTCGCGGTCTCGCCTCGGGCGGTTGCCGGCCCAGGCGCGGCAGCCCGCGACTGGTGCGCTACTCCGGGATACCTGTGTGCCCCTACTCGGCGTTATCAGGCGTCGATTACCAGGCGTTCGCCTTTGGCCCGGGAGACGCAGACCAGCATTTCGCCGTCGCCCTCCAGGGCACGGCCGTGGCGATCCACCTGCCCCGCAAGCACTTTCACCTTGCAAGTGCCACAGAAACCTTGCTGGCACGAGTATGCCGCCGCCGGATCGGCGTCGAGCATGACGGCGAGCGCCGACCGGTTCGCCGGGACGGCGAGCACGCGCCCCGACCTGGCGAGTTCGAGCTCGAAGGGGGCTCCGCCGACGACGGGCGGCGGCCCGAAACGTTCGTAGTGCAGCGGCGCGTCGGCGTGTTCATCGCGCGCCCTGCGCACCGCTTCGAGCATCGCGGTCGGCCCGCACACGTACACGGCTGTCGCCGGCCCGGCGTCGGCCAGCAGTTCCTCTACGGTGGGCATGCGGCCGCGCTCGTCGTCGGCCCACACGGTGACCCGGTCGGGCGCGACCGCCAGCAACTCGTCGAGCAGCGGCATGAACTCCCTGCTGCGGCCGCAATACACGGCCCGCCAATCGATTCCGCGTTGCTGGGCGAGCCGGATCATGGGCAGGATCGGCGTCAAGCCGATGCCGCCGACCACGAACAACACCTCGCGCTCGTCGGTGACGAGATAGAAGGCGTTGCGCGGACCGTCGAACTCGACGGTGTCGCCGACGGCGAAGGTGTCGTGCATTTCGATCGAACCGCCGCCCCCGTCGGCGATCCGGCGCACCGCGATGCGGTAGTCGGTGCGCCGCCCGGGCGGTCCGCACAGGGAGTACTGGCGGCGGCGGCCCGACGCCAACCGGACGTCGATGTGCGCGCCGGGGGTCCACGACGGCAGCAACCCGCCCCGGGCGTCGGCGAGGGTCAGCGCGACCACGTCGGGCGTGAGGAGTTCACGCTTGGTGACCACCGCGGTGTTGGTCCGCCGCACCGGCACCACCTTCGAGGGAGTCCACCGCGACGCCGACGCCAACCCGCCGAACAGCGTGCCCACCCCCCACAACGCCGTGTAGAGGCGATCGCGCCTGCGCCGACCGTAGAGGTCGGCGGGCCTGCTACTCCAAATCGCTTGTGCCACAGCCAATTTCCTATGCCTGTCGGATGTCGGTGCCGGTGACCTGGCTGACCCACTCGCACGTCAGCTTGGCAATCACGTCGGGGTGGGAGGACACCACCCAGTGTCCCCCTTCGATTTCGACGACCCTGCCGTGCGGCGGTATCGCCCCGGTGAACCGCTGCAGGGGCGGTGAGACGAAATAGTCCTTCCGCGCCACCAGCACCTGCACCGGGACGGCCGTCTGCGGCAGCTGCTTCGGCGGAGCCAGAAACGGCGCCGGCATGTTGGCGCGGTAGAGGTTGAGACCGTTGACGTAGTCGCGGATCGACCGGGTGGTCGCCGCGCGCCCCCGGCCCGTGCCGCGCGGGCGTCCGATCAGTTCGACCCCCGCGAAGACCGCCACCGTCGCGCGGGACCAGATCGCCAGCTCCGGCACCCCCGGGCACAGGAAGAACCAGATGTAGGACGACGCCAAAGCCTGCTTGAGGACGTCGACCACCCCACGCGGTGCGCGCGCGGATCGCAGGAACCTGCCCGCATAGTTCAGGTGCGGGCCGGAGATCGACGTGAACGAGGCGACCTTGCGCATGACCGCGTCGTCGGTGACCGCGGCCCAGGCCTGGATGGAACCCCAGTCGTGGGCCACCAGGTGCACCGTGCCCGCCCCGAGGCTGTCGATCACCGCGCCGATGTCGGAAACCAGTTGCGGCAGGCGGTATCCCGAGCGCCGCCGCGGCTTCGACGACTCACCGGCCCCGCGCACATCGTAGGCCACGACGTTGAACCGCCCGCCGAGTTCGTCTGCGACCGCGTCCCACACGTGGTGGTTGTCCGGGTAGCCGTGGATCGCCAAGATCGTCGGGCGCCCCGCATCTATCTCCGAGTGGGCGTGGACGGCCAGCGACACACCGTCGGAGGCGATCACGGTGCTGGATCGAGTCATCTCTCGCATGCCCTCAGTGCGCCGCGCGCGCCGCGGGCGATCGGGCCAGGTAGTCGACCGCGCGACCCACCCCGCCCAGCTTGGACGGATGGAAACTCGGCAGGTAGTAGGCGCCGATGACCCGCAGGAACTGGAACGGTCCGGGCACCAGGCCCCGGCGTGCCGCGCCGAAGTAGTCGCGCCAGCGTGGCTTGGTACCCGGCGGCAGGTGCGGGTCGACCGAGTACATGAACCGCACGCCGCGGACGAACAACCACAGCAGCGCCGGCGTCACCAGCAGCTGAGTGCGCACCTGGCGCCAATACCCGGCGCCCAGGTGCTTCATGGTGTCGAAGGCGACCGCCTTGTGTTCGACCTCTTCCGCGCCGTGCCAGCGCAGCAGGTCCAGCATCACCGGGTCGGTGCCGAAGGCGTCGTGTTGCGGGGTGTCCAGGATCCATTCGCCCAGGATGGCGGTGTAGTGCTCGAGGGCCGCCACCATCGACACCCGCTCGAGCAGCCAGCTCTGCCGCCGCCGCCGACCCCAACCGGGCCGGTCGCCGATCAGTTGGGAGAACAGCCACGCCATCTGGTCGGTGAACGGCGTGACGTCTACGCCCTTGGCCGCGAAGTGGTCCAGCACCCCCGAATGCGCCTGGGAATGCATGGCCTCCTGGCTGATGAAACCCTGCACGTCCAGCCGCAGCTGATCGTCTTTGATCAGCGGCAGCGTGTTCTTGAACGCGTCGACGATGAACTCCTCGCCGGCGGGCAGCAGCAGGTGCAGCACGTTGCAGAAGTGGGTGGTGAAGGGCTCGCCCGGCACGTAGTAGAACGGCAGCGCCGCCCAGTCGAAGTCGACGTCACGCGCCTGCAGGACGATGCGCTCGTGGTCGAGCGACGCGTGATGCGGACCCGTGGCCTTCTCATCGACGGTGAACATGGTGGACCCCCTAGGTGGTTCGCGCGGCGACCCGCTGCGGTGGCTAGGCGCTGCGTGCCTGGTCTTCAGCCTCGGTGATCAGGCGCTCGCTACGCAAGAACCGGACGAGGTTGTCGACCGTCTGGGTCAGCGCGGGTTCACGCAGGCGGACGTCGGCCAGCGCGCGCGCACGCTGGTACTGGGTGTTGCCGTAGCGCTTGTCCCGCATCGCCGCGATCTTGTCCGCCGAGCGGGTCAGGAAGTCGACCAGCGGGTAGATCGGGTCCCGCGGCGTGCAGCGACGGTTCATCTCGGCGGCGAACGATCCGATGTCGTGGTAGTCGAAGCGGTAGCCGTAGCGCTCGCTCAGGATCCGGGTGATGTCGGTCAGGTTGTAGTAGTCGTCGGCGGTCATGTTGAACACGGTTCCCGCGTCGGCCGGCAGGTCCATCAGCGCGACGATGTGGTCGGCGATCAGGTCCGCGGGCAGCAGGCTGAGCTGGTTGAGCGCGTCGGCGGCGACGCCGTGCTCGATCATGAACGCCACGGTGCGCACCAGGATGTCGTCCTGGCTGCCGAAACCCGCGCCGGTCGGCGAGATCAGCGAGGGCCGGAAGATGCGCACGTCCAGCCCTTGCCGCTGGGCGGCGAACGCCAGCTGCTCGGCGACCCACTTGGTCTGCGAATAGCCGAAGTCCAGGGCGTTCATCTCCAGGTTCGCGTCGGACTCCCCGACCACCGGCTTGACGCTCCACCCGTAGATGAAGGTGCTGGACACCAGGTGGAAGGTCTTGCGGTGCCCCGTCATGGCCAGCCGCAGCAGCTCGTGCGTCCCGGCCACGTTGGCGGGTCGCAGGGCGTCGTAGGTGCGCACGTAGTTGACGAGGGCGCCGTTGTGGACGACGGCGTCGACGCTGTCGGCCAGCCGCCGGAACCCGGCCTCGCCCAGGCCCAGCTGCGGCTCGGCGAGGTCGCCGCAGACCACCCGCACCCGCTCCCGGGCCTGCGCTTCCAGCGCCGGAGACCACAGCCGGGCCTTGCGCAGCGACGCGACGATCCGGTCGAGCCCGTGCCCGGAGTCGGTCGCGCGCACCAGCGCGTGCACGGTGTAGGAGGTCCGGCCGAGCAGGCTGGCGATCAGGAACGGCCCCAGGAATCCCGTCGCCCCCGTCAACAGGATGTCGCTGACAGCACCCGGCCGCGCGGGCGGCAGCGCCGGCAGGGGAAGCTGGGCGTCGGCCCGCATCCGGGCGACCTCGTAGGCCTCGTACTCGGCCGAAATCTGGTCCAGCGCCTGACGCAGCGCCTCCACCGGCTGCCCGGATCCCTCGCCGAACTGCCGGATCAGCCGGAAGAACTCGGCCACCGTCAGCCGCTGCAGCAGGCGCGTGTTGACGTCCTCGGCCAACTCCCCGGCGCCGTGCTCTTCCAGCAGGGCCTGCAGGTCCGCGCGGAGCTCGGCCAGCGCCAACGAGTCGATGCCGAGGTCCGCGAAGGAGCAGTCCTCATCGCCGGTGAGGTCGTAGCTCTCGATCAGGTTGCGGAACCGATCCAGCGGGCCCGCACTGTCGTCGTGCGTCGCGTCGTGGGGCTGGTGGGTGTAGGTGGCCAGCACAGGCAGCTCGCCGTCCAGCCAGAGCTGGCGCGTGGACGCGCGCCTGATCTTCCCCGAGGTGGTCTTCGGGATGCTGTGCGAAGGCACGAACACGATGGTGTGCGGGTCGATGTGGCCGTGCCGGCGGATGGCCCGCGCCAGCGCCTTGCCGTCCGGCAGCGTCTGCGCGTCGCGGACCTCGGCCACCACGGTCAGCACTTCCTGGTCGTCGTGCTCCACCGCGAAGGCGGCGACGCAGCCGCCGCGGACCTGCGGGGCCGACCGCTCCACGATGCCCTCGATGTCCGAGGGGTAGCAGTTGACGCCGCGCACGATGATGAGGTCCTTGCTGCGGCCGCAGACGAACAGCTCGCCCTCGTACAGGAAGCCGAGGTCGCCGGTGCGCAGATAGGTGTGCGCGTCGTCGCCGGGGATGCGGGCGGCGAAGACCTCCGCCGTCAGCTCGGGGCGGTTCCAGTAGCCAACCCCCTTGGAGGGCCCGTCCAGCCAGACCTCGCCGACCCGCCCCTCGCCGAGCGCCTGCCGGGACTCCGGGTCGACGATGCGGACCACGTTGCCCTCGATCGGCTTGCCGCAGCTCACCACCGGGGCCTGGTTGCTGTTCTCGGGCTGGGCCTTCTCGACCCGCGCGTGGTTCCTCTCCAGCGCGCGCTTGTTCAGGGCCAGCGTCTGTCGTCCGCGAAGCGAGACGATCAGCGTGTTCTCCGCCATGCCGTAGGCGCCGGTGAGGGCGTTGGGCTCCAGGCCATAGGGGGCGAAGCGCTGCCGGAAGCGCGCGAAGGTGCTGGCGCGCAGCGGTTCCGCGCCGACGACGATGCTCTCCAGGCTGCTGAGGTCGATCCCGGCGAGCTCGGACGTGGGCAGCTTGTCCTCGCGCAGGCACAACTCGAGGGCGAAGTTGGGCACCGGCGTGTGGGTGGCGCGCACGTCGCTGATCAGGCGCAGCCACGCCGACGGGCGTTTGAGGAAGTCCAGCGGCGACATCGCGTGCGTGGTCCCGCCGACCAGCAGGATGAACAGGTAGGCGGAGATCAGGCCCATGTCGTGGTGCTGGGGCAGCCAGCTGACCAGCACCTCGCCGCCGCCAAAGGCCGACGCGTTGGCGATGACGTTGGCGTGGGTGACCACCACGCCCTTGGGGTCGCTGGTGGAGCCGGACGTGTACTGCAGGAAGAGCACCGGTCCGGGCGTGTCGGGCACGGGCGTGCCACCGAAGTCCTGCGTACCGTCGGTGCCGAACCAGGGCAGTTCCGGCGGGCGTTGCGCGTCCTGCCACGGCGACCCGCCGTCGAGGTGGTTGAGCAGCAGGCGGTAGTCGTACTCGAACTGCTTGGTCGACAGCACCGCCTTGGCCTGGCAATCGCGCGCGATGAAGGCCAGTTTGGCCAACCCCGACTCGAACGACATCGGCAGCGGGGGACTGACGGGCACGGCGATCACCCCGAGGCGGGCGCACGCATAGAACGCCGCGATCATCTCCAGGCCGGGCGGGTAGACCAGCAGCGCACGATCCCCCGGGCGCAACCCGGCCTCCGCCGACAGGTAGGCGGCCAGCTCGCGCGTCCGCTCGGCGAAGCTCTGGTACGTGTAGTGCTCCTGCTCGCGACCGTCGGCGTCGACGAACCGGAAGAGGGTCTTGTCCGGGGTCAGCGCTTCCCGCATGTGCAGGTGATCAATGAGCGTCTCCATCGCAGGAGCCACCCCCTTCCGGGTTCATTATGAGCGATAAGGGCTTGCGTACCAATGGATAATGCCAATGTAGCGCCGCTAAAGGACGCTCGGCAAAGCAAGTTGGCGCATTCTTGGCGGTCCACATTGATCTCACAGGATAGCCTGGGCTACGCCGTAGGAATTCCGCCAGACAACGTCGTGAGTACGCGTTTCAGTATGTACGGTAACCGTGCTACCAGGTCATTTACGGGGAGCATCCTCCGCATTCGCGGGAATACTGATGTACGTAATTGCTCCTATCCTGAATTGCCTTTTCGCTAACGACGCGGAATTTGGGTTCATTTCGTATTGCCACCGCAAACGACATTCGCGGGCCCCAGCGGGTGCGTAATCGGCGCCTCTGATTCCGGCGTGAAAGTGATGTCCGCCACGGCACAGCCCGGCGGTGGGTGCTGATCTACTGAGATACGGAGTCAGCCGGTCCGGGCGACGCGGATGAGCGGGCCGGCGCGGGCCACCAGTCTGGTGATGCCGACGTATCGTTCGCCGTCGATGATCGGCGACAGCGGCTCGCCTTCGGCTTCGATGACCATCTCGCGGCCGTTGACGTCGCGTACGCGACGGCCGTGGACCGTGCCGTTGGTGAGCGCCGCGGGAAGCTGCGTGACGATCCTCGACGGTCTGACCTCGCCGGCCTGGAAGTGCAGGGCACCGGGGCTTTCGGCCTTCGGGAAAAGCCGAAACGGCCCGCCGATCCGCAGGTCGATGGCGCCGGCATGCAGCAGGCGGTGCGTCCTCGTCGGCACCTCCTCGCCGTCGATGACGACGCGCGCGCGCGTCGGGGCGAACAGCACGGACGCGTAGTTGGAGGCCTGCGAGCGGCCGACCTTGGTGGCGAGGTAGTCGCGGAACGAGCGGCCGATCACCTTCGCGACTTCGCCGCGGCCGTGGTCGGGCTTGCCGTAATACATGTCGTAGAACCGATTACCGACACCCCCGGCCGCCAGCCCGAAGCACAGGCGGTGGAACGCGGCGCCGTCCGCGGTTTCGCCGTCGAGTCGCAAGGTGTCCAGGCGTATCTCGGGTGGCGGCCGGTCGGCCGCCGCGGCGGCGGCCAACTCGCGGATGACGGCGTCGGGCCGCCCACGCACCCGCGCCTTGCGGGCGACGGCGTTGACGCTGCCCCCGTTGGTGGGCACGAAGGCGGGCCAGCGTGCCGGGTCGCTCTCGCAGCGCTCGATCTCGTTGATCAACCAGTGCAGCGCGCCGTCACCGCCGTCACCCACGAGGTGGGTGACCCGCGGATGGATCCGGTCCAGCGTCTTGCCGAGCTCCTCGATCGACGCGGTCTCGTGGACCTCGCCCCACGGCCCGACGATGCGGCGCAACTCGGCGACGCGGTCGCCCCGCCCGCGTCGGTTCCGCCGCGCGAGCGGGTTGACGATGACCCCCAGATACATCCGCCGGCGTCCAGGTGAGGTTCCGTCGGCCATCCCACGCACGATACCTGCGGCGTTCGGATGGGCGGGATCACCTGGTTAGGGTGGGCTGCATGCCTGGTTGGACCGCAGCGCAGCTGCCTTCGTTCGCCGGACGCACCGTGGTGATCACCGGGGCCAACGCCGGCCTGGGGGAGGTCACCGCCCGCCAGCTCGCCCGGGTGGGTGCCCGCGTCGTGTTGGCGGTGCGCAACACCGAGAAGGGCAAGGCCGCCGCGGAGCGGATGACCGGCGACGTCGAGGTGCGCCAGCTCGACCTGCAGGACCTGGGCTCGGTGCGGCGCTTCGCCGACGAGCTGGGCACGGTCGACGTGCTGGTCAACAACGCCGGCATCATGGCCACCAAGCACGCGGTGACCGCCGACGGCTTCGAGGGCCAGATCGGCACCAACCACCTCGGGCACTTCGCGTTGACCAACCTGCTGCTGCCCAAGCTCACCGACCGGGTGGTGACGGTGTCGTCGCTGATGCACCACTTCGGCTACATCAGCCTGCGCGACCTGAACTGGCGATCCCGCCCGTACTCGGCGTGGCTGGCCTACAGCCAGTCCAAGCTGGCCAACCTGCTGTTCACCAGCGAGCTGCAGCGGCGACTGGAGGCCGCCGGTTCTCCCCTGCGCGCGCTGGCCGCCCATCCCGGCTGGTCGCACACCAACCTGCAGGGCAACTCCGGCCGCAAATGGGGCGACGCGGCGGTCCTGGCCGTCGACCGCATCGTGTCCACCGACGCCGACTTCGGGGCACGGCAGACGCTGTACGCGGCGTCGCAGGACCTGCCGGGCGACACCTTCGTCGGCCCGCGCTTCGGTCTGTACGGCCGCACGCAACCGACCTGGCGCAACTGGCCCGCCAAGCGGGCGGGCACCGCCGCGGCGCTGTGGGAGCTTTCCGAGCAGCTCACCGCCACCGCGTTCCCGCTCTCGGCGGGCGGTTTTCCGTAGCCCGACTAGATTGGTGGCATGTCAAGGGCTGATCTGGCGGCGATTCTGGCCTTGTGCGCCGCGCTGGCGTCGGCGATCGGCAACGTGGTGCGCCAGCGCTCCGCGCAGGAGGTCACCGACAAACCCGTCGGGCATCTGGCGCTGTTCGGCATGCTGTTGCGCGATACCCGTTGGTGGATGGGTGGTCTCGGAGACATCGCCAGCTACTGCCTGCTGGCCGCGGCCCTCGACAAGGGCTCGGTGCTGTTGGTGATGTCGCTGCAGGTGACCGCGCTGCTGTTTGCCCTGCCGCTCTACGCGCGGATGAGCCGCCATCCGGTCACCCGCGGCGAGTGGACGTGGGCGGTGCTGCTGACCGTGGCGTTGGCGGTCGTCATCGCGGTCGGCCAGCCGCTGGGCGATCAGGAGCGCGCGCCGGCGCAGACCTGGCTGGTGGTGGCCCTGGTGATGGCCCCGCCGCTGTTGTTGGGACTGTTGGGCGCCCGGATCTGGTCGGACCGCCCGGTGGCGGCCGTATTGCTCGCGGCGGTTGCCGGCTCGTTGCTGGCCGCGTTCGCGGTGCTGATGAAGGGCGTCGTCGACATCCTCGAACACAACCCCGAACAGCTGTGGACCAGACCCGAACTGTACGGCTGGGTGTTCTGCGGGGTGGCCGGCATGATCTTCCACCAATCGGCCTACCGCGCCGGCGCGCTGACCGCGTCGTTGCCGACGATCATCGCCGCCAAGCCCATCGTGGGCGCGGTGCTCGGGATCACCGTGCTGGGCGAGACGCTGGACACCCACGGCTTCGACTGGGTGGTGCTGGCGGTGGCGACGGTGTTGGTGATCGTCGCGACGGTGGGCCTCGCCCGCGGCGAGGCCGCGACGGTGTCGGCGGGCGCGGGACGCGACGCCAGATTCGCCGACGAACCGAAAGCGTCTCCGCAACGCTTGAGCCGGTAGCGATGGCCGGTACCGACTGCCCCGCAGTCCAACTGCCGTTGCCGCGCCCTAACGTCTTGGCCCTCGCGCCGCAATACCATGCGCTTCGCCGCGACGCGCCGCTCACCAGGGTTTTGACGCCGACGGGTCAGCCGGCGTGGCTGGTGACTGCCTACCACGAGGCCCGGGAGATATTCGCCGACGCGACGCGATTCGGTGTTCATGCCCCTCTGGATCCAGAGTTCTTGGGAGACAACGCCTTCGAACGCGAAATGGCGAGAACGATCACGAACTACGAAGGTCAAATAGCCAGATTGCGCAAGCTGATGTTGCCGTGGTTTGCGCCGAAGCGGCTCAAGCTCTTGAGTGGCCAGATCCAGGAGTTGATCGACGGCTGCTTCGACGAGATGGCCGCCGCGCACGACCGAAACCCCGACCACACCGTGAACTTTCATGACCTGGTGGGATTCCGACTGCCGGGCCAGGTGATCTGCGCCCTGCTCGGGGTACCCGATGCCGACCGCGACTACGTGATCGGTCTGTCTTGCCGCCTGGGCAGCACCGCCGATCCGGCCGACAAGATGGCCGCGATCGCCGAACTCAGGCAATGCGTGGCACGCTTGCTCGCGCTCAAGCGGCACGCCCGGGGCGAAGACATCTTCTCGTATCTGTTGGCCGCTCAGGACGCCGATCCCCATCAGTTCTCCGATTCCGACCTGAATTACTTCGCGATGGGTCTGGTCTCTCCAGGTCATGAGACCGTCGTGGCCCGAATGGATTTCGCCGTGCTCTACTTGTTGACTGAGCCGAGCCGGCGCGATTGGCTTTTGGCCGACGTCGCCGCACGGTTGGACAAGACCGTCGAGGAAATCCTGCGGATGACCTCGCCCCACCACACGGGCCGGCCGCGGTACGCGCTCGAGGACGTCGAGATCGGCGGTGTGACCGTCGGCCACGGGGATCTGGTGATCGTCTCCGAAGGCGCGGCCAACCGTGACCCGTCCGTGTTCGACGACCCCGACGTGTTCAACCCCGACCGAACGCCCAACAGCCATATCGCCTTCGGTCATGGGCCGCATTACTGCATCGGGCAGAACCTCGCGCGCATCGAGCTGCGGATGATGGTCAGGTCGCTGTTCCAGCGGTTCCCGGACATACGCCTGGCCGTCGACGTCGAGGATCTCGAGATCATCACCGACCGCATCGACGGCGGTGTCGCGGCCGTTCCGGTCACCTGGTGACTGGCAGCCGCGAGCTTGTGGTGGCAGGTACAGGATTCGAACCTGTGAAGCTTTCGCGACGGATTGACAGATCGTGCACACTCGCTGATGGCGTGTGGTCTCAAGCGGCAACAACGGAGGAGTCCACCCCGCGATGCAGGAGCTGACGGCAGTTCAGGCGCGGGCTTATGACACGTGGTTCGACACGCCCTGGGGAGCCCACGCGTGGGCGGTGGAATTGGCCGCGGTCGACGATGCCCTCCCCCGATGCCGGGACCAGATCGCGATCGAAGTCGGATGCGGCACGGGCCGACTCGTCGCCCACCTGGCTGCTGAAGGTTCACGCGTGCTGGGGGTCGACCTATCGGCGGGGATGTTCACGGTCGCTGCCGGCCGCGCCCCTGGTCGACTCGTGCGCGCCGATGCACGCCGACTGCCGCTGCCGGACGCCATCGCTGACGCCGCAATCACCATCGCCACACTGGAATTCGCCGATGCGGCCGCCGTGCTGGCCGAACTGGCACGCATCACCGGCCCCGGCAGCCGCATCATCGCCCTTGCCCTCAACCCCACCAGCCTGTGGGGCCTGCTTGACCGGCCCACCCACCGACCCCCCTTCTCGACGGCCACCTACCTGACCCGCCGCCAGCTGCGGCGCCTAGGCCGCCGCCACGGCGCGGCGCGGGTGCGCGGCCGGCTGTTCACCGCGGCGCACCCCAAGTTCCTGCACCACCTCGAGCCGTTGGCCACACTGCTCGGGCACGCCGCACCCTGGCTGGGCGCCGTGCAGGTCCTCACCATCGACACGCCTCCTGGGCCCCGCACCGATCTACGGTGAAGACCGAGAACAGGGGTGTTTGCCTCCACGACAATCGCCATGAACTCGTGGCGCGGTGCATGAGCGAGAACCCAGTGCGAAGACACTGCGCAGGCGTAAGCTGCCCACGTGGCGGGTTTTGCCCTCGCCGCAACGACGACCCGCCGAACCCGACAGGACGAAAGTCGACACCAAAGGGGGTCGCATGCCGCGAAGCGTCGGAGAACGATACGAGTGCGACCAGTGTGGAGCGGTGCTGGTTTACGAAAAGCCATGCCCATGCTCGCCCGAGATGGAGCATGCGGAGATCTGCTGCGACAAGCAGATGAAACAAATGGCACAGGAGAAGTAAGTCCGGCCCTGCGCTTCGTGAACACGATCTCGGCTCCGCAGTCCTTGCCGCGCGGCCGCTCGCCTGGATGTGCGCCAGACCTTTTCGCCAGGCCCTGCCTTGGTCGCGCCGATGTCGGATGATGGCGAACCAGTCCTGAAGGTCTGCGACCTGAAGGTGACACTCGAAGGGCAGGCGGTCCTGGCGAAGGTTAGATGCTGCTAATATACCCCCATGGCGAAGATGAAATCCGCTGGTCAGCGGGCTGGGGTGCGGTCGGCGGCGATTTACGCGCGTATCTCGGCTGATGTGGAGGGCACCGGGTTGGGGGTGGCGCGGCAGTTGGAGGATTGCCGCAAGCTGTCTGCTGACCGCGGTTGGCCGGTTGGCGATGAGTATGTCGATAACGATGTGTCGGCGTTCTCGGGCAAGCCGCGTCGGCAGTATGCGCGGATGCTGGCCGATCTGGCATCAGGGGCGCGGGATGCGGTGATCGTCTACAACTTGGACCGGTTGCATCGCCGACCGGTGGAGTTGGAAGAGTTTGTCGCTTTGTGTGAGTCGGTGGGTGTGCGAGACGTGGCTACCGTGACCGCCGATATTGACCTGGGTAACGATGACGGGTTGTTCATGGCCCGGATTTTCGCCGCGTTCGCCGCCAAGGAGTCCGGGCGCAAGTCCGCACGTATTCGCCGCAAGATGTTGCAGAACGCCGAACAGGGACTACCGCACGGCTCGGTGCGCCCGTTCGGCTACGAGGACGACAAGATCACGCTGCGGACGTCGGAGGCGGCGGTGGTGCGTGAGATGGTGGACCGCTACTTGGCGGGCCAGTCGTTGTTGTCGTTGACGGTGTGGCTCAACGACTCCGGCGTTTCCCCGGCGGTGGCCAAGTCGTGGCAGACCTCGGCGGTGCGCCAGATCCTGTGCTCGGGCCGTATCGCCGGGCTGCGGGAGCATCGTGGTGAGGTGATCGGGCCTGCGAAATGGCCGGCGATCATTACGCCGGCGGAGCGGGACCGGATCTTGGCGCGTATCGCGGCGCGGTCGGTGACCAAGACGCGGGCGGCGCGCACATATGTGTTGTCAGGGATGCTGCGGTGTGGGCGTTGCGGTAATCGGCTGTATTCGCAAGCCCGGCACAGTAATCCCGATCATCGGGTGCGCCGCTATGTTTGTCTGAAAGGACCCGATCATGGCGGCTGTGGTCGGCTGACGGTGGTCGCCGAACCGGTTGAGGCTTTGTTGACTGATGCGGTGTTGACCCGCCTGGATTCTCGGGATCTGGCGAAGGTGTTGGCCGGCAAAGCCAGCCCTAATCATGATGTGGCTGCGTTGGCGGCGGCCGTGGAGGCCGATCAAACGCGCCTCGATGAGCTGGCCGGTTTGTATGCCGACGGCGCGATCAGCGCGCGGGAGTGGATCGCGGCCCGCGACCCGATCACCAGCCGCATCCAGCAGGCCAGGCGTGACATCGCTGAGGCCACCGATACCAGTGAGGTTTATGAGTTGGCGGGCACCGGCGGGGCGTTGCGCGGCCAATGGCCGGACCTCGACGTGGAACGCCAGCGGAGCATCGTCAAATCGATCCTGGATCACGCGGTGATCGCACCGGGCACCCCCGGTTCCCGCAGTCTCGACATTAACCGCGTGCAACCCCATTGGCGCATCTAGGTTTTCGGCGTCGCGGATGCTCCCTGGCGAGTGCCGAGTGTGTGTCTGGGCTGGTGGGCCGTCAAGGCCAAAGCCGCACGCGGTCGAAGCCAGCTTCGAGCCTGGACGGCCCACCAGCCCAGACACCAGGAATGCTCTTATCGCCGGGAAGGGTTGTGTTGAAATAACTTTCGTCGTCTATCCGGTTGGCCGGTGACGGTACGGTGCCTTTGCGTGCTCAGCGCAGGAGGGTTGCGATGGCAGCCAGGGTGGTGGGGTCGGTGACGGTGACGGATAGGGCTTGGCGTTCACATGAGGCGGTCAGCCAGGCTATGAACTCCGGGCGCTCGTGCAGCGGGACCGCGCCGGCATCGTGGTTGTTGGCGGCGCCGCCCGCGGGCGTCGTGGCCATCACCCTGCCCCGCGTGGTGGCGGCGAGATGCGGGTGGAGACAGTCCGGGATTCGGTGATACCGGTGATGCGGGCGCTGATGTGGCGCAGGGCTGCGGAGATGACCAGGACGCGGTCACCGGCGCTGGCGTGTCCGGCGCGGTCGAACTCCCACAGCATCTCATCGGTGTCGATCGGTTGCTGCTGCCTGCCGGTGCTCGCCGTCACGTCGTCAGCGAAATGGGCGGATTGCGTATCGTCCTGTCGCCCTGAATGTTTGGCTATCTGGTTACGGGTCCAGGTGGCGCGGGCGGCGCGCAGGGCACCCATGGTGGTCGAATAGCGCCGCGATTTGGTAGTGATGTGGCCGCGGTAGCCCAGGGTGTGCAGCCAGCGCCCAATCCCCGCCAACGACGGACCCGCGGACGCTGGGTGTTCGGCGAGTCCGGCGATGGTGGACAGGATGGCCCGCACATGTTCAGTAACGTCGAGTTCGCCGATCGCTTCTGCGGACAGCCGGCGCGCGGTGATGCCGAAGTCGTGCAGGGATTTGGTGACGTATTTCGCCAGATATGCCGCAACCCTGCGCGGCGACAACCGCGAGGCCGAAGCGACTGCGGTGTCGTCGACTTCGGAATCGCTTGCGGTTATTGGTTCGGGTGTCAATGGTTGGGTATCAATTTGGGTGCCGAACCGCACCGTGCGCACCCCGCCCGGGTTGGCGTAATCGTCGTCGCCGGCGGGCACGTCGATACTGACGCGACTGGCAGCGTGTTGGATCAAGGCGGCCAGCTCGGCGGCGGTGATCGCTGACGACCAGCCGGGATGCTGCTCGGCTACCGGACGAGACAACCTGCCACCCCGCGGGGCGGCGGGGCCGTGACGATCGTGGTCACCTGATTTCGTGGTGTCGTTGGTGGCGGGTGGCGGGTCGAGGCGGATCAGGGCATGGATGTGGGGTATGGCGCGGGCTTGCAATTCAACGACTTTGACGAAGCTGACCCGCACCGAGCCGGGCTTGACGCCAACTGTTTTCAGGTGCGTCGCCACGGCGCGCCGTAGTGCGATGGTGAACCGCCGCCACAGCTCGGGCAGATGCCAGGTGAACAAGATATGTCCCAGATAGTCGTAGCAGTCCGCGCACAATGGTTGGCCCACCAGAGGGTCATCGACACTGTGGATTATGGTGCAGCGCAGGCAGTTTCCGTGCCGGCAGCGGCCCGCCGACCTGTTGGGTATGGCGTGACACGGAGTTCCGGTGGCGTTGTGCACGGCCCCGTAGCTGGGGGCGGTCAAGGTGGTGAACACTTGCGGACGGTTGGCGACCTCGACGGGTATGTCGTGGTGGCCGCCGGCGGCTCCGGCGTGCACGAGTTGCCAGGTGTCGCGGGCGTAGAGGTCTGAGCATGACGGGCACACCGCGTGACGGCGGTTGTTGCAGCGCGTCCACACCGTGTGCTGACGCCCGGCGGTGTCGACACCGAGCAGCTGGATCGGGTGGGCGCAGTAACCGACCGATTCCACTCGCCGCCACCACGACCCGAAACCGGGTGAGGAGGCGCGCCGGCACATCTGGGTGACCACCGCATCGGCATCGATGGTGGCCGGCAGGCCCGGCAGCACGATCACCGGGCTCTGCGTCGTTACGGTCTTCACCGATTTCCCTGTTCGCCTGAACGCGGTGCCCGAAAGGTGCGGGCCAACAAGGTGATATCGCGATCGGTGACGTGAAAGGCCCGGACCCGTATCGGGTCGGCGGTGCCATCGATCATCACGTACCCGATGCCGGGGGTGGTATCAGCGATCAGGTCGCATTCGGCGCCGGCATCGCGGGCTCCTTGGCCCAAGACCATGGCGGTTTGGGTAGCCTCGGTCATCCGCAGCCCGATCCGCACGGTGAACAACTGCCGTACCGGCAGGGTGTCTTTGGCCGGGTCTTGCACCGCGGCTACCACCGATATCCCGACCGCACGCCCTTGGGATAACAGCAGGCCGAGGAGTTGTTCTGTCTCGGCGCGGAGTTTGCGGTCGGTGACATAGGCGGTCAGCGCGGCGATCTCATCAATGATCAGCACGATCAACGGCTCAGCGAGGGCGGGGGTGTGCAGGCGGGTGTGCCCGCGCAGCCGGGTGGCGCGGGTCTGCATCAGCTTCACCAGCTCGCGCAGCAGTTCCACGGTGGGCTGACCGGTGTGGTAGCAGAACCGGGCGAACAGCGGCGCGCCAGCACCGAGTTCCATGCCGCCTTTGGGGTCGATCACCCACAACCGCACCCGCCCCGTTTTAACGTGGGGTGCCAGCCCGGCGATCAGCGACCACAACACCGAGCCTTTGCCGGCTCCGGTGGCACCGGCGGCCAGGATGTGCTGGCCCAACACCGGTAGGTGCCACCAGCGCCGCGATTCGGTGACCCCGACCCGCACCGCGCCCAGATCGACCGCCGAACCCGGGGTTGGCATGGGCACCGCGATCGGCTGGCCGAGCACATCCCCGCGGCCGATGATGATCCGCAGCTGGCCCGGCGTGGTGGCGCGGATCGTCAACCGCTGCGCGTCCCAGGTCGCCGCCAGTGCGAGGGCGCGTTTCTGCCAGTCGGCAATCGACTGGCCGGTCACCACCTTGACGATCAGCACGTCGGCGTGATGGCCGATCCGCACCGATTGCAGGGCAGGCACCAACGTGCGTTCACCCAGTTTGGCGGTCAGGCCGTGCAGGGCGCAGACCGATTCCCAGTTGCGGTGATAACGCCACCACGCCCAGAAACGCTGCCGCAGCGGAGCGCTGACCCACCGGGTGAATGAGGCCGGCTGGCACACCCACCAGCCGAGGTATGCCACGGCCTCCACAACGGCGGTCAAAACGCCGGCTCGGGCGCCGTGACTGAAACCGACCCAGATGGCGACGACGGTGGGAATGCTCAGGGAGGGAAACAGGATTGCCCACCACAGCAGATACCCGGCGGCTTTGAGTAGTCCGACGATCAGCTCGCCGATCCAGTCATCATCGGGTGATGGATTGTTGTTGTGGTTCTTACGGTTTGGACTATTCGACATGACGGTCTGCCTTCACTTACGACGGGGAAAGAAGGGGCGGGAGCGTCGGCCCGGCAGCCCATAGGCGCACGCTGTCGCGGGGCTGCCGGGCCGGCCTGCGGTTACCGGGCCTGCTGGCCCGTCTTGACGGTGGCGAGGTCGGTGGCGGTGATGGCTTCGGCGCGGTACGCGATGCCCGAGCGGCCGTCTTGCGACCACGGCAACGCCACCAGACCCGTCACAGACACCGGCTGGCCGACAACGACTTTCGGTTCCCCGACCACGGTGACCGCCAGCACTTCACCGCCGGTGGCGTCCAGGGCGATCAGCTGCACCTGCCACAACGCCTGCCCGGTGGCCTTGTCCACGCGCGGTGCACCGGTGTCGAAATTCGTGCGCTGCTCGGGAATCCGAGTACAGAGGAACGTCACCCCGGTGGTGTCGATACGTAACTTCATGGATTGCTGTCCTTCCTTGCGGTGTTGGCGCGGTCTGTTCGGCCGCGACTCAAGGACAGCGCCATCCCGGATGCGCCCGGAAGTGACAGGCAGTGATACTGGTGATGACCGCACACGCGCACACGTAGCTGACCTGCGCTGATGTATGCGGCATGATCGAAGCCATGGCCGCAGTCGACCCGATCCGGGCACTCAATGCGCAGCGGCTCAGCCAAGCCCGCAAACGCTACGGCTACAGCTTGCGTGAGTTGGCGATCGAGGTCGAAAACGTGCGCAAGCTACGCGGCGACCCCGACCTGCCCGCGCGGGAATCCCTGCGGCAAAAAATCGCCCAGATCGAGCGGACCGGAATGCTCGGCCCGCTGTGGCGTGAAGACCTGGCCGCGGTGTTCGGCGTCGAACCCGACGAAATGTTCAGCGTGCCGATCGCCACCGAGCTGCCGCACCCGCTGCTGATACAACTACCCGTCGACCGTGACGTACTCGCCGTCATCGAGGCCCAGCAACATGCCCACATCCAAGCTGAGCACACCTTCGGCCCCCAACACGCCCGCCCCCTGGTGGAATCCGATCTGGTCACCATCGAATCCCTGATTGCCCACGCACCCTCGCAGGTCAAGGCAGAGATGCGGCGCGCCGCTGGGGCTATCGCCGAAGTTGCCGGGTGGATCGCCCAAGACCTCGGAGATCACGCCGCCGCGGAGAAGCTCACCCACACCGCAGCCCTGCACCTACGTACGGCCGGCCCGCCATTCAACGCCATGATCTTGATGCGCCAATCCAACATTCTCACCCGCACCAACCCCGACCTGGCCACCGCCTTGGCCACCGATGCCGCCGACCTCATCGACGGCCACGACGTGGGTCGCCTGGCCGCCAGCATCGCCCGCCAACAGGCCCTTGCCGAGCTGGCCAATCACAATGAGCGGGGATTTCATCGCTACGCCGCCGCAGCCCTCGAACTCGGTGACCTGCAACCCCACCCGCATGATCATGCGATCTATGCCCACGGCGCCTACGTCGCCAGCGAGATCGCCTCCGGCTACCTGCGCATCGGTGACCCGGATAAAGCCCTAACCCTGCTCGCCGGGCACCATCACGCCTGGACATCACAGCAGCACCGCGATCAGACCGTGGCCGATATGCGACTCCTGCACGCCTACATCGCCACCGGCGAATACCAGCAAGCACTGGCACTGACCGCCGCAGCGATCCCGGGCTACCTGGCCGCGCCCTCGCAGCGAGCCAGGATTCATCTGGCCAGGGCAGGCACAATCGTGCGAGACCGTCGACGGCGAAACAAAGACCCGATCCTGCAACAGCTCGCCGGCCGCATCAAAAACGCCACCCAAGGAGTCACCCCGTGAGCCGTCGAATCATCCCCGACACCACCACCACCACCGACCCCGCGGCCACCCACACGGTCGCGGTGCTGCCGGTCGGCTCATTCGAACAACACGGCCCCTACCTTCCGCTGGGCACCGACACCCTCATCGCCACTGCCATCGCATCCGCAATCAATCAGCACCACAACGTATTTCAGCTACCACCGGTCGCGTTCAGCTGCTCCCACGAACACGCCGCCTACCCCGGCACCATCAGCATCAGCGCCACCACCTTGGCCGCGATCGTCGCTGACATCATCGAATCGCTGGCACAGCAGAACATCGCCGGGCTGATCGTCGTCAACGGCCACGGCGGCAACGCCGTACTCACCAACGTCGTCCAACAAGCCAACCACCCCAACAACCCCGTCAAGGTTGGGCTCTACCCCAGCCGCGAAGACTGGACCGAAGCCCGCACCGCCGCAGGAATCCACAGCAGCAACCACGACGACATGCACGCCGGCGAACTAGAGACCTCCATCCTGCTCGCCACCCATCCCGACTACCTGCGCGACGGCTGGCAGACCAGCGACCACACAGCCAACGACCGCCGCTACCTCACCAGCCTCGGCATCCACGCCTACACGCCCACCGGCGTCATCGGCTCACCATCCCAGGCCACCGCCGCCAAGGGCAGCAGTGCCCTCGACCACCTCGGCCGCAACGCCGACACCCTGATCGAACTCCTCACCACACGTTGAGCACAAGCGACAGCTCGGCGGCTACCTTCCGGGCTTCGCTGCGCTCCCTTCGCTTCCGTCCGCTGGCGCTCCCGTCCGCGCCGGTCGCTCCACTGCGCCCTGCGTCCGCCGCCGAGCACCAGACCAGCGCCCACCACTCAGTGAGAACACCGGCCGTGTTCGCGCCTGCCACCGCCAGGCCAACGGCGTTTGCGCCTCTCGCGCGGCGACCAGAGCCGGGCCAGACCGCCGGCCACCGTGGGACACATGCCCTGACCTCGCACGTGAGGACTTTCTTTACTGCTATCAAGCTCGCCGGCGCGGGGCTGCTGCTCGAGCAGTTCGTCGACTTCGCCGATGCGGCCGATACCGACACGATCACGACAGAGCTGGCGGTGCAGTGGGCCACAATGCCGCCGGGTAGCTCCTCAACCTGGCACGCGCAACGGCTGAGCGTGGTGCGCTGTTTCGCCCGCTGGGTGCAGGCCTTCGATCCGGCCGTCGAGGTGCCGCCGGTCGATGTGCTGCCGACCCGCACCAGGCGCGCCACGCCGTATCTGTATTCCGACGCCGATGTCGCCGCCTTGATGGCCGGGGCCGGGCGGCTGCGCTCACCGCTGGCCGCCGCGACGATGCAGACATTCATCGGGCTGGTGTTCGCCACGGGGCTGCGGCGCGGGGAGGCGCTGAGTCTGGACCGCGGCGATTTCGACCCGGCCACCGGCGTGTTGACGATACGTGAGGCGAAATTCCACAAGCCCCGACAACTGCCGTTGCACCCCTCCACCACGGCCGCGCTCACCGCCTACGCAGCGCGCCGGGACCGGCTGTGTCCGCATCCGCGCACGGGCGCGTTGTTGGTGTCCACCACCGGTGCCCGACTGGCGGCCACCACGGTGTCACAGACGTTCCGAACGCTGTTGCGCGAGAACGGGATCGGGCAACACTGCCCGGCATGTCGCCCGCGCATTCACGACGCCCGGCATTATGCGGACGGCCGGGTTATGTGCCCTGCCATGGTGATTCGGCTGGTGGGGACGGTACCGGTGGTGGTTTCGTCTACATAATCCTGGCGGCTGTCGGAGTCAGCGTCCCAGTGTGTCGAGCCGGCCGGTAGGGCGCCGTGGACCGGCCTTCGGCGGCGTCGGCCGCAGCCGGTATCGGCGAAGAATCGCTTTTTTGTTCATTGCACTACCGGATGCAGAGGTGATTCTCATGGGAGACGCAGATGTCAGGGCCGCCGTCGGCGCTGTGTTGGCGGTGTTGCGCGAGGTTGGCAGGGCTGAGGGCACCGTCCGACGCCACCAGGTCGTACTGGATCGGTTCGCGGTCTTTTTGGCCGGGCGCGGCCTGGACACGGCCAGCGAGCAGGTGTGTATCGACTTCATCACCAACCAGACCGGGGTCAGGTTGGGGTCGTTGCGGCAGTCGGTCAGGGATAGGGATGTCTCGGCGGTCCGCCGGCCGGTGCTGTTGATGGCCGAGGCGCTGGCCGGTCGGACGGTCGAGGTTGATCGGTCGGCCGTTGCGCCCGCGGACGGCTGTCCGGTGAAGTTCCGTGCGCTCAGGGATGACTACCTCGCTTCGTGTCATCGGCGCGGTAATGCCGAGGCAACTTTGATCGCCAAGGACAAGGCGGTCAGCCGGTTCTTGGGCTACCTGCACGAGGTGGGCGCCGACAACCTGGCGGTGCTGGGTGTGCGTGACGTGTCGGGCTTCCTGGTGCATCAACGTGGCTTGCGGCGCAAGACGATTGCGTCCATGAGGTCGTGTCTGGCGGACTTTTTGGTCTTTTCGGCCGCTGCGGGCAAAACACCGCAGGGTCTGGCGGATCGGCTGCCGCCGCACCGGCATGTCCGCCACGAGTCCGAGCCGTATCTGTGGACCGCAGACGAGATCCGGCGGGTGCTGGCCGTGATTGACCGCGCCTCGGCCACCGGTAAACGTGACTACGCGATGATCCTGGCGACCGCTCGGCTGGGGCTTCGGATTTCGGATCTGCGTCACATGGAGTTGAGGGACCTGGACTGGCGGGCCAAGCAGATCACGATCGTTCAGCATAAGACGGGCCGACCGTTGAGGCTGCCGCTGCTGGCCGACGTCGGCTGGGCGATCATCGACTACATCCGGGGCGGCCGCCCCGACACCGCCTGCCCGAAGGTGTTCGTCAAACACCGCCACCCGTTCGACACGTTCGGGTCCGCCTCATCGGTCGCCTCCCGGCTCTCGCGACACGCCGCCCGCGCCGGGATCGCGTTCTCACCCGGACAGGTCTGCGGGATGCACTCCCTGCGTGGCGCGCTGGCAGTGGCCATGATCGGCAACGGCGCGCCGATGCCGGTGATCTCGGCGGTATTGGGACACGCCTCAAGTGATACGACCCAGTCCTACTACCTTCGGTTCGACGTCGAACGGCTGCGGTGTTGCGCATTGGACGTCGAGGACGTCCTCGAACGGGCCGGGGCGGGTGAGCGCGGTGCCTGACACGACGCTGCCGGACCTGGTCGCCGATCTGGTCGCTGTTCGCCACGCCGGCGGGTACCGGTTCAACATCCAGGAACGGGTGCTGCGCCAGTTCACCGAGCACTGCCGGCGGGAGGGCTACCCGGATGGGTCGATCACCAAAGAAGCGGTCGAGGGGTTCCTCTATGGCCCTCACCTGCGGTCCTCCACGATCCGACGCAACCAGTTGGCGCTGCGCCAACTGGTTGAGCACGCCCAAGGCGTCGGCTGGCACGCCTACATCCCAGCCGCGACAACTCGGGTCCGTGTGCGCCACCAGCCGCCGTATGTGCTCACCGACGACGAGGTGCGCCGCTTGTTCGCCGCGATCGACACCCAGCCCATGTCGGCCTACTCGAACAAGGCGCTGGTCGACCCGGTCCTGTTCCGGATGTTGTACGGCGCCGGCCTGAGGGTTTCCGAGGCGCTCCACCTGCGGTTGTCGGACGTGGACACAAGCGCCGCGACGCTACACATCCGCGACACGAAAAACGGTGCGGGCCGGAGGATTCCGATCACCGGTCGGCTCACCGCTGCCTTGCAGGGCTACACCGCGGCTGCTCATCCAGCCCCCGAGCACAGCGACTACGTGTTCTACAGCAGGGCCGCGGGCAGGCCGATCAACCAGGCGACGATATACGTGCGGTTCCGCAGCTACCTGGCCGACGCCGGCATCGCCCACTTCACCGGCGGACCGCACCCGCACTCGCTGCGCCATGGCTTCGCCGTGACCAACCTGCGGCGCTGGGCCGCAGATAACGCGGACCTGACCGTGATGCTGCCCTACCTGGCCTGCTACATGGGCCACGCCGACCTTCGCGGCACCCAGTACTACCTGAGGTTGACCGCCGACGCCTACCCCGACGTGATGGCCAAAGCCCAACTCCGGTTCGGCTACGTCATCCCCGCCCCACCCGAGGAGCAGCCGTGAGCCCGCGGCCTGCCCCGCCCCCGGATTTGGCCGGGCGCTGGCTGGCGAAGTTCTTCACCGATCACCTGGCCGGCGAACGCGCCGCCTCGCCGGCGACCGTGGCCTCCTACCGGGACGCGATGAAGCTGCTGCTGACCTGGTTCAAAGACGCAGAACACATCCCGCCCGAGAAACTGCGCCTGGCCGACATCGACCGGCCACGGGTCCTGCGGTTCCTGAACTGGCTGCAGGCCGAACGGGGCTGCTCGACAACCACCCGCAACCAGCGTCTCGCGGTGATCAAGTCGTTTTGCCGCTACACCGCCATCGAACAACCCGACCGCCTCGACCAGCTCACCCAAGTCCTGGCGATCCGGCACAAAAACACCCCGGCCCCCAACCTGGGGCACCTGACCGGCGACGAGATCAAGATACTGCTCGCCCAGCCCGGCACAGCCAGTGCACGCGCTATCCGGGACACCGTTCTACTCGCATTGGCCTACGACACCGCCGCCCGCGTCCAAGAGCTCTGCGACCTCAACGTCGCCGACATCCGCGGCTCCGACTCGATGACAGTGACGATCCGCGGCAAGGGATCCAAGATCCGCTACCTGCCCCTGATGGGCCCCACCGCCCGGCTCGTCACCGACTACCTCGAGCACCGCGACCCGCACCCCGGCCTCGGCGCCGACACCGACCCACTGTTCCACGGACCCAACCACTCCAGGATGACTCGGTCCGGCGTCGCCAAGCTCCTGACCCGCCACGTGCGAGCCGTGCGCAAACGCGATCCCAGCTGGGCCCTCGGACTGCCGGTCACACCACACACCCTGCGGCGCAGCAAAGCGATGCACCTGATCCAGGCCGGCGTCAACCTGATCTACATCCGCGACCTGCTCGGCCACGCCGACGTATCCACCACCGAGATCTACGCTCGCGCAGACGCCGAAACCAAACGCAAAGCGATCGAAAACGCCTACGAGCCACTCACCCCCGACGCATTGCCGGACTGGACCTCGGACACCTCCCTTATCGGCTGGCTCGACACACTGGGACGCTGACTCCGACAGCCGCCAGGATTATGTAGACGAAACCACCACCGGTACCGTCCCCACCAGCCGAATCACCATGGCAGGGCACATAACCCGGCCGTCCGCATAATGTCTGTTATGGGGAATTCCCCATAACAGACACACCTTCGCGGTAAACACTTTGCTCGACTGGTATCGCGATGATGCCGACGTGCAGGCACGGCTGCCGCTGCTGTCTACCTACCTCGGCCACACCGACCCACGGCACACCTACTGGTACCTCTCGGCCGCGCCAGAACTGCTCGCCCTCGCCGCCGACCGGATGCAGCGCCACGCCGGAGCGACCTCATGACCGCGCTCGCCCCGACCCTGCAGGCCTTCTTCACCGAACGCCTCGCCCGGCAGAAGAACGCCAGCCCACACACCGTCGCCTCCTACCGCGACACACTGCGGCTGCTGCTCGGTTTCGTCGCGGAGCGCACCGGCACACCGCCGGCCCGAATGCAGATCGAGGACCTCGACGCCCCGCTGATCGGCGCGTTCCTCGACCACCTCGAATACCAGCGCGCCAACAGCGTGCGCAGCCGCAACACCCGCCTGGCCGCGATCCACTCGCTATTCCGATTCGCCGCACTGCAACACCCCGAGCACGCCGCGCTCATCGCTCGGGTGCTGGCCATCCCACCCAAACGCTGCAACCGTGCTGTCGTGTCCTTCCTCAACGACCAGGAAATCGACGCGCTACTCGCCGCTCCGGACACCAGCCGGTGGATAGGCCGTCGCGACCACGCGCTGCTGCTGGTCGCGGTCCAGACCGGGCTGCGGGTCTCCGAGTTGACCGGGCTGTGCTGCGGAGACGTCCATCTCGGAGCGGGGGCCCACGTGCGCTGTGTCGGCAAGGGACGTAAACAGCGCTGCACGCCGCTCACTGCCGAGACGGTCGCGGTGCTGCGGGGCTGGCTGGCCGAACGACGAGGCCGACCCGAGGATCCGTTGTTCCCGACCAGCCGCGGTCGACCGCTCAGTCGTGACGCGGTCGCGCTGCTCGTCACCAACCACGCGATCACGGCGCGGCAGCGCTGCCCCTCCATCGATGCCAAAACGATCACCCCGCACGTCCTGCGCCACTCGACGGCCATGACCCTATTGCGCGCAGGCGTGGACACATCAGTGATCGCGCTCTGGCTCGGCCACGAGAAAACAGACACGGTCCAGATCTATCTGCACGCAGATCTCCGCCTGAAAGAACGCGCCCTCGCTCGCACCACCCCCGTCCATGCGACCCCGGGCCGATACCGACCCCCCGACACCCTGCTCGCGTTCCTCGAGGCGCTTTGATTATGCCGAGTGCATGGACACAGATCCCTTACCGCGCAGACGATTCAGCGGCGTCCTCGGCATAATCCGGTGCTCGGCATAGTGGGTGTTATCCCGATGTCGGGATAACACCCACAGGACCACTGATCGCTTGAGGACATCACGCTCCATCCGCAGCTCAGCGTTCTCGCTGCGCAGGCGTTTGAGCTCCTCAACGTCGTCGCGGGTCAACTCCCCGCGGCCCTCGCGGGCCTCACGGTCCCGGGCAACCCAATTGCCCAGAGTGCCCTCATGGACCCCAAGGTCCCGCGCCACCGCGGCGATCGACTTACCCGTCTCCCGCACGATCCGAACAGCCCCCTCACGGAACTCCCGGGGCCTGGCCGTCGGCGACCGCGTCCGCATCCACGCACTCATGAAAATCGAAACAACCCCCGGCGGCGCCGTCAAAACCACCTACATCGCCCACGCCGTCTACCGGCTCAACGACTAAAACTGAGCTTCACAGGCGGCTTTCGACTCGTCCTTCGTGGCCGCAGGCACCCCTCCGACCGTTTGCGGGGCTGTCTGATTAACGGTGGATCCGACCTTGGCATTTGTTAGTTGCCGGTCGGGGTGATCCGGCCGTTGAAGGTGATTGCGAACGCGTTGAGTGCGGGCTTCCACCTCATTGCCCATCGTGCCCTACCTCGCCCGGTCGGATCTAGTGATCGGGTAACGAGATACAGGCATTTCAGGGCAGCTTGGTCGGTAGGGAAATGCCCGCGGGCGCGAATCGCGCGCCGGTAGCGGGCGTTGATCGACTCCATGGCGTTGGTACCCGGTATGAAATGGGGTGGAGGCCCACGTGGTTCTGTCTTGCCTGGTCAGACGTACTAGGCATA
>NZ_LQOU01000022.1 GCF_002102155.1 Mycobacterium europaeum
ACGGATGAAATCGTCAAGGTGAGCGGTGATTGGTGGCGGGTTTGCGGGGTTGCCAGTGGGCGACGAGGACTTCGTAGGCACGTTCGGCCTGTTCGACGACCGCGTTCTCTTCGTCGCGGCGGTGCTTGCTGTTATAGGCCGCGCCGGGCTGGCGGTAGTTGCCGCGGCGTGACGGCGCCCCGGCGGCCAGTTCGAGCTTTCGGCGCTTGTGGGTGACCAGCCCTGGTCGAGCGAAGGCGTAGTCCTGGTCCTTGGTCACCAAATGCCATGCGAGCACCGTCATCTTGCGGGCGGTGGCCACGATCGCGGTCTGAAATCCGCGTCGGGATTTGATGCGCTGATAGAACGCACGCAAGGGCCCTGGTGCGCGACTGGCCGACCAGGCCGCCTCCACCAGCACACCACGCACATGGGCGCGGCCGGCTTTGCTGATCCGACCGTGCACCGGCGCGGAATTCCCGGACTGGCGCACCTTCGGGTTGAGCCCGATATAGGCCACTAACTTGTCGGGATCGTCGAACCGAGAGAAGTCGCCGACCGCGGCCACAATGGAGATGCCGGCGATCGCATCGACACCAGGGATGGTCATCAACCGGGCCACCATCGGATCGGTGAGCGCTTCTTGGGCCAGCTCTCTATCGACCAAAGCGAGTTCATGGGCGTGAAAGTCCAACTGACGCAACAACGCCTGCACGCTGGCGCGTTCATCGGCAGGTAACGGCTGACGCGAGAGCCAGTGCCGACCGGTCTTGCCAAACAAATCCGACACCGGCGGCGTCGGTGCGAGGTTACGGGCCAGGATCGCGTGCACCTGATTCTTCAGCCGAGTCCGTTGACGCACCACGTGAGCACGACGCATCACCTGCCGGCGCAGACTGCGGGTCCGATCGTCGGGCAGCCACACCGGTGGCAGAAAATCCGCTGCCAGCAACTGCGCCAAGATCCGCGCATCGACCTTGTCGGTTTTCACCTTCGCCTCGGCGATCGCCCGCGTCTTCGACGGGTTCGACACCACCACACGGGCCACCAGCGGTGTGAGCAGAGTAGCGATCGCATCGCTGTTTCCGGTGGCCTCCAACGCCACCTCATCATCCGGGCGTAGTTCAGACGCCCACGCCCGCAATGCTTCTGGCGTCACTCCGATCTTGCCTTCGTCGCGGAGGATCCCGTCCTCGACCACCGCCAGCTGCGCGAACTCGCGGTGCACATCCATGCCGACATATCTGACCACCGCCTGGTTCTCCCTTCCGTGCTGATCACTTGGCCGGGGAACCGCTGGGACGGAACGACACCTACGGATACGCGCTCGCAGCGCAGCCGGACAAGTCGCAGGGGCGGCCAACTACTAACACGGGCTCGCAGCCCATCGAGCAAGAACGGCCTGCCCATACGTGTTCCCCGAAGGCCCCTGTTCCGGACGGTCGCACCGTATGCCTAGTACGTCTGACCAGGCAAGACAGAACCACGTGGGCCTCCACCCCATTTCATACCGGGTACCAACGCCGT
>NZ_LQOU01000023.1 GCF_002102155.1 Mycobacterium europaeum
GGGTGGGGGGGAACCAGTCGATCCATTCGCCGTCCACCTGTATCCGAGACCGCGGGGACGTGGACGCGGAGTTCACGCCACCGGCGATGACGAGGCGGTCCATCCCGGCGCGAACGCTCGCCGCGGCACTCTGCACCGCCGCCTGGCCGGCCGCGCAGTGGCGATTGTTGGCCAGGCCGGGAACCTGGGTCAGGCCGGCCGTGATAGCGGCGTGGCGCGCGATCACGCCGCCGCCGTAGAGCCCTTCGCCGAGGATCACGTCGTCGACCTGCGCGGAGTCCAGGTCCTTCGCCGTTTCGGAGACCACATGGTGCGCGAGGTCGAAGGCACTGGTGTCGCGCAGCGTGCCCTTGCGGGCCGTGCCGATGGGGGTGCGCAGGGCGGACACGATGACGGCTTCAGGCACGGTCTTCTCCAGTTCGGCGAGCGCGTCGCGGGCGCTCGACGACCCCCGCGACACATGAGAACACTATTCTCTCATTCTGAGAGTCGGCGTTGCAAGGAGCGGTGCCCTGGCGAGCAGACGCAAAATCGCATATACCGGCATCGCGGGCTGCGACTTTGCGTCTGCTCACCAAGCGAGGAGGCGTCGTCCGCAGTGGAGGGAATGGTCGCCGTCCCGGGCGGCAACGTGTGGTTCACGCGCGTCGGAGGCGGAGCGGGCCTTCCGCTTCTGGTGGTGCATGGCGGGCCCGGCCTACCCCATACCTACTTGCGTTCGCTGGAACGGTTGGCCGACGAGCGCGAAGTCGTCTATTGGGATCAGCTGGGCTGCGGCAAGTCCGACCGCCCATCCGACCGCGAGTTGTGGACCATGCAGCGGTCGGTGGCCGAGATGCGGTCCGTGGTGCAGGGGCTGGGACTCAACCGCTTTCACATCTTCGGTAATTCGTGGGGTGGGATGCTGGCGCAGCAGTACGCGCTCGACGTGCCGTCCGGCGCCGCCAGCCTCACCATCTCGAACAGCATCGCGTCCATACCGCAGTTCGCGGAGATGGTCGCCCGGCTCAAATCCGGGCTCGATCCGGCCACCCAGTCGGCCATCGAACGCCACGAGGCCGCGGGCACGACGTACACGGCCGAATACCAGGCCGCGATCCGCACCTGGAACGAAACCTACCTGTGTCGCCTACGTCCTTGGCCGCCAGAGCTTTTGGCGGCCTTCGCCGAGATGGGCACCGACATCTTCGAGACGATGTTCGGGCCGAGTGACTTTCGCATCGTCGGGACCATCCGCGACTGGGACGTGTTCGACCGGTTGGCCGAAATCCGGCTGCCCACCCTCATCCTGGCCGGCAGGTTCGACGAGTGCGTGCCCGAGCACATGTGGGACATGCACCAGCGCATTGCCGGCTCGCGGTTCGAGCTGTTCGAGTCGACCGCCCACATGCCCTTCATCGAAGAGCGGGGGAAGTTCGACCGCGTCATGCGTGCGTTCCTTCGATTGCACGACTGACCGACTGACCGCGGGCGTAACGCCATGGCGAAAAATCGGCGAAAAATCTCCCTGACGTTACGGTCGCGTCGCGAGCAGAGCGGATCAGTTCTTGCCGCCTGCCAGCTTGGTCACGATCGACCGGAAGTCGTCGGTGGTGAACGACTGCTGTTCAGCCGAGAGGGCATAGTCCAGGCTGGCCAGCACCGCCCGCTCCAGGTGGATGTTGAGCACCCGCTTGGTGCTTTCGACCGCCTGCTGGGGCAGCCCCAAAATCTTCTTGGCACAGGCGATTGCCTCCGCGAGCGGATCGGACGCCACGTGGTTGGCCAGCCCCAGCTCGACGGCGCGCTGTGCGCTGATGCGGGTGCCGGTCAACGCGAACTCCTTGGCCAGCAGCAGGCTGATGTGCAGCGGCCAGGTCAGGGGGCCGCCGTCGGCGGCCACCAACCCCACCTGCACGTGCGGGTCGGCGAGGTAGGCCTCCTCGGCGATGTAGACGATGTCGCTCAGCGCCACCAGGCTGCAGCCCAGGCCGACCGCCGGGCCGTTCACCGCGGCCACCACGGGGATTCGGCAGCGCGCCATGCCCAGGACGATCTCGCGCCCGTCCCGGATCGTCTTGGCGCGCAGCTCGGCATCGGCCGACAGTTCCTTGAGGTAGGAGAAATCGCCGCCGGCCGAAAACGCCCTGCCGGCGCCGGTGATCACCGCGGCGCGGGCCGTCGGGTCGTCGGTCAACCGCTGCCACAGTCGCGCGAGCCCGACGTGCAGGTCGTCGTTGACCGAGTTGAGCGACTCCGGCCGGTTCAAGGTGATGATCCGCAGCGGACCGTCGGCTTGGACGTCGATTTCGGCAGGCATGTCGTACACGTCAGACTCCTTCTATGGTCGTGACCCGCTTCACCCGGGCTTCGCCCGCGTTCGCGATCACTCCGACAATCCCAAGATGCGTGAAGCGATGATGTTCTTTTGTATCTGTGATGTCCCGCCCATCACACTCTGCGCGCGGCTGTACAGGTAGGCGCTGAGCAGGTCCGGATCGCCCGTGCCGGTGACCGCCAGCGCGGCGTGTCCGACCGATTGCTCCACCCACGTCATCAGCAGCTTGTCGAGGGACCCCTCCGGCCCGTGCGAGACGCCGTCGAGCTGTTCGGACAGCCGTCGCCGCACGTGATGGGTCAACATCTCCGACTGGACCGCCGCCCACGCGAGCTCTTCGGGAGCCGGGCCCCCAGAATTTCGGCTGCGGGCGTAGAGGTTTCGGACCAGCTTGCCGTATCGGGCGGCGTAGCCCAGCGTCGAGGGTTCGCGTTCGTGCCCGACGACGGTCATCGCGACCGCCCAGCCGTCGCCGGGCGCACCGACCATCCGGTCCGCCGGTATCTTCGCGTCGTCGAAGAACACCTGACCGAATTCGTTGGTCACGCCGTTGATCATGCGAAGCGGGCGCTGTTGCACGCCGGGCTGTTTCATGTCCAGCACGAACGCCGACAGGCCGCGGTGGCGTTTGGCCTCCGGGTCGGTGCGCGCCAGCAACAGGCACCAGTCCGCGACATCGGAGTAGCTGGTCCAGATCTTGTGCCCGTTCACCACGTAGGTGTCACCCGCGAGGCGGGCGGTGGTGGTCAGCGAGGCCAGGTCCGAACCGGCTCCGGGCTCGCTGAAGCCCTGGCACCATCGTTCGGTGCCGTTGATGATCCCGGGCAGGAAACGTTGCCGCACTTCGTCGTTGGCGTGCCGACCGATCCCGTAGATCAGGTAGCCCACGCTGGGGCGCGGCGGGGCGCCGGCTCGTGCGAGCTCCTCATCGACGATGACGTCATACACCGGCGGCAGCTCCTGCCCGCCGTATTCACGGGGAAACGACAGCCCGAAGAAGCCCTCCCGGTACAGGGCCCGGTGCCACTCCGCCTGACGGGCCCAGTACTCGTCCCCGGATCCCGCGAATTCCCTTGCGTGCACGGAGAGCCACGACGACAGCCGCTTGCGGAAGGCCGCTTCCTCCGGCGAGTCACGAAAGTCCAAGATCGATCTCCTTCAACGCGACGGGCCACAGCTCGGTCGATATCAGGGCGCGCCGCAGGTACACGTGCGCCAGGCAGTCCCAGGTGTTGCCGATGCCGCCGTGCACCTGAATGGCCGTTTCACAGACGGTGCGGGTGGCGCGCGCGCAGTAGATCTTCGCGACCTGCGCGGCCCGGATTGCCGCGGCGGGGGGCAGCTCGTCGACCGCCCAGGCGGCATGCCGCGATACGCTGATCGAACCTTCAATCAGCGCAAGGCTTTCGGCGAGCAGGTGGGCGATGGCCTGGTAGGACCCGATCGGCTTGCCGTATTGCTCGCGGATCTTGGCGTAGTCGCAGGCGACCGCGTGCGCTCCCCTGGCGATCCCCACCAGGTCCGCCGTCGTGGCGACCAGCGCGAGCGCCCGCCACTGCGCCGCGACGTCGGCGGACACGTCGCCCAGCGCCACCGGCGTTCCCGCGACGTTCGCCTCCGTGCGGGTCAAATCCACGCCGACCCTCGAGTCCAGCACGTCGGCGGCCAGGACCTGGCCCTCGGAGAGACTCAGCGCCCGCTGGGCGCCCCGCGCGTCGATGGCGCGGCCGTCGACCGAGATCGTCGCACCCGCGCCGGTGGCGCCGACGTGGCGGGCCAGGTCGTCGGCGAGCACCGGACCCAGAAACGGGGTGTCGACCAGCCGGCGCCCGAATTCCTCGGCGACGACGGCCACTTCGACACCCGAAGCCCCGTCGGAGCGCAGCGATCGCCACCCCGTCGCCGCAATCTGCTTGTCCAGACGCGCAATCCGGCTCCGATCGTCGAGGTCCTGGACCGCCGAGGGTCCGAGGTCGTCGGCGAGCTTGGCGGCCGCGTCGCGCAGTTGCTGCTGTTCAGCTGTCAGACGTACATCCATAGCGCTCCTTCAGAACTCGGCGCAGCACCTTGCCCGACGGCAGGCGGGGAATGTCGGGGACGAACACGACGCGGCTCAGGCGTTTGTAGGAAGCCAGCCGCTGATCGACCCGGGCGGCGAGCTCGCCGGGATCGACGGGTGCGCGGGTCGCGACCGCGGCGACCACCGCTTCCCCGTTGATGCCGTCGGGTACGCCGAACACCGCGCAGTCTTTGACGGCCGGATGGCCGTGCAGCACGGTCTCGATTTCGGCCGGCGCGACCTGGAACCCGCGCACTTTGATCATCTCTTTGAGTCGGTCGGTGATCCGCAGCCAGCCGTCGGCGTCGAGCCAGCCGACGTCGCCCGTCCGGTACCACCCGTCGTGCATCACCTCGGCGGTGGCGTCGGCCGGCAGGTAACCGGCCATCAGCGACGCCGACCGGGCCTGGATCTCACCGGCTTCGCCCGGGCCGGCCGGCTCCCCCGTCTCCAGTGAGACCACCCGCACCTGCACGCCCGGCACGGGGCGCCCGACGGCGTCCAGCCGTGCGCCCTCGATCGGATTGCAGGCGATGACAGGCAGTTCCGTGGTTCCGTAGGCCGGGACCCAGCCGACACCGGTGCGCCGGGTCACGGTCTGCGCAACCTCGGGCCTGACCGGCGTGGCCGCCCACATGAAGTAGCGCAGGGAGGACAGGTCATAGGACTCGAGCGCGGGATGCGAGGCGATCGCCAGTGCGATGGGTGCGACCGCCATTTCCACTGTGATGCGGTCGGTTTCGATGTGATGCAGCATCCGGTCGACCTCGAACCGGGCATGCAGCCGCACCCACGCCCCGGTACGCAGCGCGGTGAGGATGTTGAGCAGCCCGAGGATGTGTGACGGTGGAGTGGCGACTTGAATCCGATCGCGCGGCGTCAGCCGCAACGCTTCGCGCCAGTGCCGCACCGCCTCATCGAGCGCCGCGTGGGTGTGCCGGACGGCCTTCGGCAGCCCGGTGGTGCCGGAACTGAACACCAGCACCGCGTCGGACCGGGGCGGCGGCGTCCCGAACAACGGCTTTCCGGGTGCGACCGGCTCGTCGAGGTGCAGCATCGGCATCGCCCCGGCCAGCACCGGATGGTCACCGACGGCGTGGGCGGGTTCGGTCAGCGCGAGCGCGTGGTCGACCTCGCCGTGCTTCCATGCCGGACTGAGCAGGACCGCCGTTGCCGACAGCCTCCAGATGCCCAGCACCGCGGCGACGAATTCCGGCCGGTTCGACGCCATCACCGCGACCCGTTGCCCCGGGGCGACGCCGCGTTTTGCCAGGCTCGCGGCCCAGCCGTCGGCCAGCGCGTCGAGCTGAGCCAGGCCGAATCGCTGGTCCTCGAACACGACCGCAGCCGGCTCGGTCACGTCCCGTCCTTCCCTGACAGGCCGGGCCGACCTGACATCCGCGCAAGCTTGAGAAGATCCTATCGCTCTGTGAGAATAGTATTCTCTATAGTGAAGAATGCAAGTACGGGAGGGCGGTGGCAGTGACGGTCACCAGAAGCATCGAGGAGACCCCACGGGTGACAGATCCGTCAAACGGCTCCGGGGCGGGGACGGTGACCATCCACTTGGACCGCAAGAAGGTCTCGGTGCCGATGGTCCCCGGCGAGACGCTCTTGCAGAGCGCGCGGCGCGCCGGTCTGGAGCCGCCGTTCAGTTGCGAGGCAGGCAACTGCGGCACGTGCATGGCCAAGCTCGAAGAGGGCCACGCGACCATGCGGGTCAACGACGCGCTGGACGACGACGAGGTCGCCGAGGGCTACATTTTGACCTGCCAGGGCGTGCCGGACACGGATTCGGTCACGGTGCGCTACGAGTAGCAGCCCGAAGAGAGGTGGCGGCGATGGCCAAGGGCATCATGTACGTCGAGAGCCGGCCCAGTTCGCCGGATCGCGAGGATGAGTACAACACCTGGTACGACGAAATACACATACCGCAACTGCTGACGTTCGACGGTATCGTCGCGGCGCGCCGGCTTCGCCCGGTCGACGGGAACGGGCCGTACGTCGCCCTCTACGAGCTCGAGGGTGACGACCTGCAGGCCATCCTGGACAACATGATGGCCAACGCCGGCCGGCTGCACATGTCCGATGCGTTGCTGCTGGATCCCGCGCCCATCCCCCGATTGCTCGAGACGACCAGCGAGCAGAGCCGCTCAGCCTCATGAATGTCGATGACCTGATCCTGGTGAGCATCGACGACCATGTGGTCGAGCCGCCCGACATGTTCCTGCGGCACGTCCCCGCCAGATACCGCGACGAGGCCCCGATCGTCGTGGTCGACGAGAAGGGCGTCGACCAGTGGATGTATCAGGGCCGGCCGCAGGGCGTAAGCGGGCTCAACGCCGTGGTGTCGTGGCCGGCCGACGAATGGGGCCGTGACCCGGCCGGTTTCGCCGAGATGCGTCCCGGCGTCTACGACGTCCATGAGCGCGTTCGCGACATGAACCGCAACGGCATCCTGGCGTCGATGTGCTTCCCGACCTTCACCGGTTTCTCCGCGCGTCACCTCAACATGCACCGCGAGGAGACGACGTTGGTGATGGTGTCGGCCTACAACGACTGGCACATCGACGAGTGGGCCGGCTCCTACCCCGACCGCTTCATTCCGATCGCGATCCTGCCCACATGGAACCCGGAGGCCATGTGCGCCGAGATCCGCCGGGTGGCGGCCAAGGGCTGCCGGGCGGTCACCATGCCGGAACTCCCTCATTTGGAAGGGCTTCCGAGCTACCACGACGACGACTACTGGGGCCCGGTCTTCCGCACGCTCTCCGAGCAGAACGTGGTGATGTGTCTGCACATCGGCACCGGCTTCGGGGCGATCAGCATGGCCCCGGACGCGCCGATCGACAACCTGATCATCCTGGCCACCCAGGTCTCGGCGATGTGCGCGCAGGACCTGCTGTGGGGTCCCGCCATGCGCGGCTACCCCGAGCTGAAGTTCGCGTTCTCCGAAGGCGGCATCGGCTGGATCCCGTTCTATCTGGACCGCAGCGACCGCCACTACACCAACCAGAAGTGGCTGCGCCGCGATTTCGGGGACAAGTTGCCCAGCGAGGTGTTCCGCGAACACTCGTTGGCCTGCTACGTCACCGACAAGACGTCGTTGAAGCTGCGGCACGAGATCGGTATCGACATCATCGCCTGGGAATGCGACTATCCGCACTCCGACTGCTTCTGGCCGGACGCGCCCGAGCGGGTGCTGGCCGAGCTGAATGCCGCCGGTGCCGACGATTCCGACATCAACAAGATCACCTGGGGCAACGCCTGCCGGTTCTTCGGCTGGGACCCGTTTGCGCGGACTCCTCGCGACCAAGCGACCGTGAAAGCGCTGCGCGCGAACGCCGTTGACGTGGACGTGTCCATCCGGTCGCGCGCCGAATGGGCGCGGCTCTATCAGCAGAAGCAGCTGGCCGGCCGGACTTAGCGCTGGCCAGTTGGCGTCGAGTGTGCGGCCAGTTTCACATTCGGCCGAGTGTGCGGCCAGCTGCACACTCGCGCGGCGGCGGCCTTTCAGGTTCGGGGCAACGGCGCGCTACCGGGGGGAGGCGCAAGCCCCCAGGTCTGAAATGCCATGGCCAACATGGTGTACGTGCCGACGACGAAGATCAGTTCCATCGCGGCGTGAGTATCGAGCGATGCGACCAGCCGCTCCCAGGTCCCGCCGTCCACCCGCCCGTCGGCGAGCATTTCGTCGGTCGCTTCCAGGGTGAGCAGGTCGGCGCCGGAGAACCCCTCATTGCCACCGGCGAGCCTCGCGATGTCCTGCTCCGGCACGCCGCTGTCCACGGCCAATCTGGTGTGCTCACCCCAGAAGAAGGCCGAACGGCGGATGTGGGCGACGCGCAAGATCGCCAACTCACGCAGACGCGGCGACAGCTCGCCGCGCCGCAACAGGAAACCGTTGAAGGTCAAGAATGCTTGCGCCAGCCCGGGGTGGCGGGCAAGCACGCCGATGATGTCGAACTTCAACGGGTCCAGGGTGTGCCCCGAACCGGCGCGGGGCACCTTCTCGCCCGGGATCCCCAGCAGGACACCGAAAGCCGCGTACTCGGCATCGCCCCACTGATCGGCGGCCAGTGGAGCCAGGGTCTGCCGCGCCGCGCTTTCGTCGCTCATGTTCTCCGCCCTCCGTTGACGCCGATGACTTGGCCGGTGATGTAGGACGATTCGTCTTGGCACAGAAATATCGCCGCGTTGGCGATATCCTCCGGGCGGCCGGCCCGGCGCACCGGTGTGATGCTCGCGAAGTGCTCCAAGCTGGCGGTGAACCTGCCTTCCGCGATCGCCTTCTCGAGCATCGGCGTCACCACCATGCCGGGCGGGATGGTGTTGACCGTGATTCCTTTCGGGCCCAGTTCCAGCGCCAGACTCTTGGTCAGGCCGATCACACCGGCCTTGGAGCTGACGTAGGCGGCCATCCGCGCCTGACCACCCTGGGCGCTGGAGGATGAGATGTTGACGATGCGGCCCCACCGGGCATCGAGCATGTCCGGCAACACGGCCTGCGTGCAGATGAACGGGCCACGCAGATTGACGGCCATGACCCGATCCCACTGTTCGTCCGTGATCTCGGTGAACTTGCCGAACTGCTCGATGCCGGCGTTGTTCACCAACATCAGGACCGGGCCGAGTTCGGCCCGCACCTTGGACACGGCGGACTCGACCTGGGCGCGATCGGACACGTCGACCACGTGGCCGGTGACGGCGGCACCATTTTCGTTCAGCCGAGCCACCTGCGCCTGCACCGGCTCGGCGGCAATGTCGAAGATAGCGACCTTGGTGCCGCGGGCGGTGAGGGCCTCGGTGATGGCCAGGCCCAGTCCCATAGCGCCACCCGTCACGATCGCGGTGGTTCCCGAAAATGCCATCTCGCTACTCGAATCGGATGTGTAGCCGGGTGAGTCCCCGCAAGATGAACGTGGGCAGATACCGGTAGCGGCGGTCACCCGGGGGGCCGTGCTTCTCTTCGTCGATCCGAATATCGTTGGTGCGGGCAAGAAGCCGCTCAACGCTCACCCGCGCCTCGGTGCGTGCCAGCGGCGCCCCCGGACAGGCATGCGGACCCCGGCCGAACGCGATATGGCTGCGCGCGTTTGCGCGGTGGATGTCGAACACATCGGGCTCGGGGAATTTGCGCGGATCGCGGTTGAGTGCCGCGTTGACGAGCATCACGGTAGTGCCCGCGGGAAGTTCGACCCCGCCAACGGTCACCGGGCACTTGGACAAGCGGAAGTCGCCGCGCACCGGGCTCTCGTAGCGCAGGGCCTCCTCGATGAAGTCGGGAATGAGTTCGCGGTTGGCACGCAAGCTGCTTTGCAGGCGTGGACTCTCGGCCAGCATCATCACGGCGGCGCTGAGCAAGCGCACCGTCGTCTCTTGGCCCGCGGCAAAAAGATTCGCCGCCACGCGCACCGCGTCTATCACATCCGGCGTGCTGCCGTCGGGGAACGTGGCTGATGCGACTCCGGTCAGCACGTCCCCGCGCGGGTTTCGCCGCCGGTCCTCGATGTAGGCCGTGAACTTGTCGTAGAGGTACTCCAGCGGCGAATGACGCATCGTGTCGCCCTCGCTGCTGCCGATGGTGCCCGCCTCGCTGAGCAGCGCGGCACGGAATTCCTCGTGATCCGACTCGGGCACACCCAGCAGGTCCGCGATCACCAGCATCGCGAACGGGGAAGCGAATTCCCCGATGAACTCACACCGGTCACCGCCGAGTGCGGCGTCCAACTGGCGGTCGGCGAGGCGCCACATGAATTCTTCGTTTTCCTTGAGCCGCTTGGGGGTGATCATCCGCGACAGCAGCGCCCGGTGCGCGGTGTGCGCCGGCGGATCGAAGGTGGGCAACTGGTCGTTGAACGGCAGCTCTGAACGCCGCGCCGCGATCAGCTCGGTGATGTCGTCGTCGCCACGATCGTCGAGTGCCACGGGGAATCCGGGGAACGGGCCCGTCACCGAGATGCACGACGAGAACCTCTTGGTGTCGTTGTAGATCGCTACACCCTCGTCGTATCCGGTGACCATCACCACGCCGTGGTGAGGCTCGCGGCGCAGCGGGCATTCCTCTCGCATGGCCGCGAGATAGCCGTATGGCTCGGCGAGCAACTCGTTGTCGGTGAAGAAGTCCCTCGTGTCGATGTCGTCGGCCTTCACTGCGGCGGTTCCACTCCCTCAAAGCTTTTGAACATCTCCGGCTGCGGGGGCGTCATCTGCAGGTAAAGGTCGATGCGGCGAATTTTGTCGTCGGCGGTGAACTCGTATACCGACAGCGAGTTGACGACGCTGCTGAAATCGCCTACTTCGCTGCGTTCCTCGAGTTCGAGGAACACACGGCCCCCGGACTCGGTGATGTTCTTGAACGAGCACTCCCACTTCGACGACGTGGCCCAGGCGGTCAGGAATTCGACATAGCCTTGCCAGTCCATCACCTCTTTGAAGGCGCCGACGCGTTGGAACTCCTCGACGGCGACCAGTTCCGCCAGCGGCCCCCAACTACTCACCGAGAAGCCGGGTTCTTTCGCTTCGTCGACCAGACGTTTCGTGACGGTGCAGTACTGCAGCACCGCGCGCGACCGGCCGGTGTGCGATTCGATGACATCCTCGACCTCGAGCAAGACAATCACACCGACACCCCGGCTTTCGCCAGGCAACGCTCGAGTGCTTCGACGTACTCTCCGGTGCCGTGGAACGGACCGTGCACTCCGATGGCAACGTCCAAGAAGGCGTTGTACTCGTCGTTGACGTGGGTCTCCCAACGGGTCAACTCACCCGCGTCATTGGTCTCGATGAAACTGTATGAGTAGAAGCCCATCTGGACGCCGTCCTTGGTGTGACCCTCCCAGCGGGTCTTCATGACGACACCGTTCTCGGCCGGCCAGTATTTGAAGTCGGCGGGCTTCCAGTCCGGGAAGGTGAGCGAGTAGGCCTTGGCCTCCATGGTCGAGGCACGGGCGGTGTCCTCGGGGAACTCACTGAATTTGAACACCTGGTCACCGGTGAAGTACGGCGAGACGTAGATGCCGTCTTCGGCGAACTGCCACGCGTCGGCGAACGCTTCACCGCTTTGGACTCCCTGCCGCAGGTAGGCGTCGCGGTAGGCCTCGGCCATTCGGCGATGGTGGGCGATGCGCTCTGCTATGTTCATTCGACTCTCTCCGTGGTTGCGGCGCCATCGGCCATGTAGCGGTCCACGACCGAGTGGTAGTGGGCGATGACGACTTCCTCTTTGACCAGCGACATGTGGTCCAGCCTGCTGTTGCGCAGGCCGAGTTGCTGTCGCGGCATCTGCTCGTAATCCTGTTGCAGCGCTTCGAAGTACTTGTAGCTGCCGGGTTCGTCCACTTCGGTCAGCGGGACCCTGAAGGCGTCGCGATGCTCCGGCGGCAGGTACATGTAGCTGCTGACGTGCCAGACGCACCGGTTCGGGTCGCCGTCGGGGTGAGGCATCGCCATGATGACGTGACATTCGCCGGCGCGGACGGTCATGAAGTAGTTGGGGAAAAGCACCCAGCCCTGGTTGTCGCTCATCTGGTCGTCTGTGAGGCCGCTGACGTCGAGGCCCATGCCGGTCAGGGTGTCGCGGGTGGCCCGCTGAAGCAGCTTGCGCGCGGTGACCCCGTCGGGAAACTCGACCGAGCCGTCCGGCGCACGGTATTCGGCGACCAGTTCCTGGAAGCGGGGGATGACCGCGACCGTCGAGGGAAAGGTGTCCGGCAGGTTCAGGATGCCCTCGATCTGCTTCTCAGCGCTGGCGCCTTTCACTTCGAACGGGGCGACCGCGACGCTGTGGTTCTCAAAGAACCGGTACCGGGCGGTCGTCGGGTCGATGACGAGCACACTGAGGAGTTGCGGGTGGATGCCGTTGATGTGGTAGCCCTCTTCGAAGGCGTCCATGACGACTTTCCAGTTGCAGTCCAAGGCCTCCCGGACGTTCATCACGGTGACCATGTCGTCGAGGTGGTAGGGGGCGAGCAGTTCCATAACCTCAGGGCCGAGAAATTCGCTGAGCGGCTGGGCATTTGGGTCGGGGTTGAGGAAGATGAATCCACCGAAGGTGTCGACGGGGACTTCCAGAAGCGAGTTCTCGGTCTTGTCGATAGGGCCGGCCAAGTTCTCCCGCAGCATCCCACGCAACTTGCCGTCCAGGTCGTAGGACCAAAGGTGGTATTGGCACAGGAAGCCGCGCTTGGCGTTTCCGGCCGCGGCATTGCACAGGATGTTCCCGCGATGCCGGCAGGCGTTGACGAATCCGCGTAGCTTCTCGTCCTTGCCACGCACGATCACGAACGATTGGTTCAGGACGCGGTACTGCTTCCAGTCACCCACATTCGGCAGCTCGTCGATCCGGCCGGCGATCTGCCACACCCGCATCCAGATGCGCTCTTGCTCCCGCAGCGCGTACTCCCGCGACGTATAGCGGTCGGTTGAGATGGACATGTTGAAGGCGTCGAGGTCTGGTCGGTCAAGGCCCAGCGCTGCGTCCCGCTCCACCCACTGTCCCGGTCGGGCGACTTGGCTCATGTCGATCTCCTCATCGTGGTGACGGTCGTACCGGAGCGGAGAGTGCGGTATCCGCTTGGTTGTGACGGGTGTCACCTTATACATCGATGTATGAAATATACAATGATGTATTAAAGTGGTGGACATCGCACTGAGCGGGCTCGGGGTCGCGCCGCCGGCGTCGAGACGCGGCTTCGTCACGAGGACGGTGAGATTGGACAGCGTGAGTAATCAATAGCTTTGCGCACCCGGCGATTTCGATGGACCGCGGCAGGTGCGCCGCAATGTGGGAGGATGGGCCGGTGGCGGAACGGTGGACGAGGGAACGACGCCTCGAGCACACCCGCGGCCTGTTGCTCGATGCCGCGGAGGAGATCTTCGCGCGCAAAGGCCTCAGCGGCGCCGCCCTCGAGGACATCGCCGATGCGGCTGGGTACACCCGCGGCGCGATCTACTCCCACTTCGGCGCCAAAGAAGAGTTGTTCCTTGCGGTGACCGACCGGCAACGCCAACGGTTCCTCGACGGCTTCGCCGAGATCATCCAGTCCTTCAGTCGGCTCGGCGACATCGATATCGACGAACTCGCCGCCCGGTGGAGCCAGGCCAGCAGCGATCCCAACCGTGCCGCGCTCAACTACGAACTCACGTTGTTCTTACTGCGGAGCCCGGCGGCGCGCGACAGGCTCGCCGCACAGCGACTGGAGACCATCCGCTCACTGGCCGAATTCATCGCCAAAAACGTTGCGAGACTGGGAGCGTCGCTCGCGATGCCGGCCGATGAGCTGGCCCGCGTCATCCTTGCCGTCAATGACGGTGTCACGCTCGGCAGCCATCTCGACGGAGTGAATCTCTACCGTCCATATCTGCAGCTGGTCGTTTCGGCGGTGGTGCCCGCCGGTGAAACTCCGTAACTACGCCTCGAATAGCGCCGGGCCCAGCTCTTCGAGGTGCGCCATCCCCTCGGTGAACTCACCGCCGATTGGCGGCAGCAGCGTGACGTGGTCCGCGCCGGCGGCCAGGTGCTCCCGGGCGTTGGCAGCGATGCCGGCCGGATCACCGTGCGCGACCAGGGCCTTGACCAGGCGATCGCTCACCTCGTCGAGGTCGCGCGCCGAGTAGCCCAACTCGGCCAGCCTGGCCGCATAGGACGGCACGCCGAGCCGGACCGACACCGCGTCCCGCGCGCCCTGGATGTCGCGGGCGACAGACAGTCCGACGACCAGAAGCTTGTCCGGTCCGAGCGCCCGCCGGGCCCGGGCGGTGAACTCCGTGGGCAGACCGGCGGGAAAAGCCCCGTCGGCGAGGTCGCCCGCCAGTGCGAGCATCTCGGGTCCGTTCGCGGCGACAATCCGGGCGTACGCCGCGTCGGGCGCCGGTGGCCAGGTCGGGCTGTTCATCCGGCCGAGGTACTCGCGCATCGTGGCCAGCGGGCTGCCCCACTCCTGACCGACGCTGGCGGCCTGCTCCGGGTAGCCGACCCCGAGTCCGAGCACAATTCGGTCCGGATATGCCTGCGCCAGTTGGGCGGCCGCGGCATGCATGGTCTGAGCCGGCCGGGCCCAGATGTTGGCGATGCAGGTACCGAACACCGTTCGCTCGCTGCCGCTCAGCAGCACGGCGAGTTGCACCAGCGCGTCCTTGCCGATGACCTCGTTGGTCCACACCGCGCGGTATCCGGCCCGTTGCAGCCGACCCACCGCCTCCCTTAGCAGCCGCACATGCGGCGGGCTGGTGAATGAGACCGGCAGGCAAGCGCCCACCGGCCCCATCGCTTCTCGGGCCGCACCGACGGCCGAATCAGCCACGGGTCGCTCACCCGACGAAGTAGTGACCGGCGTCGAGATCCTCGAGCAGTCCGACATTTTCGGGTTGCCAGTCGAGCACCTTCTGCGTCAGCGCACTCGACGTCGGATTGTCCAGCGCCGCGAAGAGGGCAAGGAAGCCGAAATGACCGGCTTCTTCCGCGGGGATGCTGACCGTCGGTACATCCAGGTGACGGCCGATGACGGCGGCGATGTCGCGGAACGGCACCCCTTCGTCGGCCACTCCGTGCAATCGCGTTCCCGGGGGCGCCTTTTCGAGAGCCAGCCGGTACAGGTGCGCGGCGTCGAGCGTGTGGACCGCGGGCCAGCGGTTCGCCCCGTCACCGATGTAGCCCGACGCCCCGGTAGTGCGCGCGGTGTCGATCAGGTGGCTGGTGAATCCATGGCGGTCCAGATCGCTATGGACCAAAGGAGATAACCGAACGACCGACGAGCGGACACCGCGTTCGGCCAAAGCGATCACCGCGTTCTCCGAGTCGACCCGCGGCCCGCCGGGCAGCGTGTCCTGTTCGGTTCCGAGACCGCCATGCCCCAGCAGCGAGAGAAGCAGGGTGCCCGAGGTGCTGACAAACGGGCGGTCGGAGCCGACGAGGACCTCCCCGATGGCCTGCACGGCGCGCAGGTCGGCCTCGGCGGCCCCCAGGAAGTCGTCGAAGTCGTGTTTGAAGGCGAGGTGGATGACTCCGTCGGACGCCGCGGCGGCGGATCGCAAACCATCGAGGTCGTCGAGGTCGCCGCGGTGCACCGTGACGCCCTTCGTCGCCAGCGCGGCGGCCGACTCGTCGGAGCGGGCGAGTCCCGTGACGTGATGCCCCGCTTGGACGAGCTCGTCGACGACGGCCGAACCGATGTGCCCGCTCGCGCCGGTCACAAAGACATGCATGGTGGTCCCTTCGCTTGGGTTGACTGTCGCGACATCCAGTCAATGACCACACCGGCCAGACGTCCAAGACCTATTCCGGATGGCGCGATACGAAAAGCGCATCACCGCACATCAGCTGTGAAATCGCGGTCCAAGGCGGAGTGCTTGACGGTTACACTGTGCGCATGACCGACTCTGCATCGCAGGTGATCGACCTCGATCTGCGGCTGGTCGGATACTTCGTGATGGTGGCCGAGCAGCGACACTTCGGACGCGCCGCGGGCGCGTTGCGGATCGCGCAGCCGTCGCTGAGCCGGCAGATTCGCCGGCTCGAGCACCAGCTCGGCGTCCGGCTGCTGGATCGCACGCCGCAAGGCACCACCCTGACGGAGGCCGGCGAGGTGTTCCTGCCGCGGGCCAGGGCCCTGCTGCGTTCGGCCGCGCAAGCCGCCGCCCAGGCCCGGGCCGCCGCCCAGCCGAGCCGCATCACGATCGGATACACGACCGGGATGATCGTCACCCCCGCGGTGCGCGAGATGCGCCGCGAACACCCCGACGCCGAAGTGCAAGTCACACACCTGGATTGGGGTCAGGCGCTCGACGCGTTGCTCGGCCATCGGGTAGACGCGGTGGTGACGCGGCTGCCGTTCCCCACCGACGGGCTGCACGTGACGGTCCTGTACGACGAGCCGCGGGTGCTGGCGATCCCCGTTGACCACCGCCTGGCCGGCCGGGATTTCGTGACCCTCGACGACATCGCCGACGAGCCGATGCCCCGCGTGCGCAACTCGGACCCGGCGTGGAGCGCTTTCTGGCGCATCGACCCGCGACCCGACGGACGGCGGGCACCCGACGGCCCGTTAATCGACGCGCTCGAGGACAAGTTCGAACTCATCGCCTCGGGACAGGCCGTGGCCATCACGGCGGGATTCCACGGCAACAGCCTGCGGCCGGACATCACCACGGTGCCGCTGAAAGGCGTCGACCCCTGCCATGTCGTGCTGGCGACGCGCGCCGGGGACCGCAGCCGATTGGTCGCAGCCTTCCGCAAGCTCGCCGAGTCCCACCTCACCGGACCGCGTGCCTGAGCGCGACCGTGAAACCAATTTCACGGTCGCGCCCGAGCGTGAAGCTAACTTCACGGTCGGCGGCGGTCGCGGTCAGCCCTCGGTCAGCTCCGGCGGCGGCCGGTATTCGGGCTGGTAACCCGACACGTGGATGGGACTGCCGACGAGCCGGAAATCCCCCGCGGTGACGATGACCTCGGGCGTCGCGTCGAGCGCCTCGGGCAGCGTCCTGACCGCCGCCGCCGGCACCCCGAGCGGACGCAGCCGGCGCTCCCACCCGGCGGCGGTGTCGGTCGCCAGCATCGCCGAGACGACCGCCAGCACCTCATCGCGGCGGGCCACCCGTTCGGCCATCGTCTCGAAGCCGCCGATACCCGCCTCACTGGCGAAGGATTTCCAGAAACCGTCGTGCGTGATGAACAGCGCCAGATACCCGTCGGCCGTCGGGAACAGCTGGGCCGGAACGTAATACGAGTGCGCCCCATAGGGGTGGCGCTGCGGCTCGACACCGCTGTTGAGGTACGCGGACGCATGGTAGTTCAGCTGCGACAGCATGACGTCGCGCAGCGACACGTCCACTTGCCCACCGGTGCCGGAGACGATCTTGGCCAAAAGCCCGAGCGCGGCGCACATTCCGGTGGAATTGTCGGCCGACGAATAACCCGGCAGCGTCGGCGGACCGTCCGGATCACCGGTCAACGCCGCGATGCCGAAACCCGCCTGGACGACGTAGTCGAAGGCCGGGTCATCGCCGCCGTGCAGACCGAAGCCGGTGATCGCGACGCAAACGATCCGCTCGTTGTGCCGGCGCAGCTGCTCGTAGGTCAGCCCCAGCCGGCGGATGGCCGACGGTTTGAGGTTCACCAGCAGCGCGTGGGATTCCGCGACCAGCTCGCCCAGGCGTTGCCGCCCCGCCTCGGAGTTGAGGTCCAGACAGACGCTCGACTTGTTGCGGTTGAGGCTGGCGAAGTAGGTGGCCCCGACACCGCGTGAGATCTCGCCGCCGGGCGGCTCGATCTTGGTGACCTCGGCGCCGAGGTCGGCGAGCAGCATGGTCGCATACGGACCGGCCAGCATGGTGCCGACCTCGAGGATCCGTATCCCGGCCAGCGGCCCGCTAGAGGTCAACGCAATTCCCTTGCCAGCGATGCGATCATCTCGCGGGTTCGCCGTTTGGAGGCGACCAGCTCGTCGCGGTTGTCACCGATCGGCAGCAGCCGCACCGACAGATCCGTCACACCGGCATCGGCGAAGCTGCGCATCCGCGCCAGGATCGCCTCCGAGTCACCGGCCGCACAGAGATCACCGACGTCGCGGGCATCGCCGCGTTCGAGCAGACGCTGGTAGTTCGGCGACACCTCGGCCTCGCCCAGGATGCGGTTGGCCCGCTCCTTTGCCTCGTCGACTTGTGCCGGTGCACAAAGACATACCGGGATCCCCGCGACGATCCGCGGTGCGGGGCGTCCGGCATCCGCGGCGGCCTTGGTGATCTTGGGGGCGATGTGGTCACCGATCGCGCGCTCGTCGGCCATCCACAACACGGTGCCGTCGGCGAGTTCACCGGCGATCTGCAGCATCACCGGCCCCAGCGCGGCGACCAGCACCGGCATCGGGGTGTCGGCCCCGATCGCGAGCGGATTGTGCACCGAGAACGAATCGTTCTCGACGTCAACCGGTCCCGGCCCGGCGATGGCGGCGTTGAGCACCTGTAGGTAGTCGCGGGTGTAGGCGGCCGGTTTGTCATACGGCAGGCCGAGCATGTCCCGGATTATCCAGTGGTGCGACGGTCCCACGCCCAGTGCCAGCCGTCCGCCGGACACCGCGTGCGTCGAGAGCGCTTGGCGGGCAAGGGCGATCGGATGCTGGGCCTGCAGCGGCACCACCGCGGTGCCGAGCTCGATGCGTGAGCTGTGGGCGGCCATCAGCGACACCATGGTCAGGCAGTCGAAGTCGTCGGGCACCTGCGGCATCCATGCGGTGTCCAGGCCCGCGGATTCGGCCCATTCGATATCGGCCGCCAGCTTGTGCACCTTGCGGGCCATATCGCCCCGCTCGGCGCCGATCATCACTCCGACGCGCACTGTTCCTCTTTTTCTGCAGCGGGTTCGGGGGTGCCGGTGAGCGCACGGATTTCGCGCACCAGGTCGTCCAGCGGTGTCCCGGTGGGGAATACCGCGGCGGCGCCGGCGGACAGCAGCTTGGGCACGTCGGCGTGCGGGATCGTTCCGCCGACCACGACGGCGATGTCGGCGGCGTCGGCGGCCCGCAACGCTTCGATGGTGCGGGCGGTGAGCGCCAGGTGGGCACCGGACAGGATGCTCAGGCCGACGACCGCCACGTCCTCCTGGACGGCGATCGAGGCGATGTCCTCGATGCGCTGCCGGATGCCGGTGTAGATCACCTCGAATCCGGCATCGCGCAGCGTGCGGGCGACGATTTTGGCGCCGCGGTCGTGTCCGTCCAGGCCGGGCTTGGCGACCAGAATCCGGGCGGCCACTAGAACACCACCGGTTGCTGGAACTCGCCCCACACCGCCTTGAGCGCGGAGACCATTTCGCCGACCGTGCAGTAAGCGTTGGCACAGTCGATCAGCTTGTGCATCAGATTGTCGTCCCCTTCGGCGGCACGCGATAGCGCCGCAAGACTGGATTGGACTGCGGCCGAATCCCTTTCGGACTTCACCTTGGAGAGTCGCTTGAGCTGCAGGTCGCGCCCTTCGGCGTCCAGTTCGTAGGTCACGACGTCCGGCTCCGGTTCGTCGGTCACGAACCGGTTGACCCCGACGACGGGCCGGGCGCCGGCTTCGATGTCCTGATGGACCCGGTAGGCCTCGTCGGCGATCAGGCCCTGCAGGTAGCCGTCCTCGATGGCGTGCACCATGCCGCCGTGGCGCTCCAGGTCATGCATGATCTCGACGATGCGGGCCTCGGTGGCGTCGGTCAGCGCCTCGACGAAGTATGAGCCGCCGAGCGGGTCGGCGACGCTGGCCACACCCGTTTCGTGCGCGAGAATCTGCTGGGTGCGCAGCGCCAGGGTCGTGGTCTCCTCGGTGGGCAGGGCGAACGGCTCGTCCCAGGCCGCGGTGAACATCGACTGGACGCCGCCCAACACGGCGGCCATGGCCTCGTAGGCCACCCGGACGATGTTGTTGTGCGCCTGTGGCGCATACAGCGACGCGCCCCCACAGACGCAGCCGAAGCGGAACATCGACGCCTTGGCCGTGGTCGCCCCGTAGCGCTCGCGCACGATCGTCGCCCAGCGGCGCCGTCCCGCACGGTATTTGGCGATCTCCTCGAAGAAGTCGCCGTGGGTGTAGAAGAAGAACGAGATCTGCGGCGCGAACTGGTCGATGGTCATGCGACCGCGCTCCACCACGGTGTCGCAGTAGGTCACCCCGTCGGCCAGGGTGAACGCCATCTCCTGCACCGCGTTGGCCCCGGCGTCGCGAAAATGGGCGCCCGCCACCGAGATCGCGTTGAACCGTGGCACCTCGGCCGCGCAGAATTCGATGGTGTCGGCGATCAGCCGCAGCGACGGCTCCGGGGGCCAGATCCAGGTGCCGCGCGACGCGTACTCCTTGAGGATGTCGTTCTGGATGGTGCCGGTCAGCTTCGCGCGGGGCACGCCTTTTTTCTCGGCGGCGGCGACGTAGAACGCCAGCAGGATCGCCGCCGTTCCGTTGATCGTCATGCTGGTGCTGAGCTTGTCCAACGGGATGCCGTCGAACAGGATCTCGAAGTCGGCCAGGGTGTCGACGGCGACGCCGACCCGGCCGACCTCCTCGCCGAACTCGGGATCGTCGGAGTCGTACCCGCACTGGGTCGGCAGGTCCAGCGCCACCGACAGCCCGGTCCCGCCTTGTTCGAGCAGGTAGCGGTAACGGCGGTTGGACTCCTCGGCGGTGCCGAATCCCGAGTACTGGCGGAACGTCCAGAGCTTGCCGCGGTAGCCGGACGCGAAGTTGCCTCGGGTGAAGGGGAACTCCCCGGGTGGCGGCGGGGTCGCCGCGATATCCCCGGGGCCGTAGACCGGCGCAAGCGGAATGCCGGATGGTGTCTGAGCAGCGTTATCCATCGTTGAATAACGTACTTGCAAAAAAAGAGAATGCCAATACCGCTCGGCTGACCAGGCGAAACATGCCCGTGTCGGCCCCTTCCTCGCCCCGATCGGCTACGCCCGGCACAGGATTTCGCCGTGCGGGATGGCGATCCAGCCGTCCGGCGCTGCCGCCCAGGCGCGCCACGCCGCGGAGATCTCCTCGAGTTGTGCCACCGTCGCCAGCCCCGAATCCAGCAGGTCGCGCGCGACCCGCGAGTGCAGGATTCGGTCGGCCCACATGTCGCCCCACCATTCGCGGGCCGCGGGAGTCGCGTAGCACCACACGCTGCCGGTGGGGGTGATGTCGGCGAAGCCCGCCCGCTGGGCCCAGGACAGCAACCGCCGCCCCGCGTCGGGTTCGCCGCGGTTGGCGCGGGCGGCCCGCTGGTAGAGCTCGCGCCACAGGTCCAGCGCCGGCAGCTGCGGGAACCAGATGAACCCGGCATAGTCGGCGTCCCGGGCCGCCACGACGCCGCCCGGTGTGCACACCCGCTTCATTTCGCGCAAGGCGCCCACCGGGTCGGCGACGTGTTGGAGCACCTGGTGCGCGTGCACGACATCGAAGGCGCCGTCGGGAAAGTCGAGCCGATGGACGTCGGCGGTGGCGAACGAGACATTCGACAGGCCACGCTGATCGGCCTCCTCGCGGGCCATGCCGAGCACGTCGGCCGACCGGTCGACGGCGGTCACCGGCCCGGGTGCGACGCGGGCGGCGAGGTCGGCGGTGATCGTCCCGGGTCCGCAGCCGATATCAAGCAGCGACGAGCCGGGCTTCAGGTGCGGCAACAGGTACGCCGCGGAGTCCTCCGCGGTGCGTCGCCGGTGACTGCGGAGCACCGACTCGTGGTGTCCGTGCGTGTAGGTGGCCCCGCGTTCGTCCGTCATGCCCGAAGGGTACCGGCCAGCTCGCGATATGAAACCAGAGTCTCAATATATGAGATGTCCTAATCGAGCGGGACGTTGAGGATCGGCCGGTCGACCGCGGCGCCGGGGCCGTCGAAATGCCACCACTCCCCCGAGTACGGGGCCAGGCCGCCGTACTTCATCGCGTTGCGCAACGCCGCGCGATTCGCCTGCGCGTCGGCACTGACGCCCTGGGTCGCGAAAGCGGTTGCGCGCGGGGAGAAGTCGTCGAAGTCCGTCCCCATGTCGGCCAGGCAGAGGCCGTCGGCATGCTGCCCGGACGCGCAAGGCTGCTGCGTCGTCGTGAACGTCACGTCCACCGAACGCCCCGACTCGTGGCTGCGCGCATACTGCCTGGGGCGTGCGACCCACGCCGGATTCGGGACGGCGTTGAACATCTTGACCTGGACGTCGTGCGGCCGATAGCAGTCCCAGAACACCAGGAGATGCCCCTGCGGCCGCAGCGCGGACGCGGCCGCCGCCAGCCCCGACGCTATCGATTGATGTACCAGGCAGCGGGCATCCGAGGGGTAGAGCTGCGTGTGGGTGAAGTTGTTGGTCGTCGCGTAGCGCAGGTCGACGACGGCGTCGGAGACCACACTGCGGACGTCGACGAACCCGGCCGCGCGCGCCGCATCGCTCACCGGCGGGATATCGGGGCCGGCCTGGGCGCTCCCGACGCCCGACACCGCGATCAAGCCCGCGACGACCACGGGCGCAAGGTACCCGCGCAAAACAGCCATCCGGCCATTGTCGCCGTTGGCCACCCCGAGTCGCGTGAACCCTAGGAGATGTCGCCCTCGACGTAGCGCTGCAGGTTCGGCGCCACCGCCGCCACCACCTCGTCGTCGGGCATCGACGCGATCGGCTCGATCTTCCAGACGTAGCGCAGCAACGCGAAGCCGATCAGCTGGGTGGCGATCAGCCCGCTGCGCTGCAGTCGGTCCTCCTCGTCGGCGCCCAGAGTGGAACCACCGATCAGGCCGCGCTCCACGATCAACCGCAGCTTCTCTCGGGTCTTGCCTTCGTGAGCGGCGGTCAGCACCACCGCGCGCAGGATCGGACCGACCTCCTCATCGGTCCAGGTGTCCAGCACGGTCCGGATCAATTGCCGGCCCAGTTCGTCTTTGGGCGTCGCCCAGGTCGCGGCCACCGCCTCGAGCCACTTCTGCGGTGGCGTGGTCGCGGCGTCGAGCAGGCCCTCCTTGGAGCCGAAGTAGTGATAAATCAGCGCCGGGTCGACGTCCGCGGCCCGGGCGACGGCACGAATGGCCGTGCCTGCCCAACCACATTCGGCAAATTCGTCGCGGGCGGCGGCCAGGATGCGTGCCGCCAGCACGCCGCGCTCGTCGCGCGGACCGGGAGTTAACGGTCGCCGGGGCACCGTTTCACCCTACCGGAAGTCTCATCTTGCGTTGAAACTAGTCTCAACGTAGCGTGAAATTGTGACGACACTCAACGGCCCCCAAACCACCGGCCGCGAATACCGGAACCTCAGTGAGCCGCAGTACGGGACCCACACCGACATCAACACCGCGATCAGGATGCGCGACGGCACAACGCTTTTGGCCGACGTCCACCGACCGGATGCCGAAGGCCGCTTCCCGGCGCTGCTGGCCGCCTCGCCGTATCCGCGGCAGATGCAGGACCTGGGCGCGCCGGCGGGGTTCATCGAGGCCGGCAGGACGGACTTCTGGGTGCCGCGCGGCTACGTGCACGTCATCGCCAACCTGCGCGGTACCTCCGGTTCCGAGGGCTGTTTCAACTTCTTCGACGCGCAGGAGCGCCGCGATGTACACGACCTCGTCGAGTGGGTCGCGGCTCAGCCGTGGTGCGACGGGAACGTCGGCATGATCGGCATCAGCTACTTCGCGATGACCCAACTCGAGGCAGCCGTCGAGCGGCCACCGCACCTCAAAGCGATCTTTCCCCTTGCCGTGACGAGCGACCTGTACGAGGGTGCCAACCACCACGGGCTGCTGAGTTCGTCATTCATCACCCCGTTCCTCGCGATGATGGGCCTGACGTCCGAGCGCAGCGACAAGCTGTGGCGCAGCAGGCCATTGGGGCTGGCGCGGCGCGTGCTGAACAGTCCGGGTGTGCACAAGAGATTCGAGACCATGAACGGCGAGGCGGCGGTCACCATGCTGCGCCAACTGCTCAGGCTGCCCCACGATCCCCACCCGTGGGACGAATTGTGGCAGGAGGCGGCGGTCAAGCACCCGACGCGCGACGAGTGGTGGGAGGAGCGAAACCTGTTGCCGTTGCTCGCGCGGATCGACATCCCGGTGTATCTGGGGTGCGACTGGGAGAACGTGCCGTTACACTTGCCGTCGACGTTCGCCACCTGGGAGGGGCTGTCGGACAACGCAGATGTGCGGATGGGCATGCTTGGGAAGTTCGGGCTGACCTGGCCTTGGGAGAGCATGCACACCGAGGCGCTGGCCTGGTACGACCATTGGCTGAAGGGCCGCGACACCGGCATCACCGAGGGGCCGCCGATCCGCTATTTCCTGCCCGGCGCCGACGAGTGGCGAACCGCCGCCTCCTGGCCGCCGTCAACGGCCCCGCATCACGAACTGGCGCTGCGCGCCGACGGCGCGTTGGATGCCGACGAGGGTGAGGCGGGCGGTCGCGAATTCATGGTGCTGGGCTCCGGATTGGGCCGCGTCAAACCCAGCGAGGTCGATCCGCCGCCGATGCTGGCCTGGACCAGCGCGCCGCTGGCCCAGGACGTCGATGTGGTCGGCGACATCGAGCTGCGGCTGGTTGCGTCGGCGACGGCGATCGATACCGCCTGGATGGCGATGCTGCAGGACGTGGCCCCGGACGGGGAGACGATCGCCGTGACCGCGGGCTGGCTGCGCGCCAGCTTGCGCGAGGTCGACGACGCGGCAAGCCGCCCCGGCGCGCCGGTGCTGCCCTGCCGTCACCCGCAAGCGGTACCGCTGGGTGAGGACGTCGAATACCGAATTCCATTGGTCCCCAATGCGCGCCGGTTCAAGGCCGGCCACCGCATTCGCCTGACGCTCACCAGTGACGACCAGGACCCGTCGACGCCGGCGATGATGAACTTCCGGCATGCCAGCGTCGGCACCTCGAGCCTGAACACGGTGCGCTCGTCGTCGCGCCTATTGCTGCCGGTGCTCGGGTAGCGGTCAGTCCACCGGGGTGAATTCGATGTGTAGCTCGGTAAGCCCGCGCAGCAGGAAGGTCGGCTCGTAGCGGTACTGCCGGTGGCCGAGTGGGCCGTGCTTGGCCTCGGCGGTCACCATGTCGCGGGTCCGATCCAGAAGGCGGTTGATGGTGATCTGTCCCTCCACCCGCGCGAGCGGGGCGCCCGCGCAGGTGTGGATGCCGCGGCCGAACGCGATGTGCTCGCGGACGTTCTTGCGGTCCACCCGGAACTCGTTGGGATTGTCGAACTTTCGCGGGTCGCGGTTGGCCGCCCCGATGCACAGCATGATGACCGTGCCGGCCTGGATGTGCACCCGGCCCAATGTGGTCGTCTTGCGTGCGAGCCGAAAGTCGACCTTGGTGGGACTCTGCATGCGCAACGCCTCTTCGATGAACGGGCCGATCAGGTCGCGGTCGGCCCGCAGGTGCTCCTGCAGTTCGGGTTGGTCGCCGAGAACCTGGACCGCCGAGCTCAGCAGCTTGGTCACGGTCTCCTGCCCGGCCGCGAACAGGAAGGTGGCCGGCCGGACCACCTCCAGCAGGGGCGGGGTCGAACCGTCGGGGTAGGTCGCGGTGGCCAGGCCGGTGAGCACGTCCTCGCGCGGTAGCTCTCGCCGCTCGGCGATGTAGCCGCTGAAGAGGTGATCGAGGTACTGCAACGGGTTACTGCCCACCGGCTCGTGATCGAGGGCACCCACCCGGGCGCCCGGGGCGTTGCCGGCCCCCAGGTTGCGGCGGATCTCGGGGCGGTCCTCGTCCGGAACCCCGAGGAGGTCGGCGATCGCCAGCGTGGCGAACGGCTTGCCGTAGTCGGCGAGGAACTCACAGCGACCGTTGGCAAGGAATTCGTCGAATTGCCGGTCGGCCAATTGCCAGATGTAGTCCTTGTTTTCCTGCAACCGGCGGGGCGTCAGGAGCCGGCCCAGCAGGGAGCGCGCCTTGTCGTGTTCGGGCGGGTCCATGACGACCATGTGCTCGAAGATCGGGAATTCGTGGCGATGCGCGTCGATTTGGTCGCTGATGTCATCGCCTTCCGGTGTGAACGGCAGCGGCGGGAAGGGACCGCCGATCGCGTTGACAGCGGAGAACGAATCGACGTCTTTGAAGGCGGCCTGGACTTCCTGGTAACCGGTGACCGCCACCACCCCATAGTGCGGCTCGCGGAACACCGGCCCCTGCTCCCGCAGGTAATCCCAGTACGCGTAGGGGTCCTGGGCGATGTCGGCATCGGTGAAGTAGTCGACGCCGGCGAGATCGGTCATGAGTCCAAATCCTCTCGGACTACAACTTTGGTCGATCGACCAGATTGCTAGGATGCGGGTATGCCTACCACGCGTCGCACGGACCGGTCAAGCAGGCCGGGCGCCTCGGCCCCCAGGGCGAATCGTCGGAACAAGGCGAACGACGAGGTCGGCGCGCGCGGCAAGCTGATCGAGGCCACCGCTCGGATCATGCGCGCCGAGGGCTACGCCGCGGCCACGTCGCGGCGCGTAGCCGCCGAGGCGGGGGTCAGGCAGGCCCTGGTCTATTACTACTTTCCGACAATGGACGACCTGTTCGTGGAGGTGCTGCGCAACGGCGCGGAGGCGGCCCTGACACGCATGCGCGGCCTGCTGGCCGAAGACGATCCGCTGGCGGCGCTCTGGCTGTTGAACAGTGACCCCGTCTCGACCGTACTCAATGCCGAATTCATGGCATTGGCCAATCACCGCAAGGCAATTGGCGCCGAGCTCAAGGCGTACGCGGAGCGCGTGCGCGACATCGAGACGGCGGCTGTCACGATGGTGCTTCGCGCCAACGGCGTCGACCTCGAGCAGTATCCCCCGGTGGCGATCTCGATGCTAATCGCACAGACGGCGCGCAGCCTGTGCAATGAGAGCGCCGTCGGCGTGACCCAGGGACATGAGGAGTTGCGCGCATTCGTCCAACGCCAGCTGAGCCTGCTGCAGGCGCCCACCGCGACTCCGCCCCGCCGCGACTAGCACCGGGCGAGCGTGGCGCCGGTGCCGCGTTCGACACCGCCCGCGCACCGCTCCATCGGGCGATTGCGCCAACGGGCTGTTGACAGCGCCGCGGATTGCTGCCAGGCTCACTGATCGATCGACCAAATTTATCCGGGTGTACCGGCCGTTACCGGCGCCCGGCCTCTGCGGACAGTGAGGTGCAATCGTGGGCGGACGAGTCGAGGGCAAGGTGGCGTTCATCACCGGTGCGGCCCGCGGGCAGGGGCGCAGTCACGCCGTGCGCCTGGCGCAGGAAGGCGCCGACATCATCGCAGTCGACATCTGCAGACCGATCAGCAGCAGCAGCGAGATTCCGCCCGCGACACCGGACGACCTGGCCGAAACGGCCGACCTGATCAAGGGGCTCGACCGCCGCGTCGTGACCGCCGAGGTCGATGTGCGGGACTACGACGCCCTCAAAGCGGCGGTGGACGGCGGCGTCGAGCAACTGGGCCGGTTGGACATCATCTGCGCGAATGCCGGCATCGGCAACGGCGGCCAGACCCTCGACAAAACCAGCGAAGACGACTGGCGCGACATGATCGACGTCAACCTCTCCGGTGTCTGGAAGACGGTGAAAGCCGGCGTACCACACCTGATTTCGCAAGGCCAGGGTGGGTCGATCATCCTCACCAGCTCGGTCGGTGGGCTGAAGGCATACCCGCACACGGGCCACTACATCGCGGCCAAGCACGGCGTCGTCGGACTGATGCGCACCTTCGCCATCGAGCTCGGCCAGCACTTCATCCGCGTCAACTCCGTTCACCCCACCAACGTCAACACGCCGATGTTCATGAACGAGGGAACCATGAAGCTGTTTCGGCCCGACTTGAAGAACCCCGGTCCCGACGACCTCAAGGTCGCCGCGCAGTTCATGCACGTGCTGCCGATCGGGTGGGTGGAGCCGGTGGACATCAGCAACGCGGTGTTGTTCCTGGCGTCGGATGAATCCCGTTACATCACCGGCCTTCCGGTCACCGTCGACGCCGGGAGCATGCTCAAATAGGTCGATCCGAACCGGCCTCGTCGAGCACACGTCGCTTCTGCTCGGCGATGACCTGGTTGAGGTGGGAGGCTTTCAGCCAACCGTAGTGAGCGGCGAAATGCAGCGCCAGCTCGTCCATTTCGTCGAAGGAGACGTCACCGCTCTTCAATGCGGCATAGGCGTGGGACACGATCGGGTACTGAGCGTCCTGAAATCCCACGCATGCCACGGTGATCAGGCGGCGTTCCTTCATTCCCAGGCCGGGCCGCAGCCACATCTCCCCGAACACGAAGTTGAGGATGCCCGCCCCCGAGTACGGATTGTCTCGCGCCGGTGCGAACGGCAGGCAGTTGATCTCCCTGAAACGCCCTGGAAATCCCGGAGGCTCCTGACCTTGGAAACGAGGATGCAGGTATGCCCACGGAATCGTCGTCGG
>NZ_LQOU01000024.1 GCF_002102155.1 Mycobacterium europaeum
CGCCCATCCCGCCCGGGGATCGAACCCGCTGGCCCGCTCCGCGGCCGCGTAGGCCTCCAGCGCCTCGGCCGCGGCGCCCTCCACGTTCGGCGGCACGGCGACCTTGACGGTGACCAGCAAGTCCCCGTTGCCGCCGCTGCGCTTGGGGACGCCCCGCCCACGCACCCGCAGGATGCGGCCGTCGGAGGTGCCCTTGGGCACCCGGACGCCGACCTTGCCGTCCAGCGTGGGCACCGAAATCGTTGAGCCCAAGGCCAATTCGGTGAAGCTGACCGGAACGGTCACGGTGAGGTCGTCGCCGTCGCGGCCGAAGACCTTGTCCGGCCGCACGTGCACGGTGACGTACAGGTCGCCCGACGGGGCGCCGCGCAAGCCGGCCTCGCCCTGTCCGGGCAGCCGGATGCGCTGCCCGTCCTCGACGCCGGGTGGAATCCGCACGTTGATGGTGCGGGTGCGGGTGGTGACCCCGGTGCCCTTGCACTCCTCGCAGGGGTGCTCGATGATCGAGCCGCTGCCCCGGCAGTCGGTGCACGGTTCGGAGAACCCGAACGCGCCCTGGTTGCGGCTGATGACGCCGGAACCGTTGCACGTGGGGCACACCTTCGGGCTGGTGCCCGGCCGCGCCCCGCTGCCATGGCAGTTGGTGCACGGCGCCGGGCTGGTCAGCCGCAACGGCATGGCCACGCCCTTGGCAGCCTCGACGAAGTCCAGCTGCGTCTCGGTCTCCAGGTCGTTGCCCCGGCGCGGCCGGCTGGGACGCGCGCCGGCGCCGCGCCCGAACAGGCCGCCGAACAGGTCGCCGATGTTCGCGCCGCCGCTTCGGCCGGCGGCGTCGAACAAATCGTTGAGGTTGAACTCGGCGCCGTCACCGCCGGCACCGAATCCGCCGAAACCGCCCGCGTCGAACCGGCGTCCGCCGAAGCCGCCGCCCGCGAACAGGCGGCGGGTCTCGTCGTACTCCTTGCGCTTGGCCGGATCCGACAACACGTTGTGCGCCTCGGAGACGGCCTTGAATCGCTCGCCGGCGGCGGGATTGTCGGGATTGGCGTCCGGATGCAGGTCGCGCGCCAGCTTGCGGTAGGCGCGCTTGATCTCTTCGGGACTGGCGTCAGAGGAGACGCCCAGCTCCTTATAGAAGTCCTTTTCGACCCATTCTCGCTGGGCCATGTCGCGTCACCCCCTCCCACCTTTCTGTTGTGTTGTGCTGATTGTGTGGTCTATTCACCGGACGCGCCGGGCTTATCGTCCGATCCGGCCGCCTCGGCCGCCGCGGAACCCTCGTCCTCGACCGTGTCCACGACGCCGACCAACGCGTGCCGCAGGACCTGGTCGCCCAGCTTGTAGCCCTGCCGCATGACCGTGCCGATCACCGGCTTGGAGCCGCCGTCGCCCTCGTGCTGCACGGCCTCGTGCAACACCGGGTCGAAGTCCTCGCCCTCCTCGCCGAACGCCGTCAGACCGAGCCCGGTCAGGGCGCTGTCGAGCTTGTCGGCCACCGACTTCAGCGGGCCGGACTCCAGGTCGCCGTGTTTGCGCGCCCGCTCGAGATCGTCGAGCACGCCCAGCAATTGGGTGACCACGGCGGCCTTGGCCCGGTCGGCCGCGGCCTGCTGGTCGCGCAGCGCGCGCTTGCGGTAGTTGGCGAAGTCGGCCTGAACCCGTTGCAGGTCGGCGAGCAACTCGGTGGCCTTGCCGGCCTCCTCGGGGCTTTCGCCGGCGAACTCGTCGGCCGGCGCCGCCTCGCCCGACGTTGCGCCGGGCGAGGCGTGCCGTACTTCACCGGTCTGCGGGTCGATCCGCCGCTTGTCGGTGACGGTCACCTGCTCCTGTGGATTGGCCTCTTGATTTCCCTGGGTCACTTGGACTCCCGGTCGTCGTCGACCACCTCCGCGTCCACGACGTCATCGGCGGAACCGGACGGGCCTCCGGCGGCGTCAGCGCCGGCCCCACCGGCCGCTTGAGTGGCCTCGTAGATCGCCTGACCGAGAGCTTGGGACTCCTGGCCCAGCTTCTCCATCGCCGCCTTGATCGCGGAGATGTCGGTGCCGCCCAGCGCGGTCTTGGCCTCGGCGATCGCGCCGTCGACCTTGGACAGCGTCTCCTCGGGGACCTTCGACCCGCCCTCGGCCTCGCGCTGGTCGGAGACGAACTTCTCCGTCTGGTAGACCAGCGACTCGGCCTGGTTGCGGATGTCGGCCTCCTCGCGACGCTGCCGGTCCTCCTCGGCGTGCGCCTCGGCGTCCTTGATCATCCGGTCGATCTCCTCCTTGGACAGGCCGGAGCCCTCCTGGATCTTGATCGTGTTCTCCTTGCCGGTGCCCTTGTCCTTGGCGGTGACGTGCACGATGCCGTTGGCGTCGATGTCGAAGGTGACCTCGATCTGCGGCACGCCGCGCGGGGCCGGCGGGATGCCGGTCAGCTCGAAGGAGCCGAGCAGCTTGTTGTGCGAGGCGATTTCGCGCTCACCCTGGTAGACCTGGATCTGCACCGACGGCTGGTTGTCGTCGGCCGTGGTGAAGGTCTCCGACCGCTTGGTGGGGATCGTGGTGTTGCGCTCGATGAGCTTGGTCATCACGCCACCCTTGGTCTCGATGCCCAGGCTCAGCGGCGTGACGTCAAGCAGCAGAACGTCTTTCACCTCGCCCTTGAGGACACCGGCCTGCAGCGCGGCACCCACGGCCACCACCTCGTCGGGGTTGACGCCCTTGTTGGGCTCCTTGCCACCGGTCATCTCCTTGACCAGGTCCGACACCGCGGGCATGCGGGTGGAACCACCCACCAGCACCACGTGGTCGATCTCGGAGACCGAGATGCCGGCGTCCTTGATCACCGACTGGAACGGCTGGCGCGTGCGGTCCAGCAGATCCTGGGTGATGCGCTGGAATTCGGCGCGGGTCAGCTGCTCGTCGAGGAACAGCGGGTTCTTGTCCGCGTCGACGGTGATGTAGGGCAGGTTGATCGAGGTGCTCTGCGAGCTCGACAGCTCGATCTTGGCCTTCTCGGCGGCCTCACGCAGCCGCTGCATCGCCATCTTGTCCTTGGTCAGGTCGATGCCGCTGGTGCCCTTGAACTTGTCGACCAGCCAGTTGACGATCCGGTCGTCCCAGTCGTCCCCACCGAGGTGGTTGTCACCACTGGTGGCGCGGACCTCGACCACGCCCTCGCCGATCTCGAGCAGCGAGACGTCGAAGGTGCCGCCGCCCAGGTCGAAGACCAGGATGGTCTGTTCCTTCTCGCCCTTGTCCAGGCCGTAGGCCAGCGCGGCCGCGGTCGGCTCGTTGACGATGCGCAGCACGTTCAGGCCGGCGATCTGGCCGGCTTCCTTGGTCGCCTGCCGCTGGGCGTCGTTGAAGTACGCCGGCACGGTGATGACGGCGTCGGTGATGTCCTCACCCAGGTACGCCTCCGCGTCGCGCTTCAGCTTCATCAGCACGCGGGCGCTGATCTCCTGCGCGGTGTACTTCTTGTCGTCGATCTCGATGGACCAGTCGGTGCCCATGTGCCGCTTGACCGAACGGATCGTGCGGTCGACGTTGGTCACCGCCTGGTTCTTGGCGGGCTGGCCGACGAGCACCTCACCGTTGCGCGCGAACGCGACGATGGACGGGGTCGTCCGTGAGCCCTCGGAGTTGGCGACGACGACGGGGTCACCGCCCTCGAGAACTGCGACGACGGAGTTGGTGGTCCCGAGGTCGATACCGACCGCACGAGCCATAGTGATTCCTCCTGATTGAGTAGAGCCTTCTTTGGTGCCACTATGCTGAGTGAACCCCGCTCAAGAGTCTCCCGGACCGCACGGTGGTGTCAACCCAGGATTGAGTCTGGTTCGCTCAACTTGTCGATCATGCTAACGGCACGCGCCGCCGTCTTGTTCCCGGGGGCGGACCGATTCGGAATGACCCGGTGTGCCATGAGGGCGTGTGCCGTGCACACACGGCGGAAATCGCGGCGAAATCCCGCCTCGAGCGCACACTGAGCGCCGTCAGCGCACTCGGGAGCCGCCGGCGCCGGCGGCCACCGAGCGACCGCGTCGGCGCATCGGTGGGTTAGCCTGAGCCTTTCCCGGAGCCGACACGGCAGGACTCAATGCCACTGCAAGACACCGCCGCCGCGCGGCTCACCCGCGAAGAGTCGGGCTATCACAAGGCACTCAAGCGCCGTCAGGTGCAGATGATCGCCCTGGGCGGGGCCATCGGGACCGGCCTCTTCCTGGGCGCGGGCGGGCGCCTGTCGTCGGCCGGCCCGGGGTTGTTCCTGGTCTACGGCGTCTGCGGCATCTTCGTGTTCCTGATCCTGCGCGCGCTGGGCGAACTGGTGCTGCACCGCCCGTCGTCGGGATCGTTCGTGTCCTACGCCCGCGAGTTCTTCGGCGAGAAGGTGGCCTTCGCGGCGGGCTGGATGTACTTCATCAACTGGGCCATGACGGGGATCGTCGACACCACCGCGATCGCGCACTACTGCCACTACTGGAAGGCGTTCCAGGTCGTCCCGCAGTGGACGCTGGCGCTGATCGCGCTGGTGGTGGTGCTGGCGATGAACCTGATCTCGGTCAGGCTCTTCGGCGAGCTGGAGTTCTGGGCCGCGCTCATCAAGGTGGCGGCGCTGGTGACGTTCCTGATCGTCGGGACGGTCTTTCTGGCCGGCCGTTACAAGATCGACGGCCAGGACACCGGCGTCAGGATGTGGGACGCCCATTCCGGGATGCTGCCGGCCGGCGTGGTTCCCCTGGTCCTGGTCACCTCGGGGGTGGTGTTCGCCTACGCCGCCGTCGAGCTGATCGGCATCGCCGCGGGCGAGACGGCCGAACCGGAGAAGATCATGCCGCGGGCGATCAACTCGGTGGTGTTCCGGATCGCGGTCTTCTACGTCGGATCGACGGTGTTGCTGGCCCTGCTGCTGCCCTACACCACCTATCGGGCCCACGTCAGCCCGTTCGTCACGTTCTTCTCCAAGGCGGGTTTCGGCGGGGCGGGCACGCTGATGAACCTGGTGGTGCTCACCGCCGCGCTGTCCAGCCTCAACGCCGGGCTGTATTCGACGGGCCGGATCCTGCGGTCGATGGCGATCAACGGCAGCGGCCCGAAGTTCACCGCGCCGATGTCGAAGAACGGCGTGCCGTACGGCGGGATCCTGCTGACCGCGATCATCGGCCTGTTGGGCATCGTCCTCAACGCGGTGGAACCCAGCCAGGCCTTCGAGATCGTGCTGCACATCGCCGCGACCGGCGTCATCGCGGCTTGGGCGACCATCGTGGCGTGCCAGCTGCGGCTGCACCGGCTGTCGACCGCGGGGACGCTGCGGCGGCCGCACTTCCGGATGCCGCTGGCCCCCTACAGCGGGTACCTGACCCTGGCCTTCCTGGCCGGGGTGCTGGTCCTGATGATGTTCGACCGGGAGCAGGGCCCGTGGATGCTCGGCGCGCTGGCGATCGGCATCCCCGCCCTCTTCGGCGGCTGGTTCCTGGTCCGCCACCGGGTCAGGGCCGCGGCGGAGGCCGGCGCGGCCGGCTGAGGTCCGGCGGTTCAGGGCTCGTCGACGTCCTGGCCGCCGGCGAGATCCGTGCAGTCGACCTTCTCGACGTCGCGCCGGGTGCGCAGGTATGCGCCGGCGCCGTCATCTCCGGAGATGCGCGAGAGGACCTCGGGCCAGTGCCGGCGCGCGATCACCACCGGATGCCCCGGCCGGTCGCCGAACACGGCGCGCGCCAGGCCGCTGGCCGACCCCACCGCGCGGTCGACGACGCGTGCCACCACGGCGGCGCCGACGTCGGGGGTGTCGATGACGTGCAGCACCGCGTAGTCCGCCCCCATGCGGTCGGCCTGGCCCAGACCGGCGCGCACCGAGGCGCTCAAACCCTCGCGCCAGTCGGGCGCCACGATCGTCGTGACCCCGGCCGGGGCCGCGACCTGCGCCGCGCCCAGTACCAGGACGACGCCTGCACAACCGCCGTCCTGCAGCGCGTCCACCGCGACCTCGAGCCAACCGTCGACCAGCACCTTCGGCTTGCCATAGCGGCTTCCGGCACCCGCGGCCAGCAGGACCCCGACGATGCGCGGCGCGGGGCCGATGGACTGCGATAACGGCACTCTCCTATGATGACATTGAGCTTCTCGCACAGCGACAACGATGGAGCGTCGATGACTCAGGACGTGCAGGCGACCACCGCCGGCCCGGTCACCCCGGCGCCCCGCTACGCCGGCACCCGCGTCCAGCGGGTGGAGGACGCCCGGCTGCTGACCGGCCGCGGCAGCTTCGTCGACGACATTTCGCGGCCCGGGATGCTGCACGCCTGCTTCGTGCGCAGCCCGTTCGCGCGCGCGGCGATCAACGGCGTCGACGCCTCGGCCGCGCTGGCGCTGCCCGGGGTGCGCGCGGTGTTCACCGCCGCCGACCTCAACCCCGAGGTGAAGGAGGCGTGGCATGCCGTCGCCGGCAAGGACGTCGCGGACACCCCGCGCCCGCCGCTGGCCGAGGGCGAGGCCAAGTTCGTCGGCGACCCGGTCGCGCTGATCGTCGCCGAGAGCCGCTACATCGCCGAGGACGCGCTCGAACTCGTCGACGTCGACTACGAGCCGCTGCCCGCGGTCACCGACTTCACCCGCGCGCAGGACTCCGAGGTGCTCGTGCACGACGCCTACCCGAACAACGTCGCGGGCGGCATGGGCGGGGCCCCGCCGGACGAGGAGCTGTTCGCCAACGCGCCGCATGTCGTCAAAGCGCACATCTACCAACAGATCTACGCACCGGTGCCGATCGAGACCCGCGGCCTGGTCGTCGAATGGACCGCCGCCACCGGGGAGCTCACGATGTGGGCGTCCACCCAGACCCCGCATGAGCTGCGCGCGTTCTGCGCCCGGCTGTTGGGCATTGCGGCGCAACGGGTTCGGGTCATCATGCGCGACACCGGCGGCGGCTTCGGCCAGAAGGTCGTGCCGATGCGCGAGGACATGTGCGTCATGCTCGCCGCTCGCAAGGTGCCGGCCGCGCTGAAGTGGATCGAGGACCGGCGCGAGAACCTGATGTCGGCCGGGCAGGCCCGCCACGTCGACGGCACCGCGCGGATGGCGTTCGACGGCGAGGGCAACATCGCGGCGGCCGACATCGACTTCGTCCAGGACATCGGCGCCTACCCGACGCCGTACCCGGTGCTGACCACGGCCGCCATCGGCATGTTCTTCCCCGGCCCCTACCGGGTGCCCAAGGCCAGCTTCAACTACAAGACGGTGTTCTCCAACACCAGCGGGCTGGCCGCCTACCGCGGCCCCTGGCAGTACGAGACGCTGGCCCGCGAGATCCTGCTCGACATCGCCGCCCGCAAGATGAACGTCGACCCGGTCGAGCTGCGCCGCCGCAACCTGTTGCGCCGCGACGAGATGCCGTACGTCAACCCCAACGGCATGCCCTACGACCACGTCGCCCCGATCGACACGTTCGAGCAGGCGGTGAAAATCCTTGACCACGAAGGGTTTCGCAAGGAGCAGGCCGAGGCGCTGGCGCGAGGCCGCTACCTGGGCCTGGGTTTCTCGGCCTACATCGAGCCCACCGGCGCGGCGACCGGCCACCTGGCCACCGAAGGGGCCACCATCCGCATGGAGCCGACCGGCAAGATCAACGTGTACGTCAACGGCGGCTCCAGCGGAAACAGCATCGAGACCACCGTCGTGCAGCTGACCGCCGACGCGCTGGGCGCCGACATCGACGACGTCGCCACCATCCAGGGCGACACCGCGATCACCCCGTACGGCGCCGGGACGCAGGGCAGCCGCAGCGCACCGATGACCGCCGGGGCGGTCAACGAGGCGGGGGCCATCCTGCGCGAGAAGATCGTGGCGCTGGCCGCCCACCACCTCAAAGTGCCCGAGGCGCAAGTGGATCTGGCGTTTTCGGTCGCCAGCGTGCGGGACGACCCGGGCACGTCGGTGTCGTTCGCTGAGCTGGCCTACGTGGCGTACTACTCGCCGCAGCAGCTGCCGCCGGGGCTGTCGACCAACCTGGAGGCCACCGCCCGGTTCAACTCGACGAACCCCATCCACTGGTCCAACGCCACGCACGCCTGCACCTGCGAGGTGGACGTGGCGACCGGTAAGGTCACGCTGCTGCGCTACATCGTCAGCGAGGACGTCGGTCCCATGATCAACCCGTCGGTGGTCGAGGGCCAGATCGCCGGCGGCACGGTGCAGGGCATCGGCGGCGCCCTGATGGAGGACATGGTCTACGACGACGACGGCAACCCGCTGGCAACGACTTTCGTCGACTACCTGCTGCCCACGGCCACCGAGGTGCCGCCGATCGAATTCGGGCACGTCGAGATCCCCGGGCCGGGGCCGGGCGGCTACAAGGGCGCCGGCGAGGGCGGGGCCATCGGCTCGACGCCCGCGGTGATCAACGCCATCAACGACGCGCTCGCACCGCTGGGCGTGACGATCACCCGGCTGCCGGCCAGCCCGGCGTCGATCGCCGCCCTGCTGGAAGGGGTGCAACGGTGAAGCCTGCGGCATTCGACTACCACCGTCCGGACGACATCGACGACGCCGTGGGGCTGCTGGCCGAGCTGGGCGACGACGCGAAGATCCTGGCGGGCGGCCAGAGCCTGGTGCCGATGCTGGCGATGCGGCTGGCCTACTTCGACCACCTCATCGACGTCTCTCGGCTGCCCGGGCTGCGGGGCATCGACCGCAGGGGCGACGAGCTGTGGATCGGCGCGGGCACCACCGAGACCACCGTCGGCGCCGATGCGCAAGTGCGCCAAGATGTTCCGTTGTTGACCAGGGTGACCCCGTTCGTCGGGCATTTCCAGATCCGCAACCGTGGCACCCTCGGCGGGTCGATCGCCCACGCCGACGCCGCCGGCGAATACCCGGCCGTGGCCCTGACCCTGGATGCGGTGATGGAGGTGCAGTCGCCGCGCGGGTGCCGCGAGATCGCGGCCGCCGACTTCTTCGCCGGGGTCTGGGAGACCACCATGGATCCCGACGAGGTACTGACCGGGGTGCGGTTCCCGGTGTGGGACGGCAGATCCGGGTTCGCGGTCGAGGAATTCTCGCGCCGGCACGGTGATTTCGCGATCGCGGGTGCGCTGGTCGCCGTCCAGCTCGACGACCGGGATCGAGTCTCGCGCTGCGCGATCGGCCTGCTGGGCATGGGGTCCACGGTCCGGCGTGCGACGGCGGCCGAGGTGGCGGCGGTCGGCAGGCCGGTCGGTGAGCTGGTGCCCGAGGAGATCGGTGAGGCGGCGATGAGCGGGCTCGACGACGTTCCCAACGACCTGCAGGGCTCGGCGTCGTACCGGTTGAAGGTCGGCGCGGCGATGGCCACGCGCGCCTGGACCCGAGCGACGGCCGAAGCAGCCACGGGGGCAAGCGATGCGTGAACACCCAATCGAACTGTCGGTCAACGGGACTCCGGTCACGGCGGCCGTGGAACCGCGGATGACGCTGGCGGACTTCCTGCGGGACAGGTGCGGGCTGACGGGCACCCACCTGGGCTGCGAGCACGGGGCGTGCGGGGCGTGCACCGTGCTGCTCGACGGCGACGCCGTGCGCTCGTGCCTGATGTTCGCGGTGCAGGCCGACGGGACGGAGGTGACGACGGTCGAAGGCGTCGCCGCACCGGACGGCACCCTGTCGCCCGTGCAGTCGGCGCTCCGCGAGTGCCACGGGCTGCAATGCGGCTTCTGCACGCCGGGTTTCGTGATGTCGCTGACCGCGCTGCTGCGCGACAACCCCGACCCCAGCGAGCACGAGATTCGCGAGGGCCTGTCGGGCAACTTCTGCCGGTGCACCGGTTACCAGGGCATCGTCGCCGCGGCCCGCCGGGCCGCCGAGACCCAGTCGGTCACGCGGCGATAAAGCTTCCCCATCGGCGCGGCATCGTGGGCGCGCGGTTGCCGGGGGTTTCGCCGCTTCACGCGTAATCTGATTTCCCGGTATCGGGTGATCATCGGGAGTGACGCGTGCGGTTTTCGCAAAGGGCACGGTGGAGCCTTGCCGGTGGATCCCTGCTGATCGCGCCGGTGTTGATCAGTCCCGCACTGATCGACGCCTGTTCCTCCACCATCGCCGGCCGGCCGGTCGCGGCGCCGGGCGCCGGCCCGGTCGAACCCACGTTCCCCACACCGAGGCCGACCACGGTCCCGTCGGCGCCCACCGCCAGCCCCGCCCCCGGCCTGCCGACCACGCCGGCCAACCCGACCGCACCGGCCGGCGCCATCCCGCTGCCGCCCGACCAGAACGGTTACGTGTTCATCGAGACCAAGTCGGGCACCACGCGCTGCCAGATCAACAAGGACACCGTGGGCTGCGAGGCGCCGTTCACCAACTCACCCCTGCAAGACGGCGAACACGCCAACGGCGTGAGCGTGGACTCGGGCGGCAAGGTGCAGTGGGTGCTGGGCAACCTGGGCGCCATCCCGACCGTCCAGATCGACTACAAGACCTACAACGCCGCGGGCTGGACGATCGTCGCCACCGCCGACGGCACCCGGTTCACCAACGACCGCACCGGCCACGGCATGTTCGTCAGCCTCGACAAGGTCAACACGTTCTGAAGGCCAAAGTCCGGCCTGGCGACCGCCGGATCAGCCGTCCCATACCAGGAGGCCGTCCGGGCGGCGGCGAGCACCTTCGGCGGGGCGGTGGGGGGTGAGGCGGCCGTCCGGCATGAGGTGCCGTACCGGCACTGCGCGGCCGAGCTCCGCTACGTCGGCGATCAGCCGCCGGTGGCAGCGCCACCAGACACTCTCGCTGCACATCACCGCGGTGGTGCGCCGGGCGGCGTCGGCCAAGACGTCGTCCAGCGCGGTGACGAACTCCGGCGTCCGGGTGTACGCCGCGTACGCCCGGAATGCGGCCACCTCCCACCAGCTGTCCGGCTCCTGTTCTCCGGCCGCGATATGACGCCGCCCGCCCAGGCGGGGCTCCCACCGGTAGTCGATGCCGCGTTCGGGCAGCCAGCATTCCAGGGCCTCCCGCCGCACGTCCGGATTCGTCCGACTGGCCGGATATCGCCGCACATCCACCACCAGCGCAATCCCGGCGCCGGCAAGCAACTCCGCCAGCCGCTCACGGCCGGCTGTCCCGTGCCCCACGGTCAGCAACGCCCGCCCCACTAGACCAGTTTCGCTCGACACACTGCCCGGGCCGATCAAGGATGGGTGCGGTGATCCTCGCCGTCGACTTGGGTAAGACGTCGTGCCGGGCGTCGGCATGCGGCCGCAGGGCGGAGGGGCCGGGCGCGCCGGGGCTCGCGGCGCCCGGCGGTGTGCGCGCCGCCGAGGCGGCGATCCTGCCCTTGGCCAACGAATTGGCGCGCGAGCTGGGCGCGGTCGACGAGGTGATCGTGGGCGCCGCCGGGGCGCTGGCGGCGCCCGATGCGGCGCGTGCGCTGGGCGATGCGCTGCTGGCCTCGCTGCGCGCCGAGCGCGTCGCGGTGACCAGCGACGCCGTGATCGCGCATGCCGGCGCGCTGGCCGGGGAGCCGGGCGTCGTGCTGATCGCGGGCACCGGGGTGGTGGCGCTCGCCATCGACGCGCACGGCGCGCTGCGGACTGCCGACGGCTGGGGCCCGTGGCTGGGCGACGAGGGTGGCGGCGGGTGGATCGGCGCCGCCGGGTTGCGCGCGGCGCTGCGCGCGCACGACGGCCGCGGCCCGGCCACCACGCTGCTCGACGCCGCCCGCGCCCGCTTCGGCGCGCCGGAGACCTGGCCCGCGCGGCTGACGGATGCCGCCGCGCTCGCGTCCTTCGCACCCGACGTCCTCGCCGCGCAGGGCGACGCCGCCGCGCTGGCGATCGTCGGCGCGGCGGCTGAGGCGCTCGCCGCCACGGCTCGCGCGGCCGGGGACGGCCCGGTCGCGATGGTCGGCGGGCTGGCCGGGTTCACAGCGCTGCGTGAGCGGCTCGACCTCGTCCCCGCCGCCGGCGACGCGCTCGACGGGGCGCTGCGGCTGGGGGCGATCCACGAGCCGCACGTGATCCGCGTGCGGGCGGCGCCGAAAACCTTTGCCGGGCAAGGGCTCGACGCGCTGGCCACCGAAGCCGTGCGGCCAGGCCTGCACGACCTCGACGCGCGGTCCATCGGGGAGGTCGTCGCGCTGCTGGTCGCCGCCGAGGGCGACGCGCACCATGCGGTGGCGGCTGCCGTCCCGCGGATCGCCGCGGCGGCCGAGGCGATCGCCGCGCGGCTCGAGCACGGCGGCCGGCTGATCTACGCCGGTGCCGGAACGCCCGGGCGGCTCGGCGTGCTCGACGCGGCCGAGTGTGCGCCCACGTTCGGCACCGACCTCGTGCGCGGTGTGATCGCCGGCGGGCCGGCGGCGCTGACCGAGGCGGTCGAGGGCGCCGAAGACGAGTTCGACCCCGCCGATCTCGCCGACCTGACCGCCGCCGACGCGCTCGTCGGGATCACCGCGTCGGGGCGCACGCCTTATGTGCTCGGTGCGCTCGAGCATGCGCGCGCGGCGGGCGCGCTGACGGTGGCGATCGTCAACAACCCCGGCAGCGAGGCATCGGCCGACGTGCTGATCGAACTGTTGACCGGGCCCGAGGTGTTGGCCGGCTCGACGCGGCTGACCGCGGGAACGGCTCAGAAGGTCACGCTCAACGCGCTCTCGACGAGCGTGATGATCGCGCTCGGCAAGGCCTACGGACCGCGGATGGTTGACGTGCGGCCGACCAACGCGAAGCTGCGCCGCCGCGCGGTGCGGATGGTCCGCGACGCGGCCGGCGTCGACGAGGAAACTGCGACCGCCGCGCTCGCCGCCGCGGGAGGTCACGCCAAGACGGCGATCGTCGCGCTGCTCGCTGGCGTCCACGCGGACGAGGCCGCCGTCCGCCTCGACCAGGCGCGGGGACGCGTGCGGGACGCCCTCGGTGGGAACTGAGGCGTCAACGCCCGAGGCGCGTTCTGACGGCATCGACAAGGTCGTCACGTTCTGACGGCCGGACTGTTCCCGGCGTTGAGGCATTCTTAACGCTGCCTGCCCGACTCTCGCGCAGATCTGGAATACGACATGAATTGCTGAATAAGCCTGCGGTATTAGTATTTCCCACGAGCAGTGCAGGGGGTGAGATGCGAGCGGACACACGTTCGCGCCGGCGCTTGGCCAAGGTGTCGCGCGAAATGCCGGCCGTGGCCCCAGCAGGTTTGACCAACCGCAGGGCAACCAGCTGACGACGCCATGCAACTCCTCTACATCAGCGCCCCCGCACTGATCGGCGCAGCCGGTGGAGACCCCTGGGCGATCAACGCAAGCCTGCAGGCGGGCAGTCCCTCGCAAATCTCCAGCCTGGCCGAGGCGTTCCATCGCGCTGGTCGATGCACGGCGGAGGCCGACCATGCGTTCGAGCAAGCCCGCGCCCGGTTCGACGCCGCCTGGAATCACCAGGATGGCGATCATCCGATCAACGACTCCGACGAAGTCCAGCGGGTGACGAAAGCCCTTGGGGCGCAGTCTTTACAATTACCGAAGATCGGCGCGGACCTGGAGAACATCGCCGCGACATTGGCCGAAGCGCAGAAGACCGCGGCCGGGAGAATCGCGTCGCTCGAAGCCGAATTGGAGAACCTCGACGAGCTGATCGCTGAAGCCGACGAGATGGAAGACGACGGGGACCTCAGCGCGGCCGATTACGATGCGCTCGAAGCGTTTATCGCCAAATGTGAGGACGACGCCGTGCGCGCCACCAAGGACGCGCTGGGCCAACTGCAAGCCACGCGCGACGGTTATTCGAAGTCCTTCCAGAACGCGTTGGGAACTCTGCATGCCGATGGATATGACTTCTTAGCTTCCCCGACGGGCCCGGGCCCGGCACCGGGCGACCAGCACGGTGGTCCCTCGCTGGCACCGACGCCTGCGGATGTGGCGATCACGGGTGCCGGTGCGGTCGCCGGTGGTACCGCCGACGGTGTCCGCCAGGCAACCACCAACTTGATTGCCGAATCCCCCGGTACGGGGCCCGGCAAAGCCGATCCCGGCTTATTGAGATGGCTGGAAGATGCGAAGGTCGGCGGAGTCGAACTTCCGGGATTCACCCGTATCGGCGGGGCGGTTGGTGCAGCCAGCGCGATACCGGCCGTCATGTCCGACATTCATGACGGCAACTCGGTGCCCGAGGCCGTCACCCGAGAGGGGGTAGGTGTCGCCGCCGGGCTATGGGCGGGCGCGGAGGTTGGAGCAGCGATCGGTTCTGTCGTTCCAGGGGCAGGTACTGCGGTGGGTCTGGTGGTCGGCGCTGCTGCTGGAGCGGCCGCCAGCTACCTGGCATCGAAGGGGGTCGAGGCGGCCTGGCACCCGGTCGCGGATGCGGTCGGTAGTGCGGTGCACAGCGTGGAATCGGTCTTCGGTTTCGCATAGGACATGTTCGATGCGATTCGATGAGTTCGTGCAGAAGTCGGGTGTCTCGGTAAGCCCGGTTGACCGGTTTGTCGGTTTTGTGGTGGAGGTGGGCGTGCCGCCGGGTTGGGAGCCCTTCGACTCGGCGGTCGGGGCCCGTGTGTGGGTCTGTCGCAACGATCCGTGTATCGAGGTGTTCTGCGCTAACGCGGTATTGACGATGCATTGCGTCGACGAACCTTTGGACACCGGTGACGTGTTCGCCATGCTGGTCGAGCAGCAGTTACAGTCGGTGCCGGGCTCTGTTGAGCTGCGCCGTCAACTCGCTGCAGCCACCGAGGGTCCCGGAATCGTAGGGTTGCTCGCAATGCAAATCGCGCATGAACTCGGCACCGTCGACAGCGTGTCACGATCCCGCATCATCACAACCGAACAGCAGACACTGATCGCCCAATTGACGGTCACCGCATTACATGATTCACCGGTGGATCGGACACAGATCTGGCTTAAAGTCCTGCGCGGCCCGGTGGCAATCCCGGCACCCACCGGTCAGCGCCGGCGCCCAATGAACGCAACGCGAGACGGCCAGTGATGGCGGTGGCGGGGTGAAAGGCCGTCGGGGGCGCGTGCTCCGCTACTGCTTCGGAGGTTTTCTCTTCCTAACGGCGGGCATCAACGTGCTGATCGGATCAGCGTGGTACCTGTGCCTCGGGGTCGGTGTGGCCGGCGGCATTATCGTCGTCGGGCGGCGCCGGATATTTCGCGCCGCGGTCAGCCGCTCCGGGGACGCGATCGTCTGCCGCTACATTCCCTGGTACGAAGGGAATGCCTACAGCACGCTGGTGCTGATCCCGCTGATGGGGGTCGCCTCTCTTGCGGCGGGGTATGCGCCCGGCAATCCGACGTGGCTTCGTGTCACGGGCATCATCGTCTTGGGGGTGACCCCGCTGACCCTCTACGGCGTCGTCCACATGTGGCTTCGAAGTCTGCTCTGCATAACCCCCTCGATGTTGACGGTACGGTTGGCTGAGCGTCGAAGTGAGTTGATGGAGATCCGGCGTGAGCTGGTTGAGTCGATCGAGCCCAAGCCCACTCCGCAGCCGGCAGGCGGTGAGTGGTTGCAAGTCGGCATTACTTACCGCCCCGTGGATGCTGGCGGAGTCGCCACCACGACCGTGGTACTCGGGCTGCGACTGAGTGTTGAACCGATCAACCTGATCAATGCACTAATCGCCTGGAAAGATGGCAACGGCGACAGCCCGAGCGAGCTGCTGGATCGGATCGAGGGCATTCTGCGAGGCGCGTTCTGACGGCGGGCTCAGGAGCTTGGCAGGTGGGGCCAGTACCATCGGTGCCGTGGAACGCAAAGGCCCACCCGACGATTTCCACGAGCAGGCGACGCATCATGCCGACTACGGCATGGCCGACCCGCCCACTTCCGGCGAAGTCCCGCTGTACCCGCCCGACGCGCCCGGACAGGCCGACGCCTTCGATGATCTGGAGAGCGAGCCCACCCCGTGGTATCGCAAGCCTCCGCTGCTGATCGCCTGGCTGGTGTTCGTCGTGATCCTGCTCGGGCTGATCGCCTACGGCATCACCGAGCTGCTGAAGGGCGGACAGGGCACCAGCCCCACCCCGAGCACCAGCAGTACGAGTTCGACAACGACCACCACCACCACGCCGACCACCACCACCACGACACCGACCACCAGCAGTGCGGTCGAGGCGCCGGCGCAGCAGCCGACACAGCAGCCCACCCGCCAGCCGACGCAACAGGCGCCGACGCACCGGCATCACCTGCCGGAGCTGCCTTCGGTGATCACGATTCCCGGGGTGCCCACGGTGATCACGGTCCCGCCCGGCCTGCGCTGACCCCGTCGGCCGCTATGGTGAGGACCACCGGGCGATCGGAAATGGGGTGCGGGGCATGAGCGAGTCGCTCGGACTGTCGATCGGTGCGGCCAACCTGGTGGCGGCCCGCGCGGGCAGCGCCCCGGTGGTTCGCAGTGCGGTGTTGACCCTCTTCGAGCACCGGCCGACCGAAGTTGGCCTGCCGGAAGAAAACCCGAACCTGACCGGGGACGGGATGGTGCTGCGCGGCTTCGTCGAGCGCGTCGGCGACCGGGCCCCTTTGGTGGCGCCCGACGGGACGAAGTACCTCGGCGAGGTGCTCACGGTCGAGGCGATCGAGGCCATGGCCCGCACCGTGGGCTACGGCGCCCCGATCACCATCGCCGTGCCCGCGTACTGGTCCGACGCCCAGTTCAGCGCGCTGCGTGACGAATTCTTCGCCCAGCCGGACCTGGCCCGCGGCGGCGTGTCGCCGGTGCTGGTGTCCGACGCCACCGCCGCGCTCGCGGCGCTGCGAGGCAGCCCGGGATTCCCGCGCGCGGGCGTGGTCGCATTGTGCGATTTCGGCGCGAGCGGCACCAGCGTCACCCTGATGGACGCCGGATCCAACTTCGCCCGCATCGGCCCGTCGGTGCGGTACGCGGATTTCTCCGGCAACGCGGTCGACCGGCTGGTCCTGGGCCGCCTGCAAGCCTCCGATGACACCATGGCCGACCTGGGCGGCACCATGCGGATCGGCGCGCAGGCCCGCCTGCTCGCGGAATGCCGGCGCGCCAAGGAGCAGCTGTCGACCGCCGCGACGGCCTCCGTCGCGGGGGTGCAGCTGTCGCGCGCCGAGCTGGAGCGATTGATCTCCGAACCCCTGGACCGATTCCTGGGAGCCCTCGAGGAGACGTTGCGCCGCAACGGAATTGCGACGGGCAGGCTGGCCGCGGTGGCAAGCGCCGGCGGCGGCGCCGGCATCCCGCTGGTCGCCGCGCGGCTCTCGGAGCGTTTTCAGGTGCCCGTGCACTCCGCACCGCAGCCCGCGGCGAGTGCCGCCGTCGGCGCGGCGGCGCTCGGCGAGCAGCAGGCGGCGGCCGGTGCCGCGGCGGCGGGGGCCGGTGCCGCGACGGCGGCGGGGGGCGTCGTCGAAACGCCGACCGAGATGGTCGGCACCGCCGGAATCGACATGACCCAGGCCGCGTGGGCAGCGCGCGCCACGGACGTCGACGGCGCCTTGGCCTGGTCCCAGGACACCGACGGCGCCGACGAGCCGGTGCCCTACACCGGGCGCGACGCCACCGGCGAGTACACGGACGAGGCAAAGGATTTCGACGCCGGCCCCGACGAGCGGCGCCCCGCCCAGGAGGCCGGGCTGCCCTGGTACAAGCGCACGGCGCTGGTCCTCAGCGTCGCCGGCGCCGTGGCGGCGATGCTGGTGGCCATCGTGTTGGCTCTCACCCTCGGCAAGTCCAAGCCCGCTTCGGTCAGCCCCACACCGGCCCCCCCGCAAACGTCGCAAACCGTGACCATCACCGGGCCGGACAACAGCACCACCGTGACGGTCCTCCCACCGCCACCGCCCCCACCGTCGTCGTCGTCCGAACCACCGCCCGCAACGACGACGACCGAGCCGCCGACCACCACCACGACCACGACGACGGCTCCGCCGACAACGACGACCACCACGACGGCCCCGCCGACGACGACCACGACCGCCGCGCCCACGACGACGTCGCAGGCGACCACCTCGGCCGCGCCGCCCACCACGACCCGGTTGCGGCCGCTGCTGCCCTTCGTGCCCCAGCCCCGGCCCTGACGCGGATAACCTCCGAAGTTAGGGCAGCCTTTCTCGCGGCGGAAGCTGCGGAGATGTAACTATGAGCAGGGCTAAGCAGGCAAACAAAACGCAGGCTGAATCAACAATGCATTGGGGAGACCTTCGGTGACGACGCAGATGCTCATCAGACTGGTCGTGGGCATGGGCATGACGCTGGTCGTGGCCGCACTCGCTGGCCGCCGCGTCCTGTGGCTGTTCAAGCTGGTCACGTCCGGCAAGCCCGCCCCGGGGCACACCGACGAGCCCGGCAAGCGAATCTGGGCGGAGGTCTCCGAGGTCTTCGGGCAGCGCCGGCTGCTCAAGTGGTCGCTTCCCGGCCTGGCGCACTTCTTCACCATGTGGGGCTTCTTCATCCTGCTGACGGTCTACATCGAGGCGTACGGGCTGCTGTTCCAGGACAACTTCCACATCCCGATCATCGGGCGCTGGGACGCGCTGGGCTTCCTGCAGGACTTCTTCGCCACCGCCGTCTTCCTGGGCATCACGACGTTCGCCATCATCCGGCTGCGCACCGAACCCAAGGAGTACGGCCGCTCGTCGCGGTTCTACGGTTCGCACACCGGCGGCGCCTGGCTGGTGCTGTTCATGATCTTCAACGTCATCTGGACCTACGTCCTGGTGCGGGGCTCCGCGGTCAACAACGGCACGTTGCCCTACGGCAACGGCGCCTTCCTCTCCCAGCTGTTCGGCGCGATCCTGCGTCCGCTGGGCCAGCCCGCCAACGAGATCATCGAGACGACGGCCCTGCTGCTGCACATCGCGGTCATGCTGGCGTTCCTGATCATCGTGCTGCACTCCAAGCACCTGCACATCTTCACGGCGCCCATCAATGTCATCTTCAAGCGGCTGCCCAACGGGCTCGGTCCGCTGCTGCCGCTGGAACACGACGGCAAGCCGATCGACTTCGAAAACCCGCCCGACGACGCCGAATTCGGCCGCGGCAAGATCGAGGACTTCAGCTGGAAGGCCATGCTGGACTTCGCCACCTGCACCGAGTGCGGGCGCTGCCAGTCGCAGTGCCCGGCGTGGAACACCGGCAAACCGCTCTCTCCCAAGCTCGTCATCATGGACCTGCGCGACCACTGGATGGCCAAGGCGCCCTACATCCTCGGCGACAAGAACGCGGAAACACTCGAGGGTCTCGACCTCGAAACGGTCCACCAGGAGGGCCACCACGTCCCGGAGTCCGGGTTCGGCCGGGTGCCCGGGCACGGACCGGAGCAGGCCGCCCGCCCGTTGGTCGGCACCGCCGAACAGGGCGGCGTCATCGACCCCGACGTGCTGTGGTCCTGCGTGACCTGCGGTGCCTGCGTGGAGCAGTGCCCGGTGGACATCGAGCATGTCGACCACATCGTCGACATGCGCCGCTACCAGGTGATGATGGAGTCGGAGTTCCCCTCCGAACTGTCGGTGCTGTTCAAGAACCTGGAGACCAAGGCCAACCCGTGGGGCCAGAACGCCGCTGACCGCACCAGCTGGATCGACGAGGTGGACTTCGACGTCCCGGTCTACGGCGAGGACGTCGACACCTTCGACGGCTTCGAGTACCTGTTCTGGGTGGGCTGCGCGGGCGCCTACGACGACAAGGCCAAGAAGACGACCAAGGCCGTCGCCGAGCTGCTGGCCATCGCCGGGGTGAAGTACCTGGTGCTGGGGACCGGCGAAACCTGCAACGGCGACTCCGCGCGCCGCTCGGGTAACGAGTTCCTGTTCCAGCAGCTGGCCGCCCAGGCCGTCGAGACCCTGGACGGCGTCTTCGAGGGCGTGGAGACGGTCGACCGCAAGATCGTCGTCACCTGCCCGCACTGCTTCAACACGCTGGGCCGCGAGTACCGGCAGTTGGGCGCGAACTACTCGGTGTTGCACCACACCCAGCTGCTCAACCGGCTGATCCGCGACAACAAGCTGGTGCCGGTGACGCCGGTGTCGCAGGACATCACCTACCACGACCCGTGCTACCTCGGGCGCCACAACAAGGTCTACGAGGCGCCGCGCGAGCTGATCGGGGCCGCGGGGGCGACGCTCACCGAGATGCCGCGCCACGCCGAGCGCAGCTTCTGCTGCGGCGCCGGCGGCGCGCGCATGTGGATGGAAGAGCACATCGGCAAGCGGATCAACCACGAACGCGTCGACGAGGCCCTGGCCACCGGGGCGTCCACGATCGCCACCGGCTGCCCGTTCTGCCGCGTGATGGTCACCGACGGCGTCAACGACCGCTCCGAGGAGGCCGGCCGCACCGGCGTCGAGGTGCTCGACGTCGCCCAGATCCTGCTCGGGTCGCTCGAGTACGACAAGGCGACCCTGCCCGAGAAGGGCACGGCCGCAAAGGAAGCCGAAAAGCGGGTGGCTCAGGCGCCCAAGGCCACCGCGACCGTCGAGGCACCGGCCAAGGAGGCCGAGGAGGCACCCGCCGAGGCAGCCCCGAAGGCGGAGGCCGCCCCCAAGGGCGAGGCGGCCGCGCCGGCCGCCCCCGTAAAGGGGCTCGGCATCGCGGGCGGCGCCAAGCGTCCCGGCGCCAAGAAGGCCGCGCCCGCCCAGGCCGAGGCCAAGACGGAAGCGGCCCCGGAGTCCGCCGCCGCGCCCGCGGCCCCGGTGAAGGGGCTCGGCATCGCAGGCGGCGCCAAGCGTCCCGGCGCCAAGAAGGCCGCGCCGGCGGCGCAAGCACCCAAAGCCGAGGCACCCAAGGCCGAGGCGGCGCCCGCGGCCGAGGCCAAGGCCGAGGAGGCCAAGGCGCCCGCGGCGCCGGTCAAGGGGCTCGGCATCGCCGCCGGGGCGAAGCGCCCCGGCGCCAAGAAGGCCGCGCCGGCAGCGGAGGCACCCAAGGCCGAGGCGCCCAAGGCCGAGGCGGAGCCGGAGCCCGCGCCGAAAGCGGAGCCGGCAAAGCAGGCCGACGGCGACGGCGCTCCGTCGGGGCCGCCGGTCAAGGGGCTGGGTATCGCGCGCGGCGCCCGCCCGCCCGGCAAGCGCTGACCTGTGATTTCATCACTTGACAGCAAAATTCAGTGGACAGTAGTGGCACCATTGGTGACGTGACCACGCACCAACTGCCCCTGCATGCTTCCGGCCACCACCGGCAGCGTGTCTTTGCGCAGTCGTCCAAGCTCCGGGACGTCCTGTACGAGATACGCGGCCCGGTGCACCAGCACGCGGCGCGGCTGGAGGCCGAGGGGCACCGCATCCTCAAGCTCAACATCGGCAACCCGGCACCGTTCGGCTTCGAGGCGCCCGACGTGATCATGCGCGACATGATCCAGGCGCTGCCCTACGCCCAGGGGTACTCCGACTCGCAGGGCATCCTGCCCGCCCGGCGGGCGGTGGTCACCCGCTACGAGTTGGTCGAGGGCTTCCCCCGGTTCGACGTCGATGACGTCTACCTGGGCAACGGCTGCTCCGAGCTGATCACCATGACGCTGCAGGCCCTGCTCGACAACGGCGACGAGGTGTTGATCCCGTCGCCGGACTACCCGCTGTGGACGGCGTCGACGTCCCTGGCGGGCGGCACGCCCGTGCACTACCTGTGCGACGAGACCCAGGGCTGGCAGCCGGACGTCGCCGATCTGGAGTCCAAGATCACCGAGCGCACCAAGGCGCTGGTCATCATCAACCCCAACAACCCGACCGGCGCCGTCTACAGCCGCGGGATCCTCACCCAGATGGTGGAGCTCGCGCGCAAGCATGAACTGCTGCTGCTCGCCGACGAGATCTACGACAAGATCCTCTACGACGACGCCCAGCACATCAACGTGGCCACGCTGGCGCCGGACATGTTGTGCCTCACCTTCAATGGGCTGTCCAAGGCCTACCGGGTCGCGGGGTACCGCGCGGGCTGGCTGGCGATCACCGGCCCCAAGGACCACGCCGAAAGCTTCATCGAGGGCATCAGCCTGCTGGCCAACATGCGGCTATGCCCCAACGTGCCGGCCCAGCACGGGATTCAGGTGGCCCTCGGCGGGCACCAGAGCATCGAGGACCTGGTGCTGCCGGGCGGCCGGCTGCTCGAGCAGCGCGACGTGGCGTGGCAGAAACTCAACGAGATTCCGGGGGTGTCCTGCGTGAAGCCGGAGGGCGCGCTGTACGCGTTCCCGCGGCTGGATCCCGAGGTCTACGACATCACCGACGACGAACAGCTCGTCCTCGACCTGCTGCTGCAGGAGAAGATCCTGGTCACCCAGGGCACCGGATTCAATTGGCCGGCACCGGATCACCTGCGCATCGTCACGCTGCCGTGGGCCCGCGACCTGGCCGCGGCGATCGAGCGGCTGGGCAACTTCCTGGTCAGCTATCGCCAGTAAGCGTCCTCGCAGCCGGCGCCTCTACGGTGGACCGGGTGACGCACTCGCACTCCCACTCCCACAGCCTGTCCGGACCGGCCCCGGTCGACGCGCTGCCCGCCAGGATCGTCGTCGGGCTGCTGGTGGCGATCGGCCTCGCGGTGCTGGCCGGCGCCGTCGTGCTGTGGCCCAGCCGGGAGCACGTCGACATCCCCCTGCCCTTCCAGAACGCGGCCGGCGGCGCCGTGAGCACGCAGGCCGGGCACGTGCTGTCCAGCGGCATCGGCGACTGCGGGAGCCCGTCGGTCGGTCAGGTGCTCACCACCGCGCCGCAGCCGGCACCGCCCGGCGCGGGCCGCTGCGTGCTGACCCAGGTGGCCGTCGACTCCGGCCCCAACGCCGGCGCCGCCACGTTGCTGGAGTCCTCCCCCGGCCCCGGCCAGCCGAAATTCGTGGTGGGCGACCACGTCCGGCTGGTCCGCCAGGTCGACGACCAGGGCGCCACCAGCTACGCGTTCTACGACTTCGAACGCGGGTGGTCGCTGGTCGCCCTGGCCATCGCGTTCGCGGTGGTGATCGTCGCCGTGGCCCGCTGGCGGGGGCTGCTCGCACTGGTCGGCATCGTGGTGGCGTTCGCGGTGCTGGTGGTGTTTCTGCTGCCGGCCCTGCGCGACGGCGCGCCCGCGATTCCTGTGGCCCTGGTGGCGTCGGCGGCCATCCTCTACGCGGTCATCTATCTGGCCCACGGCGTCAGCCTGCGGACCAGCGCGGCGCTGCTCGGCACCCTGACGGCGCTGCTGCTGGCCGCCGGATTGTCTTGGGCGGCGATACAACTGGCGCACCTGACCGGCCTGTCCGACGACCAGAACGCGACCGTGAGCGCGTACCTGGGCAACGTGTCGATCGGCGGCCTGCTGCTCGCCGGTTTCATCATCGGCTCGCTGGGTGTGCTCAACGACGTGACGGTGACCCAGGCCTCGACGGTGTTCGAGCTCGCCCACCTCGGCGGCTCCCGACGCGCGATCTTCCTCGGTGCCATCCGAGTCGGTCGCGACCACATCGCCAGCACGGTGTACACGCTGGTGCTGGCCTACGCCGGCAGTTCGCTGCCCCTGTTGCTGCTGTTCAGCGTCGCCAACCGCTCCCTGACCGACGTGCTGACCAGCGAGAGCGTGGCCATCGAGATCGCCCGGTCGGCGGTGGGCGGCGTCGCGCTGGCACTGTCGGTGCCGCTGACGACGGCGATCGCCGCGGCGCTGGCGCGACCTAGTGAAACCGGCTCCGCTCCAACAGATCCAGCAGATAGCCGCCGTAGCCGGACTTGAGCATGGTGTGCGCGCGCTCGGCCAGCTGCTCGTCGGTGATCCAGCCCTGCTGCCAGGCGACCTCCTCGGGGACGCTGACCTTCAGGCCCTGCCGTCGTTCCAGCGTGCGCACGAAGTCGCTGGCGTCCAGCAGGGAGTCGAACGTGCCGGTGTCCAGCCAGGCCGTTCCGCGAACCATCACCTCGACCGAGAGCCGGCCCCGATTGAGGTAGATCTGATTCACCTCGGTGATCTCGTACTCGCCGCGCGCTGATTTCTTCAGCCCCTTGGCGATCTCGATCACGTCGTTGTCGTAGAAGTACAACCCCGGCACCGCGTAATTGGACTTCGGTGTCTTGGGTTTCTCCTCCAGCGACAGCGCCGTGCCGTCGTCGCTGAACTCGACGACGCCGTACGCCGAGGGATTGGCCACCCAGTAGGCGAAAACCGCTCCCCCGCTGATGGTTTGGAAGCGGCTCAGGCTGGTGCCCAGCCCGGGCCCGTAGAAGATGTTGTCTCCCAGGACCAATGCCACTGTGTCGTTGCCGATGTGTTCGGCGCCCAGCACGAAGGCCTGGGCCAGGCCGTCGGGCTGTTGCTGCGCGACGTAGCTGATGTCGATGCCGAATTGTGAGCCGTCGCCCAGCAGCCGCTGAAAGCCCGCCGCGTCGTGCGGGGTGGTGATCACCAGGATGTCCCTGATGCCGGCCATCATCAGGGTGGACAGCGGGTAGTAGACCATCGGTTTGTCGTAGACCGGCAGCAACTGCTTGCTGATGCCGACGGTGATCGGGTGCAGGCGAGTGCCCGAGCCCCCGGCCAGGATGATCCCACGCATGGGTGGTCCCCCTATTCCACGCTCAATTGACGAGGTCGGATTCGGTGAGTTCGGTGGCGGCCAGCGCCGACGCCAGGTCCTCGTGCCGGAACACGGACGTGACGTGGTCGTGGACCACCCGGAACGCCGACGCCGCGGTGGTCACGACCCCGGGATTGTCCGGGGCACTCACCTTCTGCTCGACGACCACGACACCGTCGTGAACGTACATCCGGCCGACTTCGGCCGTGCCGTGGCGCGAGGCGGCCCACCTGAGCAGCGCCTCGTGGCCCTGCGCGGCGCCGTGCGCGTCGCCGATCTCGATGTCGTCGCTGGACAACGCGACCAGGGTTGCCGAGTCGGCGGCGTTGAGCGCGTCGTGCCATGCCAGGACGGTGGCGATCTCCGAAGTGGTCATGGTGTGCAAGTTACCGTGTGCGCCCGGATGGCGGGGCTAGAGCGGGGTGCGGTCGAGCCAGTTCTGCCACACCCCCTCGTCGCCGAACAGCGCGATTCCCGTGTCTGCCTGCGGCACCCGGCGCAGGATGGCCAGCAGCAGCTCGGCCGCCCCGCCCTTCAGCGCCGCGGTGCCCTTGCCGTGCTCGTGCGACCAGGCGATGCGGCCGTCGTCGACGCGGATCGTCCATTCACCGGCTTCGCCGAGCCCGGGGTCGGTGGCGTGCAGGTGCAGGGTGTTGTCGCCGTCGAGCGGCAGCGGCGCCCCCTCCGCGCCGGCCTGGATCGCGACCCGCTCGAGCCATTCGGTGATCCCGTCCGCGGCCACATCGGCGGCCAGCGTGTAGTCGGCTCCCAGTGCGATGGCCGCATCGGCCCGGTGCACGGCCACCTCGTGCAGGCGGCGGCGGATCCACCAGTTCGCCGGCCGGGGCCCGAGAAACGTCCACACCGGGGTTTGCGCGCCCGTCAGCTCGACCGCATCGACGAGGCGCTGCGCGCCGCCGCGCAGCCAGGAGATCGCGTCGGACGGATCGGGCGGCGGCTTGCCGCCCTCGACGGACCGGGGGTCGAGAAACTCCTCGAGCCGCTCGCGCACGATCTGCGCCGCCCAGCGGTCGCCGCGCCCGACGTGGCGCAGCAGTTGGTTCAGGCTCCACCCCGGGCAGGTCGGCACCGGCTTGGACTGGTCGACATCGCGGAACAGCTCCGAAAAAGCGCGGTTCTCTTCGAGGAATGCACCGGCATAGTCCACGCCGGTCAGGCTACTCGCCGGCGCGTGCGACCAAGGGCTCCCCGGGCAGGGGACTTCGCCCCTGTCGGCGGGCTGCGCCGATGTGGTGCAATCGAACCACCACGGACCACCGGAGACGACCATGGGCATGCCCGCCGTCCGCACCGCTCAGGAGCGCGAGAACGTCGCGTTGGAGCGCGAACGGATCGCGGACGAACGCGAACCCACCACCAATCACACCGCGGCGGGTGAGCGGCGGGCGGCCGAACAGGTGGAGCGGCGACACGAGGCGGCGCTGCGCGAGCAGGCCAAGGTCGAACGGGAGCAGGCCACCAGCGAACGCCGACTCGCGCGGCAACGGGCCGAGCACGAAAGTCAGCAGATCACACAATGTTCCGAGGGAAAGCGTCGTGCCAACTGAGCCCAGCGACGTCGACGAGCAGCCGGACGAAGGGGACGGGCGCGAGCAGGCCCTCACGCAGCGGGAGGCACAGCTCACGCGGCGCGAATGGTTCGCCGACGAGCGGGACCGAATCGCCAATAACTGCGAACAGCTGGCCAATCAGCACGAGGCGCAGGCGGACGAACGGGAGGGCACCGCGCTCGAGCGGGAACGCGAGCGGCTGCAGCGCGCCGAAGACGAGGAAGAGCGCGCGCGAGCCGAAGCCGAGCAGAACCCTGAATCGCTCGCCGAAGCGGCATTTCGCGCCGGTCAGAAGGCCCGGGCGGCCCGAAAGGCGGCACAGGCTGCTCAATGGTCTGCCGCCCAGAGCGTGGACGAATCCGCAGCCAGTCACGACCGAACGGCGGACGCCTACGAATCGGCGGCCGAAGGGAACGAAGGTCGCAGGGATGAGTACCGGAAACACGCGGCTGCGCACCGCCAATTCGCGGAAGAGGATCGCGACATGGCTCAGCGGCTCCGGCGAATGGCAGAAAGCGACTAAGGCCGGGGCGCGCCCAGCCGGAACACCCGCCAGCCCGCCTCGGTCCAGCGGGCCGCGTCGAGGCAGTTGCGGCCGTCGACGATCACCCGGGCCCGCACGCGGTCGGCCAGGTCGGCGGGGTCGAGGTCGACGAACTGGCGCCACTCGGTCAGGACGAGCACCGCGTCCGCGCGTTCGCAGGCCTCTTCGACCGAGACCGCGTAGTTCAGCGTCGGGAACAGCCGCTGCGCGTTGTCCAGCGCCTTCGGGTCGTAGACGTTGACCGCGGCGCCGTTGAGCTGCAGTTGGCCGGCGACGTTGAGCGCGGGCGAATCCCGGACGTCGTCGGATTCGGGCTTGAACGCCGCGCCGAGCACGGCGATGTTGGCGCCCAGCAGCGAGCCGCCGCAGGCGGCGGTGGCCAGTTCCACCATCCGGGTGCGCCGGCGCATGTTGATGCTGTCGACCTCGCGCAGGAACGTCAGCGCCTGGTCGGCCCCCAGCTCACCGGCGCGGGCCATGAAGGCGCGGATGTCCTTCGGCAAGCAACCGCCGCCGAAACCCAAACCGGCGTTGAGGAATTGGCGACCGATCCGCGGGTCGTAGCCCAGCGCGTCGGCCAGCATGCTGACGTCGGCTCCGGCGGCCTCGCAGACCTCGGAAATGGCGTTGATGAACGAAATCTTGGTGGCCAGAAACGCGTTCGCGGAAACCTTGACCAACTCCGCGGTCTGCAGGTCGGTCACCAGGAACGGCACCCCCTCGGCGAGCAGCGGGCCGTAGAGTTCGCGGACCGCCGTTTCGGCGCGCACCGAATCCTGTTGCACGCCAAGCACGATCCGGTCCGGATGCAGGGTGTCGTGCACTGCGTAGCCCTCGCGCAGGAATTCGGGGTTCCAGGCGATCTCGACGTCGACCCCGCGTTGCCCGAGGGCGGCCGCGCGGCGGTTGAGCTCGGCGGCGGTTCCGACCGGAACGGTCGACTTACCCACCAGCACCGACGATCTCGTCAGCCGCGGCACCAGCGCGTCGACGACGGCGTACACATGGCGCAGGTCGGCGCCGTACTCGCCCTTCTTCTGCGGCGTCCCGACCCCGAGGAAATGCACGTCGGCGAACTCGGCCGCCACGTCGTAGTCGGTGGTGAACCGCAGCCGCCCCGCCGCCAGGTTCTTCGTCAGCAGCTTGCGCAGGCCGGGTTCGTAGAAGGGAATGTCACCGCCGGAGAGCTTGGCGACCTTTCCCGCGTCGACGTCGACGCCGACGACCTCATGTCCCAACTCCGCCATGCCGACGGCGTGGGTCGCACCCAGGTAACCGGTACCGAAGACGGTGCATCGCATACCTCCGGTGTAGGCGGCCGCGATGAGCTGACTGCGTCGCGACACTAAGCGGGAGGCAAACGGAAGATGACAGATGCCACCGAACGGCCAGGTGTACTACAGCCCGGGGATACCTGGGATCCCGATGTGGGGGCCGAAGCCGCCGTGACCGTGACCGCCACCGAACCCGGGGAATCCGCCGCGGTCGTCGTCGCCGCCTCCGAACGGACCTCTTGGTTCCGGCGGCCCGCCGATGATGATCGGGGGAAGCTGTAGCGGCGGTGGCGGGGGCGGTGGGGCTTC
>NZ_LQOU01000025.1 GCF_002102155.1 Mycobacterium europaeum
GGATGGGCGGGCAATCGCTGATGGCCAAGAATTCACGGGAGGAATCCCGGACGTTCCTGATCTCGGTGGCCGCCGAACTGGCCGGCATGCACGCCCAGACCCTGCGCACCTATGACCGCCTCGGTCTGGTCAGCCCGCGCCGCACTTCCGGTGGGGGACGGCGTTATTCGGAGCACGACGTCGACCTGCTGCGCGAGGTGCAGCGGCTGTCCCAGGACGAGGGCGTCAACCTGGCCGGCATCAAACGCATCATCGAGCTGACCAACCAGGTCGAGGCGTTGCAGGCCCGCGTGCAGGAGCTCACCGAGGAGTTGACGCAGGTGCGCGCCGGCCAGCGCCGCGATCTGGCGGTGGTGCCCAAGAGCACCGCCGTGGTGGTGTGGCAGCCGCGCAGACGGCGCGGCTGATCAGACCCTGATCAGACCCGGATCGAAAACTGCGCGACCGCAGGCTCGCCCGGCCGCGCGCGATGGTAGCCACCGCGGCGCAGGGCGTCCGTCGGCGCGGTCATCGGCTCGAAGCAGACGATTTCTTCGGCCTTCGGCGCGAAGATCTGCGTCGCCGGATAGCCGCGTTCGAAGTGCACCTCCACGCGCCGCCCGCCGCCCGACACCGCGAACACCGCGCCGTCGGGCACCTGGTCATAGGCGTCGTCGAAGGCCTTGTCCCCCAAGGGCTCTGACAGCGCCGGCTGGGGTTCGGATTCGCCGGTGGGCAGCCCGAGGTGGTCGAGCTGCAGATGCCGCAGCGGCGGTGTCTCGATCACCCATTCGGCGCGCGGTACGTCGGGGAGCTGTAGGTAGGGGTGAAACCCGAAGCACAGCGGGACGGGCTGGGCGCCGGTGGCGGTCACCGTGGCGCGCACCGTCAACGTCCGGGCGGCCAGCCGCACCGACACCGTCAGCACATGCGGGTACGGGAAGGTGGCCAGCAGTTGCGGGTCGGCGCCGAAATCGAGCTCGGCGATCAACTCGTCGGCCGCTTCGGTGGTCACCCGCCAGCCCGGGTGGCCGGCCAGCACCCCGTGGATCGGCAACCCGTTGGGGTCGGCGCGGACGCCGTTTTCGCCCGGCGCCAGCGTTGCCGTCACGCCTTCGGCGGTATAGGTGTTCGCGCCCAACCGGTTCGCCCAGGGATACAGGATCGGGATGCCCATCGTCTTGCCGGCCGTCACGTAGGCGTCCAGCCCGCGCCGTTGCCCCAGCAGCTCGATGCCGGCATCGCTCAGGGAGGTGCCGATCATGCCCGCCTCGGGCACGAACTGCGCGGCCACCGACGAGGCCGGGTCGCGCAGGGTGACGACGCGCATGCTTCCTCCACTCACCTCGACAGCGGGTCGTGCTGAATGCTCTCCGGCGGAGCACCTTTGGCGATCAGCGCGGCCTTGGTGGCCCGCACCATCGCCGGCCCCCCGCAGATCAGGATCTGCCGGTCGCCCCACCCACCGTATTTGGTCACCACGTCGGGCAGCCGCCCGGTCTGGCGCACGTGCAGGCCGCGTGGCGGCGTGACGTCGGGATAGTCGGCGGCCCACGCCGGGTCGGCGCTGTACTCCGAGACCGGCGAGACCGACAGCCACGGATTGTGGGAGGCCACCTGCCACAGGGTCGGCAGGTCGTAGAGCTCGCAGCGGTAGCGCGCACCGAAGAACAGGTGCACCCGTGGGTTCACCGCGAACCGGCACAGGTCCATGATCAGCGCCCGCAGCGGCGCCAGGCCGGTGCTGCCGGCGACCATCAGGACGTCGCCGCCGTCCCGGTCGACCCGCAGGCCGCCGTGCGGGCTGGACAGCCGCCACCGGTCGCCGGGCCGCGTTTCGCCGACGATGGCGGTGCTGACCAATCCGCCGGGGACCACGCGGACGTGGAACTCGATGCCGCCGCCCGGATCCGCCGGGATGGCGGGCGACAGGTAGCGCCAGCGGCGCGGGCATTGCGGGACCTGGACATTCACGTACTGACCCGGGTGGTAATCCATCGGCCGGTCGAGTTGCAGCCGGATCACCGCGATGTCGCGGGACACCCGCATGTGCTCGATCACCGTGCCGTCCCACCACGCCGGCCCCTCGTCGGCCTCCGCGGCACCCCTCATCACCCCGGTGATCAGGTTGAGCGACTGGCGGGCGGCGTCGTCGACGGCGTCGGTCCAGGCGTCGCCGAGCCGGGTCCGCAGCGTCGACAGCAACGCGCGGCGCAACGTGTCGTAATGCTCTGGCAGCACACCGTATTTGCGGTGGTCCCGGCCGAGCTGGGCGAGAAGCGCCACCGGCTCCTGGGCGCGCTGGGCGACGAGTTCGCCGTACACCCAGTGCATGGCGTGCGCGAAAGCGGCCCGCTGCCCGCCCATTTCGGGCGGGAAGAGGTCACGCACCGAGACGTCGAGGCCGAACCACTGGGTGTAGAACCGGCTCACGAGCTCGTTGCCGGGCCCCGAGTCGTCCTGTGCGAAGGCGTCGCGCAGTACCCGCAACGCATCGGTGTCCTCGAGCCCCACGGGGCCCGATTCTAGGCTGGTCGCGCGCCGCCGAGCCCGCTCTCAGCCCTGACCGACGGTGTTGGCCGTCCCGGTGCTGACGACGTTCGGTGAGCCCCAGTGATAGGTGACCGCGTTGCCGGTTCCCGAGGCGCTGACCGCGTCCGCGCTGTCGACCGCGACGCGGTTGCCGTGGCCGGAGACGCTCAGGCTGGTGCAGTGGCCGGTGACGGTGACGGTGTTGGTCTGGCCGCTGACCGACAGGTAGCCGCCGTGGCAGCCGATGGTCTTCGTCGTGCCGGTCCCGTTGACCTGCAAGGTGCCCGACTCCGGGACGGTCGTCGCCGACGGGCCGGCGCCGGCGAGGTCGGTGTGGAACGCGGCGACGGCCAGGCCGGCCAGCGCCAGCGCCCCGGCGGCGATGGCGAGCCTGAGGGCGGTGCGGGGCCGGCTCTGGCCGCCGGGTGGGTCTCGGTGCTGCTCGGTCTGCGTCATCTGCATCTGCGTCATCGCTTCGGGGGGTACCCCGTGCGCCGCGGTCTCCAAAACTCGTTAGAGTTGAGCGGAACACACTCAACCTTGACGGCGTTGAACAACGCGACAAGCATTTTCCCTACCTATGCGAACGGAGGCGTCGTGGACTCTTTCAACCCGACAACCAAGACCCAGGCGGCGCTGACCTCGGCGCTCCAGGCGGCCTCGGCCGCCGGTAACCCCGAGATCCGCCCCGCGCACCTGCTGATGGCCCTGTTGACGCAGGCCGACGGGATCGCGGGACCGCTGTTGGAGGCTGTCGGTGTCCAGCCCGCGACCATCCGCACCGAGGCCGAGCACCTGGTCGAACGGCTCCCGCAAACCAGCGGCGCCAGCTCGCAGCCGCAGCTGTCGCGCGAATCGCTGGCCGCCATCACCACCGCCCAGCAGCTGGCCACCGAGATGGACGACGAGTACGTCTCCACCGAACACGTGATGGTCGGCCTGGCCACCGGCGACTCCGACGTCGCCAAGCTGCTGACCGGCCACGGCGCCTCTCCGCAGGCCCTGCGCGACGCATTCGTCAAGGTGCGCGGCAGCGCCCGGGTCACCAGCCCCGAGCCGGAGGCCACCTACCAGGCGCTGGAGAAGTACTCCACCGACCTGACCGCCCGCGCCCGCGAAGGCAAGCTCGACCCGGTCATCGGCCGCGACAACGAGATCCGTCGCGTCGTGCAGGTGCTGAGCCGCCGCACCAAGAACAACCCGGTGCTGATCGGCGAGCCCGGTGTGGGTAAGACCGCGATCGTCGAGGGCCTGGCCCAGCGCATCGTCGCCGGCGACGTGCCCGAGAGCCTGCGCGACAAGACCGTCATCAGCCTGGACCTCGGCTCGATGGTGGCCGGGGCCAAGTACCGCGGCGAGTTCGAGGAGCGGCTGAAGGCCGTCCTCGACGACATCAAGAACTCGGCCGGCCAGATCATCACGTTCATCGACGAGCTGCACACCATCGTCGGTGCCGGCGCGACCGGCGAGGGCGCGATGGACGCCGGCAACATGATCAAGCCGATGCTGGCCCGCGGCGAGCTGCGGTTGGTCGGCGCCACCACGCTCGACGAGTACCGCAAGTACATCGAGAAGGACGCCGCCCTGGAGCGGCGCTTCCAGCAGGTGCTGGTGGGCGAGCCGTCGGTGGAGGACACCGTCGGCATCCTGCGCGGGCTGAAGGACCGCTACGAGGTGCACCACGGCGTGCGCATCACCGACTCGGCCCTGGTGGCCGCGGCCACTTTGAGTGACCGCTACATCACCGCCCGCTTCCTGCCGGACAAGGCCATCGACCTGGTCGACGAGGCCGCCAGCCGGCTGAAGATGGAGATCGACTCCCGGCCCGTCGAGATCGACGAGGTCGAGCGCCTGGTGCGCCGCCTCGAGATCGAGGAGATGGCGCTGGCCAAGGAGGAGGACGAGGCGTCCAAGGAGCGGCTGGAGAAGCTGCGCTCCGAGCTGGCCGACCAGAAGGAGAAGCTCGCCGAGCTCACCACCCGCTGGCAGAACGAGAAGAGCGCGATCGACGTGGTCCGCGAGCTCAAGGAGCAGCTGGAGGCGCTGCGCGGGGAGTCCGAGCGCGCCGAGCGCGACGGCGACCTGGCCAAGGCCGCCGAGCTGCGGTACGGCCGCATCCCCGAGGTCGAGAAGAAACTCGACGCCGCGCTGCCGCACGCCGAGGCGCGCGAGAACGTGATGCTCAAGGAGGAGGTCGGACCCGACGACATCGCCGACGTGGTGTCGGCGTGGACCGGCATCCCCGCCGGCCGCATGCTCGAGGGCGAGACCGCCAAGCTGCTGCGCATGGAGGACGAGCTGGGCAAGCGCGTCATCGGCCAGAAGAAGGCGGTGACCGCGGTGTCCGACGCGGTGCGGCGCAGCCGGGCCGGCGTCGCCGACCCGAACCGGCCGACCGGGTCGTTCATGTTCCTCGGGCCGACCGGTGTCGGTAAGACCGAGCTGGCCAAGGCGCTGGCGGAGTTCCTCTTCGACGACGAGCGCGCGATGGTCCGCATCGACATGAGCGAGTACGGCGAGAAGCACTCGGTCGCCCGCCTGGTCGGTGCGCCTCCGGGCTACATCGGCTACGACCAGGGCGGCCAGCTGACCGAGGCGGTGCGCCGCCGGCCGTACACGGTGATCCTGTTCGACGAGATCGAGAAGGCGCACCCGGACGTGTTCGACGTGCTGCTGCAGGTGCTCGACGAGGGCCGTTTGACGGATGGCCAGGGCCGCACGGTCGACTTCCGCAACACCATCCTGATCCTGACGTCCAACCTCGGGTCGGGCGGCAGCGAGGAGCAGGTGATGGCCGCGGTGCGCTCGGCGTTCAAGCCGGAGTTCATCAACCGGCTCGACGACGTGATCATCTTCCACGGCCTCGAGCCCGGCGAGCTGGTGTCGATCGTCGACATCCAGCTGGCGCAGCTGCAGAAGCGGCTGGCCCAGCGCCGCCTCACGCTGGAGGTGTCGCTGCCGGCCAAGCAGTGGCTCGCCCAGCGCGGGTTCGACCCGGTCTACGGCGCCCGGCCGTTGCGCAGGCTCGTGCAGCAGGCCATCGGCGACCAGCTGGCCAAGCAGCTGCTGTCCGGCGACGTGCACGACGGCGACACCGTCCCGGTGAACGTCAGCCCGGACGGCGACTCGCTGATCCTGGGCTGAGTTCTCCGTCCGCTCGCGCCTAGAACTGCACCTGCGGCGGGGCCTGCTGCCCTTCCGGCGACTGGTAGAACGGCCGCTTGTGCACTCCCGCGATGCCGGTGAAGAACGTCCACGGGATGGTCACCACACGCTGGTTCAGGCTGGCCGCCGCGTCGTTGTAGTACTGGCGCGCGAACGCCAACTGGTTCTCGGTGTCGGCGAGCTGCTCCTGCAGCTGCAGGAAGTTGGTCGAGGCCTTCAGGTCCGGGTAGTTCTCGGCGACGGCGAGCACGTTGGCGATCGCGCGGTCCAGCCGGCCCTGCGCCTGGGCCTTCTCGTCGACGCTGCTCGACGCCGCGGCATGCGCCACCCCCGCGCGGGCGGCGGTGACCTCCTCGAACACCGACTTCTCGTGCGCCGCGTAACCCTTGACCGTGTTGACCAGGTTGGGCACCAGGTCGGCACGGCGGGTCAGCTGGACGTCGATGCCGCCGAGCGCCTCCTGCGCTTTCACGTCGAGCGTGCGCAGCGAGTTGAACGCGACGATGCCGAGCATGACCAGCCCGGCCAGCACGATCGCAACGATGATCACGGTGATACCGATTGACATGTCCCTACCTCCTTCGGCCCAAGCCGGTCCGGTCTACCACGTACCGCCGCCCCCGCCACCGCCGCCGCCCCAGCTGCCGCCGCTGCTGCTGAAGCTTGACCCGCCCGAGCTCGAGGAGGAACTCTGCGCAGCCGTGTAGGCGCTGATCGACGCCGACACCGCGGAGTCGAAGCTGGTGAACCCGCCGGACGACGAGTACAGCGTGGCCGGGCTGCTGTCGCGGGACGCCGGGTACCAGTCGGGGATCGGCGGCTCCGTCCCCGTCGCAGTGCGGTATTTGGCGGCCCACGCCTCGGCGGCGCCCAGGGCCACGGCATAGGGGATGTAGGCGATGAACAGGTCGCGGTGCGCGGCGTAGTCGAACCGGTCCTCGGCCGACGGTGTGGCCAGCAGCCGCTCGAAGCCGGCCGCGTGGGACCACAGCCGGCGACCCGACGGAGTGCGGCGGGTGCCGACGCCGCCGGCGAGCAACCCGATGCCGGCGATCGCGAACGCCGCGAACGGCAGGCCCCACATGGTCCACGTGAAAAAGCCCGCGAACCCGACGACGGCCAATGCGATGCCGACGACGACCAGCACCCGGCCGGCCCACTCCGCGGCGGCGGTCACCACGAGTGCCTGGGTGCGCGCCCAGGATCGGCAACTGGATACCAGCCGACCCTTGGCTTCCGACAGCTTCTCTCCGGCCGCCTGGCTGCCGGTGACGCGCAACGTGGCGCCCGCGGTGCTGACGCCCAGCGCGTCGCCGACCGCCCGGGTCACCGGGTCCACGGCGGCCCACTGCTCGGGCGTGCCAAGCCCGGTGAGGGTCCAGCGCGTCGCCCTGGCGCGCTCGAGCCGCACCAGTTTGCGCTCGGCCATGTACAGCAACGTCGCCACCAGGGCGTGGTCGCCGACGTTCTCGTTGACGATGTAGGCGGTCTGGACGGGTCCGAGCCCCTCGGGCGGGACGTAGAGCACCGGAGTGCCGGGGGGCGCCTCGCGCGACCGTCGGTCCCACAGGTAACCGCCCAGCGCGGCGAGCACCGACAACAGGGCCACCACGCCGACCACCGGAACCGACCGGCCGAAGACCTTGTCGAAGGGCGCCGTCCACGGCAGCGTCGACCGGTGCGGCAGCGGAACCTGCAGATCGAGCCGCACGGTGACCGGGTTCTGCGGCGGTAGGCCCGTCGCGGTCACCGTGACGTGGTCGGTTCCGGCTCCCGCGATTGCGCACGGGATCGCCCCGGTGTTGTCGGCGGCGCACTGCACCAGCCCGGACGGTCCGGGCAGCTCGATATCCACGTGCGCGGCATCGATCTTCATCGCCCAGAAGCCGACCACGTTGTAATAGAACGACGCGGTGGGTGCGCTCGGGTTGGCCCCGGCGCGGGTGGTGAAGTGTCCGGGCGCGGATGGTGGCCGCACGAGTCCGCCGTCGACGGTGTAGCTGATCGAGTAGGTGTGCACCCCCGCACTCACGGTCACGTCCGGATCGCCGATCCGGGCGACGTAGAAACGGCGGTTGTTGCGCCATTCATAGCTGACCGGTACCGACTGGTTGTCCATCGTGATGCCGGTGATGGTGGGGAGCATCCGCGCGTGCGGGTCGGTGGGGTCGGCGACGGGGAAGAACCTGAAGATGCCGTGCCGGTATGCGCCCATTCGCACCGTCAGCGCCTCCGTGGCGGCGATGCGACCGTCGGCGGCCACGCGATAGGTCGCGGCGTAGTCGGTGATCTCCGACTGCCAATCCACCGCGGCTGCGGACTTCGAGCCCGCCCCCAGTGCCAGCGGCCAGAACACGCCGAGGCACGACAGGGCGATGAGCACCAGCGACGCGAAAAGCTTCTTTACGGCCCTGGGGAGCGTGAATGAGTGGCGAAACGCCTTCATCGCAACGGTTCCTCCGGGGTGGCCGGCCCGATCGCCGGGTGCTGGGAACGCGGCGATTCTCCCACGAATGTGCGCCGTTTCGGCCCGAAAGCCGCCGATCGCTCCGCGGTCCGCGGAGGGCGGCATCCGCCCGCGGCGCCGCCCGGTCCGCCGTGGCGCTGGTTGTCATGAGCCTGATGCGCGGTTGTGACCAGGCGGACTTCTTTATTCCGGCGCAATTCCGGATACCCTGTGTGGGATGGTCCCCCTTTGGTTCACGCTGTCCGCGCTGTGCTTCGTCGGCGCGGGCGTGTTGCTGTACGTCGACCTCGATCGGCGCCGCGGCCGCAGCAGGCGCCGCAAGTCATGGGCGCGGTCGCACGGCTTCGACTACGAGCGTGAATCCGCCGACATCCTCAAGCGCTGGAAGCGCGGGGTGATCTCGACGGTGGGCGACATCGCCGCCGATAACGTCGTGCTGGGGCAGATCCGCGGCGAGGCGGTGTACATCTTCGACCTCGAGGAGGTCGCCACCGTCATCGCGCTGCACCGCAAGGTGGGCACCAACGTGGTGGTGGACCTGCGGCTCAAGGGACTCAAAGAGCCACGGGAGAGCGACATCTGGCTGCTGGGCGCGATCGGCCCGCGGATGGTGTACTCCACCAACCTGGACGCGGCCCGGCGGGCCTGCGACCGCCGCATGGTCACCTTCGCGCACACCGCACCGGACTGCGCCGAGATCATGTGGAACGAGCAGAACTGGACGCTGGTCGCGATGCCCATCACCAGCACCCGCACCCAGTGGGACGAGGGGCTGCGCACCGTGCGGCAGTTCAACGACCTGCTGCGGGTGCTGCCGCCGCTGCCGGAGGAGACCCAGCAGGAGGCGGGCGCGCCCGCGGGGCTGCGCAACGCGTCGCCGAGCCGCCCGCTCGCCCCCGCCGGCCGCGCGGAGCTGCCGCCCCGGCGCCCCCAGCAGGACGTCGCGGGGCTGCTGGGCTCGGATGCCCAGGCGCCTCGCCGGCCGGCCGAACCGATCCGCCGGGAGCAGCGCGGCTCGGACGCCGTTCGCCGACCGCCGCCGGGCGGCCGCAACGGCCATCAAGCCACGAACTATCAGCACTGACGGCCCGCCGGGCGCCGGGCGGGCGGCGCGGCCGCCGTCATTAGGATGTCGCTCATGCCTCGTCCCGTAGCCCTGATCACCGGGCCCACGTCCGGGATCGGCGCCGGCTACGCGCGCCGCTTCGCCCGCGACGGCTACGACCTGGTCCTGGTCGCCCGCGACGTCGACCGCCTGACGCAGCTGGCCGGCGAACTCGAAGGTGAGGCCGGCAGCGTCGAGGTGCTGCCGGCCGACCTGGCCGATCCCGCCGGTCGCGACCAGGTGTGCGAGCGCCTGGCGCGCGGCGTCCGCGTGCTGGTGAACAATGCCGGGTTCGGCACCTCCGGCGACTTCTGGGCGACCGATCCCGCGGTGCTGCAGTCACAGCTCGACGTCAACGTCACGGCGGTCATGCACCTGACCCGTGCGGCCCTGCCGGCCATGCTCGACGCCGGCGCAGGCACCGTCATCAACATCGCCAGCGTCGCCGGGCTGGTGCCGGGCCGTGGATCGACCTATTCGGCGTCCAAGGCGTGGGTGATCTCCTTCAGCGAGGGCCTGTCCGTCGGCCTGCAGGGCACCGGTGTGGGCGTGCACGCCGTCTGCCCGGGATACGTGCACACCGAATTCCACGCCAGGGCCGGCATCGACATGGCCAAGTCGCCGTCGTTCATGTGGCTCGAGGTGGACGACGTGGTGAACCAGAGCCTGGCCGACGTCGCCCGCGGCAAGGTGATCAGCATCCCGGGCCTGCAATACAAGGCGATCATCGCCGCCGAGCGGATGATTCCGCGGAGCCTGATGCGGGCCGTGACCAAGCGAATCGGGGGCGGCCGTGGCCGAACCTGAGTCATCCCCGCGCGAGGAACTGGCCGAGCTGGTGCGCCGGTTGTCGGTGGTGCACGGCCGGGTGACGCTCTCGTCGGGCAAGGAGGCCGACTACTACGTCGACCTGCGCCGCGCGACCCTGCACCACCGGGCCTCGGCCTTGATCGGCGCGCTGATGCGCGACCTGACCAGCGACTGGGACTACGAGGTGGTCGGCGGGCTGACCCTGGGCGCCGACCCGGTGGCCACGGCCGTCATGCACGCGCCGGGACGCCCGATCGACGCGTTCGTGGTGCGCAAGTCCGCGAAAACCCATGGGCTGCAACGGCTCATCGAGGGCTCCGAGGTTGCCGGCAAGCGGGTGCTGGTGGTCGAGGACACCAGCACCACGGGCGCGTCGGCGCTGACCGCGGTGCGCGCGGTCCAAGAGGCCGGCGGACAGGTGGTCGGCGTGGCCACGGTCGTGGACCGGTCCACCGGCGCCGCCGAGGCCATCGAGGCCGAGGGCCTGCCGTACCGCAGCGTGCTGGCCCTCGCCGATCTGGGGCTCAGCTAGTTGCATTGCCGCGCTAGCCTTCTCGCGATAGCGGCCTGCGTGCTGGCCTGCCTGACGGCCTGCTCGGGCTCCAGCCATCCGGTGCGCCCCTACGGCGCCCAGGGCGCATGGTTGGGGGAATCGCTGTCGCTGCTCGGCTGGAACATGTCGGTGTCGAACCTGCGCTGGGGCGACGACTACGTGCTCGTCGACATCGACGCCTCCGCGGCGGACCCGCACGCGCCGCACGCCAAGCCCGGCGACATCCGGTTCGGGCTCTACGGCGCGCTTTCGCACCCGATCGAGTCGACCGGGGTGGGCAGTTGTGACCGCGCGACGGCCAAGGTGCCCGACGTCCACTCGCCGCTGTCGGCGCCCGGCGACCGGCTCACCGGCACGGTTTGCCTTGGGCCGCTGAAGGATCGGAGTCAGGTCCGCGGCGTGTACGTCTACTCGCCGCGGGACCGGATCCCGAACACGTCGGCGGCCTACCCGGCCGCGTTCCCGGTGGGGCTCATGCCCACCAACGCCAACGACACCGGGCTCGCGGTCAAGACCACCAGCCTGTCGGCGTGGCGCGCCGACGGCGCCCCGATGACCAAGGCGCAGCTCGGTGATCCCGGGGCCTTCAGCGGCAACGGCTACATGCTGCTCGGCCTGGAGGCCGACGGCCTGGCGGCCCGTTATCGCGACGACTCGGCCAAACGCGGCGGCCCGTTGATGCTGCTCGTGTCGCCCACCCTGCCGGGCGCCGGCCTGAATCCGGCCTGCGCGGCGTACGGGTCGTCGGTGTTGGTCCTGCCCGACGCCGCGCTGGACGCGGTACACGTCAGCGCCTCGCTGTGCACCCAGGGCGAGATCAACGAGGCGCTGCTCTACGCGACGGTGGCGGTCGACGGCACCCACGCCGGCGTGTGGACGCCGCGATGAGCGATCCCGGGCCGACCGAGTGGGGCGCATCGGCCGGCGGGGTGGGGCCGTGGGCGGGCGAGTTGCCCGACGACCCGCGCTACGACCCGGTCCTGTTGCGCGAGGGCGACACCCGCAACGTCGTCGACGCCTACCGGTACTGGACGCGCGAGGCGATCATCGCCGACATCGACCGGCGCCGGCATCCGCTGCACGTGGCGATCGAGAATTTCGGGTACGACGCCAACATCGGCTCGGTGGTGCGCACCGCCAACGCCTTTGCGGTGCACACCGTGCACATCGTGGGCCGGCGACGCTGGAATCGCCGCGGCGCCATGGTGACCGACCGTTATCAGCGGCTGTGCCATCACGACAGCGCCGCCGACCTGATGGGCTTCGCGGCCGGTGCCGGGCTGGCGGTGGTCGCGGTGGACAACGTCCCGGGGGCGGCCCGTCTCGAGGAGACCGCGCTGCCGCGGGAGTGCCTGCTGGTGTTCGGGCAGGAGGGCCCGGGCATCACCGACGACACCCGGGCGGGCGCGGCGACGACGGTGTCGATCGCCCAGTTCGGCTCGACCCGCAGTATCAACGCCGCCGTGGCCGCGGGGATCGCGATGCACGCCTGGATTCGGCAGCACGCCGACCTGTCCGAGGCCTGGTAGCTGAGCCGTCGCGGGTGCGCGGCGTCGGGTCAATGCCAACGATTCACACTCGAAATGGCTTGGGGCACCATGCGCTCATCGTCAAACGTGATATCGCATGCGATATCAAATCCGCAGACCACATGCGGTCCGGAATCTGGTGCTGCTGTGACGGGTGGGCTTGAACCCGTTCAGCTCCACAGCGTTACGTGCACCTTCGGACGAAACCGGGTGACGCCGACGCCGGATCCGCGGATCATCGCCTGCGTGCAGCGCGGGGTGGTGATGAAGCGGACCAGTTCCGAGACGGCCGGCTGACGCGCCGAGGGCGCCAGCGTCGCAGCGCACCACTCGCCCGACCGGTCCAGCCCCGGACCGGGCACATGGGTCAGCCGCCCGGCGGCCAGGTCCTTGGCGACCGCAAAGCCGATGGTCAACGAGACCCCGCCGACCCGCTGCACCTCCTCGAGGGCGGCCGCGTCGCTCTGAAAGATCCGCTGTTGCGACTCCGGAATCGCCAAGCCGCGCAACATCGTTGCGATCTCGCCGTCCACCCCGCCCGCCGACGGGCCCAGCATCCACTGCTGCTGACGCAGCAACGCGGCAGTCGGAACGCCAAGGGCCAGAGGGCTATTGGGCGCCACGACGGCGATGATCTGATACTTCAGGAAGGGTCGCACAAACAGCGAGTCGTCCGCGCCGATCGAACTCTCGCTGGCCGGGCCGATCGCGATGTCCACCGCGCGCGAGCAGATCAGGTCGCGAAACCGGCTCGTCGGATGCACGCTCAACTCGACCGACAGGTCGTCGGCCCGCGACGAGAAGAGCTCGATCAGCCCTGGCGCGGCGTGCTCGGCGAAGGTGGTGGACGCCGCGATCCGCAGCAGCCGGCGCCCGTGGGCGGCCTCGGTGACTTCGATCGCGGTTTGTTGCTGCAGGCCCAGGATTTCGACCGCACGGCTGGCCAGGCGCAGCCCCCCGGGCGTGAACGCCAACCCGGCGCCGGTCCGGGTGAACAGCGGGTCGTCGAGCTCCTTGCGCAGCGCCGCCACCAGCATCGAGACGCCGGCATCGGAAACACCCAGCTCCGCGGCCGCGGCCCGCACCGAGCCGAGGCGAACCACCGCCGAATAGGCCCGAAGTTGAGCCGGGGTCATGGAAGGCAGCCTAATTTAAAAGAGTGCGTGACGTGCTTGCCGAGCTGATGTCGATCTGGCGCGCCGGCGAAACCGCGGGGCTGGGCACCGTGGTGCGCACCTTCCGGTCCGCGCCGCGTGCGCCGGGAGCCGCGATGGTGGTGGCGCCGGACGGCGCGGTCACCGGGTCGGTGTCGGGCGGCTGCGTGGAGGGCGCCGTGTACGACCTGGCCACCGAGGCGGCGAAGACCGGCTCGCCGCGGCTGGAACGCTACGGCGTCAGCGACGACGACGCGTTCGCCGTCGGCCTGACGTGCGGCGGGATCATCGACGTGTTCGTCGAGCCGGTTTCGCGCGCGTCGTTTCCCGACCTCGGCGCGGTGGCCGACGACATCGCCGAGCGGCGCGCGGTGGCGACCGCGACGGTCATCGCCCACCCGGACCCGGCGTGGATCGGCCGGCGGGTCGTCATCCGGCCCGACGGGATGGCGGGTTCGCTGGGTTCGGCGCGAGCCGACGCCGCGGTCGCCGACGACGCGCGCGGCCTGCTCGCGCTGGGCCGCAGCGAGGTCCTCAAGTACGGGCCGGACGGGCAGCGGCTCGGCGACGGCATGGAGGTCTTCGTCTGCAGCTATGCGCCGCCGCCGCGCATGCTGGTGTTCGGCGCGATCGACTTCGCGGCCGCGCTGGCGCGGCAGGGTTCGTTCCTCGGCTACCGCGTCACGGTGTGCGACGCCCGCCCGGTGTTCGCCACCCGGGCGCGCTTCCCGACGGCCGACGACGTCGTCGTCGACTGGCCCCACCGCTATCTGGCCGCGCAGGCCGAGGCGGGCGCCATCGACCGCCACACGGTGATCTGCGTGCTCACCCACGACCCGAAGTTCGACGTGCCGGTCCTCGAGGTGGCGCTGCGCCTGCCCGAGGTCGGCTACGTCGGGGCGATGGGGTCGCGCCGCACCCACGACGATCGCGTGAACCGGATCAAAGCCGCCGGGCTGACCGACGCCGAGCTGAGCCGGCTGTCCAGCCCCATCGGGCTGGACCTCGGCGCGCGCACCCCGGAGGAGACGGCGGTCTCGATCGCCGCCGACATCATCGCCAAGCGCTGGGGCGGCGGGGGCCGCCCGCTGGCCCAGATCGTCGGGAGGATCCACCACGACGCGCAGGTGGAGGACGACTTCACGGCTAGTTCAGGGATTACTTAACTCGCTATTGACGCCCCTGTCAGCGCGGCTGACACTGTGGCGCATGCAAGTACCCGGGCCCTTCGAATATGAACGCGCGACCAGCGTCGACCACGCCATCGGCCTGCTGGATCGATTGGGGGAGGGTGCGCGCATCGTCGCCGGCGGGCACAGCCTGCTGCCGATGATGAAGCTGCGCATCGCCAACCCGGAATACCTCGTCGACATCAACGATCTTGCGCTCGAGCTGGGATACGTGATCACCGATCCGACCCTGGTGCGCATCGGAGCGATGACTCGGCACCGCGAGATCCTGGAGTCCGACACCCTGGCCGCCGTGTGCCCGATCTTCCGGGACGCCGAGCGCGTGATCGCCGACCCGGTGGTGCGCAATCGCGGCACCCTCGGCGGTTCGCTCTGCCAGGCGGATCCCGCCGAGGACCTGTCGACGGTCTGCACCGTGCTGGACGCGGTGTGTCTGGCCCGGGGGCCGTCCGGTGAACGCGAGATCGCGATCGACGACTTCCTGGCCGGGCCGTACGAGACCACGCTCGCCCCCAACGAGATGCTCATCGAGGTCCGGATCCCGTTGCGGCACAACAGCTCCAGCGCATATGCCAAAGTCGAACGACGGGTGGGCGACTGGGCGGTCACGGCCGCCGGGGCGGCCATCGCCCTCGACGGCGAACAGATCGCCGCCGCACGCGTCGACCTGACGGCGGTGAACTCCGATCCCGCCGCGTTGGCCGAGCTTTCGGCGGCCCTGGTCGGCCGGCCGGCCACCGAGGAGACCTTCGCCGAGGCGGGCCGGCGCGCCGCACAGGCCTGCGAGCCGGTTTCCGACATCCGCGGCACGGCCGAGTACAAGCGCCACCTGGCCGCCGAACTGACCACCCGCACCTTGCGCACCGCCGCGCAACGCGCTCGCGCAGGAGGGAATTGACCATGCAGGTGAACATGACGGTCAACGGCGAGCAGGTGAGCGCCGATGTCGAACCCCGGATGCTGCTGGTGCATTTCCTGCGGGATCAGCTGCGGCTCACCGGAACTCACTGGGGCTGCGACACCAGCAATTGCGGGACGTGCGTGGTCGACGTCGACGGTGTGCCGGTGAAGTCCTGCACGATGCTGGCCGTGATGGCCTCCGGGCACACCGTGCGAACCGTGGAAGGGTTGGCCGTGAACGGCCAACTCGACCCGGTGCAGGAGGGGTTCATGCGCTGTCACGGGTTGCAGTGCGGTTTCTGCACACCGGGAATGATGATCACCGCCCGCGCGCTGCTCGACCGCGACCCCGATCCCGACGAGGAAACCATCCGCGAGGCGATCTCCGGTCAGATCTGCCGGTGCACCGGATACACCACGATCGTGCGCTCGATCCAATGGGCCGCCAAGAACGGCGCGACATCCCAAACTGCGGAGGCCACCTCATGACCACGATCGAATCACGGCCCCCCTCACCCGAAGACACGGCCGACAACGACCAAAAGCCCTGCGGCCACGGCCGGATGCTGCGCAAGGAGGATCCCCGCTTCATCCGTGGGCGCGGCACCTACGTCGACGACGTCGCGCTGCCGGGCATGCTGCACCTGGCCATCCTGCGCTCGCCGTACGCGCACGCCCGCATCGCCGGCGTCGACGTGACCGCCGCCCTCGCCCATCCGAAGGTCAAAGCCGTCGTCACCGGTGCGGACCTGGCCGAGAAGGGCCTGGCCTGGATGCCGACGCTGTCGAATGACGTGCAGGCGGTGCTGGCCACCGACAAGGTCCGCTTCCAGGGCCAGGAGGTGGCGTTCGTCGTCGCCGAGGACCGCTATTCGGCGCGTGACGCCCTGGAGCTCATCGACGTCGACTACGACCCCCTGGATCCCGTCATCGACGTGCGCACCGCGCTCGATCCGTCCGCGCCCGTCATCCGCACCGACCTCGACGGCAAAAAGGACAACCACATCTTCGACTGGGAGACCGGCGACGCCGCCGCCACCGAGGCGGTGTTCGCGACGGCCGACGTGGTCGTCAAGCAGGAGATGGTCTATCCGCGCGTGCATCCCGCCCCGATGGAAACCTGTGGCGCGGTCGCGGATTTGGACCCGGTCACCGGCAAGCTGACGCTGTGGACCACCTCGCAGGCCCCGCACGCCCACCGCACCCTCTACGCGCTGGTCGCCGGCCTGCCCGAACACAAGATCCGGGTGATCTCCCCCGACGTGGGCGGCGGCTTCGGCAACAAGGTGCCGATCTATCCCGGCTACGTGTGTGCGATCGTGGCCTCGCTGGTGCTGGGCAAGCCGGTCAAGTGGATGGAGGACCGCAGCGAGAACCTGACGTCGACCAGCTTCGCGCGCGACTACATCATGGTCGGCGAGATCGCGGCCACCGAGGACGGCAAAATCCTTGCGGTGCGGTCGAATGTGCTGGCCGACCACGGCGCGTTCAACGGCCAGGCCGCCCCGACGAAGTACCCGGCCGGGTTCTACGGGGTGTTCACCGGCAGCTACGACCTGGAGGCGGCGTACTCGCGGGTGACCGGGGTGTACACCAACAAGGCGCCCGGCGGGGTGGCCTACGCGTGCTCCTTCCGGATCACCGAGGCGGTGTACCTGGTGGAGCGGCTGGTGGACTGCCTGGCCTACGAGCTCAAGATGGACCCCGCCGAGCTGCGGCTGCGAAACCTGTTGCGCCCCGACCAGTTCCCGTACACCACCAAGACCGGCTGGGTGTACGACTCGGGTGACTACGAGACCACGCTGCGCAAGGCCATGGACATGGTCGGTTACGACGCGCTGCGCGCTGAGCAGCAGGAGCGCCGCGCCCGTGGTGAGCTGATGGGCATCGGGATGTCGTTCTTCACCGAGGCCGTCGGCGCCGGCCCGCGCAAGGACATGGACATCCTGGGCCTGGGCATGGCCGACGGCTGCGAGCTGCGCGTGCACCCGACCGGCAAGGCCGTGGTGCGGCTGTCCGTCCAGAGCCAGGGGCAGGGCCACGAGACGACGTTCGCCCAGATCGTCGCCGAGGAGCTGGGCATCCCGCCCGACGACATCGACGTGGTGCACGGCGACACCGACCAGACCCCGTTCGGCCTGGGCACCTACGGCAGCCGCTCGACGCCGGTGTCGGGCGCGGCCGCGGCGCTGGTGGCCCGCAAGGTCCGCGACAAGGCGAAGATCATCGCCTCGGGCATGCTCGAGGTCTCGGTCGCCGACCTGGAGTGGGAGAAGGGCACGTTCAGAGTCAAGGGCGACCCGTCGGCGTCGGTGACGATCGCCGACATCGCGATGCGCGCGCACGGGGCCGGCGACCTGCCCGAGGGCATCGAGGGCGGCCTGGACGCCGAGGTGTGTTACAACCCCTCGAACCTCACCTACCCCTACGGGGCGTATTTCTGTGTGGTGGACGTCGATCCGGGCACCGCGGTGGTCAAGGTGCGGCGCTTTTTGGCCGTCGACGACTGCGGCACCCGGATCAACCCGATGATCATCGAGGGGCAGGTGCACGGCGGCATCGTCGACGGCATCGGGATGGCACTGATGGAGTGGATCGCCTTCGACGACGACGGCAACTGCCTGGGCGGGTCGCTGATGGACTACCTGATCCCGACCGCCATGGAGGTGCCGCACCTGGAGACCGGGCACACCGTGACGCCGTCGCCGCACCACCCGATCGGTGCGAAGGGGATCGGCGAGTCGGCCACCGTCGGCTCCCCGCCCGCCGTGGTGAACGCGGTGGTGGATGCGTTGGCGCCGTTCGGGGTTCGCCACGCCGACATGCCGCTGACGCCGTCGCGGGTGTGGGAGGCCATGCAGGGCAGAGCGAGGCCCCCGATCTGATGAGCGTCATCAGCGAAAGGGCCCAGCAACTGCTGGCCGCGCGCACACCGTTCGTGCACGCGACCGTGGTGCGCGCCCAGCCGCCCACCTCGGCCTACCCCGGCGACGAGGCGATCCTGTTGGCGGACGGCACGATCGAGGGTTTCGTCGGCGGCCAGTGCGCGCAGAACTCCGTGCGCAAGGCGGCGCTGGGCGCGCTGCAGACGAACGAAAGCGTGCTGCTGCGGGTGCTGCCCGACGGCGACGTGCACTTCCCCGAGGCGCCCGGGGCGTGCGTGGTCGTCAACCCGTGCCTGTCCGGCGGGTCGCTGGAGATCTTCCTGGCGCCGCAACTGCCTGCCCCGCTGATCCGGATCTACGGCGCGACGCCGATCGCCGACGCCTTGGCTCAGATCTGCGGTGTGCTGGGTTATGAAGTCGATCGCGACGCACACATGGCCGACGCCACCGCCTTGGCAACCGCCATAGTGATCGCCAGCCATGGCGGCCCGGAAGCCGAAATCATCCGGACCGCACTGGACAACGGCGTCGGGTATATCGGCTTGGTGGCCGGCAAGATACGCGGCGCCGCGATCCTCAACGCAGTCGAACCGTCCGACGCCGAACGGGCCCGCATACACACACCGGTCGGACTGGACATCGGCGCCAAGACCCCGGCGGAGATCGCCGTGTCCATCGCCGCCGAACTCGTCGCCGGCGTGCGCGGCGGCCTGGGCCGCGCGGTGGTGGCCGAGTGCGGCCGCCACGAGGCTGTCGACCCGGTCTGCGGCATGACCGTGCCGATCGGCCCCGCCGCCGAGCATCTGCGGCTGGCCGGCACCGACTACTGGTTCTGCGGCCCCGGATGCCGCACGGCGTTCGCGGGGAAAGCCGGCGCATGACGCCGGCGGTGTTCAGCGACGTCGGTGACGTGATCGCCCGGTTCGATGCGCGGGACTACCTGCTCGACACCGGGACCGCATCCGCCATCTATCTGGCAGTCACGCTGGGCCGGCCGTTGCTGCTGGAAGGCGAGCCGGGCGTCGGCAAGACCACCGCGGCGAAAACCCTTGCGGCGGTGTTGGATACACCGTTGGTCCGGCTGCAGTGCTATGAGGGCCTGACGGCGAACGAGGCCCTCTACGACTGGAACTACCAGCGCCAGTTGCTATCCATCCGGCTGGCCGAGGCCCGCGGGGACGCGCTCGACGAGGCCGATCTGTACACCGAGGCCTACCTCGTTGACCGGCCCATCCTGCGCTGCGTGCGGCACCGCGGCCCCACCCCACCGGTGCTGCTGATCGACGAGATCGATCGGGCCGACGACGAATTCGAGGCGCTGCTGCTGGAGTTCCTCGGCGAAGCCGCCGTCACCGTCCCCGAGCTGGGCACCTTCGTCGCCGAGCGGCCACCCATCGCGGTGCTCACCTCCAACCGCAGCCGCGACTTGCACGACGCGTTGCGCCGCCGCTGCCTTTACCACTGGATCGACTACCCGGAGGCTTCCCGGGCGGCCGCGATCGTGCGCCGGACGGTGCCGGGCGCCGCCACCCCGCTGATCGAGCATGTCACCCAATTCGTCCGCAGCGCACGCGATCTCGACCTGGACAAGCCGCCCGGGGTGGCCGAGACCATCGACTGGGTCGCCGCGCTGGTCTCGCTCGGGGTCGCGGACCTGGTGGACCCGGCCGCACTGATGACCCTGGGGGCGCTGGCCAAGACGCCGGACGACCGTACGCTGATCCGCGACGCGTACAAGAGTTTTGCGCAATGCCGCCTTACGTGAGAGGACCCGCAGCATGAAGATCGCCAACCGGTTCACCGTCAGCGCGCCGATCGACCAGGCGTGGGACGTGCTGTGCGACCTGGAGCAGGTGATCCCGCTGATGCCTGGCGCGCAGCTCACCGGCCACGAGGGCGAGGACTACTCCGGCAAGGTCAAGGTCAAGGTGGGGCCGGTGACCAGCGAGTTCAGCGGCAAGGTGCGCTTCGTCGAGCAGGACCGCGGCCAGTACCGCGCGGTCATCGACGCCAAGGGCAAGGAGACGCGCGGCACCGGCAACGCGGCCGCGACGGTCACCGCCCAGCTACAGCCGGACGGCGATAAGACCAGCGTCTCCGTTGACACCGATCTGAAGATCGTCGGCAAGCTGGCCCAGTTCGGCAGCGGCATGCTGCAGCAGGTGTCGGAGAAGCTGCTGGGGCAGTTCGTGGAGTCGCTCGAAGCCAAGCTGGCCGCCGAATCAGGGGCGGCGCCGGCCACCCCGGAGGGCCCCCCGCAGGTCGGGCGCGTCCCGGAGCCGCGTCACGCCGCCCCCGCCGCCGAGCCCGAGCCCATCGATCTGCTCGAGCTCGCCGGGGGAGATCAGCTCAAGAAGTACGCCCCGCTGCTGCTGGCCGTGCTCGTCGGGCTGGTGCTGGGCTGGTTGCTCGGCCGGAGGCGTTAGCGCCCCGTGGGCACTCCCGTGTTGTTGCGGGGCGTCGATCTGGCGGCGTTCGCGGCGGCACTGGTCGCGCGACTGCGCGGTGCGGGAGTGCTGGTGTCCGCCAGCGGCCCCGCGAGCTTCGTGCAGGCGCTGCGCGTGCTGGCGCCGGGCAACACCACCGACCTGTATTGGGCGGCCAGGCTGACGTTGGTCAACCGGATGGAGGATCTCGGCGCCTTCGACGCGCTCTTCGCGGCGGTCTTCGGCGCGGCCGAACCCGACGGCACCGGCCGCCCGGAGCCCCCCCTGCCGCTGCCCGGTCCCAAAACGCCCGCGGCCGGCACGCCGCGGTCGGCCGCCAGTGGGTCTGCTTCCGTCCACAAGCTGCCGTGGGCGACGCGGGCGGTGGCGGCCGCCGACGACACCGCGGGCTCGAGCCTGCGGCTGCCGGACGTGCTGCCCAGCCGGATCGCCGCCCTGGCCGACGAACCCTTCGACCGCTTCGACGCGCAAGACCTTCGCCTGCTCGGCACCTGGCTGGAGGCGACCGTCGCGCGTTGGCCGCAGCGGCGCACCCTGCGATTCGAGCCCAGCCACGCCGGCAAGCGAATCGACCTGCGGGCCACCATGAACGCGTCGCGCAAGACCGGCTGGGAATCGGTGCTGCTGGCCCGCGCGCGACCCCGCCGCAAGCCCCGGCGAATCGTCTTGGTCTGCGACGTGAGCCGCTCGATGCAGCCCTATGCCGCGGTGTATCTGCACTTGATGCGGGCGGTGTCGCGCCAGGCGCAAACCCGCGCCGAGGTCTTCGCGTTCTCGACGTCGCTGACCCGGCTCACCCCGGTGCTGTCGCACCGGTCGGCCGAGGTGGCGCTGCAACGGGCCAACGCCAAAGTCACCGACCGCTACGGCGGCACCTTCATCGGACGCAGCGTGGCCGCCCTCCTGGCCCCGCCACATGGCAACGCGCTGCGCGGCGCCGTGGTGATCATCGCCTCGGACGGCTGGGACAGCGCTGCGCCCGATGCGCTCGCGCACGCGATGGAACGGCTGCGGCGCCGAGCCGAGGTGGTGGTGTGGCTCAATCCGCGTGCGGCGCAGCAGGAGTTCCAGCCGCTGGCCGGCTCGATGGCCGCGGCCCTGCCGTACTGCGATCTATTCCTGCCGGCGCGTTCGCTGGCCGGGCTACGCCAATTGCTGCTCGCGTTGTGTCCTTGAGGACGACACCCGACCGGCCGAGCTTGCGGGCCGCGGCCACCAGCGCGGCGGTGACCGCGGCCGCCGCCGCGTAGTCGAGGCCGTCGGGCGGGTGGATGTTGGACACGCAGTTGCGGTCGGCGTCGGTGAGCCCCGGCGCCGGCCGGTGCGTCAGGTAGATGCCCAGGCTGTCGGCCACCGACAGGCCCGGGCGCTCGCCGATGAGCACGAGAACCGTGGTGACGCCCAGGGCCTGGCCGATGTGGTCGCCCAGCGCGACGCGCGCCTGGGTGGCGATGACCGGCGGCGCGATGCGGTAGCGGCCGCCGAATTCGCGGACCAGCGCGCCGACCGTGCCGGCGGCGTGGTCGGTCAACGCCCGCGGCGAGAGCCCGTCGGCCAGGACGATCCCGATGTCCGCCCCGGTGTGCGGCAGGCTGGGCAGGTCGGCCGGGCTGCGACCGAGGTCGGGCCGGCGCAGGTACTCGGCGCGCGAGGCCGCCCGGCTGCACACCCGCAGCGGCTCGCCGAGTCCGGCGCCGATGTCGCGCAGCCGCACCGTGAGCGCGTCGACGTCGAGCGGCTCGTGGACGGCGTCGCGCGCCGCGGCGTGCGCGGCCTGGAACTCCAGCAGGCGCCGGGTCGGCAGCGAGTTTCCCGCCCGCCCGAGCCCGATGCGCGCCTGCGTGGTGGCCCGCAGGGGCGCCCACAGGTCGCTCATCAGCCCCCCGCCAGCGCGCGCAGCGGCGACGTCGAGAGGTCGACGGGAAGGATCCGGCCGGCGGCGTCGGCCATGCCCAGGCCGGCCAGCCAGGCCTCGAATTCGGGTGCGGGCCGCAGCCCCAACGCTTTTCGCACGTACAGCGCGTCGTGAAACGACAGGCTCTGATAGCCCAGCATGATGTCGTCGGCGCCGGGCACCGTGATCACGAACGCGGTGCCCGCCGCGCCCAGCAGGGTGAGCAGCGTGTCCATGTCGTCCTGGTCGGCCTCGGCGTGGTTGGTGTAGCACACGTCGACGCCCATCGGCAGGCCGAGCAGTTTGCCGCAGAAGTTGTCCTCGAGCCCGGCGCGGATGATCTGCTTGCCGTCGTAGAGGTACTCCGGGCCGATGAAGCCGACGACGGTGTCGATCAGCAGCGGCTGCAGCGCGCGGGCCACCCCGTAGGCGCGCACCTCCAGCGTCTGCTGATCGACCGGCTGGTTGCCCACCCCCAGGTGGGCCCCGGCCGACAGGGCCGCGCCCTGACCCGTCTCCAGGTACATGACGTTGTCGCCGACGGTGCCGCGGCGCAACGACCGGGCGGCCTCGTCGGCCTCGGTCAACATCGCGACGGACGTCCCGAACGACGAATTGGCGCCCTCGGTGCCGCCGATCGACTGGAAGACCAGGTCGACCGGCGCGCCCCGGTCGATCAGCTCCATCGTGGTCGTGACGTGGCACAGCACGCACGACTGGACCGGAATCGCGAACCGCTGGCGAATGTCGTCGAGCAGGTGCAGCAGGTCCGCCGCCGCCTGCGGCGAGTCGGTCGCGGGGTTGACGCCGATCACCGCGTCACCGCAGCCCATCAACAGGCCGTCGAGCACCGCCGCGGCGATCCCGCGCGGGTCGTCGGTGGGGTGGTTGGGCTGCAGGCGGGTCGCCAGCGTGCCCGGCAATCCGATCGTGGTCCGGAAGGCCGCGGTGGCCGCGGCCGCGGCGGCCACCAGGATCAAGTCCTGGTTGCGCATGATCTTCGACACCGCCGCAACCATTTCCGGTGTCAGCCCGGGGGAGACCGCGGCGATCCGCGCCGCGGCGTCGTCGCGGCAGGCGGCGTCCAGCAGCCAGTCGCGGAAGCCGCCCACGGTCAGGCCCGCGATCGGTCCGAACGCCCCGCGATCGTGACCGTCGATGATCAGCCGGGTGACCTCGTCGGTCTCGTACGGCACGACCGCCTCGGTGAGGAACGTCGCCAGCGGCAGGTCGGCCAGCACCCAGGCGGCCGCGGCCCGTTCGGCGTCGGAACCGGCGGCGCACCCCGCGAGCTGGTCGCCGGAGCGCACCGGCGTCGCCTTCGCCATCACGTCGACCAGGCCGGAGAAGGTGTGCGTGGTCCCCGAAATGGTTTGCCGGTAGCGCATATTTCAGTATGAGGCAGGATCGGGGACTATGGATCAGCTATGGGCCAACCGGGCGGCCAGCGCCGAAGCCGCTGTCGCGCAACGACACCTGAAACGCCTGTGGGGGCTGCCCGGGACCCAGCTGGGCGTGGTGGCCTGGCCGCCGACGCGGCGCGACTCGTCGTTCGGGACGTGGCACTACTGGTGGCAGGCGCACCTGCTGGACTGCCTGGTCGACGCGCAGCTGCGTGACCCGCAACCGCAGCGGCACACCAGCATCAACCGGCAGGTCCGCTCGCACCGGCTGCGCAACAACTTCCGCTGGACCAACAACTACTACGACGACATGGCGTGGCTGGCGCTGGCGCTGGAACGCGCCGCCCGCATCGCGGGCGTCGAGCGCCACCGCGCCCTGCCCAAGCTGGCCGAGCAGTTCCTCGACGCCTGGGTGCCCGAGGACGGCGGCGGCATCCCGTGGCGCAAGGGGGAGCAGTTCTTCAACGCCCCGGCCAACGGCCCGGCCGGGATCTTCCTGGCCCGCTACTCCGACCGGATGCGGCGCGCCCAGCAGATGGCCGACTGGATCGACGAGACCCTGATCGACCCGGAGACGCACCTGGTGTTCGACGGCATCAAGGCCGGCTCCCTGGTCCGCGCCCAGTACACCTATTGCCAGGGCGTGGTGCTCGGGCTGGAAACCGAACTCGCGGCGCGCACCCATGACGACCGACACGCGCCCCGGGTGCACCGGCTGGTCGCGGCCGTCGGCGAGCACATGGCCCCGGCGGGCGTGCTGGCCGGCGCCGGCGGCGGGGACGGCGGCCTGTTCGCCGGCATCACCGCGCGCTACCTCGCGCTGGTGGCCACCACCCTGCCGGGCGATTCGGCCGAGGACGCCGCCGCCCGCGAGACCGCGCGCCGGATCGTGCTGGCCAGCGCGAAGTCGGCGTGGGACTACCGGCAAACCGTGGACGGGCTGCCGCTGTTCGGGCCGTTCTGGGACCGCGACGCGCAGCTGCCCACCCGGGCCGGCGAGGAGGCCCGGTCCGTCGACGGCGCGGTGAACAGTTCCGAGGTCGCCGAACGGGACCTGTCGGTGCAGCTGTCGGCGTGGATGCTGATGGAGGCCGCCTGTAACGTCACCGCCGAACCGTCGCACCAGGACAGGAGCGCTCAGTGAGTAAAGTCCACCCCGACGCCGAGTCGGCTCTGCACGGGCTGCTGCACGACGGCATCACCGTCGCGTCCGGCGGTTTCGGTCTGTGCGGCATTCCGGAGAAGCTGATCCAGGCGCTGGTCGACAGCGGCATCAAGGACCTCACCATCGTCGGAAACAACGCCGGAGTGGACGATTTCGGGATGGGTCTGCTGCTCAAGGGCAGGCAGGTGCGGAAGGTCATCGCCTCCTATGTCGGCGAGAACAAGGAATTCGAGCGCCAGGTCTTGGCCGGCGAGCTGGACCTGGTGCTGACGCCGCAGGGCACGCTCGCGGAGAAGTTGCGCGCCGGCGGCGCCGGCATCCCCGGCTTCTACACCCGCACGGCCTACGGAACCAATCTCGCTGAAGGCAAGGACACCCGGGTCTTCGACGGCACCGAATACGTTCTGGAAGAGGGCATCCGGGCCGACGTGGCGCTCGTCAAGGCCTGGAAGGGCGACAAGGCCGGCAACCTCGTCTACCGCAAGACCGCGCGCAACTTCAACCCGATGATCGCCACCTGCGGCGCCGTGACGGTCGCCGAGGTGGAAGAGCTGGTCGAGGTCGGCGAGCTCGACCCTGACCTGATCCATACCCCCGGCATCTACGTGGACCGGATCATCCAGGGCACCGACTACGAGAAGCGCATCGAGTTCCGCACCACCAGCGGCGGCGCCGCGCTCAAGCACGACAGCCCCATCCGCGAGCGGATGGCCCAACGCGCCGCCCGGGAGTTGCGCGACGGCTACTACGTCAACCTGGGGATCGGGATTCCGACGTTGGTGGCCAACTTCATTCCCGACGACATCAGCGTCACGCTGCAATCCGAGAACGGCCTACTCGGCATCGGGGCCTACCCGAGCGAGGACGCCGTCGACCCCGATCTCATCAACGCGGGGAAGCAGACCATCACCACCCTCCCCGGATCCAGCTTCTTCAGCAGCGCCGATTCGTTCGCGATGATCCGCGGTGGCCACATCGACCTTTCCATCCTGGGCGCCCTGGAGGTCGCGGAGAACGGCGACCTGGCCAACTGGATGGTGCCGGGCAAGATGGTCAAGGGGCCGGGCGGCGCGATGGACCTGGTGTCGGGTGTCAAGCGGGTGATCGTGACCATGGACCACACCGCCAAAGACGGCAGCCCCAAGATCCTGCGGCAATGCTCGCTGCCGCTGACCGGCAAGGGCGTGGTCGACATGATCATCACCAACCTGTGCGTTTTCGACGTCGAGCCGGGACAGGGGCTGACGCTGACCGAACTGCATCCCGGGGTGACGGTCGAGGAGGTCCGCGCCAAAACCGGCTGCGATTTCAACGTCGCGATCTGAGCCGAACACCGCCGGCTACTCGGGTGCCGTCAGCCGCTCGGGGTGCTTGTCGGGCTCGGCCGCCACATGCCGCCGGCCCCGGTAGGTCCGCCAGGCCGCGATCAACGCCGGCATCAGGGAGATGACCAGGATGGCCAGCAGGATCTTCTGCAGGTTGTGGTGCACGAACGGCACGGAGCCCAGGAAGTAGCCGGCCAGCGTGACGCCGCCGCCCCACAGGATGCCGCCGACGATGTCGAAGCCCAGGTACACCGGGTAGCGCATGTAGGACACCCCGGCGACCACCGGGACGTACGTCCGCACGAACGGCGCGAACCGCGCCAGGATGATCGCCCACGGCCCGTATTTCTCGAAGAAGGCGTGCGACTCGGTCACGTAGTGCTTCTTGAAGAACCGGGAATCTTCCTTCTTGAACAGCGCCGGCCCGATCCGCCGGCCGATGAAATACCCGGTTTGGTCGCCCAGGATCGCCACGGTGGCCACGGCCGGGGCCAGCACCCAGATGCTGGCCGGCGGGTTGGGGTGCGCGGCCAGCAGACCGCCGGTGAACAGCAGCGATTCGCCGGGCAGCAGCGGGAACAGCAGGCCGGTCTCGATGAAGACGATGAGCAGGATGCCGGGCAGCACCGCGGACCCGAAGACGCCGTCGGCGCCCAGCCAGTACATCGGGTCGAAGATGTGGGGCAGGGCCGTCACCGTGGTGCTCACGATGGTTCAACATACCGGTGTTGCGATACCGGATGGGCCGGTCGCCAGGAGGAGCACATGCCCGAACCGCTCGAGTGTGAAGCTAGCTTCACATTCGGCGCCCAACGTGAAGCTAGCTTCACACTCGGCGCGGGAATCGAGTTAGCCGCTGGCCGACTGGCAGATCTTCCACTGGTCGTCGCGGTACTGCAGGTCCAGGCTGCGCGTCGAGCGCAGCGACGGGTCGTAGGCCATGAACGTGGTGACGTTGGCCTCGGCGTGCTGGCCGTTGACCACCACCTGGTCGATGCTGGCGATCACCGGGTACTGCTTGGCCACCGAGACGCGACGGTAGGTCTCGTCCCACTGGTGCTCGTCGTAGTCCGCATAGCCGTCGCGGGTGGTGCCGCAGGTGATGGTGCGCAGCGTGGTCAGGTCGCCCTTCTGGATCGCGGTGTCGAAGCTCTGGATGGTGGTCCGAACCTGGTCCTCCTGCGACACTTTCGTGTGCTTGCCGCGGGTGAGCAGCACGGTGCCCAGGATCGCGATCGCGGCCAGCGCCAAAACGATCAGCACCAGCGCCAGCACCCAGCCCCAGTTGAACTGCCGGGAGGTGCGCAGCTTCGCGCCGAGGCGCGGCGGGATCGACTGCGGCACAGCGGGTTTGGGATGCAGGCCGGGCTGTGCGGGCATGCCCTGTGGCGGCGAGGCGAAGACCTCGGTGGCGGGCTCCGGCGTGGTGGCGATCACCGTGGTCTCTTTCGCATCGAAACCCGGCGCGGTGAAGCGCCGTTCGCGCTGCGCGCCGTCCGGGTCGTCGGCGGGATCCACCGGATCGCCGCCCGATTCGGGTCTGATCACCACGGTCTCGGTCTCGGAGTCGCTCGGTACCAGCGGGACGCTCTCGGTCGCGTCCTCGCCTGACGACGCGGCCCATTCGTGCCCGCGCGGATTCGGCGTGCCGCCGCGGTCGGGCTCGGGTGGCTGGGGCATGAGTACAGCTGTCCTCCGCTATCGGGTGGGCTAGTTGGAGAGCTTAGCGACCATCGCCCCTGGATGGGGTGATCGTCGAGGTCCGGCGGCCCCGGGAAAAGGGGCGGCTGGGAGTATAAGAGCCATGACGCCGATGCGAGACCTTCTTGGACCAGAACCGACCCTGCTGCCGGGCGATCCCGACGCCGAGGCGGAACTGCTCGCCGGCGAGAAGCCCGGGATCGTCGCCGCCGCGCACCCGTCGGCGTCGGTGGCCTGGGCGGCGCTGGCCGAGCAGGCGCTGGCCGACGACCGGGCCATCACCGCTTACGCCTACGCCCGCACCGGCTATCACCGGGGCCTGGACCAGCTGCGGCGAAACGGCTGGAAGGGTTTCGGCCCGGTCCCGTATGCGCACGAACCCAACCGCGGGTTCCTGCGCTGCGTGGCGGCGCTGGCCCGGGCCGCCGACACGATCGGCGAGTCCGACGAGTACCAGCGCTGCCTGGACCTGCTCGACGATTGCGACCCCGCGGCGCGCCCGGCGCTGGGGCTCTAGAAGGTCTCCGAACACCCCGTGTCGCCCGGGGTGTCGATCTGGACGGTGGCGTGTTCCAGCCCGCGGGCCGACAGCACCGCCCGGGCGTCCTGCAGCACCCGGGCGGAGTCGCCGTCGCTGCGCAGGTGCGCGGTGCACATGTCCTTGCCGGGCGACAGCGTCCAGACATGCAGGTCGTGCACCTCGGTCACGCTGTTGAGGGCGCCCAGCGCGGAGCGCAGCTCCTCGACGTCGATGTGGGTCGGTGACGATTCGGAGAGGATGCGCAACGCGTCGCGGGCCAGCGAGATCGCCCGCGGCAGCACCCACAGCGCGACGAGCACGGCGACCACCACGTCGGCGTAGGGCCAGTGCGTCGTCACGGTCACCACACCGGCGATCAGCACGCCCAGGCTGCCGACGCTGTCGGCGACCACCTCCATGTAGGCGCCCTTGACCGCCAGGCTCTGCCCCGAGTGGGACCGCAGCAGCAGCGCGACCACCAGGTTGGCCAGCAGCCCCGCCAGCGCGACCACGATCATCGGCACGCCGGGGATCGACGGCGTCTCCCTGAGCCGCTGGATCGCCTCCCAGAGGATGAACAGGGCGACGCCCATCAGCAGCCCCGCGTTGGCGACCGCGGTGAACACCTCGGCCCGGTGCCAGCCGTAGGTCCGCGACGGCGACGAGCTGCCCCGGCGGGCCAGCGTCACCGCGGCCAGGCCCATGAAGACGGCGACGACGTCGGTCAGCATGTGCCCGGCGTCGGCCAGCAGCGCGATGGAGTTGATCAGCAACGAGGTGGTCAGCTCCACCACGAAAAACGCCGCCAGTATCGCGGCGGCGGCGATCATGCGGGGAATCAGCCGGGACCCGTCGGTCTCGGCGGGACTGTGGTTGTGACCGGCACCCATGGCGTGCAATATATGCGGATCCACGCATATATGGCAAGGGTCAAATCCAGCGGCTCCAGAACCGGGTCAGCAGGTTGCCCGCGGACACCAGCCAGGGCTGCACCCCGGAGAACTCGAACAGCCAGAGCACCAGCTGGAAGAACCAGTGGCTGGCCGGCAACAGCAGGAACAGCACGATGACGAAGCCCCACTGTTTGGCCGGCGCCACCGCGCGCTGCGTCTCGGGGCTCAGGTGCGGTTCCAGGGCGTCGTAGCCGTCCAGGCCCGGGATGGGCAGCACGTTCAGCACCACCGCCGTCAGCTGCAGGAACCCCAGGAACGCCACCCCGGCCCACAGCACCTGGTGGAACGGGTCATAGAACAGCCGCGTCAGTGCCAGCAGCAGCACCGCCAGCACCAGGTTGGCCGCCGGGCCCGCCAGGCTGACCATGGTGCGCCGGCGCGGCGTCATGAACCAGGTCCGCACGTACACCGCGGCGCCGGGCAGGCCGATCCCGCCCAGCGCGATGACCACCATCGGCAGCAGGAGCGACAGCGCCGGATGGCTGTAGCGGCGCGGATCCAGCGTCAGGTACCCGCGGACGGCGGCGTCGTGGTCGCCGAATCGCCAAGCGGTCACGGCGTGGCCGAATTCGTGCAGGCACAGCGACACCAGCCAGCCGGCGATGACGAAGGTGAACACCCCGAAGTACGCCAGGGGCCGCACGGTGCTGCCCGCCAGCCACGCCAGCACGCCGCCGGTCGCCGTCAGGGCCAGCAGGGCCAGGAAGATGGGACTGGGGCGCACCGATTCACGCCGGGCGGGCAGGCTCACCGGTCGAAACTAGCGGACCGCCAACCAGCCTTCGACGTTGCGGTAGAACGACGACCGGCGCGCCGGGCGCGGCGCGGGCACGCCATCGCGCACCACGGTGACGCCGGTGCTGCCCAGCTGGACCGCGCGCCCGGCCACCCAGCGGCGCCAGCCCGTCGGCACGCGGGCGCGCAGGCCCGGCAGGGCCAGCGTCGGCTCGATGTCGACGGCGGGGGCGTCGCCGTCGAACAATGTGGTGTCGTCGACGACCGCCTCGCCGTGCAGGAGCGGCCCCTGCGCGGGCACCCAGCCGGCCCGCCCGACGACCACCGACCCGGTCTCGTCGCGGACCAGGGTCACCCGCCGGGCGGCCCCCCGCCGGGCGCGCCGCGCCGCCCGCCGCCCGGCGGGCAGGCGGTAGACGCGGCTCGCTCGCGTGCGGCGGCGCGGCACGTAGGCCACCTCCACGTCGAGCCGGCCGGCGCGCAGCAGCCGGGTCAGCACGGTCGCCAGGTCGGCGTCGCCGCCGACCACCACCAGCCGTCGGTGCGGCCCGATCGCGGCGTCCACGTCGGCCACATCGACGACGCGGCGCAGGGGCGAACCGGTCAATGGGCGCGGCGCACGACGATCGCCGAACAGCAACACCGCTACGGCGCGATCTTCTTGCCTCATCAGCCAATACCCTTGTATTCCAATGCTTCTCGTCCGCTGGGCGGCCAGACCATTTGGGCGCGCCATGATCTCGTCGTCACGACACAGTCACAACATGGTTTCGGACTACGAAAGTTGTTGCGCCGCCGCACGGTAACAGCCGGATACTTTACTCCTGCCACGGGGTCAACGAATGGGTGGCCAACAGAACGGAGAACTGCCATTCGCCGCCTCATCGCCGTCTTCTCAACCGCGCGAACCGCGCCGCCCCTCTCCGGTACCGGCCCCACGCGCGTCCATTGCTGACCAAGCAACTCCGCGGTGTTGGCGCGGTGGCGCTGTCGGCTGTCCTGCTGTGCGTCGGGCCGGCGACGGCCTCGGCCGACGAATCGATCGTGATCGACCTGGTGCGGCATGGGCAGTCGGAGGCCAACGCGGCGCGCGTGATCGACACGGCGGTGCCGGGAACGCTACTCACTGCGCTCGGCCAGCAGCAGGCGCAGAACGTCGGCAACGTGCTCGCCGCACAGGCCCCGTTCGCCGGGATCTTCGCTTCGCAGTTGATCAGGACGCAGCAGACCGCGGCGCCGCTGGCGGCCACGTTGGGGATGAACGTTCAGGCACTGCCCGGGCTCAACGAGATCGACGCCGGCGTTTTCAACGGACGCCCGCAGTTCAGCCTCGCGGGGCTGGTTTACCTGCTGGGCCCGGTGGCGTGGCTGCTGGGGCTGCGCATCGTGCCGATGCTGGCCCCGGGCTCCGCCGACACCAACGGGTTCGAATTCCACAACCGCTTCAACGGCGCGCTGCAAACGATGTACGGCAACGCCGTCACCGACGCGGGCCGCTTCAACGACACCCTGCAACTGATGTACGGCAACGCCATGGCCAACCCGGTCCGGACCGCGGGCGGTCAGATCACCGAAGTGGCGTTCTCCAGCGAGTTCGCGATCGGCGTCGGGACGATGATGACCGTCAAGAACCCCGATCCGCTGCTCCTGCTCTTCGACCCGCTGCCCAACGCCGGCATCGTCGTGATCCAGGGCAACCCGCACGATGGCTGGAGGCTGGTCAGCTGGAACGGGAAACCGGTGTGGCCGGGCTGGGCCGCCAAGCGGACCGGCCGCGACCCCAGGCAGCCCCTGTGCCTGATGTTGGACGAGCCGACCGCCGGCGGGGTATGCGCGGCTAAACCGCCCGCGACGCCGTGAGCCGGGCCCGACCCGGGACACGAGTCGGGGCCAAACGGCCCTTGGCGCAGGTACGTCGCCGCCCGACGTTTAGGATCGCCACGTGAGCGCGGCAAGCAAAGATGCCTCCAGCTACGCGCACGGTCCCGCAGTGGTCAACCGAGGCGCCGGTGCGGGTCGGCAGCTCGAGCCACCGGGTGATGCCGCAAACCGTTGCAGCGCCGCAAGATACGGCGCGTTGCCAGTCGAACCACAGTAAGCAGGCGGGAGCGAGTCATGCCGGCAATCGTCCTCATCGGCGCCCAATGGGGCGACGAGGGCAAAGGTAAGGCCACTGACCTGCTCGGTGGGCGCGTGCAGTGGGTGGTGCGCTATCAGGGGGGCAACAACGCCGGCCACACCGTCGTCCTGCCCAGCGGCGAGAACTTCGCGCTGCACCTGATCCCGTCGGGGGTGCTCACCCCGGGCGTCACCAACGTCATCGGCAACGGGGTGGTGGTCGACCCCGGGGTGCTGCTCGACGAGCTCCAGGGCCTCGAGGACCGCGGCGTGGACACCACCAAGCTGCTCATCTCCGCCGACGCCCACCTGCTGTTGCCCTACCACGTGGCCATCGACAAGGTCACCGAGCGCTACATGGGCAACAAGAAGATCGGCACCACCGGCCGCGGCATCGGGCCGTGCTACCAGGACAAGATCGCCCGCCAGGGCATCCGGGTCGCCGACGTGCTCGACCCCGAGCAGCTGACCCACAAGGTCGAGGCCGCACTCGAGCTGAAGAACCAGATCCTGGTCAAGATCTACAACCGCAAGGCGCTGGACCCGCAGCAGGTCGTCGAGTCCCTCCTGGAGCAGGCGGAGGGCTTCCGCCACCGCATCCGCGACACCCGGCGGCTGCTCAACGCCGCGCTCGAGACCGGCGAAACGGTGCTGCTGGAGGGTTCGCAGGGCACCCTGCTCGACGTCGACCACGGCACGTATCCCTATGTGACGTCGTCGAATCCGACCGCCGGCGGCGCCGCGGTCGGGTCGGGCATCGGCCCCACCCGCATCACCACCGTGCTCGGGATCCTCAAGGCCTACACCACCCGGGTGGGCTCCGGGCCGTTCCCCACCGAGCTGTTCGACGAGAACGGCGAATACCTGTCCAAGACCGGCGGCGAGTTCGGCGTCACCACCGGGCGGCGGCGCCGCTGCGGCTGGTTCGACGCCGTCGTCGCTCGCTACGCCACGCGGGTCAACGGCATCACCGACTTCTTCCTGACCAAGCTCGACGTGCTGTCCAGCCTGGAAACGGTCCCGATCTGCGTCGGTTACCGGATCGACGGCGAGCGCACCAACGACATGCCGATGACGCAGACCGACCTGCACCGCGCCGAGCCGATCTACGAGGAGCTGCCGGGCTGGTGGGAGGACATCTCGACGGCGCGCGAATTCGACGACCTGCCCGCCAAGGCGCGCGACTACGTGCTGCGGCTGGAAGAGCTTGCGGGCGCTCATGTTTCGTGCATCGGCGTCGGCCCGGGACGGGAACAGACGATCGTGCGCCGCGACGTCCTGGCGGCCCGCCCGTGACGGAGCCGGATCCCAAACAGCTCGATCCCGAATACGACCACCACGGCGGCTTTCCCGAATACGGACCGGCCAGCCCCGGCCCCGGATTCGGCCGCTTCGTCGCGGCCATGCGCGCGCTACAGGACCTCGCCGTGTCCGCCGACCCCGGCGACGATGTGTGGGACGACGCGGCCGACCGCGCCGCCGCCCTGGTGCGGCTGCTCACCCCGTTCGAGGCCGACGAGGGTAAGGCGCCGGCCGGGCGCACACCCGACCTGCCCGGCATGGGCAGCCTGTTGCTGCCGCCGTGGACGCTGACCCGCTACGCGCCGGACGGGGTCGAGATGACCGGGCACTTCAGCCGGTTTCACGTCGGCGGAAACCACGCCGTGCACGGCGGCGTGCTGCCGCTGCTGTTCGACCACATGTTCGGCATGATTTCGCACGCCGCGGGGCGGCCGATCAGCCGGACGGCCTTCCTGCACGTGGACTACCGCAAGGTCACCCCGATCGACGCGCCGCTGGTGGTGCGCGGCCGCGTCACGAGCACCGAGGGCCGCAAGGCGTTCGTGGCCGCGGAACTGCTCGACGGCGCCGACGCGGTCCTGGCCGAGGCAAACGGGCTGATGGTGCGGCTGCTGCCGGGTCAGCCCTAGCGCGCTCGGGCCTGCCACCCGCGCCGCCGACCTATCCTTGAGCGGTGACTGACGGCCCGACCCAAGGACAAGACGACAGGACGACGGTGCTCGCCGTGCCCCCGCAAGCCCCGGCCGACCGGGCCGCCGCCGGGCCCCGGGTGGTGTTGCTGGGTGCCGGTGAGCTCAGCCGGGAACTGGCGATCGCCCTGCGGCGCCTGGGCGCTCGGGTGATCGCCGTCGACGAGCGCGCGGACGCGCCCGCGCACGGGGTGGCCGATCAGGCGCTGGTGGTCCCGATGACCGGTGCCGACGAGCTGGCCGCCGCGGTCCGGGGGCTGCGGCCCGACGTCGTCGTCACCGCCACCGACGCGGTCGCGCCCCGGGCGCTCGAGGCCCTCGAGGACGCGCACACCCAGTTGGTGCCCAGCGCCCGCGCCGTGCGGCTCACCGGCGATCGCGAGGGCCTGCGCCGGCTGGCCGCCGACGAGCTGGGGCTGCCCACGGCGCCGTTCTGGTTCGTCGGCTCCGTCGCGGAACTCGAGGCGGTGGGCGCCCACGCCGGTTACCCGCTGCTGGTGCGCCCGGCGCATGCGGCCGCCGGGCGGGGGCAGTCGGTGGCGTCGGGGCCCGACGACATCGCGCCGGCCTGGCAGCGCGCCACTTCAGGCCCGGGCGAACAGCACCGCGTGCTGGCCGAATCCGTGGTCGAGGTCGAGTTCTACGTCACCTTGCTGGCGGTCCGCAGCGACGGGCCGCACGGGCCGGTGATCGAGTTCTGCTCGCCCATCGGCCATCGCGGCGGCCATGACGACGGGCTGGAGTCGTGGCAACCGCAGAAGATGAGCCCGGCGGCGATGGACGCCGCCAAGTCGATTGCCGCGCGCATCGTCAAGGCGCTCGGCGGGCGCGGCGTGTTCGCCGTCGAGTTGATGGTCAACGGCGACGAGGTGTACTTCGCCGACGTCGCGCCCGGCCCCGCCGACAGCGTCTGGGCGACGGTGCGCAGCCAGCGGCTGTCGGCGTTCGAGCTGCAGGCCCGCGCCGTCCTGGGCCTGCCGGTGGACACCATGATGATTTCGCCGGGCGCGGCGCACCGGGTGGAGCGCGCCGACGCGCCGGCGGCCGCGCTGGGCCGGGCGCTGAGCGTGCCGGAGAGCGACCTGCGCGTCGTCGGGCGGGGGTTCCAGGCGTTGGCGACGGCCCCCGAGGTGGCGGCGGCCCGCGACCGCGCCCGTGAGGTCGCCAGCCGGCTGGCCGCGCGCGACCCCGCGCACTGAGTTATCCCCCGGCGCGGTCACCTCGTTACGATTCGGGGTCATGAGCACAGAGCGCCCGGGCCCCTACGCCGGAGACATCACGCCCCAGCAGGCATGGCAGCTGCTCAGCGACAACCCCGATGCGGTGCTGGTCGACGTGCGCACCGACGCCGAATGGCGGTTCGTCGGCGTGCCCGACCTGTCCAGCCTGGGCCGCGAGGCGGTGTTCATCGAATGGAACACCTCCGACGGCAGGCTCAACGCCAACTTCACCGACGAGCTCCGCGACCGCGTCCCCGACACCGAGGCCGATCGGCCGGTGGTCTTCCTGTGCCGCTCGGGCAACCGCTCCATCGGCGCGGCCGAGGCCGCCACCCGGGCCGGCATCACCCCGGCCTACAACGTGCTGGAAGGGTTTGAAGGGCACGCGGCCGCCGCCGGAGAGTCCGGCTGGCGCGCCATCGGATTGCCCTGGAAGCAGCTGTGAGCTCGCCGCCGGGCGACCCCGTCCGCGCGGCCAAGGCGCTGCCCGACGGCGTGAGCCCGGCCACCATCGGCGTGCGCGGCGGGCTGCTGCGGTCGCAGTTCGACGAGACCGCCGAGGCGATGTTCTTGACGTCCGGCTACGTCTACTCCTCGGCGGCCGTCGCGGAGCGCTCGTTCACCGGTGAGCTGGACCACTTCGTGTACTCGCGGTACGGCAACCCGACCGTGACCATGTTCGAGGAGCGGCTGCGCCTCATCGAGGGCGCGCCCGCGGCGTTCGCCACCGCGAGCGGGATGGCGGCGGTGTTCACCTCGCTGGGCGCGCTGCTGGCCGCCGGGGACCGGCTGGTCGCCTCGCGCAGCCTGTTCGGGTCCTGCTTCGTGGTGTGCAGCGAGATCCTGCCGCGCTGGGGTGTCGAGACCGTCTTCGTCGACGGCGACGACCTGGCGCAGTGGGAGCGGACGCTGTCCGTCCCCGCCCAGGCCGTGTTCTTCGAGACCCCGTCGAACCCGATGCAGTCGCTGGTGGACATCGCCGCGGTGGTCGAGCTCGCGCACACCGCGGGGGCAAAGGTGGTGCTGGACAACGTCTTCGCCACGCCGCTGCTGCAGCAGGGCCTCCCGCTGGGCGTCGACGTGGTGGTGTACTCGGGCACCAAGCACATCGACGGTCAGGGCCGGGTGCTGGGCGGCGCGATCCTCGGCGACAAGGAGTACATCGACGGCCCGGTGCAGAAGCTGATGCGGCACACCGGACCGGCGATGAGCGCGTTCAACGCCTGGGTATTGGTGAAAGGCCTTGAGACGCTGGCTATCCGGGTCCAGCACAGCAATTCCTCGGCGCACCGCATCGCGGAATTCTTGGAGACCCATCCCGCGGTGAGTTGGGTGCGCTACCCGTATCTGCCGTCGCACCCACAATACGACCTGGCCAAGCGCCAGATGTCCGGTGGCGGCACGGTGATCACCTTCGCGCTGGACTGCCCCGACGCCAAGGCCAAACAGCGGGCCTTCGAGGTGCTGGACAAGCTGCGGCTGATCGACATCTCCAACAACCTGGGCGACGCCAAATCCCTTGTCACACATCCCGCCACCACCACCCACCGCGCGATGGGCCCGGAGGGTCGCGCGGCGATCGGCCTCGGCGACAACGTGGTCCGGATCTCCGTCGGGCTGGAAGGCACCGACGACCTGATCGCCGACCTCGACCGGGCGCTGAGCTAGCCGGCCTGCTTCTCGGCCGCTTCGATGCGTTCGGCCGCGGCCAGCGTGCCCTCCTGCGCTTGCCGCTCCACCCAGTCCACCACCGGGCGGGCGTACATCATCTGGCTGGTGATGGCCATCTGGCCGCGGCTGCGCCCCAAAAAGGAGATGCCCCAGGCGAACATCGCGGCGATGCGGTTGCGGTGGCCGATCAGGTAGTACAGGTGCAGCAGCAGCCACGCCAGCCAGGCGATGAAACCGCCGAACTCCAGCTTGCCGACCTTCGCGACGGCGCTGTACCGCGAGATGAGGGCCATGCTGCCCTTGTCGAAGTACTTGAACGGTTTGCGGTTGGCCGGGTCGTCGTGGCCCTTCACCGCGTCCTTGATCAGCGCGCTGACGTAGTGCGCTCCCTGGATCGCGCCCTGGGCCATTCCCGGCACCCCGGGGACGGACATCAGGTCGCCGACGACGAACACGTAGGGGTGGCCCTTGACGGTGAGGTCCGGCTCGACGATCACCCGCCCGGCGCGGTCGGTCTCGGTGCCGTCGGACTGCTCGGCCAGCATCTTGCCTAGGCCGCTGGCCTGCACGCCGGCCGCCCACACCTTGCAGGCGCACTCGATGCGCCGCTCGGTGCCGTCGGAGTCCTTGACCGTGATGCCCATGTAGTCCACCGCGGTCACCATCGCGTTGAGCTGGATCTCGACGTCCATCTTCTCCAGCCGGCGTTGCGCCTTGAGGCCCAGGTTCTCGCCCATCGGCGGCAACACCGCCGGCGCCGCGTCGAGCAGGATGACCCGGCATTCGCTGGGAGTGATGGTCCGGAACGCCCCGGCCAGGGTGCGCTCGGCGAGTTGGACGATCTCGCCGGCCAGCTCGACGCCCGTCGGCCCGGCGCCCACGACGACGAACGTCAGCCGGCGCCGCCGTTCCTCGGGGTCGGTGGCGACCTCGGCGGCCTCGAACGCGCCGAGGATGCGGGCCCGCAGCTCGAGGGCGTCGTCGACGCTCTTCATGCCGGGCGCAAAGGCGGCGTACTGGTCGTTGCCGAAGTAGGACTGCTGGGCGCCGGCGGCCACGATGAGGCTGTCGAACGGAGTCACCGTCTCCATGCCCATCAGGTGCGACGTCACGGTCTTGGCGGTCAGGTCGATGTCGGTGACCTCCCCCCACAGCACCCGGACGTTCTTCTGCCGACGCAGGATCAGCCGGGTGGTCGGGGCGATGTCGCCTTCGGACAGGATGCCGGTGGCGACCTGGTACAACAACGGCTGGAACAGGTGGGTCGTGGTCTTCGAGACCAGGGTGACGTCGACGTCGGCGCGTTTCAGTGCCTTCGCGGCGTTCAGGCCACCGAACCCACTTCCGATGATGACGACGCGATGACGAGACATGCTCACCCCTTATTGGCCGTGTCGTTCTGGACGCAGAATGTATGTCCACCGTACGACTTCGACCGGGGGAACGTCACGGCGCGACCCCGATCGGCCCAAGGGTCGACAGAACCGGCTGTCGCACAGGACAATCCGGCACCAGGCCGCCACGCTGAATTATTGGCAGGTCAAGGATGGCCCGCAATTAACCGTTACCGGCGTCGTACAACCCGAAGCCGCGCATACGGTGAAGCCGAGCATCGCTGCGAGAAGAATTTTTCCGGTGAATCTTGACACAACACCACCCGTTCTGAGAGGCCAATTTCATTGGCTACCTGATTGCCCGATGGCGGAAGTGTACGTTGTGATTCCCGTTGCGCGAACGGATTTCGAAAAATGGCGCCCGCCCGCGCCGCGTCATCGTCGGCGGCCAGCGCACAGTGGACCAATTGGCCACGTGCGCAATGAGTTTCGCGCTGCCGCTAGAACGGCCATCCGTTGGAATTGTCCTTGAATTTGTCGTTGACGGCGGTGCAGAAGTCGTCGGCGGTGCCGGCCAGCAGGACGTAGTAGGTCTCGCCGCGGCGGCTCTCGTAGGTGTTGGGGGTACTCCAGCCGCTGTTGCAGAGCGAACTCTGCGTGCCGACCGTGGCCCTGCGCCAGTTGGTCTTGACGCAGCCCACCAGCCCGTCGACGTTGGGTGTCGCGCTCTTGGCGGCGACCACCATCACGCCTCCCCATTGCCCGTCGCTGCGCCGATAGGCGCGCGCCCCGAACCCGGCATTGTTGGTCTGGCAGGCCAGCGCCCGGCGCATGAGCGAGAAGGGCGCGGCCAGTTGCTGATTGGCGGTGCCGGCGGCCGCAGTGACGAATTGGGCCGCGTCCGACCCGTCGACCTCCTGCACGTTGGGGGTGCCGAAGCTGAACAGCTGCGCCGCGATGCCGGCGTTGCTGCCGCCGCCGATGATCGGCCCGCCGCCGGTCGACGTCATCGGGGGCAGCGCGGCGGTGGGGTCGGCGCCGGCCGGGGGCACGATGGCCACGGCACCCAGGGCCAACGCCGCGATGATGCCGCCGATCCGGTGCGCGGTGCCTGTCATGCCTCCCATTCCAGCACGTGCGCGTACTCGGCGCGACGGTCTTCGCGCACCAAGGAGTCCAGCAGGTGGCGGGTCTGCAGCCGGATGTACTGCTCGCAGGTGTAGGCCGGCCCGAAATGCCAGTGCTTGAGCGCCCAGCCGTGGGCCAGCAGCATGATGTCGACCACGGTGAGGTCGATGTCGACGTCGCGGAAGACGCCCAGGCCGATGCCGGCCTGGATGACCGCGCGCAGCGGTGTGGCGGTGGCGATTTCGAGTTCCTTGATCCGCGCCCGGTCGGCGGGCGCCAGCGTCCGGCTCTCCCGATAGGTCAGCACCACCCCGTCGAGGTTCTCGTCCACGATCTCGATGTAGCGGCGGATGCCGGCGGCCAGCTGGTCCACCACGTCGTCGCCGGCGGCGGCCATGACCGGCGCCAGTTGGTCGCGAAACACGTCGAGGATCCGCACGATCGTGGCGAGCAGCAGGTCCTCCTTGCCGCCGAAGTAGGTGTAGATGAGGCCGACGCTGACCTTGGCCTCGGCGGCCAGGTCCTGCATGGACGTCTGGTGGAAGCCGTGCGTTCCCATGACCTTGACCGCGGCGTCGAGCAGCTGGCGCCGGCGCGCGGTGGCCCGGGCCGCGCGGACGGCCTCATGTACCGGGAGCTCGCCGTAATCGAGGGCCATCAGATGCCCAGGTCCTTGGCGATGATCGTCTTCATGATTTCGTTGGTGCCGCCGTAGATGGTCTGGATGCGGGCGTCGACGAAGGCGCGCGCGACGGCGTACTCGCGCATGTAGCCGTAGCCGCCGTGCAGTTGCAGGCAGCGGTCGGCGGTCCGCACCTGCAGGTCGGTGGTCCACCACTTCAGTCGCGCGGCCCGCGCGGCCGTCAGCTCGCCGGCCAGGTGCTGGGCCAAACAGTCGTCGAGATACGTTCGGGCGACGTCGATTTCGGTCGCCACCTCGGCGAGCACGAACTGGCTGTGCTGAAACCCGCCGATGGGCGCCCCGAAGGCGGTGCGCTCGCGCACGTAGTCCAGCGTTTCAGCCAGGATGGCCTCGGCGGCGGCGACCGCCCCCACCCCCAGCGCGAGCCGCTCCTGCGGCAGGTTCTGCATCAGCTGGTAGAAGCCCCTGCCCTCCTCGCCGAGCAGGTTGGCCGCCGGCACCCGCAGGTCGGTGAAGGTCAGCTCGCTGGTGTCCTGGGCGTGCAGGCCGATCTTCTCCAGGTTGCGGCCCCGGGCGAATCCCGGGATGTCCGCGTCGATGACCAGCAGCGACAGCCCGTGGTGCCGATCGGGTGACGTCCGCACCGCGACGACGAACAGGTCGCCGCACTGGCCGTTGGAGATGAATGTCTTGGCGCCGTTGACCACGTAGTGGTCCCCGTCCCGGACCGCCGCGGTGCGGATCCCGGCCAGGTCGCTGCCGGTGCCGGGCTCGGTCATGGCGATGCCCAGCACCGTCTCGCCGGTCACCACGCCGGGCAGCCAGCGCCGTTGCTGCTCGGGCGTGGTCAGGTCGGTGAGATAGGGCAGCACCACGTCGTTTTGCAGCGTGAACGCGATGGCCTCGGCCGCCGCTCCCGCCCGCTGCAACTCGTCGATCAGGATCGCGTTATAGCGGAAGTCGCTGACCCCGGGGCCGCCGAGGTGCTCGGGCACCGAGAAGCCGAGCAGGCCGAGCCGGCCCGCCTCGACGAACAGCGAGCGGTCCCACTGGCCTTGCCGTTCGGCCCGCTCGTGCGCCGGGACCACCACCCGCCGCACGAAGTCGCGGACCAGCGCCCGGAATTGCCGGTGCTCCGACGTGTATTCCAGGCGTGCCATGTCTTTCCCCCTTTACCGGAAGGCGTCGCTGCCGGTGAACGCCTGGCCGAGGACCAGCTGGTGCATCTCGGGCGTGCCCTCGTAGGTGAGCACCGATTCCAGGTTGACCATGTGCCGGATCACCGGGTACTCCAGCGATATCCCATTGCCGCCCAAAATGGTTCGAGCGGTGCGGCAGATCTTGATGGCCTCCCGGGTGTTGTTCAGCTTGCCGAAGCTCACCTGCTCGGGGCGCAGCCCCGCGCTGTCCTTGAGGCGGCCGAGGTGCAGCGACAGCAGTTGGCCCTTGTGCAGCTCCACCGCCATGTCGACGAGCTTGGCCTGGGTCAGCTGGAACCCGGCGATCGGGCGCCCGAACTGGGTGCGCTGGGTGGCGTAGTCGAGGGCGGCCTGCCAGGCCGACCGCGCCGCGCCCATCGAACCCCAGATGATCCCGTAACGCGCCTCGGACAGACACGACAACGGTCCCCGCAGCCCTCTCGCCCCGGGCAGCATCGCGTCGGCGGGCAGCCGCACGCCGTCGAGCACCAATTCGCTGGTGATCGAGGCCCGCAGCGACAGCTTGTGGTGAATGGTGTTGGCGGAGAAGCCCGGCGTCTTGGTGGGGACGACGAAGCCGCGGATCCCGTCGTCGGTGGCGGCCCACACGACCGCGACGTCGGCGACCGAGCCGTTGGTGATCCACAGTTTGCGGCCGTCCAGCACCCAATCCGAACCGTCGCGCCGCGCACGGGTTTTCATCGCGGCGGGGTCGGATCCCACGTCCGGCTCGGTCAGCCCGAAGCAGCCCAGCAGTTCGCCGGTGGCCATGGCCGGCAGCCACTCCTGCTTCTGTTCCTCGGATCCGAAATTCCAGATCGCGAACATCGCCAGCGAGCCCTGCACCGAGACCATCGAGCGCAGGCCGGAGTCGGCGGCCTCCAGCTCGACGCAGGCCAGGCCGTAGTGCACGGCGGAGGACCCGCCGCAGCCGTAGCCCTCCAGGTGCATGCCGAGCAGCCCGAGCTGGCCGAAACCCTTGGCCAGTTCGCGGACCGGGAGGTCGCCGATCTCGAACCAGTCCGCGATGTGGGGCGCGACGTGCTCGGCGCAGAACCTTCGGACGGTGTCGCGCAGCGCGCGCTCGTCGTCCGACAGGGAGGCGTCCAGGCCCAGCGGGTCGTACCGGTCGAAGGCGGGAGGTTGGTGCGTGCTCATGGGTCTCAGCCTGCCACCACCGCGCCTTCGGCCGGCCCTCAACCAGCCATCGTCAGGCCGCCGCTGACGCTGATCACCTGTCCGGTGATGAACGACGCGGCGGGCGAGGCGAAGAACAGGACGGGCGCCGCGACCTCCTCGGGCCGGGCCAGCCGGCGAAACGGGATGGCCTTGACCAGCGCCTCTTTCAGCTTCTCCGGCTGGGCGTGGAACAGCGGTGTGTCCGTCGGGCCGGGACACACGCAGTTGACCGTGATCCGGTGGCGGGCCATCTCCCGGGCCAGCGACTTGGTCAGCGCGATCACCCCGCCCTTGGCGCCCGCGTAGATGGATTCCCCGGCGCTGCCGACGCGGCCTGCATCGCTGGCCAGGTTGACCACGCGCCCGCCGCCGTGGGTTTCGATCATCCCCGGCAGGAACGCGGCGCAGACGTGCACCGGCCCCAAATAGTTGATCGCGACCACCTTCGCCGCGAATTCCGGTGTGGCATTGAGGAATTGATCGGTGCGGTCCCAGCCGGCGGCGTTGACCACGATGTCGGGGACCCCGGCCTGGGCGTGGGTGGCATCCCGCAGGGCGTCGACCCGGGCGGGGTCGGCGACATCGACCGGCAGCGCGGTGACCAGCTCGGGGCGCTGTCCGGCGGTGGCCGCCGCGGCGGCCTCGTCCAGGTCGGCGGCGATCACCCGGTCGCCTTGTGCGGCGAACGCCAGCGCTATCGCCCTGCCGATGCCCGAGCCGGCACCGGTCACGAGGGCCAGGCGCCCCGGTGAATGCGCATTCATTGCCGACGAATCTAAGTTCAGCGTGGCGGTGGGGTCAAGGCCGGCGCCCGCCCCGGTAGTCTCGCGACATGCGGCGGCTGGTGTGGCTGGGCCTGGACGTCATCGGTGTGGTGGTCTTCTGCGCGGTCGGCCGTCGCAGCCACGACGAGGGACTCAACGTCGCCGGCGTCGCCACCACCGCCTGGCCGTTTCTCACCGGAACCGTCGTCGGGTGGCTGGCGTCGCGCGCGTGGCGGCGCCCCACGGCGGTGGTGCCGACCGGGGTGGTGGTCTGGCTGTGCACCGTCGTCGTCGGCATGGTGTTGCGCAAGGTCACTTCCGCGGGCGTGGCGGCCAGCTTCGTGGTGGTGGCGGCGTCGGTCACCGCGTTGTTGTTGCTCGGCTGGCGCGCGCTCGCCGGGCTGGCCCTGCGGCGCCGGTCCGGCGTCTGACGCATGGCGGCGACGGTGGGCGTGGCGGCGACCGCGGCATTCGGTGCCGCAGCCCGGGCCGTCGCCACCAACAAGGGGCAGTTGAGCGATCCCTTCGCCGAGCCGTTGCTGCGCGCCGCCGGCGTCGACCGCCTCGTCCGGGTGGTCGACGACGACCGGTTCGCCGCTGACGACAGCACCGGTCCGCGCTTCCTGGACGTCTGCGCTGCCTGGTGCCGGTCCGTCGACGAGTTCGCCGCCGAGGCCGGGAGGGCGGGCCTGCGCCAGGTGGTGATCCTGGCGGCGGGGCTCGACACCCGGGCCTACCGGCTGTGGTGGCCGCCCGGAACGACCGTCTACGAGGTCGACCGGGCCGAGGCGCTCGACTTCAAGTCCGAGGTGCTGCGCGGGCTGGGTGCCGAGCTGACCGCGAGCCGGCGCGCCGTCGGCGTCGACCTGCACCGGGATTGGCCGGCCGCGCTGCTGCGGGTCGGTTTCGACGCCGCCGCGCCCACGGTGTGGATCGCCGAGCAGGTGCTGATCGGGTACCTGACGCCCGGCGTCCAGGACCGCGTGCTGCAGGGGGTCACCGCGATGAGCGCCGCGGGCAGCCGGTTGGCCGCCGACCACATGCCGACGTGGACGCCGTTGCAGCTGGAGGCGGAGCGGTCGTTCGTCGAGGGCTGGCACCGCCACGGGCTGGACGTCGACCTGGCCAGCCTCACCCATGCCGGGCAGTACCACTACGTCCCCGACTATCTGGCCGCCCGCGGCTGGGAGACGGTGCAGCGCAACGTCGCCGGCCTGCTCGGCGGCATGGGGCTGCCGGGCCGGCAGGGCGGCGGCACCGAGTTCGTGCCGGAATACCTCACCGCGACGCGCTCCTAGTCGCGGCGCCAGCCCTGTTTAAGTTGGTTAACGTTTAATTAACTTAAATTCGTCGGCCCGATCCGTGAACCCCGTGCGGCCTACCGTCGTAACACGCTGTGTGAGCCGCGACGAGAAGGGGTCCGAGCCCATGCTGACGCGACTGGCCCTGATCGCCATCGCCGCTCCGCGACGGGTGATCGCGGGCGCGCTCTTCGTCGCCGTCCTGGCCGCCGTCTTCGGTGTCCCGGCCGCGGCGACCCTGCCCGGCGGCGGATTTCTGGACCAGACGGCCGAATCCGCGCGCGCGGCGGCCATTCTGGGGGAGAAGTTCGGCCAGGGTGACATGGAGATGACCCTGCTGGTGAGCTCTCCGGGCGGCGTCAACGAAGGCCCCGCCCGGATGGTGGGCACGGACATCGTCGAACAACTGGCCCGGTCACCGTTCGTGGCCCAGGTGGCATCCCCCTGGAACGCGCCGCGGCCCGGGTTGATCAGCGCCGACGGCAGGTCCGCGCTGATCGTGGCCGCGCTCAACGGCGGGGAAAGCAGCGCGCCGAAGCACGCCCGGGAACTGGCGGACCGGCTGGTGCGCGACCGCGACGGTGTGACCGTGCAGGCCGGCGGGATGGCCATGATCTACGAAGAACTCAACCGGCAGACCGAAAATGACCTACTGCGAATGGAATTCGTCGCCATACCGTTGAGTTTCGCCGCGCTGGTATGGGTATTCGGCGGGCTGCTCGCCGCGGCGCTGCCGATCCTGGTGGGCGGCTTCGCCATCCTGGGGGCGCTCGCGGTGTTGCGTGCGGTGGCGGTGGTCGCGGACGTGTCGATCTTCGCGGTCAACGTCTCGGTGGCGCTGGCGTTGGCGCTGGGCATCGACTACACCCTGCTGATCATCAGTCGCTACCGCGACGAGCTGGCCGAGGGGCGGTGCCCCGACGACGCCCTCGCCCGCACCATGGCCACGGCCGGCCGCACCGTGCTGTTCTCCGCGATGACGGTGGCCCTCGCGCTTTCGGCGCTGGTGATCTTCCCCATGTACTTCCTCCGGTCGTTCGCCTACGCCGGGGTCGCGGTGGTGGCGTTCGCGGCGCTGGCCGCGATGGTGATCGCGCCCGCGGTGATCGTGGTGTTGGGCGACCGGCTCGACGCGCTCAACGTCTGGGATCTGGGGCGCAAGCTGTTTCGGCGCCCGGCGCCGCCGCCGGTAGCCATCGAACAGACCTTTTGGTACCGCACCGCCACGCTTGCCATGCGGCACGCGCTCCCGGTCGGCCTGGCGATCATCGCCCTCCTGCTGGCGCTGGGGGCGCCGTTCCTCGGCATCAAATGGGGTTATCCCGACGATCGGGTGCTCCCGGCGTCCTCGTCGGCGCGGGCAGTCAGTGACCGGATCCGGCAAGACTTCGGTGCCGACACCGCGACGACGGTGCGGGTCGTCATCGCGCGCGCCGAGGGTCTGACGACGGGCGAACTCGAGGAGTACGCCGCGCGCCTGTCGCGGGTTCCCGCCGTGTCGGTGGTGTCGTCGCCGACGGCGACCTTCGTCGCCGGCGAGCGCAGGGGACCGGCGTCCGCGCCGGCCGGCCTGGCGGGCGGGAGCGCCTACCTCACCGTGGCCAGCGGGGCGCCGCTGTATTCCGCGGCCTCCGAGGCCCAGCTGGACCGCCTGCACGCGATCCCGGCGCCCGGGGACCGGCGGGCCGAGATGACCGGCATGGCCCAGATGAATCGTGATTCGGTTCAAGCGATTACGTCGCGATTGCCCTTGCTGTTCGGCTTCGTCGCGTGCGTCACGCTGGTGCTGCTCTTCGCGCTCACGGGCAGCGTGGTGCTGCCCGTCAAAGCGGTGGTGCTCAACGTGCTGTCGCTGACCACGGGGTTCGGCGCTTTGGTGTGGATCTTCCAGGACGGCCATCTGGGGGCGCTGGGCACCACCCCGACCGGCACGCTGGTCGCCAACATCCCGGTGTTGATGTTCTGCATCGCATTCGGATTGTCGATGGACTACGAGGTCTTCCTGCTGGCCCGCATCCGGGAGTACTGGCTGGAGTCGCCGCGCACCCGTTCCGACAACGACGAGAGCATTGCGTTGGGCGTCGCCCGGACGGGCCGGATCATCACGGCGGCGGCGCTGCTGATGTCGATCTCGTTCGCCGCCCTGACGTCAGCGGACGTCTCGTTCATGCGGATGTTCGGGGTCGGGCTGACGCTTGCGGTCCTGGTGGACGCGACGTTGGTGCGAGTGCTGCTCGTCCCGGCCTTCATGCACGTGTTCGGCCGCCTGAATTGGTGGGCGCCCGCACCGCTGGCCCGGCTCCGCCGCCGAGCGGATGTCCGGCCGACGGACGCACCGCGCGCAGCCGACCCGGTCGGGTGAGCCGGATGGAATGTGGTGCGGTCGGAGGCGTTGGATGGTGATGTGGTGCAACCGTCCAGCGCGCCGGCCGCGGACCGCGAGCTGCGGTTCGTGTCGGCCACCCACGATGATCTGTTGGCGCGGCCACTGCTGGCCGAGCTGGCCGACGAGTACGCGCAGCGCTACGGCGGCACGCCGAACACGCACCTGTCCTGGCTGCCCGTACCGGCGAGCCTGTTGGCGCCGCCGGACGGCGGCCTGCTGATCGGCGTGCTGGACGGTTTGCCCGTGACCGGCGGCGCATTTTTGCGCTACGACGCCGAGACCGCCGAGCTCAAGCGGATCTGGACCGACCGCACCCATCGGCGCCGCGGTTACGCCCGCGTCCTGTTGGCGGCCCTCGAGGCCGAGGCCGCTGCGCGCGGATACCGGCGGCTCTACCTGATCACCGGCAACCGCCAGCCCGAGGCCGAGGCGCTGTACGACGCGACGGGTTACATCCGGGTGCCTGCCGACCCGCAGCCGTCCTGGGGGTCGTTTGTCCCGATCGCGTTCGAGAAGATCCTGGTTGCCGGCAGTCGGTGACTTCGCCGCGCCCCAACGGATTTGGAGGCATGTTCGGTTCCGGATTCTTGATATCGCGGGCGATATCGAAAACTGCGTCGACCCATAGCACAGGAGTAGGGGCCGCTGTGGCCGGTGTGAGGATACTCACGGACCGGGCCCGCTCAAAATTCGCCGGCCGCTGCGCGATCGGGGGCATAAGTAACCCCCGATCAAGGCCCTTCGGCTCTACGGGCTGGCCCCGGATCTGGGGATTCTGGCTTAGGAAAGTCAGATCGGAGGTCGATTCGTGCCGCATGTCGGGGTTCTGCAACAGCGGGCGCGCACGCCCATGCTCATCACCGCGATACGCGACATCCAGTTTCGTCAGCGACGCTTCATCATCGCGGTCGTCGGCACCGGCATGGTATTCGCGATGACCCTCATCCTCACCGGACTGACGCTGGGCTTTCGGGTCGAGGCCAAGCGCGTCGTCGACTCGATGGGCATCGACAGCTACCTGATCCAGACGGGCGCGGTGGGTCCGTTTCTCGGGTCGACCAGGTTCCCGGAGGCGGAAGCGCAGCGGGTCGCCCGGCTCCCGGGGGTGGAATCGGCGATCCCCGTCGTTTACGGGAACACGATCATGCAAGATCGGCGCTCTCCGGAAAACCTGAACGTCTACGGTGTGCCCGAGCAGGCGATGCCGCGGATCGCGGCGGGGCGGCCGCCGGCGAATCCCGGCGAGGCCGTCGTCTCGAACACGCTGGGACGATCGATCGGCGACGACGTCGAGGTGGGCCCGCAGCGGCTGCGGATCGTGGGGCTGGTCGACAAATCGACCACGCTCGCGGGTCAGCCCAACGCGTTTCTGACCGTCGCGGGAGCCCAGCGGTTGATGTTTTCCGGGCAGCCGGTGATCTCCGCGATCGGTCTGCGCGGCCAGCCCAAGCAGATACCGGACGGCTACCGTCTCGTCGATCGCCGCGCCGCGGTCGACGACATGGTGCGCCCGTTGCACGGTGCCCGCCTGGCGATGTCGTACCTGGCGATTCTGCTGTGGGCGGTGGCGGCGCAGATCGTCGGATCCTTGGTCTATCTGTCCGCGTTGGAGCGGACCCGCGACTTCGCGGTGTTCAAAGCCGTCGGTGTGGCCACGCACTCGGTGCTGGCCGGGCTCGTCCTGCAGGCGGTCCTCGTCGCGTCGGTCGCGGCGATGCTCGGCGGGCTGCTGGCGGTGCTGATCGGCCCGCTGTTCCCGATGCTGGTGGCGGTGACCGCATCGACATTCCTGTCGTTGATGGGGACCGCGGTGGTCATCGGCTTGCTGGCGAGCCTGGCGGGGTTGCGGCGCGCGGTGGCGATCGACCCGGTCCTGGCCTTCGGGGGGTCGTAGTGGTGGGAGATCTGCGCATCAAAGACCTCGTCGTCGAATACTCGGTCGGCGGGGAGGCGCTCCGCGTCATCGACGGCCTGGACCTGCAGGTGGAGGCGGGGTCCCTGGTGATCTTGTTGGGCCCCAGCGGATGTGGGAAGACGACGCTGCTGTCGTGTATCGGCGGCATTCTTAGCCCCACCAGCGGGAGCATCCAGGTCGGCGACGTCGACGTCACCACGCTCGACCGCCGCAGGCTGACCACCTACCGGCGAGACACCGTCGGTTTCGTCTTTCAATCGTTCAACCTGGTTCCCAGCCTCACGGCAGTCGAGAACGTGGCGGTGCCGCTGTGGGCGGCCGGGTGGTCGCGGCGGGCGGCGCGTGAGCGCGCCGAGGAACTGTTGACCGAATTCGGGCTGCGGGACCGCATGTCGCATCGCCCCGGTGATCTCAGCGGGGGTCAGCGGGAACGGGTGGCGGTGGCGCGCGCGATCGCGCTGAACCCGTCGCTGATCCTGGCTGACGAGCCCACCGCGCACCTGGACCAGGCCCAGGTGCAGGCGGTGCTGAGGTTGCTCCGGGAACTCGCCAGCGGCGATCGCATCGTGGTGGTCGCCACCCACGACACGCGGATCCTGCCCTTCGCCGATCAGGTGGTCCGGCTGCTGCCGGACGCCGCCCCGGTTGAACAGGAACCCCAAACCGTCAGCCTGACAAGCGGTTCGGTGTTGTTCGAGCAGGGCAGCATGGGGGAGTTGATCTACGTCGTCGCGGACGGCGAACTGGAAGTCGTGCGCGAATCGGCGGACGGGACCCAGGAGCTGCTCAAGGTCGCCACCGCCGGTCAGTACGTCGGCGAGCTCGAGCCGTTGTTCCGCATGGCCCGCTCGGCGACGGTACGCGCGCGCACCGACGCGATCGTTACCTGCTACACCGTGGAGGCATTCCGCGGACTGCTCGAGACCAACACCGAGCCTAACGGCCCACCTGACGGAGCAACCCTGATGTCGCAAGTCCCTCGAAAAAGCAGCCACCCCAAGGCCGATCGGGGCGAGGAGATGAGGACCGCCGATACACACCATTCCGGACCCGCGGACCATCGCGTCCAGTCAGGCTGGAAGATGGCCGATTATCCGCCGCTCACCGCGCCGACGCTGGTCGGGCAGCTGCAGCAGCGGGCCGCGCGCTACCGCGACAAGCTTGCGTTCACCTACTCTCGCGATGGTGAGGAAAAAGAGGTCAGCCGCCTGAGCTATCAGGAACTGGATGCTCACGCGCGGCAGATCGCGTCGAATCTCCAGCGGCTGGGCGCCGCGGGCGAGCGCGTACTTGTCCTGTGCCCGCCGGGCCTGGACTTCATCGCCGGCTTGTTCGGGTGTCTTTACGCCGGAGCCGTTGCTGTACCGATGCATCCGCCGGTACGCGATCACCTGGTCCCGCGCGTCGAGGCGATCATCGCGGACGCGCAACCTGGCTTCGCTCTGTCCACCACCGAGATTCAGGCGAGGATCAAGGGCACGGTGGACGGTCTGGTCACGGGGCATCCGTTGCGCTGGCTCGTCACCGACACGGCGGGGGACGACCGGCCGTGGGTCCCACCGGACATCGACGGCGGCTCGGTCGCCATGCTGCAGTACACCTCGGGCTCCACGGCCACACCGAAAGGCGTTGTGCTGTCCCACGGTAACCTGGTCCACAATCTGGAAACCATTCGGCGGACGTGGAAGTCGGGATTCGACACGAACGCCCACGGTGTGTTCTGGTTGCCGCCCTACCACGACATGGGTCTCATCGGCGGTATCCTCGAGACGCTCTACGTCGGGGGTACTTCTGCCCTCATGCCGCCGGGCGCGTTCATCAAGCGCCCCATGCGTTGGCTGGAAGCGATGTCGCGGCATCGCGCCGTGATCACCGCCGCACCCAACTTCTCCTACGATCTGTGCGTCGAACTCACTACCCCGCAAGAGCGTGCGGCGCTCGATCTGTCCAGCTGGTCGATCGCCATGTGCGGTGCGGAGCCGGTGCGTAGCGCCACCCTGCAGGGTTTCGCCGAGGCATTCGCCCCGGCCGGTTTTCGGCCGGAGGCGTTTTATCCGGTGTATGGGTTGGCGGAGGCGACGCTGTTGGTCTCCGGGGGATCGGACGCCCCGCTACCGTTGGTTCGGCACATCGATCGCATCGAACTGCGCGAACGGCGGGTCGCGGAGGTCGCGCCGGAAAACCCTAGCGCTACAACGTTGGTCGGTTGCGGTCCGCCGCAAGGTGGCCAGCAGGTCGTCATCGTCGACCCGGAAACCCGGCGGCCGTGCGGGTCTGACGAGGTCGGCGAGATCTGGATCGCCGGGCCGAGCGTTGCACAGGGTTACTGGCGAAAGCCCGAAGAGACCGAAGCGGCGTTCTCGGCGCATCTTGCCGACAGTGGGGACGGCCCGTTCCTGCGTACTGGGGACCTTGGTTTCCTGCGTTCCGGGGAGTTGTTCGTGACCGGACGCCGCAAGGATCTGATCATCATCCGCGGCAGCAATCATTACCCCGAGGACATCGAGCTCACCGTGCAGGCCTGCCATCCGGCGCTGCTGCGCGGCAGGGCTGCGGTCTTCTCGGTCGGTCCCGGACCGGACGCCGCCGAGCAGCTCGTCGTCGTGCAGGAGGTGAGCCACCAACAGCTCGGTCAGGCCGAACTCAACGAAATCGTCGACGCAATCCGGACCGCCATCACCGAGCACCACGAGGTCCGAGCGGACGCCGTTATTCTGTTGGAGCCGTTGCGGATTCCGACGACGTCCAGCGGCAAGATCCAGCGGTCCGCCTGCCGGCAGCAGTTCCTCGACGGCCGGCTCGAAGCGGTCGTCGAATGGCGCGCACCGCGGCCCGACGGCGCTCCCGTCACCACCCCGTCCGAGCACCACGGGCGCACCGGCGCGGAGATCGCGGACTGGTTCGTCTCCCAGCTCTCCGGAGAACTCGGCGTCCCGGCAACGGATATCGACCCATCCCGTCCGTTCGCCTACTACGGCCTCGATTCCGTCCATGCCATCCGGCTCACCGCCGCACTGGAATCGTGGCTCGGGCGCGAACTTTCGCCAACTCTCCCGTACGAATACCCCACGATCGACCTGCTTTCCCGTCATCTGGCCGACGAGGGCGCCGACCGCGAGCGCATCGCCGCACCGGCCGCACAGAGCGATGGCGCGCCCCCCACGGACGAGCCGATCGCCATCATCGGCATCGGCTGCCGGTTCCCGGGCGCCGACGGGCCGGCGGCCTTCTGGCGGGAGCTGTCCGGCGGCGTGGAGGCGATCAGCGAAATCCCGGCGGACCGCTGGGACGCCGACGCCTTCTACAACCCGGATCCGTCCGTGCCGGGCACCTCGGTGACCCGACGGGCCGGTTTCGTGCCCGGAATCGACGAATTCGACTTCCAGTTCTTCGGCATCTCGCCGCGGGAGTCGGCGCAGATGGACCCCCAGCAGCGCCTCATCCTCGAAACCGCCTGGGAGGCTTTGGAAGACGCCGGGCAGGTGCCCGAGCGGCTCGCCGGCAGCGACACCGGCGTCTTCGTCGGCATCTCCACCAGCGACTACGCCAATCTGCACGCCGGCCAGCTACAGCTTGTCAACGCCTACACGGGCACCGGAAACGCCTTGAGCATCGCGGCCAACCGGCTCTCCTACTTCTACGACTTCCACGGACCGAGCATGGCGATCGACACCGCCTGCTCGTCGTCGTTGGTCGCCGTGCACCTGGCCTGCCGCAGCCTGCGCGACGGCGAGTGCTCACTGGCCCTCGCCGGAGGCGTGAACGTCATCCTGTCGCCGGCGCTGATGATCAACTTCACCAAGGCCAGGCTGATGGCCCCGGACGGTCATTCCAAGACTTTCGACGCGGGCGCGGACGGCTACGTCCGGGGTGAGGGCGCTGGGGTCGTCGTCCTCAAGCCGCTCAGCCGGGCACTGGCCGACAAGGACCCGATCTATGCGGTAATCCGCGGCACCGCGATCAACCAGGACGGCCGGACGAACGGGCTGATCGCACCCAGCCGGCAGTCGCAGGAAGCCGTGTTGGCCGCGGCGTACCGTCGCGCCGGTCTTTCCCCCGGCACCGCCCAATACGTGGAAGCGCACGGCACCGGCACTTTTCTCGGCGACGCGATCGAGGCGAACGCGCTGGGCACCGTCCTGGCGGACGGCCGTCCGCCGGGTAGCTCGTGCCTGATCGGCTCGGTCAAGACCAACATCGGCCACCTGGAGGCGGCCGCCGGGGTGGCCGGGCTCATCAAGGTGGCGTTGGCGTTGCAGCACAAGGCGATTCCGCCAAGTTTGAACTTCACAGAGCCTAATCCCGAGATCCCCTTCGACACCCTGCCGGTGCGGGTGGCGCAAACCTTGACCCCGTGGCCGGAAAACGGCGGGCGGGCGGTCGCGGGCGTCAGCTCATTCGGCATGGGGGGCACCAACGCGCACGTCGTGCTCACCGAAGCCCCGCAGGTTCGGGTCGCGGCCCGGCCCGGCCTGGCACCGGATCGCGCTGAGCTGCTGCCGCTTTCCGCACGGTCCCCTGAGGCCCTGGCCGCACTGGCCGAGCGCTACGAGTCGGCCGTGGCATCCGGGGTGGGGCTCGCCGACCTGTGCTACACAGCCGGTGCGCGTCGCGGCCACTACGAGCATCGGTTGTCCGTGATCGCAGGCTCCCCGACCGCGATGTCGGAGTCCCTGGCCGCCTACAGGCGCGGGGAGTCCCGACCCGGGATCTCCGTCGGACAGCGCCGTCCCGACGAGCGGCCCGACGTGGTCTTCGTCTTCCCCGGCCAGGGCTCACAGTGGCACGGCATGGGGCAGCGACTGCAGGCCGAGGAACCGGTCTTCCACGAAGCCCTGACAGCGTGCGACCGCGCGATCCAGCCCTATCTGGGCAGCTCGGTGCTCGAGGCGCTGGCCGAGGACACCGAACTCACCGACATCGGCCTGATCCAGCCCGCAATTTTCGCCATCCAGGTGGCGCTGGCCGCGCTGTGGCGCTCATGGGGCGTCGAGCCGGCCGCGGTGGTGGGGCACAGCATGGGGGAAGTGGCGGCGGCGCACGTCGCCGGCGCTCTGAGCCTCGACGACGCCGCCCGGGTGATCTGCACCCGAGCGCTGATGCTGCGCACGGTGCGGGGTCGCGGAACCATGATGGCGGCGGAGCTGAGCCTCGACGAAGCGCAGGAGCTCATCACCGGCCGGGAGAACGAGGTCTCGATCGCCGCGAGCAACGGCCACCGATCGACCGTGCTGTCCGGGGACCAAACGGTTTTGGCGGAGCTGATGGCGGTGCTGCAGCAGCGCGACCGGTTCTGCCGGTGGGTCGACGTCGACGTGGCCGCCCACAGCCCGCAGATGGACGCATTGGTTCCCGCGCTGCGCGCCGGCCTCGCCGGGCTGCGGGCCACCGCACCGGCGATACCCGTCTACTCCACCGTGACCGGCGACCTGCTCACCGACCGCGTGCCCGACGCCGACTACTGGGCGCAGAACCTGCGCTCGCCGGTGCAGTTCTCGACCGCACTGCGAAGGCTGCTGGACAGCGGGCATCACACGATTGTCGAGATCAGCCCCCACCCCGTCCTGTTGACCGCTGTCCGCGAGGATGCCCAGGACATGGGGTGCAGTTGTACCGCGCTGCCGTCCATGCGCCGCGACGACGGGGGACGGACGACCGCACTGGCGTCGCTCGGCACGCTGTACACCCTCGGTCAACCGGTCGCCTGGGAGCGGCTGTACCCCGCGGGCAGCCACTGCGTGGCGGCACCGACCTACCCGTGGCAGCGCGTCCACTCGTGGTTGGACGGCGGTACGGTCAGCGCGCCGCCTCGCGGCGCCGGCCCGCCGCAGCGGCCGGCGGGTCTGCGCGACCGCATGTACCACGTGCGGTGGCAGCCCGCCGCCGGCGCGCCGGAGCGCAACGGGGCGAGCCGGCCGGCCGAACCGGGAAGCTGGCTCATCCTCGATGACGGCGGCGTGGCCGCGCAGGCCCTCCGGGATCATCTCGAATCCCTTTCCCAGACATGCGTGCTGGTCGAGGCCGGCCGGGGCTTCGAGCGGCTGGCACCCGACCGTTATCGGGTCGACCCGGCGCGGCCCCAACACTTCGACCAGCTGCTCGCCGACGCGTTCACCGACCGGCGGCCGCCGTGCCGCGGCGTGGTGCACCTGTGGGACCTGCTGGCCGCACCGCCGGCCGACACGACGCTCGAGTCGCTGGAGTCCGCCACCACGCTGGGCCCGGTGAGCGTGCTGCACCTCGTGCAGGCGCTGGCCCACGCGGATTGGTCGCCCTCGCCGCGGCTGTGGCTGGTGACCCGCGGGGCGCAGGTGACACAGACCGGCACCGAGCCCGTGTCGATCGCCCAGGCGCCGGTGTGGGGGATGGCCCGCACCATCGAACACGAGCACCCGGAACTGCGGTGCACGTGTGTCGACCTGTCCGCGGGTGGCGGCCCGGACGACGTCGCACGAGAGGTGCAGGCCCTGCCCCGGGAGGTGTGGGCCGACCACCGCGACGGCGCCGTGGCGCTGCGGGGCGGCAACCGCTACGTCGAGCGGCTCACCCGCTACGACGCACCCCAGCAAGCCGCGACCCCCGAATTCGGGGACGACGGCACCTATCTCGTCACCGGCGGGCTCGGCGCGCTTGGGCTCGTGGTGGCCCGATGGCTGGCCGAACACGGCGCCCGGCATCTGGTCGTGATGGGCCGTGGCGAGCCCACGGCGCCGGCGCAGGAGGCGCTGGACGCGCTGCGAGCCGGCGGCACCGAGGTGACGGTCGCGCACGGCGACGTCGCCAAAGCCGACCAGGTCGCGGCCGTCCTCGAGTCGATCCGCACGACCATGCCACCGCTGCGCGGCGTGGTCCATGCGGCCGGGACCACCGACGATGCCATCCTGCAATGCCTCGACGAGCCGAAGCTGCGAAAGGTGTTGGCGCCCAAGGTTCAGGGCGCCTGGAACCTGCACGAGCAGACCAAGGACGCGAAACTCGACTTCTTCGTGCTGTTTTCGTCGGCCGCCTCGTTGCTCGGCCCGCCCGGGGCGGCGAACTACGCGGCGGCCAACGCTTTCCTGGACGCGCTGGCGTGGCAGCGCCGCGCCGAAGGCCGGCCCGCGCTGAGCGTCGACTGGGGTCCATGGGCGCAGCTCGGCTTCTTCGCCCGGACCGAACTGCAAAGCTACTTCGCCCAATACGGCGTCGAGGCCATGTCCGCGACCGACAACCTGCGGGCGCTGTCGTCTTTGCTGGCGGACTCGGCCACCCAGGCCGTGGTCCTCGACATCGACTGGGCGCGTTGGGAAACCGACCTGCGGCCACCGCTGCTGGCGGAGCTGGGCGTCGCGCGCCCGGACGAGAAGCCGCGCGACGGGGATGCGCCCGGGCCCGGAAGCGGCCTGCGCGACGCGCTGCGGGAAGCCGTGCCGGAGCAGCGCCGGCGGCTGCTCGAGTCCTACCTGTGCGAACTCGCCGCCGGCAAACTCGGCCTGTCCCCGTCGACCCTCGACATTCAGGCCCCGCTGGGCAGCCTCGGCGTCGACTCCCTCATCACGCTGGAGCTGCGCATGCAGGTCGAACGCGATCTGGGCGTCGTCGTGCCGGTCTCCCGGCTGATGAAGGGGCCCAGCGTGGCCGACCTCGCCGGCTGGCTCGCCGAGCAGGTCGCGGCAGGCGCACCGCAACCCGACGCGGCGCCGCCGGCGCCGACCGCCCCACGGCAAGCGTCCCCGCAGCAGGCCGGCGGCACACCCGCGCGCGGTGTGGACCTGCTGGCCCGCCTGCCCGAGCTGTCCGACGAAGCCGTCGACGAACTGCTCCAACAGGTCCTGGCCGAAAGGGGAGCCGAGCAATGACGGATGAGTCGATCGACATCTCCGGCCTGTCTCCCGAGAAGAAGCGGGCGCTGCTGTCCCAGCTGCTCATGCAGGAGGCGGAGGAGTCGGCCTCGGTCTATCCGCTGTCGTATGGGCAGCGGTCCATGTGGTTCATCCACAAACTCGCACCGGCCAGCGCCGCGTACACCATCACCTACGCCGGCCGGATCGTCGGCCCGCTGGACGTGCCGGCCCTGGAGGGCGCGGCCCAGGCACTCGTCGACCGGCACCCGATGCTGCGGACCACCTACGCCGAACGCGACGGGCAGCCGGTGCAACTGGTTCATCCGCACTGGCCGGTGCGGATCGCCCGCCACCACGTCGGCGCCGGCGAGGGCGAGCTCGACGACTGGATCCGCCGGGAGGCCGATCGGCCCTTCGACCTGTACACCGGGCCGGTCTTCCGGCTCACCCTGCTGGAGCGCACCCCCGACGAGCACGTGCTGCTGCTGGGTCTGCACCACATCGCCGTCGACTTCTGGTCCATCGACATCATCCTCGACGAGCTGCGCCTGCTGTACGCCGCCGAGCACGGCGCGACCCTGCCCCCGCCGCCGACGGAAAGCTTCGTCGACTACGCCGACCGGCAGGCCCGGATGCTGGCCGGCGCGGACGGCGAACGCCTCTGGGAGTACTGGCGCGACCAGCTCGCCGGCGAGCTGCCGGTCCTCGAGCTGCCCACCGACCGGCCGCGACCGGGCGTGCAGACCTATGCGGGCACCGTGCACCGATTCACCGTCGACGACACGGTGACGGCCGGGATCAAGCAGCTGGGCCGCAGCATGGGTGCGACGCCCTACATGACGCTGTTGGCGGCCTACGCCGCGTTGCTGCACCGCTACAGCGGCCAGGGCGAGGTGGTCGTGGGCTCGCCGTTCGCGTGCCGCGACCGGGTCGCGGTGGAGGGTCTGGTCGGCTACCTCACCAATCCGGTGGCCCTGCGCGCCGACCTGCACGACGACCCGACGTTCAGGTCGCTGCTCGAGCGTGTCAAGGACACCGTGCAGGGCGCCCTGGAACACCAGGACTACCCGTTCGCGCTGCTGGTCGAGCGGCTCCGGCCGGCGCGCGACCCGGGCCGCACGCCGCTGTTTTCAGTCTCCTTCGCCTGGGAACAAACGCGCCGCTTCTCCGCCGAGCCCGGCGCAGCACCGGGTGGACTGCACCTGCAGACCCTGCACGTCGGGCAGGGCGGCGCGCCGTTCGACCTGATGATGGAGATCGGCGAACACGGCGGGAAGCTGTCGGGCGTCCTGCAATACAACACCGACCTCTTCGACGGCACCACGATCGAGCGGATGGCCGGGCACTTCGCCACGCTGCTGCGCAGTGCCGTCGCCGATCCCGACCGGCCGGTCTCGCGGCTGCCGCTGCTCACCGAGGCGGAAGACCGCCGGCGGGCCGCCTGGAACCGGACCGAGGTCGCCTACGACGGCCCGGCCTGCCTGCACGAGATGGTGGCGGCGACCGTCGCGCGCGTCCCGGACGCCGTCGCGGTGACATGTGACGACCGCGAGCTGACCTATGCCGAACTCGACCGCCGGGCCGAGGAACTCGCGCGGCTGCTGCGGCGGCTCGGGGTGGGGCCCGAGGTGATCGTGCCGGTCCTGCTGGACCGCTCCGAAGACCTGGTGGTGGCGCTGCTGGGCGTCCTCAAGGCGGGTGGCGCCTTCCTGCCGCTGGACTCTGCGCAGCCCGCGCAGCGCATGGCCGTGATGCTGGCCGACGTGCCGGACGCGCCGGTCTGCGTCACCCGCCAGGACAAGCTGGTGCACCTGCCGCCCGAGTTCACCGGCCACCGGCTCTGCCTGGACGTGCCGCCGGACCCCTCGGACGAGGGTCCGGCCGTACCCGTCGCGGCCGGCGCGACCTCGCTCAACCTCGCCTACGTCATCCACACCTCGGGGTCCACCGGGAAGCCCAAGGGCACGCTGAACACCCACGCCGGGATCCGCAACCGGCTGCTGTGGATGCAAGACGCCTACCGGCTGACCGGCGACGACCGCGTGCTGCACAAGACCCCGGTGAGCTTCGACCCGTCGGTCTGGGAGATCTTCTGGCCGTTGATCGTCGGCGCCCGGGTGGTGATGGCCAAACCGGAGGGCCACAAGGACGCGGCGTACCTGGTCGCGACCATCGTCGAGCGGGGCGTCACCACAATGCATTTCGTGCCGTCGATGCTGCGCCGCTTCCTCGCCGAGCCCGGCGTGGCCGCCTGCACCTCGCTGCGCCGGGTGTTCTGCAGCGGCGAGGCGCTGCCGTATGACCTGCGCGACCACTTCCTGACCGCGCTGCGCGCCGAGCTCTACAACCTCTACGGGCCCACCGAGGCGGCGATCGACGTCACCGGATTCCACTGCTGCCGTGGCGAATCCGGGACCGTGGTGCCGATCGGCCGCCCGATCGCCAACATCCGCGCGCACATCCTGGACGCCCATCTGCAGCCGGTGCCCGTCGGTGTGCCCGGCGAGCTGTTCATCGGCGGTGTCGGGCTGGGCCGCGGCTACCTCAACCGGCCGGACCTGACCGCCGCCATCTTCGTCGCCGACCCGTTCGGCGGTGACCGGCTCTACCGCACCGGAGACCGGGCCAGGTACCTGCCCGACGGCAACATCGACTACCTCGGCCGCCTGGACTTCCAGGTCAAGATCCGCGGCTTCCGGATCGAGCCCGGCGAGGTGGAGGCCGCGCTGGCGCAACACCCCGGGGTGGCCGAGAACGCGGTGGTGACCAGAACCGACAGCCGCGGGAACACCATCCTGGTCGCCCACATCGTGGCGGCGGGGGGCGCCGCACCCTCGACGACCGAGCTGCGCCGCTTCCTGCTCGAGCTGCTTCCCGCCGCCATGGTGCCGGCCGTCTTCGAAATGGCCGACACGCTGCCGCTCACCACGAGCGGAAAGGTGGACCGCCGCGCCCTGATGGCCGCCGGCACCGCCGTCGGGCTGCAGGAGTCGGCATTCATCGCTCCGCGCACACCGACCGAACGGGTGCTCGCCGAGATCTGGTGTGCGGTACTGGGTTTGGACCGGGTCGGCGTCAACGACGACTTCTTCGCGCTCGGCGGCGCCTCGACCCAGAGCCTCGAGGTCGCGATGCGGGCGAACGCGGCCGGCCTGCCGCTGCGCCCCGAGTCGATGTTCGTCTACGGCACCATCGCCGAGCTCGCCGCCGAGTACGGCCCGCTCCCCGGCGACGGCACGCAGCTGGCGCCGGCCCCACCCGACGAGAAGCGCAACACGGTGATCGAAAGCCTCGGCGTGTACCTGCCGGCGCGGACGGTGTCGACCGCGACGGTGATGGCGGAGTGCGCCAACGAGATTCGCATACCCCTGGAACGTCTCACCGGTATCAGGAACCGCCGGGTGGTCGGCGAGGACGAGTTCTCGATCGACCTGGCCAGGAAGGCCGCGGACGACTGCCTGTCCCGCTCGAGCTATCGCCGCGAGGAGATCGACCTGGTGATCGCCTGCAACATCTCCCGTCGCGACGGGATGGGGCACCGGTTCACCTTCGAGCCCAGCACGGCGTCGCGGCTGCGAGGTCAATGCGGGTTGGACAATGCGCTGGCCTTCGACATCGGCAACGCGTGCGCCGGCATGTTCACCGGCATCACGGTGGCCGACGCCTTCCTGCAGACCGGGCTGGCGCGAAACGCATTGGTGGTCAGCGGCGAATACATCAGCCACCTGACCGAGACCGCGCAGCAGGAGATCGAGGGTCCGATGGACCCGCGGCTGGCCTGCCTGACCCTCGGTGACGCGGGTGCGGCCGTGGTCCTCGAGCGCGGCCCCAACGGCCGGGTCGGCTTCCACGACATCGACATGGCCACCCTGAGCAACTACAGCAAGCTGTGCATCGCCAAGGCGACCGACGGCCCGCACGGGGGCGCCATCATGCTCACCGACTCCGTCACGCAGACCGCCATCGCGGTCAAGCACGCGGTGCCCTACGTCGCCGCGGTCATGCGGCGGCACGGCTGGCGGCCGGAGACCACCGACCACCTGGTGATGCACCAGACCTCGGAGGCGTCCCTCAACGACGCGGTCGTCGCCGTCAACGGGATGTTCGGACCGGGCGCGGCCAGCCGGGACAACACCATCTACAACGTCGCCGAGCGGGGAAACACCGCGACCACAACGCATTTCGTGGCGCTCGACGACCACATCCGCAGCGGCCGGATCAAGTCCGGGGACAACGTGGTGTTCTCCATCACCGGTTCGGGCCAGACGGTCGGCGCCGCACTGTACACCTTCGACGACCTGCCCGACCGGATGCGCCGGGGCGGCGCCGGCGACCCACGCGGCCGCGGTGCGCGGGGCGACGGCTACCGGCACGAGGCGCCGGCAACGCCGCGCGTGCGCATCGACAGCGTGGGCATCGCCCCCGCTGAGCAATCGGCGCATCCGAGTTCGATCCGGCTCGCGGCGCAGGCGGCGGCGGACTGCCTGGACCGCAGCGGTCTCGACCGGAGCGCGCTGGATCTGATCATCCACACCGGCGTCTACCGCGACGACTTCCTCAGCGAACCGGCGATTGCCTCGTTGGTCGCCGGCGAACTCGGGGTCAACGGCGAGGTGCAGTCCCCGGACGGCCCCAAGACCCTCGCCTTCGACGTCGTCAACGGCGCGGTCGGCTTCCTCAACGCCTGCCAGGTCGCCGCCGCCATGATGGCGGCGGGAAAGGCCGAACACGCGATGGTGGTCGCCTCGGAGATCGAAAACAACGCCCCCGGCAGCGGCTATCCGCGCAACGGGTTCAGCCAGACGGGCTCGGCGGTGCTGCTGAGCCCGAGCCGGGGCGCGGAAGGCTTCGGCCGGTTCGTCTTTCAGTATCACCCCGAGCACGGCGCGGCCCTGGCCACCTACACGCAGCCACAGGACGGCCGGACCCGGCTGCACATCGACCGGGACCCCAACCTCGAGGCCATCTATCTGAGCTGTCTGCCCGCCGCGGCCAAGGAACTCCTGACGGTCGAGGGGCTCGACCCCTCGGACGTCGCGGTCGTGTTCCCGCCGTATCTGTCCCCGTCGGCGCTCGACGAACTGGCAGCCCAGACCGGCATCGCGAGGTCGCGGTTCGTCGACCTCGGCTCCGACGGGGAACTCGACCCGTTCACCTCGGCCCTGCCCTACGGGCTGCAGCGGGCCAGGAGCAGCGGGCTGGTGCACCCGGGCGACGTCGCGCTGATCCTCGCCGCCGGCTCGGGCGTCCAGGTCGGCTGCGCCACCTACCGGTTCTGATTCCCGGCCGGCGCGTCAGGCGTCTTTTGGGGACCGGATCATGCCGCGGGCGCGAAACCAGCTGACGGCGTTGCGGATCGCGGGCTCGATCGGGGCCAGCACGTAGCCCAGTTCCCGCACCGCCTTGTCGCTGCGGTACCGGTAACGGTCGGTGTAGGCGTATCCGACCGACATCGAGTTCACCGTGGTTTCCCGGCCGGTGACGGCCTCGATCAGGTCGCCGGCCTTGCCCCCGAGCCAGGCGACCGGGTAGGGCAGCTGTCGGCGCGGCGGGTCGACGCCGACGACGCGTGCCACCCGCTCGATGTAGTCGCGATACGTCAGCTCCTGGCCGCCCAGGATGTAGCGTTCACCGCGTTTGCCGCGCAGCCAGGCGGCGATCATCCCGCGCGCCACCTCGCCGACGTCGGCGAAATTGTTGTATCCCGGTGTCCAGTAAGGTATTTTGCGGTTCGCGATCTCGATGATCAGGCGGCCGGAGCTGGGCCTGGCGTCGCGCGGGCCGACCAGGTAGGTGGGGTTGACGATGACCGCATCCAGGTCGTCGCACGCCGCGCGCACCAGGAGTTCGCCGCGCCGTTTGGTGACCGGATAGGCCCCCGCCAGCCCGGCCTGGTCCCATCCCCACGGGGTCTGCTCGTCGGCGGGTGAGCCGTCGGAGGTGGGTCCGATCGTGTTCGCCGTCGAGGTGTGCACGAGCCGTGGGGTACCGACGGCGATCGCGGCTTCGACCACGGCCCGCGTCGCGTCGACGTTGACGGCCGAAACGGCGGGCGTGACCGTTCGCCTGGTCGAAACGCATGCGGCGCAATGAAATACGACGTCGGCGCCGGCGAACACGTCGCGGAGTTCGGCGGCCGAACCGAGGTCGGCGCGGACCCACGTGACCGGGAGGTCGGACAGCGAACCGGTATCGGTGCTCGCCCGCCGCGTCGCGGTGACGGTGTGGCCCCCCGCGATCAGCTCGGTGGCCAGGTTGGCTCCCAGCAGCCCGCTTGCTCCGGTGATCACGGCGTGCGACATCGCTTCGGGGGTCCGGTTCAGGCCGGGGCGCGGTACCGCGCGGCCGGCGGCTGGCGGTGGGCCCAGGGCCGCGCCGATTCCAGTTGCGCGGCAAGCGAAACGAGGGTGGATCCGTCGTGGGGACGGCCCACCAGATGGACGGCTTCGGGCAGGCCGTCGGGCGAGATCCCGGCCGGGATCGACATGGCGGGTTGCCCGGTGAAGTTCTGCGGCGGGGTGAACGGCATGAAGGCCAGGGTCCGTGCCAGGGCGCGGCCGGGTCCCAGCCCCTCGAGATGCCCGACCGGCACCGGCGGCTTGCCCAGCACGGGCGTCATCAGCATGTCGCAGCCGGCGACGGGCCGCAGCCCGCGCTCGCTCAGTCGGTCGCGCGCCGCGAGCGCGCGGCGCGCCAGCCAGTCGGGGACCAGCCGGGCGGTGCGACCCTCCGCCCGGATCCTGCGCTCCAGCAGCTCCGGTGTGGGCAGCCGGTCGATTTCGTGAGCGAGGCCATTCATCATCAGCGCGAACACCGAGAGGACCGCGGCCGGCGGGTAGCGGGGGTCGAGCTCGACGACCTCGTGGCCGAGCGAGCGCAGCAACTCGGCGGTCTCGAGCACCGGCCGGCGCACCTCCTCGCTGACCGGCACGGGCACCACCGGCTTGAACGACATGGCGATCCGCAGCGGGCGCGGCGCGCGCGAGACGGCGTCGGTCAGCGGCGGCACCGGCGGCGGGAAGGGGATCTCGTCGTCGGGCTCCGGACCGGTCATCGCGTCGTGCAGCAGCGCCGCGTCGGCCACGCTGCGGGCCAGCGTCCCGATGTGATGCAGCCCGTGGAAACGGTAGGCCCGCTCGGGCGACTGCTTGGTGCTGATCCATCCGCGCTGGCCCTTGAGGCCCACCAGTCCGCAGCAGGCGGCCGGGATGCGGATCGACCCGCCCCCGTCGGTGCCCAGGGCCCCGGGCACCATGCCGGCCGCCACCGCGGCCGCCGAACCGCCGCTGGAACCTCCCGCCGTCCGGTGCGGGTGCCACGGGTTGCGGGTCACCCCCCACGTCGGCGACTCGCACATGGGGTAGGCGCCGAACTCGGGCAGGTGCGTCTTGCCGACGATCACCGCCCCGGCGGCCCGCAGCCGCCGCACGGCGGCGCTGTCGGTGCTCGCCGGCCCCGTGTCAATCCCGGTGCCGCACATCGACGAAACGCCCGCGACGTCGGTGTCGTCCTTGACCGCGATCGGGACGCCGGCCAGCGGCATCGTCTCCCCGGCGGCCAGCCGGCGTTCGACGTGCGCCGCCTCCGCCATCGCCCGATCGGCCAGCACCACGCGAAACGCGTTCAGCACCGGGTCCAGCCGCGCGATCCGCTCCAGGTGCAGCGCCACCAGCTCCCGCGGCGAAACCTCACGATCGCGCACCAACCGCGCCTGCAGCGCCACCCCGGCAAAGATCAGGTCATGCTCGTCCACGGTGGTCATCCGTGCCCTTTCGCGCCCACCCCCAGCCGAGTGTAGGCGCACCTTCCTCAGGCGCCGGCCAGCGCGAGCGCCGCGACCGTCGCCTCCCGGATCGGGCCCCGCCACACGTCGCCGTGCCCCGGCAGCAGGACCTCGGTGTCCAGCAGCGCCAGCGCGGACAGGGTGCGCAGGCAATCCTGTTGGCTGTAGCTGAAAATCGCCGGCAGCAGCTGCGGTCCGCGGTGCCGCAACAGGGGATGGCCGGTGATCAGCGCGTCGCCGCTGACCAGCACGCCGTCGACCAGGTACGAGCAGTGCCCGTTGGTGTGGCCGGGACTGAAAACGGGGCGGGGTTGACCGGGCAGGCCGGCGGCCGCCTCGGCGGTCAGCGGCTGGGCGGTGGGGATGCCGTCGCGGATCAGGCCGCCGCTGCGGACCACGTGGGCGGTCCACCGCGCCCAGCGCGGGCGCCAAATCCGCAGTGCCACATCGATGGTCGACACCTGCTCCAGGTACTCCCGCTTGGCGTGGCCCACCTCGTCGGCGTGGCAGTACACCGGCACGCCGTGCTCGCGGGCGAACCAGATCGCCGAACCCAGGTGGTCGATGTGGGCGTGGGTCAACAGGATGGCGCGCACGTCGGCCACGCCGTAGCCCAGCTTGGCCAGCGAGGCCAGCACGTCCTCGCGGTCCCCGGGATAGCCGGCGTCGATCAGCATGACGCCGGCGCCGTCGGCGACCAGCGTCCAGTTCACCGCGTGCCCCTGAGCGAGGTACACGGTGTCGGTGACCTGAACTAGCTGCGCCATGCCCATCAGCGTAGGAGTAGAAATGACCCGTGGCTGAACTGAAACTTGGGTACAAGGCATCCGCGGAACAATTCGCACCGCGTGAACTCGTCGAACTCGCCGTCGCCGCCGAAGGTCACGGCATGGACAGCGCGACCGTCAGCGACCACTTCCAGCCGTGGCGGCACGAGGGCGGGCACGCGCCGTTCTCGCTGGCGTGGATGACCGCCGTCGGCGAACGCACCGAGCGGATCGTGCTGGGCACCTCGGTGCTCACGCCGACCTTCCGCTACAACCCCGCCGTCGTCGCGCAGGCCTTCGCCACCATGGCCTGCCTGTACCCAGACCGGATCTTCCTCGGTGTGGGCACCGGCGAGGCGCTCAACGAGATCGCCACCGGATACGAGGGCGAGTGGCCGGAGTTCAAGGAGCGGTTCGCCCGGCTGCGCGAATCGGTCCGGCTGATGCGCGAGCTGTGGCGCGGCGACCGCGTCGACTTCGACGGCGAGTACTACCGGCTCAAGGGCGCCTCGATCTACGACGTGCCCCAGGGCGGCGTGCCCATCTACATCGCCGCGGGCGGCCCGGCGGTGGCCAAGTACGCCGGGCGGGCCGGGGACGGCTTCATCTGCACCTCCGGCAAGGGCGAGGAGCTGTACCAGGACAAGCTGATGCCGGCGGTGCAAGAGGGCGCGGCGGCCGCCGAGCGCAATGTCGACGACATCGACAAGATGATCGAGATCAAGATCTCCTACGACCCGGACCCCGAGCTGGCGCTGGAGAACACCCGGTTCTGGGCGCCGCTGTCGCTGACCGCAGAGCAGAAGCACAGCATCGACGACCCGATCGAGATGGAGAAGGCCGCCGACGCGTTGCCGATCGAGCAGGTCGCCAAGCGCTGGATCGTCGCGTCCGATCCCGACGAGGCCGTCGAGAAGGTCAAGCAGTACGTCGACTGGGGGCTCAACCACCTGGTGTTCCACGCCCCGGGCCACGACCAGCGCCGGTTCCTGGAGCTCTTCGAGAAGGACCTGGCCCCCAGGCTGCGGCGACTTGCCTGAGCCCTCGGCTATCTACATCGCCGCTCCGGAACCGGAGACCGGCAAGTCGACGGTCGCGCTGGCGCTGCTGCACCGGTTGACCGCGACCGTCGCCAAGGTCGGCGTGTTCCGGCCCATCACCCGGGTCACCGACGGCAAGGATCGCGACTACATCCTGGACCTGCTGCTGCGGCACACCACCGCGGGCCTGTCCTACGAGCAGTGCGTCGGCGTGACGTATCAGCAGTTGCACGCCGACAGCGACGCCGCGATCGCCACCATCGTCGACGCCTATCACGCGATGGCCGACGACTGCGACGCGGTGGTGATCGTCGGCAGCGACTACACCGACGTCGCGCGGCCCGCCGAGCTCTCGGTCAACGCCCGGATCGCCGTCAACCTCGGCGCGCCGGTGCTGCTCACGGTCAGCGGCCGGGGCCGCACCCCCGACGAGGTGGCGCGCGTCGTCGAGGCGTGCCTGGCCGAGTTGACCGTCCAGCGCGCCCACGCCGCGGCGGTGGTGGCCAACCGCTGCGACCCGGCGCGGCTGGGGGAGGTCGCCGAGGCGCTGGAGGCCTTCACCCAGCGCAGCTACGTGCTGCCCGAGGAGCCGCTGCTGTCCGCGCCGACGGTGGCCGAACTCGAAAGGGCGGTCGACGGAAGGCCGGTCAGCGGCGAGGCGTCGCTGCGCGAGCGCGAGGTCACCGGCGTGCTGGTCGCCGGGATGACCGCCGACCACGTCCTGGAGCGGCTTCGCGACGGCATGGCGGTCATCACCCCCGGTGACCGGTCGGACGTGGTGCTCGCCGTGGCCAGCGCCCATGCTGCCGAAGGCTTTCCGTCGCTGTCATGCATCGTCCTCAACGGCGGCTTCGCGCTGCACCCGTCCATCGCGGCGCTGGTCGCCGGCCTGCGGCTGCGGCTACCGATCGTCGCCACCGCGCTGGGCACCTACGACGCCGCCAGCGCGGCCGCCGCGGCCCGCGGCCGCGTCACGGCGAACTCCCAGCGCAAGATCGACACCGCGCTGGAGTTGATGGAACGATACGTCGACGTCTCGGATCTACTTGAGCAGCTTGCTATTCCGATACCGACCGTGACCACGCCGCAGATGTTCATCCACCGGCTGACGCTCCAGGCCCGGGCGGATCGCAAGCACATCGTGCTGCCCGAGGGGGACGACGACCGCATCCTCAAGTCGGCCGGCCGCGTGCTGCAGCGCCGCGTCGCCGACCTGACCGTGCTGGGCGACGAGGCGCAGATCCGCCAGCGCTCCGGCGAACTCGGCGTGGACCTCGACGGCGCGCAGGTGATCGACCCGCGCACCAGCGATCTGCGCTTCCGGTTCGCCGACCAGTACGCCGAATTGCGCAAGGCCAAGGGTGTCACCGTCGAGCACGCCCGCGAGATCATGCGCGACGCCACCTATTTCGGCACGATGATGGTGTACAACGGCATGGTCGACGGCATGGTGTCCGGCGCCGCCCACACCACGGCGCACACCGTGCGCCCGGCCTTCGAGATCATCAAGACCGTCCCCGACGTCTCCACCGTGTCCAGCATCTTCCTGATGTGCCTGCCCGATCGGGTACTGGCCTACGGCGACTGTGCGATCATCCCCAATCCGACGCCCGAGCAGCTGGCCGACATCGCGATCTCCTCCGCGCGCACCGCGGCACAATTCGGCATCGAGCCGCGGGTCGCGATGCTGTCCTACTCCACCGGTGAGTCCGGCACCGGCGCTGATGTCGAAAAGGTCAGGAAGGCAACGGAATTGGTTCGGCGCAGGGAGCCGCAACTGCCCGTCGAGGGGCCCATCCAGTACGACGCCGCGATAGAGCCGTCGGTCGCGGCCACCAAGCTGCGTGACTCGGCGGTCGCCGGCCGCGCCACGGTGCTGGTCTTCCCCGACCTGAACACCGGCAACAACACCTACAAGGCCGTTCAGCGCAGCGCCGGGGCGATCGCGATCGGGCCGGTGCTGCAGGGCCTGCGCAAGCCGGTGAACGACCTGTCCCGCGGCGCTTTGGTCGAGGACATCGTGAACACCGTCGCCATCACCGCGATTCAGGCGCAGGGCGTCCGTGGCTAGCGCCGACCGGGTCGTGCTGGTCATCAACTCCGGCTCGTCCTCGCTGAAATACCAGTTGCTCGACCCCGACTCCGGCACGGCCCGGGCGACCGGGAACGTCGAGCGGATCGGCGAGCAGTCCTCGCCCGTCCGCGACCACGACGCCGCACTGCGTCAGGCGTTCGACACGCTGTCGCGGCAGGGCATCGACCTGCGTGCCTGCGGCCTGGTGGCGGTGGGCCACCGAGTGGTGCACGGCGGCAACACCTTCTACCGGCCCACGCCGGTGGATGACGCGGTGATCGACAAGCTCGACGAGTTGTCGGAGCTGGCGCCGCTGCACAATCCGCCCGCGGTCAAGGGCATCGAGGTGGCGCGCAAGCTGCTGCCCGACGTTCCGCACATCGCGGTCTTCGACACCGCGTTCTTCCACGACATGCCGCCCGCGGCCGCGACCTACGCCATCGACCGCGGGTTGGCCGAGCGCTGGAAGATCCGCCGCTACGGGTTTCACGGCACGTCGCACCGGTACGTGAGCCAGCAGGCCGCCGCATTCCTGGGCCGGCCGCTGCAGAGCCTGAAACAGATTGTGCTGCACCTGGGTAACGGCTGCTCGGCCTCCGCGATCGCCGGCACCCGGCCGCTGGACACCTCGATGGGCCTGACGCCGCTGGAGGGCCTGGTGATGGGCACCCGCAGCGGCGACATCGACCCCAGCATCGTCAGCTACCTGTGCCACATGGCCAAGATGGGCGTCGACGAGGTCGAGTCCATGCTCAACCAACGGTCGGGGGTGCTCGGCCTGTCCGGCGAGCGCGACTTCCGCCGGCTGCGCGCTATGATCGAATCCGGTGACACCGCAGCGCAATTGGCCTACAGCGTGTTCACCCACCGGCTGCGCAAGTACATCGGCGCCTACCTGGCGGTGCTCGGGCACGCCGATGTCATCACCTTCACCGCCGGCATCGGGGAGAACGACGCGGCGGTCCGCCGCGACGCAGTGTCGGGGCTGGAGGAGCTGGGCGTGGTGCTCGACGAGCGCCGCAACCTCGGCGGCGGCAGGGGCGCCCGGCAGATCTCCGCCGACGAATCCCCGATCGCCGTGCTGGTGATCCCGACCAACGAAGAGTTGGCCATCGCCCGCGACTGCGTGAGCGCGCTAAGCGGTTAGGAAGCCGCCCAGTGTGCGTTCACGGCTTTGCGTGTGCGCTCACGGCGGAAAATGCGGCCGAATTCCGCCGCCAGTGCACACGCAAAGGCCTGAGTACACACTCGGTTGCCCTGTGCATAGCGGCAGTCGCGAAGGGTCGTCGATGTGCGACCGTTCCGGCATGGAACCGGGCGAACCGTTTATCGGCAGCGAGGCTCTGGAGTCGTGTGTGTTGAGCCGTCATCAACTGCGGGCGCGTTACCGTGCGGTCTTCCCGAACGTCTACGTGTCCAACGACACCCAGCTGTCGCTTGAGCGGCGAATCTGCGCGGCGTGGCTGTGGTCAGGGCGGGCGGCGACCATCGTGGGGGCCGCCGCCGCCAGATTGCATGGCGCCGAATGGATTCCCGACGATGTGCCGGTCGAGTTGAACCACACCAACGCCCGTCCGCCTCGGGGCGTGCTGACGCGGCGCGATCGACTGCTGGACGGCGAAACGCAGGTCATGGACGGGCGGACCGTGTCCACACCCGAGCGAACCGCCTTCGACATCGGCCGGCGCGGGGCCATCCGCTCGGCGGTCGTCCGGCTGGATGCGCTGGCGCGGGCAACGGGTTTCAAAGTCGACGACGTACTGCGCATGGCGAAGTGCCACCCCCACTCGCCCGGGCTGCGGCGGCTCGAGACCGCGCTGGAACTCCTCGACCCGGGGGCGCAGTCGCCGCGCGAGAGCTATCTACGCCTGCTTCTCATCGATGCCGGGCTCCCGCGGCCGCAGACCCAGATACCGGTGTGCGGTGTGGACGGAATTCCTTTCGCCTACCTCGACCTCGGCTGGGAGGAACAGATGGTCGCCGTCGAATACGACGGCGACCAACACCGCAGCGACCGACGCCAGTACGTCAAAGACATTCGGCGGATCGAGATGCTCGAGCAGATGGGGTGGATCATTGTCCGGGTCATCGCGGAGGACCGCCCCGCCAGCATCATTCGCCGGGTGCGCGCCGCGCTGGCCGAATCACGTGTGCGTTCACGGCTTTGAGTGTGCGCCCATGGCGGGATCCGGGCGATTTTTCCGCCCACCATGCACACGCAAAGCCCTGGACGCACACTCGAGGCGAAGGGGAAAGACGATGGCACGCACCGGCGCAGCCTTAGAACGTGCTCGTGGGCCGTACCTTGTTCGCCATGTCGACCAGCGCGTAGCGGTGCCGTTGGGTGGGGGCGACGCGGGCCAGGTTGCGCAGCGCCGCCTCCACGCCCAGCCGCAGCCCGTGCTCGGTGAACGGGAAGCCGAGGATGTGGTTGGTGCTGGCCTTGTTGTCCTCCAGCCAGTCCATGGCGCAGCCCAGCACCAGCGCGCGGATCTGCAGCACGCGTGGTTCGGTGGGCGGCAGTGCCTCTACACGCCGGGCGGCGTCGCGGATGTCCTCCTCGGTGATCTCGCTCTTCGTCCGCCCGGACAGCAACGTCACCGCACTGGTCAGCCGCGCGGTGGTGAAATGCCTTGAGGTGGGCGGCACCTCGTCCAGCGTGCGCACGGCGGCGGCTCGATCGCCTTCGGCGGAAAGCCATCTGGCCAGACCGAAGGCGGCCGAGATCACCCCGTCGTTGGTATTCCACACGGTCTGGTAATACTTCTGATCGTCGACGTTGCCGGCCAGCTCGGCGGTGGCGGCCAGTGCCAGCTTGGGCGCCAGCTCGCCCGGGAACGTGTCCAGCACCTCGGTGAAATGCGTTGTGGCGGAGTCGTAGTCGCCGGTCAGAAGCTCCGAGACGGCCCGGTACCAGACCAACCGCCACTGCCAGCCCACCCGCTCGGCCAGGTCGTCCAGCTTCCTGGTGGCCTTGGCCACGTCGCCCAGGTCCAGCAGCGCGCGGACCTCCATCAGCGGCAACTCGATCGACTCGGACACCTCGACGCCGTCGGCGTCCAGCGTGCCGTGGCGGGCGGCGCGCAGCGAATCCAGGGTCTGCACCGGCTGGGAGAGCACCGTCGCCTGCAGGACCGGGGCGGCGACGTCGGCCGGGTCCACCAGCGGCACCTGCAGCGCGGTCACGATCTCGCGGGCCGTCAGCCGCTCCGAGTGGACCTGGCCGTCCAGGTAGACGTCGGTGTGTGCGACCAGCAGGTCCACCCCGAACGTCGAGCGGCTGGGGCTGAAGATGGTCGACAGCCCGGGCCGTGGCACCCCGGTGTCCTGGGCCACCACCTCCCGCAGCACGCCCATCAGCTGCGCGGACATCTCCTCCGTGGTGGCGAAGCGGCGCCGCGGGTCGGGGTCGGTGGCCCGGCGCAGCAGCCGGCGGTAGGAGTCGTACTTCGTCAGCACGGGATCGTCTTCGGGCAGGCCGTCGACGTAGCGGCCGTTGCGGGTGGGCAGGTTCACCGTGAGCGCGGCCAGGGTGCGGCCGACGGTGTAGATGTCGGTGGCGATCGTCGGGCCGGTGCGCACGATCTCGGGCGCCTGGAAGCCGGGGGTGCCGTAGAGATAGCCGAACGAATTGACCCGCGACACCGCGCCCAGGTCGATGAGCTTGAGTTGCTCCTCGGTGAGCATGATGTTCTCCGGCTTGAGGTCGTTGTAGACCAGGCCGATCGAGTGCAGATAGGTCAGGGCCGGCAGGATCTCCAGCAGGTAGGCGATGGCCTCGGCGACGGGCAGCTTCTGGTCCTTGCCGTGCTTGAGCGGCTGCCCGCCGATGTACTCCATGACGATGTAGCCGACCGGGTTGCCGTTCCGGTCCTTGTGCTCGACGAAGTTGAAGATCTGCACGATCTGCGGGTGCACCACCTCGGCGAGGAACTGCCGTTCGGCCATCGCGATCGCCTGCGCCTCGGCGTCACCGGAGTGCACCAAGCCCTTGAGCACCACCGGGCGGTCGTTGACGTTGTGGTCGACCGCCAGGTACACCCAGCCCAGTCCGCCGTGCGCGATGCAGCCCTTGACCTCGTACTGGTAGGCGACGATGTCTCCCGGATTCAGCTGTGGCAGAAACGAATACGCGCTGCCGCAGGCGGGGCACCAACCCTCCGACTCGCCCTTGACGCCCTTCTTCGACCGGCCGACCGGCTTGCCGCAGTTCCAGCAGAACCGCTTGGCCTCCGGCACTACCGGGTTGGTCATCAACGCCTCGAGCGGGTCGATGTCGCGCACCCGGGGGATCTCGACCAGCCCACCGCCGAGCTGTCTGACCGGCGGCAGCACCCGCGTCCCGATCGTCACCCGGTCTTGCGAATCGCTGTCCAGGGCGCCGAGCGAGATGTGCGGAAAATCGTCGTCGTCGTCATCGTCGAAATCGGGACGGAACAGCGCCTGCGTCGCCTGGATCCGGCCCGTCGTCGGGCCGCCGCCCTGGGTGTCCGGCGGTTGGGTGCCCGGGCTCACGTCTTCGGAGCCCGGTTCCGGCCGTTGGGTCTTCTCCGACTCGGTCATCAGTCCAGATACCTTGGCGTGGGCGGGGCGGGCGCGGGGCCCAGCACCGTCAACCACTTGCGGTACAACGTGTTCCACGTCCCGTCCCGGCGGATCCGCTCGAGCGTGCCGTTGACGAACCGCACCAGGCCGGTGTTGGTGAGGTTGACCCCGATGCCGTAGGGCTGGGTGGCCATGTTGGGCCCGACGATGTGCAGGTAGGGGTCCTCCTCGACCAGCCCGGCCAGGATGGAGTCATCGGTGCTGACGGCGTCGATCTCGCGCTGCTGCATCGCCACCAGGCAGTCGGCCCAGTTGACCACCGAGATGATGATGGGCTGCGGGTCGATCTGGCGGATCCGGTGCAGCGACGTGGTCCCCTTCGCCACGCAGACCCGCCTGCCGGACAAATCGCTGACCTTGGCGATGGGCGAGTCCCGCGGGACCAGGATGCGCTGGTTGGCGTCCAGGTAGACGGTGGAGAAGTTGACCTCCTTGCGCCGCTCGCAGGTGATGGTCATGGTCTTGACCACCACGTCGACCTCGGAGTGCTTCAGCGCGGTGACACGCTCGTCGGACGACAGGATGCGGTATTCCACGTGCGACGGGGCGCCGAAGATGTCGCGCGCGATCTCCCCGGCGATGTCGACGTCGAAACCGGTGATCTCCCCGGTGATGGGGTCGCGGAAGCTGAACAGGTTGCTGCCGATGTCCAGCCCGACGATCAGCCGGCCGCGGGCGCGGATGTCGGCGACCGCGGCGTCCGCCTCGGCCTTGGTGGGGAAGGGCCGCAGGCTCGCGGTCAGGTCGCAGCCCTGGCTCGGGTCGTCCGGCGGCAGCGGCGGCTCCGGCGCCAACTGCTGCATGCCGACCGGGGTGGGCGGCGGCAGCGTCGGCACTTTGGCCACCGTCAGCGACTCGGTGTGCGAGCAGCCCGCCAGCACGGCCACCGCGGCGAGCGCGGCGCCCGCCCGCCGCAACCGGGCCGGCCGCGTCATTATCGATACTCTTTCAGCCGCGGCCACAGGCCCAGCGCCACCGCGATGGCGGCGCCGAGGCTGAGCACCACGCCGCCGACCTGGGCGCCGGACAGCCCGCTGCGGGCGTTCAGGACGTCGTTGCGCAGGTGGGTGCGGCTCTGATCCATGGCCTTGCCCAGCTGGCCCTCCAGCTTGTCGAACGCCGGGGTGGAATCGTCTTCGCTGCTGCCCAGGGCGACCTGCGTGGCCGCCCGGTAGTTGCCGACCGAGATGTAGGAGTTGATCCGGTCGTTGGCCTGCCGCCAGCGCAGCAGCAGCTGGTCGGCGCCCTGCAGGTCGGGTTTGTCGACGGCGTCGCTGCGCACCATGTACTGGTCGAGCTGTTGGTGCATGGAGTCGATCCGCTCATAGAACGACTGCTTGCGCTTCTCCTCGTCCCCGCGACGGATCAGCGATAGCGTCTCGTCGGCCCGCGCCTGCTGGGCGGTGATCGCGACGTTGGTCACGATCCGCAGCGAGTCGGCGGCGGTGTTCTTGGCGCTACGGCTGGCGGTCGTGGAGATGGTCAGCGCTGTTCCGACCCATACCACCATGACGAGAATAGCGAGGCCGCCCACGACCAGGCCCGGATTGATCCGGCGCCGGGTGCGCCTGGCCAGCCAGCGATGGGCGAAGGCGCCGAAGACCGCGGTGGCGGTGACCACCAGGATGACCGGCGCGGGGATCTGCGTGGACGCGGTGGTTTCCGCGTCCACCCGCTCGGACGTGGCCTGATACAGCTGCGCGGCGTCCGGCAGGATCGTCGATTGCATCAGTCCCGAGGCTTCCGACAGGTACGACGACCCGACCGGGTTGCCCTCCCGGTTGTTGGTCCGCGCTATTTCGATCAGGCCGGTGTAAACGGCCAGTTCGGCGTTGATCCGGCCCAGCAGCTGCACCAGCGGTTCGTCGGTGAGCCCGCTCGACGCCCGGGTCACCGCCACCGCCGCGTCGGTGATGGCCTGCTCGTAGCGCTGCCGCACCGGCGGCGGCTCGGCCTCGGCGATGAACGCCGTGGCCGCCGCCGCGTCGGCCACCGACAGGGTGGTGTACAGCCGTCCGGCGGCGAACGACAGCGGCTCGGTGTGGTTGAGCACGGTCGTCAGCACCTGCTGGCGGTGGTTGATGGTGGTCGACGTGGCGAAGGCGCAGATGCCGCCGAGCACCGCCAGCACGATGCCGATGGTCAGGATCCGGCCCGGCGTGGTGGAGATGAACCACCAGCGGGGATGGGCTGGCTCCGCCGGCGACCGCGACCCCTGCGGCTCCGTCGACGGGTGCGCCAGCTCAACCGTCACGTGTGATCAGCCCTCATCTTTCGCGGCCACTGGAACGCTGCACGAAACTCTATAAGCGAATTCTAAGAGAATCTTCCGGCGGATGGGCGGAGGCAGACCGATTGACCAGGCGATCACCCGCATATCCTGAACGCGTGCACGGCGACGGCGACGGTTGGGTGGTTTCCAGCAGCGGCACCCCGTACTGGGGCCGCTTCGGCGCGGCCGGTCTGCTGCTGCGGGCCCCGCGGCCGGACGGCACCCCCGCCGTGCTGCTGCAGCACCGCGCGGTGTGGAGCCATCAGGGCGGTACCTGGGGTCTGCCGGGCGGTGCCCGCGACAGCCACGAGACCCCGGAGGAGACCGCGGTCCGCGAGGCCCACGAGGAGGCCGGCCTGGCGGGCGAGCTGGTGACGGTGCGGTCGACGTTGGTCACCGCCGACGTCGCGGGGCCCGGCGGCGCGCGCTGGACCTACACCACGGTCGTCGCCGACGCGCCCGAGTTGCTGCACACCGTGCCCAACGGGGAGAGCTCCGAGATGCGCTGGGTCGCCGAGGACGAGGTGGCCGGGCTGCCACTGCATCCCGGTTTCGCGGCCAGCTGGCACCGGCTGCGCACGGCGACGGCCCTGGTGCCGCTGCATCACGGCGACGAGCGGCGGCGGCACCTGCCCCGCACCCTGGAGATCGAGGCCGGCGTCTTCGTCTGGTGCGTGCCGGGTGACGCCGACGAGACGCCCATGCATCCCCGGATCAACTCGCTGCTGCAAGCGCTGAGCTGAGCCGCTCCGCCGCGGCCCGCGGGTCATCGGCCGCGGTGATCGCGCGCACCACCACGATGCGGCGGGCGCCGGCTGCGAGCACCTCCGGCAGCCGCTGCTCGTCGATCCCGCCGATCGCGAACCACGGCTTGTCGGGTGCGAGCCGCGCGGCGGCCCGCACCAGCTCCAGGCCCGGCGCCTCGCGGCCCGGTTTGGTCGGCGTGGGCCAGCACGGGCCGACGCAGAAGTAGTCCGGCCCCGCGGGTCCCGAAGAACTGGCCGCGGCGGCCTGGTCGACGTCATGGCTGGACAGGCCGAGCAGCGTGTCCGGGCCGACGATCCCGCGCGCGATGTCCAGCGGCAGGTCACCCTGCCCGAGGTGCAGCACGTCGGCGCCGGCCGCGCGCGCGATGTCCGCCCGGTCGTTGACCGCGAACAGGGCGCCGTGCCGCCGGGCCGCGTCGGCCAGGACCTCGCACGCGGCCAGCTCCTCGCGCGCCTCGAGGGGCCCGAACCGCTGCTCGCCGGGCGACCCCTTGTCGCGCAGCTGGATGACGTCGACACCGCCGGCCAGGGCGGCGTCGGCGAATTGGGCCAGATCACCACGCTCCCGGCGCGCGTCGGTGCACAAATACAGGCGCGCGGCCGCCAGCCGCCTAACTCGCTGATGCACACCGCGACGCTAGCGCGCTAGCGTGGAAGCCGAAGAACTCAGTGAGACACGGGAGTCCCAGGAACGGGGTCTGAGAGTGGGCGCGCCCGCCCTTACCGTCACACCTGATCCGGGTCATGCCGGCGAAGGGAGGCCAAGGATGCCAACAGACCCTGGGTCGTTGGCGGTCATCGGCGGCGGCGTCATCGGGCTCGCGGTGGCGCGCCGCGCTGCGCAGGCCGGCTGGTCGGTGCGGGTGCACCGCACCGCCGACAAGGGCGCGTCGTGGGTCGCCGGCGGCATGCTGGCCCCGCACAGCGAAGGCTGGCCCGGCGAGGAACGGCTGTTGCGGCTGGGGTGCGAGTCGCTGCGGCTGTGGCGTGAGGGTTTCCTCGATGGCCTGCCGCCGCAGGTGGTCACCGCCCGGGAGTCGCTGGTGGTGGCCGTCGACCGGGCCGACGTCGCGGACCTGCGCACCGTCGCCGAGTGGTTGTCCGCGCAGGGGCACCCGGTGATCTGGGAGTCGGCCGCCCGGGACATCGAACCGCTGCTGGCCCAGGGCATCCGGCACGGCTTCCGGGCGCCCACGGAGCTGGCGGTGGACAACCGCGCGGTGCTGCAAGCCCTCTCGGCGGAGTGCGAGCGCCTGGGGGTGTGCTGGGCGGCGCCGGCGCACGAGCTGTCCGCGGTCGAGGGCGACGCCGTGGTGATCGCCAACGGCATCGACGCCCCCGCGTTGTGGCCCGGCCTGCCTGTGCGCCCGGTCAAGGGGGAGGTGCTGCGCCTGCGCTGGCGGCGCGGCTGTATGCCGGTGCCGCAGCGCGTCATTCGCGCCCGCGTGCGCGGGCGGCAGGTCTACCTGGTGCCGCGCCCGGACGGGGTGGTCGTCGGGGCCACCCAGTACGAACACGGGCGCGACACCGCCCCGGTCGTGTCCGGGGTGCGCGACCTGCTCGACGACGCCTGCGCGGTGCTGCCGGCGCTGGGCGAGTACGAGCTGGCCGAGTGCGCCGCCGGGCTGCGCCCGATGACACCCGACAACTTGCCGCTGGTGCGGCGCCTGGACGAGCGAACCCTGGTCGCCGGCGGCCACGGCCGGTCCGGGTTTCTGCTGGCGCCGTGGACCGCGGAAGAAATCGTCTCCCAGTTGGCCCCGGTCGGAGCCCCGTCATGATCGTCGTGGTGAACGAGCAGCAGGTCGAGATCGACGAGCAGACCACGGTGGCCGCGCTGCTGGCGTCGCTGGGCTACCCGGACCGGGGCGTCGCGGTGGCGATGGGCGACGCCGTCCTGCCCCGATCCAGCTGGACAACAACACTTTTCGATGGCGCTCGACTCGAGGTGGTGACGGCGGTGCAGGGTGGCTGAAGCGAAACTCACGATCGGCGACCGCAGCTTCGCCTCGCGGCTCATCATGGGCACCGGGGGAGCGAGCAGCCTGGCGGCGCTGGAAGAGGCGCTGGTCGCCTCGGGCACCGAGTTGACCACCGTCGCGATGCGGCGCGTCGACGCCGACGGCGGGACGGGGCTGCTGGACCTGCTCAACCGGCTTGGCATCACGCCGCTGCCCAATACCGCGGGGTGCCGCGGCGCGGCCGAGGCGGTGCTCACCGCGCAACTGGCCCGCGAGGCGCTGAACACGAACTGGGTCAAGCTGGAGGTCATCGCCGACGAACGCACGCTGCTGCCCGATGCGGTCGAATTGGTCCGGGCGGCAGAGCAATTGGTCGATGACGGGTTCGTCGTGCTGCCCTACACCAACGACGACCCGGTGTTGGCGCGCCGGCTCGAAGACGCCGGGTGCGCGGCGGTCATGCCGCTCGGTTCGCCGATCGGCACCGGGCTGGGCATCACCAACCCGCACAACATCGAGATGATCGTCGCCCGGGCCGGCGTCCCGGTGGTGCTCGACGCCGGCATCGGCACCGCCAGCGACGCCGCGCTGGCGATGGAACTGGGTTGCGACGCCGTGCTTTTGGCCACCGCCGTGACCCGGGCAGCCGACCCGGCGGCGATGGCGGCCGCGATGGCCGCCGCCGTCACCGCCGGCTACCTGGCCCGCCGGGCCGGGCGGATTCCCAAACGCTTCTGGGCGCAGGCCTCCAGCCCGCAACGATGAAACGGTATGTGGCGCTGGGGAGTTCGATGGCGGCCGGTCCCGGCATCCGGCCCAGGGCCACGGGCGCTCCCTGGGGCTCGGGCCGGTCCGCGCGCAACTATCCGCACCTGGTCGCGCGCCGGTGCGGCCTCGAACTGGTAGACGTCACCTTTTCCGGCGCGACCACCGCCCACGTCCTCGCCGACCGCCAGCGCGGCGCGCCGCCACAGATCACCGCCCTGAACGGTTCGGAAAGCCTGGTGACCATCACGATCGGCGGCAACGACGTCGGCTACATCCCGCTGCTGATGGCCGCCGCCCTGCCGCGCCCGTTCCGGCGGCTGCCGCTGCTGGGTGCGCGCATCTCCGAGTTGCTGGACACCGACGCGCGGAATCGGGCCCTGGACGCGGTGTTCGAATCGCTGTGCACGGTCGGTCACGCGGCGCGCGGGCGTGCCCCGCGGGCCCGGGTGATGTTCGTCGACTACCTGACCGTCCTGCCGCCCGCGGGCACGCCGGCCGCCCCGCTTTCGGGCGCGGACGCCGACCTCGGTCGCCACGTGGCCGCGACGCTGGAAGGGCTCACGGCCGACGCGGCGAGCGCAACGGGGTGCGAGGTGGTCCGCGCCGCGGCGGCCAGCCGCGAACACCACGCGTGGTCGGCCGAGCCGTGGACCACCAGACCCGGTGTACCGCTGCCGGGTCGGGCGGCGCCGCTGCACCCGAACGCCGCCGGGATGCGCGCCGTCGCCGGACTGGTGGCCGCGCTGTGGTGACGGGTCAGCCGTTCGTGCGCCACCACTGGTAGAGCGCGTTGACGTCGGAGCTGGACGAGGTGAGGTGGCCCAGCACGTTCTTGGCGTCGGTGGTCCAGGTCAACGTCGCGTAGTTCTTGTAGGTGCCGCAGGCGATCTGCCCGCCCGTCTGGCCGTTCTGCTTCCAGGTCCCCGGTGACTGCCCGGCGTCCCCGCACGCGGCCAGCGACACGTCCTTGATGGTGGAGCTGAACGCGGAGGCCAGGTTCGTGCCGTTGGAGAAGAGGGCGTAGACACCGGAGCCCGGTCCGCTCGGGTCGGGGCTCTGACCGCACAGCAGTTCGGCCAGTTCGCCCGATTCGGTCAGCTCCTGCGGCTTGCAGTTGTTCAGGCCGTAACCCTTCGAGAGGTTGGCGGCCAGCGTGTTCATGTCGGCGGCGCTGCCGGTGTTGGGTTCGGCGGCCGCGGGTGCGCTACCCGCCAGGGCCAGGCTGCCGGTGAGCACTGCGGCGGACACGGCGCGCAGCGCGGTGGTGGGATGTGACATGTGGTTGACTCCTTGCGGTTGTTGGATGGGTGGTGCAGAAAACCGTTGCCCCCCAACGAAAATCTCAGCCGTTGGCCCGCCACCACTGGTACAGCGCCGCGGCGTCGGCGTTGGATCCGCGGATGTAGCTCAAGATGTTCTTGGCTTCGGTGGTCCAGATGATCTCGGCGGCGTTTCGATACGTCCCACACGCCACCCGCCCGGCGTTGCCGCTGTTGCTGCCCTGGTGCCAGTTGGTGGGCGATTGGCCGCTGTCCCCGCAGGCGCCCAGCACGTCGTCATTGATGCTCGCCTTGAACGAGCCGGCCAGGTTGTCGGCGTTGTTGAACAGGATGTACTTGGCCTGGACCGGTCCGCTCGGGTCGGGGCTCTGCCCGCAGGTCAGCGAAGCCAGTTCGCCGGTGGTGATGCTCTGGGTGGTGCAGTTGTTCAGGCCGTAGCCCTTCGACAGCGATGCCGCGAGCGTGTTGATGTCCGACGTACTACCCGTATTGGCGGGATCCGCGGTTGCGGTGGCCGCGCCCGCTAAGGCGAAACCGCCCGCCAGCACCGCGGCCGTCGCGGCCCGCAGCGCGTTGCTGGAATGCACCATCCTGTGACTCCTAGGCGGTTGTCGAACCGGCGTCGCTCACCGGAGAAACACGCGTCCGCTATGTAGGGATCGTAGAGCTATGTCGTGACAAAGCAACACATTCCGCCGGAAATTGTCTGTCTGGGCATCCTTCTCGACACCGCGGCGCGGTGCCGACGAATCGTTGGTCACCAAAAGCCTTGCTAATGCACGTGTCTCACGTGTGCTTCCGGCGATCGCCGGGAAGGCGGCGGGGCCGGCCGGGGCTTGAGCCCCTCGAGAGCGTTGTGCCGCGCGCCGGCGCGTGCAGGGGAGATTTTCAAATTGCCAGTGCCGCCGTGAGTGTGCTCGGGTATGGTTAGCACCGCTTCACGCCAGCTAACTTCTCGGGACTGGAGAATCCATGACACAGCCGCCGGCACCACCCCCACCGCCGCCTGGTTATCCGCCGCCGCAGCCCGCCGGACAAGCACCGAACAACTACTTGGTGTGGTCCATCCTGGTGACCCTGTTCTGCTGTCTCCCGTTCGGGATCGTGGCGATCGTCAAGTCCAGCCAGGTCAACGGTCTTTGGGCACAAGGCCGTTATGCCGAGGCGCAGGCATCCGCCGACAGCGCCAAGAAGTGGGTGATCTGGTCGGCGGTCATCGGCGTCGTCGTCGGCATCATCTACGGCATCTTGATGGCGGTCGGCGCGCTGAACACGAACACCAATGCGGCGCTGGCCGCGATGTTCTAGGCCCGGCTCGCGACCATGGTGACCCGCCCGGTATCGGTGCCGCAGAGTCTGGGCGCGCCACTGGTGGTGGCGGCTTCCACGACGTTGATGTGCGCCGCCATCTGGGCGGGTGACCCGACCACCCCCAACGGACCGCTGCCCGTGTGTCCCACCAAGGCGCTGTTGGGAATCGACTGCCCGGGATGCGGCAGCCTGCGCATGCTGTATTCCCTGATGCACGGCAATGTGATGGCGGCCGCCAGGTTCAACGCGTTGGGCCTGGCGGCCGTCGTGCTGTTGGTGTGGGCGTACCTCGCCTGGACCTATGGACGCCTGGCGGGCCGGCGGGTCCGCAGCTGGCAACACCGCCGCTGGGCCGCGGCCGTGACGCTGGCGCTGGTCGCGGCGTGGTTTGTGGCGCGCAACGTTCCCGTTGCGCCTTTCAATGCGCTCTACGTCTGACACCGCCGTGTCCTGAACCCGGCCGCTGGTGACGCGGTCTAACCTGGGGCGCGATGGTGAAGAAACGCGCGACGATCCCGGCGGCGCTCGTCATGGTCGCCGTGACCGCATTCTCGGCCGGCTGCTTCCATCGGACCTCGCAACCGGCGACCGGTGACCCCGACGCGGTCAAGTTCGCCGGCGCCCTGCACGACAAAGTCACGACCGACGCGATGATGGCCCACCTGGCAAAGCTCCAGGACATTGCCAACGCCAACAACGGGACCCGGGCGGTGGGCACCCCCGGCTACGAGGCGAGCGTCGACTACGTGGTAAACGCGTTGCGCGGCAGCGGTTTCGACGTGGCCACCCCCGAGTTCTCGGCGCGGGTGTTCCACGGGGACAAGCCGGTGGTGACCGTCGGTGGCCTGGAGGTGGAGGCGCGCGCGCTCGACTTCAGCCTCGGCACCCCCCCGGAGGGGGTGAGCGGGCCGCTGGTGGCCCTGCCCGCCAGCAACGCCCTCGGGTGCGCGGCATCGGATTACGGCAACCTCCCGGTGCAGGGGGCCGTGGTGCTCGTGGACCGCGGCACCTGCCCCTTCGCCCAGAAGGAGGACGTCGCGGCGCAACACGGGGTGGCCGCGATGATCGTCGCCGACAACGTCGACGAACAACAGATGGGTGGCACCCTGGGGCCGGACACGTACGTCAAGATCCCGGTGGTGGGCGTGACCAAGTCCGTGGGCGTGCAATTGCGCACCCGGCCCGGGCCCGCCACCATCAAACTGAACGCGAGCGTCCAGAGCTTCAAGGCCCGCAACGTGATTGCGCAGACCAAGACGGGGTCGACGGCCAACGTCGTCATGGCGGGCGCGCACCTGGACAGCGTGCCCGACGGGCCGGGCATCAACGACGACGGTTCGGGGGTGGCCGCGGTGCTGGAAACCGCGCTTCGGCTGGGGAGTTCGCCACAGGTGCGCAACGCGGTACGGTTCGGGTTCTGGGGCGCGGAGGAACTCGGCCTGATCGGCTCGCGCAACTACGTCGAGTCGCTGGACCTGGCCGCGCTCAAAAGCATTGCGCTCTACCTGAATTTCGACATGCTCGCGTCCCCGAATCCCGGCTACTTCACCTATGACGGGGACCAATCGCTGCCGGCCGACGCCCGTGGCCAGCCGGTGGTACCGGAGGGGTCGGCCGGCATCGAGCGCACGCTGGTGGCCTACCTGAAGTCCGCCGGGAAGACCGCCCAGGACACCGCGTTCGACGGACGCTCCGACTACGACGGATTCACCCTTGCGGGCGTCCCCGCCGGCGGCCTGTTCTCCGGCGCCGAGGCGAAGATGTCCGCCGACCAGGCCAAGCTGTGGGGCGGGGCGGCCGACCAGCCGTTCGACCCCAACTATCACCAGAAGACCGACACCCTCGAGCACATCGACCGGTCGGCACTGGGGGTCAACGGCGGCGGGGTCGCCTACGCCGTGGGTCTGTACGCCCAGGACGTCAACGGTCGCAACGGGGTTCCCGTGCGGGAGGACCGCACACGTCACACGCTGAGCAAGCCATGACCCGCCGCCTGGGGGTGACACTGCTGCTGGTGGCCGCGCTGCTGGCCGGCTGCTCGTCGCACCGGCCGGGGGCGCCCGCGGCCGCACCGGACCTGGGTCGGGCGCTGGCGGAGAAGGTGACCGCCGACCGGATGCTCGCCCACCTGCACGCGTTGCAGAACATCGCCGACGCCAACAAGGGGAACCGCGCGGACGACACACCCGGCTACGACGCCAGCGTCGACTACGTGGCGAAGGCCTTGCGCGACAGGGGTTTCGAGGTGGTGACGCCCCAGTTCGACCGGGTGTACACCGTTTCCCCGGGCAGGCCGGCGATGACCGTGGCCGGCCGCAGTTATGCCGTCGACCAGGCCTCGCTGCTGGTGCAGACCCCGCCCGGCGGCCTGAGCGGCCAACCGGTCCGGCCCAGCCAGCCCTCGGGCTGTGCGGCCGGCGATTACCCTTCCGGGCTGCCCAAGGGCTCGATCGCCGTCGTCGACGACGCGCGTTGCTCGGTGGTGGACAAGCAGAACGTCGCGGTGGCCAAGGGGGCGGCCGCGCTGGTCGTGCTCAGCGCCCCGGCCGGCCAGGGCGCCCCGCCCACGTTGTTCACCCCGGGTTACTTCAAGCAGCTGACCGTGCCGGTCGCCGTCGCCGGTCCGTACGCCGCGAGTTCGCTCGCCGGCGCAAGCGCTCCCATCCGCCTGGTGCTCGACGCCCGCAACATGACGATCACATCGCGAAACGTGTTGGCGCAGACCAAGACCGGATCGCCGCACGAAGTGGTCATGGTCGGCGCGCATCTCGACGGCCCCCGCGGCGGTCCCGGCATCAACGACGACGGGACCGGTGTGGCCGCGGTGCTGGAGACGGCGTTGCAGCTGGGCCCGCTGGCGCCGGTGAACAACGCGGTCAGGTTCGCGTTCTGGGGTGCCGACGAGGACGGGCTCAACGGCGTGATGGACTACGTGTTCGGCATGAACAGCGACCAGCTCAACGACATCGCGCTGTACCTGAACTTCACCACGCTGGGTTCACCCAACGCGGGCTTCTTCACCGAAGACGGTGACCAGTCCGGCCCGCCTGCGCCGGGGGTGACCTACGCGGACGTGCCCGACGGGTCGGCCGGCATCGAGCGCACCCTGGCCGCCTATCTGAACCTGGCCGGGAAGCGACCCGCTGACATGCCGCTGAGCACTCGTGCCGACTATCACCCCTTCATGGTCGCGGGGGTGCCGATCGGAGGCATGACCGCGGGCGCCACGCAGCAGAAGACCACGGTGCAGGCCCGGCTATGGGGCGGTCAGGCCGGCGTCCCGTTCGATCCCAACTACCAGGGCCCCCGCGAGACCGTCGACAACATCAACCGGGATGCGTTGGCCGTCATGGGTTCCGGCGTCGCATACGCGGTGGGCAGCTACGCCCAGTCGATCGGCGGCGTCAACGGCGTGCCCCCGCACGACAAACGGCATCGGACCCGGGTGCCGTAGCGCAATCGGACTCCCGTTTTGTGAGACTGTGTCGGTGACCATCGCGGCTACCGTGCTCGCCGTCCTGGCCGGTGCGCACATTCTCGGTAAGTTCACCTTCTTCATGCTGCCGTACCGGCGTCGCCGCGCCGCGCTGGACAAGGCTTACGGCGGTAAGGTCCGGGCGACGGCGAAATCGGATGCGGCGTCACTCATGCTCGCCGCCGCGATGGTGATCGTGCTGTTCCTCGCGGGGGTGAAGCCGGTGAGTTTCCTCATCGGGCTTTGGGTCGGCGCGACGCTGATCCAGCTGTACTTTCACCAGTTCTACGCACCGTTGACCCGCGAGCAGGAACCCCCGTCGCCGGCCGGGCCGATCAAGGTCATGTCGTACGCCATCGAAGCCCGGCCGTGGCGACCGTGGCCTGAAATCCTGATGCTGGTCGCGTTGGTGGCCGCGGCGCTCGTCGCGATGGGCTTCGGCGCGGGGATGTGATCGGCGGGGTTATCCACAACCCGCGGCTTTCCCGATCTGACCGTCAGTGGCATCGGTTACGCTCGAACACATGTTCGATAGCCGGACGCATGAGTACTGGGAGCCACCGCGCTGCGAGCGGTCGCGCGCGCTGGTGGACCGGATGTGTGCGTCATGGCGCTTGGAGGCCCAGGCGGTGGCGGATCGGTTGGACGCCATCGGGGATCTGTTCGAGCTGCGCCGCGCTCAGCGGGGCGAGGAAGCGGACTGGGCGGTGGACACCTGGGCGGCGGTGGGGGCCGAGGTGGCCGCGGCGTTCCGGGTCAGCTTGGCGATGGCCGGCAGCTTCATGCGCTATGCGCTGGCCATGCGCGAGCGGCTGCCGCGGGTGGCGGCGGTGTTTCGGGCCGGCGACATTGGTTTCCGCCTGTTTCAGACCATCGTGTATCGCACCGATCTGATCACCGATGCCGAGGTGCTGGCCGCGGTGGACGCCGAGCTGGCGGCGCGCGCGGCGCGGTGGCCCTCGATGACCCGGGGCCGGCTGGCGGGCGAGGTCGACAAGGTCGTGACGAAGGCCGATGTCGATGCGGTGCGCCGTCGCGAGCAGTGCCAGACCGAGCGCGGGGTGTGGATCGACGATCTCGAGGGGGGCATGTCCGAGATTCACGGCAGCCTGTCCAGCCCGGACGCCCATGCCCTGGAGCGGCGGTTGGACGCGGTCGCGGACACGGTGTGCGCGCATGACCCGCGCAGCCGCGACCAGCGGCGCGCCGACGCGCTGGGGGCGCTGGCGGCCGCAGCCGATCGGCTGGGCTGCCGCTGCGGCCGCCTCGACTGTGCGGCCGGAAAGCGGCCCCCGGCAACGCCGGTCGTCATCCATGTCATCGCCGAGCAGGCCAGCATCCGGGGACACGGGTCGGCTCCGGGCTCGGAGTTGGGTGCCGACGGACTGATCTCTGCCGAGCTGATCGTCGAACTGGCGCGCTCGGCCAAGCTGGTCCCGCTGAGCATCCCCACCCAGCCCGAACAGCGCTACACCCCCTCGACCCGGCTGGCCGACTTCGTACGCTGCCGCGACCTGACCTGCCGGGCGCCGGGGTGTGACCGGCCCGCCGCCGACTGCGACATCGACCACACGATCCCGTACGCCGAGGGCGGCTTGACTCATCCATCCAACCTGAAAGCCCTTTGCCGCCAACATCATTTACTCAAGACGTTCTGGGGCTGGCACGACGAACAGCTGCCCGACGGCACCGTCATCTGGCGGCTCCCCGACGGGCACGGCTACGTCACCACACCCGGTAGCGCGTTGCTGTTCCCCGGCTTGTGCGCGCCCACCGGCGACGTGCCCGCCCCGACACCGCGCGAGCGCTGCGGCCAGCGCACCGCGAGGATGCCCCTCCGCGTCCGCACCCGCGCCCAGAACCGGGCCCACCACGTCGCCGCCGAACGCCGGCGCAACCGTCGGCGCCGACTGGCCACCCAACCGTCACCCGCCGGCCCAGCACCACCGGACGACGATGAACCGCCGCCCTTCTAGGGCCAATGGTCCCTACCCCCGGTGGGTATGCGTGTGACATCGTTCGGGATATGACACAAACTCCTGAAACCAGTGTTGAACATCGCTTGGGCGCGCACAGTCGGCTGGGTCAAGTGGCCGCGTGGGTGGTCATCGTCGCCGGCATCGTGTTCGTCGTCGCGGTGATCTTCTTCTCGGGGCTGCTCCTGGGCTGGTCCTCGGCCCACCACGACGGGTGGCACCACGGGTACGGCCCCGGCCGTGCCGGCACCTGCCCGATGATGGGCCCCGGCGGAATGATGGGTCCGGGCGGCATGATGGGCCCGGGCGGCATGGGTCCGGGCGGCCCGATGGGACCCCAGCAGACGCCCACGCCGCGCCCGTAGGAGAGTTCGCTGTCTGCGCCGGGACCGCCCGCCGGAAGATTGCCCGTTCCTCGGTGGTCACCGGCGCGCGACGGCGGGCATCCGCTGCGGGGCCGGCATTCACTGGCGTACGCATTCGTGCTGTCGTAGTTAGCCAACCGCTCTAGAATGAATCCCTTTGGTGCTGCCCTGCAGCCGGTCGGGATGGGGTTGGTATGAACAGCCGCGCGCGCAGTCGACGTCGGCCGGACGGCCGCCGCCCCCACCGGGCGGCCGCCTTGCTGCGGGCGGCGTGGAGCTGCGCGGCGGCGGCGATCGTGCTGGCGGGCTGCACATCCTTCGTCGACGGGCGCGCGTTGTCGATGCTCAACGACCCGTTCCGGGTGGGCGGCCTGCCCGCGACGAACGGCCCCAGTGGGATCCGCACCAACGCGCCCGACCCGACCGGCACGGTGGTCAACACCGACAACGGCGAGATCGACAAATTGTCGTTGCTGTCGGTCAACGATATCGAGGAATACTGGAAGTCGGTGTACGGCCAATCGCTGAAAGGGCGTTTCGTTCCGGTCGGCAAGATGGTCTCGTACAACTCCAAGGATCCGGCCAGCCCCATCGTTTGCCACAACGACACTTACGAACTCGTCAACGCCTTCTACACGTCGCGGTGCAACCTGATCGCCTGGGACCGCGGGGTGTTCATGCCCGTCGCGCAGCGGTATTTCGGCGACATGTCCGTCAACGGTGTGCTGGCCCACGAATTCGGCCACGCCCTGCAGGCCATGGCGAAGCTGGTGACCAGGCGTGACCCGACGATCGTGCGCGAGCAGCAGGCCGACTGCTTCGCGGGTGTCTACCTGTTCTGGGTGGCCGACGGCAAGTCGCCGCGGTTCACGCTGAGCACCGCCGACGGGCTCGACCACGTGCTGGCGGGCATCATCACCACCCGGGACCCCGTCCTGGACAACGACATCGACAACGACGACGAACATGGGTCGGCCCTGGACCGCGTCAGCGCCTTCCAGATGGGCTTCATCGACGGCGCCCAGGCCTGCGCGGGGATCGACAAGGCGGAAATCGAGCAGCGCCGCGGCGACCTGCCCAACGCGCTGCGGGTCGACACCAGCACCGGGAACCCGGAGACCGGTGAAGTCCCGCTCGACCGGGACACCCTGTCCACCCTGATGGAACTCCTGGGAAAGGTGTTCTCCCCGAAGAATCCGCCCGCGTTGTCCTACCGGGCGGCCGGCTGCCCGGACGCCAAGGCCAGCCCGCCGGCGTCCTACTGCCCGGCCAGCAACACGATCGTCGTCGACCTGCCCAAGCTGGCGGCGATGGGCAAGGTCGCCGACGAGAACGAACAGACCCTGCCGCAGGGCGACGACACCGCGCTCTCGATCGTGATGTCGCGGTACGCGCTGGCCGTGCAGCACGAACGCGGGCTGGCCATGCAGAGCCCGTGGACCGCGCTGCGCACCGCGTGCCTGACCGGCGTGGTGCACCGCAAGATGGCCGAACCCATCGAGTTGTCGTCGCAGAAGCAGTTGCTGCTCACGGCCGGCGATCTCGACGAGGCGGTGGCGGGCTTGCTCACCAACCCCGTCGTCGCCAGTGACGCCGACGGCACCAGCGTGCCGGCCGGTTTCACCCGGATAGCGGCCTTTCGCGGCGGCGTGGCCGGCAACATGGACGCGTGCTACTCCCGCTATCCGGGGTGAGCGAACGGCCGCCCTGTCAGCCGATTTCCGCGAGCCTGGGTATCACCTCGTCGCCGAGGCGGCGGATGAAGCCGACCGGATCCGGGTTACCCGGGAACGGGCCGCCGTTGACCATCTCGACGCCCAGTTCGGCGTAGCGCTCGGCGGTCTTGAGGTAGCCGTCGGGGTCCTCGAAGGGATTCACGAAATGGCCCACGGTCTTGCGGATTTCGCTCGGGTCCCGGCCGACCGTCTCGCAATGGCGGTGCAGCACCTCGATCTTGTGCCCGAGTTCGTCGGCGTCGCTCGTGGTGCTGTTCCAGACGTCGGCGTACTGGGCCACCAGGCGCAGCGTCTTCTTCTCGCCGTTCCCACCGATCAGGATCGGCGGGCGCCGAATCGGTTGGGGTGAACAGATCGTCTCGGCCAGCTGGTAATGCTTGCCGTGGTAGGGCCCGTCGTCGTCGCTCCACATCTGCCGGCAGATCTGCAGCGTCTCTTCGAGCATCTCGAAGCGCTGGCTCACCGGGGGATAGGGGAAGCCGAGGGCGGCGTGCTCGCGGTCGTACCAGGCCGCGCCGAGCCCCAGCATCGAGCGGCCCTGCGACAGGACGTCGAGCGTGGTGACCGCCTTGGCCAGCATCCCCGGATAGCGGTAGGTGACCCCGGTGACCAGCAGGCTCAGGTCGATGCTGGCGGTCTGCCCCGCCAGGAAACCCAGCGACGTGTAGCCCTCGAGGAACGGGTCCTCGGCGCGTCCCACGGCCTCCATCTGAAAGAAATGGTCGGCCAGCGTGAACAGCGTCGCCCCGCCCTGCTCGGCGGCCTTCGCCGCGTCGGCCAGCGTGGGGCCCAGCGCCGCGGGGTCGCCGGGTAGAAAGTCGATGAAGTGTATTGCCAGTTCCATTGCGGCCCTTGCCCTTCTCGTCAATCGGTCAAGCGCTCGAGCAGCGCCAACGCGTCGAGGATGACGCGACGCTCGCGTTCGGAATACCGCTCGTGAATGGCGCGCGCCAGCCACTCCTCCCGGACCTGCCGGTTGCTCTCGGCGCGCCGCCGGCCCGCCGCCGTCAACGAAATCAGTTGTCGCCGACGGTCTTCCGGGTCGGGTGTGCGCGCGATGAGCCCGCGCTGCTCGAGGGCGGCCACTATCGTGGCCATGGACTGTGGACGTACCCGCTCGGCCGAAGCCAGGACGCTCGCCGATGAGGCGCCCTCTTTCCAGAGCCGGTTGAGCACCGCCGTCTGCGACGGACTCAGGTCGTCGTCGGTGGCGAGGTCCTTCAGTCGGCGTCGCAGCCGGCTGACAACCACCCGCAGATCGCGGGCCGCCGCGGCTGCCGATTCGGTGATGCCGTCCACCACACCAGCCTAAATTAGACAGCTGAAACTGTCCAGTCCAGGCTGTCTAATTGCGGCCGAGCAGCTGCAGCGCGGCATCGACCGCCAGTGCGGGCACGTTCAGGGTCTTGGACCGCAGATCGTGTCGCGCGCCGGCGATCTCGACAACGGCGGTCGTGCCGGTGACCAGCGCGGCGGCGGCGCGCAACTCGTCGGGCGTGCCGAAGGGGTCCGACGTCCCGTGCGTAAACACCGTCGGCACCCTGATGTCGGGCAGGTGCTCGGTGCGGGTCCGCTCCGGCTTCCCCGGCGGATGCACCGGGTAGGAGAACAGTGTCAGCATGTCGACTTCAACAGGAAAAGCTTCGCGGGCGGCCACCACCATCGACGTCTGCCGCCCGCCGTAGGAGTGCCCGCCGGCGATCAACGGACCGTCGGCCAGGCCGCGGCACAGCGTGATCGCCTCGACGATCCCGGCGCGGTCGGCGGCCGCCGAGCCTGAAGGTGGGCCGGTGGGCCGGCGTCGCCGGTACGGCAGGTTGTAGCGGACCGCGAGCCAGCCGCGGCGCGCCCATTCGTCGCAAACCTGCTGCAGCAACGGCGAATCCCGGTTGCCACCGGCCCCGTGGGTCAGCACCACCACTCCGGCGGGTTGCCCGTCGGGTTGGTGCGCGACACCGGCGATCGGATCGAGGTGGGGGCACCGCCCGCTTGCGGGGGAGAAGCGGGCGATCATGTCAGCCGGAACAGGGGGGAGACGGGGCCGTGGCCGTGGCCCAGCGGATAGGCGGCGCGCAGGCATTCGGTCACCCATCGCTTCCCGAACCCGACCGCGTCGGGAACCGAGTACCCGTGCGCCAACGCGCACGCCACGGCGGAGGCCAGCGTGTCGCCGCCGCCGTGGTCATTGCCGCCGGGCAGGCGCTCCGAGTCGAACTCGTGGAACCCGGCGCCGTCATAGAGCAGGTCGCAACTGCGGTCGGACGATCGGAGGTGCCCGCCCTTGACCAGCACCCAGCGCGGTCCCAGCGCGTGCAGCGCCTTGGCGGCCGCCCGCTGCGACTCCACGTCCACGACGTCGATGCCGACCAGCAACCGGACCTCGTCGAGGTTGGGCGTCACCAGCGTGGCCAACGGAAACAGTTGGTCGCGAAGGGAATCCAACGCGGACGCCTCCAGCAGCGCGTCACCGTGCATGGACGCGCAGACCGGATCGACGACGAGCGGCACCGTCAGCCGCAACCGCCGCCAGGTGGCCGCGACCGTGTCGACGATGGCCGACGACGCCAGCATCCCGGTCTTGGCGGCATGGACGCCGATGTCGGTGACCACCGCGTCGATCTGGCCGGCGACGACCTCGCCGGGTACCTCGTGAAAGCCGTTGACGCCCAGCGTGTTCTGCACGGTCACCGCGGAGACCGCGACGCAGGCATGCACCCCCAGCAGCGCCATGGTGCGCATGTCGGCCTCGATGCCCGCGCCGCCGCCCGAGTCGGACCCGGCGATCGTCAGCACGCGCAGCGGCGTGGTGCCGGGCGCAGGCAGCGGCAGGTAGCTCACTGGGTGATGGGCAGGTACACCCGGTTGCCGTGCTCGGCGAACTCCTGTGACTTCTCGGCCATCCCGGCCTGCATGGCGGCCTCGATCGCCTCCTCGCTGTCCAGCCCGTGCTCGGCGGCGTAGGCCCGGACGTCGGCGGTGATCCGCATCGAGCAGAACTTGGGCCCGCACATCGAGCAGAAGTGCGCGGTCTTGGCGGGCTCCGCGGGCAGCGTCTCGTCGTGGAATTCCTTGGCGGTGTCCGGGTCCAGCGACAATGCGAACTGGTCGTTCCAGCGGAACTCGAAGCGCGCCTGCGAAAGTGCGTTGTCCCGCTCCTGGGCGTGTGGATGCCCCTTGGCCAGGTCGGCGGAGTGGGCGGCGATCTTGTACGCGATCACCCCGTCCTTGACGTCCTTGCGGTCCGGCAGCCCCAGGTGCTCCTTGGGGGTCACGTAGCACAGCATCGCGGTGCCGGCCTGGGCGATGATCGCCGCGCCGATCGCCGAGGTGATGTGGTCGTAGGCCGGCGCGATGTCAGTGGCGAGCGGGCCCAGCGTGTAGAACGGCGCCTCCTCGCACAGCTCCTCTTCCAGCCGCACGTTCTCGACGATCTTGTGCATCGGGACGTGCCCGGGGCCCTCGATCATCACCTGCGCGCCATGGGATTTCGCGATCTTCGTGAGCTCGCCCAGGGTGCGCAGCTCGGCGAACTGGGCGGCGTCGTTGGCGTCGGCGATCGAGCCGGGCCGCAGGCCGTCACCGAGGGAGAAGGTGACGTCGTAGCGCGCGAAGATGTCGCAGAGCTCCTCGAAGTTGGTGTAGAGGAACGACTCCCGGTGATGCGCCAGGCACCATGCCGCCATGATGGAACCGCCGCGGGACACGATGCCGGTGACCCGTTTGGCGGTCAGGGGGACGTAGCGCAGCAGCACGCCGGCGTGCACGGTCATGTAGTCCACGCCCTGCTCGCACTGCTCGATCACGGTGTCGCGGTAGATCTCCCAGGTCAGCTCCGTGGGATCGCCCTTGACCTTTTCCAGCGCCTGGTAGATCGGCACCGTGCCGACCGGCACGGGGGAGTTGCGCAGGATCCACTCGCGCGTCTCGTGAATGTTCTTCCCGGTGGACAGGTCCATGATGGTGTCCGCGCCCCAGCGGGTGGCCCACACCATCTTGTCGACCTCCTCGGCGATCGAGCTGGTCACCGCCGAGTTGCCGATGTTGGCGTTGACCTTGACCGCGAAGGCCTTGCCGATGATCATCGGCTCGCTCTCGGGGTGGTTGTGGTTGGCCGGGATCACCGCGCGGCCGCGGGCGACCTCGTCGCGCACCAGCTCGGCGGGCACGCCCTCGCGGGCGGAGATGAACGCCATCTCGGCGGTGATCTCCCCGGCCCGGGCCCGCTGCAGCTGGGTGCCGCGGTCGCGGACCACGCCGGCCCGAGCCGGCAGCCCGGCCGTCAGGTCGATCACCGCGTCCGGATCGGTGTAGGGGCCGGAGGTGTCGTACAGGTCGAAGTGGTCGCCGGTGGACAGGTGCACGCGCCGGAACGGAACCTGAAGGCGGGCACCGGTGCCGGGTGCCTCCACCTCGCGGTAGGCCTTGCTGCTGCCCGCGATGGGTCCGGTGGTCACGGCGGCCTCGACGGCTGTGGACAGGACGGGGGTTTGTTCCAAGGTCATTGCTCATCTCCCTACGCCGGCATTACCCGGTCAGGTTCGTACGGTCGACGGCCCCGAGCCGTCCTCTCAGCGCATTGGACGTGCGCTCCCGCGTTGTGGATGGTCCGCACGCGACGTTACCCCCATTTGGCCAGGGTGGTAGCCGGTGGTATCCCCCGGGTGCGAGGATGCAAACGTGCACGAGCAAGGGGAAGCGGACGGGGCGACGCCCGCCGGACCCCGCGGCCGGCAGCTCAGCCCGGTGGAGGCGGTGGCCCGGCATCTGAACGTGGGAACGTTCCGCTTCTGGTTCATCGGTGAGCGCTGGGAGTGGTCCGACGAGGTGGCCAGAATGCACGGCTACGAACCGGGCACCGTGGAGCCGACGACGAAGTTGTTGTTGTCGCACAAGCACCCCGACGACCGCGCGCACGTTCAGGAGGTGCTCGACTACGCGCTGCAGTCGGCGGAGTCGTTCTCCAGCCGGCACCGGTTCATCGACACCGCCGGCAAGGTGCACGACGCAATTGTCGTGGCCGACCGCATGCACGACGAGTCGGGCGCCGTGGTCGGCACCGCGGGGTATTACATCGACCTCACCGATACCTTCGACGAGGCCCGGCAGGAGGTGCTCGACGAGGCGCTGCCGGACCTCTTGGAAAACCGGGCGGCGATCGAACAGGCCAAGGGCGTGCTGATGTACGTCTACCGGGTCAACGCCGAGCAGGCATTTCGCGTGCTGCAGTGGCGGTCGCAGGAGACCAACGTGAAGCTGCGGGCGCTGGCCAGGCAACTGCTCGCCGAGGTGACAACCCTAGACGGTTCGACCGCGGCCCTGCAAAGTCAGTTTGATCACGTGCTGCTCACGGTGCACGAACGGATATCCGCCGAGTCTGCTGGGTAACCAGCGTGATACGTGGGCGCGGCGGCCCGCAAACCGTTAGTGTTCCTAGACACTCGGGGCGGCGATCGCCGCGCATCCGGGCGAGCGGCGAAAGGCATCGAAGGTGTTGGCGGTCGAACACGAGGCACTCGAGGACGCTGTGGTCGTACGCGTTAAGGGCGGCGTCGACTCCAGTACCGTCGATGAGGTAACCGCCCACCTGACCGCCGCGCTCAAGCTGGCCGAGACCCACCCGTCCCGGCTGGTCCTGGTCGACCTGCAAGCGGTCGACTTCTTCGGCAGCGCGGCGCTGAACGCCGTGCTCGACTGTCACGACGCGGGCAAGGAAGCCGGGACGGCGGTCCGGCTGATCGCGGACCACGACCAAGTGCTCCGCCCGATCGAGGTGACCGAACTCGATCGCATCCTCGACATCTACCCCACGCTGCCCGAGGCGTTGCAACACAAGCGACGGCAATGAACCCGGCGCTGCCGGCCGATCTTGCGGCTGCGGTCGGGTTGGGCGGCGAGATGGGGCGCCGGTTCGCCGAATTCGACTGGGACGCCCACCCATTGGGCGCGCCGCGGGACTGGCCGGCCGAGGTGCGGGTGGCCGTGGCCGTCGCCTTGACCTCGCGGTTCCCCATCGTGCTCTGGTTGGGGCCGGGGGATCTGTTCTTGATGTACAACGACGCCTACGCCCAGATCCTGGCGGACAAACATCCGGCCGCCCTGGGCCGCCCGGCGCAGCAGGTCTGGTGGGAGATCTGGCCGCAGATCTCGCCGATGCTGACCAGCGTGATCGACACCGGCGTCGCGACCTGGTCCGACGACCTGATGTTGCCGCTGATGACCGGCGGCCAGTCTCAGGAGCGGTACTTCACGTTCACCTACAGCCCCATCATCGGCGGCGAGGGCGCGGTCACCGCCGTCTTCTGCGCGGTGATCGAAACGACCGACCGGGTGCTGAGCGAGCGGCGGCTCCACCTGCTCAACTCGGTGGCGGCCGCCGTGATGGACGCGCACACCATCGACGACGCGGTGAGCAGCGCCGTCGCCGTGTGCGACGCGCAGCCACCGGATTTGCCGTTCATCGCCGTCTACGTGGCGGGCCCCGGGAAGGGGGCACGCGACAGTGCGCTGCGCGGGGCCACGCCCGCCGTTCGTTCGCTGCTGCCCGGTTCGCTGGCCGAGCTCACGGATTGGGACACGGCGCCACGGGCCCGCGCCGCGCGCGTCATCGGCCGGCTCGAGGACGTAATCCCCGGCATCACGGCGCTTTTCGGCGAGAACTGCCCCCGGCAGGCCCTGGTGTTGCCGCTCGGGGAAACCCTGGGCGGCGGGGCGGTGGTGATCGGGGTGAATCCGCGGCGCCCCCTCGATGCGATGTACCGCGGGTTCTGCCAACTGCTCGCCGACCAGCTTTCCGCGGCGTTCGCCTCGGCGGTCTCCTACGAACAACAGCGGCAGCGGGCCGATGCGCTGGCCGAGATGGACCGGGCGAAGACCGCGTTCCTGACCAACGTCAGCCACGAGTTCCGCACCCCACTGACGCTGCTGCTCGGGCCGCTCGACGATGCGCTGTCCGAGGCGGCGCCGGCGAGCGTGCTGGCCGACCGGCTGAGCACCGCGGGCCGCAACGCGCGCCGCCTGCAGCGCCTGGTCGACTCGTTGCTCGACTTCTCCCGGATCGAGGCCGGCCGCGCCAACGCGAAACTGGCGTGCACCGACGTCGGCGCGCTGACCGCCCACATCGCGTCGTCCTTCACGGAGCTGTGCCACCGGGCCGGGCTCGACCTCGTGGTGGACTGCGCGCCGGTGCTGGCCGATGTCGACCCGGGCATGTGGGAGACGATCATCCTCAACCTCCTGTCGAACGCGGTCAAATACACGCTGCGCGGCTCGATCTCGGTCGAGGTGCGCGCCGAGCCGGGCCACTGCGTCGTCACCATGCGCGACACCGGGGTGGGGATCGCCGCCGAGGACCTGGACCGCCTGTTCGACCGCTTCTACCGGGCCGACAACTACCGCGGCCGCAGCGTCGAGGGCACCGGGATCGGCCTCTCGCTGGTGCGCGGGCTCGTCGAGCTGCACGACGGGACCGTCGGCATCTCCAGCGAACTGGACCGCGGGACGACGGTGACCATCCGGCTGCCGCAATCGATCGGCACGCCGGCCGGCCAGTCACCCGCCGGCCTGCTGGACGAGACCAACCCCTACGTGGCGGAGGCCCGGCAGTGGCTGACGCCGGTCGACCAACCCGACGGGGCGACGGCGGTTCCCGAGAGGTCGCGCCCGCTGGTGTTGATCGCGGACGACAACGCCGACATGCGGGACCATCTCGACCGGGTGCTGTCGGCCCAATGGGAGACCGTCCTGGCCGCGGACGGGGAGTCGGCGCTCGCGGCGGCCAGGACCTTGCGCCCCGACGCGATCGTCACCGACGTCATGATGCCGGGCATCGACGGCTTCGGACTGGTGGCGGCCATCCGCGCCGACCCGGAACTGGCGGCCACACCGGTCCTGATGCTGTCCGCGCGGGCCGGGGTGGAGGCGGTCGACGAGGGCTACGCCGCCGGGGCCGACGACTACCTGCCCAAGCCGTTCCGGTCCCAGGAGCTCGTCGACCGGGTGAAGTCGCGGCTGTCCGCGGTGGCCCGCGAGCGCGATCGCCAGCGCCGCGCGGCGGCCTCGGACCTGGTGCAGCTCGACTCCGCGCTGCAGGCCTCCGACTCGGTCGCCGGGATCCTGGACGCGTTGCTGGAATCCTCGTTCGGCTCGGCCGATGCCGCCACCGTCACCATCGGCGTCCTCGACGGCGAACGCCACATCCGGTTCGAGTACGCCGGCCACCTGCCCGGGGAACTGCGCGACCGCTACCACGTGACCGGGCTGGACTCCCCGGTGGTGGGCGCCGACGTCGTGCGCACCGGCGAGTCGATGGTCATCACCGACACCTTCGACCTGCCCCCGCGCTACGAGCACGCGGTGCACGACACCGCCGCCAGCGTCCGCGCGTGCGTCGCCCACCCGTTGCGGGACCCCTCGGGCCGCGTCGTCGGAATGCTGGGCCTGCTGTGGTCCACGCCGCGCCAGTTCGATGCCGCCGAACTCGACGTGTTCGGTCGCATGGCGGAGCTGACGTCCTCGGCCCTGGACCGGGTCCGCGTGATGGAGCGCGAGCACCGCATCGCCGTCGACTTCCAGGAGCACCTGCTGGATCTGGATCGGGGATCGACGGCCGCGGTGGTGGCCGCCGTGTACGAGCCCGCCGGTGAGGCGATGCGGGTCGGCGGCGACTGGTATTCGGTCACGCCGCTGGACCGCGGCGGCCGGGTCGCGATCTCGGTCGGCGACGTCGTCGGCCACGGGTTGCCCGCGGCGATCGTGATGAGCCGGCTGCGCGCCGCGGTGGCGGCCTCGGCCCTCACCGCGGGCGAACCGGGCGCGGTGCTGGGCGCGCTGGACCGGTACGGGGCCAGCGTCGCCGGGGCGCGCTGCGCGACGGTGGCCTACGCCCTGATCGAGGCCGAGCCGGACACCGGCTGCGCCACCGTCAACTACAGCTGCGCCGGACACCCCTATCCCTTGCTGGTCTTGCCCGATCGTCGCGCGATCTTCCTGACGGCCGGCCGGCGTCTCCCGGTCGCCATCAAGGAACACGATGCGCAAAGCTATCCGGCCGACGCCACCGCGACGGCGAACATGCCGCCGGGCAGCCTGATCCTGCTCTACACCGATGGACTGGTCGAGCGCGCCGGCGAGACGCTCGACCGGGGGCTGGCCCGGCTCAGGGCCGCGGCCGCCGAATGCGCCGACCTGCCGGTCGAGACCATCTGCAAAGAGCTGCTGTCCCGGCTGGCGCCGCCCACCGGCTACCGTGACGACGTCGTCGTGCTGGCGCTGCGTACGAGTCACGAGGCCCCGGGCAGCTTCGCCACCGTGGTGACGGCCGCTTCGGGTCAGATTCCCGTCGTGCGCGAGCGGCTACGCGCATGGCTGTCCCGAATCGGCGTCGCCCCGAAACGCGAGCTGGACATCCTGCTGGCGACCGGCGAAGCCGTGACCAACGCGATCGAGCACGGCAGTGACGGCGAGCCCCGCCGGACCGTCTCCGTCGAGGCCTTTGCGCACCAGCGGACGGTCGCGGTCACGGTCAGCGACACCGGGCGGTGGGCGGGCGATTCCTCGGCCAGCCTGCGCAGCCGGCGCCGCGGCCGCGGTCTTTCCCTGATCGGCGGGCTGGCCGACCACGTCGACACCCTCCGCACGCTCGCCGGCACCCGGGTCACGCTGCGCTTCGACCAGGTTCGCTAGGCCTCCTCCATGGCCTCGCCGAGCTCCTCCAAGACCTTGTTGTGGTGGTTGCTGGCCAGCAGGTGTCCGGCGGCGATGACGACGGCCACCGGCCAGTCGATGAGTTCCAGTGCCGCCAGGGCGGCCAGGCCCCCGAAATAGGCCAGCTGTTCGGGCCGGGGAATCTCCATCTGCCCGAGCACCGGCAGGTTCACGTGAAAGGTTTCGCCCTCGCGGATCTTCTGCACCGCCTCGCGCTGCGTCGTCCCTCTGCGCGACTTCTTTTCCGCCATCATTTGCCTTTCAGTAACGGAGGGTTTGCCGACCCGCCGGGTACTCCGGCCACCGTCGGACCTATGTCGACGATGACAGACACCGGGGGCGATCCGCTGGTTTCATCTATTGCTGTGGTGCTGAAGGTGCCGTTACTGGAACTCTATGCGCTGCTGTGGCGGGTCGGGGTCGTCGAGGTTCGCCCGCCGGGGCGGGTGCATCGGCAGGTCTGTCCGGACCCGTCAGCGCACGATTCAGCACACCGATCGCCACGGTCGCCGCGGCAGCGGATCCCAGCCCCTGCGCCCAGCCGACCGGACCCAGCGGTGTGCATCCCAGCAGTTGGCTGACCGCCGGGATACTGATCAGCGTCCCCATTGCGGCCAGCGAGCCCGCCGCGGTGACCACCACCAACGGGGCATGTGAGTCCAGCAGCGTCTGACCCAGCTCGGCGCCCACCAGGGCGACCAGCGCGACGGTGGACGCCCGTTGCGGGCGGCCGGTGACGCTGCCCATCGCCCATGCCGCCGTGGTCGCGGCGGCCGTCGTGACGCCGCGGATGGCGACGGCACGCCACAGCGCGGGCTGGTCGGGGCCCCGGATGCCGGGGTCGACCGGGCCGCTGGGCTTGCTCACCGCCAGCGCCGCCGCCGGCAGCGCGTCGGTCATCATGTTCACCAACAGCAGCTGCCGCGTGTTCAGCGGCGAGGTCCCGGTGATCGCGCTGCCGACGATGGCGAACAACACCTCGCCGGCATTGCCGCCCAGCAGCACCGACACGGCCGCCTGCACCCGCTGCCAGAGCTGGCGGCCCTCCTCGATGGCGTTGCGCAGGCCCTCGATGCGGGCGTCGACCAGCACCACGTCGGCCGCCATGTGCGCCGGGTCGCTCCCGCCGGCGACGACGCCGATGCCGACCGTGGCGGCCCGGATGGCCGCCGCATCGTTCGCCCCGTCGCCGACCATCGCGGTGCGCACGCCCGCGCTCTCCAGCGTCTGAACGACCTGGACCTTGTTCTCCGGCGTCATCCGGGCGAAGATCACCCGCTCGGTCACGACGCGCTCTTGATCCTTGCGCGACAACGCGTCCCATTCGGCGCCGCTGATCACCTGTCCGGCGGGCACGCTCATCCCGAGTTCCTCGGCGATGGCCTTCGCGGTGATCGGATGGTCGCCGGTGATCAGCTTGACGCCCACCGAAAGCCGGCGCAGATCCGCCAGCAGCCCGGCCGCCTCGGCGCGGGGGGTGTCGGACAAGCCCAGGAACCCGGTGAGGGTCAGCCCGTCGCCGGCGAAGTCGGCGATGTCGTCGGGCTCGTGCCGGATGGCCCGCGCCTGGGCGGGGCTCAGCTGCCGGCGCGCCACCGCGATCACCCGCAGGCCGCTGCTTGCCATGTGAGCGACGGTCTCCTCCATGGCGGGGCTCACGTCCCCGCAGGCGGCCAACACCACTTCGGGGGCACCCTTGACGGCCAGCTCGGTGTCCGTCACGGAGGCGGAGAAGGATCGGCCGGAGCGGAACGGCAGGTGCGCGACGGGTGCGGTCGCGTTGTGGCCATTGACGGCCGAAGCGGCCCCCAATGCGGCCGAGGCGGCCTCCACGATGGCGACGTCGGTGGCGTGCACGTGCGGCTCGCCGTTGGACGGCGGCGCGGCGTGCGCGGCGCAGAGCAACACCTCGTCGCACGAACTTCCTTGCACCGCAACCACTTCGACCACCCGCAGCCGGTTCTGGCTGAGCGTCCCGGTCTTGTCGAAGCAGACCACGTCGATGCGGCCGAGCGCCTCCACCGAACGCGGGACGCGGACCAGCGCGCCGAACCGGGTCAGCCGCCGTGCCGACGCGGCCTGCGCCAGGGTCGCCACCAGCGGCATCCCCTCGGGAACCGCCGCGACGGCGATGGCGATCCCGCTGGCGACCGCCTGACGCAGGACCGACCCTCGCAACAGCCCCAGCGCGCCGACCAGCGTGCCGCCGGTCATGCTGACCGGGAAGGCCCGGTTGGTGAGCTGGCTGAGCTGGTGCTGCAGACCGACGTCGGAGGACAGGTCGCCCGACACCAGTTCGGCGGCACGGCGTTCCTGCGTGTCGGCCCCGACCGCGGTCACCACCGCCACCGCGGTGCCCGCCACCATGGTCGTCCCGGCGTACAGCATGCAGCGGCGTTCGGCGAGGGTGGCGCCGGGCGTCGGCTCGACCTGCTTCTCCACCGACAGCGACTCACCGGTCAGCGTCGACTCGTCGACCTCGACGTCGACTTCCTCGATGATCCGGGCGTCGGCGGGCACCACCTCGTGGGTGCGCACCTCGATGACGTCACCGGGCTGCAGCTGCGCCGCGATGACCTCGGTGTACACCCGCTCCCCGTCCACGTCGGACACCACCTTGCGGGCGGGTGGGATCTGTTGTGCCAGAAGATGATTGAGCCGGTTCTCGGCGCGCAGCCGCTGGCTCGCGGCGAGCATGGAGTTGCCGGTCAGCACCGAGAACACCAGGACGGCGTCGACCGGCGAGCCGAGCACCGCGCTGGCCGCCGAGCCGAGCGCCAGCACCGGGGTCAGCGGGTCGGTCAACTCGGCGCGCACGGCGCCCAGGAACTGCAGCACGGCGTGCGCGCGGGTTTCGGGCTGCGCCGCCCCCAGGGTGGCCAGCGCGAGCGCCCTGGGATCGCCGGCGGGCTCCGAGTCGGGCGGCGGCAACGCCCTGCGGACATGCTCGGCCGCCATCGCGTGCCATTCCTGAACGGGAGCCGGGCGCGGCGCGTCCGCCCGGATGATGCCGCGCGCCAGCAGATATCCCGACAACAGGCCGGCCGCCGCCCCGCTGGTCACCGGTCCGCGCCCGATACCGCGGACGCCGGGGATCATCAGCAGCGAACCCATCGCCGTTGCGCCGGCGGAGATCCCGACGCCGCGTTGGGCGGCGGCCCGCGCCGCCGGGAGCGCGTGCAGCACCCGCCAGGCCGCCGCGAGGTCGGGCAGCATCAGGTCGGCGTACCACGGCGGCGGGCCGTCCCCCGGCTCGGGCATCATGCCCAGCGCCACGTCGGCCGACCAAACCGCTTGCGCGCCGGCCGAAGACAGCACCGCGACCGTGCGGCCCGCCTCCTGCAGAGCCGTGACGGCACCGGCCAGCGCGTCGTCGATGGAGCCCCGCTCCAGCGGCCTGATGTCGTCGAACGCCGGCCGCAATTCGCCCAGCGAGTCGTCCTCGACGGAAACCAGTTCGGCCTTCGTCCGGTGCGCCTCGGCGACGACGGCCGACGCCAACGGGTCATGCGTGAAGCAGAACAGCGCCTCCACTTCGCCATTCGGCTTACTGGCCGAGATCCCGGGCACCGGGTGCCAGCCGGGACGTAGGCGCTGGTTTTCCAGCATCAGCTGGGCGCGCGACCACGCCGCGGGCAGCTCGGCCTCCTTCGCGCCGCGGATGATCGACACCCGCAGGCTGCGGGTGCACAACACCCGGGGGTCGACGACGATCGCGTCCACCCGGTCCAGGCGGCGCAGCGCCTCCGGGCGCAACGACAGCACCGCGTGCCGCTCGGCCAGCCCCTGGCCGAGCGCGGCGGCGAAGGCCTCCGGGGTGGTGCGGTTGGCCGCCGGGGTGGTCACCAGGACGGCCAGGGCCGCCTGGTGCAGGTTGCGGGTGGTGGCGCCGACGATCCCGGCACTGACGGCCTGAACCAGTGCGAATCGATGTCCATAGTGGTCGGCGGGCCGGCCGCGCGGCGGCTTCGACGCCGCGGACGGGTCGGTGTGCGGGTGATCGGCGTGGCCGGCGAGCTGCGGCTCGTGGCGGACCCACGCGCGCGCCTCCGCGCGGCATTCGGCGGCTTTCAGCGACTGCATCAGCAGGCCGACCGACAACGACGCGGGGGACAGGGTGACGGTTTCCGCGGCCGTCACCGCCAGCGCCAGCACGGTGTCGGTGGCGGGCCGGCCGATGCGGTCCTCCAGCAGGCGGCGCAGCCACGGCTGGTAGTCGAGGGCCACCACGCCCGCCAGGACGCCGATGGGCATGCGCGGCCAGCGCAGGGCCCGGCCGGTGAGGGCGACGCCCAGCCCGGCCGCGCTGGCGGCCGCGGTGGCGGCGCGGGTGGCCAGCACCACGCCGTCGCCCGGCAGGCTCGTCGGGGGCGCCGACGGCTTCGCGGGGGCCCTTGCCCCGCAACGCTTCTCGGCGGCATCGACGACGCGGCACAGGTCGCGCAGCGACGTCTCCGCGTCGCCGATGGTGATCACCACCCGCGACAGCGGGTAGTTCAGGGCGGCCGACGCCACCCCGGGCTGGGCCAGCACCGCGTGCAGGACCGTGCGCCCCAAGTCGTCGCCGCCAGCGCCGTCCAGCCCGCGCACCTCGATCCAGGCGCGGTCCCGGCCGCGCCAGCACCGTCGGGTCAGTGTCGCCGGCGTGCCCCCGGGCAGCTCGCCCGAGATCGCCCGCGCGCCCTCGCGCAGCGGAATCGCGGCGATGGTGATGCCGGACTCGACCAGCGAGGTGGTCGCCTGGATGCCGGTCGCGACGGCGCGCAACGGCAAGGATTGCCGTATTGCGGTCGCAATGGCCAAAGCGTTGTCGAGGGGTCGCGTCAGTTGGTGCTACGCAACTCGGCGCTGCCGGCCCGTCTCCCCGCTGCCTTCTTGGCGGTCGACTTGGCGGCCGCCTTTTGCGGCGCCGCCTTCTGTGGCGCCGGTTCCACCGGCACCGCCTTGAGGCTGGCCTTGGTGGACTTGGCGGGTTCGTGCTTGCGGCTCAGCCGCTGCAACAACAGGGCGCTGCCACCGACCGCGAGCACCACCGGCCACTCGACCAGCCCCGCGACGCCAAGCGCGCCGAAGGCCACCGCGGCCGCGGGCGCCGAATGGCTGCCGCTGCTCATGCCCTTCTTGATGCCCTCGGCGGCGCCGGTGACGCCTCCGATGACCCCGTTGACCGCCGCGCCACCCACTGCGCCGGCGGCCGCGGTCGTCGTGGTCGCCACGCGACTCACCGCCTGACCCACGCCCCGAACCGCTCCGCCGATGACACTCATGCTGACTCCCTGACTTCCTGTCCATGCCGCGAATTCCGCGTCGCGCGCGAGGTGTACCCGCCTGAACGCATCGTTAACAGCAAAAAAACATTGTATCTGCTTCTAACAGAAGAAAGCCTGCCATCTTGCAAACGCGCAGACAACGCACCACCGGATGCAATTTGAATTAGGCAGGCCTTATGTCGATCAGCACAGGTGCGTGATCGCTGGCGGCCTTGCCCTTGCGCTCGTCGCGGACGATCTGGGCATCCGTGACGCGGTGGGCCAATTCCGGGGAGGCGAGGATGAAGTCGATGCGCATGCCCTGCCGTTTCGGGAAGCGCAGCTGGGTGTAGTCCCAGTAGGTGTAGACGCCGGGCCCGGGCGCGAAAGGCCTTACCACGTCCGAGAATTGGGCGTCGACGATGGCGTCGAACGCGCGGCGCTCCGGCTCGGAGACATGCGTGGCGCCGGCATAGAATTCGGTGCTCCACACGTCATCGTCGGTCGGGGCGATGTTCCAGTCGCCGGCCAGCGCGATCTGGGCGGTGGGATCGTCGCGCAGCCACCCGGCGGCCGTATCACGCAGCGCGGCAAGCCACTCCAGCTTGTAGAAGTAATGCGGATCGCCCACCGCGCGGCCGTTGGGCACGTAAAGGCTCCAGACCCGGACCCCGTCGCAGGTGGCGCCGAGCGCGCGGGCCTCGGCCGTCGCGGCCACCTCCGGCTTGCTGCTCCAGCTGGGCTGGCCGTCGAAGCCGACCTGCACGTCGTCGAGGCCCACCCGGGAGGCGATCGCCACGCCGTTCCATTGGTTGAAGCCGACGTGCGCCACCTCGTAGCCGAGTTCGAAGAACGGCAGCGCGGGAAATTGGCTGTCGGAGCATTTGGTCTCCTGCATGGCCAGCACGTCGACGTCGGCGCGGGCCAGCCAGTCGACGACACGGGGCAGGCGGCTGCGAATCGAATTCACGTTCCAGGTGGCCAGCCGCAGCGGCGATCGCAAGCGCGGCGAAGCCGGGCGCTGCGGGTCGCCGCCATCAGTCAGCGGCGATCGCAAGCGCGGCGAAGCCGGGCGCTGCGGGTCGCCGCCATCAGTCATCGCTAGACGGTATCCCAGGCCGGCGAGCGCGCCGGGAAATAGCGGCGGCGATGATGCGCGCGGAAGCCGAGCGCCTCGGCCAGCGCCATCGACCCGGTGCCGGGCGCGACCAGGTAGCCGCGGGTCGCGCCGCGCGCGGCGGCCCACGCCAACAGCGCTTCGCACGCGGCCGTGGTGGCGTGGTCGTCGGCGGGGCCCGTCGCCGTCAGGCCCACCCAGCGCGTGCCGTCGGGCGCGTCGGTCACGGCCGCGCGCGCGAGCGCCGTGTCCTCGGGGTCGGCTTCGGGCGGGGCCGCAGCGGACAGGTCGCGCACCCAGACGCGCTCGGTGTGTTCGGCGTTCAGCCCCGCCGGCGTCGGCAACAGGCGATCCGGAATCATCAGCCGCGCGGTCAACCCGCGCGCCTCATACCAGGCCGCGATGGCCGCGACGGTTCCGGCGTGCGCCGAAACATCAAGCGGCACGGCGTAATCGACGCCGCCACCGGCGCGCAGCAGCCAGCCCTCGAGCCAGGCCCGTTCCGCGCCGGGCGCGGCCGCGGCGGCCGCGTGCTCGAGTGCCCGGATCTCGGACGTGCGGACCGGCGCGTCGGTCAGCACCCGCAGTGCGACCACGTCGCCGGCCGCCACCTCGACGACCGCGCCCGTCTTGGTCCGCACCCGCACCGACGGCTCGACCGCCAGCAGGTGTCCCACCGCGTCGGTCAGCGGGGGCACCGAACCGGCGGGGCGCCGGTAGCGAAGCGTCACCCGCGTGCCCGGGTCCGGCCACGAGATCATCAGTGACCGAAGGGGTCCGGTCCTTCGCCGGGCATCCACGACAGGCCGGGAACGCCCCACCCGTGCGCCTTGACGGCGCGCTTGGCGCTGCGCGCGTGGCGGCCGACGAGGCGGTCCAGGTACAGGAAGCCATCCAGGTGGCCGGTCTCGTGTTGCAGCATGCGCGCGAACAGGCCGGTGCCCTCGAGTTCGACCGGCCGGCCGTCGGCGTCCAGACCCCTGACCCGCGCCCAGGTGGCGCGGCCGGTGGGAAAGGACTCGCCCGGGACCGACAGGCAACCCTCGTCGTCGGTGTCGGGATCGGGCATCGTCTCGGGCACTTCGGAGGTTTCCAGCACCGGGTTGACGACCACGCCGCGGCGGCGGTCGGTCCTGCCGCGGTCGTCGGCGCAGTCGTAGACGAAGACCCGCAGCCCGACCCCGATCTGGTTGGCGGCCAGGCCCACTCCGTGCGCGGCGTCCATGGTGTCGTACATGTCGGCGATCAGCTCACGCAGGTCCGCCGGCAGCGAACCGTCGGCGCCCACGGGCACCGGCTGGGTCGGGGTGTGCAGGACCGGATCGCCGACGATCCGGATCGGTACGACTGCCATGGTCGGCTAAGCTACCGCACGCGCGTGCGCGCCCGGGCCGGCGATCGCGGTGCGGGCAATCTGAGCCAATCGGCCGACTCGCGGGTCTGGATGACGGCTTGAGGGTTTGGGCCGTGGTTCAATATTCGCCGAAACACGCCCTTAGGTAAGTCAAGTCATTAGTGCAGCCGAGAATTCGCCGGAAGGGTCCAGGGGAAGCTATATGGACAGCGCCATGGCGCGGGCAAATCGATCGGGGGACGATGCCGAGATCGCAGATGGGCTCACCCGCCGCGAACACGACATCCTCGCCTTTGAACGTCAGTGGTGGAAATTTGCGGGCGTAAAAGAAGAAGCGATCAAAGAGTTGTTCTCGATGTCGGCGACGCGCTACTACCAGGTGCTCAACGCGCTGGTCGACCGCCCCGAGGCGCTGGCCGCCGACCCGATGCTGGTGAAGCGGTTGCGGCGGCTGCGCGCCAGCCGCCAGAAGGCGCGGGCGGCGCGGCGCCTGGGCTTCGAGGTGACCTGACTCGCTACAGTGGGCTCGATGAAAGAGCGAGTCCCCGACTCCACCGGGCTTCCCCTGCGGGCGATGGTGATGGTGCTGTTGTTCCTGGGGGTCATTTTCCTGTTGCTCGGCTGGCAGGCGCTGGGCTCGTCCGGCAGCTCCGACGACGACTCGGCGTCGGCGGCCTCCACGTCCTCGGCCACCAGCTCGTCGCCCACGCCGACGAGCGCTAAGCCCGCGGCGAACCGCGCCGAAGTGCAGGTCTACAACATCTCCTCGAAAGAGGGCGTGGCCGCCAAGACCAAGGACCAGCTCACCGCCGCCGGTTTCAACGTCACCAAGGTCGACAACATGACCGTGCCGGACGTCACGGCGACGACGGTGTACTACACCGACGCCGACGACGAGCACGCGACCGCCGACGCGGTTGGCAAGAGCCTGGGGGCGCCGGTCGAACCGCGCATCCCCGCGCTGAGCGGCGAACCGCCCGGGGTCATCGTCCTCGTTACGGGGTGAGCCGTCAGCGGCTAGGCTTCCGCTATGCCTCCGCTCGCTGGTCACCGCACAGTCGCCGTCACCGTTTCCGCGCTCTCCGCAGCCACGTGCGCCGTACTGCTGGGCGCGTGCTCGTCGCCTCAGCACGCGTCGACCTCACCGGGCACCACGCCGGCCGTGTGGACCGGATCGCCGGCACCGACCGGCACCCCGATACCCGAGGGCGGGCCCGTCGCCGCGCCGTCGGGCAAGAACATCACCACCCACCTGAAGGCGCCCGACGGCACCGAGGTCGCGACCGCGACGTTCCAGTTCAACAACGGCTACGCCACCGTCACCATCGAGACGACCGCCAACGGGGTGCTGACGCCCGGCTTCCACGGGGTGCACATCCACAAAACCGGCAAGTGTGAGCCCAACTCCGTCGCCCCGACCGGTGGCGCGCCGGGCGATTTCCTGTCCGCCGGCGGGCACTTCCAAACGCCCGGTCACACCGCCGAACCCGCCAGCGGTGACCTGACGTCGCTGCAGGTGCGCAAGGACGGGTCCGGGATGATGATGACCACCACCGACGCGTTCGGCATGGACGACCTGCTGACCGGTGAGAAGACCGCGATCATCATCCACGCCGGTGCCGACAACTTCGCCAACATCCCGCCGGAGCGGTACAACCAGAGCAACGGAACCCCGGGCCCCGACCAGACGACGATGAGCACCGGTGACGCCGGCAAGCGGGTCGCGTGCGGTGTGATCGGTGCCGGCTAACCGAGATAACGCGCGCATCGACTTCGCCCGTTCTCCGCGGCCGACCCTGGGCGTGGAGTGGGAGTTCGCGCTCGTCGACGCGCAGACCCGCGACCTGAGCAACGAGGCCACGGCGGTGATCGCCGAGATCGGCGAAAACCCGCGCGTGCACAAGGAGTTGCTGCGCAACACGGTCGAGGTGGTCAGCGGGGTGTGCGCTTCCACCGGGGAGGCGATGGACGATCTGCGGCAGACGCTGGGGCCCGCGCACCGGATCGTCCGGGACCGGGGCATGGAGCTGTTCAGTGCCGGCGCCCACCCGTTCGCGCAGTGGTCGACCCAGAAGCTCACCGACGCGCCCCGCTACGCCGAACTGATCAAGCGCACCCAGTGGTGGGGCCGGCAGATGTTGATCTGGGGCGTGCACGTGCACGTCGGAATCTCCTCGGCGCACAAGGTGATGCCGATCATGACGTCGCTGCTGAAGTACTACCCGCACCTGCTGGCGCTGTCGGCATCCTCGCCGTGGTGGACCGGTGTGGACACCGGCTACGCCAGCAACCGCGCGATGATGTTCCAGCAGTTGCCCACCGCCGGCCTGCCGTTCCAGTTCCAGACCTGGGCGGAGTTCGAAGGGTTCGTCTACGACCAGAAGAAGACCGGCATCATCGATCACGTCGACGAAGTCCGTTGGGACATCAGGCCTTCGCCGCACCTGGGCACCCTCGAGGTGCGGGTCTGCGACGGCGTGTCCAACCTGCGCGAGCTGGGCGCGCTGGTCGCGTTGACGCATTGCCTGGTGGTGGACCTGGACCGCAGGCTGGAGGCCGGCGAGACGTTGCCGACCATGCCGCCGTGGCACAACCAGGAGAACAAGTGGCGCGCCGCCCGCTACGGGCTGGACGCGATCATCATCCAGGACGCCGATAGCAACGAGCGGCTGGTCACCGAGGATCTCGACGACGTGCTGAACCGGCTGGAGCCCGTCGCCAAGTCGCTCGGTTGCGTCGACGAGCTGGCCGCGGTGGCCGAGATCCCCAGGCTCGGCGCGTCCTATCAGCGGCAGCGCCGGGTCGCCGAGGAACACGACGGCGACCTGGGGGCCGTCGTCGACGCGCTGGTGGCCGAGTTGGAAATCTGATGTTCGAACCCCTCGAGTTGGCGATGTTTCCGCTGGAGTCGGCGCTGCTGCCCGACCAGGAGCTGCCGTTGCGCATCTTCGAGCCGCGCTACGGCGCGCTGGTGCGGCACTGCCTGGACACCGGGGACCCGTTCGGCGTGGTGCTGATCGCCCGGGGCCGCGAGGTCGGCGGCGGCGAATCCCGTTGTGATGTCGGGGTGTTGTCCCGGATCACCGAATGCGTCGAGCACGGCGCGGGCCGGTACTCGATGCGCTGCCGGACCGGGGAGCGGATCAAGGTCTCCGAATGGCTGCCCGACGATCCCTACCCGCGGGCCGCCGTGACGCTGTGGCCCGACGAGCCGGGCGATCCGGTCACCCCCGCCCAGCTGCTCGAGGTCGAGGACCGGGTGATGGCCCTGTTCGAGCGGATCGCCGACGCGCGCGGGGTGAGCCTGCCCGACCGCGCGGCGCTGCTGGGCGAGCACGCCGGCGGTGATCCCGGGCAACGTTTGTGGGACTTGGCTTCTCGCATCCCCATCGGCACGGCCGACCGGTACTCGGTGCTGGCGGCGCCGTCGGCCGCCGCGCGCCTGGCCGCGGTCCGCGATGCCGTGGCCGCGGTCGCCGAGGTGGTTGAGTTCCAGCTCTCCGAATAGGACTGTGCGACAGGGGTTCAGATGAAGGTACAGCTGCAGGTCAATGGTTCACCGGTGGATGCCGCGGCCAGTGCCGCCGACATCGCCGCGACGGGCGCCGACGGCCTGTTCACCTTCGAGGGCCAGCACGACGTCTTCTTCCCCCTGCTCATCGCCGCCGGCGCGACCGACCTCGGGCTGATGACCAACGTGGCGGTCGCCCCGCCGCGCAGCCCGCTGCACCTGGCCCACGCCGCCTACGACCTGCAACTGTACAGCGGTGGCCGGTTCCGGCTGGGGCTCGGCTCGCAGGTGCAGGCCCACATCGAAAAGCGTTACGGCAGTAGGTGGGCGAAGCCGGCCAAGCTGATGGCCGAAACCGTGCGCGCGATCAAGGCCATCTTCGCCGCCTGGGAAGGGCAGGACCGCCTGGACTTTCGCGGCGAGTTCTTCACCCACACCATCATGGCGCCGAACTTCAACCCCGGGCCCAACCCGTTCGGGCCGCCGCCGGTGCTGCTGGGCGCACTGGGCCCGGTGATGACGCGCACCGCCGCGGAGGTGGCCGACGGGCTGCTGGTGATGCCGTTCAACAGCGCCCGCCACTTCGCCGAACGCACCGTCCCGGCGGTCGCCGAGGGGCTGCGCCGCGCGGGCCGGACCCCCGACGGATTCCAGATCATCGCCCAGGCGATGGTCGCCGTCGGCCGCGACCAGGCCGACCTGGCGGCCGCGATCGACGGTGTGGCGGCGCTGATTTCGTTCTACGGCTCCACCCCGGCCTACCTGCCCGTGCTGGAGGCCGAGGGGTGGGCCGACATCCAGCCCGAGCTCAACGCGCTGTCCAAACAGGGCCGGTTCGCCGAGATGCGGCGGCTGATCGGCGACGAGGTGGTGGCGCGGATCGGGATCGTCGGCACCCCCGAGGAGTGCGCGCGGCAGATCGCCGAACGGTTCGGCGAGCACGCGGCGGAGGTGTGCTGCTACTTCCCGGGCTACACGCCGCGCGCGGCGGACGTCGCCGACCTGATCGGCGCCCTGCACCGGGCACCCGTCCTGCGATGAGCCCCGACGTGGCGGTCGACGTCGACGCGGGCGTGGCGGTGCTCACGCTCAATCGGCCCGAGCGGCTCAACGCCTACACCGCCGAGATGGGCGCGCTGCTGAGCCGGGCGTACTCCGACTGCGACGGCGACGACGAGGTCCGGGCCGTCGTCGTGACCGGGGCGGGCGACGCCTTCTGCGCCGGCGCGGACTTCTCCGGCGATGCCGGCCCGTTCGACACCCCGGCCGACGGGTTCTCGGCGTCACCGATCACCCCGGCCGCGTTCGAGTTGCGCAAGCCGGTGATCGCGGCCGTCAACGGGCACGCGATCGGCATCGGGCTGACCATCGCGTTGCAGGCCGACCTGCGCATCGTCGCCGAAGACGCGAAATACGGTGTGGTGCAGGTGCGCCGGGGCGTGCTGCCCGATTGCATGTCGCACTGGACGTTGGCGCAGCTGACCACGCTGGGGGTGGCCGCGGACATCTTGCTGACCGGGCGTACCTTCGGCGGGGCCGAGGCGGTGGCGCTCGGCATCGCCAACCGGGCGCTGCCCGCCGGGCAGGTGCTCGACCACGCGGTCGGGGTGGCCCGCGACATCGCGGTCAACGTCGCGCCGATGTCGGCGGCGCTGAGCAAGCGGCTGCTGTGGGACACCGCGATCAACAACTACAGCCCGCGGCAGGTCGCCGCGCTGGAAACGCGGCTGCACCATCGCGTGATGGGCAGCGCCGACGCGCGCGAGGGGGTGGCCGCGTTCCTCGAGCGCCGGCCCCCGTTGTTCACGTCGCGGCTGTCCCGCGAGTGGACCCCGCTGCCCGAGCCGTGAACTCCTCGGAGAGCTCCCACCACCGCGCCGCCCGCTGCTCGTCGCGGGCGTAGGGCGCCGCCCTGTCGCTGACCCCGCAGTCTTCGAGATACAGCCCGCCGCGGTCGGCGAGCTCCGGGCTCACGGCGGCCCACACCTGGGTCGCCGCACCGCGGTCGGGCGTGGTGACGTCGAGCCGCTCGCCGGTCGGTGTGCGCAGCCGCGAGAAATCCGCACGCGACATGTGCCGCGCCAGCGACGTCGCCACCGTGCCGGGATGGACCGCATACGTGCGAACTCCCTTGTCGCGCAGGCGGCGGTCGGCCGCCACGGCGTGCAGGATGTTCGCCGTTTTCGAGGCGCCGTACGCGGCGAACTTGTCGTATTCGCGGCGCTCCCAGTGGGGATCGTCGAAGTCGACGTCGCCGAGCACGTGGCCCGCGGACGACAGGTTGACGATGCGGGCCCCGCCGGCGGCGGCGAGTTGCGGAACCAGCAGCCGGGTGAGCTCGAAGTGCCCGAAATGGTTGGTGCCGGTCTGCATCTCGAAGCCGTCGCGCGTCCTGCCGAACGGGGTGAACATCACCCCGGCGTTGTTCATCAGCACGTCGACCGCCGGGGCGATCTCGCGGATGGCGGCCGCCGCCGCCCGCACGGCCGCCAGCGAGGTCAGGTCGAGCCCGACGGTCGAGGTGTGTGCGCGCGGCACTTCCGCGGCGATCCACTGGGCCGCCTCGGCCAGCGCCGCCGGGTTGCGCGCGGCCAGGACGACGTGGGCGCCCGCGGCGGCCAGCGCCCGGGCCGACTCGCGCCCCAGCCCGGACGACGCGCCGGTGATCACGCAGACCTTGCCGGACAGGCCGATTCCCTCGACGATGTCCAGCGCGGTCGGATGCTCGCTCATGCCGGAATACGTTGCCACACCGCGGCCCGGGCCAGCAGCCGCGGCGCCACCACCCTGTGCAGCGGGCCGACGACGGCCCAGACCGTGCGGGCGGTGACCCGGTGGCGGTACTGCACGCGAGTGGTGAGGCTGGCCCGCCGATCGTGCTCGCGCCGCAGCGTCAGCTCGCCGCGCATCAGCGGCCCCCGCGCGGTCAGCACGAGTTCGTCGTGATCCGAGCGCACGATCGTCCAGCCGATGAGGTGATCCGCCGACGAAGCTGGCCCGAGGTCAAACCTCAGCACGTGGCGGTGGATCCACCAGACCGCGCCCCCGCCCGGCGCATCCCTGAGGGCGTCGCGGAAGGTCTCCTCGGCGGTGCGTGAGTCTCCTTGCGGGAGGGGGACTTCGAAGACGTCGGTGTAGTCGGCCCGCTGGGCGGCCCTCGCGATGCGGTTGAGCGTCCACCGCGTGACGACGCGGTGACCGCCCGTGCCGATGACCAGCGCCCGGTAGGCGTTGCCGTACACGCCCGGGAAGGCCGCCCAGGTGGCCGCGCGCACCCGGCTGCGGCCCGCGCCGGCTCCCTCCAGCTCGAACACCCACCGGTACACGGCGAAGGGGTGCCGGCCCTTCAGCGCGAACCGCTCCGGCGCGCGCGCCTCGTCCAGCGTGAAGCCGGCCGGCACGGTCGACGGATCGCCCGGGTCCCGGCACAGCACCTGAAGCAGCGCCGACCACGTGTCGTCACGATTCGCGTCGACGGTTATGGCATGCTCATCGATATAGGGTAATCGTTCCATATAGAAGGAATGTACTAGATCGTGGCACCTCCGCGGAAGCACGAAACCGATGTGATCCTCGACGCCGCCCGGGCGCTGGTGCTCGGCGGCGGGCCGCGCGCGGCGAGCGTCGCGGCGATCGCCAAGGCCAGCGGCGCCCCCGCGGGCACGCTGTATCACCGGTTCGGCAACCGCGACGGCATCCTGACGGCGGCGTGGCTGCGGGCGCTGGAGCGGTTCCAGGCGCGGGCGCTGGCGGCCGACGGCGAGAACCCCGCGGACAGCGCCATGGAAACGGCGATAGCGATGGCCGTGGCCGCCGTCAGCTTCGCGCGCGAGCTGCCCGACGACGCCCGGCTGTTGCTGACGATCCGGCCCGGTGACCTGCTCGACGAGGAACCCGACGCGGCGTTCCGCGAGACGCTGGCCGCGATGAACGCCCCGCTGACGGAGCGGATCGGGGTGTTGGCCCGCCGGCTGTACGGGAACAGCCGGCCCCGGTCCGTCGACGCCGTCGCGCGGGCGGTCGCGGACCTGCCGTATGCCGTGGTCCGGCGCCACGCCCACGACGACCCGATGCCCGGCTGGCTGGAACGCGATGTCGCGGCGTCCGCGCGGGCGGTGCTAGGGAGCTTCGGCGAAGGCGCGTAGCGCCTGGACCTGGGCGGGATCCAGTGACGGGCGCACGATTTGGCGCGCCGCCGCGATGTCGGCGGCCGTCACGTCGGTGGCGTCGATGGATCGCCGCATCGCCGTCAGCGCCGCCTCCCGCAGCAGCGCCACGCAGTCCGCGGCGCTGTAGCCGCCGAGCCCGGCGGCCACCTCGTCGAGATCGACGTCGTCGCTCAGCGGGACGGATTTGCCCGCGGTGCGCAGGATTTCGCGACGGGCGGCGGCGTCGGGCGGTTCGACGAACACGCGCCGCTCCAGCCGGCCCGGGCGCAGCAGCGCCGGGTCGATCAGGTCCGGGCGGTTGGTGGCACCCAGCACGACGACGTCACGCAGCGGATTGACGCCGTCGAGTTCGGTCAGCAGCGCCGCCACCACCCGGTCGGTCACGCCCGAGTCGAAGCTCTGCCCCCGCCGGGGCGCCAGCGCGTCGATCTCGTCCAGGAACACCAGCGACGGGGCCGAGTCGCGGGCGCGCCGAAACAGTTCCCGCACAGCCCTTTCCGAGCTGCCCACCCACTTGTCCATCAGCTCGGAACCCTTGACGGCGTGCACGGACAACTGCCCGGTGCTGGCCAGCGCGCGCACCACGAACGTCTTGCCGCAGCCGGGCGGCCCGTACAGCAGCACGCCGCGGGGCGGTTCGACGCCCAGCCGGGCGAAGGTGTCGGGATGCTGCAGCGGCCACAGCACGGCCTCGGTGAGCGCCTGCCTGGCCTCGGCCATGTCGCCGACGTCGTCGAGGGTGATGTTGCCGACGGCCACTTCCTCGCTGGCCGAACGGGACAGCGGCCGGATGACGGTCAGCGCCCCGAGCAGGTCCTCCTGGATCAGCTCGGGCGGGCGGCCGTCGGTGCTGGCGCGCGACGCCGCCCGCAGCGCCGCTTCCCGCACCAGCGCCGCCAGGTCGGCGACCACGAAACCCGGAGTCCGGGAAGCGATTTCAACCAGATCCAGGCCCCCGGCGGGCACCGACGTCAGCAGCGACTCCAGCAGCGCCTTGCGGGTGCCGGCGTCGGGCAGGGGCAGGCTCAGCTCCCGGTCGCACAGGTCCGGTGCGCGCAGCCGCGCGTCGAGCTGGTCGGGCCGGGCGGAGGTGGCGATCAGCGCGACGCCCTCGGTCGCCACCGCGGTGCGCAGCTCGCCCAGGATCAACGCGGCCACCGGCTCGGGGGTGACCGGCAGCAGGGCGTCGACATCGGTGATCAGCAGCACGCCACCCCCGTCGCGGACGGCGCGCACCGCCGAGCTCACGGTCTTGAGCCGGTCCTCGGCGGTCAGCGCGCCGACCTCCGGCCCGTCCAGCTTCACCAGCCGGCGCCCGTCGCAGACCGCGCGCACCAGCGTCACCTTGCCGACGCCGGCCGGGCCCGACACCAGCACGCCGAGGTTGGCGCCGGCGCCCAGCGTCTTGAGCAGGTGCGGCTCGTCGAGCGCCAGCTTGAGCCATTCGGCGAGCTTGGCGGCCTGCGGCTGCGATCCCTTCAGCTCCTCGACGACGGTCTCCGGGCTGGCGACGTCGACGAACTCCTGCGACGGCCCGGCCCCCGACGGCACGCCGGCGCCCCAGGTGACCAGCGAGTTGGGCTGGACGCTGACCGGACCCGCCGGGTCGACGCCGGTGACCGTCAGCAGCTCCGACGTCCAGCTGATGCCGACCGAGGCGGCCAGCGCAGCGGCGGCCGTCCGGCCGCCAGGAGGGGCCGAGAACGGTGGGCCGAGGTCGCGCGGCAACAACGACACGGCGTCGCCGACGGTCAGCACCTTGCCGAGCAGGGCCTGCCGCAGGGTGACCGGTGAAATCGCCTGGCTGGCCAGCGACGAGCCGGACAGCGTGACCGACCGGGCGCCGTAGACGGTGGCCGCGCCGACGATCACCGCGGTGCCCTCACGCAGCCCCGCATTCGACAGGGTCACGTCGTCGAGCAGCACGGTGCCGACCGGGGTGCCCGGGCCGGCCAGGCCCGCCACCGCGGCCGTGGTCCGCGAGCCCGTCAACGCCACCGCGTCCCACTCCCGAATGCCGAGCGCGGCGACCGCGCTCGGATGCAACCGGACCACGCCGCGGCGCGAATCGACGGCGGAGGTGTTCAACCGCGCGGTGAGCGTGAGCTGACGGGCCGCATCGTCGCCCGGCCGGCTCATCGCACGCGCCCACCCGGTTTGTGCAGCCCGAGCCGCGCCATCGACCGGCGGTGCGGTTGTGCCCGGCGGATCGCGCGGCGGGCGGCGCGGCGCTGCTTGGGCTCGTCCGACCACGCCTCGGGGTGGGCGGCCAGCCAGCGCTGGTTGCGGACCGCGAACGGCACGTGGCAGAGGTAGGCGACGATGATGACCCAGATCAGGACGTAGGGCGCCAGCACCGCCGCGGCCGCGCAGATCGCCAGCAGCGCCAGCAGCGGCGCGGCCCAGCTGGGGGGCACCGCCGCGGCGTGCATCTTGCGCATCGGGATCTTGCTGATCATCAGCATCGAGGTCCCGGTGATCCAGATGCACAGGAACGTCGTCGAGGTCCACCAGCCCTCACCGAACTGCAGCTTGAGCCCGATCAGCCCGATCATCGAGATCGCGCCCGCCGGCGCCGGCATGCCGACGAAGAACTCGTGTGTGTACGCGGGCTGGCTGCCGTCGGCCTGCAGCGCGTTGTACCGCGCCAGCCGCAGCACCACGCACACGGCGTAGAGCAGGATCACCACCCAACCGGCCGGCGACGTCGTCAGCAGCGTCACGTAGAGCACGATCGCCGGTGTCACCCCGAAGTTGACCGCGTCGGCCAGCGAGTCGATCTCCTCGCCCATGCGCGACTGCGCGTCCAGGATGCGGGCCACCCGCCCGTCCAGCCCGTCCAGGATGGCGGCCGCGGCGATCAACGCCATCGCCGCCTTGGGCTGGTGCTCGAGGGCGAACCGGATGGCGGTCAGGCCCGCGCAGATGGACAGCACGGTCATCGCGCTGGGCAGGATCTGCAGGTTGACCGACGGCCTGCCGCGCGGCTTGCTGATCATGGCAGTTCGGCCAGCACGGTTTCGCCGGCGATCGCGCGCTGGCCCTCGTGAACCAGCGGCTGGGTACCCGCCGGCAGATAGGTGTCGAGCCGGGAGCCGAACCGGATCAGGCCGTAGGTGTCGCCGATGGTCAGCTTGTCCCCGACGCGCGCGTCGCAGATGATGCGCCGCGCCAGCAGGCCGGCGACCTGCACCGCCACCACCTCCGCGCCGCTGGGGGTGCGGATGCGCAGGCTGGTGCGCTCGTTCTCGGTGCTGGCCGCGGGCAGGTCGGCCGAGCCGAACCGGCCGGGCCGGTGCTGCACGGCGATCACCTCGCCGCTCACCGGCGCGCGCTGCACGTGGGCGTCGAGCAGGGAAAGGAAGATGCTGACGCGCGGTAGCGGCGCGTCGCCCATGCCGAGTTCGGCGGGCGGGGCGGCGGAGTCGATCACGCACACCACCCCGTCGGCGGGCGCGACGATCGCGCCCGGCCGGGCCGGCGGCACCCGCGGCGGGTGGCGGAAGAAGCCCGCGCAGGCGGCCGCCGCCAGCAGACCGGCCCGCCGCACCCATCGGTGCCTGCGGCCGGCCAGCGCCACCGCCAGCCCACCGGCGATGAACGGGCGGCCGGCCGGGTGAACCGGCGGAATGGTCGAGCGCACCAACTCCAACGCGTGCTGCGGGCTGAAGGTGGGATCCTCGGCCGTGGGGCCGATAGGGCGGGGGCGTCGTGCCACGCGGCCATCTTACGAAAGGCGGGGGCCGGTTGGTTGCCGCCCGCAGGGGGAACGCCCACCCTCGACATGCATCGCAACGACGAGACGGCGACGCCGCGGCTGCGCGGCGCCCAGATGGCCGTCACCGCCGTGTTCATCGCCCACGCCGTCGGGTTCTCCTCGTGGGCCGCCCACATTCCGTCCGTCAAGGCCGGGCTCGGCCTGTCCGACGCGGCGTTGGGCACGGCGCTGTTCGGGGCGCCGCTGGGCTCGGTGGTGGCCACGCTGGGCAGCCACTGGGCGCTGCCGCGCTGGGGAAGCCACCGGCTGATCCCGGTGACCGCCGCCGGCTACGCCCTTGCGGGGACGACCGTGGGCCTGGCCCGGTCCGGGGTGTCGCTGTTTGCGGCGCTGGCGCTGTGGGGGATGTTCCAGGGCGGCCTGGACGTCGCGATGAACACCCAGGCCGGCACCGTCGAGCGGCTGGCGCGGGCGCCGATCATGGCCCGCTTCCACGGCATGTGGAGCCTCGGCGCGCTGCTGGGCGCCCTGATCGGCGCCGCGTGCGTCAGCGCGGGCGTCGGGCTGACGCCGCAGCTGGCGACCGTCGGGCTGGTGGCCCTGATCGTCGTCGGGCCGCTGACCCGGCGGCTGATCCCGGACCGGGAGGCCGCGGTCGCGGCCGCGACGGACGGGGCCAGGGCGGCCTGGATGACGCCGACGGTGGCGATCCTTGCGGCGGTGGCCTTCGTGTCCTTCCTCTGCGAGGGCGCCGCCACCGACTGGTCGGCCAACTACCTGCGCAACGTCGTGGGCACCGGCCCCGGGATCGCCGCGCTGAGCTATGCGGCCTACACGTTGACGATGGTGATCACCCGCCTGGGCGCGATCCGGTTGCATTCCCGGCTTTCGGCCCGCCGCTTGCTGCCGGCCCTCGCGGTGTTCGCCGCGGCGGGCATGGGCGTCACGCTGGCCACCGCCAACGCCGCGGTCGGCGTGGCCGGTTTCGCGTGCCTGGGGGTCGGGGTGGCGCTGCTGGTGCCGACCGCGTTCAGCGCCGCCTACGGCGCGGGCGGTGCGGGCTCGGCGATCGCCATCGTCGCGGCGACGGGCTGGCTGGGCTACCTGCTGGGCCCGCCGCTGATCGGCCACCTGGCCGGCCGGTTCGGGCTGGCGGCGGCCCTGGTGACGATCCCGGTGCTGATGACGGTCGTCGCCGTCGCGATCCGCTGCGCCACCGCCTTCGGCCGGGCCGACGACTTCCATCGGCAGGTAGCCAGCCCCGCCGGTTAGGCCAGGTCCCAGACCTGCAGCTCGGTCCCCTCGGACACCTCGACGACGTCCTCGGGGATGTCCAGCAGCGCGTTCGCCGACGCCAGCCACCGGAGGTGATGCGACGCCGGCGGCCCGTAACTGGTGACGGTGCCGGAGCCGCGGTCGAGCACCGCGCGGCGGAACTGCCGCTTGCCGCGCGGCGAGGTCAACGACTCGGTGAGCACGGCGGCCCGGTGTGGGCGGTCGGGGTCGGGCAGGCCCATGGCTTTGCGCAGCGCGGGCCGGATGAACACCTCGAAGGACACCAGGGCGCTGACCGGGTTGCCCGGCAGCGTGACGATGGTCGCGCCGGCCACCCGGCCGATGCCCTGCGGCATGCCCGGCTGCATCGCCACCTTGACGAACTCGACGCCCTGGTCGCCCGCGCGCCCGAACGCGTCCTTGACCACCTCGTAGGCGCCGGCGCTGACCCCGCCGCTGGTGATGATCAGGTCGGCGTCCGCGGCGTACCGGTCGAGCAGCGCGCTGAATTGCGCCACATCGTCTTCGGCGGTCACGACGGCGACCACGTCGGCGCCGGCGTCGCGGACCGCCCCGGCCAGCATGATCGAGTTGGACTCGTAGATCTGCCCCGGCCGCAGCGGGCCGCCCGGCGCCACCAGCTCCGAGCCGGTGGACATCACCAGCACCCGCTGGCGCGGCAGCACCGGCAGCTCGGCCATTCCCAGCGCGGCGGCCAGGCCCAGCACGGCCGGCGTCACCACCTGGCCCCGCCGCAGCACGGTGGTACCGGGGGCGACGTCCTCGCCCGCCCGGCGGATGTGCGCGCCGGCCGAACGCGGCGCGCGGATCGACACCACCTCCACACCGCCGTCGGTGTCTTCGACCGGCACGACGGCCGTCGCACCGGCGGGCAGCGGCGCACCCGTCATGATGCGGTGCGCGGTGTTCGGTCGCAGCGTCAACTCGTCGGTGCGCCCGGCGGGAATGTCCTCGGCGACTTCGAGCACCACCGGCGTCTCGGCGGTGGCGCCGGACGTCTCCTCGGCCCGCACCGCGTACCCGTCCATCGCGGAGTTGTCGAAGACCGGCAACGCCAGCCGCGCGACCACATCCTCGGCCAGCACCAGCCCTTGCGCCTCGGCCAGCGCGGCGGTGGCCGCCGGCCGGGCCCGGATGAGTTCGGCTACGACACGTTGATGCTCAGTTACCGACCGCACCCGGCCATTATCGGCCGGTCGGATTTCCCGGGCCGACCCGGTGAGGCGGGCGTGCCGACGTAGAGTCGAGAACGTGGTTACCGGAGTGGTCCACACCCGGGTGTGCGTTCCGGATTGCGAGGCCGCCGTGGCGTTCGCCCGCGACGTGTCGGGCCCGAATGGGTGAGCGGCCGACCGTCGGGATCATCGGCGCGGGCGCCGGCGGCATCGCCATGGGCATCCAGCTGGCCGAGGGCGGCTACCGGTTCACCCTCTTCGACCGGGCCGACGGCTTCGGCGGGACCTGGCGGCACAACACCTTCCCGGGCGCGGCGTGCGACGTCCCGTCGCACCTGTACTCGTACTCCTTCGCGCCCAACCCGCGGTGGAGCAAGACCTACGCCAACCAGCCCGAGATCCTGGCCTACCTCGAGAACGTGGCCGCCGGGCACGGGCTGGGTGCGCGGCTGCGGGCGAACACCGCGATCACCAGCGCGCGCTGGTCGGACACCCGGCGCCGCTGGACGCTGACCGACGACGACGGCACCGAGCACGAGTTCGACGTGGTGGTCAGCGCCGTGGGAATGCTCGACGTGCCCCACATCCCCGACATCCCCGGGACGCGGCGGTTCCGGGGCCGCCGATTCCACTCCGCGCGCTGGGACCACACCAAGTCGACGGCCGGGGAACGGGTCGCCTCCATCGGCACCGGCGCCAGCGCGATCCAGTACGTGCCCGCGATCGCGCGAGAAACCGCGCACCTGACCGTGTTTCAGCGGACGCCGATCTGGATCGCGCCCCGCTTCGACTTCCCGTTCACCCCCGAGCAGCACGAGTTGTTCGAACGCGACCCGGCCGCCGCGCGCAAGCTGCGCGACGAGGCCTTCGACGCCTACGAGTCGGCCAGCTTCGACGTCGACGCCGCCCAGACCCGGGAGGCGACCGAGCTGGCCCGCAGCTACCTGATGCGCAAGGTCGCCGACCCGGAGCTGCGCGCCAAGCTGACGCCGGACTACCCCGCCGGCTGCAAACGGCCGCTGATGTCGCGCGACTGGTACCCCACGTTCGCGCTGCCCAACGTCTCCCTGGACACGACCGCGATCGCCGAGCTGACCGAGCGCGGCGTGCGCACCGCCGACGGCGTCGAGCACCCCGTCGACACCATCATCTACGGCACCGGGTTCACCGCCGCCGACTATCTGGCCAGCATCGACGTGTACGGAACCGGCGGCCGTCGTCTCGCCGACGTGTGGCGCGACGGCGCCGAGGCCTACCTGGGCACACTGGTGGCCGGCTACCCGAACTTCTTCACGCTGTACGGCCCCAACACGAACGGCGTCAACTCGATCATCTACATCCACGAGGCGCAGACCACGTTCGTCCGGCACATCCTCGACGTGCTGAACCGTCGCGGCGCGCGCACCGTCGAGGTGACTCCAGACGCGCAGCGCCGCTACAACGACGAGATCCAGGCCGCCATGGCGGGCAAGGTGTGGTTGGCGTGCGACAACTACTTCCGGCATTCCAGCGGGAAGGTGGTCACCCAATTCCCTTACAGCGGGCGGACTTTCTTCGAGCGCACCCGCAAACTGGTCGACGCCGACTACTGGATCCAGTAGTTGTCGTGGCGAACGAACCACTCCCTGCGTTCGTCGTCGGTCATGTCGGCCAGCGCCGCGAAGCCTTCGAAGTAGGCCTCCCGGGGGGCGCCCGGGGCGAACAGCATCAGGATGGACGCCGGCTCGTCGTCGGCCCCGTTGCGGAAGCCGTGGACGCCGCCCGGCGGCACATAGAGGAAGTCGCCCTGCCGGCCGTCGGCCCACTGGGTGCCGTCGTAGAGCTTCATCGTCCCGGACAGCACGAAGAACGCCTCGGACATCGCCCGGTGAAAGTGCGGCCCGGGGCCGCCGCCGCCCGCGGGGATGTCGACCCGGTAGAGCCCGTAGTCGCCGCCGGTGTCGCGCTGGTTGGCCAGGTAGTGGTACTTGACGCCCCCGGTTTCATAGTCGGGCGGCGAGTCGGCCCGCTTGAGCCAGGCGCTGACCTCGGGCTGGTCGGCGGTGTAGCGGGGCGGCGGATACGGCGGCACGACGAAAGACATCTGCCCAGCCTGCCAGTTAGCATCGCCGGTGTGCAGGGGGCGGACGAACAGGTGCGGGTGGAACGGCTGCTGGACGCGCAGGCCGGGGCGGAGCGGCTGTTCGACGAGATCGAGCGGCGCGCCATGATCCGCCCGGGCGTCTCGGAGATGCAGCTGTCCGACGAGATCAACGAACTCGCCGCGGAGCTGCTCGGCGTCACCCGGCACTGGCACCGGCGGATCGTGCGGGCGGGGGAGAACACGCTGCAACCGTTCAACGAGCGGCCGCCGGACCGGGTCGTCGCCGACGGCGACGTCGTCTTCCTCGACCTGGGGCCCATCTTCGCCGAGTGGGAGGCCGACTTCGGCCGCACCTTCGTGCTCGGCGACGACCCGGACAAAACGTCGCTCCGCGACGCGCTGCCCCGGGTGTGGCAGGCCGGCCGCGAGTACTTCGACGAGCACCCGGACGTCACCGGGGCCGAGCTGTACGACTTCGTCGTCGGCGTCGCGCACGCCGAGGGTTTCGACTTCGCCAGCTCCATCGCCGGGCACCTGGTCGGGGAGTTCCCGCACCGCAAGATCGCCGGCCCGGGCGTCCAGTGGTACATCGCGCCCGGGTCGAACAGGCCGATGCGGCGCACGGACCCGGCCGGCCGCGTCTGCCATTGGATCCTGGAGATCCACCTGGCCGACCGGGCCCGCGGCTTCGGCGGCTTCTACGAGCAGCTGCTCGACCTCAGTTGAGGGGATACGTGACGCCGGTGAGTTCCTCCGACACCGCCCACAACCGCCGCTGCATGTCGACGTCGTGGGACTTCTCGCTGGACCCGACGAGCTTGGGATAGCCGCGGGTCTCGGCGAATCCGTCGGGGCCGTAGTACTGGCCGCCGAGCACGCCCGGGTCGGTCGCGGCCCGCAGCGTGGGAAGGGCGCCCATGGCCGCGTCCTGAGCGATCACCGAGAAGAACACGTTGACGAGCGGCCGGAACACCGTGGGCGTGTAGCGGCCCAGCTCGGTGTTCGACCCGCCGGGGTGGGCGGCGGCGGCGATCGTCGTGCCGTGGGGGGCGAGCTTGCGCTGCAGTTCGTAGGTGAACAGCAGGTTGGCCAGCTTGGCCTGCCCATAGGCTGCGACCCGGTTGTAAGAGCGCTCCCACTGCAGGTCGTCGAAGTGGATGTCGGCGAGGATGCGGTGGCCCATGCTGCTCACCGTCACGACCCGCGATCCGGGGACCGGCAGCAGCCGCTCCAGCAGCAGGCCGGTGAGCGCGAAGTGGCCCAGGTGGTTGGTGCCGAACTGCAGCTCGAAGCCGTCCTTGGTGGTTTCCTTCGGCGTGTACATGACGCCGGCGTTGTTGATCAGCAGGTCGATGTGGTCGTAGTCGGACTTGAGCCGTTCGGCCGCCGCGCGGACGGAGTCCAGCGACGTCAGGTCGAGCTCCTGCAGCACCACGTCGGCGCCGGGGCTCTTGGCGGCGATCCGGGCGGCGGCGTCCTTGCCCTTGTCCAGGTTGCGCACGGCCAGCACGACGCGGGCGCCGTGGTCGGCCAGCGCGGCGGCGGTCTCGTAACCCAGGCCGGTGTTGGCCCCGGTGATGACGGCGACGCGGCCGGCCTGGTCGGGGATGTCCGCTGCGGTCCATTTGGCCATGGAAGGCTCCTAACCTATTAAGATAAACGGGGCGAGCGCTCCGGTTGCCCTACTATACGGAACGTGCGCCCCGTTTTGTCAACGGCTGGATGGTGAAGAACAGATGGCGCAACCGACACGGCCGTTGCGCGCCGACGCGGCGCGCAACCGCGCCCGCGTGCTGGACGTGGCCTACGAAACCTTTGCGGCCGAGGGCTTGTCCGTGCCGATCGACGAGATCGCCCGGCGTGCCGGGGTCGGGGCCGGCACCGTCTACCGGCACTTCCCGACGAAGGAGGCGCTGTTCACCGCGGTCATCGCGGACCGCATGGGCAGGATGGTCGACGACGGGCGCGCCCTGTTGGAGTCCGAGGGCCCGGGGGAGGCGCTCTTCGCCTTCCTGCGTTCGCTGGTGTTGCAGTGGGGGGCCGCGGACCGCGGCCTGGTCGACGCCCTGGCCGGCTACGGGATCGACGTCGCCTGCGCCGCGCCCGAGGCGGAAGACGCCTTCAAGGCGATGCTCGGCGAGCTGCTGCGCGCCGCGCAGGAAGCGGGCACGGCGCGGCGGGACATCGACATGCGGGATGTGAAGGCGATCCTCGTCGGATGCCAGGCGATGCAGGCGTACGACTCGGCGCTGGCCGAGCGGGCGACCGGCGTCGTCATCGACGGTTTACGCCCGCCGCGATAGGGGACAACTGTTCTTGCACTCGGCATAGGCGAGTGCTAAGAATGACTTTGGCACTCGCGACCAGTGAGTGCTAGGTCGGGACGGTGAGACCGAAGCCGAACACAGCTGCGGTCGTCCGTCGCGGGCACTGCGTCCGGCCAAAGACGTGTAACCCCCAACCGGAGGATTCACTTCGCAATGTCCAAGATCATCGCTTATGACGAAGAGGCCCGTCGCGGCCTCGAGCGGGGGCTCAACGCCCTCGCCGACGCGGTAAAGGTGACGTTGGGTCCCAAGGGCCGCAACGTCGTCCTGGAGAAGAAGTGGGGCGCCCCCACGATCACCAACGATGGTGTGTCCATCGCCAAGGAGATCGAGCTGGAGGACCCGTACGAGAAGATCGGCGCCGAGCTGGTCAAGGAAGTCGCCAAGAAGACCGACGACGTCGCCGGTGACGGCACGACGACGGCCACGGTGCTGGCCCAGGCGCTGGTCAAGGAGGGCCTGCGCAACGTCGCGGCGGGCGCCAACCCGCTGAGCCTCAAGCGCGGCATCGAGAAGGCGGTCGAGAAGGTCACCGAGACCCTGCTCAAGTCGGCCAAGGAGGTCGAGACCAAGGACCAGATCGCCGCCACCGCGGCGATTTCCGCGGGCGACCAGTCGATCGGTGACCTGATCGCCGAGGCGATGGACAAGGTCGGCAACGAGGGCGTCATCACCGTCGAGGAGTCCAACACCTTCGGCCTGCAGCTCGAGCTCACCGAGGGCATGCGGTTCGACAAGGGCTACATCTCGGGCTACTTCGTCACCGACGCCGAGCGGCAGGAAGCGGTCCTGGAGGACCCCTACATCCTGCTGGTCAGCTCGAAGGTGTCGACGGTCAAGGACCTGCTGCCGCTGTTGGAGAAGGTCATCCAGGCCGGCAAGCCGCTGCTGATCATCGCCGAGGACGTCGAGGGCGAGGCGCTTTCCACCCTGGTCGTCAACAAGATCCGCGGCACCTTCAAGTCGGTGGCGGTCAAGGCCCCCGGCTTCGGTGACCGCCGCAAGGCGATGCTGCAGGACATGGCGATCCTCACCGGTGGCCAGGTGATCAGCGAGGAGGTCGGCCTGTCGCTGGAGAGCGCCGACGTCGCCCTGCTCGGCAAGGCCCGCAAGGTCGTCGTCACCAAGGACGAGACCACCATCGTCGAGGGCGCCGGTGACACCGACGCCATCGCCGGGCGCGTGGCCCAGATCCGCCAGGAGATCGAGAACAGCGACTCCGACTACGACCGCGAGAAGCTGCAGGAGCGACTGGCCAAGCTGGCCGGCGGTGTTGCGGTGATCAAGGCCGGCGCCGCCACCGAGGTGGAGCTCAAGGAGCGCAAGCACCGCATCGAGGACGCGGTCCGCAACGCCAAGGCGGCCGTCGAGGAGGGCATCGTCGCCGGTGGTGGCGTGGCCCTGCTGCACGCGGCCCCGGCCCTGGACGAGCTGAAGCTGTCCGGCGACGAGGCGACCGGCGTCAACATCGTGCGGGTGGCGCTCGAGGCTCCGCTGAAGCAGATCGCCTTCAATGGTGGCCTGGAGCCCGGAGTGGTGGCCGAGAAGGTCCGCAACTCGCCCGCCGGTACCGGCCTGAACGCCGCCACCGGTGAGTACGAGGACCTGCTCAAGGCCGGCGTTGCCGACCCGGTGAAGGTGACCCGCTCGGCGCTGCAGAACGCGGCGTCCATCGCGGCGCTGTTCCTGACCACCGAGGCCGTCGTCGCCGACAAGCCGGAGAAGGCGGCCGCTCCCGCGGGCGACCCGACCGGCGGAATGGGCGGGATGGACTTCTAGGAAGTCAACGAAAAGCCCGGTCTGCTTTGCAGGCCGGGCTTTTTCGTGTCCGCCGAGCGTGAGCTCAGGGCGGGATTTCGGCGACTTTTCCGCCCCGGTTTCACGTTCGGCGCTGGCCCGCCTTGTACGTTTGACCGCGTGGCCCTTCCGACCCCCTCGCCCACCAGCACCGCCGTCGTGACCGGCGCATCGTCGGGCATCGGGGCCGACATCGCGCGCGAGCTGGCCGACCGCGGCCACGGCGTCACACTGGTCGCCCGCCGCGAAGACCGGCTGCGGGAGCTGGCCGAAGAACTGGCGCAAAGTGTGCGCGTCGAAGTGATCGCCTGCGATATCGCGGACGCGACAGCCCGCGCCGGCCTCCTCGACGAGGTGGAGCGCCGCGGGCTGACCACCGACATCCTCGTCAACAACGCCGGCATCGGCACCATCGGCTCGGTGGCGAAGACGCGCGTCGACGACGAGATCGCCCAGGTGCGGGTCAACGTCGAGGCGGTCATCGACCTGACCACCCGCGCCGTGCAGCGGATGGTGCCACGCGGCCGCGGCGCGATCCTCAACGTCGGATCCACCGCGGGCTACCACCCCTTCCCGGGGCAAGCGGGCTACGCCGCCACGAAGGCGTTCGTGAAGACCTACACCGAGGGGGTGCGCGGTGAGCTCGCCGGCACCGGTGTCACCGTCGCGCTGCTGTGCCCGGGGCCGGTGCGCACCGAGTTCCTCAAGAACGCCGGCATGGACGAGCGCACATTCGCCGACGCCTTCCCGAAGTTCATGTGGATGCCGTCGCGCGACGTGGCGCGCACCGGGGTCGACGCGCTCGAGCATGACCGCGGCACGGTCATCGCCGGGCTGCCGAGCCGGCTCTCCACCCGGCTTTTCCAGTTCATGCCGCGACGGGTGCTGCTGCCGCTGTTGAAGAACCAGCATCCGGGCCTCAAAAGGGACCGGTCAGCGAGCTGAGGGCCAGCGCCGCATCCAGCCCTCCACGTCAAGCGCGAGCGCGTTGCACAGCGTGCAGATGGTGCGATACCAGCCGACTGCGGTGAGCAATTCGATCCGCTACTCGTCACTGAGGTTGCGGCCCAACGCCGTCCAGGTCGCCTCCGACCACGAGCCGGTGGCCTCGAGCTCGTCCACCGCCCCGATCAGCGTTCGCTCGGCCGGACTCCACCGCGGATCGTCGGCGTCGCTGGTGACCAGCGCGTCGCACTCGTCGTCGCTGACGCCCGCGATCGGGCCCCAGAACGCCGCCTGCCCGCCCCATTCGTACTCGCAACCGACCAGCGCACAGATGCGCAGGATCGCGATCGTTCGGACTCGGGCCGGCAAAAGCGCTGCGACATAGAGCGATTCACCGAGCTTGCGCAACCGGGTGGCCAGCGCCGGGTGGCGCTGCAGGCAGCGCACCAGCAGCAGCGGCTCATAGCTGCGGTCCGGATGACCCCAGCTGTTGATTCCGGCGGCATCTTCCTCGCTCCACGGCGGGGCGAGCGGTGCGACGCGGCTCACGGATGAGACTGTACGGCGCGCCCTAACCCGGCAGCGAGAACACCACGCAGTCGTGCAGGCAGCCCTTGGCCGCCTCCGGCGAATCGGGGTCGGCATCGCGGTGCAGCAGCGCGCGGGTGGGCGTCACCTCGAGGCGGACGGCATCCCCGGCCGGGGTCACCTCCGCGGCGCCGTCGACGATCAGCGAATAGCCGCCGGGCTCCGTCGGGGGCCACAGCAGGGTGACGTCGCGGCGCCGGGCCAGATTCTGCTGCGTGCGACCGCCGATCAGACCGACGTCGATCCGCGCCTCGCGCATTTGCGGCTCGACCGTCACGGTGTGCACGCGATAGTCGTCGTCCACCGTGACCAGGTAGGCGTACGGGTAGCCGGGGAGAGCCGCCCCCAGCCGCTCGATGTCCACCCTCTTCTTGGTGCGCATGGTGCTCCAGGATAGGCGCGGGCCGGGCCGCTACAGCGTGCGCGGAACCCGCGCCGCCGGCAGGCCGAATGTCAGCTGGCCGCTGCTGCTGAAGTGGAAACCGAGGTTCTGCAGGACCTGCTGCCAGGGCGCCAATTTCTCCACGGCCGCCGACGCGTCGGCGTGGTACCCGTACATCGCCGCGACGTCCGACGCCCACATCTGGTCATAGGCGGCCTCGATGTCGGCGATCGCGGGGGTGTTCTGACCCAGATGATTGCTGGCCGCCAGCGCCTGCGCCAGGGCGCGGTTGGCCGCGACCACCGCCGGCTGGACCGTCGCCGCCAGGGCACCCTCGAACGCGGCCGCGACGGCCGAGGCCTGACTGGACACCGCCTCCGCCTGCGCCGCCGCGGCGCTGAGCCAGCTCACATAATGCGTGGCGAGGGCCATCATCGCCGCCGACGACGGGCCCTGCCAGGACCCGTTGGCAAGGTTTGACGTGACCGAAGAAAACGACGATGCTGACGATGCCAGGTCCTCGGCAAGGCCGTCCCAGGCTTCCGCGGCAGCAAGCAACGGCCCGGCTCCGGGACCCGAATGGATTCGTGCCGAGTTGATTTCTGGCGGCAACCACGCAAAATGCGGGCTCGTCACCGGCTTAACTTACCCGGGATCCGGCCGTTGCGGTGGCGTTATTGCCGGGCTGCTGGCCGGGGCTGCCGCCCACGGACCAATCTGCCGGGGCGGGCGTCGGTCGGCACGCCGTTTTCCGCGATCACCTCGCCGGCGACGACGGTGGCGACGTACCCGTCGGCGGTCTGGTCCAGGCGCCGCCCGCCGGCGGGCAGGTCGTAGCTGATGACCGGCTTGTGCAGCCGCAGCGCGGCGTGATCGATGACGTTCAGGTCGGCCTTGTACCCGACGGCGATGCGGCCGCGGTCGCCCAGCCCGGCGATGCGGGCCGGCACCGAGGTGAGTTCGCGGACCGCCTCCGGCACGGTGAACCGCCCGGACTTGCGGTCGCGGGCCCAGTGCGCCAGGAAGTACGTCGAATAGCTGGCGTCGCAGATCATCCCGTAGTGCGCGCCGCCGTCGCCGAGCCCCAGGACCACGTCGTCGCGGTGCAGCAGCTCGCCGACGGTGTCCAGCGAATTGCCCTGCAGGTTGCTGGTGGCCACCAACAGCATGGCGCGGCCCTCGTCGTCGAGCAGCCGGTCGTAGGCCTCCTCCATCGGGTCGACCCCGCGGGCGCGGGCCCGGGCCCCGATGCTGGTCGACGGGTCCGGCTCGTAGTCCGGGTTGTCACCCAGCGGGAAGATCCAGTCCCACATCTGCGCCACGTAGAGGATCGGGTGACCGACGCCGGGCTTGTCGGCCAGGATGCGGGCGCGCACCTCCGGCTTGCGCATCTCGGCGACCCGCTCGGCCAGCGGCAGGTGCGCGATCTCCCGGTAGCTCGGGTAGAGCACGAACGGGTTGGCGGACAGCTGCAGCCCGATGATCAACCCGATCGGTCGCGGCAGCAGCTGCGCGGTGATGTCGCCCCCGGCCGCGTTGGCCTTCTCGATCATGGTGATGGCGTCCGGCCACGTCGGGTCGCCGGCGTTGGCGACCACGAGCGTGAACGTGAGCGGCAGGCCGACATCCTCGGCCACGTCGAACACCATCTGCAGCACCGGTTCGTAGCCCCCCGACGGGATGTCCGGCACGAACTGCAGCAGGCCCCCGCCCCCGTCGACGACACCGCGGGCGATCTCCTCGATCTCCTCGCGCGCCGCGTCGTAACTCGGGATGGGCGAACCGCTTTCCGTTTTGTGGATGGTCAGCCGCGACGACGCGAAGCCCAGCGCCCCGACCTCGATCGCCTCCTTGGCCAGCGCCCGCATCTTCGCCAGGTCCTCGGCGGTGGCCGGCTCGCGGTTGGCGCCGCGCTCGCCCATCACGTAGACCCGCAGCGGGGAGTGCGGCAGGTACGCGGCGACGTCGATGTCACGTCGGCCGGCGTCCAGCGCGTCCAGGTATTCGGGGAACGTCTCCCACGTCCAGGGCAGGCCGTCGGTCATGACGACGCCGGGGATGTCCTCCACGCCGGCCATCACGTCGACGAGCACGTCGTGGTCCTCCTGCCGGCACGGGGCGAAGCCCACCCCGCAGTTGCCCATGACCACGGTGGTCACCCCGTGCGCCGACGACGGCGTGAGGCGTTCCGACCAGATGGACTGGCCGTCGTAGTGGGTGTGCAGGTCGACGAAGCCCGGCGTGACGAGCAGCCCGGTGGCGTCGATTTCGCGTGCGGCGGTGTGGCCGTTGACGTGTCCGACCGCCTCAATGATGCCGTCTTTCACCGCGACGTCGCCGACGATCGGCTCACCGCCCAGCCCGTCGACGATGGTGCCGTTGCGGATGATGAGGTCGTAGGTCATCCAAATAATCTACGACCGCGCCCGCCGGTGGTGCCAGGATCTAATGTCGCTGGTATGGCCAACACCTCCAGCCCCGACTCCGCCGCCCAAGAACTGCTCCGCGACTCCTTCACCCGGTTGATCGAACACGTCGACGGGATCGCCGACGGGCTGACCGAGGAGGTCGCCAACTATCGAGTCACCCCGGACGCCAACAGCATCGCCTGGTTGCTGTGGCACAGCGCGCGGGTGCAGGACATCCAGCTGGCCGACGTGGCCGGCGTCGAGCAGGTGTGGCTGCGCGACGGCTGGGTGGACCGGTTCGGGCTCGACCTGCCGCGCAACGACACCGGCTACGGGCACGGCCCCGAGCAGGTCGGCAAGGTCAGGGCGCCCGTGGACCTGCTGTCGGGCTACTACCACGCGGTGCACAAGCTCACCCTCGAGTACGTCGCCGGCGTGACCGCCGCCGAGCTGGAGCGGGTGGTCGACACCAACTGGGACCCGCCGGTGACGGCCAGCGCGCGGTTGGTGAGCATCATCGACGACTGCGCCCAGCACCTGGGCCAGGCCGCCTACGTTCGCGGAATCGCGCCGTAGGGCTTGGGTTTTCGCAGCGTGCGATTCCTGTCCGCGGTCTTTCGGGTGGTGCTGTGGCTGGCGACCACCGTCGCGCTGGCCGTGGCGGTCCCGGCGGCGTGGCTGCAGTGCAACGTCGTCAGCGAGGCCGGCTACGCCGCGCTGGCCCAGCGGGCCGCCGGCGATCCCGCGCTGCAGTCCGCGGCCGCGGACGAACTGACCAACCGCGCGCTCGCCCTCATCGCGGATCGCACCGGGGGACGCCGAGCGGTCGACGCCGCGCAGCTGCACCGGGCCGCCGCCGCGTTCACCGCCGGGCCGGCCTTTCCGGCGCTGTTCGCCCGGGCCAACCGGGCGGCGCACCGCTGGTTGTTCAGCGCCGACGGGGCCGGCGGATCGTGGGCGATCGATGTGGCGCCGATGCTGCAGGACGAGTCGGTGGCGCGGATACTGAGCAGCCACAACGTGGAAGTGCCTGCGACGCTGAGCGTTCCGCTGACGGCGTCGGCGCCGCGATCGCTGCGGCCGGGCCGGCTCAGCCCGCTCGCCACCTGGGGGCCGTGGGTGAGCGTCGGCGCGGCGGCCCTCAGCGTGGTCTGCGCCGTGCTGACGCTGGCCACCGCCCGGCGCCGCGGCAAGGCGCTCACCAGCCTGGGGGTCTGCGCGCTGCTGGTCGGCGCGGGCGGATGGGCGGGCATCGAGGTCGGCCGCCGCTACGTCGGCGCCGCGCTCAACCACACCACCGGCGACATCCGCCGTATCGCCGAGGCCATGGCCGGCCACGCCGAGGCGAGCCTGCACCAGTGGCTCAACCTGACGCTGCTCACCGGCGTGGCCCTGGCGGTCGCCGGCGTGCTCGTCGCCATGCTGGGCGGCCTGCGCAAGACGCCCGCGAGCTAGCCGAAGGTGAACGAAAAGACTTGCAGCCCAGGGCTGACCCGCATGTCGAGCCGGTCGCTGCGCGCGGCTTCGTCGGCCACGATCTGGTGCAGGTTGGGCGGTCCGCCGATCGCCGTCGTGGTGCTCTTGCCGTCCCGGGTCACCGTGAGAGTGCCCGTGCCGCCGGCGACGACGTAGACGTCCTTGGCGGTGTAGTCCAGCCGGATGGCCGCGTCGTCGCTGTCGGCGGTGGCGCCCTGGTCGTCGAGCTTCCACCGTCCGGCTAGCGCGAACCTGTCGCCGGCCAACTGCGGCGGGTAGTCGAACGTCGCGGTGCCCGCCTTGTAATCGCCTGTGCCGCCGTAGTTTCCGGCCCGCTCGACGCCAAGGTAGGTCTCGGGCGTTAGCCGAGTCTGCGGGGTGGTGTCGGGCGCCCGCGTCGCCGCGGGCAGTTGGGCGCCGGGGTGGGCGTCGACCAATAGGTCGCGGATGAGCTTCTCGGTCCCGTCGTAGTCGCCCTCCCCGAATTTGGTGTGCCGGACCGTTCCGTTGGCGTCGATCAGGTACTCGGCCGGCCAGTACAGGTTCGAGAAGTTGTTCCAGGTCGTGTAGTCGTTGTCGAGCGCGACAGGGTAGGTGATGTGCAGTCCGGCGGCGCCGCTGGCCACGTTGGACGGGACCCGTTCGAAGGCGTACTCGGGGGTGTGCACGCCGACGACGACGAATCCGCTGTCGCGGTAGCGGTTGTACCAGTCCACGACATGCGGGATCGCGCGCTGGCAATTGATGCAGGAGTAGGCCCAGAAGTCGACGAGGACCACTTTGCCGCGCACCGCCGCCCGGTCGAGCGGTTGGCCGTCCGGGGTGTTCAGCCACTCGGCGATGCCGGCGATGGCGGGGGCGGGGCCGCACTGCTGCAACTGGGTGGCGCCGTCCAGGCAGTCGGTCAGCGCGCCGGTGGCGCTCGCCCCGGTCGGGCTCAGCCGCAAGCCGCTCGATCCGGGCGGCGGCGACGCCGGGGCGGGGTTCAGCGTGCGCTGGAGGTCGTCGGCGCCGATCTTGCTCTGCATCGCCGTGGTGTAGTCGGGGATGGCGCGCTGCAACATCGCCGGCAGGTTGAAGACCAGCGCCACGGCCAGCACCACCATCATGATCCCGCCGGCGACCTGAATCGCGCGCCGGCGGCGGCGGAACGCGGCGACGCGTTCGGCGACGCGCCGCCCGGCGAGGGCGAATGCCAGCAGCGGCAGCGCATTGCCCAGCGCGAACGTCCCGGTCAACACCAGCGCGCCGGGCCCGATCGATTGCGTGCCGCCGGCGACCACGATCGCCGCGAGCACCGGGCCCGCGCAGGGCACATACAGCGCGCCCAGCGCCAGGCCGAGCCCGAAACCGTCTGCGTTGGCGCCGATTTGACGCTGCGGCAGGTACGCGAACGGTCGCTCGATCAGGTGCTGCAACGGCGGGAAGATCAATCCCAGGCCGATCAGCACCAACACCACCAGGGCCGCCCACCGGATCGCATCCTGCGGCAGATGCAGCGCCGTCAGCAAACCGGAGCCGACCAGCGTGGCCACGGAGAAGCTGCACACCAGGCCGGCGATCACCAGGTAGGGCCGTGCGGCGGCGCTGATCCCCCGGGTGCTGCCCGCGCCCGATAGCAGGAGCACCGGCAGCACCGGCAGGATGCACGGCGAGATGCCGGTGATGAGGCCGCCGACGAAGCCGATGAGCGCGATGGTGTGCATACCCATATACACCTTTCCCCGCCGCGAACGGTTCAGTGATCGGGCACAAATCACGTCCCGTGCGTTATACAAATCACACCATGTGCGTTACGCTCTGCCGGTGGCGCAACTCACCTTCCAGCGCGCCCGCACCGAGGAGAAGAAGCGCCAACGTGCGGAGGCACTCGTGGAAGCCGCGCGCTCGCTGGCGCTCGAGACGGGCGTCGCCTCGGTCACCCTGACCGCCGTCGCCAGCCGGGCCGGCATTCACTACTCCGCGGTCCGCCGCTACTTCAGCTCGCACAAGGAAGTCCTGCTGCACCTGTCCGCCGAAGGGTGGGTGCGCTGGTCGACCACCGTGTCCGACAAGCTGGCCGAGCCCGGGCCGAAGTCGCCGTCGAGAATCGCCGAGACGCTGGCCGAAGCCCTGGCCGACGACCCGCTGTTCTGCGACCTGCTGGCCAACCTGCACCTGCACCTCGAACACGAGGTCGACGCGGAGCGGGTCGTCGAGGTCAAGCGGATCAGCACCGCCGCCACGCTCTCGCTCGCCGAATCCATCGAGAGTGCGCTGCCGGAACTCGGCCGCTCGGGGTCGCTGGACATCCTGCTGGCCGCGTACTCGCTGGCGGCGACGCTGTGGCAGGTCGCCAACCCACCGGAGCGCCTGACCGACGCCTACGCCGAGGAGCCGGAAGTGATTCCGCCGGAGTGGAACCTGGACTTCGCGTCCGCCCTCACCCGCTTGCTGACCGCGACGTGCATCGGCCTCATGTCGGGTTCGGAATGAACGCAGAAGGGAGGGGGCGCCATGGCTTGGCGAACTGCAACCAGTGAAGGACTTCAAGCGCCGATGACGACGACTGAGCCGAGAACCGAGCCGCTGCAGAAGCAGGGTTCCGCCGGCGGCGAGGGCAAAAATGTCGCCCCGCAGCACGCCAAGAAAAAGGGGATCTTGGGGCGCTTCTGGCTGGTGCTCACGATCGCAGCCGTCGTCGCGGTGTCGGGATTCGTCGTATACCGCTTGCACGGCGTCTTCGGCGTTCACAGCGGTTCGTTCGGTGGTGGCACCTCGGGCGAGGTCCTCGACCAGTTCAACGCCAAGACGATCACGCTCGAGGTCTGGGGCTCACCGGGCAGCACCGCAACCATCAACTACCTCGACGAAAACACCCATCCGCAGCAGGCACTGAACGTGCCCTTGCCCTGGAGCAAAACATTGAGTTCAACGAAGCCCGGCATCCCGGCAAACCTGGTGGCGCAAGGAGACGGCAGCTGGATCGCCTGCCGGTTCGTCGTGAACAACCACGACGGGCACGGTGACGTCATCAAGGCCCCGAATCGCTCGGATTCCAACGAAACCGTGAATCCCTTCGTCTACTGCCTGGACAAGTCCGCATGAGCGAGCCGAGCGAGGCTCCGCCGCGCGTCGATCAGCCGCTGATCCCGCCGTTCCTGCCGCGGATGATCCATCGGCTCCCCCTGCCGATCGTCCTGGTGTGGTTGGGCATTGTCTTCGTCACCAACACCATCTCGCCACAGCTGGAGGTCGTCGCCAAAACGCACTCGGTGTCGATGAGTCCGACTGCCGCGGCGTCCTTTCAGTCGATGATGAAAGTCGGATCGACGTTCAAAGAGTTCAACTCCGACAACTCGGCCATGATCTTGCTGGAGGGCGACAAGCCACTCGGGGCCGAAGCACACCGCTACTACGACGAGATCGTCAGGCGCGCCGAGCAAGACAAGATACACGTTCAGCACGTGCAGGATTTCTGGAGTGATCCGCTGACGGCGGCGGGTTCCCAGAGCCACGATCAAAAGGCCGCGTACGTCCAGGTCTACCTCGCCGGCAACATGGGCGGCGGGCAGGCGAACGAGTCTGCCCTGGCCCTCCGCAAGATCGTGGACTCGGTGCCCGCGCCGCCGGGAATCAAGGCTTACGTCACCGGCCCGGGTCCGCTGTTCGCCGATCAGTCCCACGCGGGCGAGAAGGGCGTCGCGATCGTCACTCTCATCACTTTCTTGGTGATCGTGGTGATGCTGCTGTTCGTCTACCGCTCGGTCATCACCATGCTGATCATGCTGGCGATGGTGTTCATCGAGTTGGCCGCGGCTCGGGGCGTCGTCGCGACGCTCGGTAACTACGGCGTCATGGGGCTTTCCACGTTCGCCAACAACATGCTGGTGCTGATGGCGATCGCCGCCGGGACGGATTACGCGATCTTCGTGGTCGGCCGCTACCACGAGGCGCGCGGCCTCGGCGAGACCCGCGAACAAGCCTTCTACACCATGTTCCACAGCACCGCGCATGTCGTCCTCGGGTCGGGCCTGACCATCGCCGGCGCGATGTACTGCCTGAGCTTCTGCCGGCTGCCGTACTTCGAGTCGCTGGGGGTGCCTTGTGCGGTCGGCATGCTGGTCGCGGTGTTGGCGGCTTTGACGCTGGCTCCGGCGGTCCTGACGGTGGCATCGTTCTTCAAGCTGCTCGACCCGAAGCGCAAGCTGCAGACCCGGGGCTGGCGTCGCATCGGCACCGCGGTCGTCCGCTGGCCCGCACCGGTTCTCGCGGTGACCATCGGGGTCGCATTGGTTGGTCTGCTCGCCCTGCCCGGTTACAAGACGGACTACGACCAACGCCACTTCCTGCCGGCGGACACCCCGGCCAACGTCGGTTATGCCGCCGCGGACCGGCACTTCGACCAGGCTCGGCTCAATCCCGAGCTGTTGATGATCGAGACCGATCACGACCTGCGCAACCCGGCCGACTTCCTGGTCCTGGACAAGGTCGCCAAGGCGGTCTTCCACATTCCCGGTATCGGCCGGGTGCAGACCATTACCCGGCCATTGGGCACGCCGCTCGACCACAGCACCCTCGGTTTTCAGATGGGTGCGCAAGCCGCAGCGCGGATCCAGACCCAGCACTATCAAGACGAACAGGCGAAGAACCTGCTCAAGCAGGCCGACGAGCTGCGCAAGACGATGGCGACGTTGCACGAGCAGATGCAGGTCACCCAGGACCTCAGCAACACGACGCACGAAACCACCAGGCTCACCAAAGAAACCGTGAGGATCACCGAGGCATTGCGCGACGACATCGCCAACTTCGACGACTTCTTCCGGCCGATCCGCAGCTTCTTCTACTGGGAGAGGCACTGCTATGACATTCCGGTGTGCTGGGCGCTCCGGTCGGTCTTCAACGCGCTCGACGGCATCGACCAGGTGGCCCAGAACATCGTGGACCTCAGCGCGAACCTGGACAAGTTGGATCAGATCCAGCCGAAGCTGGTGGCGCTGATACCGCCGCAGATCGAGAGTCAGCAGCGCAACCTCGACACCATCATGTCGAACTACGCAACCACCATGGGCCTCAACGAACAGGCCAGAGCGCAGTCCGACAATGCCACCGCCCAGGGCGATGCCTTCGACAAAGCGAAGAACGACGACACGTTCTACCTTCCGCCGGAGGCGTTCAAGAGCCCGGATTTCGCACGGGGTCTCAAACAGTTCATCTCACCGGACGGGCACGCGGTCCGGTTGATCATCTCCCATGAGGGCGACCCGGCGACCCCCGAAGGCATCAGCCACATCGAACCGATCAAGCAGGCCGTGCACGAGGCGATCAAGGGCACGCCCTGGGAGGGCGCCAAGGTCTACCTCGGCGGCACCGCCGCGACGTACAAGGACATGCACGACGGCTCCAACATCGACCTGATGATCGCCGGAATTGCCGCCGCCACATTGATTTTCATCATCATGCTGGTGATCACCCGAAGCGCCGTGGCGGCCGTCGTGATCGTCGGTACGGTGTTGTTGTCACTGGGCGCCTCTTTCGGGCTCTCCGTGCTCCTATGGCAGTACATCCTGGGCATGAAGTTGCACTGGATGGTGCTGGCGATGGCGATCATTCTGCTGCTGGCGGTCGGCTCCGACTACAACCTGCTGTTGATATCGCGGTTCAAGGAGGAAATCCACGCCGGGCTCAAAACGGGGACGATCCGTGCGATGGCCGGTTCGGGCTCGGTGGTGACCTCCGCCGGTCTGGTGTTCGCCGCGACCATGGCCACGTTCATGTTCAGCCCGCTGCTGGTGATGGCCCAGGTGGGTACGACGATCGCGCTGGGTTTGTTGTTCGACACCTTGATCGTGCGGTCGTTCATGACGCCGTCGCTGGCCACCCTGCTCGGACGCTGGTTCTGGTGGCCGCAGCACGTGCGTCCACGGCCGGCCAGCACCATGCTGCGACCGTACGGGCCGCGTCCGGCTGTGCGTGATTTGCTCCTCAAGAACGTCGATGAGCACCCGGCGGGCGGAGTGGTACAGCCGCGCTGAGCGCCCGCGTGCAGATAAAAAATCCGCGCGTCCCCCTCAGGGGCGCGCGGATTTTTAAGCCTTTAGGCCCAGTTCCACACCGACATGTCGCCGGGCGGGTACTGGCTGCACACATCGGTGGCCTTCGCGACGACGCCCTTGTTGTTGAAGAAGAGCTTCATGTGGTTGGGCCACGCGTACCACAGCGGATCGTTGTTGTAGAAGTTCTCGGAGTAGGTGCGGCGGTCCTCCGGCGACAACGAGTAGAACCAGTGCACCTTGTCGATCGTCGCCTGCTGGACGTTCGGGTGGTTGTTGAAGTCGATCATGTACCGCTGGTAGTACACCGGGCTGGTGTCGCGGGTGGCGGCCATGATCTGCTCGGCGTCGCAGGTGGTGTTGATCATGCGGCGCGGAATCGGAAAGTCTTCCGTGGAGTCGGCCACGGCCGTCTTCGGGAAGACGGCGGCAGCGATGCCGAGGGCGAGGAAGGCGGCGCCTGCGCGCAAGCCGGTGTTCAGCCGAGACATAGTTGTTACGGTAACACTTTTTCGCCGGCCGCGGACAGTCCCTAGCTCAGCTCAGCATTGGTCGCGATCAGGCACGATGACGTGCGTCGGGTCGGGCCGCAGCTCCGGCGGGGCCTGGCTGTAATCGCCGAACGGGCCGTCGCGGCGCTCCACTGCCGCCCGCACCCCCTGGGCTTCGGCGGTCTTGATGAAGTCGAGGGCGTCGGGGGTGTTGCGCATCAGGCCGTCGAGGATGCCGCCCAGCGTCTGGGTGGACGCCAAACCCATGTTCTCGTAGGCCTGGTTGACGATCAGCTTCTGCGCCTGCAGTTGCGACAGCGGGATCCGGGCCAGGTCGGCGGCGATCTCGGCGACCCGCGCCTCGAGGCGCTCGAACGGCACCGCCTCGTTGATCAGCTCGATCTCGGCGGCCTGGGCGCCGGTCAGCGGCCGCCCGGTCAGCGAATGCCACTTGGCCTTGGCGAAGCTGAGCCGGTAGAGCCACATCCCGCTCAGGTATGCGCCCCACATCCGGCTGTAGGGGGTGCCGATCACCGCGTCGTCGCTGGCGATGACCAGGTCCGCGCACAGGGCGTAGTCGCTGGCCCCGCCGACGCACCAGCCGTGCACCTGGGCGATGACCGGCTTGGACGCCCGCCAGATGGCCATGAACTTGCTCGTCGGCCCGGTCTCGCGGGCGGTGACCATCGCGAAGTCCTTGCCCGGATCCCAGCGGCCGTCGGTCATCATCGAATCGCCCCAGTGCGCAAAGCCGCCGCCGAAGTCGTAGCCGCCGGAGAAGGCGCGGCCGGCGCCGCGCAGCACGATGACCTTGACGGCCGGGTCGCGCTCCGCCCGGCCGACGGCCGCCTCGATCTCGTCGGGCATCGGCGGCACGATGGTGTTGAGCTGCTCGGGACGGTTCAGCGTGATGGTGGCGACCGGGCCGGCCGTCGTGTACAGCAGCGTCTCGAAGTCGGGTGCGGTCATGGCGTCCTTACGGGTCGGGCTGGCGGTTCTCCGGTAACGACGCGTAGATCCGGTCGCCGATCTTGAGATACGGCGTCGTCAGGTAGGCCGACAGGACGAGGAGGCCGGAAAAGATCAGCGCCACGCAGACGGCGTTGGGCCAGAGCCTGCCGGTGCCGACCGCGAAACAGGCGGTGCCGATGATCGCGGTCGCCCAGTAGAACCGCCGGCCGGCGCGGCGGTGGCCGATGAAGCGGTAGCGTGCCTGCGCCGCCGAAGCCAGGATGAAGATCAATCCGGTCGCCAGCAGGGTGAGCTCGATGCGTTGGGTCGCCGACACGTTGACGATCTTATGAGCCGCACGCGGCGCGGCCCAGCATTCGCCACAGGAACGAATAGGTCAGCGCCGCCTTGAACGCGACCTGTTGGTTGTCGGCCGCGCCGGCGTGCCCGCCCTCGATGTTCTCGTAGTAATAGACCGGATGCCCCGCGGCCAGCAGCGCCGCCGTCATCTTGCGGGCGTGGCCCGGATGCACCCGATCGTCGCGGGTCGACGTGGTCATCAGCACCGGCGGGTAGTGACGCGTCGCCGTGATGTTCTGGTAGGGCGAGTATTCGGAGATGAACGCCCAGTCCTCCGGGTTGTCCGGGTCGCCGTACTCGGCCATCCACGAGGCGCCTGCGAGCAGCAGGTGGTAGCGCTTCATGTCCAGCAGCGGCACGCTGCAGACCAGCGCGCCGAACCGCTCCGGGTACTGGGTGAGCATGATGCCCATCAGCAGGCCGCCGTTGCTGCCGCCCTGCGCGCCCAGCTGGTCGACGCCTGCGATGCCACGGTTCACCAGATCGGTTGCCACGGCGGCGAAGTCCTCGGCCACCTTGTGCCGGCCCTCGCGCATCGCCTGGGTGTGCCAGCGCGGCCCGTATTCCCCGCCGCCGCGGATGTTGGCGAGCACGTAGGTGCCCCCGCGGGCCAGCCACAGCCGCCCGAGCACGCCGCTGTAGGCGGGGGTGTTGGCGGATTCGAACCCGCCGTAGCCGTACAGCATGGTCGGCCCGGGGCCTTCGGCGCCGGCGGGCCGCACCACGAAGTACGGGATCTGCGTGCCGTCGTCGGATGCCACGAAATGCTGTGCGACGGTGATGTTCTCGGCGTCGAAGAAGGCCGGCGCGGACTTGATCTGTTGCAGCGGCCCCTCGCCGGTGCCGCGCAGCAGCCGCGAAGGTGTGACGAAGCCGCTGGAGTCGAGGAAGAACTCGTCGCCGGTGTCGTCGGCGGCCACGACGACGGTGTTGGTCGCCGGCGGGATGCCGGGGACCGGCTCGCGCCGCCAGGTGCCCGGCGTGACGATCTCCACCCGGCTGGCCACGTCGGCGAGGGTGACCAACAGCAGACGGTCCCGCGTCCACGCGTAGTGATTCAGCGCGGTGTGCTCGTCGGGCTCGAACACCACACTCAATTCCGCTGTGCCCGCTAAGAATTCGTCGTAGTCGGCCGCCAGCAGGGCGCCCGCGGGATAGCTCTGTGCGCCGTAGAACCAATCGGTGCGCAGCTCGATCAGGAGCCACTGCCGGTGTATCGACAGGCTGGCGTCGGTGGGCGCGTCGATCCGGATCAGCTCCGGCCCCCGCAATTCGTAGATCTCTTCGTTCCAGAAGTCGAGGGCGCGGCCCAGCAGGGTGCGCTCGAAGCCGGGGGTGCGATCCACCGAGGCGGACACGCGGACGTCGGTGCGGGCGCCCTCGAACACGATTTCCGCGTCGGCCAGCGGGGTGCCGCGGCGCCACCGCTTGATCACCCGCGGGTAGCCCGAGTCGGTGAGCGAGCCGTCGCCGAAGTCGGTGCCCACCAGGACGGTGTCGGGGTCCACCCAGGCGACCTGCGATTTGGCCTCCGGCAGCGCGAATCCGTCGGCGACGAATTCGCGGCTGCCCATGTCGAATTCGCGCACGATCGAGGCGTCCGAGCCGCCCCGGGACAGCGCGACCAGCGCGCGGGTGTACTCCGGCTCGATGACGCCGGCGCCGGCCCACACCCAGTTCGTGTCGTCGGTTCGCCCCAGCTCATCGACGTCGATCAGCACGTCCCACTCGGGGGAATCGGTGCGATAGCTGTCCAGCGTGGTGCGCCGCCACAACCCACGCGGGTTGGCGGCGTCGCGCCAGAAGTTGTACAGGTACTCGCCGCGGCGGACGACGTAGGGGATGCGGGCGTCGGTGTCGAGCACCTCGAGCGCCTCGGCGCGCATCCGCTCGAAGTCCGCGTCGCAGAACGTCGCCAGCGTCGGTTCGTTACGCGCCCGCACCCAGTCCAGCGGCTCGTCGCCGGTGACGTCCTCGAGCCACAGGTAGGGGTCTTGGGCGTCGTCGGGGGTAGCGGCGGCTGGTGGCGTCATGGAAGCCATTGTGGCCTCCGGCGGTAGTGTGAGGTGTATTACACAGGCGAACGAGGAGTGAGAGCGGATGACTGTTTTCGCACGTCCAGGTTCCGCTGGGGCGTTGATGTCGTACGAATCCCGCTACGACAATTTCATCGGGGGCCAGTGGGTCCGGCCCGCGCAGGGCCGCTACTTCGAGAACCCGACGCCGGTCACCGGCCAGCCGTTCTGCGAGGTGGCCCGCTCCGGCGAGGCCGATGTCGAGAAGGCGCTCGACGCCGCCCACGGGGCGGCCCGGGCGTGGGGCAGGACCGCGCCGGCCGAGCGGGCGGCGGTCCTGAACAAGATCGCCGACCGGATGGAGGAGCACAAGACGGCGCTGGCGGTGGCCGAGGTGTGGGACAACGGCAAACCGATCCGCGAGGCGCTCGGCGCCGACATCACGCTGGCGATCGACCACTTCCGCTACTTCGCCGGGGCAATCCGCGCCCAGGAGGGTTCGCTGTCCCAGATCGACGAGGACACCGTCGCCTACCACTTCCACGAGCCACTCGGCGTGGTCGGGCAGATCATCCCGTGGAACTTCCCGATCCTGATGGCCACCTGGAAGCTGGCGCCCGCACTGGCGGCGGGCAACGCGGTGGTGCTCAAGCCCGCCGAGCAGACGCCGGTCTCGGTGCTCTATCTGATGTCGCTGATCGGCGACCTGCTGCCCGCCGGGGTCGTCAACGTCGTCAACGGGTTCGGCGCCGAGGCGGGCAAGCCGCTGGCCTCGAGCAACCGGATCGCCAAGATCGCCTTCACCGGCGAGACCACCACCGGGCGGCTGATCATGCAGTACGCCTCGCAGAACCTGATCCCGGTCACGCTGGAGCTCGGCGGCAAGAGCCCCAACATCTTCTTCTCCGACGTGATGGCCAAGCACGACGACTTTCAGGACAAGGCGCTCGAGGGGTTCACCATGTTCGCCCTCAACCAGGGTGAGGTGTGCACCTGCCCGTCGCGCAGCCTGATCCAGTCCGACATCTACGACGAGTTCCTCGAGCTCGCCGCGATCCGGACGAAGGCGGTGCGCCAGGGCGACCCGCTGGACACCGAGACCATGCTGGGCTCGCAGGCCTCCAACGACCAACTGGAAAAGGTGCTGTCCTACATCGAGATCGGCAGAAACGAAGGCGCCAAGATCATCACCGGCGGGGAGCGCGCCGAGCTGGGGGGCGACCTGTCCGGCGGCTACTACATGCAGCCGACGATCTTCGCCGGCAACAACAAGATGCGGATCTTCCAGGAGGAGATCTTCGGCCCCGTGGTGGCGGTGACGTCGTTCTCCGGCTACGACGACGCCATCTCGATCGCCAACGACACCCTCTACGGGCTGGGCGCGGGGGTGTGGAGCCGCGACGGCAACACCGCCTACCGGGCCGGGCGCGACATCCAGGCCGGCCGGGTGTGGGTGAACTGCTACCACGCCTATCCCGCGCACGCCGCGTTCGGCGGCTACAAGCAGTCCGGCATCGGCCGCGAGAACCACAAGATGATGCTCGACCACTACCAGCAGACCAAGAACCTGATGGTGTCCTACTCCGAGAAGGCGCAGGGGTTCTTCTAGATGGGTTCCGGGCCTCCAACAGGAGTTGTCATCACGGCTCCGGCCGCGGAGCTGCTGGCCCGCCTGCAGGACCGCCACGGCCCGGTGATGTTCCACCAGTCCGGGGGCTGCTGCGACGGGTCGTCGCCGATGTGCTTCCCGCGCGGGGACTTCCTGGTCGGCGACCGCGACGTGTTGCTGGGCGTGCTCGACGTCGGAGACGGGGTGCCGGTCTGGATCTCGGGGCCGCAGTACGAGACCTGGAAGCACACGCAGCTGGTCATCGACGTGGTCCCGGGCCGCGGCGGCGGGTTCAGCCTGGAGGCGCCCGAGGGGCTGCGGTTCCTGTCCCGCGGCCGCGTCTTCACCGACGACGAACAGGCCGAGCTGCGCCGGGCGCCGGTCATCACCGGGGCCGACTACGAACGTGGCGAGCGCCCAGCCGCGCGCGGTGAGGTGGTGGCGGACGCGGCATTCCGAACGGGCGCTCCCCGCGGGCGACCGCAGTAATGTCGGAATCGTGATCCCCCTCCCGCGGCCACGGTCGCTGGCAGCCGCCATGCTGATCGGCGCCGCGGTCGGGTTACTCGCCGGGGTGGGATTCGCCGTGGCGGTCCATCCGGGCGTGCGCCCCGCGTTCGCCCTGGCGTCAGTGGTCGGGATTCCCAGCGTGGCCGGGCTGGTGACGATCCTGTTCTCCGGACGCCGGTGGGTGACGACGCTGGGCGCGTTCGTCCTGGCCCTGGCGACCGGCTGGTTCGGCGTGCTCGTCGCCCTCCAGGTGACCGCCCGTGGCTGACGACGAAACCCCGTCCAGCCCCGGCACCCAGTCCTGGGTGCCGGACTTCTCCGATTCCGACGAGGACACCGGGACGCAGTCCTGGATACCGGACTTCTCCGACGACGACGCGGAAGGTGAGGAGGCCGCCGCGGCGACCGACGAGCCCGAGGCGCCCGCGCCGGCCGCCGCTGGGGAGGATTCCGGCGTCGACTCCGCTGTCGGGCCGGTGCAGCCGGTCACCGTTCCCGGCCGCTACCTCTACCTCAAGTGGTGGAAGCTGCTGCTGGTCGTCCTCGGCGTGTGGTCGGTGGCGGCCGTCGTCGGGTTCGGCCTGTTCTATTGGTGGTATCACTCGGCCGACGTCACCCCGGTGCTGTTCGTGATCCTGGTCTACGTGGTGGCCTGCGCGGTCGCCGGCGTGCTGCTCGCGATGGTCGAGGGCAGGCCGCTGGTCGCCGCGCTGTCGCTGGCGGTGATGTCGGGGCCGTTCGCCTCCCTGGCCGCCGCGGCGCCTCTGGACGGGTATTACCACTGCGCCCGGGTGGGCCACTGTCTCGTCGGCCTCATTCCGTATTAACGCCGGACCCGGGCGGCCACTAGGGTAGGGGCCGTGACCCATTTTGACGTCGTCGTCCTCGGGGCCGGTCCCGGCGGATATGTCGCAGCCGTCCGCGCCGCACAGCTCGGCCTGAACACCGCAATCATCGAGCCGAAGTACTGGGGCGGAGTCTGCCTCAACGTCGGCTGCATCCCCTCCAAGGCGTTGCTGCGCAACGCCGAGCTGGTGCACATCTTCACCAAGGAGGGCAAGGCTTTCGGGATGAGCGGCGACGCGACGTTCGACTACGGCGCCGCCTTCGACCGCAGCCGCAAGGTGGCCGAGGGCCGGGTGGCCGGCGTGCACTTCCTGATGAAGAAGAACAAGATCACCGAGATCCACGGCTACGGCCGGTTCACCGACGCCAACACGGTGTCCGTCGACCTCAACGACGGCGGTACCGAAACCGTGACGTTCGACAACGCCATCATCGCCACCGGCAGCAGCACCCGGCTGGTCCCCGGAACGTCGCTGTCGGCCAACGTGGTCACCTACGAAGAGCAGATCCTGTCCCGCGAGCTGCCGGAGTCGATCGTCATCGCCGGCGCCGGCGCGATCGGCATGGAGTTCGGCTACGTCATGCGCAACTACGGCGTGGACGTGACCATCGTGGAGTTCTTGCCGCGCGCGCTGCCCAACGAGGACGCCGAGGTCTCCAAGGAGATCGAGAAGCAGTTCAAGAAGCTGGGCATCAAGATCCTCACCGGCACCAAGGTCGAGTCCATCGACGACAACGGCAGCGAGGTCACCGTGGCCGTCAGCAAGGACGGCAAGCCCGAGGAGCTCAAGGCCGCAAAGGTGTTGCAGGCCATCGGGTTCGCGCCCAACGTCGAGGGCTACGGGCTGGAGAAGGCCGGCGTGGCGCTGAACGAACACCGGGGTATCGGCATCAACGAGTACATGCGCACCAGCGTGCCCCACATCTACGCCATCGGCGACGTCACCGCCTTCCTCATGCTGGCCCACGTCGCCGAGGCCATGGGCGTGGTGGCGGCCGAAACCATCGCCGGCGCCGAGACTTTGCCGCTCGGCGACTGCCGGATGCTGCCGCGGGCCACCTTCTGCCAGCCGCAGGTGGCCAGCTTCGGACTGACCGAGCAGCAGGCCCGCGACGAAGGTTACGACGTCGTGGTGGCCAAGTTCCCGTTCACCGCCAACGGCAAGGCCCACGGCCTGGGCGACCCCAGCGGCTTCGTCAAGCTGGTCGCCGACGCCAGACACCTCGAGCTGCTGGGCGGGCACCTGATCGGCCACGACGTGTCCGAGCTGCTGCCTGAGCTGACGCTGGCGCAGAAGTGGGACCTGACCGCCACCGAGCTGGCGCGCAACGTGCACACCCATCCGACCATGTCCGAGGCGCTGCAGGAGTGCTTCCACGGCCTGGTCGGCCACATGATCAACTTCTAGCAGCCGCATGCGCAGCGACGTCGTTCTGGGGGCCGTCGGCGGCCTCGCCGCGGGCTATGTCCTGTGGCTGGCGGCTTTTTCGATCGCCGACGACAACGCGGCGGTGGGCCGGTGGGCCCCCACGGTGTTGCTGCTCTCGCTCGCCCTGGCCGTCTGCGCCACCACGTGGGCGTCGCTGATGCGCCGGCGCCGCAACTACGCGTGGTCGGGGTTCGGGTTCGCGCTGTCCCTGCCGCCGCTGCTGCTGACGCTGGCCGTCTTCGCCAACGTCTACCTTTGACCGCGGGCTAGCGCGGGTTGTCCAGCGGGATGTCCAGTGCCGCCATCGTCGCGGCCAGCCCGTCGTATTGGCTTGCCAGCAAGCAGAATTCGATCAGCTGACGCCGGTCGAGGTGCTCGGCGAGCCGCTGCCAGGTGGCGTCGGTGATGGTGCGGTCCTTGATGAGCTCGTCCGTCGCCGCCAGCAGCGCCTGCTGCCGCACGGTCAGGCGCGCCTCGACGCGGTCCAGCCGCTCGGGCCAGGCGAAGATGGCGGCCTGCAGGTCCGCGTTCAGGCCCTGCTTGGCGGCCATCCGGCGGTGGTGCTGCAGCTCGTATTCGCAGGCGCGCAGGTGGGCGACGCGCAGGATCACCAGCTCGGTGTCGATCGCGGGCAGCCGGCCGCGCAGCACGCGGCCGCTGTAGATGCTCCACGCTAAGAAGAGCAACCGGTGCTGGCCCAACGTGGTGAACAGGTGCATCTCGGGAGCCCGCACCGTGCGCGCGGCCGCCTTCGCCAGCACCCAGTTGATCGGGCCCAGTTCGCGGAACCGCCCCGACGGGATGCGGCCGTGCCGAGGTGCGGTCACGGCTGCTTCACCAGGTAGGGGGAGACGGTGCTGCGGTGCTCGTCGAGATCCAGCGCGCGCCCCAGGGCCGGGAAAGCCCGCTGCGGGCAGTTGTCGCGTTCGCAGACCCGGCAGCCCGCGCCGATCGGTGTGGCCACTGTTCCTGAATCCCCCGAGACGTCGAGTCCTTCCGAGTAGACGAGCCGGTGCGCGTGGCGAAGCTCGCAACCCAGTCCGATCGCGAAGGTTTTACCGGGCTGACCATACCGGGCGGCGCGGCGCTCCACCGTGCGGGCCACCCACATGTAGTTGCGGCCGTCGGGCATCTGGGCGATCTGGACCAGGATCTTGCCGGGGTTGGCGAACGTCTCGTACACGTTCCACAGCGGGCAGGTGCCGCCGCTGGAGGAGAAGTGAAAGCCGGTGGCGGACTGGCGCTTTGACATGTTGCCGGCCCGGTCGACCCGGACGAAGGAGAACGGCACCCCGCGCATCGACGGCCGTTGCATCGTCGAAAGCCGGTGCGCGATGGTCTCATAGCTCACCGAGTAGAACGAGGACAGCCGCTCGACGTCATAGCGGAAATTCTCCGACACGTCGTGGAACTGGCGGTAGGGCAGCACCGCGGCCGCGGCGAAGTAGTTGGCCAGCCCGAGACGGGCCAGCGTGTGCGACTCGTCGCTGGTGAACTTGCCCTCCTCCACCAAGGCGTCGATGAGGTCGCCGTACTCGAGGTAGGCCAATTCGGCGGCCATCTTGAAGACCTGCTGACCCAGCGAGAGGTGGTTGCTGATCTCCAGCGTCTTGGTTTGCGGGTCATACCGGTGCAGCACCGTGTCGCCGAGATCGATCCTCCTGTTGATGTGCACCCCGTGCACCTCGGTCAGCCGGCGATTCAGCTCGCGGGCCAGGTCGCCGTGGTGCAGCCGCATCTGGATGGTCAGGTCTTCGGCGGCGGTGTCCAGCTCGTGCAGGTAGTTCTGCCGTTGGTAGAAATAGTCGCGCACCTCTTCGTGCGGCATGGTGATCGACCCGGTGCCGCTGCCGTCGGAGTACCGCTCCTCGGTGGCGGCGGCCAGCTGCGCCGTGGTGATCCGGTAGCGCCGGTGCAGGTTGACCACCGCCCGGGCCAGGGTGGGGTGGGCGCTGACCATCTCGGCCACCTCGGTCGGGTCGACGTCGATGTCCAGGTCGCGGTCCATGGTGACCTCGCGCAGCTCGGCGACCAGCCTGGTGTCGTCCTGGGGCGCGAAGAAGGTGGCGTCGACGCCGAACACCTCGGTGATCCGCAGCAGCACCGCCACCGTCAGGGGGCGGACGTCATGCTCGATCTGGTTGAGGTAGCTCGGCGAGATCTCCAGCATCTGGGCCAGGGCGGCCTGGGAGAACCCGCGCTCGCTGCGCAGCTGGCGGACCCGGGAGCCGACGAACGTCTTGGACACTTCACCCAGCTTACCGGGCCTGCTAAGCGGAAATTGGCAGAGTTCGCAGCGGCGCCGGTCGCGTCGGAATTGGTTTTTGCCCCAGGTCGTTGGCATGATTCGCAGCGGAGGCCTCAGGGCTAAGCCTGGGGTTGCGTACGAGGAGGAAACGGGGAGCGAAGCCGTGAGCCTGGACAAAGAACTGATGCCGGTGCCCGACGGTCACCCCGACGTGTTCGATCGCGAGTGGCCGCTGCGGGTCGCCGACATCGACCGCACGGGCCGGCTCCGGCTGGACGCGGCCGCGCGGCACATCCAGGACATCGGCCAGGACCAGCTGCGCGAGATGGGTTTCGAGGAGACCCACCCGCTGTGGATCGTCCGGCGCACCATGGTCGACCTGCTCCGCCCGATCGAATTCCAGGACATGCTGCGGTGCCGGCGGTGGTGTTCGGGCACCTCCAACCGGTGGTGCGAGATGCGGGTCCGCGTCGACGGACGCAAGGGCGGGCTGATCGAGTCCGAGGCGTTCTGGATCAACATCAACCGGGAGACCCAGATGCCGTCGCGCATCTCCGACGACTTCCTGGCCGGCCTGCACAAGACGACGTCGGTGGACCGGCTGCGGTGGAAGGGCTACCTGAAGCCGGGTAGCCGCGACGACGCGGTCGAGATCCACGAGTTTCCCGTCCGGGTCACCGACATCGACCTGTTCGACCACATGAACAACTCGGTGTACTGGAGCGTCGTCGAGGACTACCTGGCGTCTCACCTGGCGCTGATGGCGCGGCCGCTGCGCATCACCATCGAGCACGAGGCGCCGGTGGCGCTGGGCGACAAACTCGAGATCATCTCGCACCTCCATCCGGCCGGATCGACCGACCAATTCGGTCCTGGGCTCGTCGATCGGCCTGTTACAACGCTCACATATGCGGTCGGCGACGAGACCAAAGCGGTCGCCGCGCTCTTCAACCGCTAACCGGACAAGCGTCCCGTTAATTCACCGGCTGACCTGCGGATTCTGGTTACCGGCGGGTAGATTCTGAAACGGTTCAGTTGCGGTTCATCTTCGCAAGATTTGCTAATCCACGCCGAGTCGTTGCCGAAATTGGCAAATGAAACGGGTGGAAATGCGTGGTCAGGCTGTGCCATCTTCGAGTTAGCACACCAGCGAAGTTGAGCCGCTAGCTACCGCCGGTGACGCGTTCACCCACCTCTGTAGTGAAGATCGTTAAGGAGCATGCGCAATGTCTGCCGTTGGCACCCCCAAGAGCGCCGAACAGATCCAGAAGGACTGGGACACCAACCCGCGTTGGAAGGACGTCAGCCGTACCTACACCGCTCAGGACGTCGTGGCCCTGCAGGGCAGCGTCGTCGAGGAGCACACGCTGGCCCGCCGCGGCGCCGAGGTGCTCTGGGAGCAGCTGCACGACCTGGAGTACATCAACGCCCTGGGCGCCCTGACCGGCAACATGGCCGTTCAGCAGGTCCGCGCCGGCCTGAAGGCCATCTACCTGTCGGGTTGGCAGGTCGCCGGTGACGCCAACCTGTCCGGCCACACCTACCCCGACCAGAGCCTGTACCCGGCCAACTCGGTGCCGCAGGTGGTGCGGCGCATCAACAACGCGCTGCTGCGCGCCGACGAGATCGCCCGCGTGGAGGGCGACACCTCGGTGGAGAACTGGCTGGCGCCGATCGTCGCCGACGGCGAGGCCGGCTTCGGTGGCGCGCTGAACGTCTACGAGCTGCAGAAGGCGATGATCGCCGCGGGCGTCGCGGGGTCGCACTGGGAGGACCAGCTGGCTTCGGAGAAGAAGTGCGGCCACCTCGGTGGCAAGGTGCTGATCCCCACCCAGCAGCACATCCGCACGCTGACCTCGGCCCGGCTGGCAGCTGACGTCGCCGACGTGCCGACGGTGGTGATCGCCCGCACCGACGCCGAGGCCGCCACCCTGATCACCTCGGACGTCGACGAGCGCGACCAGCCGTTCATCACCGGTGAGCGGACCAAGGAGGGCTTCTACCGGGTCAAGAACGGCCTCGAGCCCTGCATCGCCCGGGCCAAGGCCTACGCGCCGTACTCGGACCTGATCTGGATGGAGACCGGGACCCCGGACCTCGAGCTCGCGGCCAAGTTCGCCGAGGGCGTCAAGTCCGAGTTCCCCGACCAGATGCTGGCCTACAACTGCTCGCCGTCCTTCAACTGGAAGAAGCACCTGGACGACTCCACCATCGCGAAGTTCCAAAAGGAGCTTGGCGCAATGGGATTCAAGTTCCAGTTCATCACGCTGGCCGGCTTCCACGCGCTGAACTACTCGATGTTCGATCTGGCCTACGGCTACGCCCGCAACCAGATGAGCGCCTACGTCGAGCTGCAGGAGCGCGAGTTCGCCGCCGAGGAGCGCGGTTACACCGCGACCAAGCACCAGCGCGAGGTCGGTGCCGGTTACTTCGACCGCATCGCCACCACGGTCGACCCCACCTCGTCGACCACCGCGCTGACCGGCTCCACCGAAGAGGGTCAGTTTCACTGAGGACGAGCGGGCTTTGGCCCGCGAGGATGAAGTGAAACCGGCGGGCTCGAGTCACTGAGGACGAGCGGGCTTTGGCCCGCGAGGATGAAGTGAAACCGGCGGGCTCGAGTCACTGAGTCACTGAGGGGTGCTGAGCAGGCACGGAATCGTTCTTCTGCGGCCCAGTTGAGGCGATTCCGCGCCGGTTCGGCGATGAAGTAGCGTAGGCCCCGCCCAGTTGATACTGGGCGGGGCCTATTGCGGTGCAAGACGATACGACACCGAAAGAGATGACAGTGAGCGACGCAGCGATTCAGCGGGTAGGGGTTGTCGGGGCCGGCCAGATGGGATCCGGCATCGCCGAAGTCTCGGTGCGTGCCGGTGTCGACGTGACGGTGTTCGAGACCACCGAGGCCCTGATCACGGCCGGACGCAACCGCATCGTGAAGTCCCTGGAGCGCGGGGTCAGCGCGGGCAAGGTCACCGAGCGCGAGCGCGACCGCGCGCTGAGCAAGCTGACCTTCACCACCGACCTCGAGGACCTCGCCGACCGCCAACTGGTCATCGAGGCGATCATCGAGGACGAGGCCGTCAAGGCGGACATCTTCGCCGAACTCGACCGCGTCATCGGCGACCCCGACGCGGTCCTGGCGTCCAACACCTCCAGCATTCCGATCATGAAGATCGCCGCCGCCACCAAGAACCCGCAGAGAGTGCTGGGGCTGCACTTCTTCAACCCCGTGCCGGTGCTGCCGTTGGTCGAGTTGGTCAGCACCCTGGTCACCGACGAAGCCGCCGCCGCGCGCACCGAGGAGTTCGCGAGCGCCGTCCTGGGCAAGCAGGTGGTGCGCTGCTCGGACCGGTCCGGCTTCGTCGTCAACGCGCTGCTGGTTCCCTACCTGCTGTCGGCCATCCGGATGGTGGAGGCCGGCTTTGCCACCGTCGAAGACGTCGACAAGGCGGTCGTCGCCGGGCTGTCACACCCGATGGGCCCGCTGCGGCTGTCCGACCTCGTCGGTCTGGACACCCTGAAGCTGATCGCGGACAAGATGTTCGAGGAATTCAAGGAGCCGCAGTACGGTCCGCCGCCGCTGTTGCTGCGCATGGTGGAGGCCGGCCGGCTCGGCAAAAAAGCGGGCCGGGGTTTCTACAGCTACTGACGACCCGCCGCGCAACGCCGACGACACCGATATTCCGCTCGGGAAGTCAAGACAGCGTTGGGTTTTCCGGTTAGTATGCTCGTGTTAAATACACGAAAGGGTAATCGGGAACCCCATGACCACATTGACTCCGTTCTATGAAGAATCGCAATCCATCTACGACGTTTCGGATGAGTTCTTTGCGCTGTTCCTAGATCCGACAATGGGCTATACGTGCGCTTATTTCGAACGCGGCGACATGACGCTCGAAGAGGCGCAGAATGCGAAGTTCGATCTGGCGCTGGGCAAATTGAATCTCGAGCCGGGGATGACGCTGCTCGACATCGGTTGCGGCTGGGGGGGAGCGCTGCAGCGGGCGATCGAGAAGTATGACGTCAACGTGATCGGGATCACGCTGAGCCGCAACCAGTTTGCCTACAGTAAGGCCAAACTCGCCGCTATCCCCACCGAGCGCAGCGTCGAAGTCCGCCTGCAGGGCTGGGAAGAGTTCGAGGACAAGGTCGACCGGATTGTCTCCATCGGCGCCTTCGAAGCCTTCAAGGCGGACCGCTGGCCGGCGTTTTTTGAACGCGCCCACCACATCCTGCCCGACGACGGCCGGATGCTCTTGCACACCATTTTGACCTATCAATGGCAGCAGATGCCCGCACTCGGCATCAAGCTGACGATGAGGGATATAAGATTCGCGCGATTCATCGGCACCGAGATTTTCCCAGGCGGCCAGTTGCCGACGCAGGAAGATATTTTCAAATTCGCTGAGCCCGCCGGGTTCTCGGTCGAAAAGGTGCAATTACTGCGTGAGCACTACGAGCGGACTCTCAATATATGGGCGGCAAATCTGGAGGCCAACAAGGAAGAGGCCATCAGGATCCAGTCGCAGGAGGTCTACGACCGGTATATGCACTACCTGACCGGCTGCGAGGACTTCTTCCGCAAGGGCATCAGCAATGTCGGCCAGTTCACCCTCGTGAAGTAGGCGGCGAGGGACCGGGTTTCGTTCCGCTACTTTTCCAGCGTGAACTGATCCACGTCGGTGTAACCCTGGCGGAACAGCTTCGCGCATCCCGTCAGGTACTTCATGTAACGGTCGTAGACCTCTTGGGACTGGATGGCGATGGCCTGCTCGCGATTGGCCTCGAGGGCGGCCGCCCAGGTCTCCAGCGTCCTCGCGTAGTGCAGCTGCAGCGAGTGCACCCGGGTCAGCTCGAACCCGGCCGTGACCGCGTACTCCCCGACGGTCTGCGGTGTGGGCAGCCAGCCCCCGGGGAAGATCTCGGTCAGGATGAATTGCGAGAAGTGCACGATCTCGCGGGTGAGCTTCATGCCCCGCGCGCGGGCGTCTTTGAAAGACGGGCGAACGATGGTGTGGAGCAACATCACACCGTCGGACGGCAGCGCTTGGTAGGCCATCTTGAAGAAGCGGCCGTAGCGCTGGCGACCGAAGTGCTCGAAGGCGCCGATCGAGACGATGCGGTCGACGGGCTCGTGGAACTTCTCCCACCCCTCCAGCAGCACTCGCCGGGTGCGGGGCGTGTCCATCGCGTCGAACGTCTTCTGCACGTGCTCGGCCTGGTTCTCCGACAACGTCAGGCCCACGACGTTCACGTCGTACTTCTCGATGGCCCGCCGCATGGTGGCGCCCCAGCCGCAGCCGATGTCGAGCAGCGTCATCCCCGGCTCGAGCTTCAGCTTGCCCAGCGCCAGATCGATCTTGGCCAGCTGCGCCTCTTCCAGGGTCATGTCGTCACGCTCGAAGTAGGCGCAGCTGTACGTCTGGGTGGGGTCCAGGAACAAGCGGAAGAAGTCGTCGGACAAGTCGTAGTGGGCTTGCACGTTTCCAAAATGCGGCGTGAGCTGCACGGACATGTCGAGTAGAGCCTTTCGTTTATGCGGAGGCAGGGATCGCCGGCCAGCACGACGCAACCCTGCGTCACCCCCGATGCACCCCTGCATGTTAGCCGCTACGGCAATGCAAGTCGCTCTCCCCAGCCGGTCATAGCGTCACACGAGACGGACCGAATTGACAAAAAGCCGCGCTGCGTTGCAGCTCACTCGAGCGGGGACTGATCCGCATGCTCACGGGGCGGCACGATCGGCGACGGATGGGGCTCCGCGCGGAACTTCTGCAGCGATCCGCCGACCTCGACGATGCCCTTCAGCGCGTTCCAGCTCAGCATCGTCAGGTAGTCGATCAACTCGTCGCGGCTCATGCGGGGGGAGGACATCCAGGAGTGCGTGGCCAGCTGCACGCCGCCGACGATCAGGTAGGACCACGGCTCCACACCGCCGGTGTCCATCCCGGCCTGCTGCATGCGGCGCCGCATCATCACCGCGAGCATGCGGGCGATGATCCGCTCGGAGTCGGCGATCACCTTGCTCTTGCTCGCCGAGCTGTTGGACATCACGAACCGGTACGGCTCGGGCTCGGACGCCACGGTGTCGACGTACACCCGGATGACCTCGCGGGTCAGGTCGAAGCCGTCCAGGTTGGACGTCAGCGCCGCGGCCATGTTGGGAATCAGTGTGGTCTGGGTGAACCGCATCATCACGGCGGTGGTCAGGTCGTTCTTGTCGACGAAATAGCGATACAGCACGGTTTTGGAGACGCCGATCTCCGCGGCGATGTCGTCCATGCTCAGGGTGCCGCCCCGCCGCCGAATCGCATCGATCGTGCCGTCTACCAACTCGTTGCGGCGCTCCACCTTGTGCTGGTGCCAGCGCCGCTTGCGGCCATCCGTCTTAACCGCCGCAGCCAACGTTCGCTCTGCCACTGTCGCCGAATCCCATTCACTAGACGCCTCGATACTACGGCGTGCGGACGTGTTTGGGGCTCCGGCCGCATCCCGGCGCGGGCCGCCGACCAGTGTCGTCACACTAATCGCCCGCGAACGATAGATGATGGAGTGGTGGTACACAGAGCCTCGCCTCGAGGCGAAGCGTCGGGACCGCACGCCGCGGCGCCGAGCCCGACGCCACCGTCGACCGGAACGGGGCGTCCACACACCTCGTTCGCCGAATCCTTCGCCGGCGCCGACCCGCAGGCCGACGCGGAGCGCCGGGTGGCGCTGCGCCGGATGAAGGCCGTGGCGCTGGGCTTCCTGGTCGGCGCCACCGTCCTGTTCCTCGCCTGCCGCTGGGCCCAGGCGCACGCCCACCTCGGCGCCTGGGTGGGCTTCGTCGGAGCCGCGTCCGAGGCGGGGATGGTGGGCGCGCTGGCCGACTGGTTCGCGGTGACCGCACTGTTCCGGCATCCGCTGGGCATCCCCATCCCGCACACGGCGATCATCAAGCGCAAGAAGGATCAGCTCGGCGAGGGGCTGGGCACCTTCGTGCGGGAGAACTTCCTGTCGCCGCCGGTGGTGGAGACCAAGCTGCGAGACGCCCAGGTGCCCGGCCGGCTCGGCAAGTGGCTGTCGGAGACCGCGCACGCCCAGCGCGTGGCCGGCGAGACGGCGACGGTGCTGCGGGTGCTGGTCGAGCTGCTGCGTGACGACGACGTTCAGCAGGTGATCGACCGGATGATCGTCCGCCGCATCGCCGAGCCGCAGTGGGGGCCGCCGGTCGGGCGGGTGTTGGCGACCCTGCTGGCCGAGAACCGGCAGGAGGCCTTGATCCAGTTGCTGGCCGACCGCGCATTCCAGTGGTCGCTGAACGCCGGCGAGGTCATCCAGCGCGTGGTCGAGCGCGACTCGCCGACGTGGTCGCCGCGCTTCGTCGACCACCTGGTCGGCGACCGCATTCACCGCGAGCTGATGGACTTCACCGACAAGGTGCGCCGAAATTCCGATCACGAGCTGCGCCGGTCTGCCACCCGGTTCCTGTTCGAATTCGCCGACGACCTGCAGAACGACGCGGAGACCATCGCGCGCGCCGACGCGATCAAAGAACAGCTGATGGCGCGCGACGAGATCGCCAACGCCGCCGCGACGGCCTGGAAGACCCTGAAACGGCTGGTGCTCGAGGGCGTCGATGACCCCTCCAGCACGCTGCGCACCCGCATCGCCGACACGGTGGTCCGCATCGGGGAGTCGCTGCGCGACGACGCCGACCTGCGCGACAAGGTGGACAACTGGATCGTGCGCGCGGCCCAGCACCTGGTTTCGCAATACGGGGTGGAGATCACGGCGATCATCACCGAAACCATCGAGCGCTGGGACGCCGAGGAGGCCAGCCGGCGCATCGAGCTCCACGTGGGCCGTGACCTGCAGTTCATCCGGATCAACGGCACCGTGGTGGGCTCGCTGGCGGGCCTGGTGATCTACGCCGTCGCGCAGCTACTTTTCTAGTAGTGCTAACAAGTGCTTGCAATAGCAAGCACTTGTAGTAGTCTGTGGTCGTCACGATCGATCGTCCGACCCAGGAGCACGCGATGGGGCCCGAGGAGAAGCTCTCCGCCAAGGTGTCCAACGCCGCCTCCGACATGGCGTCGGACATCGGGAGTTTCATCCGGAGCCAGCGCGAACTCGCGCAGGTCTCGGTGCGCCAACTCGCCGAGAAGTCCGGTGTCAGCAATCCGTACCTGAGCCAGGTGGAACGCGGGTTGCGCAAGCCGTCGGCCGACGTGCTCAACCAGATCGCGAAGGCGCTGCGCGTCTCCGCCGAGGTGCTCTACGTGCGGGCCGGAATCCTCGAGCCCAGCGACAAGAGCCAGGTGCGCGACGCCATCATCACCGACACCGCGATCACCGAGCGACAGAAGCAGGTTCTGCTCGACATCTACACATCGTTCACCCAACAAAACGAATCCAGTGAGCCAACCAGCGAGGAGTGTTCGTCCGAACCCATCGGGTAGCGCTGGTGAGGTATAGACCACCGACCGCCCGGGTTACCCAGAAGCGAGGATCCGACGGACCCCGGAGGAGAAACACCCGCTCGCCTGGCTCCCACAACAACACCAAGAACGCCGACAACGGAAAACCATGAAAGGAAAAACCATGGCGGACAACACGAATATCGAGGACTTGCGGGCTCCCCTGCTGGCGGCCCTCGGCGCGGCAGACCTGGCTCTGGCGACGGTCAACGAATTGATCGCCAACCTGCGTGACCGCGCGGAGGAGACCCGCGCCGACACCCGCTCGCGGGTGGAGGAGAGCCGCGCGCGCCTGACCAAGTTGCAGGAGGACCTGCCCGAGCAGCTGGGCGAGCTTCGCGAGCGGTTCACTAGCGACGAACTGCGCAAGGCGGCCGAGGGCTACCTGGACGCGGCGACCAACCGCTACAACGAGCTGGTCGAGCGGGGCGAGGCCGCCCTGCAGCGGCTGCGCAGCCAGACGGGCCTGGACGACGCCTCCGCCCGCGCCGAGGGCTACGTGGACCAGGCCGTCGAGCTGACCCAGGAGGCGCTGGGCACCGTCGCGTCGCAGACCCGCGCCGTCGGTGAGCGCGCGGCCAAGCTGGTCGGCATCGAGCTGCCCAAGAAGTCCGACGAGGCCGCCGGGAAGGCGCAGACGGCCGTCGCCAAGAAGGCGCCCGCCAAGAAGGCTCCGGCCAAGAAGGCTCCGGCCAAGAAGGCCGCCGCCAAGAAGGTCACCCAGAAGTAAGTCGAGCGGACGACTCGGAGTTGTCGATCGGGCAACTCTGAGTCGACGTTTCCGATGGCGCCCGCATACGCTTAAGGCGTGAGCCACCTCGTGGGTACCGTCATGTTGGTCTTGCAGATCGCCGTCTTGGTCACGGCGGTATACGCGTTCGTGCATGCCGCCTTGCAGCGGCCCGACGCCTACACCGCCGCCGACAAGCTGACCAAGCCGGTGTGGCTGGTGATCCTCGGCGGGGCCGTCGCGCTGACGTCCATTCTGAGTTTCGTCTTCGGGGTACTCGGGATGGCCATCGCCGCGTGTGCGGCGGGCGTGTATCTGGTCGACGTGCGACCCAAACTCCTGGAAATTCAAGGTAAGTCGCGCTAGCGCGATGAAGGCGCTGCTGACGGCGCCGGCGGCGGCGCTCGTCGCGCTGTGGGGCCCGGGCAGTGCGGCGGCGGCCGACCCGGTCACGATGTCGCCGCCGTTCATCGACCACACCCAGTGGGCGCAGTGGCATGGCCTGGCCAGCCTGCGCGTCTACCCGACACCGTCGGGCCGGCTGGCCTCCACGCAGCCCGCCAACGCCGCCCTCGCCGACGAGGCGTGGGGCGAGGTGCTGGCGCTGTCACCGAACGCCGACACCCCCGGCATGCGCGCTCAGTTCATCTGTCACTGGCAGTTCGCCGAACTGGCGGAGCCCGGCAAGGTCAGCTGGAACCTGGAGCCGTGGCGACCCGTCGTCGACGACGCCGAGATGGTGGCGTCCGGATGCAACCCGGGCGGACCCGAGGAAAGGTTCTAGTGGCGAGCAAACCCACCCGCGCCCAATTGGCGGCCATGGTCGACCACACCCTGCTCAAGCCCGAGGCCACGGAGGCGGACGTGGCCGCCCTGGTCGCCGAGGCCGCGGAGCTGGGCGTCTACGCCGTGTGCGTCTCGCCGTCGATGGTGCCCGTCGCCGTGCGAGCCGGGGGAGTCCTACCGGTGGCCAGCGTGGCGGGTTTCCCGTCGGGCAAGCACACGTCGGCGATCAAGGCGCAGGAGGCCAAACAGGCCGTGGCATCCGGCGCCGCCGAGGTCGACATGGTCATCGACATCGGCGCCGCACTGGCCGGGAACATCGGCGCGGTGCGGGCCGATATCGCGGCCGTGCGCGCCGCCGTCCCCGATGCCGTGCTGAAGGTGATCGTGGAGTCGGCCGTGCTGTTGTCCGGGACGGACGAGGGCACGCTGGTCCAGGTGTGTCGCGCGGCCGAGGATGCCGGCGCCGACTTCGTGAAAACGTCGACCGGGTTCCATCCCGCGGGTGGCGCGTCGGTGCGCGCGGTCGCCGTGATGAGCCAGACCGTCGGCGGCCGGCTGGGCGTAAAGGCCAGCGGCGGCATCCGCGACGCCACCGCGGCACTGGCGATGCTGGATGCGGGCGCCACCCGGCTGGGCCTGTCCGGCACCCGGGCGGTGCTCGACGGGCTGGGCTGAATGGTCCGGCGCCTCAGCGCGCCCGCGCCGGACGGCTCAGACCGTCAGAGGTTGGCGAAGCAGGGGTCGTTGTTGTTGCCGGTGGGAATGCTCGCGTTCTGCGTCGAGAAGTGACTGGTCACACCGGTCGAGGTGACCTGGACGCTGTCCGCGTGGATGCCCAGCGGGTAGTTCTTGGTGAATTGCGACGTGAAGTCGTCCAGCGTCGACTGCACCGACTCCTTGGGCATCGTGAACCCGAGCGCGTTGAAGCTCATGATCTGCAGCTTCAGGCCGGTGCCCGACACCACCGGCTTGGTGGTGAGGTTGTCCAGCATGCCCTTGAGCTCGATGGTGCCGTCGTTGGGATGCGTGGTCACCGTGTTGGTCACGAACGGGCCGAGCACCGGAATCGCGTTCTGGACGGATTCCTTGATCCCGTCCGACGTCCACGTGATGGTCGCGTCGAGCGATCCGATGGTGCCCTTGGAATTCGCGGTGTTCTTGAGCTGGACGTTACGGATGTCGATGGCGATCTTCATGCCCTTGGCGTCGCGGACCTGGTTGCCCGCCGTCGTCACCGAGATGTTCGTGTAGTGCTTGGTGAGCTGCTGCCAGAGCATCAGCGGCGCCACCCCGAACGACGCGGTGGCCTGATCCTTGACCTCGCAGGCCACCGCCTCGGCGACCTTCCTGTTGGCGATGTGGCGGACATACAGCTCGGCGCCGACCAGCCCGGCGATCACCAGGCAGACCACGATGATGCAGACGAGCACGACCGAAAGCGGATCGCGCAGGAAGCGGCGCTTCTTCCCCGGCGCCGCGTTGCCGCCGGGTGTGGCCAGCTTCTCCGTCGGGCCCGCAGGCGGGATCGGTGGAGGCGGCGGCGGGTAATCGGGCTGCTGCATGCTCGGCGGGGGCGTGCCCAGCCGCTCGGTCTGACCCGGCGGCGGACCGGCGGACGGCGGCGGCGCGGCGGCACCGCCGGTATTGATCTGCTCGGTTGGCCGCTCGGTGGGGGGCTGGCCGAAGGCCCCCGGGCTGCCAGGACGGCCCCACGTCGACGGGTCGTTCGGTGGTCCTTGTGGGTTCGTCACCCGACCGATTCTGCCCTATCGAGCTGAGCGAAATGTGAGTGGTTGCGCAGCACCGCGATGCTCTCGCGGGCCTTGGCCACCCGTTCGACGTCGATGTCGGCGACCACCAACTCCGGCTCCGGGCCGGCCGACGCGACGACTTCACCGAACGGTGAGGCCACCAGGCTGCCGCCCACCCCGGTGGGCGCGCCCGTGTTCGTCAATGTCGCGCCGGGGTCGGCCTGGCCGGCGGCCGCGACGTACGTCATCGAGTCGAGCGCGCGCGCCCGCGCCAGCAGCGTCCACTGGTCGAGCTTGCCGGGGCCGGCGCCCCAGGACGCGCACACGGCGATCAGCTGCGCGCCGCGGCGGGCCAGCTCGGTGTACAGGGCCGGGAAGCGGATGTCGTAACAGACGGTCAACCCCACCCGCACGCCGGCGACCGTGATCACCACCGGCTCGCGGCCGGGTGCGACGGTGCGCGACTCGGTGAACCCGAACGCGTCGTAGAGGTGGATCTTGTCGTAGTGGGTGTCCGGTTCGTTGGGGCTGCCCGGGCCGGCCGCGATCAGCGTGTTCTTCACCCGGCCGTCCCCGGCCGGGGTGAACATGCCGGCGATCACCGCGATCCCGCAGTCGGTCGCGGTGCGCCGCACGCTCGTCGCCCATGGGCCGTCGAGCGGCTCGGCGATCGGCGCCAACGGAACGCCGAACCGGCACATGGTCGCCTCCGGGAACACCACCACGTCCGCGCCCGCGTCGGCGGCCCGTCCGCTGTACTCGCGCACCAGCTCCAGGTTCGCGACCGGATCGGTGCCGCTGGAGATCTGCGCCAACGCGATTCGCATGGGCGCCAGCTTAGGCCGGGCAGGTCACACCGTTCCGGCGATCCACTCCGTGGTGAACCGTTGTTCGGCCGCCACCAGCTCGGCCAGCCGGGTGCCGATGATGTTTTCCAGCTTGCCGCCGATGATCGGGACGCGGACCTGGACGGTGGCCCGGAAGCTCAGTCGCGCACCGCCGGTCTTCGGGATCGACGACAGCATGGCGGTGCCGGTGAGGTGCACCGGGGCGTCCAATATCGAGCCGACGACCGTACCCCGCGCCGCGCCGTCGGCTACCGGTCCCCACGTTTCCTCGCGGCGGATGCGCAGATCGCCGCTGTGCAATTGCGTGACCATCCCCGGCAGCTTGTGGCTGTGGATCACCTGGACGGTGACGACCTCGACGGTGTCTTCGTCCCCGGTCTCGCCGCCGACCCGCATCGACTCCAGCGTTGCGAGGTCAACGCCGGATCCGGCCAGCCGTGCCAACCAATAGGTCTCGTCGGTGAACGCCCGATGCACCTCGTCAACGCTGCCGTCGTAGTCGGCCGACAAGTCGAATGAACGCGGCATAGCAGGTGAGGCTACCGTTACGGGCCATGAAATCCAGCGATGCCGGTTCGACATTCGCCGGCGCGCATGTGGCCGACGCGGTGTCGCTCGCGCCGCTGACGACGCTGCGGATCGGGCCGGTGGCGCGCCGCCTGATCACCTGCGCCAGCACCCAGCAGGTGCTCGACGTGCTGGCACAGCTGGACGCCGAAAGCCGTGGGGGAGAACGTGGCCCGGTGCTGGTGTTCGCCGGCGGCTCCAACCTGGTGATCGCCGACACGCTGACCGACCTGACCGCGGTGCGGTTGGCCAACGACGGCATCGCCGTCGACGGCAACCTGGTGCGCGCGGAGGCCGGTGCGGTATGGGACGACGTCGTGGTCACCGCCATCGAGCACGGTCTGGGTGGGCTGGAATGCCTGTCCGGGATCCCCGGCTCGGCCGGGGCGACCCCGGTGCAGAACGTCGGGGCCTACGGCGCCGAGGTCTCCGACACCATCACGCGGGTCCGGATACTCGACCGCGGCAGCGGCGAGGTCCGCTGGGTGCCCGGCGGCGAGCTCGGCTTCGGCTACCGCACCAGCGTGTTCAAGCGGACCGGTCACGCCGGGTTCGAAATGCCTTGGCTCGTACTGGAAGTCGAGTTCGCGCTGGATGCCTCGGGGCGCAGCGCGCCGCTGCGCTACGGTGAACTCGCGGCCGCGCTGGGCGCCGGCAGTGGGGAGCGTGCCGATCCCCGGGCGGTCCGCCGGGCGGTGCTGACGCTGCGCGGCCGCAAAGGCATGGTGCTCGACCCGGGCGACCACGACACGTGGAGCGTGGGTTCGTTCTTCACCAACCCGGTCGTCGCGCCCGAGGTCTACGAGCGGCTGGCCGCCGGCTTCGAGGGGCCGGTCCCGCACTATCCGGCACCGGACGGCGTCAAGCTGGCCGCCGGCTGGCTGGTGGAGCGGGCCGGCTTCGCCAAGGGTTATCCCGCCGATCCGGCGGCCCGGTGCCGGCTGTCCACCAAGCACGCATTGGCGCTGACCAACCGCGGCGGCGCCACCACCGAAGACGTGCTCGCACTGGCCCGCACCATCCGCGACGGCGTCCGCGATGTGTTTGGTGTCACACTGAAACCCGAGCCGGTGCTGCTGGGCTGCAGGCTGTAGCTCGGAATCCCTCCCACGACCGCCCCGACGGCGATTTGTCGCGGCGGGGTTGATGGATTTTGCCCGGTATCTTTGTTTTTCGTGAGCACGTCGCAGAACCCGCCGCCGATCAACCGGCGCGTGGCTTTGGCGACCCTCGGACTGGGGGTGTTCGCCCCGAGCCTGTTGGCCGCGTGCAGCGGCACCACGTCCAGGCAGGCCCAGAAGAAGGAGCAGCCCGGGCCGCAGCTGAAGTTCCAGCCGGCCGACGCGACCGAGAACGTGGTGCCGATCGCGCCGATCAGCGTCCAGATCAGCGACGGTTGGTTCCAGCACGTGGCGCTGACGAATTCCGCGGGCAAAGTGGTGGCGGGCAAGTTCAACTCCGACCGCACCGTCTACACCACCACCGAGCCGCTGGGCTACGACTCGACCTACACCTGGACCGGATCGGCGGTCGGGCACGACGGCAAGGCGATCCCGGTCGCGGGCAAATTCACCACCGTGTCGCCCACCAAGAAGATCAGCGGGGCGTTTCAGCTGGCCGACGGGCAGACCGTCGGGGTGGCGGCGCCGATCATCATCCAGTTCGACGCGCCGATCACCGACAAGGCCGCCGTCGAGAAGGCGCTGACCGTCACCACGAATCCGCCCGTCGAGGGCAGCTGGGCCTGGCTGCCCGACGAGGCGGCCGGCGCCCGGGTGCACTGGCGCACCCGCGAGTACTACCCCGCGGGCACGACCGTCAACGTCGACGCCAAGCTGTACGGCCTGCCGTTCGGCGACAGCGCGTACGGGGCCGAGGACATCTCGCTGAATATCGCGATCGGTCGCCGGCAGGTGGTGAAGGCCGAGGTCTCGTCGCACCGCATCCAGGTGATCAGGGACGAAGGCGTCATCATGGACTTTCCGTGCAGCTACGGCGAGGCCGACAAGGCGCGCAACGTCACCCGCAACGGCATCCACGTGGTCACCGAGAAGTACGCCGACTTCTACATGTCCAACCCCGCGGCCGGCTACAGCCATGTGCACGAGCGGTGGGCGGTGCGGATCTCCAACAACGGCGAGTTCATCCACGCCAACCCGGCGAGCGCGGGCGCGCAGGGCAACACCAACGTCACCAACGGCTGCATCAACCTGTCGACCGGCGACGCGGAGCAGTACTACCAATCGGCGATGTACGGCGACCCGGTCGAGGTGACCGGCAGCTCCATCCAGCTGTCCTACTCCGACGGCGACATCTGGGACTGGGCGGTCGACTGGGATACCTGGGTCGCCATGTCGGCGCTGCCGCCGCCGACCGCGCGTCAGCCGTCGACGCAGATCCCGGTCACCGCGCCCGTCACCCCGTCGACCGCTCCCAGCCTGTCCGGCACGCCGACGACCACGACCACGAGCACTAGCCCCGGCGGTTAAAGCGGGTGGCCGACGCCTGATCGCGGGGCTTCATCACGATCAGGTCGAGGTCGACGTGGGATGGCCGGGACGCCACGAAGCCGATCACCTCGGCGACGTCCTCGGCGACCAGCGGGGTGATGCCGCTGTACACGGCGTCCGCCCGCTGCTGATCGCCGTCGAAGCGCACCAGCGAAAACTCGGTCTCGACCGCGCCCGGCGCGATCTCGGTCAGCCGCACCGGCTTGCCCAGCAGCTCGCCGCGCAGCGTGCGGTGCAGCGCTCCCTGGCCGTGTTTGGCCGCGGTGTACCCGGCGCCGCCGTCGTAAACCTCAAGTGCGGCAACGGAAGTCACCGTGATGATCAGGCCGTCGCCGGAATCGATGAGCTTGGGCAGCAGCGCGCGGGTGACCCGCAGCGTGCCCAGCACGTTGGTCTCCCACATCCATCGCCAGTGCTCGAGGTCGGCGTCGGCGACCGGTGCCAGCCCGCGGGCGCCACCCGCGTTGTTGACCAGCACGTCGACCCGGCTCAACTCATCGGCCAGCGCGGCGACCGCGGCGTCGTCCGTGACGTCGGCCGCAATCGCCGTTCCGCCGATCTCCCTGGCCAGGGCGTTGATCCGGTCTGCCCGCCGCGCCACCGCGACCACGTGGAAGCCCTGGGCGGCAAGGGTGTGGGCCGTCGCCTCCCCGATCCCGGAACTGGCACCGGTGACCACCGCGACCCGCTCATTCCTGATATTTCCCACCATCGAAACAACCTTAATGAACGTGCTAAATTTTTGGGGTGCACCTCAGCGCCCTGTCCAGCACCACGACCACCGCGTGTCTTTGCGCGGCGGGTGCGTGTTGTTGTCGCGCACTTTGCCGCTCCTGACTTTCAGGTGTGGCCAGTGACGGCCAACGAAAATCGGACAAAAGGACGCTCGTGCGCACGAACACCCTCACCCAGACTCACGATTCGACCAACCGTGCCGGCCGCAAGGGGCACCGGACGGTGCGCCGGCAGATCCTGCCGCCGGCACTGCACATCCCCGACTCCGCGGCCGCCTCGGTGTTCCGGGCCGTCCGGCTGCGCGGCCCCGTCGGGCGTGACGTCATCGCCGGCGTCACCTCGCTGAGCATCGCGACGGTCAACCGCCAGGTCATCGCCCTGCTCGACGCCGGCTTGCTGCGCGAACGCGCGGACCTGGCCGTCGCGGGCGCGATCGGCCGGCCCCGCGTGCCGGTGGAGGTCAACCACGAACCGTTCGTGACGCTGGGCATCCACGTGGGCGCGCGGACCACCAGCATCGTGGCCACCGACCTGTTCGGTCGCACGCTCGACACCGTCGAGACACCGACACCGCTGAGCGCCGCCGGGCCCGCGCTGGCGTCGCTGGCCGACAGCGCCGCCCGTTACCTGCGCCGTTGGCATCGGCGCCGCCCGCTGTGGGTCGGCGTCGCCATCGGTGGCACGGTCGACAGCGCCACCGGGCACGTCGACCACCCGCGGCTGGGTTGGCGGCAGGCGCCGGTCGGCCCGGTCCTGGCCGACGCGCTGGGGCTGCCCGTCTCGGTGGCCTCCCACGTCGACGCCATGGCCGGGGCCGAGCTGCTGCTCGGCATGCGGCGATTCCTGCCCAGCTCGCCGACCAGTCTCTACGTCTACGCGCGCGAGACCGTGGGCTACGCGCTGGTGATCGGTGGACGGGTGCATTGCCCGGCCAGCGGCCCCGGCACCATCGCGGCCCTGCCGGCCCACTCCGAGCTGCTCGGCGGCACCGGCCAGCTGGAGTCCACGGTCAGCGACGAGGCGGTGCTCGCCGCCGCGCGCCGGCTGCGGATCCTGCCGTTTTCGCCCGCGGGCCGCGCCAACGCGCCGGCCGCGGGCATCGCCGACCTGCTGCGGCTGGCCCGGGCCGGCAACGACCAGGCCAAAGAGCTGCTGAACGAGCGCGGCCGGGTGCTCGGGGAGGCGGTGGCGCTGCTGCGCGACATGCTCAACCCCGACGAGCTGGTGGTCGGCGGGCAGGCCTTCACCGAGTACCCGGAAGGGATGGCGCACGTGGAGGCGGCGTTCGCCGAGCGCTCGGTGTTGCCCCCGCGCGACATCCGTGTCACCGTCTTCGGCAATCGGGTGCAGGAGTCCGGCGCGGGCACCGTGTCGCTGGGCGGCCTGTACGCCGACCCGCTCGGTGCGATGCGGCGGGTCGGGGCGCGGCTGCGCGATGTCGCCGCCGACGAGCCGTCCGCTTAGCGCGAAGTCCTGTGCTGGGCGTTGGGCTCGTGAATGGAGCCTCCTGTAAAGATGACAGAGTGCGCCACGATGACGTCTTCCGGCTGAAACCGCGCCGTGTCGCCGTGTTGGCGGTGCACACCTCACCGCTGGCCCAGCCGGGCACCGGCGACGCCGGGGGCATGAACGTCTACGTGCTGCAAACCGCGTTGCACCTGGCGCGCAGGGGCATCGAGGTGGAGATTTTCACCCGGGCCACCGCATCCGCCGACCCGCCGGTCGCGCGGGTGGCGCCCGGCGTGCTGGTGCGCAACGTGGTGGCGGGGCCGTTCGAGGGCCTGGACAAATACGACCTGCCCACCCAGCTGTGCGCGTTCGCCGCCGGGGTGCTGCGCGCCGAAGCGTCGCACGAACCGGGCCACTACGACATCGTGCACTCGCATTATTGGCTGTCCGGACAGGTCGGCTGGCTGGCCCGCGACCGCTGGGCGGTGCCGCTGGTGCACACCGCGCACACGCTGGCCGCGGTGAAGAACGCGGCGCTCGCGGCCGGCGACGCGCCAGAGCCGCCACTGCGCACGGTCGGCGAGCAACAGGTCGTCGACGAGTCGGACCGGCTGATCGTCAACACCGATGACGAAGCCAGGCAACTGATTTCGCTCCACCGCGCCGACCCGGCGCGCATCGACGTCGTCCACCCCGGGGTGGATCTCGAGGTGTTCCACCCGGGCGACCGCCGGGCGGCCCGGGCCGCGCTGGGGTTGCCGCTCGACGAGGACGTGGTCGCGTTCGTCGGGCGGATCCAGCCGTTGAAGGCGCCCGACATCGTGTTGCGGGCCGCCGCGCAATTGCCGGGCGTGCGCATCGTGGTGGCCGGCGGCCCGTCGGGCAGCGGCCTGGCGTCCCCGGACGGTCTGCGGCGGCTGGCCGACGACCTGGGCATCGCGGCGCGGGTGACCTTCCTGCCCCCGCAGTCCCGCACCGACCTGGCCACCCTGTTCCAGGCGGCCAACCTGGTCGCCGTGCCGAGTTACTCGGAGTCGTTCGGTCTGGTGGCCGTCGAGGCCCAGGCGTGTGGCACTCCGGTGGTCGCCGCCGCGGTCGGCGGCCTGCCGGTGGCCGTGCGCGACGGGATCACCGGCACGCTGGTGCCCGGCCACGGCGTCGACCGGTGGGCGGACGCCCTGGACCGGCTGCTGCGCCTGCGCGCCCCCCAGGCCGAGGCGATGAGCCGCGCGGCCGCCGCGCACGCGGCCACCTTCTCCTGGGAGAACACCACCGATGCGCTGCTGGCCAGCTATCGCCGGGCGATCAGCGGGTACATCGCCGAGCGCCGAGGGGTGGGCGCGTGACCTCCACCGTGGAGCGGGTGATCGAGGACGCGCTGCAGGCCAGTGGGCTGAAATATTCGAAACAAGAGGGGGCCCACGGCGGCCTGTCGGGCCTGGTGGTGGAGCTGCCCGGCGAGCGCAAACTCAAGACCAACACCATCTTGAGCATCGGCGAGCATTCGGTGCGGGTCGAGGCGTTCGTGTGCCGCAAGCCCGACGAGAACCACGAGGGCGTCTACCGCTTCCTGCTCAGGCGGAACCGCCGCCTCTATGGGGTGGCCTACACCCTGGACAAGGTCGGCGACATCTACCTGGTGGGCCGCATGTCGCTGGCGTCGGTGGACGCCGACGAGATCGACCGAGTGCTCGGACAGGTGCTCGAAGCGGTGGATTCGGACTTTAATACGTTGCTGGAGTTGGGTTTTCGCTCATCGATCCAGAAAGAATGGGAGTGGCGGGTGTCCCGCGGCGAGTCGCTGAAGAACCTCGAGGCGTTCGCTCACCTGATCGACGAAGACGACGAATAAGCTAGCCGGCATGGGAGACACTGCCACGCTGGTCCTGCTCCGCCACGGCGAGAGCGATTGGAATGCCCTGAACCTGTTCACCGGTTGGGTGGACGTCGGGCTGACCGAGAAGGGCCGGGCCGAGGCGGTGCGCAGCGGCGAGCTGCTGGCCGAGCAGGGCCTGCTGCCCGACGTCCTCTACACGTCGCTGCTGCGCCGGGCGATCACCACCGCGCACCTGGCGCTGGACGCCGCCGACCGGCTGTGGATCCCGGTGCGGCGCAGCTGGCGACTCAACGAACGGCACTACGGCGCGCTGCAGGGCCTGAACAAGGCGGAGACCAAGGAGCGCTACGGCGACGAGCAGTTCATGACGTGGCGGCGCAGCTACGACACGCCGCCGCCCCCGATCGAGAAGGGCAGCCAGTTCAGCCAGGACACCGACCCGCGGTACGCCAACATCGGCGGCGGCCCGCTGACCGAATGCCTGGCCGACGTGGTGGTCCGGTTTCTGCCGTACTTCACCGACGTCATCGTCCCCGACCTGCGCAGCGGCAAGACGGTGTTGATCGTCGCGCACGGCAATTCATTGCGAGCCCTGGTCAAATACCTCGACGGGATGTCCGACGACGACGTCGTCGGGCTGAACATTCCGACCGGGGTTCCGCTGCGCTACGACCTGGACGCCGACCTGAAGCCGGTGGTGCCGGGCGGTACCTACCTCGACCCGGAGGCGGCCGCAGCGGGCGCGGCGGCCGTCGCCAACCAGGGACGCGGCTGACGCACGTCACAGTCTTGGGCAATATCCATAGGCCTGTTTGCCGAACATCGCGTGAACGGCAGTGGAACACCTGAAGCGCAGGGTGTGACTTGTTCGATTTTGGCCTCGTTCCGCTAGGGCTGCGTTCAGGAAGATTTGTAGGATTTGCTATGTGACTGTGTTCTCGGCGCTGTTGCTGGCCGGGGTGTTGTCCGTGCTGGGACTGGCCGTCGGTGTAGCGGCCGGGACCCGGCTGTCCCCGAAAGCGGCCCAGCGCCGGCAGCGAGTCAGCACGGAATGGACCGGGATCACCGTCGCGCAGATGCTGCAGCGCATCGTCGCCCTGATGCCGCTGGGTGTCGCGGTGGTGGATTCCCACCGCGACGTCGTCTACCTCAATGATCGGGCCAGGGAACTGGGCCTGGTGCGCGATCGGCAGCTCGATGATCAGGCGTGGGAGGCGGCGCAGCGGGCGCTCGGGGGCATCGACGTCGAATTCGATCTGCGGCCGGCCAAACGGGCGGCGGGCCGGTCCGGGCTGTCGGTGCACGGGCAGGCCCGGTTGCTCAGCGAAGAAGACCGCCGGTTCGCCGTCGTGTTCGCCCACGACCAGTCCGACTATGCGCGCATGGAAGCCACCAGGCGCGATTTCGTGGCCAACGTCAGCCACGAGCTCAAGACCCCGGTTGGCGCCATGGCGTTGCTCGCCGAGGCCCTGCTGGCGTCGGCGGACGACCCCGAAACCGTTCGCCGGTTCGCCGAGAAGGTGCTGGTCGAGGCCAACCGGCTGGGGGACATGGTCGCCGAGCTGATCGAGCTGTCGCGCCTGCAGGGCGCGGAGCGGTTGCCCAACGTCACCGAGGTCGACGTGGACACCGTTGTGTCGGAAGCGATTTCACGTCACAAGGTGGGCGCCGACAACGCCCACATCGAGATTCGCACCGATGCGCCCAGCGGCCTGCGGGTGCTGGGCGACGAAACGCTTCTGGTCACCGCGTTGGCCAACCTGGTGTCCAACGCGATCGCCTATTCGCCGCCCGGTTCGCCGGTTTCGATCAGTCGACGCCGCCGCGGCGACAACATCGAGATCGCCGTTACCGACCGCGGCATCGGGATCGCGCTGGAGGATCAGGAGCGCGTCTTCGAGCGGTTCTTCCGGGGGGACAAGGCACGCTCGCGCGCCACTGGCGGTAGCGGGCTGGGCCTGGCCATCGTCAAACACGTCGCGGCCAACCACAACGGCAGCATCGGAGTGTGGAGCAAGCCGGGGACGGGATCCACCTTCACGCTGTCGATTCCGGCCTACCGGGACGAGGACGAACAACCCGATCAACCGCAGGGTCGCGACGTGCGGCCCAACAGGTCACAACGAGAGGAAGAACTAAGTCGATGACCCGCGCGTACGACGATGCAGTGGGGGTACCGCCCGCTTGCGGGGGACGAAGCGATGAGGAGAAGTCGCGCTGATGACCAGTGTGCTGATCGTGGAGGATGAGGAGTCGCTGGCCGATCCGCTGGCATTCCTGTTGCGCAAGGAGGGCTTCGAGGCCACGGTCGTGACCGATGGACAAGCCGCCCTGGCCGAGTTCGATCGTGGCGGCGCCGACATCGTGCTGCTCGACCTGATGCTGCCCGGCATGTCCGGGACCGATGTGTGCAAGCAGCTGCGTGCGCGCTCCAGCGTGCCGGTGATCATGGTGACCGCGCGCGACAGCGAGATCGACAAGGTCGTCGGGCTGGAGCTCGGCGCCGACGACTACGTGACCAAGCCCTATTCGGCGCGCGAGTTGATCGCCCGGATCCGCGCGGTGCTGCGCCGTGGCGGTGACGACGACTCGGAGATCAGCGATGGTGTGCTGGAGTCCGGCCCGGTGCGGATGGACGTCGAGCGACACGTCGTCTCGGTCAACGGCGACACAATCACCTTGCCGCTCAAGGAGTTCGACCTGCTCGAGTACCTGATGCGCAACAGTGGCCGGGTGCTGACCCGCGGGCAGTTGATCGACCGGGTGTGGGGCGCGGACTACGTCGGCGACACCAAGACGCTCGACGTGCACGTCAAGCGGTTGCGGTCGAAGATCGAAGCCGACCCGGCCAACCCCGTCCACCTGGTCACCGTGCGAGGGCTCGGCTACAAGCTGGAGGGCTAGTTCGGGGGCCCACCGGCCCGCGCTGGCCCGGCGGAGTTGTCGCCGCTTTCTTGCAGGAAGTGGTGAGTCCGTTGATTTGGTGCAAAGCGCGGATTACCGCGCCGCCTTGTCGCCTTTATGGCGAGCCTTGTCTTTCGCATGGGTTGAGCAGCAATGCGTCAGATCGCAATGGAACCGGTCACTGCATTCATGCGAACAATAAATTGACGCGGCCGGAAGCCAGCCGGGATCGGACAGGTCGCGCCGTCGGTCGTCGGGATCGAAGGTGTGGCCGCAATGCACGCAGGTCTTGACCTTGGTCTTGGTAGCCATGTCGGTCAGGGTACGCGCCGTGACGTCAAATTTATGCCGGTTCCAGATGGACGGCGGAGATCGACGACTCGCAAAAACTCCCGGTGTGCAATTCGACCGAAATGGTCTGCGCCAGCGAATTGCTTTCGGAAACTAACTCAGCCGTAGCCCATTGTCGCTTGCGACGCAATTCGGCACGACCGGCGCGGTACCTCAATGAAATCGACGAAGCCACAGGTCAATAGGCGGCAAATCGGCTCCGGGTGGCGAAAAGACCTGTCGCGCAAAACCGTTTGATGCACGAGGGGGTGCCGTGCCGTCGGGCGTCGCCTCGTGCTGCGCACACGCAGGAATTAATTCGGCGGCCAAGGCGTTCGCCTAGCCGTGGCTCTCGCGACGAAATGCCCGAACGGATGAAGTGTCCTAGCATCGGCCCGTCGGGCAATCACGATCGGAGAGAACGGTGTTGACCCTTCTCAGACGGGCATGGGTTCCGCTCGTCGTGGTGGTGGCAGTCATCGTCGGCGGCGTCGCGGTGGACCGCCTCAACGGCGTCTTCCCGGGGCCCGGGCTGCCCAAGCCCGATCCGCGGGATGCGACCCCGCCGTACGCGGCCAAGACCGCCATCTACGAAATCCTGGGACCGCCCGGGACGACCGGCGTCGTCAACTGGATGGACGCCGACGCACAACCGCGGAAGGCGAGCTTCACCACGTTGCCGTGGTCGCAGACCATCGTCGCCCAGATGCCGGGCATATTCGCCTACGTCGTCGCCCAGGGTGACAGCCCGTCCCTCGGCTGCCGGATCACCGTCGACGGCAAACTGGTCGATCAACACCAGGTCGACACGCGTGATGCCCAGGTTTCCTGCTTGGACAAGTCCGCGTGACCGACGGCACCAGCGACACGGACGAAATCCCCGTCGCCCCGCGCACCGACGTTGAGCACAAACCGCGTCTGGCCCGCACCATCCGCATCCTGGCGCTGCCGATCGTCGTGTTCTGGGTACTGATCGCGGTCGGGGTCAACGTCTTCGTCCCCCAGTTGGAGAAGGTCGCCGAGGAAGTGTCGGTGCCGCTCTCGCCCTCCGACGCGCCGTCGGTGACCGGGATGAAGCACATCGGGGAGAAGTTCAAGGAGTACGACTCCGACAACCTCGTCCTGGTGACCCTGGTCGGTGACAAACCTCTCGGCGAGGACGCTCACCGGTATTACGACGCGTTGGTCAAGAAGCTGCAACAGGACACCCAGCACGTCGAGCACGCGCTGAATTTCTGGGGGCAGCGATTCACGTCCTCGGGGGTCGAGAGCTATGACCACAAGGCCGCCTACGTCCAGGTCAACCTGCGCGGCGACCAGGGCGGCGCCGTCGGCGACAAGTCGGTTGCCTCGGTACGCAAAATCGTTGCGGACTCCAAGCCGCCGCCGGGGGTCAAAGCGTATGTCGCCGGTCAGGGAGCCCTGACCGCCGACACGATCGTCGTCGGCGATGCGAGTCTGGCCAAGATGACGATCATCACCATCGTCATCATCGCGATCATGCTGATGTTCGTCTATCGATCCATCGGCACCGTGCTGCTGACGATGGTCATCCTGTTCGTCGGACTGGCCACCGGCCGAGGCGTGGTGGCGCTGCTGGGCGAAACCGGCATCATGGGGCTGTCGACTTTCGCCGTCAACTTGCTGACGGCGCTGGCCATCGCGGCGGGTACCGACTACGCGATATTCATGGTGGGCCGCTACCAGGAGGGTCGCGAACGGGGCCTGGACCGCGAAGCCGCTTACTACGACACCTTCGCCGGGGTCACCAAGGTGGTGCTGGGCTCGGGTTTGACGATTGTCGGGGCGCTGGCGTGTCTGAAGTTCACCCGGCTGCCCTACTTCAGTTCGCTGGCGTTTCCGTGCGCGGTGGGTCTGCTGGTTGTCGTGGCCGCCGGGGTGACCCTGACGCCGGCCCTGATCGTGGTCGCGAGCGGTTTCGGCCTTTTCGATCCGAAACGAAAGTTCAACTACACCCGCTGGCGCCGCCTGGCGACGGCCATCGTGCGGTGGCCGGCGCCCATCCTCGCCACGTCCGTCATCCTGGCGATCGTCGGCGCCCTGGGGTTGATGGGTTTCACCCCCCGATACAACGACCTGTACTACCTGCCGCAGAGCGCGTCCTCAGTGCAGGCGTACACCGCGGCCGATCGGCACTTCACCCAGGCCCGTCTGAATCCGGACCTGCTGATGATCGAATCGGACCACGATCTGCGCAACCCCACCGACATGCTGGTCCTGGACAAGGTTGCCGGCGCCATCTTCCGGGTGCCCGGGATCGAACGGGTGCAGAGCATCACCAGACCGCTTGGCCCACCAATCCAAGACGGATCCGTTCCGTTCCAGCTCAGTGTGCAGAGCGCGCCCATCCGCGACAACCTCACTTACCTGAAGGCCCGTGTCGGCGACATCAAGAAGATCACCGGTTTTCTCGACACTCAGATAGCCCTGTTGGAGCGCCAGTACGCCGTGACCCAGAAGCTCGCGAACGCCGCGGACGACAGCTCGAAAACGACGGGGGAGACGGCGGCCATCACGGACGAGATCCGGGACCATATCGCGGATTTCGACGATTTTTGGAGACCGATTCGCAGTTACTTCTACTGGGAGAGGCATTGCTACGACGTCCCCATCTGCTGGTCGCTACGAAGCCTGTTCGACGCGCTGGACGGGTTCGATCAGCTGGCCGAGAAGTTCCACGCCCTCACTAGCGACCTCACCAACACGGCGACGGCCACGCGCGAGTTGCTGGCGATCATTCCCGAGAATATCGCTGTCTCGAAGTCGATCCGGGATACGACGCTGACGATCTACAGCTCGTTCGACAGTTTGATCGATCAGTTCGACCGGCTGACCGACACGAACGCCGTAATGGGCAAGTCGTTCAACGACTCTCAGGTGGAGAGCCTGTTCTACCTGCCGCCCGAGATCTTCGGCAACCCGGACTTCCAGTTGGGGTTGCGCTTGATGGTGTCGCCGGACGGCAAAGCCGCTCGCTTCATCATCACCCACGCAGTGGATCCGGCGACAACGAAGGGCATCGCGTCCGTCGACCAGGAGCGCCAAGCGGCCAAGGAGGCGCTGAAGCTCACCTCGTTGGAGAATGCCGACATCTACCTCGGCGGGACGGCCGCGACGTTCTACGACATCGCCAACGGCGCCAAATATGACCTGATGATCGCAGCGGTCGCATCGATCGTGCTCATCTTCATCATCATGGTCATCGTCACCCGCGCTCTGGTCGCTGCCGGCGTCATCGTCGGCACGATCGTCATGTCGCTGGGGGCCGCCTTCGGGTTTTCGACACTGATCTGGCAGCACCTCGGTGGGTTCCAGCTGCACTGGGTAGCAACGGAATTCGCGTTGATTGTGCTCTTGGCGGTGGGGTCCGACTACAACCTGATGCTGGTGTCGCGCATCGAGGAGGAGATCGGGGCCGGCCTGAAAACGGGGCTCATCCGCGGCATGGGGGTCACCGGCCCGGTGGTGACTGCCGCCGGTGTGGTGTTCGCCGTCACGATGGGCGCGATGATCACCAGCGATCTGCGGGCGATTGGCCAATTCGGCACGACGATCGGCATCGGCCTGCTGTTCGACACCTTCGTCGTGCGATCGCTCATCACGCCGTCGATCATGACGGTGATGGGACGCTGGTTCTGGTGGCCGAAACGGGTACGGGTGCGCCCGGCCAGCCTGATGCTTCGCTCCGTCGGGCCGCGCCCGCTGGTGCGTGCGTTGTTGCATCAGCCGCGGCACGGGGTCGCGGCGGATTCGCAGGCGCAGCACGCGACGAGTGTGACCCCTGGGCATTAGCTGGGTATCCAGGGCGGCACGAGCGGCCCAGGGCCGCCCTGGACGCACACGCAAAGCCCTGAATGCACCCGGGGTTACCGCGCGCCGACCACCTCGTCGGCCACCCCCAGGGCCAGCGCCATGATCGACACCTGCGGGTTGACCTCCGGGCAGCTCGGCAGGATGGAGGCGTCGGCGACCCATACCCCGTCGGCGCCGCGCAGCCGGCCGGTCTCGTCGACCGGGCAGTGCTGATCGTCGGCGCCCGCGGCGGCCGTGCCCGTCGGGTGGAAGGCGGCCAGGTGCAACCCTTTCGGGTCGCTGCGCCGCAACGCATCCTGCAGGGCGGGCAGTGAGGTCACCGTCGCCGCGCCGGGCAAGCCGGTGAGCACCTCGACGGCGCCCGCGGCGAACAGCAGCCGGCCCATGGCCTCGATCGCCGCCACCAGCTTGGCGACGTCGGCCGGGGCGATGTGGTAGCGCACCAGTGTCTCGCCGCGGACCGTGGAGACCGCGCCGACACCGCGATCGGCCACCATCGCGCCGAACGTCGCCACCCGTGGTGCGTTGTCCAGCCAGCCCAGCAGCTCGGCGCCGTAGCCGGGGAACACCATCGAACCCATCCCGGGCGGGGTGGAGGTGGCCTCGATCAGCACCCCGTGCGATTCGTGCAGCTCGTGAACCGCGGCGCTTTGCAGCACCCCGTGCCAGGCGACCACGTCGTCCTCGAAGCGTCCGGCGAGCATCGTCGCCGGATGCAGCGCCAGGTTACGGCCGAGCCGCGGGTGAGCGGCAAAACCACTGCGCCGCAACAATCCCGGTGTTTCGGTGGCACCGGCCGCCACGATCACGGTGTCGGCCAGGACGTCCAGGGCCGTGCCGTCGGGCCGGCGGGCGCGCACGCCCCGGGCGCGCCCGTTGCGCTGCAGCACCCGCTCGACGCGGGCGTGGGAGATGATTCGCGCGCCCGCCGCGCACGCCTCGGGCAGGGCGTTGAGGTGCACGCCGAACTTGGCGTTGCGGGGGCAGCCGATCGCGCACTGGCAACACCCTTCGCAGCCCGGCGCGTTGCGCGGAATGGGCGCCGACCGCCAGCCCAGCTTGGCGGCGGCGTCCAGCAGCAGGCGCCCGTTGCGGCCCATGACGTCCAGCGGCACCGGGGCGACCCGCAGCGTGGCTTCGACGTCGTCGAGGTGCTCGGCCAGCCGGTCGGAATCGGCCAGGGCGAGCCCGAATTCGTCGCGCCAGCGCCGCTGCACGGCCGGCGGCGGGCGGTAGCACGTGCCGGAGTTCACCACCGTGGTGCCCCCGACCGCCCGGCCGATGGGCAGCACCACCGACGGGCGTCCGAGGGCGATGGTGGCCCCGGCGCCGCGGTACAACCCGGCGTAGCGGTCGATCGGATGGGTGGTGCGGAAGTCCTCGACCGTCCAGCGGCGCCCCTCCTCGAGAACGACGACGTCCAGCCCCGCGCGCGCCAGCGTGCGGGCCACCATCGCGCCGCCGGCGCCCGATCCCACGATCACCGCGTCGGCGGTGACGACGGAGCGGCTCTCGGCCGAGGAGACGATGTTCAGCGCCGCGTCGGGCCGGGCCGGGTCGTGCCGCGTGGCATGCGAAAGCAGTTCGGCCGCATAGGTTTCGGCCCCGTTGGCGAGCAGCACGATCGCCTTCATCGCCTCGACGGCCGCACCGGCGTCCGGGCTGAGCGCGGCGACCCGCCGCAGCACCCGCTCGCGCCGGTCCGGGTCGAGCCGCGACAGCGGCCGGCCGGTGGTGGCATAGCTCGCGGCGGACAGCGCGAGCAGCCCGGTGCGCATCGCCACGCGCGATGTCGTCGGCAACTGTCGCAGGTAGCGCTCCACGCGCTGCGTCAGTTCGGGTGCGGCCGGCCCGCCGTACTCCTCGGGCAGCAGCGCGGTGCCGAACGAGGCGGTTGCCCGGCCGGCGAGACGGCTCACAGCAGGCGCCCGAGGCGGCGGCCCATCTTGATGAAGAAGGGATAGGTGGCGAAAATGGCCCCCGCGGCGGCGTGCATCGGCCAGTCGAGCTGTTCGGTCTGCACGCTGAAAACCCCGCTGTTCCACATGAAGTCGCGGCCGTTGCGGGCGCGGAAGGGCCGCCACAGCAGGCCCAGGCCCGGCACGTTGTTGTAGAGCCCGAACGACCCGCCGAAGAAGACGCCCAGTGTGGCGGCCTCGGCGACGTCGCGCCGGTCGGCGGGCAGCCGCCGCTCGATCAGCACGCCGGAGGCGAACAGCAGTGGTGGGTCGAGCAGAAAGCTCATGTCGGAATCCTCTCGTTGACGGCGGGTGCGGCGCTGCCGCGCAGGCCCACCTCGGCGTGCCCGGTGCCCAGCACCGACCACCGGCGGTCGTCGATCTCGAGGTGGATGTCGGCCTGTTCGGTGTTCGTGCACACCGCTTTGCCACCGTCGGGATCGGTGTATTGCAGGCTCACGCACCGTTCCGGCGGCTGGTCGATCCGGATGAGCACCCGGCGACCGCCGATGCGTCCCTCCAGTTGCCAGTGCGCCACGTCGAGCGTCGTTCGCATCCGCAGCGACGGTAAAGGGCCTGCGGGCCAATCCTTTCCGTCGATCCGGAACCGGACGAACGCCATCGGCGCCAACCTGCGCAGCCCGGGCTTGTGCGAGACCGCGGTGACGGCCTCCATGACGTCGCCATTGCCGAGGTCGGCGTGGACCCAGCCCCAGCGTTTGGCGTTGCCGTGCCCGTAGATGTGCGCGACGCCGCCGCGCCACCCCTCGAGGCGCAAGGCGGTGTCGGCGACGGTCAACGAGCCGGTGAAGTCGGCGGTGGGGGCGACGACGACTTGGGCGCCCGGCAGCAGTTCGCGCTCCCAGGCCGCGCGGGGAAAGGTCCACAGCGGCGCGCCCGCGTCCGTCCACGACAGCTCCCAGGCCATGGATCCGGCGCGTCCCTCGAGCCGCATCTCGCCCGCCCGCACCCCCGCGGCGTCGAACCACCACGGGCCGGTCGCCGGCCGGGTGGGCACGGGCCCGAACCGCTCGGTGCGGGGCGGGCCGTCGGGGGCGAACCAGGTGGCCCAGCCGTGCGCGTAGGGGTCACCGCCGCCCGCGATCGGGGCCACCGTCTCGCAGTGCACCCACAGCCCGGCGCGTGTCTTGGGGTCCGACAGCGTGGCGTACCAGACCTCCAGCCGGCCGGCCGTGCCGCGCCAGCGTGGCGTCACCGCCGACCGCGTGTCGCCGTCCATCGCTCACCTCCCGTCAGTTCGTCCACTATATTGGTTGAGCCAATGAACCAGTCAAGTCCGCTGCGTCCGCCCGACCGCCAGCGCGTCGATGAACAGATCGCCGCGTCCATCGCCGACGCCATCCTCGACGGGGCGTTTCCGCCGGGCTCCGCCCTACCGCCCGAGCGCGACCTGGCCGAACATCTCGGCGTCAACCGCACGTCGCTGCGGCAGGGCCTGGCCCGGCTGCAGCAGATGGGCCTGATCGAGGCCCGGCACGGCAGTGGCAACGTGGTCGCGGACCCACAGGCGCTCACCCACCCCGCGGTGGTCGAGGCGCTGGTCCGCAGGCTGGGGCCGGAGTTCCTGGTGGAGCTGTTCGAGATCCGGGCCGCCCTGGGCCCGCTGATCGGGCGGTCTGCCGCGCGACGCGGCACCCCCGAGGACGCGGAGGCCCTGCGCGGCGCATTGGCCGCGGTCCGGGAGGCCGACAGCGCGGCGGCGCGCCAGGCTGCCGACCTCGCCTACTTCCGGGTCCTGATCCAGCAGAGCCGCAACCGGGCCCTGGCGTTGCTGTACCGCTGGGTCGAGCACGCCTTCGGCGGCCGCGAGCACGAGCTCACCGCCGCCTACGACGACGCCGCCCCCGTGGTGGCCGGGCTGGCTGCGATCACCGACGCCGTCCTGGCGGGCGACGAGACCGCGGCCGCCGCCGCGGTCGAGGACTACCTGGGCGCGAGTGCGCAGCGAATGGTGTTGTCGTACAACAAGAACCAAGCGACCTGACGGGCTATTCGGCGAGGCGGGTGGCCGGGTGCACCGCGACCAGGCCCAGCTTGCTGCGCCGCTTGCACATCGCCGCCAGCTCGGCATACGCCTTCGTGCCGAGCAGCTCGGTCAGCTCGTCGGCCATGCTCTCCCAGACCTGCGTGGCCCCGACATGCGCGCCCGGGTCGCCGGTGCAATACCAGTGCAGGTCGGCGCCCCCGGAACCCCAACCTCGGCGGTCGTATTCGGTGACCCAGGTCTTGAGGATCTCGGTGCCGTCGGGCCGTGTCACCCATTCCTGGCTGCGCCGGATCGGCAACTGCCAGCAGACGTCGGGCTTCATGGTCAGCGGGGCGACGCCCAGCTTGAGGGCCTTGCTGTGCAGCGCGCACCCGACGCCGCCGGGAAAGCCGGGCCGGTTCAAGAAGATGCAGGCGTCCTTGTGCTTGCGGGTACGGTATTGGGGCTGTCCGTCGTGCTCGTCGAGCTCCAGGTATCCCTTGCGGCCCAAGCCCTTTTCGCGGAATTGCCAGTCTTCGTCGGTCAGCTGCTGCACGGCGTCGTCGAGCCGCGCGCGGTCGTCGTCGTCGGACAGGAACGCCCCGTGCGAGCAGCACCCGTCATCCGGGCGGCCGGCCACCGTGCCGTGGCAGGCGGGCGTGCCGAACACGCATGTCCAGCGGGACAGCAACCAGGTCAGGTCGGCCGCGATCAGGTGCTCGGGATTGTCCGGGTCGTAGAACTCCACCCACTCCCGGGCGAAGTCCAGTTCGACCTCGTGTCCCGGCTCCGGGTACGAATTCGCCACGGGTCCACGTTAGACGACGATTCCGGCCGTTCGGCCCGCTGACACTCGGGTCCCGGCGGTGCGAGATCGGCGAACGACCCAGCGGCCCGCAAGAGGTTGAATTGTCGTGCTCCTCAGCGGGCCGCAACGCGGCCCGCATCGTCGCCCGCAAGGTTAAATTGTCGTGCTCCTCAGCGGGCCGCAACGCGGCCCGCATCGTCGCCCGACTAGGTTGTTTGGCGTGCGATTGGGCGTGCTGGACGTGGGCAGCAACACGGTTCACCTGCTGGTGGTTGATGCGCACCGTGGTGGGCACCCCACGCCCATGAGTTCGACGAAGGCGACGCTGCGGCTGGCCGAGTCGATCGACAGCTCCGGCAAGATCACCAAGCGGGGCGCGGAGAAGCTGATCTCCACGATCGACGAGTTCGCCAAGATCGCCGACAGCTCGGGCTGTGCCGAGCTGATGGCGTTTGCCACGTCCGCGCTGCGCGACGCGGTGAACTCCGAGGAGGTGCTCACCCGGGTCCGCAAAGAGACCGGCGTCGAGCTGGAGGCGCTGAGCGGGGTCGACGAGTCCCGGCTGACTTTTCTGGCCGTGCGCCGGTGGTACGGGTGGAGTGCCGGTCGGATCATCAACCTCGACATCGGCGGCGGCTCGCTGGAGATGTCCAGCGGGGTCGACGAGGAGCCGGAGGTGGCGTTGTCGCTGCCGCTGGGCGCCGGCCGGCTGACCCGCGAGTGGCTGCCCGACGACCCGCCCGGCCGGCGCCGGGTCGGCATGCTGCGGGATTGGCTGGACGCCGAGCTCGCCGATTCCGCCGTCACCGTGCTCGAAGCCGGCGCACCCGACCTGGCGGTGGCGACGTCGAAGACGTTCCGCTCGCTGGCCAGGCTCACCGGCGCGGCGCCGTCGGCCGCCGGACCGCGGGTGAAAAGGACGCTCACAGCAAACGGCCTCAGGCAACTCATATCTTTCATCTCTAGGATGACGACCGCCGACCGGGCAGAGCTGGAAGGGGTGAGCGCCGAGCGGGCGCCGCAGATCGTGGCGGGTGCGTTGGTGGCGGAGGCGAGTATGCGAGCGCTGGCGATTGAATCGGTGGATATCTGCCCGTGGGCGTTACGGGAGGGTCTCATCTTGCGCAAACTCGACAGCGAAGCCGACGGAACGCCCCTCATGAATCGATCCGTGCGCGATGCTGGAGGCCAGGCAGGTGATCGGGACGGCAACCGATCGAGAGGCGACAAAGCATGACCGGACCACATTCCGAGACCGAGAGCCCCGGCACTCGGCCTATCTCGGTGGCCGAACTTCTGGCCAAGAACGGAACCATCGGCGCCCCGGCGGTCACCCGGCGGCGGCGCCGCCGCCGCGGCGATAGCGACGCGGTGACCGTCGCCGAGCTGACCGGGGAGATCCCGGTCATCCGCGACGACCACGAGGACCCGCGCACGGCCGGGCGGACCAGCGCAGAACCGGTGGCCGAGGAGCGCGTCGCCGAGCCGGCCGCGCCCGAGCGGCAAAGCGAAGGCAAGCCCGCCACCTATTGGTCGCAGCCGGAGCCGCGCTGGCCCAAGTCGCCCGCACAGCCGAAGACGGCCACGGGGCCGGAGCGCAGCGCCTACCCGCGCCCGCTGAGCCATGGCGAGGCCGGGGACAGCAACGGCGCCGGCCGATCCGGCGCCGAGGGCATGAATCCCGACCCGCTGGACCACTACACCGACCTGCCGGTGGACGTGATGGATTCGGAGGTGCGCGACGCCGAACCCGCGCTGGAGGACTCCGCATACGTCCGCTCCTTCCTGCGGACCGAGACCGACGAGGTCGAAGAGGACGCCGACCCGCTGGCCGCCGGGTTCTTACCGCACGAGGAGCGCGAGGAGGACCACTTCGGGGACGAGGCCGGGCGGGCCGCCGACGTTCACCCGGCGGGCCGGCTCGAGGCGCTGTGGCGCGGCAGCCTGGTGGTGTTCCAGTCCATCCTGGCCGTCGCCTTCGGCGCCGGATTGTTCGTCGCCTTCGACGAGCTGTGGCGCTGGAACAGGATCGTGGCGTTGGTGCTCTCGGTGCTGGTCATCCTCGGCCTGGTGGTCGGGGTCCGGGTGGTGCGCAAGACCGAGGACATCGCGAGCACGTTGATCGCCGTCGCGGTGGGGGCACTGATCACCCTGGGCCCCCTGGCGCTGTCGTTGCAGTCGGGCTAGGCGGACCCGGAACCCCACAGACCGTTGCGCCCAGCTATCAAAGTCGGACTCTCCACGGCTTCGGTGTACCCGTTGCGGGCCGAGGCCGCGTTCGAGTACGCGGCCAGGCTGGGTTACGACGGCGTCGAGCTGATGGTGTGGGCCGAGTCGGTCAGTCAGGACATCGACGCCATCGCCAAACTGTCCCGGCGCTACCGCGTGCCGGTGTTGTCCGTGCACGCCCCCTGCCTGCTGATCTCGCAGCGGGTGTGGGGAGCCAACCCGATCCCCAAGCTGGACCGCAGTGTGCGCGCCGCCGAACAACTGGGCGCGCAGACCGTCGTCGTGCACCCGCCGTTTCGCTGGCAGCGGCGCTATGCCGAGGGGTTCAGCGACCAGGTCGCCGCGCTGGAAGCGTCGAGCGACGTGATGATCGCGGTGGAGAACATGTTCCCGTTCCGGGCCGACCGGTTTTTCGGGTCGGGCCAGTCACGCGAGCGGATGCGCCGGCGTGGCGGCGGCCCCGGCCCGGCGATCTCGGCGTTCGCGCCCTCCTACGACCCGCTGGACGGCAACCACGCGCACTACACGCTGGACCTGTCGCACACCTCGACCGCGGGCAGCGACTCGCTGGAGATGGCGCAACGGATGGCGGACGGGCTGGTCCACCTGCACCTGTGCGACGGCAGCGGCCTGCCCGCCGACGAACACCTGGTGCCGGGGCGCGGCACGCAGCCCACCGCCGAGGTGTGCCAGCTGCTGGCCGGCAGCCACTTCGCCGGCCACGTCATTCTGGAGGTGTCGACGTCCAGCGCGCGTTCAGCCAACGAGCGCGAGGGCATGCTCGCCGAGTCGTTGCAGTTCGCCCGCACGCACCTGCTGCGCTGATCAGATCCAGGAGACCATGAACGCGTTATTCACCACCGCGATGGCGTTGCGGGAGGTCGGTCCCGGCGTCTTCGAAGGCGAGCTGAACAAGCACTGGACCATCGGACCCAAGGTGCACGGCGGCGCGATGCTGGCGCTGTGCGCCAAAGCGGCCCGCACAGCCTGCGGCGGGCAATCGTCCGGCCTGGAACGGGTCCTGGAACCGGTCGCGGTGTCGGCCAGCTTCCTGTGGGCGCCCGATCCGGGACCGATGCGGCTGGTGACCTCGATCCGCAAGCGGGGCCGCCGGATCAGCGTCGTCGACGTCGAGCTCACCCAGGGCGACCGGACGGCGGTGCACGCGGTGGTCAACCTCGGCGAGCCGGAGCACTTCCCGCCCGATGGCGAAGCCAAGCCGCTGCTGTCGGCCAACCCGGTGGTGGGCCTGATGGCGCCAGAGCCCCCCGACGACATCGCGCCGATCGGGCCCGGCCACCCGCTGGCCGGCCTGGTGCACCTGGGCGAAGGGTGCGACGTGCGACCGGTGCTGTCCAGCCTGGAGCCGCCCGCCGACGGCGGCCCGCCGGTGATCCAGATGTGGGCGCGCCCGCGCGGAGTGGCGCCGGACGGGTTGTTCGCGCTCATGTGCGGGGATCTGTCGGCGCCGGTGACCTTCGCGGTGGAGCGCACCGGCTGGGCGCCCACCATCCAGCTGACCGCCTTCCTGCGCGGCCTGCCCGCCGACGGGTGGCTGCGAATCACCGCGACGTGCACGGAGATCGGCCACGACTGGTTCGACGAGGACCACACCGTGGTCGACAGTCTGGGCCGCTTGGTGGTGCAGGCCCGCCAGCTGGCGTTGGTCCCTGCCGCCGGGTAGCCGCCGCTGTCTGCGATGCTGTCGGGCATGGCAAGAATCGCGATCGTCGGTGGCGGCAGCATCGGGGAGGCTCTGCTGTCGGGTCTGCTGCGGGCCGGTCGGCAGGTCAAGGACCTGGTGGTGGCCGAGCGGGTGCCGGAGCGCGCCGAGTATCTGGCCGCCACCTACTCCGTGTTGGTCACCTCGGTGGCCGACGCGGTGGAGAACGCGTCGTTCGTGGTGGTCGCTGTGAAGCCCGCTGACGTCGAGCCGGTGATGGCCGAGCTGGCCCGGGTGGCCGCGGCGTCGGCGAGCGACAGCGCCGAGCAGGTCTTCGTGACGGTGGCGGCGGGGATCAGCATCTCGTATTTCGAGTCCAGGCTGCCCGCCGGCACGCCGGTGGTCCGGGCGATGCCGAACGCGGCGGCGCTGGTGGGCGCCGGGGTGACCGCGCTGGCCAAGGGCCGGTTCGTCACGGCCCCGCAGCTCGAGGGGGTCTCGGCCCTGTTCGACTCGGTCGGTGGGGTGCTGACGGTGCCGGAAGCCCAAATGGACGCCGTCACCGCCCTCTCGGGATCCGGGCCGGCGTATTTCTTCCTGATGGTCGAGGCCCTGGTGGACGCCGGGGTCGCGGCCGGGCTGAGTCGTGAGGTGGCGACCGACCTGACGGCGCAGACGATGGCCGGCTCGGCCGCCATGCTGCTGGAACGGATGGACGCCGAGCGGCGGCCGGGCGAAGGGGAGGCGCCGGGGTTGCGCGTCGACGCCACCCCGACGCAGCTGCGCGCAACGATCACCTCGCCCGGCGGCACCACTGCCGCGGGGCTTCGCGAACTGGAACGGGGCGGCCTGCGGGCGGCCGTCGACGCGGCGGTCCAGGCCGCCAAAACGCGCTCTGAGCAGCTAAGAATTACATCGGAGTAATCCAAGAAATTTGAACTGATTGTCCCCCACCAGTACCAGTAACCCCATTAGTCCCGCTATTCTCCTCTTTGTATGCACGTGTGGGTGCCAGCGGAGGGGAAGCCGCTGGCATTGCGCGGGCCTGACACGATTGGGTTGCGATGACGTCTACGAACGGGCCATCGGCGCGAGATTCTGCTGGTAAGCGGGACACCGGTCCCGGCGACGGCCAGCAGGGCAGGACGCAGTTCTTGACCGTCGCCGAGGTGGCGGCGTTGATGCGGGTCTCGAAGATGACGGTGTACCGGTTGGTGCACAACGGCGAGCTGCCCGCGGTCCGGGTCGGGCGCTCGTTCCGGGTGCACGCCAAGGCGGTGCACGACATGCTCGAGACCTCTTACTTCGACGCGGGCTGATCTGGAACTGGCCGTGCGCTGAGTGCGCGTCCAACCGGCCAGCCGTGCGCTTCGCGGTTACGCGGCGGTCGCCGACACCGGTTTGGTGTTCGGTGCGTCCCGCCGGGTAAAGTGTCCCGGTCAATCCTCAAGCAGGTCACGGGTCAGATAGCGGAGTTCATGGGTTCAGTAATCAAGAAGCGGCGCAAGCGCATGTCGAAGAAGAAGCACCGCAAGTTGTTGCGCCGCACCCGGGTGCAGCGCAGAAAACTCGGTAAGTAGGGCCCAGCCGCGGCGTAGTGCTGCGGTCTCTCCCGGTCGATAGGCTGTTTGGGTGGATCAGTCGAGTGGGGAAGGCGCCGGAACCGGCGACACCGCGAGCAACACGGTGCATTACCCCAAGGTTGTGCTGGTTACCGGTGCGTGCCGGTTCCTGGGTGGCTACCTGACCGCGCGGCTCGTGCAGAACCCGATGATCACAGGGGTCATCGCGGTGGACGCGATCGCGCCCAGCAAGGACATGTTGCGCCGGATGGGCCGCGCCGAGTTCGTTCGTGCCGACATCCGCAATCCCTTCATAGCCAAGGTGATTCGCAACGGCGACGTCGACACGGTGGTGCATGCGGCGGCAGCGTCGTACGCGCCGCGGTCCGGGGGCACCGCGGCGCTCAAGGAAATCAACGTGATGGGCGCGATGCAGCTGTTCGCGGCCTGCCAGAAGGCGCCCTCGGTGCGCCGCGTCGTGCTGAAGTCGACGTCTGAGGTGTACGGGTCCAGCGCGCACGATCCGGTGATGTTCACCGAGGACAGCACCAGCCGCCGTCCGCTGCGCGGGGGTTTCGCCAAGGACAGCCTCGACATCGAGACCTACGCGCGCGGTCTGGGGCGGCGCAGGCCCGATATCGCCGTGACAATCCTGCGGCTGGCGAACATGATCGGGCCGGCGATGGATACCACGCTCTCGCGGTATCTGGCCGGGCCGTTGGTGCCCACGATGTTCGGCCGCGACGCGCGACTGCAGTTGCTGCACGAGCAGGATGCGCTGGGTGCGCTGGAGCGCGCGGCGATGGCCGGCAAGGCCGGCACCTTCAACATCGGGGCCGACGGGATCATCATGTTGTCGCAGGCGATTCGTCGCGCCGGCCGGATTCCATTGCCGGTGCCAGGGTTTGGCGTCTGGGCGCTGGATTCACTGAGGCGGGCCAATCGCTACAACGAGATCAGCCGCGATCAGTTTGCCTACCTGAGTTACGGCCGGGTCATGGACACCACGCGGATGCGCTCGGAGCTCGGCTACCAGCCGAAATGGACGACGGCCGAGGCCTTCGACGACTACGTTCGCGGCCGCGGCATGACTCCCATTATCGACCCGCATCGGGTACGCTCCCTGGAGGGTCGCGCCATCTCTTTAGCTCAGCGCTGGGGTAGCCGAAATCCAGTTACGTGGGGTGGGGTCAGGTAGGTATCGTGGCGGGTGAGAACAGAGCGAATGTTATTCCACTGCACACGAATCGGGGGCGGGTAGCGGCACGTCGGAGAGCCGACCAGCGCGCGGAGTCATCTCGCCAGCATCCGTCCTCGCTCTCGGATCCCCACGGCCGGGGGTCCGCCGAACAAATCGCCGCCGTCGTCCGCGAGATCGATGAGCACCGTCGCGCCGCCGCGGGGTCGTCGGAGGTGCCGCTCAACGAACTGGCTCAACGCGTCGCCGCGGTAGCCGGGTTCCTGCGCCAGCGGATCACCGGCGACTACGCCGTCGACGAGTTCGGCTTCGATCCGCACTTCAACAGCGCCATCGTCCGGCCCCTGCTCCGGTTCTTCTTCCGGTCCTGGTTCCGGGTGGAGGTCAGCGGTGTGGAGAACCTGCCCGGCGACGGGCCCGCGTTGGTGGTCGCCAATCACGCCGGGGTGCTGCCCTTCGACGGGCTGATGCTGTCGGTGGCGGTGCACGATGAGCATCCCGCCCACCGCGACCTGCGGTTGCTGGCCGCCGACATGGTGTTCGACCTGCCCGTCGTGGGCGAAGCCGCCCGCAAGGCGGGCCACACGATGGCCTGCACGGCGGACGCGCACCGGCTGCTCGCCGCCGGCGAGCTGACCGCCGTGTTCCCGGAGGGCTACAAGGGTTTGGGCAAGCGCTTCGAGGACCGCTACCGGCTGCAGCGATTCGGCCGCGGCGGCTTCGTGACGGCGGCGCTGCGCACGAAGGCGCCCATCATCCCGTGCTCGATCATCGGTTCGGAAGAGATCTACCCGATGCTCACCGACGTGAAGCTGCTGGCCCGCCTGTTCGGCCTGCCCTACTTCCCGATCACGCCGCTCTTCCCGCTGGCCGGTCCCGCGGGTCTGGTGCCGCTGCCGTCGAAGTGGCGCATCGCCTTCGGTGAGCCGATCTACACCAACGACTACGCCGCTTCCGACGCGGAGGACCCGATGGTCACCTTCGAGCTGACCGACCAGGTCCGCGAGACCATCCAGCAGACGCTGTACCGGTTGCTCGCGGGCCGTCGCAACATCTTCTTCGGCTGAAGCTCGCGTCGCTTTTCCTGATCGTTCGTTGACGCGAAAACGCCCCGGAGCCAACGGCTTCCGGGGCGTTTCTCGGGTGACTTACTTGACCAGCGTGAACTGGCAGACGTTGGTGTAACCGTCCCGGAACAGGTCCGAGCAGCCCCGCAGGTACTTCAGGTAGATGTCGTAGGTCTCCTGCCCCTTGAGGGCGATCGCCTCGTCCTTATGCGCCTCGAGCGCATCCCCCCAGGCGGTCAACGTCGGAACGTAGTTCTTACCGATGAAGTGGTGGCGCTCGATCTTGAAACCTGCGTCGGTCGCGTACTTGTCGACCAGGTCGACCTGGGGCAACTTTCCGCCCGGGTAGATCTCTTTCAAGATGAAGCTGATGAACCGCAGCAGGGTCATGTTCACCTGCAAACCCATCGCCTTGCCCTCTTCGGCGGAGGGCACCACGATCGAGTGCAGCAGCATGCGGCCGTCGTCGGGCAGCAAGTCGTAGTACTTCTTGAAGAAGGTGGCGTACCGCTCGTACCCGGCGTCGCCCGCACCGTCGGCGAAGTGCTCGAATGCGCCCAGCGACACGATGCGGTCGATCGGTTCGTCGGGGAATTCCTCCCAGCCCTGGATCCGCACCTCTTTGCGGCGGGGGCTGTCCATCTTGTCGAACTCGGCCACACAGTGGGCGTACTGGTTCTCGCTGAGCGTCAGCCCGATGACGTTGACGTCGTATTCCGCGACGGCGTGCCGCATGGTCGAGCCCCACCCGGAGCCGATGTCGAGCAGGGTCATGCCGGGCTCGAGGTTGAGCTTGTCCAGCGCGAGCTTGCGCTTGGCGTACTGCGCCTCTTCCAGCGTCTTGGTGAGGTTGTTGGGATCCGGATTCTCGTCGAAATAGCCGCAGCTATAGGTCATCGACGGGTCGAGCCAGAGCTTGAAGAACTCGTTCGACTTGTCGTAATGGGATCGGACCGCCTCGACCGGCGGCTTCAGCTGCGTGCTACCCGTTTCCCCCTGTGAAGTCATTGATTGGACCCTACTTTCCTGCAGATATCGATGCAATCGCGGCCACTGTTGCCTCAGTGTCAGCTTCGGTTGACGCTTCCCCCAGCATCGTGACGACGCTGGTGATAAGCGGGTTCCCATCGACATCGGTCACTTCGCTGCGGATCTCAGCGAGCACGGTGCCATGGGATTGGATCACCGAGTCGAGATAGGTGTCGAAGTACAGCTTATCGCCGGCGACGATCGGCCGGTGAAATTTAAATTTCTGGTCGCGGTGGATCACCCGCGCGATGTTGATCGGGATGCTGAACTTGGTGAAGATCTCCAACTGGACGCGCCGTCCGGCGATGGCGAGGAACGTCAGCGGAGCCACCAACGAGTCGTACCCGGCGGCCGCGGCGGCCTCCTCGCTGAAGTGCGTCGGATGGTCGTCCTTGATGGCGAGCGCGAACTCCCGGATTTTTTCGCGCCCGACAAGGAAGTGGTCCGGGGCCCGGTAGTGGCTGCCGATGAGTCCTTCGGCTTCTTTGGGGGTCGTCATGCCGCTGTTGCTCTCCGCTCGAATAGGTCTCAGCGGCGCAGCCTATCAGCGGGATTGCCGCCGGGATGCCACCGCGGCCAGTGCCCCGCCGGCCGCCCCCAGCGCCAGCGCCGACGGCACACCGATCCTGGCGGCCTTGCGGGCGGTGCGGAAGTCGCGGATCTCCCAGCCGCGTTGGCGGGCCAGGGTGCGCAGCCGGGCGTCGGGATTGATGGCGACGGCGGTGCCCACCAGCGACAGCATGGGCACGTCGTTGAAGCTGTCGGAGTACGCGGTGCAACGTTTGAGTTTGAGGCCCTCCCGGATCGCCAGCGAACGCACCGCATGCGCCTTTCCCGTGCCGTGCAGGATATCGCCGACGAGCCGCCCGGTGAACACGCCGTCGACCGACTCGGCGACGGTGCCCAGGGCGCCGGTCAGGCCGAGCCGCCGCGCGATGGTGGCCGCGAGTTCGTAAGGCGTGGCGGTGATTAACCACACCTGCTGGCCCGCGTCGAGGTGCATCTGCGTCAGTTCCCGGGTGCCCGGCCAGATCTTGTCGGCGATGATCTCGTCGTAGATCTCCTCGCCCAGGGCCACCAGCTGGTCGACCGATCGGCCCTCGATGAAGGCGAGCGCTTTGCGTCGGCCGGCCGCGACGTCGTTGCTGTTCTCCTTGCCGAGGATCTGGAACTTGGCCTGGGCGTAGATGAAGCCGATCACGTCGCGGTAGGTGAAGTAGTTGCGGGCCGCGAGGCCGCGGCCGAAATGCACCGCCGAGGAGCCCTGCACCAGAGTGTTGTCGACGTCGAAGAAGGCGGCCGCGGTCAGGTCGATCGGCGGCTGGGGGCGGTCCTCGTCGACCGCGGCCTGTTCGGCCTGCAGGCCTTCCAGCGCGCGGGCGGCGCTGGCGTCGGCGGCCAGCGACTCCAAGTCAACGCGACCGACGTCTCCGTTGCCCGGGTCAGAGGAAGTCATCGCCAAACCTCCTAGATCGCTGTGTTGCCTGGCGACCCGGTGGGTCCCGGTGTCCAACCCTATCCGGCGGGGGCGGGGGAGGGCTGACGTATCCCTTGCCGTCGGGTGTGAAGCTAGCCGCACACTCGCCGAGCGTGAAGTTAGCTTCACGCTCGGCGGACTGGGTGGTCTTGATCGCTGAGTCCTTGCGACTTTGACGGTGAACCATTCCGCCGGGGGATCTTTTCTCTCCTGTCTAATTGGAAGTCTGACTTTCACCAAATCCGGCCATCGAAGTGATGCTTCCAGGCATGCCGTCGAGTAGTGCTGCAGTTAGCTCTCTGAATGACAAACCGAGGACCTCCATCCTCGGTTCTTCCGAAGGGAACGTATATGCAAACGAGTCAGGATCACTCTTGAGCGTGTAACGCTTGAGATACCGTTCGACCGACTCCTTATCGAGGGTGGGCATCGCTCTACACAATAAGTCTATTATGTCGGGCCCCGCCGGGCTGACTTCGAATTGGTTGTTGAGGCCCCGATCGTCCCATTGAATGAATAGCGTCTTCAGCCGAAGGTCGCTGCGAAGGCTGTCTCCCATCCGCAAGATCACGTATTTTCCCGCATCAATAAAACGCGAAAATATTGCGGTGATTTCTTCGGATCGTTGGCCGACACGCTCGTGCTTCAAAGACCGTAACACGCGGAAGTGGCCTCCAGGCATCGGCGCGATAACCCAGGCAGCCCAATCGCCAAATGCGCCCCATTGGGGCCATTCTTTTATCTTGTCCCAATAATCTGAACGAAGGTACAAACGGCCCTCATGCCAGTCGGGCTCTTCATATGTGCCTCTGCCGTCTGAGTTCGCAAGCCTGCGCCAGAGGTCGTAATAGAATGCTACTTCTGTGAACTCTTCGGAAGCGGCCGTGCCGCCGAATTGCGTATTCATTAGGGGAGGTTCCTCCTCGTGGCAGCCTACGGTCGGCGCAGATAGCCGTCTTCAAGCAAGGTATCAATCAGCACGGTTATTTTATTCTTAGTGTCATAGACTACCCACTGGATCCCTCCGCCGGGCTGACCGAATGCCTCCGCGACATTTCCGTACCTGACCTCCCAGTCTGCGGGCAATTCCTTGCCGGTGCCCTGGAATCGATTGTAATCTCCCGATGAGCCTGGGGCTAGGCCGCGCTCGGGATAACTGTCGCCGACCGCTCCCATAAAATCCCCTCTTTGGTTGCTGACCTCTCCGATTCTATCCAACCAGACGTGCTCTGGAATGCTTCGGGCTGTTTCCCATTTTCCATCAGAAAAGCCATTTTCCAGCGGCCACTTCCAAGTCCCTTCTGCGTGGTTCCAGAAGTTGTCCAAAATCTCCTGGGCGGTCATTCCCGAATAGGGGCTCTGCAGCGCAGATTCAGCAAGATCCCGCGGACAGCCGTGGTCTATCAGATCCTGCACGAGCCTTTCCGGCGATTCGGCACGCGTTAGCTGGGCTTGTCGCCAAGGCGGCAAATCCGATGGTGTCGTATGCGGTAGATGGCCATCGGCCGGATCGTCCGAGGGTGTGCCGTCGTGCGGCCCGTGGCTGTCGCCATCATGCGGTCCACCACTTTCGACGGGCTGGTGTGGCGGGGTGTTGTCACCGGGCGTATGCGGCGGGCCTTCACCGGGCTGATGCAGCGGGCCACCGTCGTGAGGCAGCTGAGACTCGGGCGGGTGGAGGCCCGGTTGCTGGCCGTGGGGCATTTCTCCCAGGCCTGGAGGTGCTTCGGTGGGCGCTCCGCCCATGGGCACCGAAGGCGGCGTCGGCAGGTGCGGCTCCGGTAGCGATGGCAGACCCGCGCTGGGAGATGCGGCGGCCGGTTCGCCGCCGGGAGAAGGCGGCGCGTGGGCCGGCGCCGGCTCGCCCGGCTTCGGGTGGGGTAACTGTTCGGCTGGCGCGGGCACCGCCGGCTTGCCGGCCGGCTCGGGTGGCGCGGCGGCCGGTTTGGGCGGCTCACCGGCGGGGGGCTTCTCGCCGACCGGTGGCTTCGACTCCGTCGGGCTGTGGGGAAGGGGGCCGTCAGAGGGCCCGGGTGCGGGTTTGCCGGAGGCTGGCGGTGCGGGTTGGCCTGGTTCGGGTTTGCCCGACGGGGCGGGCGGTCCCGGTTCCGGCGGCTTGGGGGCGGCCGGGGGTGCTTCCGCCGGGGGCTTCACCGAGGGCGGTTTCGCGACCTCCGGCAACGGCGGCTTCGGCGCGTCTCTCACCACGTCGCCGACGCCGCGCCCCAGCTTGCCGAGTTTTGACAGCGGGCCGCCTGGCAGCGCCAGAGTCGCTACGTCGAAGAGGGTCTTCCCGAACGCCCCGTCGGGGTTTGAGCCCCATTCGTCCCAGTGGGTGACCTGCTTGCCGAGCGCCTTCCAGGACTCGGCGACGCCGGGTCCACCGTCGGGGCCCAAACCGACCAGAGGCGCCTCGCCGGCAACCATGCCGACGACATCTTTGGCGTAACCCACCGGATCGGATTGGAGCCGGCTCGGGCTGAATTTCGCGACGTCCTCAAGAGAATCCCAGGCCTCCTCGCCGAGACCTTTCAGAGACCGGCCCACGTGGTTGAGGACTCTGCCGACCGAGGTGCCGTGCAGGAAGTGGTCCCATTCTTTCCCCGCCCACCGGGCCATGCCTTCGGCCGCGTCGACGGCGGCCGTCATGGCGGCGTTGATCTGATCGCCCAGCGTCTCGGCTTCCTGGGCGAAGTTGTCGACCACCGTGCGGATGTCGTCGGCGATCCTCTTGATCTCGTCTTCGTCTGCGTCGGTCAGCAGATCCCAGACCTCTTTGATCCCGGTCAGCGGATCGCAGATGCGCGACAACAAGTCCAGAATCGCCGCATGAACCTTGTCGACCTTGGCCGCGTAGCTGTTGAGCTGGGCGGCGACCGTTTGGCACTGGCGTGCGACGTTGAGGGTGGCCTCGGAGGCATCCGCCAACGCCTTGTTGATGGCAGCGCCTTCCGGGATCTGCTGGGCGCCAATGGCGGCCATCGCCCCGCCACCCGCCGCCGTCTCGGTGGCCATGAAATTAGCGCCCGCGGTTGCCCACGCCCCAGCGGCGGCTCGCAATTTCGCCGAATCGCCACTGGGCCAAATCATTCCGATGTATGGGGCCACCCATCCCCAGCCCGCAGGGGCGCCGCTGCCGGGGCCCACCGCCGACGGCGGCTTCGTGCCGACGGTCATGGGCGCGGTCACCTGCGGTGCGGGCAGACCCGCGGCTTGGCCCCTGACGTCCGACAACGCCTCGGCCAGCGCGTAGTTATGCGCCGACACTCGCACCCCGTCGCCGATGCTGCACAACCCGTTGCGTGCGCTGGCCATGGCGTCGACCACCTTGGCCGCCGCGCCGTCATACGCGCGGCCCAGCGCCGCGCCCACCGGATCATCGCCGGCCATGCCCGCGCTGCTGGCCAGCTCCGCGGTCAAGCCCGAGATCACCGATCCCAGCGACTCGCCGGCGGACAGCACCGTGGCGCCGGCGCGATCTAGGACAGTCGGATCACACGCCAGCGGCGCCATCTGCTCACGACCACATACCGAGATTCGTCGACATTGCCCCGGTGTAGTTGCCGTGCGCTGTCGTGGCCGCCTTCTCGAGTTGCGCCAGCGCCTCGCGCATCATCGCCTCGCCGCGCACCCAGTGCTGGTGCGCCTCGGCGTGGGCGGCCGCGGCCTGACCCGTCCACGTGGTGTGCAACCGCGTTACGCGAGAATCGATCTCGGTGATCATGTCCTCGGCATAGCGTTGGAACGCCGCCATTCGCTGCACCGCGTCAGCCAGCGCCTGGGGGTCCACCCGAAATGCGTCAGCCACCGCGCACCGCCCGTTCCGCCTGGGCGGACCCGGCCTCGTTGCTCTGATAGCCCTCGCCCGCCTGACCCACCAGGTGCGCCAACAGCGACAAGCCCTGTTGCACCTCGCGAGCGCCCCGATGCCACAGCTCCCACGCCGAGCCGTACGCGGTCCCCGCCGCGCCCTGCCAACCGCCCAGCAGCCGACCCACCTGATCGTCGAGGTGCGCCAGCTCAGCCGAAAGATGCTCGGCGGCGCCGCCGATGGAAACCGCGTGGCCCTGCATCACCACCGGGTCAACTCGCACAGTCTCGTCGGCCATAACCGGAACATAACGCCTGGTAGATGCCCCCACAAGTCACCGATGCCACACTGGTGCCCATGACCGAAGCGACCGGCCGGCCGCACGTGGAGCTCTTGACCCGCGACGGCTGCACCATCTGCGAGCGCGTACATGCCCGGCTGGCCGAATTGGCGGCTGAGCTGGGCTTCGACCTATCGATGACCGATGTCGACGCCGCCGCGTCGGCGGGCAACCCGGCGCTGCGGGCCGAGTTCGGCGACCGGCTGCCCGTGGTCCTGCTCGACGGCCGCGAGCACAGCTACTGGGATATCGACGAGGCGCGGCTGCGGGCGGATCTCGCTCGATGAGGGCGGCCGGGCGATTATTTGGTAGCCCACCAGATAAACGATTACCTTGGAAACCAGTTCAATTACTGGAGAAAGCAAGGGAGCTGGCCAGGTGATGCTGCCGTGAGCGTCTTGCTTTTCGGGGTTTCGCACCGCAGTGCGCCGGTCTCCGTCCTGGAACAACTGACCATCGACGAGACCGATCAGGGCAAGATCGTCGACCGGGTGTTGCAGTCGCCGCTGGTGACCGAGGCGATGGTGCTCTCGACGTGCAACCGGGTCGAGGTGTACGCGGTGGTGGATGCGTTCCACGGCGGCCTGGCGGCGATCGGGCAGGTGCTGTCGGAGCACTCCGGAATGTCCATGGGGGACCTGACCAAGTACGCGTACGTCCGCTACAGCGAGGCCGCCGTCGAGCACTTGTTCGCGGTGGCCAGCGGCCTGGACTCGGCGGTGGTCGGTGAGCAGCAGGTGCTCGGCCAGGTGCGCCGCGCGTATGCCACCGCGGAAACCAATCGCACCGTCGGCCGGGTGTTGCATGAGCTGGCCCAGCGGGCGCTGTCGGTGGGCAAGCGGGTGCATTCGGAGACCGCCATCGACGCGGCGGGCGCCTCGGTGGTGTCGGTCGCCTTGAACATGGCCGAACGCCGGCTGGACGGCCTGGAGGGCAAGACGGCCGCGCTGGTCGGCGCGGGCGCGATGGGCGCCCTGGCGGCGGCCCACCTGACCCGGGCCGGCATCGGCCGGGTGCACGTGCTGAATCGGTCGCTGTCGCGCGCGCAGCGGTTGGCCCGCAAGCTCCGCGAATCGGGCGTGCGGGCCGACGCGATGCCGCTCGACCGCTTGGCCGACGCGGTCGCGGACGCCGACGTCATGGTCAGCTGCACGGGCGCGGTGAGCCCGGTGGTCACGCTGGCCGACGTGCACCACGCGCTGGCCGCCGCGCGCCGTGACGAGTCGACCCGCCCCCTGGTGATCTGCGACCTGGGCATGCCGCGCGACGTGGACCCGGCGGTCGCCGGTCTGCCCGGTGTGTGGGTCGTCGACGTGGACCGCGTCCAGCACGAGCCGTCGGCGCACGCCGCGGCCTCCGACGTGCACGCCGCCCGCCACATCGTGGCGGCCGAGGTCGCCGCCTACCTGGCGGGGCAGCGGATGGCCGAGGTCACCCCGACGGTCACCGCGTTGCGCCAGCGCGCCGCCGACGTGGTGGAGGCGGAGCTGCTGCGCCTGGACAACCGGTTGCCCGGCCTGGAGAGTGCCCACCGTGAGGAGGTGGCGCGCACCGTGCGACGGGTCGTGGACAAGCTGCTGCATGCGCCCACCGTGCGGATCAAACAACTCGCCAGCGCACCCGGCGGGGACAGCTACGCCGAGGCGCTGCGTGAACTCTTCGAACTCGACCAGACCGCCATAGACTCCGTAGCCGCCGTCGCTGCCGGCGAATTGCCCGTCATCTCAACGGGATTCGACGCCGGAACGCACGAAGCGTCCGCCGAGTAGCCCGATTGGCGAACGTGATCCGGATAGGCACCCGGGGCAGTCTGCTGGCCACCACCCAGGCCGGCGTCGTCAGGGACGCCTTGATCGCCAACGGTCATCCCGCGGAATTGGTGATCATCACCACCGCGGGCGACCGCTCGTCGGCGCCCATCGAGACCCTGGGTGTCGGCGTCTTCACCACCGCACTGCGCGAGGCGATGAGCGACGGCCGGGTGGACGCCGCCGTGCACTCGCACAAGGATCTGCCCACGGCGGACGACCCCCGGTTCACCATCGCGGCGATACCCGCCCGCAACGATCCCCGCGACGTGGTGGTGGCCCGTGACGGGCTGGTGCTCGGAGAGTTGCCGCCGGGTTCGCTGGTGGGGACGTCGTCCCCGCGGCGGGCCGCGCAGCTTAGAGCATTGGGTCTCGGTTTGGAAATCCGCCCCCTACGAGGCAACCTAGATACCAGGTTGAACAGGGTAAGCAGTGGTGATCTTGACGCGATCGTGGTGGCCAGGGCCGGACTGGCCCGGCTCGGTCGCCTCGACGATGTCACCGAGACGCTAGAGCCGGTGCAGATGTTGCCAGCACCGGCTCAGGGCGCGCTCGCCGTCGAATGCCGCGCCGGTGATGAATTGGCGGCAGTGCTGGCGGAGCTGGACGACGCCGACACGCGCGCGTCGGTCACCGCGGAGCGAGCCCTGCTGGCCGAACTGGAGGCGGGTTGCTCCGCACCGGTGGGCGCGATCGCCGAGGTGGTCGAGTCCATCGATGAGGAGGGCCGCGTCTTCAACGAGCTGTCGCTGCGCGGTTGTGTGGCGGCGCTGGACGGGTCCGACGTGATCCGCGCGTCCGGCATCGGCGCCGCCGATCGGGCGAGGGAGCTGGGGGTTTCGGTCGCCGCAGAGTTGTTCGAACTCGGCGCCCGAGAACTCATGGCGGAGGCGCGGCAGGACCCGGCACGAGGAAATTAATTGCGAGTGACGTGGGAGCGACAATGACGACGCGAGGGCGTAAGCCGAGACCCGGCCGCATCACATACGTGGGCTCCGGCCCCGGCGATCCCGGGCTGCTGACCACCCGGGCCGCGACCGTACTGGCGAACGCCGCCCTGGTGTTCACCGACCCCGACGTGCCGGAGGCGGTGCTGGCGCTGATCGGCAAGGATCTGCCACCGGTTTCGGGCCCGGCGGCCCCCGCCGACGCCGCTGCCGGCAACGGCGACGCCACCCCGGGTGGCGCCGAGCAACCCGCGGTGATATCGGCCGGCCCCGATGTCCGTCCCGCGCTGGGCGAGCCGGCCGAGGTGGCCAAGACGCTGACCGCCGAGGCCCGTGCCGGCGCCGACGTGGTCCGGCTGGTGGCGGGTGACCCGCTGACGGTCGACGCGGTCATCACCGAGGTGAACGCCGTTGCGCGAAGCCACCTGCACCTCGAGATCGTGCCCGGCCTGGCGCCCACGGGCGCCGTGCCCACGTATGCGGGGCTGCCGCTGGGCTCGTCGCACACGGTCGCCGACGTGCGCGACCCCCATGTGGATTGGGACGCTTTGGCCGCCGCGCCCGGTCCGCTGATCCTGCAGGCCACCACGTCGCACCTGGCCGACGCCGCGCGGGCCCTGATCGAGCACCAGCTGGCCGAGACCACCCCGTGCGTGGTGACCGCGCACGGCACCACGTGCCAGCAGCGTTCGATCGAAACCACCCTGGGCGGGTTGACCGACTCGGCCGTGCTGGGCGGTACCGACCCGGCCGGCCCGCTGACCGGACCGCTGGTGGTGACCATCGGCAAGACGGTGGCCAGCCGGGCGAAGCTGAACTGGTGGGAGAGCCGCGCACTCTACGGCTGGACCGTGTTGGTGCCCCGGACCAAGGACCAGGCCGGCGAGATGAGCGAGCGGCTGACGGCCTACGGCGCGCTGCCGATCGAGGTGCCGACCATCGCGGTCGAGCCGCCGCGCAGCCCCGCGCAGATGGAGCGGGCCGTCAAGGGCCTGGTCGACGGCCGCTTCCAGTGGGTGGTGTTCACCTCCACCAACGCGGTGCGCGCGGTGTGGGAGAAGTTCGGCGAGTTCGGTCTGGACGCCCGCGCGTTCTCGGGCGTGAAGATCGCCTGTGTCGGCGAGTCCACGGCCGACCGGGTCCGGGCGTTCGGGATCAGTCCCGAGCTGGTGCCGGCCGGCGAGCAGTCGTCGCTGGGTCTGCTGGACGACTTCCCGCCGTATGACAGCATTTTCGACCCGGTGAACCGGGTGCTGCTGCCGCGTGCCGACATCGCCACCGAGACGCTGGCCGAGGGGCTGCGCGAACGCGGCTGGGAGATCGAGGATGTCACCGCCTACCGGACGGTGCGGGCCGCCCCGCCGCCGGCGGAGACCCGGGAGATGATCAAGACGGGTGGGTTCGACGCCGTGTGCTTCACCTCCAGCTCCACGGTGCGCAACCTGGTCGGCATCGCCGGCAAGCCGCACGCGCGGACCATCATCGCCTGCATCGGTCCCAAGACCGCCGAGACCGCCGCCGAGTTCGGTCTGCGGGTGGACGTGCAGCCCGAAACGGCCGCCGTCGGTCCGCTGGTCGACGCGCTGGCCGAACACGCCGCGCGGTTGCGCGCCGAGGGCGCGCTGCCGCCGCCGCGTAAGAAGAGCCGCAGGCGCTAGTGGCTGTGGCCGCCGAACCGGCGAGGGCGCGTGTTTGTACGCCGGCACGCCGTCGGGGCCGGCAATCTGTGCACGCTCGCGGCGGCGCGTCGCGATGAGCGTCGGCGGCTACCCGCGGCAGCGCCCGCGCCGGCTTCGCTCCACCCCCGCGTTGCGCCGTTTGGTGGCGCAAACATCCTTGGAGCCAAGGCATTTGGTGCTGCCGATGTTCGTCGCCGACGGTATCGACGAACCGCGCCCGATCGCGTCGATGCCTGGCGTCGTGCAGCACACCCGCGATTCGCTGCGCAGCGCGGCGGCCGATGCCGTCGCCGCCGGGGTGGGCGGGCTGATGCTGTTCGGTGTGCCGCGTGAGGAGGACAAGGATCCGACGGGGGCGGCCGGCACCGACCCCGACGGCATCCTCAACCTCGCCCTGCGGGACCTGGCCAAGGACCTCGGCGGCGCGACGGTGTTGATGGCCGACACCTGCCTCGACGAGTTCACCGACCACGGCCACTGTGGCGTCCTGGACGCCAGGGGCCGGGTGGATAACGACGCGACGCTGGCCCGGTACGTCAAACTGGCTGTGGCGCAGGCTGAATCGGGCGCGCACGTGGTCGGGCCGAGCGGAATGATGGACGGGCAGGTGGCCGCGATCCGCGATGGCCTGGACGCCGCGGGCTACACCGACGTGGTGATCCTGGCGTACGCCGCGAAGTTCGCCTCGGCGTTCTACGGCCCCTTCCGCGAGGCCGTCAGCTGCAGCCTGTCCGGCGATCGGCGCACGTATCAGCAGGAGGCGGGCAACTTCCGCGAGGCGCTCCGCGAGATCCGGCTCGACCTCGACGAGGGCGCGGACATGGTCATGGTCAAACCCGCGATGAGTTACCTCGACGTGGTGGCCGCCGCGGCGGAGGTCTCACCGGTGCCGGTGGCCGCCTACCAGGTGTCGGGGGAGTACGCCATGATTTGCGCCGCGGCCGCGAACAATTGGATCGACGAGCGTCAGGCGGCGCTGGAGTCGTTGACCAGCATCCGCCGCGCCGGAGCCGATATCGTGCTGACCTATTGGGCCGCGGACGCGGCCGGTTGGCTTTCGTGAGATGGGGCTTGCTGTGAATTCCGAGTCGACAGCCACCGAACCGAAGCCGCTGTTCTACGAGTCGGGTGCCAGCTGGTGGTGGGTGGGCTGGGGCCCGGTGGCCGCGGGCGCGATGATCCTCATCGAAGTCTGGAGTGGCGCCCCCGTGTCCTTCCTCATCCCGGTGATCTTCCTGGTCCTGGTGTCGGGGTTCGTCGGGTTGCAGGTCAAGGCGGCACGGATCCACGTCTCGGTCGAGCTCACCGACGACGCCCTGCGTCAGGGCACGGAGACGATCCTGGTGCGCGAAATCCTGCGGGTGTTTCCCGAACCCGAGAACCACGAAGCGTCCGGCAAGGAGCTGGCCCGATGGCAGTCGGCGCGGGCGCTCGGCGAACTGGTCGGGGTGCCCCGCGGGCGGATCGGCATCGGCCTCAAACTCACCGGCGACCGCTACGCGCAGGCCTGGGCGCGCCGGCACCGCGCCCTGCGCGCGGCGCTGACCCCGCTGGTCCAGGAGCGGGTCGAACCCGCCGATGTCACCGACTCCGATCGTGACGACGACGCCGGAGCCGCGCCGTGAGCGCCCGGTACGGGAGTTCCAGGGCGCTGGTGGAACTCGGCCTGGCCTGCGCGGCGCTGATCGGCGCGGGGGTGAGCTGGTCGCGTTCCCAGCACACGGTGGCGGTGGCGCCCATCGCCGACGGACAGCCGTTCACCACGTCGGTCGTGTTCGACCCTCAGCTGCTGTTGCTGACCCTGCTGCTGCTGACGAGCGCGGGGGTGCTGGCGGTGATCGGCACCGCCAGGCGGCGCCGTGAGCGCCGCGCTAAGAGGTCCTGACCAGCGACAGCGCCAGCCGGCGCCGCCTCGCTATGGCGTCGGCCAGGTCGTGCAGCGCCTCGTGCACCGAGCAGCTGGCGCCGTCACCCAATGACTCGGCCACCGCCGGGCTCGCGACCAACGTCCACTGCACCCCTTCGGCGCGGCACCCCTCGTCGAAGGATTGCAGGAGCGCAATGCCCGCCTCAGCAAATTGGTTCACGCCGGCCATGTCGAGCACCACACGGTCGGCGCCGACGATGAAATGCCGAATGTGGTCGCCGACTTGGTCCGCATTGAGGGCGTCGATTTCACCCCGAACGGTCACCACCGTCGCCAACTGACGGCGGTGCGCCCGGACCCAGGCTCCGCCGCAGCGAAAGACGCCGTCTTGCTCCTGCGTCAGCACATCGGCGATCGTCATGGGCACCCCTCATTCTCCGTGCCGCTCGCTGTGCCTTCTGACGCTAAACCCCAAGCTTAAGGAGGCTGGAAGCCGCAACTAACGGTTTGGTAAGAAGCCATTCTCGCCCCGGTTTTCGCGGAGTTCGAGCAAAGGCCGGCGCGTGCGGATTCCCGCCGAAAGATCGCATGCCACACCACAACCGTCCGCGCGCCGGGGCGATTGCGCTGCTAGGCTGCCAGGGCTGCCGGTTGTGAGGCGGGGGGCTTGCAGGAATCGCGTGGTCGCCCGGTCAGCCGAGCTTCAAGGCGAACGGAACAGCAGAGTCCAGGCGGGAAAGAGCATCGTGCGCGGCGCAGAGATCAGGGGAGAGATCAAGGCCCTGACGGGACTGCGCATCGTCGCCGCGCTGTGGGTCGTGCTGTTCCACTTTCGGCCCATGCTTGGCGACGTGGGGTCCGATTTCCGCGACGCCCTCGCGCCGGTGCTCAACTGCGGAGCCCAGGGCGTCGACCTGTTCTTCATCCTCAGCGGATTCGTGCTGACGTGGAACTACCTCGACCGGATGGGCCGGTCATGGTCCATGCGTGCGACCCTGCACTTCCTGTGGCTGCGGCTGGCCAGGGTGTGGCCGGTGTACCTGGTCACCCTGCACCTGGCCGCCCTGTGGGTGATCTTCACCCTGCACGTCGGTCACGTGCCGTCGCCCGACGCCGGTCAGCTCACCGCGATCAGCTACGTGCGCCAGGTCCTGCTGGTGCAGTTGTGGTTCGTGCCGTTCTTCGACGACTCGAGTTGGGACGGGCCGGCCTGGTCGATCAGCGCCGAATGGCTGGCCTACCTCCTCTTCGGCCTCTTGGTGCTGGTGATTCTGCGGATGAAGCAGGCGACGCGGGCGCGGAGCCTGATGGTGCTGGCGTTCGCCGCGGCGTTGCCTCCGGTGATCATGTTGCTGGCCAGTGGTCACTTCTACACACCGTGGAGCTGGCTGCCGCGCATCGTCACGCAGTTCACCGCGGGCGCGCTGGCCTGCGCCGCGGTGCGCAGGCTGCGGCTGACCGATCGCGGCCGCCGCGTCGCCGGGTACCTGTCGCTGCTTCTGCTGGGCGCCATGGTGGGCGTCCTGTATTGGTTTGACGCGCACCCCATCTCCGGTGTCGTGGGGAACGACAGCGGCGGGGTGGTCGACATCCTGTTCATTCCGTTGGTGATCACGCTGGCGATCGGCGTCGGCAGCCTGCCCAGGGCGCTCTCAACCAGGTTGATGGTGTACGGCGGACAAATCTCGTTCTGCCTGTACATGGTTCACGAACTGGTGCACACCGCGTGGGGTTGGTCCGTGGAGCAGTTCGAGCTCCGACCGCAGGACAATCCCTGGAAATGGAACGTCATTGGCCTGCTGGCGATCGCCGTGCTGATTTCCGTCGCGATGTATCACTTCGTCGAAGAGCCCGCCCGCCGCTGGATGCGCAGGATGGTCGACGTCAAAGCCGTCACGGCCACAAGCGAACCCGACTCGCCGAGCGGCAAGGTTCACCCGATCGACCGCTCGCTGGGAGCGGTGTCGGCTCGCGCGGTGTGACGGTTGTCTTAGCGCACGGCCGCGGATGGCCGGCGGATAATTGATGAAAAAGCGGTGGCGCGTGACGATGCCGTTGACGGGGGAGGTAGTGGTGAGTCGTCTGGCCACCTTTGTCATCGGCCTGACCTTTCTGGTGGGAATCGGCATCGCATACCCCGCGCAGGTGCGCACATACGACACCTTGACCCTCGATTTCCGGCTGAACCACCTGGCCGTCGTCGGCGACTCCTACACCACCGGCACCGGCGAGGGTGGCCTGGGCCCGAGGTCGTGGCCCGCCCGCGCCTGGGACCTGCTCGCCGCGCGGGGCGAACGGATCTCGGCCGACGTCTCCGCCGAAGGCAGGGCGGGCTATGGCATGCCGGGCGATCACGGCAGCGTGTTCGAGGACCTGACCGCCCGGGCCGTCCAGGGCGACGATGTGCTGGTGGTGTTCTTCGGCTCCCGCAACGACGAGCCCATCGACGCGAATGTGATCGGGCAAAAGGCCCGCAGCACATTCGATTTGGCTCGCCGCCTGGCGCCGTCCGCGCGGTTCCTGGTGATCGGGCCGCCGTGGCCGACGGCCGATGTGCCCCTGCCCATCCTGCAGATCCGCGACGCGCTCGGCGCGGCGGCCGCCGAAGCGGGGGCGACGTGGGTCGACCCGATCGCCGAGCGCTGGTTCGTCGGCAGGCCCGACCTGATCGGGGCGGACGGCGTGCACCCGAACGATGCCGGGCATCAATACATGGCGGACAAGATCGCGCCGCTCATCCGGACGCAGCTGTCGACCTGAGCGGGCCGTGCCGGGCGGTTCAGTCCTCGGCGTGCCGCTCGTAGTCCCATCGCTCCAGGCGCGCCTGCAAGTTCAGCAAGCCGAACCCCGCGACCGGGGCGGCGGCCGCGATGCAGACCAGCAGCAGCGGAGTCATCCCCTCAACCTCCCAAAACCCTTCGCTGATATGACGTTCGTCGACCACCAGAGGTTCATTGCCGCTCACCCAGCCGCCAGGGCGCGGTCCGCCAGGGCGCCCATCACCGGCGCCAGCAACTGCGCGTACTCGGTCGTCACGTGGTTGTCGTCGCGGAACACCAAGGTGTTGCCCACGATCGCCGGGCAGCGGTCGGGAGTGCAGAACAGGTCGGTGAGATCGGCGTACTGGCCGCCGCCGGCCGTGGTTGCCGCCCGCTCGGCGGCGACGCCGTCGTCATCGACCGCGGCGGACCGCGCCGGCGCGCAGGCGCCGGCGTCGTCGAGGTGGGCGGAGAGGCAGGCGGGCACCGAGGATCGGGGATCCGGCGCGGGACCCAGGACCAGCACCGCCGCGCCGGTGCCGCGCAGCGCCGCGACGGTGCGGCCCAGGGTGTCGATCCACGCCGGGTCGTAGGAGGTGAAGCTGAAGTCCGCGCCGTAGCGCCGGCTCATGTCCACGATGACCAGCCGCGGGTGTTCGGCGGCCACGCGGGCCATGATCTGGGCGCGCCACTGTTCGCACTCGGTGTACTCGCGGCCCAGGTAGGGGCTGACGATGTGCAGATCCTGCATCGGGCAGGTCACCTTGGCCAGGGTCTCCAGCCGCCAGTGCCGTTGCCCGGCGGCCTGTGCGAACGCCGGGTCCCACATGGCGGCGTGCGAGTCGCCGATCAAGGCGATGGTCGTCGGCGAGGCGAGATCGCCGGTCGCGCAGTCGTTTTGCCCGACCTCGCGCCAGGATCGCACGCAGCCGTTGACGAAGACGGCGGACTTGTCGGCGGGCGCCTTGGCCAGCGGCGGATCCAGGTTTACCGGAACGGCTTTCAGGTTCGCCGATGCGGCGACGGCCGCGCGCACCTGCGCGAAGGCCTGCCGCACCGCCGCCTCTTGCGCGCTGACGGTCGCGACGGCGCTGGGCGGCGCCGCGACGATGTTGGCCCGCGGGGCGGCGGCCCCGTGACCCGCCGGCACCGGCACCACGTTCAACAGCAGCATGCAGGCGCAGGCCGCGACCGCGCTGGCGGCGCCGGCGACGGCCAGGCTGGCCCTCGCCGACTGGCGCAGGGCGGCGGCGAACCGGCCGGGGTTCTCGACCAGGTGCAGGGTGATGATGGCCAGCCCGGCCGAGACGGCCGTCGCCGTCAGCCGGGCGGGCAGGCCGGCGGGCTGGCCGAGCAGCGCCGGCATCAGCAGCAGCACCGGCCAGTGCCACAGGTACCAGGAATAGGAGATCCGCCCGATCGCGCGCATCTCAGGCCGGCACAGCAGCCGACCGGCCCCGAGGCCGCGGGTCGCGCTGCCGGCGCCGATGACCAGCGCGGTACCCAGCACGGGCAGCAGCGCCGCCGTGCCGGGGTAGGGGGTGCGGGCGTCGAGTTGGGTGCAGGTCACCACGATCAGGGCCAGCCCGCCCCACCCGGCGATCGACCCGGTCAGCAGCGACAGGTGCCGCCAGTGCCGGATCGACAGGGCCAGCAGGCCACCGGCGGCCAGTTCCCAGGCGCGGGTCGGCAGCGAGAAGAACGCCCAGGGCGGCGACGTCCGGGTCCACAGCACGGCCGCCGCCAGTGACGCCGCCCCGACCACGCCCAGGGTCACCGCATACGGGGTGGCGCCGCGCAGGGCCGGGGCGCGCCGGGCCAGCCAGGCGGTGCCGATGAGCAGCACCGGCCACACCAGATAGAACTGCTCCTCGACGCCGAGTGACCAGTAGTGCTGAAACGGCGAGGCCAGGTGCGGGGCCAGGTAGTCGGTGCCCTGGGTGGCGAATCGGTAGTTGCCGACATAGAGGGCGCTGGCGATGCCGTCGAGGAACACGCTTCGCGCCTGCAGTGGCGGCAGCACCACGGCCGCACCGATCGCGGTGACCACGCCGACGACCGCGGCGGCCGGCAGCAGACGCCGGGCGCGCGCGCCGTAAAAGCGGCCCAGCGCAACGGTATTCGTCGTGGTCACCTCGCGGAACAGCAGCCCGGTGATGAGGAAACCGGAGATGACGAAGAACACGTCCACGCCGATGTAGCCCCCGGTGACCCCGGGGATGCCCGCGTGATACAGCACGACCGCGATGACGGCGACCGCCCGCAGCCCCTCGATGTCGGGTCGAAATCCGGTCCGCTGCACCGCCCGCTGTTGGGGGCGGGTGGGGAGTTGGCCGGGCCGGACGGTCATCGCTCTCCGCTAGGTCGCCAACCAGGCGAGTTCGCCGGGCAACTGTGCCCGCCAGTAGCCGATGTCATGGCCGCCCATCGAGAAACCGCCCGCCGGCGGCGTTTTCAGTTGGTTCACGAATTGCCGGGTGGCGAAATAGAACCGGTCGAAGGTGCCGCAGTCCACACGCAGCGGAATCTGCGACAACGCCGGCACGCCCAGCACGGTGTTCTTCGCCCAGTCGTCTTCGCTGTCGAAGGCCTTGGGGGCGCTGTCGGCGAAGGAGGTGTACAGCGCCGGGCTGATGGCGCAGATCCCCGCGGTCCGCGCCGGCCCCAGCTTGGCGCCCAGGTGCAGCGCCCCGTACCCGCCCATCGACCACCCCAGGAAGCCCACCCGGGACGTGTCGAAGCCCATCGACGAAAGCATCGGCAACAGCTCGTCGAGCACCATGGCGCCGGCGTCGGTGCCGTCGGCCCGCTTGTGCCAATAGGAATCGCTGCCGCCGTCGACGCCCACCACCGCGAACGGGGGCTTGCCCTCCTTGACCAGCTGGGCCAGGCCCCTCTCGACCCCGCAGTCGAGCATCATGGTGGCGTCGCCGTCCTTGCCGTGCAGGGCGATCACGGGGCGCAACGTCCCGGTTTGGCCGGGCGGCAACGCGATCACATAGTTGGTCTTCACGCCCCCGCGGGCGGCGGAGACGAACGAGCCCGTGAGCCTCGTGGGCAGGTTGCTGCTCGCCGCCGACGGCTCGAACGGGGCAGGAGCTTGCGGCAACGTCGCGGCGAGCGGCCTGGCCGGATCGAGCAGCGCGCTGAGGGCGAACACGCCAACGGCTCCCAGGCCGGTGCCGGCTCCCATCCGCAGCACCGCCCGGCGTGTCAGGTCAGGCATGATCGCAATAATGCCGCGCTGACCGGGCATTCCCGCCCGAGCCACGCCGAAATGGAAGCATTGTGTGATCTCGCGTGATCTGTCGGTTTCCGTCCGGTTACCTGCGGTGCACCTTCTCACCGCTTCGCGGCGGGTGCGGCGGCCGGGTTGCGTCGACCTCATCCCTTGTATGACAACCAAATACGGCCGCAGCACCCGGTTCGGCGCGCTGCGGCGCCGCTTCCCGTCGGCGTCCGCCATACCGTTGTGCCGCCTTGGCGTGGTTGCCACGGCGCCGATCCGCGGGCAAACCCCCGTCTTTGAGTTGACTTCGCACTATTGTCGTTCCCGTCGGGGAGCCGCGAGGAAGCGAGAGGGCAATGACTGACGCGAACGTCGCCGGTTTCGAGCCGCTGTACGACGAGGCGGCACATCCGGGCGGGCGGATCCCCTGGGACATCGGCGGCCCGCAGCCGGCGGTGCAGCAGTTGGTGGCCTACGGCGGTGTCCGCGGCGAGGTGCTCGATCCGGGGACGGGGCCCGGCTACCATGCCATTCACTTTGCCGCGCATGGGTATTCGGCGACCGGAATCGACGATTCGCCGTCGGCCATCGAGCTCGCCAAGCGCAACGCCGAGCGGGCCGGGGTTCAGGTCGATTTCCAGGTGGCCGACGCCACCAGGCTGGAAGGCTTCGAGGGCCGGTTCGACACGGTGGTGGACAGCGCCTTCTATCACGTCTTCCTCAATGACGAGGCAGTCCAGACGCGGTACGCGCAAGCGCTGCACCGGGCCACCAAGCCGGGGGCACGGCTGTACATGTTCGAGTTCAGCCCCCACAACGTCAACGGGCTGCAGTGGACCGCCATACCGGCCGACAACTTCGAGCGGGTGTTCGCCGGCAACGGGTGGCGCATCGACTACCTCGGCAGCACGACGTACCAGGCCCGCTTCCTCAAAGAGACGTTCGACACCATGAAGACGTTCGCGTCCGAGCAGCAGGGTGAGATCCTGCAGCGGATGCGGCCACTGGTGCACCGGCTGGGCGTCATCGATCCGCTGCTGGAAGACCACCGGGTGCACCTGCCGGTGTGGTCCGTCGTGGCCACCCGCCTGGACTGAGCGCGGCGGCACCGACGGAGCATGGCCGGCACTGGACAACTGCGCCACGGCCTGTCGCAGCGCCAGCTCAGCATGATCGCGCTCGGCGGCGTCATCGGCGCCGGCCTGTTCGTCGGCTCCGGTGTGGTGATCAAGGACACCGGCCCCGCGGCGTTCCTGACGTACGCGCTGTGCGGGCTGCTGATCGTGCTGGTGATGCGCATGCTGGGCGAGATGGCGGCCGCGGACCCGTCGACCGGATCGTTCGCCGATTACGCGGCCAGGGCCCTGGGCGGTTGGGCGGGGTTTTCGGCCGCCTGGCTGTACTGGTACTTCTGGGTGATCGTCGTCGGCTTCGAGGCGGTCGCGGGTGGGAAGGTCCTCAACTACTGGTTCCACGCGCCGCTGTGGCTGCTGTCGTTGTGCCTGATGGTGTTGATGACGCTGACCAACCTGTTCTCGGTGTCGTCGTTCGGCGAATTCGAGTTCTGGTTCGCCGGAATCAAAGTCGCGACGATCGTGCTCTTTCTCGTCGGGGGGACGGCGTTCGTCCTGGGTGTGGTGCCGGGCCATGCCGGCGGGCTGACCAACCTCACCTCGCACGGTGGGTTCTTCCCCAAGGGCGTCGGGGCCGTCTTCGCCGCCATCGTGGTGGTGATCTTCTCGATGGTCGGCGCCGAGATCGTCACCGTGGCCGCGGCCGAAAGCCGGGATCCGGAACTGGCGGTCCAGAAGGCGACCAGATCGGTGGTGGCGCGGATCGGTGTCTTCTTCGTCGGTTCGGTGTTCCTGCTCGTGGTGATATTGCCCTGGGACTCAGTGCAAGTCGGCGCCTCGCCCTATGTGGCCGCGCTCAGCCACCTGGGGCTGCGCGGGGCCGATCAGGTGATGAACGCCGTGGTGCTCACCGCGGTGCTGTCCTGCCTGAACTCGGGGCTCTACACGGCGTCGCGCATGCTGTTCGTGCTCGCCGAGCGGGGCGAGGCCCCGGCGCGTTTGGTCAGGCTGAGCGGGCGTGGTGTTCCGCACATCGCCATCCTGTGCTCCTCGGCGGTGGGGTTCGGCTGCGTCGTCCTGGCCCGCGTCGCGCCCAACACGGTGTTCCTCTTCCTGCTCAACTCGTCGGGCGCCGTCATCCTGTTCGTCTACTGGCTGATCGCGCTGTCGCAGATCGTCTTGCGCCGCCGCACCCCGGCCGAAAAGCTGCGCGTGAAGATGTGGTTCTTCCCGGTGTTGTCGATCCTCACCCTCGCCGGGATCACCGCCGTGCTGGTAGAGATGGCGTTCGACCGCTCGGCGCGCAGCCAGTTGTGGCTCAGCCTGCTGTCCTGGGCGGTGGTGGCCGGGTTGTACTTCGCCGGCCGGATCCGGGGCCGGATCCCCGCCGCTCCCGGGGATTGAGGGACTGCGCGTGCGCAGCGTGATAGCGCAGGCGCTATCACTTTTCGCGACCGCATGTCGGCCACGTGCTGGTGCTGAGGTGACGGGTGTGACACCCGCGTCGCGGCTCAGTCGGCCGTGGTGAGCAGCACCGCGTCGTCGAACGGCAACCTCGCGAAAATCCCCCGTGCCCGCGGATTAACGTGCTGGGCCGCCTCGGCCTTGCTGACCACCCGCGGGTCGGTGATGCCGAAGTCCTTGCCGTTACGGCGCATCCGCCCGCCTCCCGCGGCGGTCAGATTCTTCAGCCAGTCCCGGTCCGGCCCGTAGGTCAGCATGATCGCCACGCCGGGCTTGCCGTCGACGTCGGCGCCGAACACCGTCACCGGGGTGCGGTAGAGCGTGCCCGAGCGGCGACCGACGTGCTCCACGATCCCGTACGGCGGCAGCCAGCCGGCCCACAGCCGCTGAACCGGGTTGGTGACGTGACGGTTGAACCGGGCGAGCGTTTGTGGCATCTGCATACCGCCATCCAACTCGTCTGCGCCGCCCGGCATCAACCGAACTTTTCGCGACGAACGGGTCTACTGTCTTAACATGGGCGACTCGGCGGGTAACGAGGCGGCGCAGCGCGCTGACGAGTTGCTGCGCCGGGCTCGAGACCTCGCCGCGCGCAAACCGATCACCCCTCAAGACGTCGAGCGCGCGACCCACCGCGCCGAGCACGCGCACGAGCGCGACGTAGACGCCCACCGCCGCGAGCGGGACCGCCACTATGAGGCCGCCACCGCGCACGAGCGGGCCGCCGAAATCCACGAACTCGCCGTCGCCGAGGGCCTGGGGGACGTCGACGCGCACCGGCGCGCGGCCGAACGAGAACGCGAGGCCGCCCGCCGGAACTTTCAGGCCGCGCAGGAAGCCGGGCGGCAAGGCGAAGCCTGACTGCTACACCCTGTAGTTGAACCGGCCGCGGAGGCTGGGACACTGGTAGTCATGGGTAGCAGTGACCAGGCGACCGCGCACACCGCGACGACGGCGGCGTCGGCCAGGCTGTTCGAGGACGCCTGCGCCGTCATCCCCGGCGGGGTGAACTCGCCGGTGCGGGCGTTCACCGCGGTGGGCGGAACCCCGCGCTTCATCACCGAGGCGCACGGGTGCCGGCTCACCGATGCCGACGGCAACCGCTACGTCGACCTCGTCTGCTCCTGGGGGCCGATGATCCTGGGCCACGCCCACCCGGCCGTCGTCGAGGCGGTCACCCGGGCGGCGTCGCACGGGCTGTCGTTCGGAGCGCCCACGCCGGGGGAGAGCCAGCTGGCCGCCGAGATCATCGCGCGGGTGCCGGCGGTCGAACGGCTACGGCTGGTCAACTCCGGCACCGAGGCCACGATGAGCGCGATCCGGCTGGCCCGCGGGTTCACCGGCAGGCCCAAGATCGTCAAGTTCTCCGGCTGCTACCACGGCCACGTCGACGCGCTGCTCGCCGACGCGGGTTCGGGGGTCGCGACCCTCGGCCTGCCGTCCTCGCCCGGGGTCACCGGTGCGGCGGCCGCCGACACGATCGTCTTGCCGTACAACGACATCGACGCCGTGCGCCAGACGTTCGCCGAGTTCGGCGACCAGATCGCCGCGGTGATCACCGAAGCCAGCCCCGGCAACATGGGCGTCGTCCCGCCCGCGGCCGGCTACAACGCCGGGCTGCGCGCGATCACCGCCGAGCACGGCGCGCTGCTGATCGTCGACGAGGTGATGACCGGGTTCCGGGTCAGCCGAAGCGGTTGGTACGGAATCGATCCCGTCGCCGCCGACCTGTTCACCTTCGGCAAGGTGATGAGCGGCGGGCTGCCCGCGGCCGCGTTCGGCGGGCGCGCCGAGGTGATGGAGCGGCTGGCGCCGCTGGGGCCGGTGTATCAGGCCGGCACGTTGTCCGGCAACCCGGTGGCGGTGGCCGCCGGGCTGGCGACACTGCGTGCCGCCGACGCCGCGGTCTACGCCGCCCTGGACGCCAACGCCGACCGGCTGGCCGCCCTGCTGACCGAGGCGTTGACGAACGCCGGTGTGCCGCATCAACTTTCGCGGGCAGGCAACATGCTCAGCGTGTTCTTCTCCGACACGCCGGTGACCGACTTCGCAACCGCGCGGGCCAGCCAGACGTGGCGCTACCCGCCGTTCTTCCACGCCCTGCTCGACGCGGGCGTCTACCCACCATGCAGCGCCTTCGAGGCCTGGTTCGTCTCGGCGGCGCTGGACGACGCGGCGTTCGAGCGGATCGCCGACGCAGTGCCCTTTGCCGCCCGCCGGGCGGCCGAAGCGGCGGCCGGAAAGGACAAGCCCTGATGGCCGAGCAGACCCGGGTTCACGTCGTGCGCCACGGCGAGGTGTACAACCCCGGCGGCATCCTCTACGGCCGGCTGCCCGGATTCCACCTGTCCGACCGGGGCCGCGAGCAGGCGGCCGCGGTCGCCGACGCCCTGTCCGGCCGGGATGTCGTCGCGGTGGTCGCCTCCCCGCTGCAGCGGGCGCAGGAGACCGCCGCACCCATCGCCGCCAGGCACGACGTCGCCGTGGACACCGACCCCGATCTGATCGAATCGGCGAACTTCTTCGAGGGCCGCCGCGTCAGCCCGGGCGACGGCGCCTGGCGCGACCCACGGTTCTGGTGGCACCTGCGCAACCCGTTCACCCCGTCGTGGGGGGAGCCGTACGCCGAGATCGCCGCGCGGATGAGCATGGCGGTGGACAAGGCCCGCGCCCGCGGCGCCGGCAGTGAGGTGGTGTGCGTCAGCCATCAGCTGCCGGTGTGGACGCTGCGGCTGCACCTGACCGGCAGGCGGCTGTGGCACGACCCGCGGCGCCGCGAGTGCGGGCTGTGCTCGATCACCACCCTGGTCTACGAGGGCGACCGGCTCGTCGACGTCGAATACGCCGAACCGGCGGCACCCTAATCATGCGGCGACTGGCGATGGCCGGGGTCGTGTTGACGGCCCTGCTCACCGGCTGCTCGTCCGGTCGCGACGCGGTGGCCCAGGGCGGCACCTTCGAATTCGTCTCTCCGGGCGGGAAGACCGACATCTACTACAACCCGCCGTCGGGCCGCGGCCACCCCGGCCCGCTGTCCGGCCCCGACCTGGCGGACCCGGCGCACACGCTGTCACTGGACGACCCGATCTTCGCCGGCCGGGTCGTCGTCATCAACATCTGGGGGCAGTGGTGCGGCCCGTGCCGGGCCGAGGTCAGCCAGCTGCAGCAGGTGTACGACGCCACCCGCGACGCCGGGGTGTCCTTCCTCGGCATCGACGTGCGCGACAGCAACCGGCAGGCGGCGCTGGACTTCGTCAACGACCGCCGCGTCACCTTCCCCTCCATCTACGACCCGGCGATGCGCACCCTGATCGCGTTCGGCGGCAAGTACCCCACCACCGTCATCCCGTCCACGCTCGTGCTCGACCGTCAGCACCGGGTCGCGGCCGTGTTCCTGCGCGAGTTGCTGGCCGCCGACCTGCAGCCCGTGGTGCAGAAGGTGGCCCGCGAATGACCGGGTTCACCCAGATCGCCGCCGCCGGGCCGCTCCTGATGGCCCTGGGCGTGTGCCTGCTGGCGGGGTTGGTGTCGTTCGCCTCGCCCTGCGTGGTGCCGCTGGTGCCGGGCTACCTGTCCTACCTGGCGGCGGTGGTCGGCGTGGACGAGCAGCCGCCCCCGGGCGCCGTCAAGGCCCCGCCGTCGGCGCGGTGGCGGGTGGCGGGCTCGGCGGGGCTCTTCGTCGCCGGCTTCACCACGGTGTTCGTGCTGGGCACCGTCGCCGTGCTCGGCATGACGACCACGCTGATCACCAACCAGCTGCTGCTGCAGCGGGTCGGGGGCGTGCTGACGATCGTCATGGGCCTGGTCTTCGTCGGCCTGATCCCGGCCCTGCAACGCCAGGCCCGGTTCAGCCCGCGGCAGCTGACGACGGTCGCCGGGGCGCCACTGCTAGGCGCGGTGTTCGCGCTGGGCTGGACGCCCTGCCTGGGGCCGACGCTGGCCGGCGTGATCACCGTGGCCTCGGCCACCGACGGCGCGAGCGTGGCCCGGGGAATCGTGCTGGTGATCGCCTATTGCCTGGGCCTGGGCATCCCGTTCGTCCTGCTGGCCTTCGGCTCGGCGGGCGCCGTGGGGGCGCTGGGCTGGCTGCGGCGTCACACCCGGGCCATCCAGATCTTCGGCGGCGCGCTGCTCATCACGGTCGGTGCCCTGCTGGTGACCGGGGTGTGGAACGACTTCGTCTCCTGGCTGCGCGACGCCTTCGTGTCCGACGTGAGGCTGCCGATTTGAGCGCCCCCGTAGAACCGCGAGCAGACGCAAAATCGCACGAAAAGGCCCGTCCCAGTGCGATTTTGCGTCTGCTCGCGCCACTTGGTGCCCGGGCCCGCAACACCTGGCGCGCGTTGACCTCGATGGGCACCGCGCTGGTGCTGCTGTTCCTGCTCGCGCTGGGCGCGATCCCCGGCGCGCTGCTGCCGCAGCGCAGTCTCAACGCCGGCAAGGTCGACGACTACCTGAAGGCCCACCCCGTCATCGGGCCGTGGCTGGATCGGCTGCAGGCGTTCAACGTGTTCTCCAGCTTCTGGTTCACCGCCGTCTACGTGCTGTTGTTCGTCTCGCTGGTCGGCTGCCTGACGCCGCGGATGATCGAGCACGCCCGCAGCCTGCGGGCCATCCCGGTGGCAGCCCCGCGCAACCTGGCCCGGCTGCCCAAGCACGCCAGCGCCCGGATCCACGCCGACGCCGACGAGCTCAACGCCCTGGCCAACACCATCACCGGCCGGCTCCGCGGCTGGCGCACGGCCATCCGGCACGAGGGCGAAGTCGTCGAGGTGTCCGCCGAAAAGGGTTATCTGCGCGAATTCGGCAACATCGCCTTCCACTTCTCGCTGCTGGGCCTGCTGGTCGCGGTGGCCGTCGGCAAGCTGTTCGGGTACGAGGGCAACGTCATCGTGATCGCCGACTCCGGCCCTGGCTTCTGCTCGGCCTCCCCGGCCGCGTTCGACTCGTTCCGCGCCGGCAACACCGTCGACGGCACCTCGCTGACCCCGATCTGTATCCGCGTCAACGATTTTCAGGCCCACTACCTGCCGTCGGGGCAGGCCACCTCGTTCGCCGCCGACATCGACTACCAGGCCGGCCGGGACCTGGCGGCCAACAGTTGGCGGCACTACCTGCTGGAGGTCAACCACCCGCTGCGCGTCGGCGGTGACCGGGTGTACCTGCAGGGCCACGGCTACGCGCCCACCTTCACCGTGACCTTCCCGGACGGGCAGACGCGCACGTCGACCGTGCAGTGGCGGCCCGACAACCCGCAGACGCTGCTCTCGTCGGGGGTGGCGCGCATCGACCCGCCCGCGGGCAGCTACCCCAGCGCCGTCGAGCGCCGCCAGCACCAGATCGCCATCCAGGGCCTGCTGGCGCCGACCGAGCAACTCGACGGGACGCTGTTGTCGTCGCGCTTCCCGGCCCTGGACGCGCCGGCGGTGGCCGTCGACATCTACCGGGGCGACACCGGGCTGGACACCGGGCGGCCGCAATCGCTGTTCACGCTGGACCCGCGGCTGATCCAGCAGGGCCGGCTGACCAGGGAGAAGCGCGTCAACCTGCGCGCGGGGCAGGAAGTGCGCATCGACTCCGGCCCGGCGGCCGGCACCGTCGTCCGCTTCGACGGGGCGGTGCCCTTCGTCAACCTGCAGGTCTCCCACGACCCCGGGCAGAGCTGGGTGCTGGTCTTCGCCATCACGATGATGGCCGGGCTGGTGGTATCGCTGCTGGTGCGCCGCCGCCGGGTGTGGGTGAGGCTCACGGAGGCCGGTGGCGAGGCGGCCGGTACGGTGAACGTCGAATTGGGCGGGCTCGCGCGCACCGACAACTCCGGGTGGGGCGACGAGTTCGAGCGGTTGACGGAGCGGGTGCTGAACGGCCTGGGCGAGCCCGGCGCGGCGCCGTCACTCAAGCCCCCCGCCTCCGGAAGGAGTTCACAGGTGGACGTCAAATGAACACGGTGCACGTCAACATCGGCTTGGCGCGCTACTCCGACTGGGCGTTCACGTCCGCCGTCGTCGCGCTGGTCATCGCGTTGCTGCTGCTGGCCTTCGAGCTGGCCTATGCCGGCGGCCGCCGCGTCGACCAGCGTGAGCGGGTGTTGGCCGGCGCGGTGTCCTCCGACAGCTTCACTCCGGGCATCGTGGACGACGCCCCCCGCCGGCCGCTGGACGAGCGGGTCGGGCGGGCGGGGCTGGCCGTCGTCTACCTCGGCATCGGCCTGCTGTTCGCCTGCATCGTGCTGCGCGGCCTGGCCACCCTGCGCGCGCCGTGGGGCAACATGTACGAGTTCATCAACCTGACCTGCATGTGCGGGCTGCTGGCCGGGGCCTTCGTGCTGCGCCGCCCGCAATACCGCCCGCTGTGGGTTTTCCTGCTGGTGCCGGTGCTGATCCTGCTGACCGTCTCCGGGCGCTGGCTCTACACCAACGCCGCCCCGGTGATGCCCGCGCTGCAGTCCTATTGGCTGCCCATCCACGTGTCGGTGGTCAGCCTGGGTTCCGGGGTCTTCATGGTCGCCGGCATCGCCAGCATCCTCTTCCTGCTGCGCACCTCCCGGCTCGGCGACGAGGACGCCGACGGCGCCCTGGCCCGGATGGTGCGGCGGTTCCCCGACGCGCAGACGCTGGACCGCGTCGCCTACCGGACCACCATCTTCGCCTTCCCGGTGTTCGGCTTCGGGGTGATCTTCGGGGCGATCTGGGCGGAGGAGGCCTGGGGCCGGTACTGGGGCTGGGACCCCAAGGAGACCGTGTCCTTCGTCGCATGGGTGATCTACGCCGCCTACCTGCACGCCAGGTCGACGGCGGGATGGCGGGACAGGAAGGCGGCCTGGATCAACGTCGCGGGATTCGTGGCCATGGTCTTCAATCTGTTCTTCGTTAACCTGGTCACTGTGGGCCTGCATTCGTATGCGGGCGTGGGGTGACCGCCAGCGACCGACCCGGGTAATACGACAAGGGGGAGTGCACGTGTCCGATCAGCCATCGACGGGCGTTGAGGCGCCCGATCAACCGACCACGCAATTGGCTCCGCAGGGGCCGTCCGACCCGCCGTCACCAGCACCGAACGCCGACGAGCCGCCGGCCGACGCCGGCGAGGCGCCGACCCGTGTCTTCGCCGGGTTCCGCACCGAGCGGCGGGTTCCGGGTCCCGAGCGGCGCGATGCGGCGCCCCCCACCATGCCCAGGCCGGCCGGGATGCCGCCGTGGGATTCCACCCCGGTGACCGGTATCCCGCGGGTCGACCCGACCGCGTACGGCGCCTACTACACGGGGCCGGTCGAGGCGCCGCCCATGCAACCCCCGCCGCGGCCCGAGCCGCTGCCGCACACGCCGTACCCGGAGCTGTCCACCGGCATGTTGCTGCGGCCGGTCAAGCCGCCACCGTCGGAGGGCTGGCGCCGGCTGCTCTACGACCTGTCCGGCCACCTGATCAACCTGGGGGAGAGCCCCCGGGCCGCCCGCTACAACAACCTGGTGGCGCAGGTGAACCGGCCGTTGCGCGGGTGCTACCGGATCGCGCTGGTGTCGCTGAAGGGCGGCGTCGGCAAGACGACCATCGCCGCCACCATGGGCGCGACCTTCGCCTCCATCCGCGGTGACCGGGTGATCGCGGTCGACGCCAACCCCGACCGCGGCACGCTGAGCCAGAAGATTCCGCTGGAGACGGCGGCGACGGTGCGTCAGTTGTTGCACGACGCCGGGAGCATCGAGCGCTACAGCGATGTCCGCCGCTACACCTCCAAGGGTCCGAGCGGGCTGGAAGTGCTGGCCTCGGAGACCGACCCGGCCGTCTCGGAGGCGTTCGGCGCCGACGACTACAACCGGGTCCTGGACGTCCTGGAACGGTTCTACGGCTTGGTGCTCACCGACTGCGGGCCGGGGCTGCTGCACTCGGCGATGTCCGCGGTGCTGGACAAGGCCGACGTGCTCGTCGTCGTCAGCTCCGGGTCCATCGACGGCGCGCGCAGCGCGTCGGCGACGCTGGACTGGCTGGACGCGCACGGCCACGAGGAAATGGTCCGCAACTCGATCGCGGTCATCAACGGGGTCCGGCCACGGACGGGCAAGGTCGACATGAACAAGGTGGTCGACCACTTCTCCCGACGCTGCCGCGCGGTCCAGGTGGTGCCGTTCGACCCGCACCTCGAAGAGGGCGCCGAGATCGACTTGGACCGGCTGAAGCGGTCGACCCGCGAGGCGCTCACCGAGCTGGCGGCCATTGTGGCCGAGGGATTCCCGGGCGACCAGCGCAACCCCGGGGTCGCATAGAGGGACGCTTAGCGGGGGTTGTCCCCGTGACCCAACCGCCGCAAGAACTCTGGATCGTCGTCGGGCCCGATGACGCGCGTCTTGGGCCGGTTGATTTGCGACCGCGCCGTCCGCCAGCCAACGTAGATCAGCGTCCCCAACATCAGGACGAGCAGCAGGTAGAGCACTCAACACCTCCTCTGACGAATATACCCGCGTCGTAGGCTCTCCCTGTGCCAGAAGGAGCTAGCGACAACAGCACTGGGGACCGCGCGGACGAGGGCCGGGTGCAGGGCACCCGCCATCGGGCGGTCGTCGACGTCTCGCTCTACGCGGCCGCGCGACTGCTGCTGGCGGTGGCGCTCGCCGCCGCGATCTACGGGGCGGCGCGCCTGATGGGCGTGGGCGAATTCCCGATCGCGGTCGCCGCGTTGTTCGCCCTGATCATCGCGATGCCCCTGGGCATCTGGCTGTTCGGCCCGCTGCGCCGGCGCGCCACCGCATCGTTGGCGATCGCCGGTGAGCGGCGGCGCCGGGAGCGCGAACAGCTGCGGGCGCGCTTGCACGGCGAGGAGCCGCCCGACGCGGGCAGCGACGACGCGTGAGATCGATCAGCGGTTGGGCATCCGCACGACCTGCGCGGCGTAACTGAGGCCCGCGCCGTACCCGATCAGCAGCGCCAGGTCGCCCGGCTTGGCCGCCCCGGTGGCCAGCAGTTCGGCCATCGCCAGGGGAATGGACGCCGCCGAGGTGTTCCCGGTGTGCTCGATGTCGTTGGCGAGGACGGCGTCCGGCCGCAGCTCCAGGCTCTTGGCCAGGACCTCGTTGATGCGGCTGTTGGCCTGGTGCGGCACGAACACGTCGATCTCGTCGGGCCGGATGCCCGCGGCGTCCATCGCCTGGCGGCCGACCTTGCCCATCTCGAATGCGGCCCACCGGAACACCGCGCTGCCTTCCAGCCGCAGGAATGGGCGGGGGCCCGTCGGGGCGTCCATGTAGTCGATCCAGTCGATGTCCTGGCGTATGGCCAGGGCCTGCTCGCCGTCACTGCCCCAGACGGTCGGGCCGATCCCCTGATCGGGCGTCTCGCCGACCACCACGCCCGCCGCTCCGTCGGCGAAGATGAAGCAGTTGGTGCGGTCCTGCATGTCCACCGTGGGCGACAGCTTCTCCGAGCCGAGGACCAGCACCTTGGTAGCGGTCCCGCCGCGGATCATGTCCGCGGCGACGCCGAGCGCGTAACCGAAGCCCGCGCACCCCGCCGAGACGTCGAACGCGGGCACGCCGGTGGCGCCCAGTGCCGCGGCGACCGCCGGCGCGCAGGCGGGGGTCTGCAGGAAATGCGTGCTGGTCGCGACGATCACGCAGTCGATGTCCGACGGCGTCAGCCCGGCCCTCGCGATGGCCTCGCGACCCGCCTCGGTGGCCATGGACGCGGCGGATTCGTCCCGGGCGGCGAATCGGCGGGTCTTGATCCCGGTCCTGGTGAAGATCCACTCATCGGAGGAGTCGATGTTCTCGCAGATCTCGTCGTTGGTGACCACTCGTTCGGGGCGGTACGCCCCGACACTGAGCAACCCGATGTTCTTCGGTCCGCTGGTTGCGGCGATCTGCTTCATTGCTGTCCCCGATCGGTGCTCGCTACAACGGCCATCGTCCCGACGCCGGTCACCCATTGTTATCGAATCCGCCCCCGCCGGTGCACTCGAGTGTGCCTTTGCGGCGGCCGACACGCCGAACAGCCCCGCCGCGGGCGCACGGTCAACGCCGCCGGCGCACGGCCGATCAGCCGGCCAGCGCCAGCGCCGCGGCGACCGCGACGGCCCAGACGACCATGGCCAGGCCGGTGTCGCGCAGCACGGGAATCAACTCCGGGCCCCCGCGCCCCGAGCGCACCGGACGGGCCGCGCGCAGCGCCAGCGGCGTGGCCACCAGTCCCACCGCGCACCACGGCGTGGCCGCCATCAGCACCAGGGTCAACACCCCGGCGGTCGCCAGCAGCGCCTGATACAGCGCGCGGGTGCGGGCATCGCCCAGGCGCACCGCCAGGGTGATCTTCCCCGACCGCGCATCGGTGGGAATGTCGCGCAGGTTGTTGGCCACCAGCACCGACGACGACAGCGCCCCGATCGACACCGCCAGCGCCAGCCCCACCCAGTCCACCCGCAACGCCTGCGTGTACTCCGTGCCGAGCACGGCCACCAGGCCGAAGAACACGAACACCGCGATTTCACCGAAGCCGGCGTAGCCGTACGGTTTCGAGCCGCCGGTGTACAGCCATGCACCGGCGATACACGCCGCGCCCACCGCGATCAGCCATGGCGCGCTGACCAGAGCGAGCGCCACACCGGCGGCCGCCCCGATCGCCAGGCTGGCGATGGCGGCCGCCAGCACCGACCGCGGGGTGGCCAGCCGCGAACCCACCAGGCGCACCGGGCCGGCCCGGTCGTCGTCGGTGCCGCGAATGCCGTCGGAGTAGTCGTTGGCGTAGTTGACCCCGACCGTCAGCGCGAGCGCCACGGCCAGCGCCAGCAGCGCCTTCCACCACACCGCGGCGTGCAGCCACGCCGCCGCGCCGGTGCCCGCGACGACCGGCGCCACCGCGTTGGGCAGCGTCCGCGGCCGCGCGCCCGAGATCCACTGCCCGAAATTGGCCACGCACGCATCCTGCCAGGAGCCGGCGGCGCCCCCGCACCCGCGATCGGGCGCGGGCCATGCACCACAATGGGCGGATGCTCGGAGTCATCGGTGGCAGCGGCTTCTACACCTTCTTCGACTCCGACACCCGCGCCGTCGACGTCGACACCCCGTACGGCCCGCCCAGCGCCCCGGTGACGGTCGGCGCCGTCGGGGGACACCAGGTCGCCTTCCTGCCCCGGCACGGCGCCAGCCACCAGTTCTCGGCGCACACGGTGCCCTACCGGGCCAACATGTGGGCGTTGCGCAAGCTCGGGGTGCGGCGGATCTTCGCCCCGTGCGCCGTCGGCAGCCTCAAACCCGAGAACGGTCCCGGCGCGATCGTGGTGCCCGATCAGCTGGTCGATCGCACCAGCGGCCGCCCCGACACCTACTTCGACTCCGGCGGCGTCCACGTCGACTTCGCCGACCCGTACTGTCCCGCCCTGCGCGCCGCGGTCACCGGGCTGCCCGGCGTGGTCGACGGCGGCACCATGGTGGTGATCCAGGGGCCGCGGTTTTCCACCCGCGCGGAGAGCCAATGGTTCGCGTCGGCCGGCTTCTCGCTGGTCAACATGACCGGCTACCCCGAGGCGGTGCTCGCGCGGGAGCTCGAGATATGCTACGCCGCAATCGCTTTGGTCACCGACCTGGACGCCGGCGTGACGGTAGGCCAGGGCGTGACGACCGTCGAGGTGTTCGCCGAATTCGAGAAGAACATCGGTCCGTTCAAAGAACTGATGCGCGAGGCGATCGGCCGCGTCGCCGGTGACCGCGACTGCGCACACTGCCTGCCGCACACCGGCGTCACGCTGCCCGTCGAGTTGCCATGAGGGTGTTGCTCACCGGCGCGGCCGGTTTCATCGGCTCGCGGGTGGACGCGGCGCTGCGGGCGGCGGGGCACGACGTCGTGGGCGTCGACGCGTTGCTGCCCGCCGCGCACGGCCCGAATCCGGTGCTGCCGCGAGGATGTCACCGCGTCGACGTCCGCGATGCCGACGCCCTGGCGCCCTTGCTGGACGGGGTGGACCTGGTGTGTCATCAGGCGGCGATGGTGGGGGCGGGCGTGGACGCCGCCGACGCCCCCGCCTACGGCGGTCACAACGACTACGCCACCACGGTGCTGATCGCGCAGATGTTCGCCGCCGGGGTGCGCCGGCTGGTGCTGGCGTCGTCGATGGTGGTCTACGGCCAGGGCCGGTACCACTGCGGGGTACACGGGTTCGTCGACCCCCTGCCGCGGCGGCGCGCCGACCTCGACGCGGGGCGCTTCGAACACCGCTGCCCGGTCGGGGGCGAGGAGCTCCGGTGGCGCCTGGTCGACGAGGACGCCACGCTGCGGCCGCGCAGCCTGTACGCGGCCAGCAAGACCGCGCAGGAGCATTACGCGCTGGCGTGGTCGGAGGCGACGGGCGGCTCGGTGGTGGCGCTGCGGTATCACAACGTGTACGGCCCCGGGATGCCGCGCGACACCCCCTATTCCGGGGTGGCGGCTATCTTCCGGTCCTCGCTCGAAAAGGGTCAGCCGCCAAGGGTTTTCGAGGACGGCGGCCAGATGCGCGATTTCGTGCACGTCGACGACGTGGCCGCCGCCAACCTGGCGGCCGTCACCGCGGGGGTCGACGGCTTCGCCGCGGTCAACGTCTGTTCGGGGCGGCCGGTGTCGATCCTGCAGGTGGCCGGCGCGCTGTGCGATGCGCGCGGCGGTGCGCTCTCGCCGGTGATCACCGGCCAGTACCGCAGCGGCGACGTGCGCCACATCGTCGCCGACCCGTCGCGGGCGGAGCAGGTGTTGGGTTTCCGCGCGGCCATCGACCCCGCCGAGGGGCTGCGGGAATTCGCCTTCGCGCCGCTTCGCTGAGCGTGTTATCCCTGCGGCGGGCGGTAGATCTTGGGCCGCTGCACCGGGATCTGGCGCGTGGCGGAGTCGTCGCCCCGGAAGATCCGCGGGCCGGTGGTGAGCCGCGTGGTCTCCGTGCCCGACGGGGCGGCCGCGTGGCCCACCGGGACGCGCGCCCTGGGGGCGGCGGGAGCACTGGGCGCCGCGACGGCGGGCCCGGGCACGGCGCGGCGGCGGCGCAGGCGCCGGCCGCGCAGCTGCCCGGTCACGACGGCGGCCCCGAGGATGCACAGGGCCAGGCCGCACAGCGTCACGTCGAAGGTGCTGGTGATCTGCTGGGCGAGGTCGTTGCCGTAGACCGGATGCTGCGCAGGCGAATTGGGTGAGTCCGCGAACCGCGGCGCCAGCGCCACGCCGACGACGACGCGTGCGACGCTCAGCGTGGCGACCAGCCCGCACAGCGCCGAGATCAGTCGCGCGGAGCGGGCGGCGTCGCCAAGGTTGATGCGCAGCCAGATCGCCAGGACCGCGGTGGCCAGGTCGAACGCCGCCAGCACCACACTGTCGTAGCGGGAGAAGGGGTAGTCCAGGCTCACCGAGACGAACAGATCCGTCAGCCGCATCGCCATCGAACCCAGGCCCCATACGGCGATGAGCAGCAAGCCGTTTCGGGCCGCCACCCGCCAGGCGCTCTCCTCGGCCCCGGTGGTGTTGCGGTGACCGAACAGCGTCCGCGGCGCGAAGATGCCCGCGGCGGCCGCCCACGCCAGATAGCCCTCGAACCCCACCCCGGCGGTCGAGGTGTTCTGCGCGATGCCGTGGAACGCGTCGATGTTGCGCCCCGACGGCAGGCTCCACACCAGGATCCCGGCGACCAGCGTCGACGCGCCGAGCGCGACGGTGGCCAGCCGGGTCGCCCGGGTGCCGCGCAGCAGCCACCTGGCGGCGACCAGCACGGCGACCAACGCCACCACCCCGTAGACCAGCGCCGTCACGATGACCGCGACGTTCTGCGTGCCGAACGCGGCGGCGCCGTCGACGTTCTGCAGCGCGTAGCGCATCCGCCAATACAGGTTGAAGCCGAAACTGAGCACCGCCAACACCATCGACCCATAGCCGATGACCCGGGCCGACCTCAGCCAGCCGGTGTACTCGTCGCCTTCGGGAACCGGTCCCGAGCGCGCGCCGGTGGCCACCGCCTGCGCGCTCAGCAACGAGCCGGCGATTCCCGCCCACGCGCCCGGCCCCACGCCGCCCGGTACGTTCACCGTGCCGCCGAACCGGACGGTCTGGAACGCGTCGAACGCCACGAAGCCCAGCACCAGCAGCGCATAGGGGATGTTGAGCGCCAGGCGAAGCCGGCCCGCCGCCGCGGGGTTGAACCGCGCGCCGGAGGACCGCCAGGAACCGGCCACGGCGACGGCGATGACGGACAGCGCGGTGACCGCGACGAGCACCGCGAAGAGCGCCGGGCTGCTGCCGGGGATCCCGACACCGAAGTACAGGTTCCACGGCAGGAACAGGGCAATCACCAGCAGCGCCACGGCGATCAGGTCGCTGACGACGTGCCAGCGTCGCGTCGGATTGCCGGCCGGGGCCAAATCGCCTGGCGCCGCACGGATGATGCGAGTGGTCCGGTGCGCCTGCCCGGGATCGATGGGGCCGGTGGGCGGGTCGTCGCTGCTCTGGCTCACCATGCCCCCCGGGATTCGACGACGGTCCGTTGCGGTGCTGGTTCGGTTGCGCGGCGGGTGATTACCCTGCCGGGCCGGCCGCACTGCTCGCTTGCGAACATATTCTCCGTTCGTTCGCCGCGGCGGATTCCGCGGCGACCGTTCTGTAGTTCGAGAAGCTGGTTACGCTGCGCTTGGGGCAAACCTTGTCGCCCGAATAACGGATACTGCCAACGGTATCGCAAGTGTAATGATGCCGGGACATTGCTGGTTGTGGGGTAACCGGCCGAAGGAGAACCGGGATGGACGTCGTGTTGGGGGTCGCGGTAACGGGCCCCGTTGCCCGCTTGGCGCTTGTCGGGCCGGGCGCGCGGGGCGCCGACGTGATCGACCAATCCGTGGTCAACCTGGAGGACAACCCGGTCGCCAAACTCACCGAGACGGTGGTCGGCACCAATCGGTTGCTGGCCGACGAGAACCACCGGCTGGTCGGCACCCGCGTGTGCTGGAGCGACGATCCGCGGGCCGGTCAGCTGCGCCAGGCGCTGGAAGACTCCGGTGTTCCCAACGTCGAGGTGCTCTCGCAGTCGCAGGCCGTGGCCGCCCTGATGCGGGCGGCCGGCCGGCCGGGCGCGGCGCTGGTGATGGACGACGCGACGGCGACGTTGTCGGTGCCGGGCGCCCCCGACGACCAGGGCTCCCCACCGACCGTGCTGGCCGGCGAACCGCTCGCGGGCGGCGACGCGACCGCGACGTTCAACACGATGATGGCCCAGCTCAGCGCCCGGCCCGACGCCGCGGGCGAGGTCTACCTGGTGGGCGCCTCCCCCGAGCTGGCCCAGGTCGCCGACCAGCTCCGCGACGCGTCCACCATGCGGGTGCAGGTGGCCGACGAACCCGCGTTCGCGGTCGCCCGCGGCGCCGCGATGGCCGCCCTGCCCGCCGGCGATGCGACGGCGATGGCGCCGGCCCTGGGCCTCACCGGAGACGAGACCGCGATGGCACCCGCGCCAACCGGGGACGAGACGACGGTCGTGCCGCCGCCGGCCGCAGAGGAACCGCAGCTGGCCTATTCGATGGCGGATGACGCCGAGCCGTTCGCCGGCGACGAATACGGCCCCGGATTCGACGAATACGACACCGTCGACGAGACCGAGGCCATTCCCTCGCGCCTGAGCCGCCGGTCCTTGGTGGTCGGCAACGCCGTGATCGCCTTCGCCGTCATCGGGTTCGCGTCGCTGGCCGCCGCGATCGCCATCGCCGTGCGTCCCACCGCGAGTCAACAGCCCGTCGTCGGGCACCAGAACGCCGCTCCGGGCAAGTTCATGCCGCTGTTGCCGACGCAGCAGCAGGCGCCCGTGCCGCCGCCCCCCGTGGACCAGCCCAACGCCGGATTCCAGGGCGGCACCATCCCGGCTCCCGCCGCCGTTCCGCAACAGGTGGCGCCGCCATCGGGACCCGGTCCCGCCGCGCCGGTCGCGCCCGGCGCCCCGGGCGTCGTGCCGAACCCGAATCCCGCTGTGCCCGTTCCCGTCCCGATCATCGTTCCGTTCCCGGGCTGGCAACCGGGCTACCCGCAGCCGCCGTACAACCCGCCGTCCACGACGACGATCACGCCGTCGCCGCCGACGACGTCGTATTCGCCGCCGACGACGTCGTATTCGCCGCCGACCACGACGAACAGCCCGCCGACGACCTCGTATTCGCCGCCGACGACGTCGTATTCGCCGCCGACGACCTCGTACTCGCCGCCGCCGCACACACAGACGCAAGAGACCGCGCCGCCCACGCATTCGCAGGAGACGCTCGTCCCGCAGCAGCCGCGCAGCCATCGCGGGTTCTGAGACCTCCATGCCCGACGCCGTCACGGTGGTGCTGCCCTGTTTGAACGAAGAGGAGTCGTTGCCCGGCGTGCTGGCGGGTATACCCGCCGGATATCGGGCGCTGGTGGTCGACAACAACAGCACCGACGACACCGCCGGCGTCGCGCGGCGGCACGGCGCCCAGGTCGTCGCCGAGCCGCGGGCCGGCTACGGCTCGGCGGTGCACGCGGGCGTGGTGGCGGCGATCACCCCGATCGTGGCGGTGATCGACGCCGACGGCTCCATGGACCCCGGCGACCTGCCGCGGCTGGTCGCCGCGCTCGAGCAGGGTGCGGACCTGGTGATCGGGCGGCGCCGGCCGGTGGCCGGCCTGCACTGGCCGTGGGTCGCCCGGGTCGGCACCGTGGTGATGAGCTGGCGGCTGCGCACCCGCCACGGACTGCCGGTGCATGACATCGCGCCGATGCGGGTGGCCCGGCGCGAGGCGCTGCTGAACCTCGGCGTCGTCGACCGGCGTTCGGGTTATCCGCTGGAGCTGCTGGTGCGCGCCGCGGCGGCCGGCTGGCGCGTGGTCGAACTCGACGTCAGCTATGGTCCCCGCACCGGCGGTAAGTCGAAGGTCAGCGGTTCGCTGCGGGGGAGCATCACCGCGATCCTCGACTTCTGGAAGGTGATCTCGTGAGCGTGTTGCCGGTGACGCTGCTGGTGGTCGCCAAGGCGCCGGAACCGGGCCGGGCCAAGACCAGGCTGGCGGCCAGCGTCGGGGACGCCGTCGCCGCCGAGATCGCCGCGGCCGCGCTGCTGGACACGCTGGACGCGGTGGCCGCCGCGCCGGTGGCCAACCGGGTGGTCGCCATGACCGGTGACCTCGACCGCGCGGCCGGCGCCGGCGAGATCGGGCACCGGCTGCGGTCCTTCACGGTGATTCCGCAGCGCGGCGAGGACTTCGCCGACCGGCTCGCCAACGCCCATGCCGACGCCGCGGACGGCTTCCCGGTGCTGCAGATCGGGATGGACACCCCGCAGGTGACCACCGAGCTGCTGACCGATTGCGCGCGCCGACTGATGGCGGCGCCGGCCGTGCTCGGATTGGCCCACGACGGCGGTTGGTGGGTGCTCGGCGTGGCGGCGCCCGCCATGGCCGAATGCCTGCGCACCGTCCCGATGTCTCAGCGCGATACCGGCACACTCACCCTGAAAGCCCTGCGCGACAACAACATTGACGTCACGCCCGTGCCGCGGTTAGCCGACATCGACGTGCTGGGCGACGTCGCCGCGGTGCGCCAGGCGTGCGGGCAGGCCAGTCGTTTCGCGCGAGTCACCCGCGCGGCCGGCCTGTGAAGCCACTATGCGTCAGAAATCGGCTTGCGTCGGTGCGGTCGATGGACCGACGCCCGCATCGACCAGCGCCGGTTCGGCCACCGGCCGGGTGAGCACCGCGGCAGACTTCCCGGCGAAGGGGCGCCGGACGTACATGGTCCACGTGATGATGGCGGCGGCGACATACATCACCAAGAACAGACCGAACGCTGCCGAGTCGGAGCCGGTGCTCTGATAGGACTGCCGCAGCGCGAGATTGACCGCGACGCCACCGAACGCGCCTGCGGCGGCGGCGAACCCGATCAACGCCCCCGACATGTTGCGTGACCAATGGCAACGCTCGGCTTCGGTGACGTCGAGCGTGTGACTGCGTGCTTCGATCACCGCCGGGATCAGCTTGAACACGGACCCCTTGCCGAGGCCGGCCAGCAGAAACAGCACGAGCAGGCAGACGATGTAGCCGGCCATGGTGGCACCGCTCGTCGGGCGGTGACTGTGGTCATCGTGAGTCGCGACACCGGTCAGCACCGCGGTCGCGACGACCATCCCCGCGAAGACGGCCAGGGTGACGCGGTTGCCGCCGTAGCGGTCGGCCAGCCTGCCGCCGTAGATCCGGGACAGGGATCCCAGCAGGGGGCCGACGAAGGCGAGCTGGGCGGCGTGCAGCGACGCTTGCGCGGCGCCCTGCCCGCTGGCGACGAAATTGATCTGCAGCACCTGTGCGAACGCGAACGAGAACCCGATGAAGGTCCCGAAGGTGCCGACGTAGAGGAGCGCGAGTACCCAGGTGTCGCGCTCGAACATCACCGACCGCACGGTGGCCACCTCGATGCCGTGCTCCAGGTTGTCCATGAACCGTGCCGCCGCGATCGCGACCACCGCCAGCAGCACCAGGTACACCGAACACACCCAGTAGGGCTGGCGGTTTCCGGCGACGGCGATCACCAACAACCCGACCAGCTGCACGCCCGCCACGCCGAGGTTGCCTACACCGGCGCTGAGCCCCAGTGCCGAGCCCTTGAGCCGATGGGGGTAGAAGGCATTGACGTTGGCCAGCGACGCGGCGTAGTTCGCGCCGCCGCATCCGGTCAGTGCCGCGCACACCGCATACGGCCACAGCGGCAGGCCCGGGTTGGCCAGCAGCACCATGGTTCCGGCGGTGGGGATCAGCAGCACCGCCGCCGAAAACGTGGTCCAGTTGCGGCCGCCGAAGCTGGCAATGCCCAACGTGTAGGGAATGCGCAGGGACGCCCCGCTCAGCGTGGCGATGGCGCCGAGCAGTAGCTTGTCGGCCGTCGAGAAGCCGTACACGGATTGGGGCATGAACAGCACCATTACCGACCAGAGGGCCCAGATCGAGAAGGCGACATGGTCGGCCGCCATCATGCAGAGCAGGTTGCGTCGCGCGATCTTTTTGTTGCCGCCCTCCCAAGCGATGACGTCCTCGGGATTCCAGTCGACGAGTCGGTGCGCGCGGCCCATTAAACCCCCTAATCAAACGGTTGCCGACGTCGACGGTAGACCGGGGAATCGTTCGTAAGGTTCGCGAAAGCTGTGAGTAACCGGTGAATCCCGGCCCACGTCGACCTACCAGTTGGTCACGATGATGGTGTTGAGCAGCAGGGCTCCCACGGCGTTGAGCGCCAGCCACACCCGGTGCGACCGGACGGGCAGCAGCGCGGGCGCCGCGGTGAGCCAGATGGTGAAGGGCAGCCAGATCCGCTCGACCTCGGCCTTGCTGAGCATGCTCAGATCCGCGCAGGCGATCGCGGCCAGCACGGCCAGCAGCAGCAGGTGGAACCCGGAGCGGCGCCGGATGGCCGCCCGGTCGAACACCCGGCTGACGCCGGCGACGCTGCCCAACCCGATCGCGCACACGACGGACGCCAGGTTGGCCCAACTCCAGTACGGAAATGGCCGGTCTTTGGCGATGCCCTGCCAATAGCGTTGCTGCACAAGGGTATAGCCGTCGAACCAATAGAACCCCGAGACCGCGAAAGCCACCGCCACCGCCACGGCCGCCAGCGTCGCCGGGCCGAGCGCCCGGAGCGCGGCCCGCCAGTCGGCGGCCGATGCCAGCACCGCCGCCGCCGGCAGCCCCATCAACATCAGGCCGTAGTTGCAGAACACGCCCCAGCCCAGCAGCAGGCCCGCCGCGGCGGCCGCCCACGCCGGAAACCGGACGCGCCGGTGCACCGCCACGGCCAACAGCGCGATACCCCACGCGGCGACCCCGGCGAAGTACCCGTCGGCCGACACCGCCACCCAGATCGCCGTCGGCGCCACGGCGACGAACGGCGCGGCGCGGCGCGCGGTCTGCTCGTCGGCCAGCGCGCGGACGGCGATCAGCACCGCGGCCGCCGCACTGGACCCGGCCAGCAGGCACAGCAGCCCAGCCCAGGCGCCCCCGTGCAGGCCGATCCGGTCGAGCCAGACGAATGTCAGCAGCGCGCCGGGCGGGTGCCCGGAGACGTGCGTGGTCCACGAGTTCGGCTGGTAGTCGACGATCCGGCTCGAGAACGTGCGCACTGCGGCCGGGATGTCGGTGATGCCCGGCACCTGTGACAGGTACTCGTCCCGGGTGGTCAGCCGGCCGGCGAAGCCGCGCTGCCAGCCGTCGATCATCGCCAGCGCAAACGCCCAACCGCAGGCGGTGGCCCAGCTGCCCAGCGTCAACGCTCGCCACGAAACACGTTGCGCCAGCGTCGATCCCCAAATCACCGCGGCCACCGCGATGGCGATGGCCGGCCCGGTGCCCCAGCTGGCGTGGATCTCCCAGGCGCCGAAAATCGGCGCGGCGCCGGCGTGCGTGCCGAACCGTTCCTCACCCACATCGGTGCGCGGCCGGACGCCCCAGTGCAGCCGCGGCAACACGAACGCCGCGCCCACCAGGATCACCCCGATCGCGACGGCCGGTAACTCCCGACGTGCCACCCTCACGGTGGACCAGCCTATTGATCGCCCGGACCGGCGAAGCGGCGCACCAACGCCGTCCGGTCCACCTTGCCGATGCCGCGTCGCGGCAGCGCATCGACGACGTGCAGCTCGCGCGGAGCGGCAGTGGCGTCCAGGGTCCGTGTCACGTGTGTGCGCAGCGCGTCGAGCGTCGGCGCCGGGCAGCCCTCGGCCACCACGATCGCGGCGGCCACCCGCTGGCCCAGCCGGTCGTCGGTGAGGCCGAAAACCGCGCAGTCGCCGACGGCGGGGTGGCTGCCCAGCGCCGCCTCGACCAGCTGCGGCAGCACGGTCAACCCGCCGGTGCTGATCGCGTCGTCGGTGCGGCCCAGCACGGTCAGCACACCCGCCTCGTCGAGCACGCCGAGGTCGTCGGTGCGAAACCAGCCCGGCTCGGCGAACGGGTCGGGCTCCTCCAGCGGGTTGCGGTAGCCCTTCGCCAGGGTCGCGCCGCCGAGGGCGATGCGCCCGTCGTCGGCCACCCGGACCAGGACGCCCGCCAGCGGCACGCCGTCGTACACGCAGCCGCCGGCGGTCTCGCTCATGCCGTAGGTGCGGACCACGGCGATACCGGCCGCCGCGGCGGCGTCGAGCACGCCCTGCGGGGCCGGTCCGCCGCCGAGCAGAACGGCGTCCAGTTCGGCGAGCGCGGCCGCGGCCGACGGGTCGGTCAGCGCCTTGGCCAACTGCGTGGCGACCAGCGACGTGTAGCGCCGGCCGGTTCCCAATAGCCTTGTCGCGCCGGGCAATTGGGCGGCGTCGAAGCCTTCTGAGACGTCCAGTTCGACGGGCGTCGTGCCGGCGAGGGCGCTGCGCACCAGCACCTGCAGCCCGGCGATGTGATGCGGCGGCAGCGCCAGCAGCCAACGGCCCGGGCCGCCGAGGCGTTCGTGGGTGGCCGTCGCGCTGGCCGTGAGCGCGGCCGCGGTGAGCAGGGCCCCCTTGGGCGGACCCGTGGTTCCCGAGGTCGTCACCACCAGGGCGACGTCGTCGTCGATGTCCTCCCCGACCCGCAGGCCCGCCGCCGGCGCCGCCGAGCCGGGGGCGAGGGCGACCAGCGCGGGGTCGCGGCCGTCGAGTACCCGCTCCAGGGCGGGTAACAGCGTCGAGACGGCCGCGCCCGGCGGGACGATGAGGGCGCGCAGTACGGCTATGCGGGGTCCTCGGCCTGCTCCGAGTCGTCGAACGGCCAGCCCACGGCCGCCAACCGGACCCGGACCCGCTCGACGTCGTCGGGCGTCGGCAGCTCGTCGGTGATCTGGGTGATCAGCACCCCGATGTCCACGTCGTCGAACTCGCCGCGCCGGATCAGTTCGCGGGTCACCGCTTTGACCTCGTCATGGGAGAGCCGGCGGGTCAGCAGCGCGAGCACCGGGAAGGTGTCGGTGGGCGGGATGCCTTCCGGGTAGCCCGCGCGCAGCCACGAGACGATCGAGCTGAGAAATCCGTTCACGCTGGTACAGCTCCCCCCGGGGTCCGGCGCGGTAACGCAGTGGGCATCAATCGATGCTACTTGGGGTTGGCCCCCAGGAACCCCGTGCCGGTGTGGTGGGCGATGAAGTCCCGGGAGATGTAGAGCAGGGCGAACGCGATCACCACCAGCACGACCGCATAGATCAGCCAGGCGAGCGCCAGCAACGCCGGGTTCTTCCGTGGCGGGCTGCCATCGGTGGTCACCTGCCCGGCACCCACCGCATGGAATCGGAGCCCCAGGGCGAACAGCCCCGGCAGTGCGGCTCCGGCCAGCATGGCGAAGAGCAGGATCTTCAGGGATGCCTCGTAGTTGAACCAGTCGCCCAAGTGACTCATGCGTTCGCCTTCATCGTGGGGTCATCGGAGTCGTCTCGGCGAGGCGTGGCGCCGGCCACCGGCCCGCCGCCCGCGGGGACGTGCATGTCGTCGGCGCTTTCGAGTCCGCTGGTCAGGTCGCCCTGCCATTCGGCGTTGACGTTGTTGTGGTCGACCTTGACCTTGCGCGACCGGATGTAGATGGTGGCCGAGACCGCGACCAGCAGTCCGAAGCCAACGATGGCGCCGGGGTAGCCGCCGATCAGGTGCACGATCCAGTAGGTGACCGCACCGACCAGCCCGGCCAACGGGAGCGTCACCAGCCAGGCGACGCCCATGCGGCCGGCGACGCCCCAGCGGACCTCGCCGCCGGGCTTGCCGAGCCCGCTGCCGAGCACCGAGCCCGTGCAGACCTGGGTGGTCGAGAGCGCGTAGCCGAAGTGGGCGGACAGCAGAATCACCGCGGCCGAGGAGGACTCGGCCGCCATGCCCTGCGGCGACTGGATTTCGACCAGCCCCTTGCCCAGGGTGCGGATGATGCGCCAGCCGCCCAGATAGGTGCCCAACGCCATCGAGATCGCGCAGCCGACGATCACCCACAGCGGCGGCATCGACGCGGTCTTGCTGACCGAGCCGTAGGACATCAGCGCCAGGAAGATGATGCCCATCGTCTTCTGGGCGTCGTTGGTGCCGTGTGCCAGCGAGACCAGCGACGCCGAGCCCCACTGGCCGTACCGGAAGCCGGCCTCGGTGCGCTTGGTCGGGATGCCGCGGGTGATCCGGTAGACCAGCCAGGTCGCGACCGCCCCGACCACGATGGCCAGGATCGCCGACACGACGGCCGGGATGATCGCCTTGGACACCACGCCCTTCCAGATCACCCCGTGCGCGCCGACGGCCGCGATGGTGGCGCCGACGATGCCGCCGATCAGGGCGTGCGACGAGCTGGAGGGGATACCGAGGAGCCAGGTGAGCAGGTTCCACACGATGCCGCCGACCAGGCCGGCGAACACCAGCTCCAGCGTCACGATGTGCCCGTCGATGAGGCCCTTGGCGATGGTGGCGGCGACGGCGGTGGACATGAACGCGCCCGCGAGGTTCAGCACCGCGGAGAGCGCGACCGCCACCTTGGGCTTGAGCGCGCCGCTGGCGATCGAGGTCGCCATCGCGTTGCCGGTGTCGTGGAAGCCATTCGTGAAATCGAAAGCCAATGCCGTGATTACGACAATGATCAAGAGGAACAATTGGATGTTCACAGCGCCTGATTCTCGTGGTAGGGGGATTCCATTGTCGAATGCTGGGAGGGCGAAACGCGTCAGTATTTTGAGTCGTCGCCAGATGTTACCTCTCAGTTAACCGGATTTTCCCTGTCGTTCATTTCGGATGTCGCGGCGCAGCGGGTGGTCCGGCGGGATCTGGATGAAGATCAGCGTGATGCCGTCGGGGTCCGTCACGTGCATTTCGTATAGGCCCCATGGTTCTTGGCGCGCCTCGCGGGCGATCGCCACGCCCCGGCTGCGAAGCTCGGCCTGGGTCGCTTCGATGTCGCGGACCTGAAGCCACAGCGCGCCCGGGAACGGCCCCCGGGAATGGTCCGGTGAGCCGTAGCCCGCCAGCTCCAGCAAGGACTGACCGGCGAAAAATACTGTGCCCCCGGGGTATTCACGGGCAATCGCGAGGCCGACCTGGTCCCGATAGAACGACAGCGACTGCTGATAGTCCGCCGGCCGGAACAGCATCCGGCTGGCCAGGATCTCCATGACCTCGTGTCTATCACACGCGGCGGTTCAGCTACCGGTTTCTCGGTTGGGCTGGATTCTCTGTCGCTGCATGAGCGCGTTGACGAAGCGCGGGCCGAAGGTGTCCAGCGCCTTGGCGGCGATCGCCATCCTCGGCGCGATCCGCACCGGCCGGGTGCGTGCGGCGGTCAGCATCCATTCGGCGGCCTCTTCGGACGTGAGCGCCGGCATGCCCTCGTAGGCCTTCGTCGGCGCGATCATCGGCGTGGCCACCAGCGGGTAGTACAGCGTCGTGGAGTGCACACCCCTGCCGCCCCACTCGGTCTCGACGACCCGGCTCACCATCGACAGCGCGGCCTTCGACGCGTTGTACACCGCGAACAGCGGCGACGCCTCCGACAGCACCCCCCACGTCGAGACGTTGATGATGTGGCCGTCGCCGCGCTCGAGCATGCCGGGCGCGAGCCCGCGGATCAGCCGCAGCGGCGCGTAGTAGTTGAGCACCATGGTCCGCTCCACGTCGTGCCAGCGCTGCAGCGATTCGGCCAGCGGCCTGCGGATCGACCGGCCGGCGTTGTTGATCAGGATGTCCACCCCGCCGAGTCGGTTTTCGACGTCGGCGACCAGCGCGTCGACCGCCTCCATGTCGGAGACGTCGCACGGCATGGCCAGCGCGGTGCCGCCCGCCGCGGTGATCCGGTCGGCGAGCGCGTCGAGCAGTTCGGTGCGGCGGGCGACGACGGCCACCGTCGCGCCCGCGCGGGCCAGCAGTTCGGCGCCGGCCTCACCGATGCCCGATGACGCCCCGGTGAGCAGCACACGCTTGCCCTCGAGCTCGACCGGCTTCATGGCGGGCCGGTTGACCAGCACTTGCGGGGCCATCGGCGGCCGCATGGTGGCCAGGACGAGCTGATCGGTCAATCGGCGCAACGGGCTTTTGCTCACGGGTGGGCAGTCTAGGGGCGCGCCCCGCCGGCCCGTTCGGCGCTAGAAGTAGCGCGGGAACCGGCTCCAGTCCGGCGGCCGCTTCTCCAGGAACGCGTCGCGTCCCTCGACGGCCTCGTCGGTCATGTACGCCAGCCGGGTGGCCTCGCCGGCGAACAGCTGCTGTCCGACCAGCCCGTCGTCGAGGAGGTTGAACGCGAACTTGAGCATCCGTTGCGCCTGAGGGGATTTGGCGTTGATCTCGGCGGCCCACGCGATCGCCTCCCGCTCCAGGTCGGCGTGCTCGACGACCGCGTTGACCGCGCCCATGTGGTGCATCTGCTCGGCGGTGTACGCGCGGCCGAGGAAGAAGATCTCGCGGGCGAACTTCTGGCCCACCTGACGCGCCAGGTATGCGCTGCCGTAGCCGCCGTCGAAGCTGCCGACGTCGGCGTCGGTCTGCTTGAAGCGGGCGTGCTCGCGGCTGGCGAGGGTGAGGTCACAGACCACGTGCAGGCTGTGCCCGCCCCCGGCCGCCCAGCCGTTGACCAGACAGATGACCACCTTGGGCATGAACCGGATCAGCCGCTGCACCTCGAGGATGTGCAGCCGCCCCGCGCGGGCGGGGTCGACGGTGTCCGCGGTTTCTCCGCTCGCGTACTGGTAACCGCTGCGGCCGCGGATGCGCTGGTCGCCACCCGAGCAGAACGCCCAGCCCCCGTCTTTGGGCGACGGCCCGTTGCCGGTCAGCAGCACGACGCCCACGTCGGGCGACATCCGGGCGTGGTCGAGCACCCGGTAGAGCTCGTCGACGGTGTGCGGCCGAAACGCGTTGCGCACCTCGGGCCGGTCGAACGCCACCCGCACGGTCGCGTCGCTGACGTGGCGGTGGTAGGTGATGTCGGTCAGGTCGTCGAACCCGGGCACCGGTCGCCAGGATTGAGCATCAAAGGGATTGTCGGTCAAGGTGTTCCAACTCCTATGCCGGGTCCAGGCGGAAGACGGCGCAGCGCCCGGCCAGGGCCTCGAACTCCTCGGGCCGGCCCTCGGTGACGAGTCCGGCCCGCTTCATGAAGCCGACGCCCGTGGGCACCTCGGTGGGGAAGGCGCGCAGGATCGGCCGGGCGTCGTCGGCGGCCAGCTCGGTCATCCGGACCTTCTGGAGGTGACGGCCGCGCGCGATCGTCGCCTCCCGGGCGGCCCGCACGTTGGCCACCCAGTCGGCGCCCGGGAACCCGGCGACGACGTACTGCTGCCCGTCGAGCGTCATGGGGGTCACCGGTGTCGAGCGTGGTGCGCCGGACTTGCGGCCGGTCACGGTCAGCACGACGGGGCTCTCGCCGCCGAAACTCAGCCCCAGCCGCGACATCTGGATGAACACCTTGTTGGCCGGCTTCAGCCACCACGGCGGCTTGACCGGTTTGCCGCTTCCCATAGGCAGCGACGTTACCTCTGGAACGGCTCGACCCCATGGGGCTGGGGCTCCGTTGTGCCGACGGCGTCCAGCTTTTCCAGGGCGTCGGCGCCGAGGGTGACGTCTCCGGCGCCGAGATTCTCCTGCAGGTGCGTGACGGATCGCGTGCCCGGAATCAGCAGCGTGTTCGGCGCGTGGGACAGCAGCCAGGACAGGCCGACCTGGGCGCCCGTGACGCCGAGCTCGCCGGCGATCTCGGCCACCACGGGATGGTCGGCGACCTTCGGGAAGCCGGGGAACGACGATCCCAGCGGGAAGTAGGGCACCCACGCGATGCCCTCGGCCGCGCACAGCTGCAGCGTGTCTTCCTGCGAGCGGTCGAGGACGCTGTAGGCGTTCTGCACGCACGCGATGCCGGCCGGCAACGCACGGCGCACCACGTCGAGCGGCACGGCGCTGATGCCGATGCCGCCGATCTTGCCCTCGTCGCGCAGCGCGATCATCTCGGCGAGCTGGTCGTCGAGGTCGACGGCCTGGTCACCGTCGGCGGCCACGCCGGGCCCGAGGTCCATGCGCCGCAGGTTGACCACCGGGACGCGGTCCAGGCCGAGCTGGCGCAGGTCGTCCTCGACCGCGGCGCGCAGCTCCGCCGGCTTCTGGGCGGCGGCCAGCGGTATTGGCTCTTCGCCGGTGTATCGCGCGCCGACCTTGCTGACGATGACGAGGTCATCGGGGTAGGGGGCCAGCGCGGCGCGGATCCGGCGGTTCACTTCGCCGGGGCCGTAGAACGACGCGGTGTCGATGTGGTTGACGCCGAGTTCGACCGCGCGGCGCAGCACCACGGCCGCGTCGTCGGCGGACGCCGCCTCGAACAGCTGCATCGCGCCGTAGCCCACGCGTGCGACGGTCGACGTGCCGATGGTGCCGAGACCGCCGGGTTGTGGTTTGTCCGTCATGGTTCTCCCTCGTGCCAGACTGGAGAAGATGCGGAGGATCCTCCGCTTATCCGAGCGTAGCAGAAACGGAGGAACCTCCGCTTTGGCCGAGATCCGATCCGACGCGCGCCGGAACCGCGAGCGGCTGCTCGAGGTGGCGACGGCGGCGTTCTCGCAAGGCCGGCCGGTGTCGCTGGAGTCGATCGCGCGCGAGGCGGGCGTCGGGATCGGCACGCTCTACCGTCATTTCCCGAACCGGGAGGCGCTGGTCGAGGCCATCTACCGTGCCGAGCTCGCCGAGGTGGCCGCGGCGGCCGAACGGCTGCTCGGGCGGTACCCACCCAAGACCGCGCTGCGCAACTGGATGGACCGTTACGCCGCCTTCGTGACCGCCAAGCGCGGCATGGCCGAGTCGTTGCACGCGATCTTCGACTCCGGTGCCATGCAGCCCAGCCAGACTCGGGACAGCATCGTCGGCGCCGTCGACACGCTGTTGCGGGCCGGCGCCGACGACGGCAGCCTGCGTCCCGACGTGCGGGCCGACGATGTGGTGTCCAGCCTGATCGGCATCTTCCTGGCCAGCGGCTCGGCGGAGCAGACCGGTCGCATGCTCGACCTGCTGGTCGCGGGCATCGCGGTCTAGCCGGGCACTCGCGCTTCTCTGGCCCGATCTCCCCGTCGAACGTGAAACCAACTTCACGCTCGGGGACGAGCGTGAAGGTAGTTTCACGCTCGGCATCGAGGCGGCCGGCGACCTAGCCGACCGCGCGCCCGGCGCCCTCCCAGAACCGCGCCCGCACGGCCTTCTTGTCGGGCTTGCCCAGCGCGGTCACCGGCACCGACTCGACGACGATCACCTGCTTGGGCGATTGCACCGAACCCTTGCGCTCCTTGACCGCCGACTGGATCTCGACGGTCACCCGCGCCACCGACTCCTCGTCGGAGGGATGGTCGGGTCGCAGCACGATCACCGCGGTGACGGCTTCGCCCCACTTCTCGTCCGGCGTCCCGATCACGCACACCTGCGCGACGGCCGGGTGCTCGGCGACGACGTCCTCGACCTCGCGCGGGAACACGTTGAACCCGCCGGTGACGATCATGTCCTTGACCCGGTCGACGATGAACCAGAAGCCGTCCTCGTCCTCGCGGGCCATGTCGCCGGTGTGCAGCCAGCCGTCCTTGAACGTCTTGGCCGTCTCCTCGGGCAGGTTCCAGTAGCCGCCGGAAAGCAGCGGCCCGGACACGCAGATCTCGCCGACCTCGCCCTGCGGCACCGGGTTGCCGTCGGCGTCCAGCAGGGCGGTGCGGGCGAACAGGGTGGGCCGCCCGCACGAGGTGAGCCGCTTCTCGTCGTGGTCCTTCTTGGCCAGATACGAGATCACCATCGGGGCCTCGGACTGCCCGTAGTACTGGGCGAAGATCGGTCCGAAGCGGCGGATGGCCTCGGCCAGCCGCACCGGGTTCATCGCCGAGGCGCCGTAGTAGACCGTTTCCAGCGAGGACAGGTCGCGGGTGTGCGAATCCGGGTGGTCCATCAGCGCGTAGATCATCGACGGCACCAGCATGGTCGCGGTGATCTTCTGCTCCTCGATCACCCGCAGCACCTCTGCGGGATCGAACTTGGTCAGCACGATCAGCTCGCCGCCCTTGATGATCGTCGGCACGAAGAACGCCGCCCCGGCATGCGACAGCGGGGTGCACATCAAAAAGCGTGGGTTCTCCGGCCATTCCCACTCGGCGAGCTGGATCGTGGTCATGGTGGTGATCGACTGCGCGGTGCCCAGCACGCCCTTGGGCTTGCCGGTGGTACCGCCGGTGTAGGCCATGCCGCCGATGTGATCGGGCGGGAGGTCGGCCGCCACCAACGGTTTCGGCGCATACTTTGCGGCCTCGGCCACCAGGTCCACCGCGGAATCGGCCAGCGCTTCGGGGACCGGGCCGATGGTCAGGACCTGCTTGAGGCCGGGGACCTTCTCCAGCAGGCCCAGCGCCCGCTCGACGAACATCGGGTTGGGGTCGATGATCAGCGACGTCACGCCGGCGTCGCCCAGCACGTAGGCGTGGTCGTCCAGGGAGCCCAGCGGGTGCAGCGCCACGCGCCGGTAACCCTGGGTCTGGCCGGCGCCGATGATCATCAGCACCTCGGGCCGGTTCAGCGACAGCAGCCCGACGGTCGCTCCGGTGCCCGCGCCCAGCGCCTCGAACGCCTGAATGTATTGGCTGATGCGCTCGGCGAGCTGTCCACCGGTCAGCGTGGTGTCGCCGAGATGCAGCACCGGCTTGTTCTTGTTGCGCTTGAGCGCACCGACGGTCAGGTGTCCGGAATGAATCGGATGGCGCAGCAGATCGTCACTCATGGGCCAAGACTAGAACGTGTTGCAATTCGCGTCAGCCGCCCCCTTGACCCACTAGCATTCCTGCGCATGGTCGCCGCAGATCTCGTCGTCATCGGAACCGTTCTCACCGTCGACGAGTCGCGCCCCACCGCCGAGGCGCTCGCCGTCGCCGACGGGCGCATTGTCGCCGTGGGGAGCCGGTCGGACGTCGATGCATACATCGGTCCCGAGACTCAAACCGTCGACATCGGCGACGGCTGTGTCATGCCGGGATTCGTTGAGGCGCACGGCCATCCGCTGATGGAGGCGCTGGCGCTGTCGGACCGGATCGTCGACATCCGGCCGGTCACGCTGCCCAATGCCGACGACGTCGTCGCCGCGGTGCGACGTGAGGTCGCCGCCAGGGGAGCGGCCGGCGCCTACCTGAACGGCTGGGATCCGCTGCTGCAGCACGGGTTACCCCGGCCGACGCTGGCCTGGCTCGACGACATCGCGCCGGACGGGCCGCTGATCATCATCCACAATTCCGGGCACAAGGCCTTCTTCAACTCCCACGCGGCCCGGCGCGTCGGCCTCGACCGCGACACCCCGGATCCCAAGGGCGCCCGCTTCGGCCGCGACGCGCACGGCGAGCTGGACGGCACCGCCGAGGAGACCGGCGCGGTGTTCCCGCTGCTGGCCGGCGCCATCGCGCCGAGCGACTTCCCGGCGATGCTGCGCGCCGAATGCGCCCGGCTCAACCGCGCCGGGCTGACCACCTGCTCGGAGATGGCCTTCGACCCGACGTTCGGGCCGCTGGTCGAGCAGCTGCGCGACGAGTTGACCGTCCGGCTGCGCACGTACGAGATCTCCAACCCGCAGATGCGCACCGACGCCACCCCAGGCCAGGGCGACGACATGCTGCGCCAGGTCGGCATCAAGATCTGGGTGGACGGTTCGCCGTGGGTGGGCAACATCGCCCTGTCCTTCCCGTACCTGGACACCGAGGCCACCCGCACCATCGGGGTGCCGCCCGGCTCCTGCGGCCACGCCAACTACACCCGCGAGCAGCTGGCCGAGATCGTCGGCGCCTACTTCCCGCTGGGCTGGCCGATGGCCTGCCACGTGCAGGGCGACGCCGGTGTGGACCTGATCCTCGACGTCTACGAGGAAGCGCTGCGCCGCCACCCGCGCCCCGACCACCGGCTGCGCCTCGAGCACGTCGGCGCGATCCGCCCCGAACAGCTGCAACGCGCCGCCGACCTCGGGGTCACCTGCAGCATCTTCGTCGACCAGATCCACTACTGGGGCGACATCATCGTCGACGGCCTGTTCGGGCCCGAGCGCGGATCCCATTGGATGCCGGCCGGTTCCGCGGTGGCCACCGGAATGCGCATCTCCCTGCACAACGACCCCCCGGTCACGCCCGAGGAGCCGCTGCGCAACATCAGCGTCGCCGTGACCCGCACGGCGCCCAGCGGCCGGGTGCTGGCACCCGAGGAGCGGTTGACCGTCGAGCAGGCGATCCGCGCGCAGACCATCGACGCGGCCTGGCAGTTGTTCGCCGACGACGTGACCGGCTCGCTGGAGGTCGGCAAGTACGCCGACCTGGTGGTGCTGTCCGCCGACCCGCGGACGGTGCCGCCCGAGGAGATCGCCGACCTGCAGGTGCGCGCGACCTATCTGGCGGGCCGCCGGGTCCACGGCGAGTGACGCCGTCCCTGAAGGACCTGCTCGACCGCCTGCACGTGGTCGCGCTGCCGATGCGGGTGCGGTTCCGCGGCATCACCACCCGCGAGGTCGCCCTGATCGAGGGACCCGCGGGCTGGGGGGAGTTCGGTGCCTTCCCGGAATACGCGCCGCCCGAGGCCGCGCACTGGCTGGCGTCGGCCATTGAGTCCGCCTACCGCCGCCCGCCGCCGCCGCGGCGCGACCGCATCCCGATCAACGCCACCGTGCCGGCCGTCGAGGCCGCCCGGGTGGACGAGGTGCTGGCCCGGTTCCCGGGGGCCCGCACGGCCAAGGTGAAGGTCGCAGAACCCGGTCAGACGCTGGCCGACGACGTCGCGCGGGTCAACGCCGTGCGTCGACGCGTGCCGACGGTGCGGGTGGACGCCAACGGCGGGTGGAGCGTGGAGCAGGCGGTGCGGGCGGCGGCCGCCCTGACCGCCGACGGCCCGCTGGAATACCTCGAACAGCCGTGCGCGACCGTCGAGGAACTCGCGGAGCTGCGCCGGCGGCCGGACCTGCCGGACGTTCCGATCGCCGCCGACGAAAGCATCCGCAAGGCCGACGACCCGCTGGCCGTGGTCCGCGCCCGCGCCGCCGACATCGCCGTGCTGAAAGTGGCCCCGCTGGGCGGCATTTCGGCCATGCTGGCGATCGCCGCGCAGATCGACATCCCGGTCGTGGTCTCCAGCGCGATCGACTCGGCGGTGGGAATCGCCACCGGGCTGGCCGCCGCGGCGGCCCTGCCGGAGTTGGACCATGCCTGCGGCCTGGGTACCGGTGGGCTGTTCGTGGAAGACGTTGCCGCCGTCGCCCCGCCCACGGACGGCACCCTGCCGGTCGGCCAGGTCACGCCCGATCCGGCGCGGCTGCTCGCCCTGGCGGCGCCCGCGCAGCGGCGGCAGTGGTGGATCGACCGGGTCAAGGCCTGCCACGCGCTGCTTGTACCGTCGTTGGAGTGATCAACCTGGCTTACGACGACCGCGGCTCGGGCGAGCCCGTGGTCTTCATCAGCGGCCATGGCGGCGCCGGCCGGACCTGGCACCCGTACCAGGTTCCCGCGTTCCTGGCGGCCGGATACCGCGTCATCACGTTCGACAACCGCGGGATCGGCGCCACCGAGAACGCCCAGGGATTCACGACGCAGACCATGGTGGCCGACACCGCGGCGCTGATCGAGGGGCTCGGCGCCGCCCCGGCCCGCGTCGTCGGGATGTCGATGGGTGCGTTCATCGCCCAGGAACTCATGCTCGCCCGGCCCGAGCTCGTCAGCTCGGCGGTGTTGATGGGCACCCGGGGCCGCATGGACAAGACCCGCGAGTTCTTCCGCGACGCCGAGGCCGAACTGGCCGACGCCGGCGTCCAGGTGCCGAGCTCGTACGAGGCGAAAATCCGTCTGCTGGAAAACTTTTCGCACAAAACGCTGAACGACGACGTCGCGGTCGCGGACTGGATCGCGATGTTCTCCATGTGGCCGGTCAAGTCCACCCCGGGGATGCGTTGTCAGCTGGACGTCGCGCCGTACACCAACCGGTTGCCGGCCTACCGCAGCATCGCGACGCCGGTGCTGGTGATCGGCTTCTCCGACGACGTCTTGACGCCGCCCTATCTGGGCCGAGAGGTCGCCGACGCGCTGCCCAACGGCCGCTACCTGCAGATCGCCGACGCCGGCCATCTCGGGTTTTTCGAGCGCCCGGATGCGGTCAACGAGGCGGCGCTGAAGTTCTTCGCCAGCAACTAGTTCTTTCGGGTTGTGACAGGCTGTACTGGTGAACCCCTCGACGACACAGGCCCGCGTCGTCGTCGACGAGCTGATCCGTGGCGGCGTCCGTGACGTGGTGTTGTGCCCCGGGTCGCGAAACGCGCCGCTGGCGTTCGCGCTGGCCGACGCCGACCGGTCCGGGCGGATCCGGCTGCACGTCCGCATCGACGAGCGCACCGCCGGCTACCTGGCCATCGGGCTGGCGATCGCGGCCGGCGCCCCGGTGTGTGTCGCGATGACGTCGGGCACCGCCGTGGCCAACCTCGGCCCGGCCGTCGTGGAAGCCAACTACGCGCGGGTGCCGCTGATCGTGCTGTCGGCCAACCGGCCCTACGAAATGCTGGGCACCGGGGCCAACCAGACCATGGAGCAGCTGGGCTACTTCGGCACCCAGGTCCGCGCGGCCATCAGCCTCGGCCTGGCCGAGGACGCCCCCGAACGGCTGGACGCCCTCAACGCCACCTGGCGATCGGCCACCTGCCGGGTCCTGGCGGCCGCCACGGGATCTCGCACCGCCAACGCCGGCCCCGTGCAGTTCGACATCCCGCTGCGCGAACCGCTGGTGCCCGATCCCGAGCCGCACGGCGCCGCCATCCCGCAGGGACGGGCCGGCGGGCGGCCGTGGACCTACACGCCGCCGGTCACGTTCGACCAGCCGCTGGACATCGACCTGACACCCGACACGGTCGTCATCGCCGGCCACGGCGCCGGCGCGCAGCCCAACCTCGCGGAGTTGCCGACCGTCGCCGAGCCGACGGCCCCGGCCCCCGCCAACCCGCTGCACCCGCTGGCCCTGCCGCTGCTGCGCCCCAAACAGGTGATCATGCTCGGCCGCCCCACCTTGCACCGGCCGGTGTCGGCGCTGCTGGCCGACCCGAAGGTGCCGGTCTACGCGTTGACCACCGGGCCGCGCTGGCCGGACGTCTCGGGCAACTCGCAGGCCACCGGCACCCGGGCGGTCACCACCGGCACCCCGAATCCGGCCTGGCTGCAGCGCTGCGCGGAGGTCAACAGGCACGCCAACGACGCGGTGCGCGGCCAACTCCGGGCGCACCCGCTCACCACGGGCCTGCACGTCGCGGCGGCCGTGGCCGACGCGCTGCGGCCCGGCGACCAGCTGGTGCTGGGGGCGTCCAATCCGGTCCGCGACGCCGCGCTGGTCGGCCTGGACACCCACGGCATCCGGGTGCGCTCCAACCGCGGGGTCGCCGGCATCGACGGCACCGTCTCCACCGCGATCGGGGCCGCTTTGGCGCATGAGGGGCGCACCATCGCGCTGATCGGCGACCTGACGTTCGTGCACGACAGCTCCGGGCTGCTGATCGGCCCGACCGAGCCCACACCGCACGGTCTGACCATCGTGGTCTCCAACGACAACGGCGGCGGCATCTTCGAACTGCTCGAGCAGGGCGACCCGCGGTTCTCCGACGTGTCGTCGCGGGTCTTCGGCACACCGCACGACGTCGACGTGGGGGCCCTGTGCCGCGCCTATCACGTCGAGAGCCGGCAGATCGAGGTCGACCAGCTCGGCGCCGCCCTCGACGAGCCCGCGGCCGGCATGCGGGTGCTCGAGGTCAAGGCCGACCGCTCGTCGCTGCGGCAGCTGCACGCCGCGATCAAGGCGGCCCTGTGAGGGCCCGGTGAACTACGCGAAGAGATTGCTGCACATCCTGATTCACGGCCGCAGCGACCGGCCGCCGAGCACGCGCTCCAGGATCGCGTTGCGCTGGGCCCGCATCGCGGTGCTCATCGTGACGGCCTTGGTCACGCTGCAGTCGGTCCTGCTGGTTGCCGGCGCCTGGCGCAACGACCTTGCGATTCAACACAACATGGGGGTGGCGCAGGCCGAGGTGCTCAGCGCCGGTCCGCGCCGATCCACCATCGAATTCGTCACACCCGAACGGGTCACGTATCGTCCGGAACTCGGCGTGCTGTACCCGTCACATCTGGCCACGGGCATGCGCATCTACGTCGAGTACAACAAGAACGACCCCAATCTGGTTCGCGTGCAGCACCGCAACGCGGGGCTGGCGATCATCCCGGCGGGCTCGATCGCGGTGGTGTGCTGGGTGGCCGCGACGCTCCTGCTGATCGGCCTGGCGGTGTTGGACAAGCTGCTGGACCGGCGTGCTGAGACGTCCGACCAGCAGATTTCGCACGACGTATGCCCGTAGGCAACCTTGCCGAAAGTCGGCGCTGACACTGTGGTGTTGTGCGCGTTGCCATCGTCGCCGAATCGTTCCTGCCGGAAGTCAACGGTGTCAGCAACTCGGTGATCCGGGTTCTCGAGCACCTGCGCCGGACGGGTCACGAGGCCCTCGTCATCGCCCCGGACACCCCTCCCGGTGCGGTCCCGGCGGACCGGATTTACGACGGGATCCGCGTGCATCGCGTTCCCTCCCGGATGTTCCCGAAGGTGACCACGTTGCCGCTCGGTGTGCCGATGCCGCGGATGGTGAAGGTGTTGCGCGGATTCGACCCGCACGTCGTGCATTTGGCCTCGCCAGCGTTGTTGGGTTACGGCGGGGTGAAGGCGGCCCGGTGGCTGGGCGTGCCGACGGTCGCCGTGTATCAAACGGACGTACCGGGTTTCGCGGCCAGCTACGGCATCCCGATGACGTCACGCGCCGCGTGGGCCTGGTTCCGCCATCTGCACAGCCTCGCCGACCGCACCCTGGCGCCGTCCAGCGTGACGATGGAATCTCTTGTAGCACACCGTTTCCCGCGGGTCCACCACTGGGCGCGGGGGGTGGACGTGCTGCGGTTCGCCCCGTCGGCGCGTGACGAGGAGCTGCGGCGGCGCTGGTCGCCGCAAGGCAAGCCGATCGTCGGCTTCGTCGGCCGGCTGGCGCCGGAGAAGCACGTCGAGCGGCTGATCCCGCTGGCGGTGCGGGACGGGATACAACTCGTCATCGTCGGTGACGGTGTCGACCGCGCCAAGTTGCAAAAGGCCATGCCCACAGCGGTTTTCACCGGGGCTTTGTACGGTGACGAACTCGCGGCGGCGTATGCCAGCATGGACGTCTTCGTGCATCCCGGCGAGCACGAGACGTTTTGCCAAGTCGTGCAGGAAGCGCTGGCGTCGGGGTTGCCGGTGATCGCCCCCGACGCCGGCGGCCCACGTGACCTCGTCACGCCGTGGCGCACCGGTTTGTTACTGGGCGTCGACGAGTTCGAGTCGAAGTTGCCCGCGGCCGTCGCCCATTTGATCGACGAACGCCAGCGTTATGCACTGGCCGCCCGGCGCAGCGTGCTCGGCCGCAGCTGGCCGGTCATCTGCGACGAGCTGCTCGGCCACTACGAGGCGGTGCTGTCGCCGTTTGCCCGCCGGCGGGCGTTCGCCAGGCGGTACGCGCAGGGCCAGTGAGCTGAGGGTCAGCCCTGCGCCAGTTCGGCGACGGGTTGCCATTCCTCCCAGCTGCGCAACCGGCTCTCGTAGTCGGCCTTCGCGGTTTCCAGCGGCGACGCGCCGAAAAACGCTCGCAGCGGTGGCTTTTCGGCGTCGACCACCTTCAGCAGCGCTGCGGCGGACGCCTCCGGGTTGCCCGGGCTGGCCCAGCGCTTGCTGCGCTCGGCCTGCACGGCCGCGCGCACGTCGTCGTAGGCCGGCAGCGGATCGGCGTGCCTGGCCGAGTCGCCGGCCCAGTCGGTGTCGAAGCCGCCCGGCTCGATCAGCGTGACGTGCACGCCGAACGGGGCGACCTCCTGGGCCAGCGCCTGCGAAAAGCCTTCCAGCGCCCACTTGGACGCGTGGTACATGCCGACCAAGGGGAACGCGGTGATGCCCCCGATCGAGGACACCTGGACGATGTGCCCGCTGCCCTGCCCGCGCAGGTACGGCAGCGCGGCCTGGGTGATCCACAGCGCCCCAAAGACGTTCGTCTCGAGCTGATCGCGGGCGTCCTGTTCGGAGAGTTCCTCGATGAACCCGAACTGCCCGTAGCCGGCGTTGTTGACGACGATGTCCAGGCGGCCGAAGTGGTCGTGGGCGCGCTTGACCGCGGCGAAGTCGGCGTCTCGGTCCGTGACGTCCAACCCGATCGGCAGCAGCGCGTCTCCGTAGCGCTCGGCCAGGTCGTCGAGTGACGCCGTGTTGCGCGCCGTCGCGGCCACCTTGTCGCCGCGTTCCAGCGCCGCGATCGTCCATGCCCGCCCGAAACCGCGCGATGTACCGGTGATGAACCACACTTTTTCAGTCACGCAGTGTTGCAACGCCGATGTCGCCGCCTAATTCCCGAGAGGTAGCGTCTCTGTCATGAGTCGCGCGGCCTTGGACAAGAATCCCCGGGACGTAGCGTCGATGTTCGACGGCGTCGCCCGCCGCTATGACGTGACCAACACCGTGCTGTCGCTGGGGCAGGACCGGTACTGGCGCAAGGCCACCCGGTCGGCGCTGGCGATCGGGCCGGGCCAGAGGGTGTTGGACCTGGCCGCGGGCACCGCGGTGTCCACCGTCGAGCTGCAGAAGTCGGGGGCCTGGTGCGTGGCGGCCGATTTCTCGGTCGGCATGCTCGCGGCGGGCGCGGCACGCCACGTGCCGAAAGTCGCCGCCGATGCCACCCGGCTGCCGTTCGGCGATGACGTATTCGATGCTGTCACAATCAGTTTCGGGTTGCGCAACGTCGTCGATCCGCAGGCGGGGCTGCGCGAGATGCTGCGGGTCACGCGGCCGGGTGGCCGATTGGTGGTGTGCGAATTCTCCACGCCCACCAACGCGCTGTTCGCCACCGTCTACAAGGAGTACCTGATGCGGGCGTTGCCCCGGGTGGCGCGCGCGGTGTCGAGCAATCCCGACGCCTACGTCTACCTCGCCGAGTCGATCAGGGCATGGCCCGACCAGCCAGGCCTGGCGCGCGAGATGTCCCGGGCCGGTTGGGCCGCGGTGCGGTGGCGCAACCTGACCGGCGGGATCGTTGCCTTACACGCGGGCTACAAGACCCTGCGTTGAGAAGGACCTAGTGGGTGCCGGCGCGCTGCACGAAGCCGATCTGGTCCGGGCAGTAGTGGTCCACCGCGGCGCCGAGGAACTGGAACGCCTGGCCCTGGGTGGTGCCCCGGGGCAGGTTGCGCTGGATGAAATTGGCCGACTTGTACGGGTCGCCGTCCACGCCGCGGCCGATCCGGTCGCAGGTGATCTTGCCCAGCCACGCCAACTGGTCCTGCGGCTGATAGATGCCGAAGCCGTTGACGGTGTTCTTGAACGGCGCGTCGTAGTCGTTGGATGGCGGCGGCGAGGCCAGCGCGGGCGCGGCCAGCGCGATGGCGGCGGCGGCCAGGCCGCCGATAGTAGCCAGCTTCGTTCCCTTCATTAGCCGGACTATACACCGCACGCCTGAACCGTGCGGAAAATTGCCGACGGTCGCTACCCGCCCGGCCCGCCGTTCACGCAGGTCAACGGCCTTCAGCTGAACGGCGCCCGGCGATCGATCAGCCGGGACAGCCGTCCGGCGCCGCGCCAGGCCCGCGCCACCCAGTCGGCGTCGTCGTCGGTGACCAGGTTGGCCATCACCCGCACCGCGATCGTCATCAACCTCGGGGACCGCATCGCGATCGGCCCGGTCGCGGGCAGAAACCGCTGGAACGTCAGCAACAGGGCCAGCCGGCGCGCCACCGAGAACCCCCGGCCGTAGTGCTCCTGCAGCAGCGACGGCCACACCTGCGACAGGTCTTGAGACAGGCCACAGCAGCCCAACAGCTCGGCGGCCAGCCGCCCCGTCTCCATGCCGTAGTCGATGCCCTCGCCGTTCAGGGGATTGACGCAGGCGGCGGCGTCGCCGATCAGCATCCAATTGGGTCCGGCCACCCCGGACACGGCGCCACCCATCGGCAGCAGCGCCGACGACACGGCCCGCGGCGGGCCCTCGAAGCCCCACTCGTCGCGGCGCAGGTCGGTGTAGTACTCGATCAACGGTCGCAGCGCCAGGTCGGCCGGCCGTTTCGACGTCGACAACGCCCCGACGCCGATGTTCACCTCGCCGTTGCCCAACGGGAAGATCCAGCCGTAGCCGGGCAGCACCTTGTCCTTGGAGCCGTCGGGTCCGCGCAGCTCGAGATGGGACGTCAGCCATGGGTCGTCGGCGCGCGCGGTGGCCAGGTACCCGCGGGCGGCGACGCCGTACACGGTCTCCTGATGCCAGCGTCGGCCCAGCTTGCGGCCCAGCGAAGACCGCGCCCCGTCGGCCACGATCAACCGCCCGCAGCCCACCTCCGTGCCGTCCGCCAACGTCAGCGAGACCACACGCCTCGACGAGTCGTGATGAACCGCAACGGCTTTCGTTCCCAACATCATCCGCGCGCCGGAATCCTCGGCGACCTTGCGGATGCGGTCGTCCAACTCGAGTCGGGCCACCGCGCTGCCGGTCGACGGGAATGACGGCCCCGGCCAGCCGACTTCCACCTCGCCCCCGAACCCGCTCATCCGCAGGCCCCGGTGGCGGATGCGGGTGTCCAGCCAGTCGCCCAGCCCGAGGCGTTGGCACTCCGCGACCGCGCGCGGGGTCAGCCCGTCGCCGCAAGCCTTGTCCCGGGGAAAGCTGGCGGAGTCGATGACCAGCACGTCGGTGCCCGCGCGCGCGGCCCAGGCGGCGGCCGCGGAACCGGCCGGTCCGGCGCCGACGACCACCAGGTCGGCTCGGGTCTTCATGTCCACCAGTATGTTGGTCGCGTGAGGACTCCGGCGACGGTGGTGGCGGGCGTGGACTTCGGCGACGCCGCGTTCGCGGCGACCGTGCGCGACGGCGTCGGGCGCATCGAGCAGCTGATGGACACCGAGCTGCGCAGCGCCGACGAGGTGATGACCGAGTCGCTGACGCACCTGTTCAAGGCCGGCGGCAAGCGATTCCGGCCCTTGTTCACGGTGCTGTCCGCCCAGATCGGGCCGAACCCCGACGCGCACGATGTGACCATCGCCGGCGCGGTCATCGAGATGGTGCACCTGGCCACGCTCTACCACGACGACGTGATGGACGAGGCGGAGGTGCGCCGCGGGGCGCCCACCGCGAACGTCCGCTGGGGGAACAACGTCGCGATCCTGGCCGGCGACTACCTGTTCGCCACGGCGTCGCGGCTGGTCTCGCTGCTGGGGCCGGAGGCGGTCCGGCTGATCGCCGAGACGTTCGCCCAGCTGGTGACGGGCCAGATGCGCGAGACGCGTGGCCTGACGGGCGCCGCCGAGGGGGCGGACCCCGTCGAGCACTACCTGAAGGTGGTGTACGAGAAGACCGCCTGCCTGATCGCCGCGGCGGGCCGGTTCGGCGCCATGTTCTCGGGCGCCGATGCCGAGCAGGTCGAGCGGCTGAGCCGTCTCGGCGGCATCGTGGGCACCGCCTTCCAGATCTCCGACGACATCATCGACATCGACAGCGACTCGCACGAGTCGGGCAAGCTGCCCGGCACGGACCTGCGCGAAGGGGTACAGACCCTGCCGATGCTCTACGCCCTGCGCGAACCGGGGCCCGACGCGGCGCGGCTGGCCGAGCTGCTGGCGGGTCCCATCGACGACGACGACGCGGTGGCCGAGGCGCTCGCGCTGCTGCGGGCGTCGGCCGGCATGGCGAGGGCCAAGCAGACGCTGGCGGAATATGCGGGCCAGGCGCGCGACGAGCTGGACCTTTTGCCCGACGTGGCCGGCCGGCGCGCACTGCAGACGCTGGTCGACTACACCATCAGCCGACACGGCTGACGCGTCGCGGAACCGCGGGGCCCGCCTCGGGCGTTGAATGGGATGTACTCAGCGGAACTCGTGTCGTAGGAGGACACCGATGACCTGGCATCCCCATGCCAACAGGCTGAAGACCTTCGCCCTGTTGGTCGGTATGTCCGCGTTGATCGTGTTTGTCGGATCGCTGTTCGGCAGGACGGCCATGTTCCTGGCGGTGCTGTTCGCCGTCGGGATGAACATCTACACGTACTACAACAGCGACAAGCTCGCGCTGCGGGCCATGCACGCACAACCGGTGTCCGAACTGCAGGCGCCGGTGATGTACCGGATCGTGCGCGAGCTGGCCACCGCCGCGCACCAGCCGATGCCCCGGCTCTACATCAGCGACACCAACGCCCCGAACGCCTTCGCGACCGGCCGCAACCCGCGCAACGCCGCCGTCTGCTGCACCACGGGCATCCTGGGCATCCTCGACGAGCGTGAGCTGCGCGCGGTGCTCGGGCACGAGCTCTCGCACGTCTACAACCGCGACATCCTGATTTCCTGCGTCGCCGGCGCGATGGCGTCGATCATCACCGCCCTGGCCAACATGGCCCTGTGGGCCGGCATGTTCGGCGGTAACCGGGACGGCGAGAATCCCTTTGCGCTGCTGCTGGTTTCGCTGCTGGGGCCGATCGCCGCGACCGTGGTGCGGTTGGCGGTGTCGCGGTCTCGGGAGTATCAGGCGGACGAATCGGGCGCGGTGCTGACCGGCGACCCGTTGGCCCTGGCCTCGGCGCTGCGCAAGATCTCCGGCGGGGTGCAGATGGCCCCGCTGCCGCCGGAGCCGCAGCTGGCCAGCCAGGCGCACCTGATGATCGCCAACCCGTTCCGCGCGGGCGAGCGAATCGGGTCGCTGTTCTCGACGCACCCGCCGATCGAGGACCGCATCCGCCGGCTGGAGGCGATGGCGCGGGGTTAGCGCTCTCCGTAAGGATGCTTGCGTCGCCGATTTTGATATCGCCCGCGCTATCAAGTTCGGAGTGAGCCGCATGGTCTGGAGACCCGGGCCCCGCCGGAGCACGGCCCCCGGGCATCCAGCACTCGTCGCCCCCCGCCCGAGCCCTCCGCTGGGGATGAGTGACTCCCGGATTTGATATCGCCCGTGCTATCAAATCCCGCGTGAACCGCTACACCTACCGCGCGCAGTGGCTGCCCGACTACAACGAATACCTGGGTGTGTGTATTGAATTGCCCTATATGAGGCGCGAAGCGCCCACGGCGCCTCAGGCCGTCGCCGCCATCGAGCAGGCCGTCAAAGAGCACGTGGAAGCCCTGCGAGCAACCGGAGAGCTGCCGCCAGAATCGCTCTCCGAACGCCGCTATAGCGGGAAGTTTCTCGTCAGAACCTCGCCGCAACTGCATGCCCGCCTCGCGCTGGAAGCCATCGAGCAGGGCGTGCCGATGAACCAGTGGATAGTCCAGAAGCTCAGCGGCCGGGCGCCGAGCGAAACCTTCGGCCTCTCGGGCTATGACTAGCTCGGCGCCCAATCAGGCGGCCGCCTCGGGCCTTTCGGGTTCGATCAGCTCGCCCGGATCCTGGCGAGCGGCGTGGCCGGTCTCCAGCCTGCCCAGGATTCGGACCGTGCCGCCGTTGGCCTCGTGCTGGTGCTGCCAGTCGCTGACCGCCTGATGCGCCGCGTGATCCAGGTAGTGCACCGAAACCTCCACGGTGACAACGCTTCCGTTCGGGATCGACGCCAGCACCCGCGTCAGCCGCGGGAGCGCCAGGAACGTGCACGCCGCACCCTCGATCACCACCTGCCACTCGTCGCCGACCGGTTTGGCCTCGACCCGGGCACGAATCACCCGCCAACCGGTCAACGCGATGGCCAGCGCCAGGCCGATCATCACGCCGTGCAACAGGTTGAGGAAGACGACGCTGACGGCGGTCACGACGTACACCGCGAGATCACCGTGCTTCATTGCGGTTTCGATGTGGGCCGGCTTGAGCAGCTGAATGCCGATGACGATGAGCAGCCCCGCGAGTGCGGCGGTGGGGATCTCTTCGACCAGCGCCGCGAATGGAATGGTGAACAGCAGGATCCACACGCCGTGCAGCAGGGCCGAAGCCCGCGTTTTCGCACCCGCGTTGACATTGGTCGAGCTGCGGACGATCACGCCGGTGACCGGCAACCCGCCGACGGCACCCGAGACCATGTTGGCGGCGCCCTGTCCCACCAACTCCCGGTTGAAGTCGGTGCGCGGCCCGTGGTGCATCCTGTCGACCGAGACCGCCGACAGTAGGCTCTCCACGCTGGCGATGAGCGCGACGGTGATCACTCCGATCGCGACCGCGCCCCAGTTGCCGTGCGGGAGGTCGGGCAACTGCAGTGCGTCCAGCGGTGAGCCCTCGAGGTCGATCCGGCGCACCTGGAACGGGAAGACGACCGACACCAGCGTCACGGTCACGATGGCGACCAACGGGCCCGGAATGCGGCGCACCGTGGCCGGAACCCACCGCCACGCGACGAGGATGACGATCACCAGCGCGCCGAGGACGACGCCGGGGCGGTGCGCACCGATGATCTGACCCGGCAGCCCGATCAGGTTGTGCCACGCCGTGCTCTTGGATTTTCCGCCCAGCAACACATGGGCTTGCTGCAGCGCGATCGTGATGCCGATGCCGGCCAGCATGGCGTGCACGACCACCGGTGAGATCGCCAGAACCGCCCGTGCGACGCGGCTGAGTCCCAGTAACACCTGCAGCCCGCCCGCGGCTACAGTGACCAAACATGTTACGCCCCAACCGAAATCGGAGACCAGGTCGGCGACGACGACGGTGAGCCCGGCCGCCGGACCGCTGACCTGCAGCGGTGACCCGCCGATGGCGCCCACCACGATGCCCCCGACGATCGCGGCGATCAGCCCGGCGAGCACCGGGGCGTTGGAAGCGATCGCTATCCCCAACGACAACGGGAGTGCGACCAGGAAAACGACGAGCGAGGAAGGCAGGTCCTGCCGGATGATCGACCGCACCCGGTCCTTGCCCCCGTGCGCGCCGTGGTCTTGAGGTTGATTGCCGAGCTGTTCGATGTCCTGCATCGGTCTCGTCCCTCGTTAGGAGTTAGCGGGGGAGGTTCCGATACCCGCCCGTGCGGCGCTGTATTACGTCGGCGTAACACCTTGGCGCACAGCAAGTTACGACCCGGCCGGGCCCACGGGTCCGCGGCCGGGAACCCCTGGCTGCCTGATCGACCGTATTTTGCTCGCAAACGCCGGGTCAAGCCGATGGGACAAGCCCATATGGAATCCAAAGATTTAAATTCCGCGCCGGCGAACGGCCAGCTCAGAAGCCCGAACCGTACACCTCGTGGCCGGGCACCTCGGCGATCAGGCCGCGATAGGCCTCCTCGACGGTCGAACCGTGGTTGATCACCGCATCGACTTCGCGGGCGATCGGCATGCTCAGCCCGAACTCGTTGGAGAACTCCATGATCACGCTGGCGGCCTTGACCCCCTCGGCGACCTGGTTCATCGAGGCGATGATCTCGTCGATCGGCTTGCCGGCGCCCAGTTGCTCACCCACGTGCCGGTTGCGGCTGCGCTGGCTGGTGCACGTCACGATGAGGTCGCCCAGGCCGGCCAGGCCGGGGAAGGTGTCGGGATTGCCGCCCATGGCCACCCCGAGCTTGGTCATTTCGCGCAGCGCGCGGGCGATCACCAGCGCCCGGGTGTTCTCCCCGATGCCCAGCGAGTAGCCCATTCCCACCGAGATGGCGTAGACGTTCTTCAGCGCTCCGGACATCTCCACGCCGACGACGTCGTCGGTGGTGTACACCCGGAAACGCCGGGTGCGGAACAGCCCGGACAGCCGGGTCGCCAGATGCTGGTCGGGCATGGCCAGCACCGCCGCCGCGGCGTAGCCCTCGCCGACCTCGCGCGCGATGTTCGGCCCCGCCAGGATTCCCGCCGGATGACCCGGCAGCAGCTCCTCGACGATCTGCGACATCCGCATGTTGGTGCCCTGCTCGAGGCCCTTGACCAGAGACACCACCGGCACCCAGGGCCGCAGCTCCTTGGCCAGCTCGGTCAGCACACCCCGGAACCCGTGGGAGGGAACGCCCATCACCACGACGTCGGCGCAGCTGGCCGCCTCGGCGAAGTCGGTGGTGGCGCGCAGGGTATCGCTGAGCACCGCATCGTTGCCGAGGTAGCGGCTGTTGCGGTGGTTCTCGTTGATGTCCTTGGCGGTCTCCTCCGAGCGCACCCATTGCAGCGTCGGTCCGCGGCGCGCACAGATGGAGGCCACCGTGGTTCCCCAGGAGCCGCCACCGAGAACAACGACGTTGGGTTCGCGCGTCTGCACTGCCATGGCGATCAGCGTATTGCCGACACCTCAGATTTAGTAGCAGTTCACGAACTTCCGGCGCGCGCCGGTCCGGCTCAGCCCGCCAGGGCCGCCCGGTCGGCGACGCGCCCGAAGACCATCGCCTCCTCGATGCGGTCGAAGCGGTAATCGATGGCGTCCGCCAGGTAGTTCTGCCGCACGTTCCACGGCCGCCTGGTGCCCGATTTCGGCAGCGCGTGCACCGACCGCAGCACGTAGCCGGCGTTGATGTCCCAGGACGGCTTCTCGGTCATCGGCTCGTTGCCGCGATGCGGGTAGGCGTGCGTGTAGCCGTGAGCGGCCATGTGCGCCAGCAGTTTTGCCGTAGCCCGGGCGGTGATGTCGGCGCGCAGCGTCCACGAAGCGTTGGTGTAGCCGACGCACCAGAACAGGTTGGGCACGTCTTCGAGCATGTGCGCCTTGTAGACGAAGCGGTCGTTGGTCTTGACCTCGGTGCCGTCCAGGCTGATCGCGGTCCCGCCCAGGGCCTGCAGCTGCAGGCCGGTCGCGGTGACGATGATGTCGGCGTCGAGGTGCCCGCCCGATTTCAGCGCGATGCCCGTCGCGTCGAAGTGGTCGATGTGGTCGGTGACCACGTCGGCGCGGCCCTCGGTGATGGCGTTGTACAGGTCGGCGTCGGGGATCAGGCACATCCGCTGGTCCCACGGGTTGTACCGCGGCTTGAAGTGGGTGTCGACGTCATAGCCGGGGGGCAGGCTGCTGATCGCCTTGCGCCGCAGCAGCCACCGCACCAGCCCCGGCGCCTTGCGCGACAGGGCGAAGAACACCGCCTCGGTGAGCGCGCTGTACATCCGGACGACGAGGTGAGCCGGCTTACGGGGCAGCACTTTCCGCGCGACCGCGGCGACCGTGCCGTATTTCGACGCCGAGATGAGGTAGGTGGGGGAGCGTTGCAGCATGGTCACCTTGGCGGCCCGGTCCGACAGCGAGGGCAGCAGCGTGACCGCGGTGGCCCCGCTGCCGACCACCACGATCCTCTTGCCGGTGTAGTCCAGGTCCTCCGGCCAGTGCTGCGGGTGGACCACCGTGCCGCCGAACGTTTCGATGCCGGGGAATTCGGGGGTGTAGCCCTCGTCGTAGTTGTAGTAGCCGCTGCCGAAGAACAGGAACCGGGCGCGGTAAAGCTTGGGCGCCCCGTCCTGCTCGACGGTGACCGTCCAGGTGTCGGTGGACGAATCCCAGTCGGCCGAGCGGACGTAGGCGTTGAACCGGATGTGGCTGTCGATGCCGTACTTGCGCGCCGTGGCGACCAGATACTCGCGGATGTGGACACCGTCGGCCACGCCCTCCCTGCGCGTCCACGGCTCGAACGGGAAGGACAGCGTGAAGATGCTGCTGTCCGAGCGCACGCCCGGGTAGCGGAACAGGTCCCACGTGCCCCCGATCTGCGCGCGCCGCTCCAGGATGGTGTAGGTCAGCTGTGGGTTGCGCTCGCTGATCCGGTAGGCCGCATCGATGCCGGAGATGCCGGCGCCGACGATGATGACGTCGGAGTAGTCGGCCTCGGTCGGTGTCGCGTCGCCGGCTTCCTGGGGAGTCACGGTCATCGTGAACCTCGCTCACATTGTGGGGCTGGTCACTAGATTAGGCACCCACCGGTTGGCCGGGCCAGTAATGGTCACACCGAGCGTTCGCCGGGTCCGCTACCGGTAGTTGACGAACTGCAGCGCGACGTCCAGGTCGGCCTGCTTGAGCATCGAGATGACGGCCTGCAGGTCGTCGCGCTTCTTGCTGGTCACGCGGATCTCGTCGCCCTGGATCTGCGTCTTGACGCCCTTGGGCCCCTCGTCGCGGATCAGCTTCGTGATCTTCTTGGCGTGCTCGCTGTCGATGCCCTGCTTGAGGGTGCCGCTGACCTTGTAGGTCTTGCCGGACGCCTGCGGCTCGCCGGCGTCGAAGGCCTTCATCGAGATGTCGCGGCGGATCAGCTTCTCCTTGAAGACGTCGACGGCGGCCTTGACGCGTTCCTCGGTGGACGACGTCAGCTCGATAGCCTCCTCGCCCTTCCACGCAATCGTGGTGTCCGTGCCGCGAAAGTCGAAGCGGGTGGCCAGCTCCTTGGCGGCCTGGTTGAGTGCGTTGTCGACCTCTTGGCGCTCGACTTTGCTGACAATGTCGAACGATGAGTCCGCCATGCGATCCGTCCCTTCATCCCGTGATGGCCGTTTGTGCTTTGTCTACCCCCTCGTTGTAACCTGTCTGGCGGCAGGTTGCCCGAGCGGCCAATGGGAGCGGACTGTAAATCCGTCGCGAAAGCTTCACAGGTTCGAATCCTGTACCTGCCACCACCGTCGATACCCAGGTTCTTGATTTGCGACTTGTGGACGACTACTGGGCCGACGTTACTGGTGGGCTGAGCAGATGCGTCGACGTGTCGGCGTTAGATGTCGCGAACCGGATCGTCACCGAGTCCGAGTTCGCCATGAACGCTCTTGATCCCTACCAGGTCGCCTTGACTTCTTGGGACATCTTCAAGCCGGATGTCTTTTTTGAGGTTGCGGCGCAGGTTAACTCGCAGGTGTCACCTCTCCGTGCAGCAGACCCCTTCTTCAGTGAGGTCTCAGGCCCGGCGAGCGGGCGGATCTGGTCCTGATGCGCGAGGAGGAACGGCTGGCGCGCGATTTGTACCGGCGGTTCCACCAGGCGTGGGGCGTGCCGATCTTCGACAACATTGCCGCCAGCGAGCAGCGTCATTACGACGCGATCGGGCGACTGCTCGAGCGCTACGACGTGCCCGATCCGTCGGTAGGCCAGCCGCCCGGGACCTACGCCGACACCGAACTGCAGGGCGCCTACGACGCGTGGCTCGCCCCATGGGGTGTATGAGAACTTGCGGGCCGCTTCCGAGAACCACCTGCGGGCGTTCGAAGCCGCGGTCTCAGGGCGGCCGATAGGGGGCGGTCGAGGGTGGCGCCGGCGTTCGGCGTCACTTGGCGCGGATGGCGTTCTCCACGTCGGTCTCGCTGATCTGTTTGGTGCAAAAGAACCAGTCCTCGCACTCGATGCCTTCTTCGGCGCCGGCCATGCGGTCGGCTGCCACACCGCAGGACTCCGCCGGCGGAACGATGACCGGGTCGCCGGGTCGCCAGTCGGCCGGGGTGGCGACCCCGAAGGCGTCGGCGGTCTGCAGTGCCTTGATCAAGCGCAGCAGCTCATCGAAATTGCGGCCGGTGCTCAGCGGGTAGTAGATGATCGTGCGGATGACGCCCGCCGGGTCGATGACGAAGACCGCCCGCACGGCCTTGGTGGAGGCCTCGCCGGGCATGATCATGCCGTACTTCTGAGCGACCTCCATGGTGACGTCCTCGATCAGCGGGAAGGCCACCTCGACACCGCTCATGTCGTTGAATGTGATCTTCTCCTTGATGGTGCGCAGCCAGGCGATGTGGCTGTAGAGACCGTCCACCGACAGCCCCACCAGTTCGGTGTTGTAGTCCCGGAACTGCTGCTGCATCGAGGCGAAGGTGATGAATTCGCTGGTGCACACCGGGGTGAAGTCGGCGGGGTGTGAGAAGAAAATGGCCCACTTCCCTTTGTAATCGGCGGGGAAGTTGATCGGACCTTGCGTGGTGTCCGCGGTGAATTCGGGGGCGGGATCACCGATCCTGGGCATCGCAAACACGATCTGGGCGGGCGAATCGATTTCCGTCATAGCGCTTACTGTGCGTCAGTCGATCGCCGGAGTCCACCGCTTGGATGTCGGCGGCGGTTTTCCAGCCGAACGGTTTGGGGTCTGCGCACCGGTGATCGGCGAAGTCGTACCACTGCGCCGGCCCGAAGCGTTGGGGTCCGAGTGTGAAGTGTGGGGCGGTGCTGGTTTACGGGAAACCGTGCCTCGGCCCCGCCACTGCCCTACCTCTTTGCGGTCCATGCAGAGACGACGAAAGAGCTGAGCTACCGGTACCGGGCGCACGGCAACGTGAGCAGAAACGCTGCAGCGCTCACGAGAACGATCAGCGGCCCGGCCGGGAATCGCGTGACCTGGAATAGGGCTATGCCGAGCATCGCTGATGCGACACCGATCGTGGTCGCGCCGAGGGTGTACTGTCGCAGGTTCTTACCGACGTTTCGCGCGGCGGCAGGGGGAATCGCCACAAGCGCTGCGGTCAATAGCCCGCCCACCATCTTCACCCCGAGCGCCACGATGACTGCGATCAAGAACAGGTAGAGCAGGTTGTACCGCTTGACGTCGACCCCCTCGGCAGCGGCGAGTTCTTCCGAGATATTTCCCAGCACCAGTTTTGGGTAGGCGCGATTGACGGCGACCATGACGGCGAGCGACGCGGCGACTGATAGTGCGGTGCCGCCCAGGCTGGCCTTGGAGATGTCTCCTACCAGGGCGGCCTCGGCTTGGTCGATCGGCAGAAATAGGAAGGCGACCGCTACGCCGGAGGCGAACACGAGGGCGGTCAGCGCTTCCATTGGCAGCTTCGTTCGCATTTCGAGCAGCCAGATCAAGATCACCCCGAGGATGACAAAGGGGAACGCCCCGAGGGCGACGTCGAAACCCCAAAGTAGCGCCAGGGCGATTCCCGGCAAGGTCAGATGGCCGAGTGGCCCGGCCACCAGCGCCATCCTGCGGCTGAGCATCAGGGAGCCGAGATAGGCGGCGGCGCCGCCGATGAACGCCCCCGAGATCACGCTGAGAAGCAAGGTGGGCATCGGCCGCTACTGGTGCTTGTGCTCGTAGAACTTCACCTCAGCCCCGTAGAGGCGCTGCAGGTTTTCGGGTGTGAGCGTCGAGATGGGCGGGCCTTGGCAGATCGGTTGTCTGTTCACACACAGCACGGTCGAGGAGAGGCGGTGCACCACCGCTAAGTCGTGGGTGACGATCAGCATCGTGAGGTTGCGTTCCTGATGCAGTCGCGTGAGTAGGGCATAGACCGTCTCCTCCCCGGTGATGTCGACTCCGGTTGTGGGCTCGTCGAACAACAGGACGTGAGGATCCCCCGCAAGAGCCCACGCGATGAGGACCCGCTGAAATTGTCCGGACGACAGGTCACCGATCCGCTTGTTGGCAAGCTCGCCGGCGAGTCCGACGGTGCGCAGCATTGCGTCGACGTCTCCTCCTGCATTGGTCTTCAGCGCGAAGAAGTCCGCGACCGACAACGGGATGTCTTTGATGTAGGGCAGCCGTTGTGGGACATAGCCGATGCGGGTGCCCTTCTTCCACGTCACCGAACCCTCGTAGGGCACGGTACCGAGAAGCGCGCGCAGCAGAACCGTCTTGCCCGCGCCGTTCGGGCCCAAGATGGTCAGGACCTCTCCGCGCCGCACAACGAACGACAGGTTAGTGGCAAGTCGGGAAACTACCCCCTCAGGAGCAGGGCGCGCACCAGTGGACGGGGGCCCACAGATCGGAGCAGTTCGCTGGCTGGGCGGGAGCGTACCCGTAGCGGCCACCAGAACCAGCGCCCCAACAGGGTAGCGGTGGATGGGATCATCAGCGAGCGCACGATCAGCGTGTCGATGAGCAGGCCCAGCCCGATGGTGGTGCCGCCCTGTTTGAGCGTGTACAGCTCGTTGACCGCCAAAGAGGCCATGGTGAAGGCGAACACCAAGCCGGCCGTGGTCACGACTCCGCCGGTGCCGCCTACGGACCGGATGATGCCGGTCTTCAGTCCTGCGCCGATTTCTTCCTTGAACCGCGAGACCAGCAACAGGTTGTAGTCAGATCCCACGGCCAGCAAAATGGTGACTGCGAAAGGCAAGGTGATCCAGTGCAGTTCCAAGCCATAGATGTGTTGCCAAAACAGCACCGACAGGCCGAAGCCGGTCGCTAGCGAGAGCACGACTGTGCCGACGATGACCATCGAGGCGACTAGCGCGCGGGTGATGACCAGCATGACGATGAAGATCAGGATGAGCGCGGCGATGGCCTCGGTCATGACGTCGTATTTGGTGGATTCTTGGATATCTCGGTAAGTAGCCGCCGTGCCACCCAGGTATAACTTCGCACTGGCCAAGGGGGTTTCTTTGACCGCCTCGCGTGCGGCCTTGAGTTCTGCGTCGACGTGGGAGATCGCCTCGGGGCTGGCGGGGTCGATGTTGTGGGTGATGATCATACGGGTGGATTTGCCGTCGGGGGAAACCAGCAGCCTGAGGCCGGTCTTAAAGTCAGGGCTGTCGAACACTTCTGGCGCGATGTAGAAGAGGCCGTCAATTTTTGCTTTGTCGAAGAATTCGCCCATGAGTGTGCTGGTGTCGGTCATGCGGTCCATTTGAGTGATCAGCCCCGAAAAACTGCTGTAGAGCGTGAAGAAGGTAGTCTGCATAGACTTTGCAACGTCGATGATCGGCGGTATCAACGTCACCATCTCTTGTGTTGCGTCAGCGCTTTGTTGGAGGTCCTTGGCCAGCTTGTGGAAATTCTCGGCGAGTTTGTCGAAGCCATCCAACGCGTCGAAGACGGAGCGCAGTGACCAACATATCGGAACGTCGAAGCAGTGCTTTTCCCAGTAGAAGTAACTGCGAAGTGGCCGCCAGAAATCGTCAAAATCTGCGAGATGGTCACGTATTCCATCCGTGATTGCAGCGGTGTCAGTTGTGACGCGAGCGCTGTCGCTAATCGACCCGGATAGTTCCTTTTCCACGGTGTACATGCGCTCTAACGTCGCGATCTGGACGCCGAGGTCATCTCGAGTCAGCCGCAGGATATCGGCCAAGCGGTCCTTCAGATACTGCAGGTTCTCCCGGATCGGGACGGGCTGCATGCCGATCGCGAACGGTATGGTGCCGTGCTCGATGTTGTATCCCAGCGGCCTGGTGATGCTTTGCACCCGCGCGATGCCCGGCACCCGGAAGATACTCGCCGCAATCCTATCCAGGTCGAGCATGTCCACCGGGTTACGCAGGTCGTGGTCGGCTTCGACCAGCAACAGGTCCGGATTCAGCCGGGCATGGGTGAAATGCTGGATGGCGGCACGGTCGCCGACGTTGGACGCTAGGCTCGCGGGAACGTAATAGCGGTCGTCGTAGTTTGTGTGATACCCCGGCAGGGTCAGCCCCCCGACTATTGAGACAACCACAGCGCTGGCAAGGATCGGGGCGGGCCAGCGCACCGTGGCCGTCGCTAGTCGCCGCCACCGGTAAATATTGGTCTTTCGCTTCGCGTCGAGTAAGCCGAACCGCGCGTCGATGGCCAGCAGAGCCGGCATCAACGTCAGCGAGGCCGCGATCACGATGACCAGTGCCACCGCGCACGGAATCGCCAACGTATTGAGGTAGGGCAGCCGGACCAACCGCAGACACAGCATCGCGCCGGCGATCGTTAGCCCGGAACCCAACACGACATGGGCAACTCCACGGTATGTCGTGTAGTAAGCGGTTTCACGGTCTTCGCCGCTTTGACGGGCTTCGTGATAGCGGCCGAGAAAAAAGATCGCGTAGTCCGTGCCGGCCGCGATGGCCAGCGCCATGAGCAGACTGACCGCGAACGTGGTGAAGCCGATCACGTGAAAGTTGCCGATGAATGCCACGATTCCCCGCGCGGTGGCCAGTTCGACAAAAATCACCACCAGCACGATCAGCAAGGTGGCTATCGACCGGTAAGCGATGAGCAACATCAGCGCGGCCACGGCGATCGTGATCGCCGTGCGCTTGGCCAGACCCCGGTCGCCGGCTTCAGTCAAGTCTGTGGTCAGCGGCGCCTGACCGGTCACATATGCTTTGATACCCGGCGGCGGATGAGAGTGCGCCACGATCTGCTCGACTGAGTGCACCGACTCATCCGCCCGCGAGGAGCCTTGGTCGCCGGCGAGGTTGAGCTGCACGTAAGCGGCCTTACTATCGGCGCTCTGCTCGCCGCCCGCCGTGACCAATTCCCCCCAATAGTTCTGCACTTTCTCGACATGCGCGGTGTCGCGCTCGAGCCGGCGCACCAGATCGTCGTAGAAGCGACGCGCCTCGTCGCCCAGCGGTTTGTCGCCCACCAGCACCACCATCGCGACGCTGTCGGAGTCGAACTCGTGAAAAACTTTGCCCATGCGCTTCATCGCGATCAGCGACGGAGCATCCTTAGGCAACAGGCCGACCGAGTTCTGCCGTTCCACCAGATCCAGTCGAGGCACGAAGACGCTGACGACGACGGCGAACACCAGCCAACCCAACACGATCGGCACCGCCAACCGCCGCAACATCCGCGCCGCAAGAGGCCGCTCGGCGTGGCCGCCGCTCATGCGGCTTTATCCAAGCAGAAAACCTGTGCGTCGAAACGGGCTACGGACTGCTGGTCGCGCACCACACCGTTGACCAGAATCCGGCAACCGAGCATGTTGCTGTCCCCTTGTGCCACCACGTTGGCGAACATTCCCGGCATGGTCGTGGTCACGGTGTATGACCACGGCAAGGTGGTGAAACTTGCGCGCTGAGGCTGAGCGTTCTCGTCCAGGTAATTGACCACACCCGCCGTGCCCGGGGGCCCGGTAACCTCGTAAACCACGCGCTTGACGTTGATCGGCACAATCTGCTCGACCGGGCCCACCTCCGCGACTCGGTGCGAGCCGAACACACCCTGCAATCGGTAAGCCACGAAGCCCCCGACGGCCGCAACCGCGACGATCACCAGCGGAATCCACGCCCGCTTGAGAATGCCCAGCAAAGTCGTTGTCCTTCCGGTTCGGGTTGCTGTCACTCCAGGCTGCTACGTTTGGGGCGTTGACCCGAGTACGTCGTCGGTGTGGTCGCGACCAGGCAACGAACCGACCCTTCGCCGTACCGCCGTATCCGCGCTGGGTAGCCCCGCCCATGCTCAGGCCCATCCTCCGCCCGTGTCGATATCAGCAAGCGGCCTAAAACCCTGTTCCCTTCGGCCAAGCGGTCGATTGATGCCACGAGTACATATGGTGGCGAGGAACCGCAGGTCGCGGAAGGGGGAGCTTAACCTAGGAATTTGACACCCAGGACGCCGCGCTGGCTAGCATCGCTTCGTGACCAAGACACTGGGAGAATTTCTTCGGGCGCGCCGCGAGGCGATCACACCCAACCAGCAGCGCCACGGCGATCTTGCGAGACGGCGGCGCACCCCTGGGCTGCGCCGCGAGGAGGTGGCCGTGCGGGCCGGCATCAGTGCCGACTACTACGCGCGGTTGGAACAAGGACGAGAAAACCACCCGTCCGCGCGGATATTGGACGCCTTGGTGATCGCGCTCGGCCTGTCTCCCAGTGAGGCGACCTATCTGTATGACCTCGCGACCCCGCGACACCGCTGGCGGCAGAAGGCCAGTTCGCAGCAAAACCCGGCTGAGTATTTGCTTCTCATCATGCAAGCCTGGACACTCGGTCCGGCCTACATAGTCAACCGCCGGTGCGATGTGCTGGCCGAAAACCCGCAAGCCTCAGAGCTCTTCTCCCAATTCACGATCACAGGGAACGTTTTGCGCTTACTGTTCCTGGATCCCGAGGCGAAAACCCTCTGGGTGAACTGGGAATCATACGTCAAAACCGCCATCGCCACCGTGCACCGCACCGCAGGTATCGATATTGATCAGCCAGATATCACCGATATCGTCCTCGAACTTTCCAAAAAGAGCAGCGACTTCGTCCAGATGTGGAACAGCCACGATGTCAATGTCTCCGACGGCAAGGTCAAGCAGCTCCGACATAGAGACTTCGGTGAGCTTGAGCTTGACTACGAGCTACTTTCAGTTGCGAGCGCGCCAGGACAATTTCTTGTAATCCACAGAAGCATTAAGAACGGCTCTTTCTTCTCGATGGCAGCGTCGCCGAATACGGTGGACAAATAGTCCTAGCGACAAAGGGGCTCATTGATGATGGCGGTCATCATGGTCTTGCCGCGCCGCCGGTCGGGGTGGCTGTAGGCCGCGATGATGCGCTGGTAGACGCCCCAGGTGAGCTGCACGGGGAGGTGGTTGTCGTCGGCGAACACCGCCTCCAGGCGGGTGCGTTGGCGGGCGGTGAGCAGCGGGAATCGGGTGCGCAGGGTGCGGCGCACGCCGTAGAGCGGATCCCTGGTGCGGCCGCGATGTCGCAGGTGGCCTGTTGGACGCGTTGACGGCTCTTCGCAGTTGAGGGTGTAGAGGTGGTCGGCGCGTCGCTGCCGGGATAGGGGTCGAGGTCTTCCGATGATGGGAGTTCTCACACCGCCCATCTGAAAGACCTCGACGTGCCTGACGCTACCTTCGCGTGCCCTGATCTGAGCACATTCTGCCGCCTTGACGAGCTCGGGTTGGAGGTGACCGGACAACGCCTGGAGCCGGACCGGGCGGTGTTGGCTTGCCGGATTATCGACGACGACTCGTGGTGTCGCCGCTGCGGCGAGCAGGGCGCGGTGCGTGACACCGTGACCCGGCAACTGGCTCATGAGCCGTTCGGGTGGCGGCCCACATGCTTGCTGGTCACGATCCGCCGGTATCGGTGCGCCGGCTGCGCTCATGTGTGGCGCCAAGACACCAGCAAGGCCGCCGAGCCGCGGGCCAAGCTGTCCCGCCGGGGCCTGCGGTGGGCACTGGAAGCCCTGGTCTGCCAACATCTGTCGGTGGCCCGAGTCGCCGAAGCGCTCGCGGTGTCGTGGAACACCGCTAACAACGCGGTGTTGGCCGAAGGCCGCCGGGTGCTCATCGCCGATGCGGCCCGCTTCGACGGGGTCGCGGTGATCGGCGTCGACGAGCATGTGTGGCGGCACACCCGTCGCGCCGACAAGTACGTCACCGTCATCATCGACTTGACCCCCGTGCGCGACAAGACCGGTCCGGCGCGGTTGCTCGACATGGTCGAAGGACGCTCCAAACGAGCATTCGCCGACTGGCTGGCCGACCGGCCACAGGACTGGCGCGATGGTGTGGACGTCGTTGCCATGGACGGATTCTCCGGATTCAAGACCGCCACCACCACCGAACTGCCCGAGGCGGCGGTGATGGATCCCTTTTATGACGACGTCTGGGTTCTGCCGACATGGTCGGTGTTGCGCCTGGTGGAGGCGGTGCCCGCAGCCGTGAGGTCGGCATAATCAGAGGGCTTGGAGGAAGGCAAGGAGAGTGTCGTCGGCTGTTTCGTATCGTCCGGCCCGGATTCCGGTGGGTGTCGTCCTCTCGAGCGCGGTCTGCTTGGTCGTCATGTCGGAAAAACGTATCCGCGCTTGACGGCACCAGTGACGACCCAGCATCCAAGCTGTCCCTTCAGAGACTCTTATAACGCATGAGGACGAGCCGACCGTAGTTTGACAGGCCAGTCCTGCAGGCCTTCAGGGGGCGGGGCGCTGCGCCCCGTGCGATGTCGATGAACCAGCCAAAGAAACCAGTCAGGCGTTCGCGCTGCAAAAGGGTCAGCCTGCCTAGGCGCGGCCGCATGTACCGAATCAGGATCGCTGACCAGGAAGCGGATGAGCGGGACGGCGTCGTTGGGGGCGGTGCCGTCCATCACCGTGGTGGCGTCGGGTGAGTTTTTGGCGATCTTCGACGGGGGATGGTCGGCTTCAGCACGGCTGAGCACAACGGGTCACCACCGTAACGGCCGTCCCGCTAGTCCTCGGGTGGGCGGGCAAAGCGCCCCTTCCACGAGTTGGCGCAGCATTGGGGTCATGGCCACCATCTCTGGGTAAGTCCGGACGTAGCCCGCGTATACCCCCACGCCGCAACCCACGACGAGCAGCGGTTCGACCATTGCCGATGCATCAATATCCGCAGCGAGTTCGCCGCGCTCAATCGCATCGTTGACGAAGCGTGTCAATACTTTCCGAATGATCCAAAGGGGATCGTTTTCGGTGCCAACCAATTCGGGATGGCGCTGCGATTCGAGTACGCCAGTGACCAAAAACGCAGACCCGGCGAAATTTTCCGAACCGGCTCTCATCGCGGAGATGAACGCCATCAGGCGAGCCACCAGCGAATTCTCGATGTCCGCATGTTTAACACCGGCTCCGATGACGCATTCGTTGGTCTCAACCAGCACTTCCTGATACAACGCTCGCTTGCTCGAGAAGTAGTGGTTGATCGCCGGCCGGCTCAGGTCGGCGCGCGCGGCGATGTCTTGGAGCGTCGCGCCGTCGTAGCCGCGTGCGCTAAACACCAAACGAGCAGCTCGGATAATTCGCTGGCGCGCGTCGCCGGCGGTCGCGGCAGGCGGGCGGCCCGGTCTGCGATTACCCTTTTGCGGCGCCACTACAGTGTGTCATTCGCTCCGGTGCGACATTTAGCGGTTTTGGCGGCATGATGCCAAGTGCGGGTCGTCGCCTCGATCATTCCATGCGAATGCTCATCGATTCCACGCGAGTGTTCAACAAAGGCCGCAGTGGAATTCCGGCTCGCGAATCGGCTGCGCCCCGCGAAGCCAATCACCACTGGCCGATATTGCTTGCGCCCTGGATGAGCCTGACTGGGATCTGCACCACGTGATGCTGCATCGCCGGGATCTGCTGGATGACCAGATCGGCGTCGGCGCGGGATTGCGTCGAGAGCTGTCCCGGATGCTGACTGGGCTCGCACACGAAAACCCTCCCACCACAAAAGATCATCGCCCACTCTATGCGGCAATGCCCATTTTTATGGGTTGATTGTGTTATCCCCTACCTGGCGGCCCCAGACGTATTCGATCGCATACGGCGATCCGGTGTCCAGGTGGTTGTACGGCGCAAGGCTGTTGCCGGAGTCCATCACCAACTCCGGTGCGGGCCACAAGTCGTGGGTGATCGGCTGCCAGCACCCCGGCGCACCGCCGGGCCCACCGCGGGCGTTCACCCGCGGCAAATTTTCGGGGTAGATGTAGGGGTTGGGCGCCCCACCGACCACCCCGGCGACACCGCCCACCAGCGAAGCGATGACGGGCGCCGCGGACACCGGGTTCGCGATCAGTCCCAGCCCGGAGAGCACCTCGGTGTCCATGTTCAACGAGTAGCCGTTGAATCCGCCCTCCGAGGCACCGGTGATGGGCACGATGTCGTGGTAGTTGCGCAGGGCGCAGAACAGTTCGGGGCTGTAGGTGTCCAGCAGCTGCGCCGAGGGCACCAGATCGGCGGCACCGCGCGCCAAATACGGCCCGCCCTTGTTGAACAACTCCGCACCGGTGTTGCCGAACCCGGCCGCCGCCAGCAACGCCTGATCCAAATCCTTCTGCTGGGCATTGATGGTGCGCGAGGTGATCACCGCGTCGTCCAAGAAATCCAACAAATCCGGCGACGCGTTCGCATAGGTATCCCCCAGCGCCGCCAACCGCGCAATATCCCTGCGCGCCTGCGGCATCTGCGGATTCACATCATCAAGCAACGCGTTGGCGTTGGTCACCGACTGACCGAACTTCTCCCCCAGCCCCGTCAACGACTGCGCCGCCGCGCTCAACGTCAAATTCAGCTTGACCGGATCCACCTTCTCCGCGATCGAGGTGATCGTCTGAAACAGCGTGTTGATCTCGGTGGTCACCGAGCGGGCATCGATCACCGTGTGCGTCGAGATCTTCTGCGGCGACGGATTGGCCGGCGTCGTCAACGCCACATACTTACCACCGAACACCGTCGTCGCCTTGATATCGGCGTTCACGTTCGATGGAATCAACGCCAAATACCGCGGATACACCTCCAAGGTGAACTTCGCGGCGGGCTTGCCGTCGCGAACGGTTTCCGAAATCGACCCCACCCGGCCGATCTGCACCCCGTTATAGGTCACCTTCGAACCCGGATCCATCAGCAGCCCGGCGCGGGCGGCGATCATGGTCAGCTGCGTCTTTTCGGTGAAGGCACCGCGGAATTGCCCGTACACCGAGGCTAAAATCACCGCGAGTACGAGCAGCGTCGCGACTGCAATCCACTTATACGGCGGCGTCCGCGGGGCGTTGGTCTGAGTCCTAACCAACAGCACGTAACGCCCTTGGCGCGCAGGTGGTTTGACGATCCCGATGCACCATCGTCGAAACCTTGTTAGTTTCATGAGCGGCGTAGGCGAAATGCCAGCCGGGAGGTTAGTCTGATCGGCTCCTCGCGCAAGTGGTCATACATTTCGCGGTTCATTAGGTCGTCGTCGAGGTATGAGCAGCAGCGAGGCGGGTAATGACGTGGACGCACGCGGCCTTGCTCGACCGGCGGCGGTCGGTGCACGCCACTGGTAATCGCGCGGCCGGTGCGCTTGAAAGCCCGAACCGCACGCGTCCACACGTGAGGCTTGGTTGGCGCAAGCAGCACACTCATCGCGGACCATCGCTCTTCGTCTGCGCGATTTCGCTCGCACAACTCGGAAAGTTCGTTCGACAGCCAGACGACATGGCATGTAGTGGCAGCATCGAGGAGCTTGTGAACCAGGGATCGTTCGGCCCGTTGCCTGACATGAATCCTCCCCCGGGCGCAAAGACGGATATGCATAAGTGGACTACTAGTAGCGCTACACTACTACTAGTAGCGCTACACCACTACCAGTATTGTTAGTTGCGTTGCGGTCGGGTCAATCGCCCGATGCAGGCACGATTCGGTGCGGGCCAGGTACGGGCGGGGCTTACGGTGACTACATGGAGCGCGATGCCCTTGAATTCCCCGTTGACGACGATGACGACGTCGACCCACGCCGGCTACGCTCACGGACCCGGCTATTGGATGCGGCCACCACACTCCTCAGCGCCGGCGGCATCGAAGCCGTCACCATCGACGCGGTCACCAAAGCCTCCAAAGTCGCGCGCACGACCCTGTATCGCCACTTCAGCAGCTCCACTCAACTGCTGGCCGCCACATTTGAACGGCTGCTGCCGCAAGTCCACCCTCCGCCGGGGACGGGACCGTTGCGCGACCAACTCATCGAACTGTTGAGCCGACAAGCCACGCTGTTCCAGGAGGCACCGCTGCACGTCACCACACTGGCCTGGGTCGCGCTTGGCCCAACATCAAATAGCACCCAGGAAACCTACGATCGGCACGCGCTGCGGACACGAATCGTCGACCAGTATCGCCAGCCGTTCGATCGCCTTTTGCAAAGCCCCAAAGCCCGCGCCGACCTCGATGAATTCGACCCGCAGCTGATCCTGTGTCAACTCGTGGGGCCACTCGCGTTCGCTCGACTCACCGGCCTGCGTGCCATCGATCGTCAAGACTGTGAGCGCATCGTCGATGACTTCCTTGCCGCGCACCGCCGCCATGCCGATGAGCCCGCAACGTAGGCCCCCCTCACCCTCCGCAAACCAGCTTCCCGCAGCAGCCGCTCCGGCTACCCGAGTATGGCCAATTCGCCGACCACGAGATCGGCAACGACAGATAGCCCCGGAGGAGACCTGGACGGGTGGCCGCCACGCACCTGCGTCCCGCCGCTGTGCGGAAACGCGTACTGAACCGCGGGCTGACCGCGAACCAATCCGGTAGCGACTGCCGTTTGCACCAGGCGCGCGGCGGTCGGGAATTGGGGCCATATCGGCGCCGATGCGGCCAGGATCAGCTGTGCGCCGAGCCGCCCGACGCCGGCGATCTCGTCGAGACACTCGATCGCCGCAAGCGTCTGTCGGGCAGCCATGGTGTCGTCGACGATGATCTGGCCTGGCCCGCCGCCGGCCGCGCTCGCGTTGGTGTCGCCGCTGTGGCTGCCACGTCGATCAGGACGCTCAGTTGGTCGTCGATACGAGTGGTTAGGGTTCGATCTACGCGCTGAGGGTGTCAATCGGGTGAGCAAGCATCCGGCTCCGCTCCGCGTGGTGGTCATCGAAATCGGCCCGTCAAGCCTCGACCAAGGCGCCGTGTTCGACCCGCACCCGGCGGCGGGCCAGATCAGCGAGTTGTCCGGCGTCGCGCTCGCCAGCGATCAACACCTCAAGCATGTCGCGAACCGAGACGGTGTCTAGCTTCTACGCGCCACCGCCGACACTTTAAATCAACGCGTCCTCGAGCAGCTTCTCGAGCCGCTCCCAGTAGCGGGCGCGTTCGCCGGTCAGTCGACCCGTAGCCGGGTGTCATCGTGCAGCCGCCGCGCCGGTGCCGGCACGAACGATGGCCGCAGCACGCCCTTCTGTGAACGTGACCAGCCACACCGCGTCCACCGTGTCGTTGTTCACGTCGCGGACGTTGACCATTTCACTTCGCTTGTCCTCCCATCACATCGATATTTCATGGGGAGGTTGCTGGGGCCTCGGTCGAGGAACCGAAATTCTGACCGGCTGCTCGAAGCAACAGTGCGTGACCCTCCCAGGTCGGGCCCGGCGCCAGGCTAAACCACGGGCCCACAAACCAGAGTGAAAGTCGGCGTCGGTGGGCAACCCGACCACATTTTCACGCCTGCGAGGCGTCGCCGAAGACAACAGGGGCTAAACCGCCCTACCCGGTGGATCAGGTGAGGCTGGGGATGATGAAGTCAAGGACCAGGGCTTGCACGGTGCGACGGGTGGGGGGTCGGCTAGAGATGATGGACCGGAACATTAGGTAGCCGGGAAGTAGGTCCCAAAGTTCGTCGTCGATGGCGGCGCCCGCGATATCACCTCGGTCAACGGCCTGCTTCAGGATGTGCTGGATCAAGGCTTTCCACTGCTCGAGGAACTGATGCCGTATCGCCTCGTTGAGCGCGGCGTTACGCGACACCTCGACAAGCACCGCGCGGATGGTGCTGGCGTGCTGGCGGGCCTGTTGGCTCACCAACTCCCCAAGTTCCAGCAAATCTCCCCGCAGTGTGCCGGTATCGGGCGGGACCACGACCTGGCGGGTCCCCTCGATGAACGCGGCCAATACCAGTTCGGCTTTCGATGGCCATCGCCGGTACACCGTCGCCTTGCTGGCGCGGGCGGTGGCCGCCACCGCGTCCACCGTCAACCGGTCATACCCGTGTTGCTGCAGCAGCCATAATGTCACCGCAAGCAACTCGGCCTCCCGCGGCGACCACGGCGCGGACTCCGCGGGGTGATCGGCAATCCGAGACACAGCGCCCACGATAGAACCGTCGCCGTAGTACAGTCCAGTACCGTACCGTCTAGCGGCTAAAACGTGGTCAGCTGCAGCCTCGTGTGACCCATTCGATTCTCAATGGGTTTGTCAAGCCGCTGCGGCGGTTGGGATTTGGTAGGTGGTGTGGTCGCGCAGCATGGCCCACAGGACGTTGAGGCGTCGGCGGGCCAGGGCTAGGACGGCTTGTCGGTGGTGTTTGCCCTCAGCGCGTTTGCGTTCGTAGTAGGCGCGAGACGCCGGGTCGGTGCGGGCGGCGCTTTGGGCGGCCAGGTAGCAGGTGCGCAGGAGTCGTCGGTGGTAGCGGCGGGGGCGTTTGAGGTTGCCGCTGATGCGCCCGGAGTCGCGCGGTACCGGCGCCAGCCCGCAGATGCCGGCCAGACGATCGGCGGAGTCGAAAGCGCTCATGTCTCCCCTTGTTGCGGCGAGGAATTCGGCGCCGAGGATGACCCCGAAGCCGGGCATGCTCAGGATGATTTCGGCGTGGCGGTGGCGGCGAAATCGTTCCTCGAGCATCGTCTCGGTGTCGGCGATTTCGGTGTTGAGGGTGATCACCTCCTGGGCTAGCCGGGCCACCATGGCGGCGGCCAGGTCTTGTCCGGGCAGCACAGTGTGCTGAGCGTGGGCAGCTTCGAGTGCGGCGGCGGCGACCGCCTCGGCGGTGCGGGCCTTGCGTTTGCGCAGCCAGGCCACCAGCCGCGCGGCGCCCGCGCGACGCAGTGCCTCGGGGGTTTGGTAACCGGTGAGCAAGATCAGCGCAGCCTTGTGTTGACCGTAGTCAAACGCCCGCTCGAGGGCGGGAAAGTACTCCAGCAGCTGAGCGCGCAGCCGGTTTAGCGCTCGGGTGCGATCGGCGACCAGATCAGCGCGCCGAGCGGTCAGGATGCGCAGCTGCACGGTGATCTGATCACCGGAACGCAGCGGCTGTAGATCACGGCGCATCCGGGCTTGATCGGCGATGATCGCCGCGTCTTTGGCGTCGCTTTTCGCGTCGCCGCGATAGGCGCCCGATGCGTAATAGACACTGCGGCCCGGGATGTAGAGCAGCCGCTGGGAGGCGTCCAGCAGCAGCGTGATCAGCAACGCAGCACCACCACCGGCCAGGTCGATCGCCTAGGTGAGGTCGCCCCCATCAGCGAGCGTGGTGACCGCGTTGATCAACTCGTTTAGTGTCGCCATCGTTGGCTACCCGCCGCGAGAGCACCCTCCTGCCATCAACGTCGACGACGACGCAATGGTGCTCTGACTTGCCGGCATCCACACCCGCCCATAGTTGCTGTGGCACAACCACCTCCGTGTTCGTTGTCGGTCTTTGAACCCACCAGACGACCACGCCGACGTGTCCTTACACAGCGATTAGATCGCACCTCTCAATTAGCGGTCGAGTCGTCGCGGGACGCCCGGGCGGCCAATCGATTCGAGCCATCACCAAAGGCAGAATATGGAAAGCCATACCCGACGTCCCTGGGTACTCGAAGCCTACGGCCGACAGCCACGAACACCCTGCAAAAACCGTAAGGAATATGGACCGGATAGAGGCCTCCGTGGTTAGCCCCGGTCATTCATGGGGTGTAGTCGGTTAATACCTTTGAGTGATTCGTCGTTGGTATCGGCGGCAGACATGCTGAGTTACCGGCTGGCGCTGCCTGACACCAGGCACCGGGCTCGGTGATCGACGAGTACAAGCGCGGTCACAACGCGTCCGACACCGGCTTGGGCGAACCGTATTGGCGTCACGCGGCAATCCTTGATGCAGTGACGATCAGCGAATTGACCTCTCTGCCAACACGAGACAACTTGCGGGCTATGGCCGCCGAGATCGGCCGGCCCTATCGTCAGGTCCTCTCGGCGGCGCTGTTCGACACCGGATATCTGACTGCGGCCGAGACGATGGTTCCCCGACCGTACGACGAAGTCCTCTACGACGTGATCGCCGCCCTGACGGAGGCCGCTCATCTGACGAATCAGCCGATGCGTCAACATAGTTCGGGGAAATGGGAACCGGATCGCGACTCCCGCGCAGCGCTACCGATCGACTGGGCCGAGTTCGTCACCCACGCCCTGGCCGCGGCCGCCGTCAACATCGAAGGCACCGAACAAATCCTGGCCGGGCGGCCCGGCTCCTGGGAGGCCGAGCGGGTGCGTCAAACCTTGCAGTCAACTGTCGGCGTCGACGACGAGGATCTCGTACGACAGCGTACCGAACTCGTCGTCATCGGCCTGTGGGTCGACAGAATCTTGCGCGACACCTACGACGACTACCGCAACGCCGAACTGGAACTTTCTCGACGCCAAGACGCCATCCCCCAACCCGATGACCAACCCCCCGGCCCCTTCTCCCCCGACGACACGCGTATCGCCGCAGTGGACTGGATCAGGGTCGACGAGAACGGTTACCTCATTGTGGAGGGTAAAGTCGGCGGGGCACGATCCAGCGGACACCGCACTGCTCGCCGACCTTCACCAGAAGGCCCAGACCAGTAGGCCTACGAGTTGACGACCTCGATCTCTCACTGCACCAAATGACCCGTGAATTCAAGACCTGGGTGAAATAGGCGCAGATGTAGGTCATCGACGGGTCAGCCCCCAGAGCTTGAAGAATTGGCGTAGTGCGGCCCGACCGCTTCAACTGTCGTGTCAGGTCTCAGGACGTGCTTAACTCCTTTGTCGCAGGACATGGTTTACAGTCTCACGACATCCTTTACATGGGCGGATTTGGGCGCGGAGCGTGAATCTTGGCTTTCCAGCGGCGGATTGGGAGATCGGTGGTGCGCGGGTGGATGGACAGCTGGGCGCCGTCGCAGGTGACGCGAAAGTGGGTGTCCTCGACGTGGATGGTGACGATCTTGCCGGTGTAGGTGCGTCCGACGCGCAGGCGTTGGCGCGCGACCATGACGACGCCGTCTCGAGGGACCTTGCGTTGGACGCTGATCGGGCCGGGTGCGGGGGGCGGCGATTGACTGGCGGCGATCCGGGCGCCGCGGATTTTGGTGTACTGATCGGCCGGGATAGGTGAGGGCAGCGTCTTGGCGAGTAGGTCGTTGTAGACGACGTGGATGAGGTGTCCGTCGAGGCGAAGCGTGACTTTGCGTCGGGCGAGTTCGGCGCCGATTTTCAGGCGATGCTTGGCCAGCTCGGCGTTGCCGTTGATATCGACGAAGCGATCAACTTCGATCACGGTCGCCGCCGGGAGGCTGCCGGCGCGGGTCACCGATGCTGTGGCCGGCGGCGCTCCGGCCGGGCGCGCGCCGCGCATGCTCAGGATGCGGAGGTCTTCGGCGCTCAGGTTGGAGGGCACCGTCTTGACCAGCGCACCGTCGATGAGGACATGGACGGTGTACTCGTCGACCCAAACGTGCGCGCGTTGGCCAGCGCGGTTGGGGCCCAGGCTGATCCGCTGCACCGAGGGGATGACCGCCAGGAGGCCGCTGGCGGCGATGACGGTGTCGAACTCGACCGCACCGGCCGAGGGCAGCAACACCAGCCCGCTGTCGGCGCCTTCGGCGTCGGTCGTGGCGGTTGTCTCGACCGTGTCGGCTGCGTATTGACCGCCCGGGGCGTCTGGCCGTGCGGTGAGCACTAGGGGTTCGGGTTGGGCGTTGGGCCGAAACAGGCTCGCCGGGGTTGCCATGTCCAGCGATTGGTGGGGTCGGGCATGGTTGTAGGTGTGCACCCAGGCGCTGATCGCCGCCTGCGCAGACGGTAGGTCCACGAATGGTCCGGCCGGATCGAGGAGTTCGCGGCGCAGGGTCTGATGCCAGCGCTCGATCTTGCCGGTCGTGGTGGGTGAGTGGGGCTTGGTGAGTCGGGCGGTGATCCCGTTCTCGCGGCAGACCCGCTCGAACAGCACCTCCGCCGGCCTCGGTTTGGTGAACCGGCCGGTGAACTGCTTGCCGTTGTCGGTCAACACTTCTGAGGGCACACCGTAGACGCGCATCGCTTTGAGGAACGCATCAGCCACCGCCCGGCCCGAGGGTACGGCAAGCACGGCGGCGACCACGACGAACCGAGAGTGGTCGTCGATACCGGTGAGCATCTTGCATTCGCGCCCATCGGCCAAGAACAACCCGCCGACCAGATCCAACTGCCACAGGTGCATCGGCGCCTCACGCTGCCAGCGACGGTACTTGCGGCGGTGCTGTTGCGGCTGGGCACGCACCATCCCGTTGCGAACCAGGATCCGGTGCACCGTGGCCCGCGACGGCGGCGCAGGCACACCCGACTGCGCGAGTTCGAAAGTGATCCGCCGTGCGCCCCAGCGTGGATGAGCTCGCCGCATCTCACACACCAGCGCCTCCACCGCGGACTCCACCCGGGTCGGGCTGGTCCTGGGTCGGCGTGACGCCTCGCGCAGCGCCTCGATCCCGCCCGCCAAGTACTTGCCCTTCCAGGCGTGCACACTCTGCCGTGACACCCCGTACCGGACGGCCACCTCGCCGACCGGTGAGCCGTCCAACACCTCGAGCACCGCACGATATCGCTGCTCTACCAACCACTCTCGATCACCAGAGTCACCACCGACAGCCGCCACGGCGAGCAAGCTTCACAATTCGCCGATGCTATGTCAAGTAAGTCCCGAGGACGATGCGTAACTCATCTCCTGAGACTTCACATGACACTTCAACCGGCGGTTTCAGGTGCGTGCTTCCCGCTTCTTCAAGCATGCCAACGTCCCTACGGATGTTGATGCGACGTGCTGCGTAGGTCGCTGCAACGTCGGCTTCCTGTGTGGCCCACCATCGCGACCAGACCGGTGCCGATCGGTCATCCATCGGTGGCGCTCACTTCACCGAAAATAGATCGCCCTGCCGTGCTCAGGGAAGCCAGTGAGCAGATCGGCTCGGATGGCGGCGTCAGGGCCTCACACTCCAGTCCGACGGTGGTGCCCTCGGGTCGGCTGGGAGGTGACGAAAATTATTCGGCGCCTGGTGGCTGGTGGTAGGCATTGAGGTTGGGAACGTGATCCCGACAATTTCGGAACGCGCCAGTTAGGACCAAGGCCACGATCTGGTGCACGCCGGGGGCCCTAATTTGAGGTCAATCCCTACAACGAAAGTCTCTTTGAGCGCAGTTCCCGTGGATAAGAATCGTGCCCTCCGCCCCCCAAGCTAGTCTGCGGGCTCACATGGCAACATAGAGCGAACGGGTTCGACTGAAACACCCCATCAGCATCACCCCGACCACCGGCGGACACAACCGCCCAGCCACACACCTAACCAGTGCACCAGGGCAATTTCCGTTCACTGTCGGCGGAGCGCAGCGCTGCTGAGCAGCTAGCCTCGGTGTTGCATCAAGCGCGGTCTAGGTGCTTAGATTCGCGAAAGTGCCTGTCCGGCAGGGACATAATGGTAATTCTCTAGGTTCCCAAGATCGATATCGTGGACAGTGCTCAATCACTCGGCTACGACACGCCGGCACTCACGATCAGGTCCGGCTCGCACACCACCACTCCGCTGGACGCAACCAGCCCGGCTACCCTCACTCTCAGCAGCGTTACACCCAAGGGAATTACGTGACGGCCACCCCTGGGGGAAATTACGTGACCGCGAACGCCTGGCGCAGACATGCGCTCAGGCCGCAACATCCGAGCGCTCGTCCGATTCTGATGCAGCAGTTGAAACCGGGGCCGAGGCGACGCTGTAGAAAAACGCTCCAAGGTCTGGAATCTCCGGACTCGCTGGGGCGGCTCAGCGTTGTGAGATCCCAAACTCGCTCGGAGAGCGGCCAGTCCATCGCTTGAAGGCGTGTGAGAAGCTGGCGAGGTCATTGTATCCGAGCTTGGTGGCGATCTGGCTCGCCGACATCAATCGGGTGAGTAAAAGCATCATCGCGCTCTCGCGCAAACACGACTGGCGCAACGCGCGAAAGGTGGTCCCCTCTTGGGAGAGCCGCCGTTTAAGTGTGCTTGTGGATAACGAAAGTTCGTCTGCGACCCACTGGCTACTTCGATGTCCGGGATCCTTCTCCAACAGCTGTCTCACCTTCTCCGAAAAGGACGTGGCTCCGCTCCGCTGGTTGAGAGCCGAGTTCAGCTGGGCGACGGCGAGTCGATATGCGAGGGGATCGGAGAACCGGCACACCTCATCGAGCGTGTCGGCGGGAACGCGAAGGTAGGACATCGATGCGTCAAAGAACAGGCGCCCGGCTAGCACCACGTCTTCGTCGAGATCGTTCAGGGTGACGGGCGCTGGCCAACTCAGGTGGAGTGTGGCGCTCGGCGCGTCACCGACGAGCATGTCCAGCAGTCGCAACAACGCCGACCCGGCGTATGTGATGGCCAGGCAGTCCAGTGCCGGATCGCTTGTGTGTCCGCAGAGCACGACGGTGAGGCCGTGGTCATTTAGATGGAACTGTGGATTGACAGCCGTTGTGATCAACGGCAGATAGGTGAGCAACTCCACGACCTCGGCTACCGAGCCTGCGCTGACCAGCGGAACGCTCAACGGGCCGAAGGACGTCAACTGTGCCTGTCCAGCGAACGCGAAGCCGAGGAGGGTTGCCTGTTCGACGGCGAGTTCGGGGTAGACCTCGCGAAGCCATCGTAGCGGGGCTTGGACATCGCGCCGGATCAGCGTCGCCTCGTCGACTCCTTCGCGAGACATGATGTTGCGAAGTAGCACGACTGCGTCTGGGGCGAGTGCCTGGCTCTCGAGCAGTTGCGCGAACGCGAGTGGGGGCACGCCTGCGTTATTGAGGTCCACTGGCCAAGACCCCTTTGAGCTAAATTCACAAGTTCCTGGTCCGGGTAAACATAGCCTAAGCGCTCGTCCTCGACAACGCTGTTAACAACAGCATTCACGTTGAGGACAACGTATTAGGAGTTGGTTATGGCCGTTGTCACCTTCATCTCCCACGACGGCGAGAAGTACGAGGCGCCTCTTGAGGCAGGTCAGTCATTGATGCGGGTCGCGACCAACAACGCGGTGCCCGGCATCGACGGCGACTGCGGAGGCGAAGCCGCGTGCGGCACCTGCCATGTGATCGTCGATCCGCAATGGACCGATCAGGTCGGCCCCTCCGGGGCCGATGAAGAAGAGATGCTCGCGATGAACCCCGAGCGTCAGCCGACCTCCCGGCTGTCCTGCCAGATGCCGGTTTCTGAGGCGTGGGACGGCTTGACCGTCCACCTGCCAGAGTTTCAGATGTAACGACGAGAGGACACGAAGACGTGACGAATATTCTTGACGCAGTCACCGCCAAGGCCCAGGGAGCCATCCCTATGGTCCCACTGATCAAGGGCGCGCACCTCTACGACAAGACTCGGCGCTGGGTCACCGGCACCAATGGTCAGCAGATTTTTACCGAGCGACCGATCCCGCCCGCTGACGAGGTCAAACTGACCGACATCGACCTCAGCAATCCGTTCCTCTACCGGCAGGGGCGTTGGAAGTCCTACTACGAGCGCCTGCGCAACGAGGCTCCTGTGCACTATCAGGCCCACAGCGCATTCGGCCCGTTCTGGTCGGTGACGCGCCATGCCGACATCGTGGCCGTCGACAAGAACCACGAGGTCTTCTCCGCCGAGCCGTTCATCATCATCGGAACCCCGCCGCGTTTCCTCGACTTGGCGATGTTCATCGCGATGGATCCACCACGCCACGACGTGCAACGGCAGGCTGTCCAGGGCGTGGTGGCACCGAAGAACCTGCGTGAGATGGAAAGCGTCATCCGGGAGCGCGTCCGAGACGTGCTCGACGATCTCCCGCTTGGCGAACCGTTCAACTGGGTGCAACACGTCTCGATCGAGTTGACCGCGCGCATGCTGGCGACGCTGCTGGACTTCCCGTTCGAGCAACGGCGCAAGCTCGTCGAATGGTCCGATCTTGCCACCTCGATGGAGCAAGCCAACGGTGGACCCTCGGACAACGACGAGGTGTTTCGTGGCATGGTCGAAATGGCTCGAGGTCTCAGCGCTCACTGGCGGGACAAGGCAGCCCGGACAGCTGCCGGGGAGCAGCCCGGCTTCGATCTGATCACCATGTTGCAGAGCGACGAGAGCACCAAGGATCTGATCGACCGCCCGATGGAGTTCTTGGGCAACCTCGTGTTGCTGATCGTGGGCGGCAACGATACGACCAGAAACTCGATGAGCGGTGGTGTTCTAGCGCTGAATGAGTTCCCTGACCAGTTCGAGAAACTGAAGGCGAACGCCGACCTGATCCCCAACATGGTCTCGGAGATCATCCGGTGGCAAACACCGTTGGCCTATATGCGTCGGATCGCCAAGGCCGACACCGTGCTCAACGGGCAGTTCATCCGCAAGGGCGACAAGGTCGTGATGTGGTACGCCTCGGGCAACCGCGACGAGCGCGTGTTCGAGCGGCCCGATGAGCTGATCATCGATCGGGCCAACGCCCGCAACCACATCTCCTTCGGCTTCGGCGTCCACCGCTGCATGGGCAACCGGCTGGCCGAGATGCAGTTGCGGATCCTGTGGGAGGAGTTGCTTCCGCGGTTCGAGAACATCGAAGTCCTCGGTGAGCCCGAGTACGTGCAGTCCAACTTCGTGAGGGGTATCAGCAAGCTGATGGTCCGCCTCACCCCGAAAGTTGGCGCATGACCTTGCAGCGAGCGGTCATCGTGGGGGCCAGCCACGCGGGCGCCCAGCTCGCGGCCAGTCTTCGCCAAGAAGGGTGGGACGGTGAGATCGTCCTCGTCGGCGAGGAGTCGGCGTTGCCCTACCAGCGGCCCCCGCTGTCGAAGGCATACCTGGCCGGGAAGAGCACACTCGACGATCTCGCGATTCGTAGCTCGGGTTTCTACGCCAAGCAGCGAATACAACTCCTGGATGCGACGGTGGAGGCGATCGACCGCCCGGCTGGTCACGTCGTGCTGAATACCGGCGAAGTACTGCCTTACGACAAGCTCGCACTGTGCACTGGCGCCCGCCCTCGGCGTCTTTGCACACCGGGAGCCGACCTGGCCGGAGTTTTCTACCTACGCACCGCCGCAGACGTCGAGATGATCCGCAAGGGCACCACTGCCGGCGGTCGGGCCGTGATCGTCGGCGGCGGTTACATCGGACTGGAGACCGCCGCCTCGTTGCGTGGACTGGGTATGGAGGTCACCGTGCTCGAGGCGACCGAGCGCGTTCTCGAACGGGTCACCGCCCCCGAGGTATCGGCGTTCTTCGACCGGGTCCACCGGGAGGAGGGCGTCAACATCCGGACGGGCACGCTGGTCGATGCCCTGTCCGGCGACGGCATGGTCCGCGAAGTATTCCTGGCCAGTGGCGAATCAATTCCCGCCGACCTCGTCATTGTCGGCATCGGCGTTGAGCCGAACATCGAGCTTGCTACCGCCGCGGGCCTGGCCGTCGACAACGGCGTCGTGATTGACGACCAGGCCCGGACCAGCGACCCCGACATCGTGGCTGCCGGGGACTGCGCCAGCCACCACATGGCCCGTTACGGGCGTCGCATCCGCCTGGAATCCGTGCCGAGCGCAGGCGAACAGGCCAAAGTAGCTGCGGCGACCATGTGCGCTAAGTCAAAGAAAATCGTGGCGCTCCCATGGTTTTGGTCAGATCAGTACAACCTCAAGCTCCAGATCGCCGGCCTCAACACCGGATACGACGAAGTCGTCCTCAACGGCGACCCGACCCGGGACCGCCACTTCACCTGCTTCTACCTCCGTGCCGGCGGGTTCATTGCCGCCGACTGCATCAACCGCCCCCGCGACTTCATGTTCAGCAAGCGGGCCATTACCCACGAAGTCCCCGTCGACCGGGCCGAACTGGCGCTCGCCGGATCGGCCTGAGGTGACGGGCCCTCGGGGCGATGGGTACGACAACAGCGATTGCGGACCGCAGTTCGCAGAGCAACGTCAGTGGACAACCGTCATCCAGCTCCCGCTGGCAAAAGGGGCGCGAGCGGCTGCCGTCGGTCGTCTCTGGCGCCACTGCCACAGCGGGTCGACTCAACCGTACTGATCAAAATCACAAAGAAAGAAACGATCCTCTGCAGAAGCTGCTAGGTGAACGTCACGGCGAAGACTTCTGCGTTCTTTGGAGTTGAGATGTGCACCAATGCACCCCTGATGACGAGTTCAGCCGAGCGGCGAGCCCCCGGCGCCACGACGAAGCCGATCACCGCGCCTGTGAAGACGTCTTCGCGGGGATGGGTGGACGTGCGCCGGTCAGGCGTCAACGCCACCTACCCCGACTTTCTGTCGCCGTTGTTGGCCATGGGCGCTGGGCTGGGTCTGATCACCGCCCCAGCGACCACAGCCATCGTCGCAGCGACGCCGGTGGAGAAACACGGCGTAGCCGCCGCAGTCAATGACGCCATCTGCGAAATCGGAGCCGCCATCGGAGTAGCCGTCGCCGGCAGCGTTCTGACCGCCGGGTATGTCTATCGCATCCAACCCGTGCTGCCCACAGTTCCATCACCGGCGCACCAGCCCTTGTCGGACTCGTTGGCCGCCGCGCTACAGGTCGCCGAGCAGCCAGGTCCATGCGCTCAGCACCTCGCCGACATCGCACGCGAGGCGATCGCGCACGGCAAAAGCCAAGCCGCTCTGGCGCTCTCACCAATCACTGCCGTCAGCGCAGTCATCCTCGACACCTGGGCACGCGGCCGTCCGTCCACAACCGCTCGGCAACGCCTGGGGGTTGAGACGAACACCAGATCGCACATCGACACCTTTGCAGAATCGACGACGTCATGAGCGAGATAGTGCGCGTTGAGCCGGAGCAGTTACCACCGCACACCCCCACGTGCATGGGGTGCGGCCCCGACAACCCCAACGGCCTGCAGATGAAGGTGTTTCGATCCGGACAGCAGGTGTACACCGACGTGGTCTTCGACGAAAGGCACGCAGGCGCACCGGGCCTCGCGCACGGCGGCGCGATCGCCGCGGCCTGCGACGACCTGTTCGGCTTCACCCTCTGGATCGCCGGCGCACCGGCGGTCACCCGCAATCTGGCGGTCGATTACCTCCAACCAGTGCCGCTACGTCAACCGCACCGCATAACCGCACACGTTCACGCCCGCGAAGGTCGCTCCCTACACGTCAGTGCGACGGGAACCGGCGAGGCCGGCGTCGTGCGCTTCACCGCTACAGCGAGGTTCATCGCAGTGGACGTTGAGCACTTCGCCGCGCACGGTGACCTCGGCGCGTTCGGCGACATGCTCAAACGGTTCGCTGAGGAGGGCGGGGATTAACGCATGACGCGCAGGAGAATGACATGTGGTGGTACCTGTGAAGTTCGCGCACCTTTGATGAGCAGATCGGCGAACTCAGCGGGGGGACTGTCGACGTTTCTGGACTTTCGGCACACGAAACTCACTTCCGGTCGGCTGGTGGCAGAGATGGAAACGCGTGCCGAACCGCTAACACCGTTCGGCAACCTGCGCTACGGATGTCTGTCCGCGAGGGTCGACCATTGTCTCGGGATCGTGTTCTACCCAGTCATTCCGGCGCGATCGTGGGTCGCGACGACCACCGAGTTCAAGCTGAACCTGCAACCCGTGTCCAACCGGGCACCGCAGCGATCCCTAACGATCGCCTCGCACAAGGGCTACGGGCCAAAGGGCTGTCCCATGGGCGGTTCAGTGAAATCGTTCCCGTCGGTGACAACAAGCGTTGCGGGAACAGATGTCCCGCCTGGCAGCGTGGGACCAGCGGCTATTAGATCCACGCTTCACACACCGACCGAAATAGGGCCGCCGTGGTTTGCCGCAAAGACTCCATGGAATATCGGGCACACCCGCGTCATCAGCAGAATTATCCTTGACCCTTCCAGCTGTCGATGCCGGACATCACCCAGGGTGGGTGCCGGAAAAGTTGATGCGTAGTGTTGCGACCTTGGCCGTTGTCGCCGCGTGACCGGCGTGACTACTGTGACGGGTGTGACCAAAGGGTTTGGATGCAGGTTACGAAGCCAACCATCCGAACTCGAGGTCACACCCGCATGCCGATGCAAACCGGACGCGCCACGAACGACTGCGGGAAGCCCTTCAGAGGGTGCCCGACCCACGCGACCGGCGCGGGGTGCGCTACCCGCTGGTCGGAGTGCTCGCGCTGGCGGTCACAGCTACCTTGGCTGGGTGCCGGTCGTTCGCGGCGACGGGTCAGTAGGCCGCCGAGACCGCAATTGACAACCTGGCCTTGTTCGGGCCCCGGACGAATCGACGTTGCGCAAGCTGTTCGCGCGCATTGATGCCGACGCCCTCGACCGGGCGCTGGGCGAGTGGATATGGACGCCAACTTTCACCGGAATCTGCCCCGGCGAGCAGCGCCGCGTGATCGCCATCGACGGCAAGACGATCCGCGGTGCGCGCACTCACCCCGGCGGTAAGGCGCCGCACCTGATCGCCGCATTCGACCACGGTGTCGGAGCCGTGCTGGGACAGGTCGCCGTCAACGCCAAGAGCAACGAAATACGCGCCGCCCGAACACTGTTGGGACACCTCGATCTCGACAATGCGGTGGCGACCCTCGATGCGATACACACCCAGACCGCCACCACCATCAACGGCGCCGGTGGGGACTACGTGTTCACGGTCAAGGCGAACATGCCCACCCTGCACTTACAAGCTCAAGAAGCTGCCCTGCAAGGACATGCCCGCGCACACGACCCGTAACACTGAGCGTGGCCGGCGCATCACCCGAACGATCAAGGTCGCCGACGTTCCCGCCTGGATCGACTTCCCCGACGCAGCCCAAGTCTCCCAACTACGCCGCACCGTCACCGATAACGGAGCCATAACCGTCGAGGTCGACTACCTGATCACCTCAGCAAACCACACGACGGCGCCGCTGAAGCGACCCGCCGCCTGGGTACAAGGCCGCTGGAGCATAGAAAATCGCCTTCACTGGGTCCAAGACGTCACTTTCGCCGAGGACGGATCAGGGATACGTACCGGCCAAGCGCCACGAGTGATGGCCACCTGCCGCAACCTCGTTATCGGCATGCTCCGAACCACCGGATGGGACAACATCGCCGCCGGCCTACGCCACCACACCAGACACCCCGATCACGCCCTCAAATTGGTCCTAACCTCATGAGATGTGACTTTTCCGGGACCCTGGGTCGAGCGGGATGGCCACGTCGGGACTGTCCGAACAACGGTGGATCTGATCTTGGTCTGACACGCCGAGCGGTGCTTGGCGGGAAGGACTGACGATGTCAGAAACACTCGATCCTGTGGCGATGGAACTGGATCAACGGCAGCTGGCTGAGCAGCTGCTGGCGCAGGCGAAGGAACAAGGAGTCGAATTGGTCGGCCCCAACGGGCTGCTCAATCAGTTGACCAAGAACGTGCTTGAGACCGCGCTGGACGCGGAGATGGCCGAGCACCTGGGTTATGACAAGCATGACCCAGCGGGCCGTGGCAGCGGCAATTCCCGAAACGGCACCCGGGCCAAGACGGTGCTCACCGAGATCGGGCCCGTCGAGATCGAGGTGCCCCGTGACACCAACAGCAGCTTCGACCCGCAGATCGTCAAGAAACGACAGCGTCGCCTGACCGGTATTGATGAGATCGTATTGTCGTTGACGGCAAAAGGATTGACGACCGGCGAGGTCGCGGCACACTTCGCCGACGTCTACGGCGCCACCGTCAGCAAAGACACCATCAGCCGGATCACCGACAAGGTGGTCGGCGAGATGGCCGAATGGTGCAACCGGCCGCTGGAAGCGGTATATCCAGTGGTCTTCATCGACGCCATCTTCGTCAAGATCCGCGACGGGCAGGTCACCAACCGGCCCATCTACGTGGCCGTGGGGGTCACCTGCGCAGGCGAGCGCGACATCCTCGGGCTGTGGGCCGGCGAGGGCAGCGAAGGCGCCAAGTTCTGGCTGTCGGTGCTCACCGAGATCAAGAACCGCGGCACCGGCGATGTGTGCATCGTGGTCTGTGACGGATTGAAAGGATTGCCCGAGGCAGTCAACACCGTCTGGGACCGAGCGATCATCCAAACGTGCGTCATTCATCTGTTGCGCAACACCTTTCGCTACGCGTCCCGCAAGTACTGGGATCAGATCGCCCGCGACATTCGGCCGGTCTATACCGCGGCGACCGAGGCCGCGGCCAAGGAACGCTTCGTCGAATTCACCGCGAAATGGGGTCCCCAGTACCCGGCGATCATCCGGCTCTGGGAGAACGCCTGGAGCGAGTTCGTGCCCTTCCTGGACTACGACGTCGAGATACGTCGGGTCATCTGCTCCACGGATGAAATCGTCAAGGTGAGCGGTGATTGGTGGCGGGTTTGCGGGGTTGCCAGTGGGCGACGAGGACTTCGTAG
>NZ_LQOU01000026.1 GCF_002102155.1 Mycobacterium europaeum
ATGGCCTCGATCTCCGGGGCCGCCCGCGCCCCCCGGGCTGCCGGCGGCGGGGCCGCGGTCCCCGGGGCCGCCCCCGGTTCGGGGAGCTCGACCTCGGAGATGGTGCGCCGCGACGCGTCGCGCGGGATGGTGGCGTCGTCGCCCACCGCGGGCAGACCCGTGGTGTCCAGCCGGTCGGCCGGCGCGGTCTGGGTGAAGGTGATGCCGGACGACGCCGTGTAGCCGCCCGACCGGTCGATCGCGCCGGGCTCCGGCTTGGTCGTGAAGCTGATCCGCCGGCGGCGGTATCGCATCAGGCCCAGGACCAGCGCGGCGACGAGAACCAGGACGGCTATGACCGCGACGGCGATCCAAAGACCTTGTGACACGCTGACATTGTTTCAAGCGGGACAGCGATCCCCCGGCGCGGGTCTACGACTGCGAGACCAGCTGCTCCACCTGCTGTCCGCGCATCCGCTGTGAGATGACCGCGGTGATGCCGTCGCCCTGCATCGTCACGCCGTAGAGCGCGTCGGCGACCTCCATCGTCGGCTTCTGGTGGGTGATGATGATCAGCTGCGATCTGGCCCGCAGCAGCTCGAACAGGCTGATCAACCGGCGCAGGTTGGTGTCGTCGAGCGCGGCCTCCACCTCGTCCATGATGTAGAACGGCGACGGGCGGGCGCGGAAGATGGCCACCAGCATCGCCACCGCGGTCAACGCCTTCTCGCCGCCGGACAGCAGCGACAGCCGGGTGACCTTCTTGCCGGGCGGCCGCGCCTCCACCTCGATGCCGGTCGTGAGCATGTCGTCGGGATCGGTGAGCCGCAGCCGGCCCTCGCCGCCGGGGAACAGCACGGTGAAGACTTCCTGGAATTCGCGTTCCACGTCGACGAACGCATCGCTGAACACCTGCAGGATGCGGGCGTCGACGTCGGCGACGACGTCGAGCAGGTCCTTGCGGGCCGCTTTGACGTCCTCGAGCTGGGTGGACAGGAAGTTGTAGCGCTCCTCCAGCGCGGCGAACTCCTCCAGCGCCAGCGGATTGACCCGGCCCAGCTCGGCCAGCTCGCGTTCGGCGCGTTTGGCCCGGCGCTCCTGGGTGGCGCGGTCATACGGCATCGGTGCGGGCGCGACGACCTGCTCGCCGCGTTCGCGGGCCTGCTCGAACTCGGCCATCTCGAGCTCGGTGGGCGGCAATGCCACGTCGGGCCCGTACTCGGCGATCAGGTCGGCGGGCGCCATGCCGAACTGCTCCAGCACCATCTGCTCGAGCTGTTCGATGCGCATCGCCGCCTGCGCGTTGGCCACCTCGTCCCGGTGCAGCGAGTCGGTCAGGGTGGCCACCCGGGCGCTCAACGCCGTCACCTCGTCGCGCACCGCCGCCATCGCCGCCGCGCGCTGCTGGCGGTCGGCCGCCAGGGCGTCGCGGATCTTCGACGCCGCCCCGACCACCCGGTCCAGCCGCTGCGCCAGCAGCCGTCCGGCGTCGGCCACCGCCGCGGCGACGGCGGCCGCGCGCAGTCGCGCCTCACGCGCCTGCTGGGCCCGCAGCCGCGCCTCGCGCTCCGCGGCCGCGGCGCGGCGCAGGGAATCCGCGCGCCCGCGCACGGCGTTGGCCCGCTCCTCGGCCGTCCGCACCGCCAGCCGGGCCTCCACCTCGGCGCTGCGGGCAACCTCGGCGGCGGCGGCGATCCGCTGGCGGACCTCCGCGTGGTTGGGCTCTTCGGCATGCACGTGCTGAGTCTCTTGCGCGTTGCGCAGCCGGGTCTCCAGCGCCGTGACTTCTTCGACCGTCTGCGTGCGGCCCGCTTCGAGCTCCTCGCGCTGCCGCAGCAACCTGTTCCACTCGTCTTCGGTGGTGCGGGCTTCCTGCCCGAGCCGGCCCAGCTGCTCGTACATCGCCGAGATCGCGGTGTCGGATTCGTTGAGCGCGGCCAGCGCCTGCTCGGCGGAGTCCTGGCGGGCGGCCTGTTCGGTCAGGGCCCCGGACAGCGCCGCGGTCAGCTGGGCGACCTGCGATTCCGCGGCGACCAGCTCGTTGCCCGCCTTGTCGATTTCCGACGTCACCTCCAGCGTGGACAGCTTGCGGTCGGAGCCGCCGCTCACCCAGCCGGCGCCCACCAGATCGCCGTCGCGGGTGACCGCGCGCAGCCGCGGCCGGGCCGCCACCAGCTCGAGCGCCCGGTCCAGGTCGTCGACCACCGCGACGCCCGAGAGCATCGCCGTGATGGCGCCCCGCAGCCGCGCGGGCGCGTCGATCAAGTCCAGCGCCCACAGCGCGCTGCCGGGTAGCGCATCCCGCGACGCGGTCTGATCGGCGGGCCAGTCGCCGAGCACCAGCGCCGCCCGCCCGCCGTCGGCCTGTTTGAGCGCGGCGACCGCGGACCGGGCCGCGCCGAAGCTCTCGGCGGCCAGCGCGTCGGCCGCCGAACCCAGCACCGCGGCCAGCGCCGCCTCATACCCGGAGCGAACCTTGACCAGATTGGCGATCGGCCCGAAAAGGCCCGCGCCCGCATGGTTTTCGGTGAGCCAGGCCGCGCCGTCCTTGCGCTCCAGACCGACCGAGAGCGCGTCGATTCGGGCCCGCAGCGACGCCACCCGGCGTTCGGCGTCGCGTTCGGCGGCCTGCAGTTCGGCGACGCGTTCGTCGGCCAGCCGCAACGCGGCCACCGTCCGCTCGTGGTGCTCGTCGAGGCCCACCTCGCCCTGGTCGAGCTCGCCGACGCGACCCTGCACGGTTTCGAATTCGGCCTTGGACTGTTGCGCGCGGGCGGCGGCCTGTTCGATGCGTTCGGACAGCCGCGCGACACTGTCGTCGATCGATTCCACGCGCGCCCGCATGGTCTCCACCTGACCGGCCAGCCGCGCCAGGCCCTCGCGCCGGTCCGCCTCGGCCCGCACCGCGGCCAGGTGGGCCCGATCGGCCTCAGCGGCCTCGCGCTCGCGCTCGCCCAGTTCGGCGCGGGCGGCTTCCAGGCGGGTGCGCGCCCCGGCCAGTTCGCCCAGTAATTGCTGCTCGGCGACCGCAACCCGCTCGGCCTCGGCCTCCAGCTCTTCAGGCTTTCTGGGGTCGGTGTCGCTGGGCGGCGCCGGTTCGGTGTCGAGGTGCTGCGCGCGTTCGCTGGCGATGCGCACGGTGGCCGCCACCCGTTCGGCCAGCGCGGACAGCCCGAACCAGGTGTGCTGGACCGATTCCGCCCGGGCCGTGAGTTCGGCGACGGCCGCCTCGTGCGCGGTGAGCTCCTCCGACGCCACCGCCAGCCGGGCGGCGGCCTCGTCGTGCTCGCGGCGGATGGCGGCCTCGGCTTCGAAGATGGCGTCCCGTTCGACCTGCCGATTGACCAGGTCGTCGGCGGCCAGCCGCAGGCGGGCGTCGCGCAGATCCGCCTGGATGGTCTGGGCGCGGCGGGCCACCTCGGCCTGGCGGCCCAGCGGCTTGAGCTGGCGGCGCAGCTCGGTGGTCAGGTCGGTGAGCCGGGCGAGGTTCGCCGACATCGCGTCGAGTTTGCGGAGGGCCTTTTCCTTGCGCTTGCGGTGCTTGAGCACACCGGCGGCCTCTTCGATGAAGGCGCGACGGTCTTCGGGGCGCGACTGCAGGATCTCGTCGAGCTTGCCCTGCCCGACGATGACGTGCATCTCCCGGCCGATCCCGGAGTCGCTCAGCAGCTCTTGCACGTCCATCAAACGGCAACTGGCGCCGTTGATCTCGTACTCGCTGGCGCCGTCGCGGAACATGCGGCGGGTGATGGACACCTCGGAGTATTCGATGGGCAGCGCGTTGTCGGAGTTGTCGATGGTGACGGTGACCTCGGCGCGGCCCAGCGGGGCCCGCGACGAGGTGCCGGCGAAGATGACGTCTTCCATCTTGCCGCCGCGCAGGGTCTTTGCCCCCTGCTCCCCCATGACCCAGGCCAGGGCGTCGACGACGTTGGATTTCCCCGAACCGTTGGGCCCGACGACCGCGGTGATGCCCGGCTCGAAACGCAGAGTCGTCGGCGATGCGAAGGACTTGAAGCCCTTCAGCGTCAGACTCTTGAGGTACACGGCGAGCCAGACTACCGCTCAAATCGCCCCTGCCACCCTCACCGCGGGGTGTCGCCGCGGCCGAAATGTCGGCGCCGGACACACCCCGACGCACGGGTCACAGTGGTCACATCAGTCACGGCGGGGGAAGCGGGCCGGAATGCGTCAGCGCTCGACGAAACCGTCGAACCGCTCCTGCGGCTGCGACCAATCGGCGACCACCTTGTCGACGCGGCCCGGCCTGGGCGGCCACGCCTCGGCGCCCTCCAGCAGCGCCAGCAGCTTCTCGCCGGCTCCGCGCGGCCCCTGGGCGACCACCAGCACGCGGCCGTCCGCCTGGTTGGCCGCATATCCGGTGAGGCCCAGCTCGAGCGCCCGGGAGCGGGTCCACCAGCGAAAGCCCACGCCCTGGACCTGCCCGCGCACCCAGGCGGTGAGCCTGACGTCAGGATCCGACATCGGCCACCTTGACATCGATCCGGGTGCCGGCCTTCAGCGTGCGCCCGACGGTGCAGGCCAGGTCGATGGCCCGGTCCACGACGGTCAGCACGCGCTCCTTCTCCTCCGGCGACAGCCCGGACAGGTCGAGCTCGAGCGTCTCTTCCAGCCGCGGATAGACCTCGTTGTCACGGTCGGCGTCCCCGGAGACCCGCACCACCGCGTGGTAGTCGTCCCCGAGGCGGCGGGCCAGCGGCCGGTCGCTGGACATCCCACTGCACGCGGCGAGCGCGATCTTGAGCAGCTCGCCGGGGGTGAACACGCCCTCGACGTCCTCGGAGCCGACGAGCACCTGCGCACCGCGCGAGCTGTGCCCGGTGTAACGGCGCGATCCCGTGCGTTCCACCCATAGTTCGGTCATGCCCTACTTTTTACCGGGCGGCGCGCCCCGCACCGCGGGCATACTGCGGTCATGGCCACCGTGGTCGCCTTCCACGCCCACCCGGACGACGAGGTGATCCTCACCGGAGGCACACTCGCGCGTGCGGCGGCGCGCGGGCATCGCGTGGTCGTCGTCACCGCGACCGACGGGCGGGTGCACAACGGCGAGAGCGACTTCCGGCTGGGCGAATTGCGCCGCAGCGCAGGCATTTTAGGAGCGCACCGGGTCGAGTGCCTGGGCTACGCCGACAGCGGCTACGGCCCGCTGTTCTACCCGGACCCGCCGGGACGGGTCCGTTTCGGGCGGGCGAACGTCGAGGAGGCGGCGCAGCAACTTGCGGCGATACTCGGCGAGGAGCACGCGGACCTGCTGCTCAGCTACCAGCCCAACGGCGGCTACGGCCACCGCGATCACGTCCAGGTGCACCACGTCGGCAAGCGGGGCGCCGAACTCGCGGGCACACCGCGGGTGCTGGAGGCCACCATGCCGCGCGAATTGCTGGTCCGCGTCGGCCATCTCGCCCGCATGTTGCGGCTGCCGGCGCCCTACGAGCCGGACGTCGCCCGCAGCGCGTACGCGCCCCGGGCGAGCATCACCCACCGCATCGACGTCTTCGGGTTCGCCCGCCAGAAGCGGGACGCGTTCGCCGCCCACCGCTCGCAGATCGGCGAATCCAGCATGGGCGCGCGCATGTACGCAGCCCTGCTCCGACTGCCGCCCCAGGCGTTCGGCCTGCTCTTCCCTCGCGAATGGTTTGTCGACCCCGCCCTGCCCGCGGGGGTTTCGCGGCGGGACATCTTCGATTGATTGCCCCTGAGCCCTGAATCGAGTGTGCGTCCTGGGTGATGCCGCCCGGTGTGTCGCCGCCCTGAACGCACACCCGAAGCCCCGAACGCACACTCGACGACCGAGGCGCCCGTCGCGCCCTCAGCGGACTATCAACGACAGCAGCTTCTTGCCGAATGAGATTGCGGGCGAACCGCTTTCGGACAACACCAGCACGTCATCACCGGCCCGCGCCCGCAGTTCGCGCTCGAATACGTCGCGCAACGTGGACGACGCGGCCGGACACCCGTCGCAGGCGCCCATCATTCGCACCGTCACGGTGCGGCCGGCCACCGAGACCAGCTCGATCGACCCGCCGTGCGAGGCGGCGAGCGCGCCGACGGGGCCTGCGAGCAGTTCCGCGGCAACGCTTTCCAGGCCCGGGGCCGACGATTCGTCGACCACCCACTCCTGCGGGTCCACCAGCGCTTCGCTGAGCGCCTCGCGAACGTCGTCTCCCAACTCGCGCCAGCTGTGACCCGCGCCGGTTGTGATCAGGATGTCGCCGGCGCCCACCAGAACCTCGGCGATCGTCCCGCCGTCCAGCAGAGCGCCCAGCCTGCCCGGGGCCTGCCGAACGGCGCCGCGCGCCGGCAGCCGGTCGGGTGGAACCACCCAGCGCAGCTGCTGAGGATCCGCGGTGGCCGTGGCGTGGATCGGGATCATGCGCCCGCGGCTATCGCGATCGACCGGGCGGCAAAGGCCATCGTCCAGGCCAGGACGAACATGTAGCACCAGGCGAAGGCGGGCCACCGCCACGAGTTGGTTTCGCGGCGCATCACCGCGACCGTGGACATGCATTGCAGCGCGAAGATGAAGTACGCCATCAGCGCGATGACGGTCGACGAGGTGAACACCTTGTGGCCGTCGTCGTCGGTCATGGAGACCAGCGCCTCATGCGGATCCTCGGGGTTCGTCGCCGCCGAAACCTGCCCCAGGGTCGACACGAAAACTTCACGCGCCGAGAACGATCCGAGCAGCGCGACGTTGATGTGCCAATCGAACCCCAGCGGTTTGAACACCGGTCCGATCGCCTTGCCGATGTCGGCGGCGTAGCTGTGGTCCATCACGTAGGCGGTGGTCTGCGTCGGCGACATCTGTGCGGTCTCCGCCTGCCGGGCGGGCAGGTTGAGCAGCACCCACAGCACCACGGACGTGCCCAGGATGATGGTTCCGGCCTTGCGCAGGAACACCTTCGCCGAATCCCACATCGTGATGAGCACGTTCTTGGCCGACGGGAAGCGGTACGGCGGAAGCTCCATCGTGAACGGAAGCAGATCGCTGCGCAGGATCGTCGACTTGAACAGCGAGGCCGCGATCAGCGCCGAGGTGCCGCCGCACACATACAGCAGGAACATCGCGACGCCCTGCGCGCTCAGGCCCCACCACAGGGTCTGCGGCGACACCAGCAGCCCCACCAGCAGGGTGAACACCGGCAGCCGCGCCGAGCATGTCATCAACGGCGCCGTGATGATGGTCGCGATCCGGTCGCGCGACGACGGCAGCGTCCGGGTGGCCATGATCCCCGGGATCGCGCACGCGAAAGAGGAAAGCATCGCGACGAACGCACGCCCCTCCAACCCCGTCGCGGCCATCACCCGGTCCATCAAGAACGCGGCGCGGGCCATGTAGCCGACATTCTCCAGCAAAGCGATCAACAGGAACAGCAACACGATCTGCGGGATGAACTGCAGCACCGTTCCCACACCGCCGATGAGTCCCTGGCCGAGCAGGCCGCGCACCACGTAGTTGCCGACGTGGTCGCTGACCAGCGCGCCGAGCCAGCCCAGCCCCTGGCTCACCCGGTCCTGCAGTGGCGCGGCAAGGGTGAAGACGACCTGGAAGAAGCAGAACATCACCCCGAAGAAGATGACGGTGCCCCAGAGCGGATGGAGCACGATCGCGTCGATTCCTCGGGTGCGCCGATCCGGTTGCGGCGCAACGTATCCGGCGGCGCGTAGCACCGACTTGCCCCAGGCGTCGACGGCGTCGTCGTGGTGCGGGGGCAGGATGGGGGGCCGTTGCCACCGGTCGAAGGACGCCAGTCGGGCGCGCAGGGTGTCGATCCCCGCGCCGCGGTGCGCGATCACGGGGATCACCGGGATGCCCAGCGCCGTCGACAAGGCGTCGATATCGACGGCGCCGCCGCGCGCGGTCAATTCGTCGGTCATGGTCAGCGCCAACAGGCACGGCACGTCGAGCCGCAGCACCTGGGCCACGAGAGTGATCGAGCGGTGCAGCGTGGTGGCGTCGGCCACCAACACGATCGCGTCGGGCCGATCGGCGTCGGCCATGTTGCCGGCCAGCAGGTCGGCCACAACCTGTTCGTCCGGGCTGATCGGCTGCAGGCTGTAGGTGCCGGGCAGGTCCTCGACGGCGATCTCGACGTCGTCCACCTTGGTGACGCCCACGCTGCGGCCGACGGTGACGCCCGGGTAGTTGCCGGTCTTGGCGCGCAGCCCGGTCAGGTGGTTGAAGACGGAGGTCTTGCCCGCGTTGGGGCTGCCGACCAGCGCGACGCGCGCCATGCCCGCGACCGCGAGCGCGGTGCCGCCCTCCTCGTGGCAGGACGTCATGAGCCGCTTTCCGTGTCGACTTCGATCAGGCGGGCCTCGCGCCGGCGCAAGCACAGTTCGGTGTCCTGAACCCGGTAGATGGTCGGGTCTCCCATCGGGGCGCGGCGAATCACCTCGACGTGGGAGGCCGGCCGGAATCCCAGTTGCCGCAGCCGGCCCGCCACCACGGGCGGCGCCGCCGGCGCCACGCCCACGATGGTTGCCCGCTGGCCCGGCGTGAGCTGAGCCAGCACGGTCGGCGGACCCGACACCCGAACTGAATCCCGCATTAGTAGTCCCGACGCCGAAGGTTCACCATGCCACCCAGGATAACGATGCTAGGTGAGGATAACCTCACCTTTCCCCGAAACGTTGCGGGCCTCCCCGCGCGACCTGACCGCACGCTCAAAGCCGCGGGCGGGGCTGGCATTTCGGGCAGTAAAACGACGACCGGTTCATGAACTTCTCCCGGCGCATCACCGCGCCGCAGCGCCGGCAGTTCAGGCCTTCGCGGCCGTAGGCGTCCAGCGACCGGTCGAAGTAGCCCGATTCGCCGTTGACGTTGATGTAGAGCGAGTCGAACGACGTCCCGCCCTGCGCGAGCGCGTCGCGCATCACGTCGGCGGCGGCGTCCAGGATGGCGCCCAGCCGGCCGCGGCTCAGCGTCGCGGCGATCCGGGCGCCGTTGACCTTGGCCCGCCACAGCGCCTCGTCGGCGTAGATGTTGCCGATGCCCGAGACCACGGTCTGGTCGAGGAGCTGGCGCTTGATCTCGGAATGCTTGCGCCGCAAGACGTTCACCACGGCTTCGCGGTCGAAGAGCGGGTCCAGCGGGTCGCGCGCGAGGTGGGCGACGGGAGCAGGCACCACGCTGCCGTCCACGCCCACCAGATCCGCGAGCATCCAGCCGCCGAAGGTGCGCTGATCGGCGAAGCTCAGCACGGTCCCGTCGTCGAGCAGCGCGGAGATGCGCACGTGGTCGGCGCGCGGCACCTCCCCCAGCAGCATCTGTCCGCTCATCCCGAGGTGCACGACCAGGGCCGTGTCCGATTCCGAGGGCGCGGGTTCGGTATCGAGCAGCAGCCACAGGTACTTGCCGCGCCGGTCGGTGCCGGTGATCCGGGCGCCGAGCAGCCGGGCGGTGAGGTCGCCGGGCCCGGCCTCGTGCCGGCGCACCGCGCGCGGGTGGTGCACCCGCACGGCCGTGATCGTCTTGCCCACGACGCGGGCCTGCAAGCCGCGGCGGACCACCTCGACTTCGGGTAGTTCGGGCATCTATTCGCGCATCTAGGCCGGCGTTTTCCCCGCCGTGTCGAGCGCTTCCAGCGTCTTCCAGGTCGCCGCCGCGGCCTTCTGCTCGGCTTCCTTCTTGGATCGGCCCACCCCGGACCCGTATTCGGTGTCCATCACGACGACGACGGCGGTGAACTCCTTGTCGTGGTCGGGGCCGGTGGAGGTGACGACGTAGGAGGGCGCGCCCATGCCCCGGGCCGCGGTCAGCTCCTGCAGGCTGGTCTTCCAGTCGAGCCCGGCGCCCAGCGTGGGCGCGGCGTCGAGCAACGGGCCGAACAACCGCAGGATCACCTCGCGGGCGGTGTCGATCCCGTGCTGCAGGTAGATGGCGCCCAGCAGCGATTCCATGCCGTCGGCCAGAATGCTCGACTTGTCGGCGCCGCCGGTGTTGGCCTCCCCGCGCCCGAGAAACAGGTGCGCGCCCAGGCCGTCCGAGCACAGCTTGCGCGCGACGTCGGCCAGCGCCTGGGTGTTGACGACGCTGGCCCGTAGCTTGGCCAGGTCCCCTTCCGAGCGGTCGGGGTGCCGGTGGTAGAGCTCGTCGGTGATGGTCAGGCCCAGCACGGCGTCGCCGAGGAATTCCAGGCGTTCGTTGGTCGGCAGCCCGCCGTGCTCGTAGGCGTAGCTGCGGTGCGTCAAGGCCAGCGAGAGCAGCTCCTCGGGCAGCTCGACGCCCAGCGCGTCGAGCAGGTCCTGTCGCGACGTCACTGCTCGTCCCGCGGCGCGTCGGGTTCGGGGAACATCCCGGTAAGTTTCGCCCAGCGCGGGTCGATGCGGTCGTGGTGGTGCCCGGGCTCGGCGGCGAGGGAAACGCCGCATTCGGGGCACAGCCCCGGGCAGTCGGGGGTGCACACGGGCGAGAACGGCAGCTCGAGTACCACCGCGTCGACGATCGACTGCTCGAGGTCGAACGCGTCGTCGACGATGTGCCCGACCTCGTCTTCCTCGGTGGTCGCCTCCGTCGTGCTGTCGGGGTAGGCGAACAGTTCGGTCAGCTGGACCCGCACGTGACCGTGGACGGGGGTCAGGCAGCGTGAGCATTCGCCGACGCTGGGCGCGTCAACGGTGCCCGTCACCAGTACGCCCTCGGAGACCGACTGAACTTGCAGGTCCAGCTCCAACGGGGCGCCGGCCTCGATCGCGATCATGTCCAGCCCGATGCGCGAGGGGCTGGGTACGGTCTTCCGCAGGGTCACCATCGCGCCGGGGCGACGCCCGAGCCGGGTGATGTCGATCGTCAACGGCGAGCTCAGGCGGCGCTGGGAGGTGCTGCTGTGCTGCCGCGTCATAGGACAAATCCTACGGCGCGAACCGCACAATTCCAGGGCGCGGCCGCCCCGCTGCCGCGTTAGCGCACCGCGTAGTCGTGCGTGCCGGCCGCCGTCCGGAGCTGATGACGACCGCGGCCCACCGAGCGCAGCGTGCCGTTGAGGAATTCCTCGAACTCGGCCAGCTTGTTGTCGACGTAGATGTCGCATTCGCCGCGCAGCCGGTCGGCCTCGGCGTGCGCCGAGTCGATCAGGCGGGTGGCCTCGGCGTTCGCCGCCTCGACCACGCTGTTCTGCGAGACCAGGCGCTGCTGTTCCTTGATGCCCTCTTGCACGGCCTTCTCGTAGGAGATGTTGCCGTTCTCGAGCAGCCGGTCGGCCTCGGCCTGGGCGCGGCCGACGCTGGCCTCGTACTCCCGCTTCGCTGCCGTGGCGATGCGCATCGCCTCCTCGCGCGCCTCGCCGACCATCCGCTCGCTGTGCTGGCGCGCCTCGCTCACCATGCGGTCGGCCTGCGCTTTTGCGTCGGACAACAGCCGATCCGCCTCCGCGCGGGCGTGGTTGAGCATCGACTCCGACTCGGTGGTCGCCGAGGAGACCATGGAGTCGGCGTGCGATTTCGCGTCCTGCAGCATCGAGTCACGCGCGTCGAGCACGTCCTGGGCGTCGTCCAACTCGCCGGGGATCGCATCCTTGATGTCGTCGATCAGTTCCAGCACGTCACCTCGTGGCACCACGCAGCCGGCCGTCATCGGAACGCCGCGTGCTTCTTCAACGATGGCGCTCAACTCGTCGAGCGCTTCAAAGACTCGGTACACGGCCATATCCTCCTGGCTTCTGCAAACGTGTTGTTACCAGTGTGCCTGGTGTTGCCTCTGTGACAGCGGTGGCAAGGCCGGTGTGTCGGACATTCACTGGTTGCGCCTGTTGCGGCCATTCTAGGGACCAGGGCGGCTCTCCGCCCTGGCCAGGACACTTTGCCACGGTTGACGTATACCCCTATGGGGTATATGTTGGGTCGAAGCCAACCGAAGGGGGTCGAGCACTCGTGCTAGCGGCGGTCGGACACGCGTTGACGGTGGCGGGGTTGATGACATGGGAAATCCTGTGGGCGCTGGTCCTGGGATTTGCGTTGTCGGCGGTGGTGCAGGCGGTGGTGCGGCGTTCGACCATCGTGGCGCTGCTCGGCGACGACCGGCCACGCACCCTGGCGCTGGCCGCCGGACTCGGTGCGGCATCGTCGTCGTGTTCGTACGCCGCCGTGGCGTTGGCCCGGTCGCTGTTCCGCAAGGGCGCCAGCTTCATCGCCGCCATGGCATTCGAGATCGGTTCCACCAACCTGGTGGTGGAACTGGGCATCATCCTGGCCCTGCTGATGGGTTGGCAGTTCACCGCCGCGGAGTTCGTCGGCGGCCCGCTGATGATCGTGGTGCTCGCCGTCTTGTTCCGGTTGTTCGTGCGCTCGCGGCTCATCGACGCGGCCCGCGAGCAGGCGGACCGCGGGATCGCCGGCTCGATGGAAGGCCATGCCGCCATGGACATGTCCATCAAAAAGCAGGGCTCGTTCGCCCGGCGGCTGCTTTCCCCCGAGGGCTTCACCTCCGTGGCCCACGTGTTCGCGATGGAGTGGTTGGCCATCCTGCGCGACCTCGTGCTGGGCTTGCTGATCGCGGGGGCCATCGCGGCCTGGGTGCCCGAAACATTCTGGCAGGCTTTCTTTTTGGCCGATCACCCCGGCTGGTCGGCGATCTGGGGGCCCCTGGTGGGACCGATCGTCGCCATCGTGTCGTTCGTCTGCTCGATCGGCAATGTTCCGCTGGCGGCGGTGCTGTGGAACGGGGGCATCAGTTTCGGCGGGGTCATCGCGTTCATCTACGCCGACCTGCTGATCCTGCCGATCCTGAACATCTACCGCAAGTACTACGGCACCAAGATGATGCTGACGCTGCTGGGCACCTTCTACGCTGCCATGGTGACCGCGGGATATCTGGTCGAATTGATCTTCGGCGCAACGAGTCTCATCCCCAAGCAGCGCAATGCCACGGTCATGGAAGCGGCGATTTCGTGGAACTACACGACCTGGCTCAACATCGCCTTCCTCGTCGTCGCCGCCGTCTTGGTCGCGCGGTTCGTCGCGACGGGCGGAATTCCGATGGCGCGGATGATGGGCGGCTCCCCCGACGGGGGGCACGAGCACGCATGCCACTAGCGCGGGTGAAATCTTTTGCGCGAGTGTGCATCTATGGCGGTCTGGGGCCGGTTTTTGTCGGTGGGGCTGGCTAGCTTGGGGTCATGAGTCCAAGTGGTGATGCCGAGGCCGTCGCGGTGTTCGACGCGCTGGATGCCGACTTGGACCGAGCCTGCGCGTTGTCGTTCGACGCGTCGAACACCCAACAATGCTTGGAGTGGTTGGAACGCTGCGAGCGGGTGCGCCGCCGCATCGCCGCCATCGAGCATCCGCTGATCAACCACCTTTCCCGCCAAGCCACGCCAGAAGAGCTCGGCGGCACGCTGTCCCACGCGATCGCCGAGGCCACGCTGATCAGCCGCGCCGAAGCCTCCCGGCGGGTTAGAGAAGCGGCGGATTTGGGCCCGCGGCACGGATTGACCGGCGAACCGTTGACGCCGCTCCTGCCGGCCACCGCCGCCGCCCAACGCGCCGGGACACTGGGCACCGGCCAGGTCGCCGTGATCCGCCGGTTCTTTCACCACCTACCCGGCTGGGTCGATGCCGCCACCCGCGAGACCGTCGAGGCCGACCTGGCCGCCCACGGAACGCACTACCGTCCCGAACAACTGGCCGCACTCGCCGACCACGTCGCCGACTGCCTCAACCCCGACGGCACCTACACCGACGACGACCGCGCCCGCCGGCGCGGCCTCACACTGGGCAAGCAAGGCCCCGACGGCATCTCCGAGCTGCGCGGCCTGCTCACCCCCGAAGCCCGCGCCACCATGGAGGCGGTGCTGGCCAAACTCGCCGCCCCCGGCATGTGCAACCCCCTCGACGACACCCCCTGTGTGGACGGCGCCCCCAGCCAAGACGCCATCGACCACGACGCCCGCACCACCGCCCAACGCCAGCACGACGGCCTGCTCGCCGGCCTACGCGGATTACTGGCCTCCGGAGACCTGGGCCAACACAACGGCTTACCCGTCTCCATCATCATCACCACCACCTTGGCTGAGCTGCAGACCGCCGCCGGCACCGGCCGCACGGGTGGCGCCACCCGGCTCCCCATCAGCGACGTGATCCGGCTGGCCCGCCACGCGCACCACTACTCCCCCGCAAGCGGGAGGTACCCCCAGGCGGTCTTCGACAACGCCACACCGCTAGCCCTGTATCACACCAAACGCCTGGCCACCCGCGGCCAACGAATCATGCTCTACGCCAAGGACCGCGGCTGCACCGCACCGGGCTGCACCGTGCCCGGCTACCTCGCCGAAGTCCACCACGTCACCGACTGGACCCAATGCCGACGCACCGACATCGACAACCTCACCTTCGCCTGCGGACCCCACCACCGCATGCTCAACCCCCACGGCTAGACCACCCGCAAAAACACCAAAGGCGACACCGAATGGATCCCCCCACCCCACCAAGACAACGGCCAACCCCGCACCAACACCTACCACCACCCCGAGAAACTCCTCCACCACGACGACGATGACGACGACAAACCGTAGTCGCTGGAACGTGTTGCGGTGCTGGGCTTTACGACCGACCGGCGAGCTTCTCGCGCAGCCGGCGGTTGACGGGTTCGGGCAGTAGCTGCGACACGTCGCCACCGAACGTCGCGACCTCTTTGGCCAACGACGACGACACGAACGAGTACCGCGGTGTCGTCGCGACGAAAAACGTGTCGACACCGGCGATGTGCTTGTTCATCTGCGCCATCTGCAGCTCGTACTCGAAGTCGGTGCCGGTGCGCAGCCCCTTCACGATGGCGGTCATCCCCTGCGACCTGACGAAGTCCACCACCAGACCCTGCCCGGCCTGAACGCGCAGGTTCGGCAGGTGTGTCGTCGACTCGGTAATCATCGCGATCCGCTCGTCGAGATCGAACATGCCCTCCTTGGCGGGGTTGGTCAGGATCGCCACCACAACCTCGTCGAACTGGGCCGACGCCCGCTCGAAGACGTCGATGTGGCCCAACGTCACTGGATCAAACGACCCGGGGCATACCGCGCCACTCATGACGCAAGACGCTACACGCCCGCCTCAGAGTCGTTCGGCCATCTCCAGCCGGGTGTCGCCGTACACGCGCGGCGGCCATACCGACCAGCCGGCCGGCCAGGTCAACGGCGCACCGGTCGCCGCCCGCTCCACCACGACCACGGTCCCGGCGTCCGCCCAACCGTGTGTGACCAGGGCGGCGAGCATGCCTTCGACCTCGGCGGCCTCGACGTCGTAGGGCGGGTCGGCCAGGACGAGGTCGACCGGCCTCGCCGCGCCGCCGGCCAATACGGTTGCGACCGCGCCACGGCGCACTGCCGCACCGTTCAAACCCAGGGCGTCGATGTTGCGGGCGATCACCGAGGCGCTGCGCTGATCCGATTCGACGAACAACGCCGAGGCGGCCCCGCGTGAGAGCGCCTCCAATCCCAGTGCGCCCGAACCGGCGTAGAGGTCCAGCACCGCGGCGCCGGTCAGGTCATGCCGCGCGGTCAGGATGTTGAACAGCGACTCGCGCACTCGATCGGTGGTGGGTCTGGTCCCCCGCGGCGGGACGGCGATCCGCCGGCCACCCGCCGCGCCGCCGATGATCCGGGTCACGTGCCAACACTTACAGCAGCGTCGACCAATAGTCCCAGAACCGCGCCATGATCAGCAGGAACACCGCGGTGAACCACAGCGCGGTGACCGACCAGCGCCATTCGTACAGCGCCCACGCCACACCGTGTCCGCGGCGTTGCAGCGCCGGACGGCACGCGATCGACGCGACGACCACCAGCAGGGTGATGGTGGCCGCCCAGACGACCATGCAGTACGGGCACAACGCGCCGATGCGGTACAGGCTCTGATAGATCAACCAGTGCACGAACGCCGCACCGATCAGCAGGCCGATCGCCAGCCCGGTCCAATACCATTGCGGCAACGCCAGTTTGGTCACCGCCAGCAGCCCGGTGACGACCACCACGGTGAACGCCACCAGACCGAGCAACGGGTTGGGGAATCCCAGCAGCGACGCCTGCGGGGTGACCATCACCGAACCGCACGACAGGATCGGGTTGAAATTGCACGACGGCACGTACGCCGGGTTGAGCAGAAGATCGATCTTCTCCACTGTCAGCGCCGCGGAGGCGGCCAGGCCGATCACGCCGGCGATCAGCACCCACCACGCGCTGGGCGCCGGGGCGGGCGCTTCGGAACGCGATTGCGGTGTCAGGTCATCGGTTTGGGCTGACACCGGGGTGGTCATGCGGCCGCAGGGGCCACGGCGCCGTCGATGCCCGGCACGTCGCCGACGATGCTCTTGATCTTGGCCACCAGGGCGTCGGGTGTGGACGGATCGTAGTCGTCGCCGTTGATCTTGATGGTCGGCGTCGCGTTGATCTTCGCGGCCGACGCCTCGGCGGTGACCTTGGCGATGTACTTGCCGCTGTTGATGCAGTCGGGCACCTTGCCGACGACACCGGACTCCCGGGCGATCTCGATCAAGCGGGCGTTGTCCGGAAAGCTACTCCCGCGCTCGCTGGGCTGCAGGTCGGTGGTGAACAGCGCGGTGTGGAACCGGCGGAACGCGTCGAGGGACTCGTCGGCCACGCACAGGGCCGCGGCGCCCGCCCGCGACGAGTAGTTCTGGTTCCTGGCGTTGTCGAGGATCGACACCATCGAGTAATCCGCCGCGATGGCGCCGACGTCGATCAGCCTGGACACCGTCGGACCGAAGGTGCGCTCGAAGTTGCCGCACGCCGGGCACAGGAAGTCCTCGTAGAACGTGACCACGGCCTTGGGGTTGCTGGTACCGGGCTGGGTGACCAGTTTGCTCGACGTCACGCGCACCGTGTCGCCCGCGCCGATCGCAGCCGTCTTCTTGTGGTGCGTGACCACGATGTAGGAGACGACGGCGACCAGGAAGATGACGACGAGGGCGGTCCCACCGATCTGGATGAGCCGGCCGGATTTGCCGTCGGCGGCCTTCATGTCAAAGCGCGGGGGGCGTTTGGGTTTGTCGGCCACAGTCTGCGTGATTCCTTCGGTGCTCGGGTGGTCATTCGTCGGTTAAGCGCCTCTAGGTTACCGGCGCCGACCGCGCGACAGGTCAGACTCGGCTCAGGTGGGCACGCAGCGCCGAAATGAGCTCGGTGGCGGCGGCGGCGCTGCCACCGCCAAGCTTGAACAGATTGGCGAAGCCGTGCGTCAGCGACCCCATGCACCGCAGATCGACCGGGGTGCCGGCGGACTGCAGGGCCGCCGCGTAGCTCTCACCCTCGTCGCGCAGCGGATCGAAACCGGCGACCGCGATCAGCGCCGGGGCGAGCCCGGCCAGCGACTCGGCCAGCAGCGGCGATACCCGCGGATCCGACCGGTCGACACTCGAACGCCGCAGGTATTGCGACTCGAACCAATCGATGTCCCGCTTGGTCAGCAGGAACCCGCGCGCGAACAGGCTCAGCGACCGGGTCTGCGTGGTGAAATCCGTGCGCGGGTAGATCAGCCACTGCAGCACCGGGGCGGGCGCGCCCTCGTCGCGCGCCAGCTGGCAGACGACGGCGGCCAGGTTGCCGCCCGCACTGTCACCGCCGACCGCGACCCGGCCGGGAGCGGCGCCGAGCTCGCCGGCGTGGTCGTGCGCCCACCGGAAGGCGGCGTAGGCGTCCTCGACCGCGGCCGGGGCCGGATGCTCGGGGGCCAGGCGGTAGTCGATCGACAACACGTGGATGCCGGCATCGCGGCACGTCAACCGGCACAGGGCGTCGTAGGAATCCAAGTCGCCGATCGACCACCCACCGCCGTGATAGAAGACCAGCAGCGGCGCGGACGCGCCGTTGGCGGGGCGATAGTGCCGCGCCGGGATGTCGCCGGCCGGCCCGGGCAGCGACAGGTCCTCGACGTCGACGTGGATCTGTGGGCCGGGAAGTTCCAGCGACAGCTGGCGCATCTGAGCGCGCGAGGCAACGGGGTCGTCGTCGACGACCAGGCCGTCGATTCCGACGGCGCGCAGACCGGAGAGCATCAGCTGAAGCGTGGGATCCAGCGTGTTGCCGTCGATGGTCACCGAGCGGCCCCCGAACAGCGCACGCTTGGCGGGCGTCGGGATCCACGGAATGACCTTGACACCGATGGTGGATACGGCGCCCTGCATGCGAGTGGCCAAGCGCATGGGCGCGTGTTTCACCCCGAGGTGAAGGTCTGGCGCGGGCACGCTCTTGGTCATGGGCACTCCCTCGAATGAACGTCTTTCGGGCCCCGGCGGCCGCCGAGCAGGTGCGGCTCGTGCCGGTCACCGACGGGGCGGTTACCGGTTCCGGTGTGCGGTGTGACCAACTCTACGTGGTGAGGAATTCGCCAAATGCAGACCAGGGCCGATAATCACCGCGCCCCGCCGCCACGCCGATGAGGTGGTATTTTCCAGCCCGGTAATATCGTGATCCCCAAGCGGAACCGCCTAACGGATTGCGAGCAGCTTCGACGTGTCCAATTTTGAACTCAGCGCCTCGAACTCGGCGCCGGTGCAATGTCGATCTCCTCGCTCGATGGCGGCGTCCGGTCGGGTCCACGATCCTTCAATTTCACAGGCAGGTGAATGACATTGGCTGGCGAGTCGGGCGCTGCCGTGCCCTCTATTGCGCTTAATGACGAAAACACGATGCCGGTCCTTGGCCTGGGCGTCGCGGACCTGTCGGAGGACGAGACCGAGCGCGCGGTCTCGGCGGCGCTGGAGATGGGCTGCCGGCTGATCGACACGGCCGCCGCCTACGGCAACGAAGCGGCCGTCGGCCGCGCGATCGCGGCCTCGGGGATCCCGCGCGCCGAACTGTTCGTCACCACCAAACTGGCCAGCGCCGACCACGGGTTCCAGCGATCCATGGAGGCCTGCAAGGAAAGCCTCGAGCGCCTCGGCCTGGATTACCTGGACCTGTACCTGGTCCACTGGCCCGTGCCGTCACGGGGTGAATACGTCAATTCGTTCGGCGGGCTGATCCAGTGCCGCGGGGAGGGGCTGGCACGTTCGATCGGCGTCTCGAACTTCACCGAGGTGCATCTCACCGACATCATCGACCTGACGTTCGTCACGCCGGTGGTCAACCAGGTCGAGCTGCACCCGCTGCTCAACCAGGCCGAGATCCGCAAGGCCGACGCCGAGCACAACGTCGTCACCCAGTCCTACACGCCGTTGGCGCTGGGCAAGCTGACGGACAACCCGACGGTGACCTCGGTCGCCGGCGAATACGGCAAGACGCCGGCGCAGGTGCTGCTGCGGTGGAACCTGCAGCTGGGCAACGCGGTGGTCTTCCGGTCGGCCGAGCCCGAGCACATCGCCGGGAACCTCGACGTGTTCGACTTCGAGTTGGCCGCCGAGCACATGGACGCGATCAACGGGCTCGACGACGGCACCAGGCTGCGCCCGGACCCCAACACCTTCGAGGGCGTCTGAGTCAGCCCGCCGGGCAGGTGGCCGCCGCCCGACGCAACACCCCGGTCGACGGCTGGTCCACCGGTAGCGCGTAGCCGCGCAGCACGGCAATGAACTGCATGGCGTATTGGCAGGCGAACGCGGCGTTCGGCGGCATCCATTGGGCCGGGGCCGCGTCGCCCTTGTCCTGGTTGGCCTGCCCGTCGACGGCCAGCAGGTTGGCCGGATCGTTGGCGAACCGCAGCCGCTCGTCGGCCGGCCAGGCGTAGGCGCCCATGTCCCAGGCGTAGGCGAGCGGGACGATGTGGTCGATCTGCACGGCCTCGCCGACCCTGGCGCCTCGCTGGAACGCGATGGTCTTGTTCGTGTACGGATCATGCAGCGTGCCGGTGGCCACCGCGTCCGGGCATCGCTTGGTCGACACATACGTCTTGTCGACGAGGTCGCGGTTGAGGATGTCGTCGCGGGTGTCGCAGCCGTTGTGCCCCATCGGTGCGTCGTTGTCGTCGGTCCACGCGTCGCCGAACGCGGCCCTGCGGTAGTCATACCGGTGCGCCCGCAGCGGCAGCACCGCGATACCCGCGAGCACATCGGTGCCCGGCTGCACCGTCGGGACGTCGGCGCGCGCCGCGTATTCGTTCGCGTGCCTGGCCGCCGAGGACCCGACCGTCTGGTATGCCACCACCAGTGCCAGGCCCGCGACCGCGCACAACCACAGCAGCACCTTGCGGTTCACGACTTGTCCAGGTATTCGATGCGGTCGGTGGTGACGAAAGGCGCTGCCAGCAAAGCCAATTCGGGACTTGCCGGGTCGTCGGCGTACGCTCGGACGCAGAAGTCGCGCGCGGCCTCGACGACGTCGCGGTGATCGGCCAACGACAGCAGCCGCAGGTTGATGGCGCGGCCGGACTGGTTGCGGCCCAGCACGTCTCCCTCGCGGCGCTCCTTGAGATCCAGGTCGGCGAGGGCGAACCCGTCCAAGGTGGCGGCCACGGCGGACAGGCGCTTGCCCGCCGGCGACCCCGGCGACACCCAGCTGGCGAGCAGGCACAGGCTGGGATGGCTGCCGCGGCCGATGCGGCCGCGCAGCTGATGGAGTTGGCTGATGCCGAAGCGATCGGCATCCATCACCAGCATGACCGTGGCGTTGGGCACGTCCACGCCCACCTCGATGACGGTCGTGCACACCAGCACATCGACCTCACCGGCCCGAAACGCCGCCATCGCGGCGTCCTTCTCGTCGGCGGACAACCGCCCGTGCATCAGCCCGAGCCGCAGGCCGGACAACTCACCCGACCGCAACCGTTTGTACAGTCCCTCGGCGGTTTCCGACGGTTTGGTGTTCTGCTCCTGCTTGTCCGAATCGTCGGTCTCGTCGATCCGGGGCGCCACCACGTAGGCCTGGCGGCCGGCGGCGACCTCTTCGGTGATGCGCCGCCAGGCCCGCTCGAGCCACGCCGGCTTGTCCTTGACGAAGATGACGCTGCTGGTGATGGGCTGGCGTCCGCGCGGAAGCTCGCGCAGCGTCGAGGTTTCCAGATCGCCGTAGACGGTCAGCGCCACCGTGCGCGGTATCGGCGTGGCCGTCATCACCAGCAGGTGCGGCGTGACACCGGGACGGGCCTTGGCCCGCAACTGGTCTCGTTGTTCGACGCCGAACCGGTGCTGCTCGTCGACCACCACCATGCCCAGGTTGTGGAATTCCACCGCGTCCTGCAACAGCGCATGGGTGCCGACGACGATCCCGGCCTGACCGCTCGCCACCTCGTCACGGACCTGCTTCTTCTGCGCCGCCGTCATCGAACCGGTGAGCAGCGCGACGCGCGTGGCGTTATCCGCGCCACCCAGCTGGCCCGCCATCGCCAACGGGCCCAGCACGTCGGTGATCGACCGCAGATGTTGGGCGGCAAGGACTTCCGTGGGCGCCAGCAGCGCACACTGGTACCCGGCGTCCACCAGTTGCAGCATCGCCAGCACCGCGACGATGGTCTTTCCCGAGCCGACCTCGCCCTGCAGCAGGCGGTTCATCGGCCGGGTCGCCGACAGCTCCTCGGCGAACACGTCGAGCACGTCGCGTTGTCCCGCGGTCAGCTCGAACGGCAACCTGCCCAACAATTCCGCGCACAGACCGTCGGAGCGCGGCGGTGCCGGCGGCCCGGATTCCGACAGCTCGCTGTGCCGCCGGGCCACCAGCGCCCACTGCAACCCGACGGCCTCGTCGAAGGTCAGGCGCTCCCGGGCCCGCATGCGTGCCGTCTCGTCCTCTGCCAGATGGATGTCGCGCAACGCCCGATCCTCGGAGACCAGGTGGTAGCGGCCGCGCAGGTCGTCGGGTAACGGGTCGTCCACCGGATCCAGGACGTCGAGCACCAGGCGCACGCACCGGAAGATGTCCCAGCTCTGCACCTTCGTGGTCGCCGGGTAGATGGGAAAGAAGGCCCGCTCGAATGCCTCCATCTGCAGCTCGCCGGTGGTGGCCTGCGAGGCGATGGCGATGTTCTTCAGCGAACTCGTGCCGCGACTCTTGCCGTCCGGGGAGTCGAGGATGAGGAATGCCGGATGCGTCAGCTGCATGACGTTCTTGAAGAAGCCAACCTCGCCGGACAGCATCACCTTGGTGCCCTTGGTCAGGTCCTTCTTCAGGTAATTGGCGTTGAAGAAGGTCGCGGTCACCTTGTTGCGGCCGGAGCCAAGGGTGATGCGGTGGCAATCCCTCTTCGGGGTCTTCTTCATCGGCCAGGTCTTGGTTTCGGTGATCGTGTCGACGATCGTGATGTGCTCACCGGCCGGCGGGCGCTGGTCGTCGGAGTCCCAGCGGGTCGCGCCCTCGGTGTAGCTGCGCGGATAGTGGCGCAGCAGGTCGTCGACGGTGTGGATGCCCAACTCCTCGTCGAGCTGATCGGCGGCCTTGGCGCCCACCACGAAATCCAGCCGGTCGCGCAGGGTGGCCACGGCTACTCGACCCCGATCAACAGCGCGTCACCGCGATGGCCGGTGCGGTAGGTGACCAGCTCGGTACCCGGGTGGTGGTCGTGCATGTGCTCTTCGAGGCTGTCGCCCAGGGCCGCCGCCGCTTCGTCCGTTTCGATGGCGGCGCCCACCAGCACCGTCACCAGGTCGCCGCCGGAGGCCAGCAGCAGATCGAGCAGGCCGATCGCCGCCGCGGTCGCGTCGGCCGCCACGATCAGCACCTCGTCCCCCGCGATACCCAGGCCGTCGCCCGGCTGGCAGCGCCCGGCCCAGGTCAACGCGCTCTCGGTCGCGATGCGCACCGAACCGTGCCGGGCCGCGCCGGCGGCGCGCGCCATGGTGTAGCCGTCGTCGACCGCCTGCCGGCCGTTTTCGTGCACGGCCAGCGCGGCCAGCCCCTGCACCATCGATCCCGTCGGGATCGGGACCACATCGATACCCCAGCCGATGGCCGCCGTGCACCCGGCCACCAGTTCCTCGGCCGGCACGTAGCCGTTGGGCAGCACCATCACCTGCGCGGCACCGGTGTCGACCACCGCCCGCATCAGCTGGTGCGCGCTGATGTAGCTGACCGGGTCTCCCGCGGCCGGATCGCACTGCAGCACGCAGGCGCCTTCCCCGCCGAACAGCTCGGCGGCACCCTCGCCGTCCACGACGGCCAGCACCGCGCGTTCCCGCGTCCAACCACCGGCCGGCAGCCCGGTGGTTCCGGAGCTCAACGCCGAGATCACGATGCGGCTCAGCCGGCCCACCGCCAGCCCCGCCTCGACCGCGGCGCCGGCATCGTCGGTGTGTACATGCACCGAGTACGCGCGCCGCGCCGACGACTGCGCGGCCGCGATACCCACGGAGTCGCCCAGCTCCCCGAGCCGGTCCCGCAGCGTGTCGGCCGCGGCATGCTCGCAGCCCTCCAGCCGGTACATCACCTCGAATTGCGGCGCGGGGCGTTCCGCGACGGCCTGCGGTTCCGGCGCGCGCGGTGACAGCTCGTACACGGTGCGGGCGGGCGCCTGGCCGGTGACGGTGGTGCGCAGGGCGTCCAGCAGCACCAGCAGGCCGCGCCCGCCCGCGTCCACGGCGCCGGCGTCGGCCAGCACGTCGAGCTGCTCGGGCGTCTTCTCCAGCGCCACCACCGCCGCGTCGCCGGCGGCGATGATCGCCGAGCCGAGGCCGTCCCCGGCCTGGGCGCACTCCGCGACGGCGTCGGCGGCGGCGCGCAGCACCGAGACGATGGTCCCGGGGATCTCCTGCCCGCCCATCGACGTGATGACCAGGTCCACCCCGCGGCGCAGCGACGCCCCGAGGAGGGCGGCGTCGATCCGGGGCAGCTCACCGCCGGAATCGGCGGCCGCGGCCGCGGTGACGTCGGCGATGCCGCGCAGGATCTGGGACAAGATCACGCCGGAGTTGCCGCGGGCGCCGTTCAGGGCGCCGGCCGACATCGCCGCGGCGGCCTTGGCGACGCACGCCGACCCGCCCTCGGCACCGACGCCGGCGCTGGCCTCGGCCAGCGCCGAACGCATGGTGAACAGCATGTTCGCGCCGGTGTCGGAATCGGCAACCGGGAAGACGTTGAGCCGGTTGATCTCGTCGATGTGGGTGATGAGATCGCTGACCGCGGTGTGCGCCCAGTCCCGCAGAGTGACCGCGTCCAGTAGACGCTCCGACGGTCGCAGTATTACCCACCTCCTCGGTGCCTCCCGGGACCCAGCCCCCGGTGGGCGCCAGCGTAACTCGGCGGCTCGGGCGACGACTGCCCATGACCACCACCCGCCGGCGGGGCGGCCCGGTCCATTGAGCCTAGCCAGGCGCGGCGACAACGGTGCTGATCGTTTTGGTGGTTGCCGCGACAGTCGGTATCCTGATTGGGCCCGGGTCAACCCGGGCAGTCCCGGCCACGTGTGAGACCGCCGAGCCGGACCCCCGAGATTTGAGGAGCTTGAACAATGGCCGCTGTGTGCGAGATCTGCGGGAAAGGCCCCGGCTTCGGCAAGTCGGTGTCGCACTCCCACCGCCGCACCAGCCGCCGGTGGGACCCCAACGTCCAGACCGTGCACGTTGTCACCCGCCCGGGCGGCAACAAGCAGCGCCTCAACGTCTGCACCTCCTGCATCAAGGCCGGCAAGGTCGTCCGGGGCTAGCCCGCAGCTACATCACGATGTGCCCGGCGTCCACGGGTATGGACACGCCCGTCACGTAGCGGGCGCGGGGACCGACCAGCCACAGCACCGCTTCCGTCACGTCTTGCGCCTCGACCAGCGGCACGTCGGGCAGCAGCATCTGGGAGACAGCCGGGTTCGGGTTCTCCAGCATCCGGTTGACGACGAAATCGTTGAGGATCATCGGCGTCATGACGCCGCTCGGATGCACCGAGTTGACCCGGATCTTATGTGGCGCATAGGCATTGGCCGCTGAGCGCATCAACCCCACCACCCCGTGCTTGGACGCGGCGTAGGCGAACATCGCCGCACTGCCGTCGCCGCCCCGGCCCGTCAGCCCCTGCGAGGAGCTGACCAGCACGATCGACCCGCCCTGGCCCTTGCGGATGATCGACGGCACCGTCGCCAACAACGTGTGCCACACCCCCTTGAGGTTGGTGTCGACGATCGTGTTGAACACCGGCTCGGAATGCGCTTCCGGGTCACCGATCGCCACCACCCCGGCGTTGGCGACGACGATGTCCACCTCGCCGAGGTCGTCGATGCCGCCTTGCACCGCGGCCTCCAATTGCGGCAGGTCGCGGACGTCGGCGACCACGCGCACCACCTTGCCCCCCGCGGCTTCGACCAGCCGCGCGGTCTCGTCGAGATCCGATTTGGTCCCCAGCGGGTAGGGAATCGCGTCGATATCGGTGCAGATGTCGACCGCGATGATGTCGGCGCCCTGTTCGGCGAAGGCCACCGCGTGACTGCGGCCCTGGCCGCGCGCGGCACCGGTGATGACGGCGACCTTGTTGTCGAGCTCACCCATGGCTATACCTCCAGCTTCGTGCCAGTCTCTTGTTCGGCGAAGGCCACCAGGCGGGCGGCCGCGTCGTAGTCGCAGGCGACCGGCGAGCGGCCGATCAGCACCGGCCCGCCGCGCAGGCCGAACCTGCCGGTGACCCCGACGTAGCTGCCCGGCGGCAGCGGTTCGCTGATGCAGTACAGCGTGGGCGCCGCGCCCTCGTCGATGTCGTTGGCCAACCGGTCGGCCACCACCTTGACCACTCTGTGGGCCACCGACATCACCGGCGAGTCGCCGAGCTGCGACAGGTTCGAGGCCACCCAGCCCGGATGGGTGAGCTGGGTCTCCACCGGTGACCGGGCCTCCCGCAGCCTGCGGTCCAGCTCCAAGCCCCACAGCATGACCGCGAGCTTCGATTGCGCGTACGCGCCCAGCCGGGTCCACTTGTGCCGGCGCAGGTGCAGGTCGTCGAGGTGCAGCGTCGCCGACCGGTGCGCGTCCGAACCGACGTTGATGATCTGTGCCCGCACCTTGGGCAGCAGCAGATTGGTCAGCGCGAACGGGCCGAGCAGGTTGGTGCCCAGCGTCTTCTCGAATCCGTCCACCGTTTCGGTCCGGCGCTCGGTCAGGGCGCCGGCGTTGTTGATCAGGATGTCGATGTCGTCGGCGATCGCCGAGGCGAACGCCCGCACCGAGGACTGATCGGCCAGGTCGACCCTGGCGACTTCGGTCGACCCGCCCATCTCGGCCGCGCGTTGCTCGCCCAACCCGGTGTTGCGCACCGCCAGGATCACGTGCGCGCCGGCTTTAGCCAACGCGCGGGCGGTGCCCAGCCCGACGCCGTTGGTCGCTCCAGTCACGATGATTCGTTTGCCGGTCAGGTCGCCGAGCCGGCTCGGGGTCCAAGGTAACGTCACGGCGATCAAGAGTAATGGTCGGTTCTATGTAAATTGGACCGGTTCTGCCACCATTGTTCGCGGACGCGGAGGAGATGGCTCGACAGGTGGTTCCACATGAGTGACAGCGCGCAAGAAATCACCAATCTGATCTACACCTACGCCGAGCTTCTCGACGGCGGTGACCTGGACGGCGTGGCCGCGCTCTTCGAGCACGGCCGCATCTGCGGAGTGGAGAACGGTCCACCGGAGACGGTGTTCGCCGGGTCCGCCCGGGTGCGCGAGATGTACGAGATGGCCACGCGCATCTACTCCGACGGCACCCCGAAGACCAGGCACAACACGACCAACGTGCAGCTCTACATCGACGAGGCGGCAGGGACCGCCCGCAGCACGTCCTACTACTGCGTCACACAGGCCACCCCCGAGCTGCCGCTGCAGGTGATCGTGACCGGCCACTACAAGGACACCTTTGCACGGGTGGACGGCGCCTGGCGGTTCGACACCCGCACCATGTTCGTCGACCAGGTCGGCGACGTCAGCCGGCATCTGAAGTTCTGAGCCGGTGGCCGAGGAGCAGCGCATGCCTGAAGACCCCGTCGCGACGAAATCCCAGCACGAACAGGAACTGGCCGCCCTCGACCTGATCGAGCACCCCACGGTCAGGGCCGCCTATCGGACGGTGGCGCAGACCTGGCTGGGCCGGGCCAAGGCGTCGGAGGCGATGCGGGAGCGGTTCGACGACGCGTTCGCCGAGGTGATGTTCTCGGCGGCGATCTGGTCGTCCAACCAGGACAAGCTGCGGCCCAAGGTCAGCTGCATCACCCGGCTGGCGCACCCCGTCGACGGCCGGCGCATCCCCGGATCACGCTGGGGCATCGACAATCCCGACAGTGTGTACCGGGTGATCCCGATCTCCGGCGACGAGCGCTACGAGATCCGCGGCCGCGTGGGCGAGCACCGGATGACGGAGAACTACTTCACGCTGTGGGATGCGCACATGGGCACCGTCGACGTGCTCAACGGCCGCACCATGCGGGTCGACGCCGACGGCAGCTTCACCATCACGGTGGACGCCGACCCCGCCGGCGGCCGGCCCAACCACGTGCGGACCTCCCCCGCGGCGCACGAGTTCTACATCCGCGACGTGCTGCTGGACTGGGGCCGCGACGACCCCAATCACCTTGAGGTACAACGGCTCGGCGGGCCGCCGGTGACGCCCGCGCGCACGCTCGACGAGCAGGCCGAGGCCACCGCCGCGATGATGGATTACTTCGCCAACTTCACCGGCAAGCTCAGTCACGGCGTGTACAAGATGCCGGCCAACCACTTCAACCTGGCCTGGTCGGCCGACAAGGTCGGCGCCATGCGCAACCAGGTCTACGTCATGGGCCGCTTCGACCTCGCCCCCGACGAGGTGTTCGTGGTGGACCTCAACGACGGTGGCGCCGAATACTTCACGGTGCCGCTGAGCAACATCTGGGGCACCACGCTGGACATCCTCGACCGCACCGGCAGTCTCAACAAGGCGCAATCGGTGGCCAACGAGGACGGCGGCTACACCTACGTGATCTCCCCGACCGATCCGGGCGTGGCCAACTGGATCGACTCCGACGGGCTGCGCGAGGGCATCCTGACGCTGCGGATGGCGGAATTCGGCGAGGCCGGCCCGCGCGAAGACCTCGGCGCGCGCGGGCGGGTGGTCAAGCTGGACCGGCTCGACGCCGAGGTGCCGCACCTGCCGCGGGTGGACCCGGGGGCCCGGGCCGACCAACTCGCCGAGCGCCGCGCCGCGTATCTGCGGCGGCTGCCCGAAGGGGCGGCCTGAGATGGCGCGCTGGCTGATCACCGGATGCTCCACCGGCTTCGGCCGTGAAATCGCCCGCGCGGCACTGGAAGCGGGCCACGACGCGGTGGTGACCGCGCGGCGGGCCGACGCGGTGCGCGACTTGGTCGACGAGTTCGGCGACCGCGCCCTGGCCGTCGCGCTCGACGTCACCGACCCCGAGCAGATCGCGGCGGCGGTGTCGGCGGCCGAGGCGGCGTTCGGCGGCGTCGACGTCCTGGTCAACAACGCCGGTCACGGCTACCTGTCCGCCGTGGAGGAAGGCGAGGACGCCGAGGTCCGGAAGCTGTTCGAGGTCAACTACTTCGGCGCGGTCAACATGATCAAGGCGGTGCTGCCGGCCATGCGCGCCCGCGGATCGGGGCACATCATCAACATGTCGTCGATGACCGGCCTGGTCGCCAATCCGCCCAACGCGTATTACTCGTCGACCAAGTTCGCGCTGGAGGCGGTCACCGAGGCGCTCGCCACCGAGGTGCGGCCGTTGGGCATCAAGGTGACCGCCATCGAACCGGGCGCCTTCCGCACCGACTGGGCGACGCGGTCGATGAAGGAAACCGGCACTCCGATAGCCGATTACGTCGACGTGGCGGCGCGCAAGGATCTGATCAAGCAGTTCGCCGACCACCTCCCCGGTGACCCGAAGAAGGTCGCCGCCGCGGTGCTGATGGTGACCGCGCTCGACGAGCCCCCGCTGCGGCTGCTGCTGGGCCGTGACGTGCTCAAGGCCATGCGCGACAAGATCGCCGCGCTCTCGTCGTCGATCGAGGAGTGGAAGTCCGTCACCAAGGACGTCAATTTCGAGGGTTCTTGAGGCAGCACGCGCCCGAGTGTGGGGCCTAGGTACGTTTTCCAGCCCGTTTACGTGCATAGACCCCAGGTCGGCGAAAGCGGCGCTCACTCGTCGAGGAACACGACGTGCCGGTCCACCGCGTCGCGCCCGATGCGCAGGTTGTTGGCGGGAAATTCGGGGTCGGCGTACCCGATGGCCAAGCCGCACAGGATGTTCAGTTCGGGTGGGATGTTCAGCTGCTCGCGCACGACGTCGGGATAGCCGGCGATCGCCACCTGCACGCAGGTGCCCAGCCCGCGCGCGGTCAAGGCCAGCAGCAACGTCTGCAGGAACATGCCGACGCCCATGCTGTCGGCGTAGCCGAGCTCGCGATGCATGCAGACGATGCCGCCCAGCGGCGCGCGGAAGAACTCCCAATTGCGCAGCACGGCGGTGCGCCGCGCCGCGCTGTCGTGGCGGGCGATGCCCATCGAGCCGTAGACCTGCGCGCCGGTGTCGCTGCGGAAATGGGCGAACGCGGCGGGCAATTCCGGGACGTTCGGCGGTTCGGCGCGGGCCTTTTCCAACATCGCGGCGACCAGCCGGTCCCGGGCCGCGCCGGAGACGAACACCATGTGCCACGGCTGCACGTTCGAATTCGACGGCGCCCGGATGGCCAGCTCCAGCGATTCCTCCACCAGATGGCGCGGTACCGGGTCGGGCAGGAACAGCCGGCTGGAGTGCCGCTGCCGGACGGTTTCTTCCAAGTCGTACATAGCCTCATGCTCTCAGGGCCGCCAGCGGCGATCGTGAGCGCGGCCTTGGCCGGGCGAAGCGGGTCGCCGCCATCGGGGCATCGAGCCGGACGTCAAACGGGGTCGTCGTCGGTATCGCGGAGGAATCGTTCGGGGTGGTGGTAGTTGTTGGTGCGGGGTTGGCCGCGGTCGAGGTGGGGTGGGGGGATCCATTCGGTTTCGCCGCGGGCGTTGGTGCGGGTGGTCCAGCCTTTTTCGGCGAGCCGGTTGTCGGGTCCGCAGGCCAGGGTGAGGTCGTCGATGTCGGTGCGCCGGGTGGCCTGCCAGCCGCGGACGTGGTGTACCTGGCTGTGGTAGGCCGGGGCGTCACACCCCGGCTTGGTGCACCCACGATCCTTCGCGTACAGCATGATTCGCTGGGCGGGTGAGGCCAGGCGTCTGGTGTGATACAGCGCCAGCGACCGGCCGTTGTCGAAGATCGCCAAATAATGGTGGGCGTGGCTGGCCCAGCGGATCACATCGGACATGGGCACCAGGGTGCCGCCGGCGGTCAGCGCCTTACCGGCGGCAGCCTCCAAGTCGGTCAGCGTGGTGGTCACCACGATCGACACGGGCAAGCCGTTGTGCTGGCCCAGTTCGCCGGAGGCAAGCAAACCGCGAAGCCCGGCCAGCAACGCGTCGTGGTTGCGCTGAGCCGGGCTGCGGGTGTCGCGACGCACCCCGTCCTCATCGGGCGTCTCGTCGACCACCGGGGTCTCGTCGTCGGGGTTGCACACCCCCGGCGCGGCCAGCTTGGCCAACATCGCCTCGATCGCGGCCCGCAACTCCGGGGTGACCAGGCCACCGATGCGGGACATGCCGTCGAAATCTTGGCTGCCCAGAGTGATTCCGCGTTTGCGGGAGCGTTCGGCGTCGCTGCATTCCCCGTCGGGGTGCAGCCAGTCCAGGACCCGCTGGGCGTATTTGGCCAATTCGTCGGGCCGATACCCGCCGGCCTTTCCGGCCAGGTCGGCCTCGGCGGCCTGGCGGGTCAACGCGTCCACCTCGAGCGGCAGGTGGGCCAAAAAGTCGCGGATCACCTTGATGTGCCCGTCGCCGATCAGCCCGGCGCGCTGCCCGGCCGCGGTCGCGCTCAGCTGCGGCGGCAACGGCTCACCGGTCAGCGCCCGGCGTTCCCCGAGGTCGCGGGCTTCGGCGATGCGCCGGCCGGCCTCGGCCTTGGTGGTGCGCAACCGGTCGGCCAGCCCCGCACGCAGCGAACCGCCCAGCTCTTCGGCGCTGGCCTGCGCGTCGAGCTGGTTGATCAACGCGTGCTGGGGTGTGCGCAGGCGGCGGGCCACGCTTTCCACCCGCTCCAAGGTGCGCAACCGCTCCGGGGTGGTGAGCACGTCGAAGGACAAGTCGCACAGGCGGTCCGCGTCGCCGTCGAGCGCGTCGATAACCTCGACGATCTCCTCACGACTACTCGCACCCATGCCCTAAACTCTAGAAACACCCACCGACAACAAAGCCCTCATTGTTACCACTGAAGCTAAAGTGACACAAGGGATTACGTCGCAAGCGCGAGGCCGGGAGCAGGGGACCTAGTCCCTGACGACGATCACCGTCTTGCCGGGGCGCCGCCCCGGACGCCCGCCGCTTTCGAACGCCTCGCGGCCCCGCTCGAGGGGGAAGGTCTCGACGATCTCGACATGCAACCGGTCACCATCGACCAGCCGGGCCAGCTCGGCCAGCTGTTCGCGGTTCGGGGTGACGATGAAAAACGTTGCCGTGAAGCCGCATTCGTCGGCGCTGCCCGCCGGCGGCGGCGCCGACAGCGTGATCAGCCGGCCACCGCGGCGGAGCAGGCGAAACGACCGGTCCAGCGTCTCCCCGCCGACGGTGTCGATCACGACGTCGTAGGCCGCGTCGGCCAATTCCTCGGTGCGGACGTCGATCACCCGGACGGCCCCCCATCCGCGGACGAGGTCGCCGACGTCACTACGCACGGTCGCGGTGACGTGCGCACCCAGCATCGCGGCCAGCTGTACCGTCAACGCACCCACGCCGCCCGCCCCGCCGTGGACCAGCACGGCTTCGCCCGGCCGCACGCCGGCGTGGTCCACCAGTGCTTGGAGCGCGGTCAGGCCGGCCAGCGGCAGCGCGGCGGCGACGGTGTGCGACACCGTCGCCGGCTTGGCGGCCAGGTCCGTCGCGGGCACGCAGACGAATTCGGCCGCCGCGCCGTCGCGGTCGAAGCCGATCAGCCCGTACACCTCGTCGCCGGACGCGAAATCCGCCACGCCCGCGGCCACCTCGGAGACGACGCCCGACACTTCGTGTGACGGGATCACCGGTGTCCGGCTCAGGCGGGTCCAGGTTTCGTCCCAGGTCAACTCGTCGAAGGTGATGGCGGCGGCGTGGACGGCCACCAGGACCTCGCCGGCCGCCGGGACGGGCACCGGCGCCGGCCCTCCCCTTGCCCTCAGTCCCGGACCACGGCCGGGGCCGCCCCTGCGATGCGCCCGCAACGCCGTCGTCTCGGTCATGACAGCCGCCAATCGATCGGGTCGGCGCCCATGCCCGTCAAGAGTTCGTTGGCGCGGCTGAATGGACGCGACCCGAAGAACCCCCGAGACGCCGACAGCGGCGACGGGTGCGGCGACTCGATCGCCACGCAATTGCCCTCGGCCAGAATCGGTTTGAGGGTCGACGCGTCGCGGCCCCACAGGATCGCCACCATGGGCTGCGAGCGCGCCGCCAGCGCGCGGATCGCGCACTCGGTCACCGCCTCCCAGCCCTTGCCCCGATGCGAGGCGGGATTGCTCGGCCGCACGGTGAGCACCCTGTTCAGCAGCATCACCCCACGCTCAGCCCACGGCGTCAGGTCGCCGCACGAGGGCAGCGGATGGCCGAGGTCGGCGGCATATTCGTCGAAGATGTTGGCCAGGCTGCGCGGCAGCGGACGCACATCAGGGGCCACCGAAAAGCTCAGCCCCACAGCGTGTCCCGGCGTCGGGTACGGGTCCTGACCGACGATCAGCACCCGGACGTTGTCGAACGGAAAGGTGAACGCCCGCAACACGTTCGGGCCCGCCGGCAGGTACCTGCGCCCGGCCGCGATCTCGGCCCGCAGGAACTGACCCATCTCGGCGACCCGCTCGGCCACCGGCTGCAGCGCGGCCGCCCAGCCCGGCTCTACGAGTTCGGTCAACGGCCTCGCCGTCATCGGGCTCCTCCCCTGGCATCGATCACCCTAGTCGTCATAGGACTGCCAGCCCGCGTACCCGGTCCACTCCTGCCCGTCGACGAGCACTCCGGCCTTCCCCTCCAGAACCCGGCCGATGATTCGCCATCCGGCGGGCGCGGGGCCGGCGAAACACGCCACCAGGGCATGGTCTTCGCCGCCGCCCAGCACCCACGACCACGGGTCGGCCCGCACGGCGGCGGCCGCGGCCGTCAGTGCGTCGTGGTCCGCACCCAGCGCCGCCGTCGACAGATCCATCGCCACCCCCGACGCCTCGGCGACGTGCCGCAGGTCGGCGACCAGGCCGTCGGACACGTCGATCATCGCCTGCGCTCCCCCGGCCGCCGCCGCCACGCCCTGCCCGTAGGGCGGTTGCGGCACCAGATGCCGGCGGCGCAATGTGTCGAAGCCCTCGATCCCCTTGTCCAACAACGAGAAACCGGCGGCCGAGCGGCCCAGCTCACCGGCGACCGCGATCACCGAGCCGGCCTGCGCCCCGGACCGCAGCACCGGGGCGCGGCCGTCCAGGTCACCGAGCGCCGTCACCGAGATCACCCACTGCGGGCAGCTGACCAGGTCGCCGCCGGCGATGCCCGCGCCGATGCGCTGCGCCTCGTCCCACATCCCGGCGACCAGCGCGTCGGCGTCGGCCGCCGACGTGTCACCGGGCGCCCCGAAGGCGACCACGAAGGCCGTGGGCCGGGCGCCCATCGCCTCGATGTCCGCGGCGTTTTGGGCGATGGCCTTGCGGCCGACGTCGTGCGGGGTGGACCAGTCCAGCCGAAAATGCCGGCCCTGCACCAGCATGTCGGTCGACACCGCGACGCGCCGATCCCGGGCGTGCACCACGGCCGCGTCGTCGCCCGGGCCGACCGCCACCTCGGCCGGCTGGCGGCGGCCGCGCACCAGGCGATCGATGACGGTGAACTCGCCCAGCTGTTGCAGGGTGGGGTTTGTTTCCTCGTCGCCCACGCCACCTCCTTCGGCGCGTCCTCGCCCTGTGCGGGCCTCCATCTCGGTCGCCGACCTGCGGTAAGTTGGGTTACTGCCCGCGCGAGCGGCCCGCGCCAGTGTAGAGGCCGGTGATGTCGTGCCAGAGATAGGAGGTGCGCGGGCGGTGACGACCGACGCCGAGACCGGCCCCCGTGGCGACGGGGGGCCGCCGCCCGCGGTGATCATCGCCGCGGTCGCCCTGGCCGTCGTGGCGATCGGCGTGATCCTGGTGATAGCGGCGAACCGAGCGGCACCGCCGCAACCGGTGGCCATACCCGCCGCCCCGGCACCGCAGGCCGACAGCCCGGCGTGCCGGGCGCTGGCCGGGGCGCTGCCGCAGCGGCTCGGCGACTATCAACGCGCGCCCGTCGTGCAACCGGCACCCCGGGGTGCCGCCGCGTGGCGGGCCGGGCCCGACAGCGAGCCCGTGGTGTTGCGCTGCGGGCTCGACCGCCCCGGCGAGTTCGTGGTGGGATCTCCGATTCAGGTCGTCGACCGGGTGCAGTGGTTCGCCGTGCGCCCCCAACAGCAGTCCGCCGGAGACGCGGGCAGATCCACCTGGTACACGGTGGACCGGCCGGTGTACGTGGCGCTCACGCTGCCGTCGGGATCGGGTCCCACACCCATCCAGCAACTGTCCGAAGTGATCGACCGCACCATCGCGGCGGTCCCCATCAACCCGGCGCCGGCCGGTTAACTATGGTGGCGACCCGCTTCGCCCGGCTACGCCGCGCTCGCGATCGCCACTAACTCTAGGGTGGCGACCCGCTTCGCCCGGCTACGCCGCGCTCGCGATCGCCACTAGCGCAGGCCCACCCCGCGGGCCAGCGCCGTTTCCACCATGGTCGCCAGCAGGGTGGGATAGTCGACGCCGCTGGCCGCCCACATCCGCGGGTACATCGAGATCGTGGTGAACCCGGGCATCGTGTTGATCTCGTTGAGCACCGGCCCCTCGTCGGTGAGGAAAAAGTCGACCCGGGCCAGGCCCTGGCAGTCGATGGCCTTGAACGCCCGGATCGCCAGCTGCCGGATGGTGTCGGCGACGTCGTCGTCCACCTTGGCCGGAACGTCCAATTCCGCTGCGTCATCGAGATATTTGGTGGCGAAGTCGTAGAACGAGTCCTCGCGTCCCCGCACGCCGGCCACCCGGATCTCGCCCAACGTGCTGGCTTCCACCGTCCCGTCGGGCATTTCGAGGACGCCGCACTCGACCTCCCGGCCGGTGATGGCCGCCTCCACGATCACCTTCGGGTCGTGCCGGCGGGCCACTGCGACCGCCGCGGGCAGGTCCTCCCAGTCCGTCACCCTGGTGACACCGATCGACGATCCACCGCGGGCGGGTTTGACGAACACCGGCAGGCCCAGCCGCTCGCACTCCTCGGGTCGCAGGGCCGACCGTGACGGGCGCAGCACCGCGTACGCGCCGACCGGCAACCCTTCGGCGACGAACAGCTTCTTGGTGAACTCCTTGTCCATGCCCGCCGCGCTGGCCAGCACGCCGGCCCCGACATAGGGCACCCCGGCCAGCTCCAGCAGACCCTGGATCGTGCCGTCTTCCCCGTACGGACCGTGCAACACGGGGAACACCACGTCGACGGACGCCAGCACCTCGCCGGCCCCGGGCGTCAGGGAGACCAGCTGGCCGCTGCGGCGGGGGTCCGCCGGCAGCGCCAGTTCGGTACCCGACTGCGCGGTGACCTCAGGCAGCCGCCGGTCGCTGATGGCCAGCGCGGCCGGGTCACCGTCGGTGAGCACCCAGGACCCTTCCGGGGTGATGCCGATCGCGACCACCTCGAACCGCTGGGGGTCGAGGTTGCGCAGGATGCTGCCCGCGGACACACACGAGATGGCGTGCTCGTTGCTGCGCCCGCCGAATACGACGGCGACGCGCACGCGGCTTCCGCTGGCACTCACAACTTAAAGAGGCTACCGGTTGCGGCCGGCTCGGGCCGGGTGGCGGGCCGCCAGCTGGGGTTTCGGTGACCGCGCGGAGTCACTCGGGCTTGGTCCTGCGCCCCAGTAGCAGGGCCATCGCCTCGTCCACCGACAATCCTTTGTGGCAGACCCGGTGCACGGCGTCGGTCAGCGGCATCTCGACGTCGTAACTCGAGGCGAGCGCCAGCACCGACTCGCACGAGGTCACGCCCTCGACGACGTGTCCCTCCCGGGCCTGCATGGCCGACTCCATCGTTCCGCCGCGGCCCAGGCGCTCGCCGAACGACCGGTTGCGCGAATACGGCGAGGTGCACGTCGCGACCAGGTCGCCCACCCCCGCCAGCCCGGCCAGCGTGGCACCCTTGGCGCCGAGCGCGATGCCCAGCCGCATGATCTCCGCCAGACCTCGGGTGATGATGGCCGCCGCGGTGTTTTCCCCGAGGCCGACGCCGGCCGCCATGCCACAGGCGAGCGCGATGACGTTCTTGCACGCCCCGCCGATCTCGGTGCCGACGACATCGCTGTTGGTGTACGGGCGGAAATACCCGGTGTTCAGCATGCGCTGCAGGGCGACGGCGCGGCCGGAGTCGTTGCACGCGACCACGGTGGCGGCGGGCTGACATTCGGCGATCTCGCTGGCCAGGTTGGGCCCCGAGATCACCGCGACCTGCGCCGGGTCGACGCCCGTCACCGAAACGATGACCTGGCTCATCCGCATCAGGGTGCCCAGCTCGATGCCCTTGGCCAGGCTGACCAGGGTGGCGCCCTCGCGCAGCACCGGCGCCCACCCCTCGAGGTTGGCGCGCATCGTCTGCGCGGGCACGGCCAACAGCACCGTCGACGCGCCGTCGAGCGCCTCCGCCGCCTCGGTGGTGGCGCGGACGCCCGCCGGCAGCACGGTGCCGGGCAGATAGTCGGGGTTGGATCGGGTGGCGTTGATCCGGTCGGCGACGTCGGATCGGCGGGCCCACAGCGTGACCGCCGCCTCCGCTCCGCCGGCCTCCACGAGCACCTTGGCCAGTGCGGTGCCCCACGCCCCGGCACCCATGACCGCGACGGCGCCCGTAGAACTGGCAGGTGTGCCGGCCATCCACCACCCCCGTGTGTCGTCTCCAGCGTGTTGCAGCCGCTACACCCTAGATCAGCCACGGACCGGCCGTCACGCGAGCTAGCGCGTCCGGCGCGGACGCTCGCTGGCAGGATGGCATGTCATGAGCGGCACACGGGCCGACGGCACGGCAAAAGACATCGCCCTGATCATCGCCGTGAAACGGTTGGCGGCGGCCAAGACCAGGCTGGCCCCGGTGTTCTCGGCGCGCACGCGGGAGAGCGTGGTGCTGGCCATGTTGATCGACACCCTGACCGCCGCGGGACGCGTCAGCTCGCTCGGTTCGATCACCGTGATCACGCCCGACGAGGCCGCGGCCGCGGCGGCGACCGAGCTGGGGGCGGATGTGCTGGCCGACCCGACGCCCGAGGGCCACGGTGACCCGCTGAACAACGCCATCGCCACCGCGGAGCGGACGGTTGCCCAGTCTTTCCCGAATGTCGTTGTGCTGCAAGGTGATTTACCGGCACTGCAGACGCAGGAGCTGGCCGAGGCGATCGCCGCCGCGCGGCATCACCGGCGCAGCTTCGTCGCGGACCGGCTGGCGACGGGGACCGCCGCGCTGTTCGCCTTCGGCGCGCCACTCGATCCGCAATTCGGAGCCGATTCGTCGGCGCGGCACCGACGTTCGGGCGCGATCGAACTGACCGGCGCGTGGCCGGGCCTGCGCTGTGACGTCGACACCCCCGACGACCTCGCCGCCGCCCGCCGGCTCGGGGTGGGGGCGGCGACCGTCCGGGCGCTCGCGCATCAGTGACCCCGACCGCGACGCGGTACACCTGTCGTCGGGGTGAACGTCGCCCCAACGGCGAACGGATGTCCGTCGAGCGCTAGCAGCAGGGGCGCGTGATGAGCAATGATCGCAGGGTGACTGAAACCGAAGCTGAGGCGCGCCCCGACGAGAACTTCTGGCATCACGGCGACTCGGCCGTGACCGCGCCGCCCGCCGCGACGCCGTCAGCGATCCCCGACCTTCCGGAGGACCGCTACCTCAACCGGGAGCTGAGCTGGCTGGACTTCAACGCCCGCGTGCTGGCGCTGGCCGCGGACACCTCGTTGCCGCTGTTGGAGCGAGCCAAGTTTCTGGCGATCTTCGCCTCCAACCTCGACGAGTTCTACATGGTGCGCGTCGCCGGCCTCAAGCGCCGTGACGAGATGGGACTGTCGGTGCGTTCAGCCGACGGGCTGACGCCGCGCGAGCAACTGGCGGTCATCGGCGAGCAGACTCAGCGAATCGCCACCCGGCACGCGCGGGTGTTCCTCGATTCGGTGCGCCCGGCGCTCGCCGGGGAAGGCATACATATAGTCACGTGGGCAGATTTGGACCAGGGTGAGCGCGACGAGCTGTCGACCTATTTCCACGAACAGGTCTTTCCCGTGCTCACGCCGCTCGCAGTCGACCCCGCGCACCCGTTCCCCTTCGTCAGTGGGCTGAGCCTGAACCTGGCGGTCATGGTCCGTCAGCCCGAGGACGGCAGCCAGCACTTCGCGCGGGTGAAGGTGCCCAACAACGTGGACCGCTTCGTCGAACTGGCGGTGCGCGAGAACGCCGACGACGCCGACGGGCATCCCATAATCCGCTACCTGCCAATGGAAGAGCTGATCGCGGCCTTTTTGCCGGTGCTGTTCCCGGGCATGGAGATCGTTCAGCACCACGCCTTCCGCATCACCCGCAATGCGGACTACGAGGTCGAAGAGGACCGCGACGAGGACCTGCTGCAAGCGCTGGAACGGGAGTTGGCGCGCAGGCGGTTCGGATCGCCGGTGCGACTCGAGGTCGCCGACGACATGACCGAGAGCATGCTCGAACTGCTGCTGCGCGAGCTCGACGTGAACCCGGGTGACGTCATCGAGGTGCCCGGCCTTCTCGATCTGTCGTCACTGTGGCAGATCTACAGCCTCGACCGGCCGGCGCTCAAGGACCCGGCGTTCGTTCCGGCCACCAGCCCGGCATTCGTCGACCGCGAGACGCCCCGGAGCATCTTCGCCACGCTGCGCGAAGGCGATGTGCTGCTGCATCATCCGTACGAGTCGTTCTCCACCAGCGTCCAGCGATTCATCGAGCAGGCCGCCGCCGACCCCAATGTGCTGGCCATCAAGCAGACGCTGTACCGCACATCCGGTGACTCGCCCATCGTTCGGGCGCTCATCAACGCCGCCGAGGCCGGCAAGCAGGTGGTGGCGCTCGTAGAAATCAAGGCGCGCTTCGACGAGCAGGCCAACATCCGCTGGGCGCGCGAGCTGGAACAGGCGGGCGTGCACGTCGTCTACGGCTATGTCGGGCTCAAGACGCACTGCAAGACCTGCCTGGTGGTCCGGCGCGAGGGTTCGGCGATCCGCCGCTATTGCCACATCGGAACCGGCAATTACAACGGAAAGACGGCACGGCTGTACGAAGATGTCGGCCTGCTGACGGCCTCTCCCGAGATCGGCGCGGATCTGACCGATTTGTTCAATTCACTCACCGGCTATTCGCGCAAGGTCTCCTACCGCAACCTTCTGGTGGCCCCGCACGGAATTCGCACCGGCATCATCGAACGCGTCGACCGTGAGATCGCCGCCCACCGCGAGCACGGCGGCGGCCGGATCCGCCTGAAGATGAACGCCCTCGTCGACGAGCAGGTGATCGACGCGCTGTATCGCGCGTCGCGGGCGGATGTGCGAGTCGAGGTGGTGGTGCGCGGGATCTGCGCGCTGCGCCCCGGCGCGGAAGGGTTCTCGGAGAACATCACGGTCCGGTCCATCCTCGGCCGCTTCCTGGAGCATTCCCGCATCATGCATTTCAACCGCATCAACGAGTTCTGGATCGGCAGCGCGGACATGATGCACCGCAACCTCGACCGGCGCGTCGAGGCGCTCGCTCAGGTGAAGGACCCGAGGCTGACCTCATACCTGGACGACTTGTTCGAGTCCGCACTGGACCCGTCCACCCGCTGCTGGGAGCTGGGAGCCGACGGGCAATGGACCGCGTCGCCGCAGGACGGCCACAGCGTGCGCGACCACCAAGTGTCGTTGATGGAGCGGCACCGCACTCCGTAACCCCCTGTGTGGTGATTTACGGTTGTTTCCGGCCGCACCGCACCATGCGCGCGACCCGACCGAATTGACCTGCAGGAGTTGAGTTGCCGACCAAGAGCTCGTCCACCGCTCGGCGTCCGGGAAGCCGCATCGTGTATGCCGCCGGGGCGGTCCTGTGGCGGCCGACCGATTCGTCCAACCCCGGCCTGGAGGTCGCGGTGATCCATCGCCCCCGCTACGACGACTGGTCACTGCCCAAGGGGAAAGTCGACCCCGGCGAGACGGCGCCCGTCGCCGCGGTCCGCGAGGTGTGCGAGGAGACGGGCCAGCACGCGCTGCTGGGCAGGCGGCTGGACATGGTGAGCTACCCGATCGAGGCCGGCGTCAAGAAGGTCTACTACTGGGCGGCGCGCAGCACCGGCGGCGACTTCACCCCCGGCAACGAGGTCGACCAATTGGTGTGGGTGCCGGTGCCGGAAGCACTGAACATGCTCACCTATTCGCATGATCGAAAAATGCTGCGCCACTTCATGAAACATCCCGCTGACACGCATACCGTGCTGGTGGTCCGGCACGGCACCGCCGGCCGGAAATCGCGATTCAAAGGCGACGACACGCAGCGGCCGCTGGACAAGCGGGGACGTGCGCAAGCCGAGGCGCTGGTTCCGCAGCTGCTGGCCTTCGGCGCCACCGACGTGTACGCGGCCGATCGCCTGCGTTGCCATCAGACGGTGGAGCCGCTCGCCGCGGAATTGGGCGTCCCCGTGCACAATGAGCCCGCCCTCACCGAGGAGGCCTACGCCAAGAGCCCCAAACGCGCCCGCCACCGGATGCTGGCCATCGCCGAGCAGCAAGGGACACCGGTCATTTGCACGCAGGGCAAGGTGATCCCGGACCTGATCGCCTGGTGGTGCGCACGGGACGGGGTGAGCCCCGACAAGTCGCGCAACCACAAGGGCAGCGCCTGGGTGCTTTCACTGTCGGGCGGCCGACTGGTGGCGGCCGACCACATCGGCGGCGCGCTGGCCGCCAACGTGCGCGCATAACACGCAAATACCCTTCGGGTGCATCGCTGCCACCCGAAGGGTATTCGCGTCTAGAGTTGGGCTGCTGCCTTAACGGCGACCGCGCCGCGCGGTGGCCTTCTTGGCCGGAGCCTTGCTGGCCGGCCTCTTTGCCGCGGCCTTCTTGGCGGGAGCCTTGGTAGCGACCTTCTTCGCCGCGACCTTCTTCACCGGAGCCTTGGTCGCGGCCTTCTTGGCCGGGGCCTTGGTCACGGCCTTCTTGGCCGGGGCCTTCGTCGCCGCCTTCTTGGCCGGAGCCTTGGTCACGGCCTTCTTGGCCGGGGCCTTCTTGGCGGGCGCAGCCTTCTTCGCTGCGGCCTTCTTGGCTGGAGCCTTCTTCGCCGCGGTCTTCTTGGCCGCGCCGGTTGCCACTACACCACGCTTCACTGCAGGTCCTTCCGACGGGAGACGCTGTGCGCCAGACACAACCGCTTTGAATTGAGCACCGGGCCGGAACGCCGGGACGGAGGTCGGCTTCACCTTCACCGTCTCGCCGGTACGCGGGTTGCGGGCCACCCGGGCCGCGCGGCGCCGCTGCTCGAACACACCGAACCCCGTGATGGTGACGCTGTCGCCCTTGTGCACCGCACGCACAATGGTGTCGACGACGTTCTCGACGGCGGCGGTCGCCTGCCGACGATCGGTGTTCAATTTCTGTGTGAGCACATCAATGAGCTCTGCCTTATTCATCCAATCCCTCCGACGCTAGTTGGTCCTCGATTTGAACCGACTGAGCACACGGTAAACCCTCACCCAGCAAATTTCCAAGAGCCACGCGCAATTTCAGGGTCGGACAATCGGCGGTTTCGCAATCCGGTTGCCCCCCTTGACCGGTGGCGGCACTCGAAAATCGGCCCGGTTTAGTTAGGTGAGCGAGAAGAAATTCCGGCCTTCTCGACCGTTCAGGAGGCGGGCAGAGTGCGCGGTTTCCACTGCGGATAGGCGGCCTCGTAAGACTCGATTTTTTCGAGTTTCCGCAGCGTAAGGGCTATATCGTCGAGTCCTTCAAGGAGCCGCCAGGCCGTGTGGTCGTCAATCTTGAACGGCAACACCGTCGTTCCCGCGGTGATATTTCGATCTTGAAGATTGGCAGTGATTTCCAGTCCCGGGCTCTGCTCGATGAGCTTCCAAAGCAGTTCCACGCCGTCTTGGGAGACTTCTGCCGCCAGGAGCCCCGCCTTGCCCGCGTTGCCCCGGAAGATGTCACCGAATCGAGACGAGATGACCACCCGGAATCCGTAGTCCATGAGCGCCCACACGGCGTGCTCACGCGACGAGCCGGTGCCGAAATCAGGCCCGGCGACCAGGACCGACCCCCGGTCAAAGGGGCTGAGGTTGAGGATGAATGAGGGATCCGAGCGCCAGCTGGCGAACAGCCCGTCCTCGAAACCGGTTCGGGTGACCCGCTTCAAATACACCGCGGGAATGATCTGATCGGTGTCGACATTGGACCGCCGCAACGGCACCCCGATACCGGTGTGGGTGTGAAATGCTTCCATGGTCATCCGTTCTTCTTGATTACGTCAGTTCAAATCGGCCGGTGAGGACAATGTGCCGCGAACTGCGGTCGCGGCGGCGACGGCCGGAGACACCAAATGCGTGCGGCCGCCTTTCCCCTGGCGCCCTTCGAAGTTGCGGTTGGAGGTCGCCGCGCACCGTTCCCCCGGCGCCAGCTGGTCCGGATTCATCCCCAGGCACATCGAGCAGCCCGCCTGCCGCCATTCGGCGCCCGCGGCGGTGAAAACCTCGCCCAGCCCTTCGGCTTCGGCCTGAGCGCGCACCCGCATGGACCCCGGCACCACGAGCATCCGCAGGCCGGGGGCCAGCTTGCGGCCGCGCAGCACGTCGGCGACCACCCGCAGGTCTTCGATACGACCGTTGGTACACGAGCCCACGAACACGGTGTCGACCGCGATGTCGCGCATCGGAGTGCCCGGCCGAAGGTCCATGTAAGCCAACGCTTTCTCGGCGGCCTGTCGCTCGGCGTCGCCGGTCATCAGCTCCGGGTCGGGTACGGCCGCGGCCAGCGGCACGCCCTGCCCGGGATTGGTTCCCCACGTCACGAACGGGCTCAACGATGCGGCGTCGAGGTGGACCTCGGTATCGAAGACGGCGCCGGGGTCGGTGTGCAGCTGTTCCCAATAGCGCATGGCCGCGTCCCACAGCGCACCCTGCGGCGCGTGCGGCTTGTCGCGCAGGAATTCGTACGTGGTCGCGTCCGGGGCCACCATGCCCGCCCGGGCGCCGGCCTCGATGCTCATGTTGCAGATCGTCATCCGGCCTTCCATCGACAGCGATTCGATGGCGCTGCCGCGGTATTCGATGACGTGCCCCTGCCCGCCGCCGGTGCCGATCTTGGCGATCAACGCGAGAATGACGTCCTTGGCCGTCACGCCGGCGGGCAGGTCCCCGTCGACATTGACGGCCATCGTCTGGAATGGCCGCAGCGGCAACGTCTGGGTGGCCAGCACATGCTCGACCTCCGAGGTGCCGATGCCCATCGCCAGTGCGCCGAACGCGCCGTGCGTCGACGTGTGACTATCACCACAGACGATCGTCATTCCCGGTTGGGTGAGGCCCAATTGCGGCCCGACGACATGCACGATGCCCTGCTCGATGTCGCCCATCGGGTAGAGCCGAACACCGAATTCGGCACAGTTCCGGCGCAACGTCTCGACCTGGGTGCGCGACACCGGGTCGGCGATCGGCTTGTCGATGTCGATGGTGGGCACGTTGTGGTCCTCGGTGGCCAGCGTCAGATCGGGCCGTCGCACCGGTCGGCCGGCCAGGCGCAGTCCGTCGAAAGCCTGCGGGCTGGTGACCTCGTGCACCAGATGCAGGTCGATATAGATCAGGTCGGGAGCGTCACCGCCCCCGCTGTCCACAACGTGGTCGTCCCACACCTTTTCGGCCAGGGTGCGCGGCTTGCCGGATCCCATCTGAAATTCGCCTCGATTCGCCTCACGCGCGGCTCGCCGATCGACCATGGGCTGTGATCTCAGAATGCGAGACGCTAGTATCTCTTTGTGAGACAGCATAGCGGCATCGGCGTTCTCGACAAAGCCGTGGGCATCCTGCACACGATCGCCCAATCCCCCTGCGGGTTGGCCGAACTGTGCGAACGGACCGGATTGCCCAGGGCCACCGCGTATCGGTTGGCCGCCGCGCTCGAAGTACATCGCCTGGTGGCTCGTGACGACGAGGGGCGCTGGCGACTCGGTCCGGCCGTGACCGAGCTCGCGGCCCACGTCAACGACCCGCTGCTGGCCGCCAGCGCGGGGGTACTCCCCCTGCTTCGCGAGACCACTGGGGAGAGCGTGCAGCTGTACCGCCGCGAGGGCACCACACGGGTTTGTGTGGCGGCCCTGGAACCCGCTGCCGGCCTTCGCGATACGGTCCCGGTCGGGGCGCGCCTGCCGATGACTGCGGGCTCGGGCGCCAAGGTGCTGCTGGCTCACAGTGACGCTGCCACGCAAAAGGCGGTGCTGCCGTCGGCGAAGTTCACCGAGCGCACCCTGGCGGAAGTGCGGCGCCGCGGCTGGGCGCAAAGCGTGGCCGAGCGAGAGCCCGGGGTGGCGAGCGTGTCGGTTCCCGTGCGCGACGGCCGCGGTGCCGTCGTCGCCGCGATCTCGGTGTCGGGACCCGTCGACCGGATCGGCAGGCGTCCGGGCGCGCGCTGGGCCGCGGATCTCATTTCCGCGGCCGAAGCGCTCACCCGCCGGCTCTAGGGCCGCCGAGTGTGCATCGATGGCGTCGCGAGTGCAACTACGGCGGTGACATCGCCAAAACCCCGCCGCACACGCACACTCGAAGCCATCGGCGCACACTGAACGCCACCGGTGCACAGCCGACCTGACGCGGCCTGACAGACTGACCGCCATGGGAACCAATCAGCGCGCGAGCATCGTCATGTCCGAGGACGAGATCGCCGACTTCGTCGTGAAGAGCCGGACCGGCACGCTGGCCACCGTCGGCCCCGACGGCCAGCCGCATCTGACCGCGATGTGGTACGCCGTCGTGGACGGCGAGATCTGGCTGGAGACCAAGGCGAAGTCGCAGAAGGCGGTCAACCTCAAACGTGACCCGCGGGTGAGCTTCCTGATCGAGGACGGCGACACCTACGACACGTTGCGCGGAGTGTCGTTCGAAGGCGTCGCGGAGATCATCGACGATCCCGACGTCTCGCACCGGGTGGGCGTCAGCGTGTTCGAGCGCTACACCGGCCCGTACAGCGACGAGATGAAGCCCTTCGTCGAGCAGATGATGAACAAGCGCGTCTGCGTGCGCATCGTCGCCCGGCGCGCCCGCTCGTGGGACCATCGCAAACTCGGATTGCCGGCCATGCCGGTGGGCGGGTCGACGGCACCAGCCGTGCTGGGGACCGGTCAGTAGTTGTTTGTAGCCCCGATGGGATTCGAACCCACGCTACCGCCGTGAGAGGGCGGCGTCCTAGGCCGCTAGACGACGGGGCCAGACACGATCCGGAGTGCCAGCATAGCTCACACTCGAAAGCCCACCTAATCGCTTGAGGTGGTGCGGTTTTGCTGGGGTACCAGGACTCGAACCTAGAATGGCTGAACCAGAATCAGCTGTGTTGCCAATTACACCATACCCCATCGGCTGCCTAAAACCGCTGGTCAACGCTCATCCGGAGCCATATCACGCTGCCCGGAAGACCGCCGCTGCCAGCCGTTGTCGGCTTTGTGAGCCGCAGTGCAGACTACCAAAGACTCGGCACACAATCCGCACGCGAGGTCCTCGCCTATCCGCCGACCGATTCCCGCGCGGCGCGCAACCGCAGCAGGCTGCGGTCACGGCCCAGCAACTCCAGTGATTCGAACAACGGCGGGCTGATTGTCGTTCCCGTGGCGGCAACCCTGATCGGACCGAACGCCTTGCGTGGTTTGAGGCCCAACTTTTCGATGAGCGCCGCCTTGAGCGCGGACTCGATCTGGGCCGTGGTCCAGTCCGTCGCGCCCTCGAGCGCGGCCAGCGCGGCGTCGAGTACCGCGGCCGCGTCCGCGCCGAGTTCCTTGGCGGCGGCCTTGGGGTCGATGGCGTATTCGTCGTCGTTGAGGAACTTCAGCAGGTCCCACGCGTCGGCGAGCACGACGATGCGGGTCTGCACCAGGTCGGCGGCGGTGGCGAACGCGGCGTCATCCAACCCGAGCCGACGGCCGTGGGCGTCGAAGTAGTCGCGCAGCCGGCCCGCGAAGTCCGCCGGCTCCAACATTCGGATGTGCTCGGCGTTGAGCGCGTCGGCCTTCTTCTGGTCGAACCGCGCCGGGTTGGAGTTGACGTCGACGACGTCGAAGGCGGCCACCATCTCGTCGAGGCTGAACAGATCGTGGTCGTCGGCGATGGCCCAACCCAGCAGCGCCAGATAATTGAGCAACCCTTCGGGGATGAACCCCCGGTCGCGGTGGGCGAACAGATTCGACTGCGGGTCGCGCTTGGAGAGCTTCTTGGTGCCCTCCCCCAATACCGTTGGCAGATGGGCGAACTCCGGGACGCGCTCGGCGATGCCGATCCGGATCAGCGACCGGTACAGCGCGAGCTGGCGCGGCGTCGAGGGCAGCAGGTCCTCGCCGCGCAGCACGTGGGTGATCTTCATCAGCGCGTCGTCGCACGGGTTGACCAAGGTGTACAACGGATCTCCGTTGGCGCGGGTCAGCGCGAAGTCCGGCACGCTGCCCGCGGCGAAGGTCGTGGTTCCGCGCACCAGGTCGTCCCAGGCGAGGTCCTCGTCGGGCATCCGCAGCCGCACCACCGGCTTGCGCCCCTCGGCCAGGAACGCGGCGCGCTGGGCATCGGTCAAATGCCGGTCGAAGTTGTCGTACCCCAGTTTGGGATTGCGGCCCGCCGCGATGTGGCGCGCCTCAACCTCTTCCGGGGTCGAGAACGCATAGTAGGCCTCGCCCGCTTCGAGCAGCTTGGCCACCACGTCGCGGTAGATCTCCTTGCGCTGCGATTGCCGGTAGGGGCCGTAGGGTCCGCCCACTTCGGGGCCTTCGTCCCAGTCGAGGCCGAGCCAGCGCAGCGCGTCGAGCAGGGCCAGATAGCTTTCCTCGCTGTCGCGTTCGGCGTCGGTGTCCTCGATGCGGAAGACGAAGGTGCCGCCGGTGTGCCGGGCGTAGGCCCAGTTGAACAGCGCGGTGCGGACCATGCCGACGTGCGGGGTGCCCGTGGGAGACGGGCAGAACCTGACCCGGACCTTCGTGGCGGCGGTCACGGCTTTCCCTTACGGACCACGGGATTGGTGAGGGTTCCGATCCCTTCGATGGTGATGGAGACGGTGTCGCCATGCTCGATCGGGCCGACTCCTGCGGGCGTTCCGGTGAGGATGAGGTCGCCGGGGAGCAGGGTCATCACGGCCGAGATCCATTCGACGATGGCGCCGACGTCGTGGATCATCAGCGAGGTCCGGCTGTGTTGCTTCACTTCGCCGTTGACCTCGGTTCGTATCTCGAGATCCGCCGGGTCGACGTCGGTGACGATCCACGGCCCCACCGGGCAGAAGGTGTCGTGCCCTTTGGCGCGGGTCCATTGACCGTCGGACTTCTGTTGGTCGCGGGCGGACACGTCGTTGCCGATGGTGTAACCGAGGATGCTGCCGGCGGCCTCCGCGGCGGTGACGTCCTTGCAGGGCCGCCCGATGACCGCGGCCAGCTCCCCCTCGAAATGCACCGGTGATGCGTTGGCGGGCAGCCGAATCGGCACGTTCGGGCCGACGATGGCCGTGTTGGGCTTGAGGAAGATGATCGGATCCGGCGCCGCCGGGCCGGTGAGTTCGGCCATTTCCGCGATGTGATCGGTGTAGTTCTTGCCGACGCAGACCACCTTGCTCGCCAGTATCGGAGCCAGCAGCCGCACATCGGCCAGCGGCCACGACCGGCCGGTGAAGTTCGGCGTGCCGAAGGGATGCTCGGCGATCTCGCGGGCGACCATCGCGGCGGGATCGGCGAGTTCGCCCTCGATGCTGACGAAGGCGACACCGTCCGGGCTGGCGATTCGACCAAGGCGCATTTCGTTGAGCCTAGTGAGGGTCGCGATCGCGGCGTTGGCCGGGCGCGGCGGGCCGTCACGACGAACCTTGTGATGGGCGCCCTGCCCCCGTGGCCGGTCATCGCAACGGGAAGGGCGGCGCGAGGATTACCAGCGGTTTCCGGTGCGTGTGCGAGCATGAGGAATGCACACGGGGCCGGCCACCGCGCGTGAGCTGGGTGCGGGCGCGCGCTGGTCCATCGTGGTGGTATCGCTGGTCGCCACGGCCAGTTCCTTCCTGTTCATCAACGGCGTCGCGTTCCTGATCCCCTCGCTCCAGGCGGCGCGCGGGATCCCGCTCGCGGAAGCCGGTCTGTTGTCCTCGATGCCCAGCTGGGGCATGGTGGTCACGCTGGTGGCGTGGGGGTACGTGCTGGACCGGGTGGGCGAGCGGGAAGTCATGGCAGCGGGTTTGGCGCTCACCGCGGTGGCGGCATACGCCGCGGCATCGACGCATTCGATGATGCTGATGGCCGTCTATTTGTTTCTCGGGGGCATGGCCGCGGCCAGCTGCAACACCGCCGGTGGGCGGCTGGTGTCGGCGTGGTTCCCCCCGCAGCAACGTGGCCTGGCCATGGGTGTCCGCCAAACCGCGCAGCCCCTCGGAATAGCCCTGGGAGCGCTGGTGATTCCCGAGCTGGCCGAACACGGGCCGAGCGCGGGGCTGAAATTCGCGGCCATGGCGTGCGCGTTGGGAGCGGTGGCGAGTGCGGTCGGCGTCATCGACCCGCCCCGCAAGCCGCGGGAGACGGCCAGCGACACCGAACTCGCCAGCCCCTACCGAGGGTCGTTGGCACTGTGGCGAATTCACACGGTGGCCGGGCTGTTGATGGTTCCGCAGACGGTGACCGTCACCTTCATGCTGGTGTGGCTGATCAGGAACCTGCACTGGTCGGTGGCGGCGGCCGGTAGCCTGGTCACCCTGTCACAGTTGCTCGGCGCGATCGGCCGGGTCCTGGTGGGCCGCTGGTCCGACCGCGTCGGCTCTCGAATGCGACCGGTCCGGATCATCGCGGCGGCGGCCGCCCTCACCCTTTTCCTCCTGGCCTGGGCCGACTTTCTGAATTCGAGTTACCAGGCGCCCCTGATGGTCGCGATCTCGGTGATCGCCGTGCTCGACAACGGTTTGGAGGCCACGGCCATCACCGAATACGCCGGCCCCTTCTGGAGCGGGCGGGCGCTGGGCATTCAGAACACCACCCAGCGGGCGTTGGCGGCCGCCGCGCCGCCGGTGTTCGGTGCCTTGATCACCGCCGCGAAATATCCGAACGCGTGGATACTGTGTGGGCTGTTCCCGGCGGTCGCGGTACCGCTGGTGCCGGCGCGGCTGCTGCCGCCGGGCTTAGAAACCAGGGCAGCAACTACAGCCCGGCGGCAATCCTTTCGCCGACTGCGCTGGTGGCGAGCCGTTCGTTCCCACGAGTCGCCAGATAGGCCTCGACGGCCCGGTCCACCCGACTAGCGGCGTCGTCCTCGCCGAGATGGGCGAGCAGCAGCGCCACCGACATGATCGCCGCGGTCGGATCGGCGATGCCCTGACCGGCGATGTCGGGCGCGCTGCCGTGCACCGGCTCGAACATCGACGGGTTGGTCCGCGTGGCATCGATGTTTCCGCTGGCGGCCAAGCCAATTCCGCCGCACACCGCCGCCGCCAAGTCGGTGATGATGTCGCCGAACAGGTTGTCGGTGACGATCACGTCGAAGCGTCCGGGGTCGGTGACCATGAAGATGGTGGCGGCGTCGACGTGTTGGTACGCCACCTCGACATCGGGGTAGTCCGCCCCGACCTCGGCCACGATCCGCGACCACAACTTCCCGGCGAAGGTCAGCACGTTGGTCTTGTGCACCAGCGTCAGGTGTTTGCGCCGGCGCTGGGCGCGCTCGAAGGCGTCGGCCACCACGCGGCGCACGCCGAAGGCGGTGTTCAGGCTCACCTCGGTCGCCACCTCGTGAGACGTCCCGGTGCGGATCGCGCCGCCGGTACCGGTGTACGGGCCTTCGGTGCCCTCGCGGACCACCACGAAATCGATGTGCGGGTTGCCCGCCAACGGGCTGCTCACGCCGGGATACAGCCGGCCCGGCCGCAGGTTGACGTGATGATCCAGCTCAAAACGCAGGCGCAGCAACAGACCCCGCTCGAGCACGCCGCTGGGCACCGACGGGTCGCCGATCGCCCCGAGCAGGATGGCGTCGTGCTGGCGCAGTTCGACGAGCACCGATTCCGGCAGCAGCTCACCGCTGGCGTGAAAACGCCGCGCGCCCAGGTCGTAATCCGTCTTCTCCACGCCGGGCAGCACCGCATCGAGGACCTTGAGCGCCTCGGCCGTCACTTCCGGCCCGATACCGTCGCCGCCGATAACCGCCAGTTTCACGACAGATCGACCACCTCGAGCTTGTTGGCGCCCACCGCGGCACCGATCGCCGAGCGGACCTCACGCGGCACGTCCTGATCCAGCCGCAGCAGGATGGTCGCTCCGGGACCCTCGGCGTCCTCGGAGAGCTGGGCGGCATGGATGTTCACGCCCGCCGAACCGAGCAGGGTGCCGATCTTGCCCAGCGCCCCGGGGGCATCGACGTAGTTGATCACCAGGTTGGTGCCCTGGGCCCGCAGATCGAAGTTGCGGCCGTTGATCTGCACGATCTTCTCCGCCAGCTGCGGGCCGGACAGCGTGCCGGCCACGTTGACGGCGGCGCCGTCGGAGGTGACGGCGCGCACGTCGACGACGCTGCGGTGGTTCGGGCTCTCCGAGGCCGTGGTGAGCTCGGCGGTGACGCCGCGCTCTTCGGCCAGCGCGGGCGCGTTGACGAAAGTGACCGGGCCCTCGACCACCGCCGAGAACAGCCCGCGCAGGGCCGAAAGCTTCAGCACCTCAACGTCTTCGGAGGCCAGCTCGCCGCGCACCTGCACCGACACCGAGACCGGCGGACCGTCGGATAGCGACGCGGCCAGCACCCCGAGCTTGCGCACCAGGTCCAGCCAGGGCGCCACCTCTTCGTTGACCACACCGCCGCCGACGTTGACCGCGTCGGGAACGAATTCGCCCGCCAGAGCGAGTTTCACGCTCTCCGCGACGTCGGTGCCTGCCCGGTCCTGCGCCTCGGCGGTGGAAGCACCCAGATGCGGTGTGGCCACCACCTGCGGCAGCTCGAACAGGGGGCTGTCGGTGCACGGCTCCTTCGCGAAGACGTCGATGCCGGCCGCGCGGACGTGTCCGCTGCTGACCGCTTCGGCCAACGCGGCCTCGTCGATCAGGCCGCCGCGGGCGGCATTGACGATGATGACACCCGGTTTGGTCTTCGCCAGCGCCTCTTTGCCGATCAGGCCCGCCGTCTCAGGCGTCTTCGGCAGGTGCACCGAGATGAAGTCGGCGCGGGCGAGCAGGTCGTCGAGGGACAGCAGTTCGATGCCCAGCTGCGCGGCCCGGGCCGGCGAGACGTAGGGGTCGTAGGCGACGAGATGGGTGCCGAAGGCCGTCAGCCGCTGCGCGACCAACTGCCCGATCCGGCCCAGCCCCACCACGCCGACCGTCTTGCCGAAAACCTCGGTGCCATTGAACGACGACCGCTTCCAGGTGTGCTCGCGCAGCGAGGCATCGGCGGCCGGGATCTGCCGGGCGGCGGCCAGGAGCAGCGCCAGCGCGTGCTCGGCGGCGCTGTGAATGTTGGAGGTCGGGGCGTTGACCACCAGGACGCCGCGCTCGGTCGCGGCCGCCACGTCGACGTTGTCCAGCCCGACCCCGGCACGGGCGACGATCTTCAGCTTGGGGGCGGCCGCCAGCACCTCGGCGTCGACCGTGGTGGCCGAGCGGACCAGCAGCGCGTCGGCTTCCGGCACCGCGGCCAGCAGCTTCTCCCGGTCGGGCCCGTCTACCCAGCGCACCTCGACCTGGTCTCCCAGGGCGGCGACGGTCGATTGGGCGAGTTTGTCGGCGATCAATACAACAGGCAGATTCACCCGGCCAGCCTATCGGCTGGCTTTGGCGGGCATTGACGGGCTCGCCACTGCCGTAACCTGCGCCGACGCGTGCTTGGGGCGGGGTCCGTCGCGGCCCTACGATGCGCTCGTGACCAAACTCGCGATCATCTACTACTCGGCCACCGGCCATGGCACCGCGATGGCGCGACGCGTCGCCGCCGCGGCCGAGTCCGCGGGCGCGCAGGTCCGCCTGCGGCACGTCGCCGAAACCCGCGACCCGGAATCGTTCGCCCAGAACCCGGCGTGGACGGCGAATTACGAAGCGACCAAGGACCTTCCGGCGGCCTCGGGTGAGGACATCGTCTGGGCCGACGCGGTGATCTTCGGTTCACCGACTCGCTTCGGCTCCCCCGCCGCGCAACTGCGCGCCTTCCTCGACTCGCTGGGCGGGCTGTGGGCCGAGGGCAAGCTCGCGGACAAGGTGTACGCGGCGTTCACGTCGTCCAACACCCTGCACGGCGGCCAGGAGACCACGCTGCTGTCGCTCTACATCACGCTGATGCATTTCGGCGGCATCATCGTGCCGCCGGGATACACCGACCCGTGCAAGTTCGTCGACGGCAATCCGTACGGGGTGAGCCTGGTCTCCACCCACGACAACATCCACAAGTTCGACGAGGCGACCGGCAAAGCCCTGGATCACCTGGCCCGGCGGGTGGTCGTCACGGCCGGCCGCCTCGCAGGACCCTAACCGCCGAACGTGCACTCACGGCGACAAAATCGCGAAAAATTCGCCCTCAGTGCACGTTCGGCGCCAGAAACTTACGCCGTCTCGGTGATCGGCCGGTCGACCCAGCTCATCAGGTCACGCAGCTTCTTGCCGGTCACCTCGATGGGGTGCTCGGCGTTCTCCTTGCGCAGTTGCTCCAGCTGCTTGTTGCCGCCCTCGACGTTGGCGACCAGCTTCTTGACGAATTCGCCGTTCTGGATGTCGCGCAGGATCTCCCGCATCCGCTCTTTGGTGCCGGCGTCGATCACGCGCGGTCCCGACAGATACCCGCCGAACTCCGCGGTGTCGGACACCGAGTAGTTCATCCGGGCGATGCCGCCCTCGTACATCAGGTCGACGATCAGCTTGAGTTCGTGCAGCACCTCGAAGTACGCCATCTCCGGCGGGTAGCCGGCCTCCACCATCACGTCGAAACCGGCCTTCACCAATTCCTCTGTGCCGCCGCACAACACGGCCTGCTCACCGAACAGGTCGGTCTCGGTCTCGTCCTTGAAGGTGGTCTTGATGACGCCGGCGCGGGTGCCTCCGATGGCCTTGGCGTAGGACAGCGCCAGCGCCTCACCCTTGCCGGTCGGGTCCTGGTCCACAGCGATCAGGCAGGGCACACCCTTGCCGTCGACGAACTGGCGGCGCACCAGGTGGCCGGGCCCCTTCGGGGCGACCATCGCGACGGTGACATCGGCCGGCGGCTTGATCAGGCCGAAATGGATGTTGAGCCCGTGCCCGAAGAACAGTGCGTCGCCGGGCTTGAGGTTGGGCTCGATGTCGCTGGCGAAGATGTCCGCCTGCGCGGTGTCGGGCGCCAGCAACATGATCACGTCGGCCCACTTGGCCACCTCGGCGGGGGTGTCGACCTCCAGACCCTGCTCTTCGACCTTGGCCCGGGACTTCGAACCCTCCTTCAGACCGACGCGCACCTGCACACCCGAGTCGCGCAGGCTCAGCGAGTGCGCGTGACCCTGGCTGCCGTAACCGATCACGCCGACCTTGCGGCCCTGGATGATCGTCAGGTCTGCGTCGTCGTCGTAGAACATTTCTAGTGCCACTGTTGAATCTCTCCTTGTGTGTTACTTGGCCGTGGTGATGCCGCGCGGACCGCGGGACAACGACACCACGCCGGACTGGACGATCTCGCGGATGCCGAAGGGCTCCAGCACCCGCAGCAGCGCCTCGATCTTGCCGCGGTCACCCGTCGCCTCGATCGTGAGCGCCTCGGGTGAAACGTCAATCACCTTGGCGCGGAACAGGTTCACCGCTTCGATGACCTGGCTGCGGCTACCGGCGTCTGCGCGCACCTTGATCAGCGCCAACTCCCGGGACACCGCGGCCCCGTCGTCCAGCTCGACGATCTTGATGACGTTGATCAGCTTGTTGAGCTGCTTGGTGATCTGCTCGAGCGGGGTCTCCTCGGCGCTGACCACGATGGTCATCCGCGACATGTCCTTCTGCTCGGTGGCACCGACGGCCAGCGACTCGATGTTGAACCCGCGCCGGGAGAACAGCGCCGCCACGCGGGCGAGCACACCCGGTTTGTCCTCCACCAGCACCGACAGCGTGTGGGTGTTCATCAGGCGTGCCCTTCGCTCTCGTCGTCGAACAGCGGGCGAATGCCGCGGGCGGCCTGAATCTCGTCGTTGCTGGTGCCGGCGGCCACCATCGGCCATACCTGCGCGTCCGCGCCGACGATGAAGTCGATCACCACCGGGCGGTCGGTGATCGCCCGCGCCTGTTTGATCACGTCCTCGACGTCTTCCTCACGCTCACAACGCAATCCGACACACCCCAGCGCCTCCGCCAGCTTCACGAAGTCCGGGATGCGATGCGAATGCGTGGCGAGGTCCGTCTGCGAGTACCGCTCCTCGTAGAACAGCGTCTGCCACTGGCGCACCATGCCCAGGTTGCCGTTGTTGATCAGCGCCACCTTGATCGGCACGCCTTCGATCGCGCAGGTGGCCAGCTCCTGGTTGGTCATCTGGAAGCAGCCGTCGCCGTCGATGGCCCACACCTCCGCCTCCGGGCGAGCCATCTTGGCCCCCATGGCCGCCGGGATGGCGAATCCCATGGTGCCCAGCCCGCCGGAGTTGATCCAGGTGCGCGGGTTCTCGTATGAGACGAACTGCGCCGCCCACATCTGGTGCTGACCCACGCCGGCGACGTACACCGCGTCCGGGCCGGCGATCTGACCCAACTTCTCGATGACGTATTCGGGACCCAGGCTGCCGTCGCTCTGCGGGTCATAGCTCAGCGGATAGGTGGACTGGACCTCGTCGAGGTAGCTCCACCATTCGGTCATATCGACATTGCCGGGAACGTCGTAGTGGCGCAGCATCGCGATCAGGTCGGTGATGACGGCTTTGACGTCGCCGACGATCGGCACGTCGGCGTGGCGGTTCTTGCCGATCTCGGCCGGGTCGATGTCGGCGTGAATGACCTTGGCCTCCGGTGCGAAGGTGTCCAGTTTCCCGGTCACCCGGTCGTCGAAGCGGGTTCCCAGCGCGATCAGCAGGTCGCTGCGCTGCAGCGCCGCCACCGCGGCGACGGTGCCGTGCATGCCGGGCATGCCCAGGTGCTGGCGGTGGCTGTCGGGGAACGCGCCGCGCGCCATCAGGGTGGTCACCACCGGGATGCCGGTCAGCTCGGCCAGCTCGTGCAGTAACTCGGTCGCGTCGCCGCGGATGACGCCGCCGCCGACGTAGAGCACCGGTTTGCGCGCGTCCGCGATCAGCCTGGCGGCCTCGCGGATCTGCCGGTTGTGCGGTTTGGTGGTGGGCTTGTAGCCGGGCAGGTGCATGCGCGGCGGCCAGTTGAACGTGCACTGGCCCTGCAGCACGTCTTTGGGGATGTCGACGAGCACCGCACCGGGACGCCCCGAGGCGGCGATGTGGAAGGCCTCGGCGAGCACCTGCGGAATCTCGTCGCCCGAGCGAACCAGGAAGTTGTGCTTGGTGATCGGCATCGTGATGCCGGAGATGTCAGCCTCCTGGAAGGCGTCGGTGCCGATCAGCGTGCGACCGACCTGTCCGGTGATCGCGACGACGGGAACCGAGTCCATCTGGGCGTCGGCCAACGGCGTGACCAGATTGGTGGCGCCGGGCCCCGACGTCGCCATGCACACCCCGACCTTGCCGGTCGCGTGGGCGTAGCCGCTGGCGGCGTGGCCGGCACCCTGCTCGTGGCGGACCAGCACGTGGCGAAGCTTTTTCGAGTCGAACAGCGGGTCGTAGACCGGCAACACGGCTCCGCCGGGGATGCCGAAGATCACCTCGACGTCGAGTTCCTCCAGCGACCGGATCACCGATTGGGCGCCGGTAAGTTTCTCGGGCCCAACACGTTTCGGCTTGGCCGCGGAGGACTTCCCGGCGGGCTTGGTCGCGTCGGAGGCGACGTCGGCGGCACTCTGTGGCTGTGTGCCGTGCTGCCTGGTGGGTGCGCTCACTGTCCTTGTTCCTTATTCACTCTGGGAATCTCGCTGGGGGCAACAAAAAACCCCCGACAGCTCATCTGCTGCACGAGGGTTGCGCGTTGGTCTGGATAGCTTCAAATGCCGAGAGGCTAGTCAGGCACCAACGCGCCGACCAATTACTACGAGCATCCCGGGCTGTCCGGCGGTATCCATAACGTCCGACGGTAGCCTTCGCACAGCTCAGCAGTCAAATCCGCCGCCTCGGCCCGCGCCGAGATCCGGCCCTCCTGACGGGTGAAATGATGGTCGGGTGGCTACCGCTTCGTCTTCGCACACGCCCGTCGTGATCAAGGTCTCCCCGATCGCGCACCTGGCCGTCGGATTCGTGACCCTCGGGTTGCTGATACCGGTGATGCTGTGGCCGCTCTCGGCGCCGCTGCTGGTGATCCCGGTGGTGCTGTCGGCGCTGATCGTCCGGCTACGCACCGTCGCCGACGAGCGGGGGGTCACCGTCCGGACCCTGCTGGGCAGCCGGTCGGTGGCATGGGAGGAGATCGACGGGCTGCGCTTCCACCGGGGTTCCTGGGCCCGCGCGCACCTCAAGAGCGGCGCGGACGTGCGCCTGCCCGCGGTGACGTTCGCGACGCTGCCGCAGCTGACCGAAGCCAGCTCGGGGCGCGTGCCCAACCCCTATGCGTGAGGGTCAGGCGATCGGGTTGACCCCGTTGAGTAGGACCCACACCGCGATGCCGGCGGCGATACCGACCAGCAGCGCGACGAACGACCCGATGAAGGGCCGGTGGGCCCAGCCGCGGCGCGCGTCGAGGCCGTAGCGGCCCGGCCCGCACAGGATGACGGCGACCGCCAGGACGATCAGGGTGATCTGGTATTCGTGTCCGTCCGGCAGGAAATACGTGAAGGTGTGCGGATGCGGCCGCACCGTGATGGTGGCCAGCATGCCGTTGATCAGGAACGCCAGCGCACCGGCCGCGGCGACCGGGGTGAACAGTCCCAGCACCAACAGCACGCCCGCGACGAGCTCACCGCCCGTGCTGACGTAGGCGAGGATGTCGGCGTGCTGGTAGCCGACGTCGGACAGCGAGTTCTTGAACCCGCCCACCCCTGAGCCGCCCCCCCAGCCGAACAGCTTCTGCAGCCCGTGGGCGGCCAGCACGACACCGAGGCCCACCCGCAGTACCAGCAAACCCAGGTGCTGGGTTCCGCGCCGGCCGACCTCGTGCAGCCGGTCGTGGTGTTCGTCCGCATCGATCTCGACGGGCTCGGCGGCCGCGTGCCGGGATGACTGCGGCTGGACGTAGGGCAGGGGCTCCTGCTGGTCGAGCACGTGGTAACCGGTCGCACTGGACCCGCCCACGGCGGCGTGGTCGCCCATGTACGGGATGACGGTGGTGGTTCCGGTCGAGGGGTTGAAGTCGCCGGGGTAGCCGACGGGCGTCAGATCGTCTTCCGGGTCAACCACGCGCGCCGTCGCGGGGCGTCCCGGGGCGGGCGCCGGGGATTCACCGGGCCGCTGCCAATGTCCGTCATTCGCTTGACTGGTCACGCGTGTCAGGGTAAGGGCATTTGGCGCCGAATTGGGGATTTGAGCGGCGCTTTCGCCAGGCAATCGACGGTTTTCCCGCCAAACCGGCCCGGATCGGCCCGAAATGACCTTGCGCGCCGCTCCGCGGCGTTCGAAACGGGCGCACCGGCGCCGCGGGACGCGGCCCGCGGCGAGCATGGGAAGCGTTCCGATCCTGTCACGTCAGGCGGCCAGGCGCGGGCGTGTGGCGGCGGCGGCCGCCCTGTCCGTAGCCTGTCGGTCATGCGACTACGGCGCTCGGTTCGGTGCGGCTTTGCCGCGCTCTGCGCGGTGGTGCTGCTCGCGAGCGGGTGCGCACGGTTCAACGATGCCCAGTCGCAGCCCTTCACCACCAACCCGGAACTCAAGCCCCAACCCAGCTCGACGCCTCCCCCGCCGCCGCCGCTGCCGCCCACGCCGTTTCCCAAAGCGTGCCCGGCGCCGGGCGTGATGCAGGGCTGCCTGGAGAGCACCAGTGGGCTGATCATGGGGCCGGACAGCAAAACCGCGCTGGTCGCCGAGCGCACCACCGGCGCCGTCAAGGAGATCTCGGTCAGCGCCGAGCCGAAGGTGAAGACCGTCATCCCGGTCGACCCGTCCGGCGACGGCGGCCTGATGGACATCGTGCTGTCGCCGACCTACACGCAAGACCGGCTGATGTACGCCTACATCAGCACGCCGACCGACAACCGGGTGATCCGGGTGGCCGACGGCGACGTCCCCAAGGACATCCTCACGGGCATCCCCAAAGGCGCCACCGGTAATACCGGAGCGCTGATCTTCACCAGCCCCACCACGCTGGTGGTCATGACCGGCGACGCGGGCGACCCCGCGGCGGCCGCCGACCCCAAATCGCTGGCGGGCAAGGTCCTTCGCATCGAGCAGCCGACCACCATCGGTCAGGCGCCGCCGACGACGGCGCTGTCAGGCGTCGGCTCCGGCGGCGGCCTGTGCATCGACCCCGTGGACGGGTCGCTCTACGTCGCCGACCGCACGCCGACGGCGGATCGGTTGCAGCGCATCACCAAGACCTCCGAGGTCTCCACGGTGTGGACGTGGCCGGACAAACCCGGCGTGGCGGGCTGCGCGGCGATGGACGGGACCGTGCTGGTCAACCTGATCAACACCAAACTGACGGTGGCCGTGCGGCTGGCACCGGCGACGGGTGCGGTCACCGGGGAACCGGACGTGGTGCGCAAGGACACCCATGCGCATGCGTGGGCGTTGCGGATGTCGCCGGACGGAAACGTCTGGGGGGCAACGGTCAACAAGACCGCCGGGGACGCCGAGAAGCTCGACGACGTGGTGTTCCCGCTGTTCCCCCAGGGGGGCGGCTTCCCACGCAACAACGACGACAAGACGTAGGTCGTATCAGCGGGTCTTATCCGGGCCGAGAGTGCGTTTCTCGACGGCTTAGCGGTGTCGCGTCATGAAATGCACATTGGGTGGTGGGCGATCGGCGCGACGTCGTCAACTCTGCCCGCAGGCGGCCAGCACCAGTTCGCGCACGCGGGCGGCGTCGGCCTGCCCGCGGGTGGCCTTCATCACCGCGCCGACGATCGCGCCGGCAGCGGCCACCTTGCCGCCGCGGATCTTCTCCGCCACATCGGGATTGGCGGCCAGCGCCTCGTCGACCGCGGCCTGGGTCACCGAATCGTCGCGCACCAGTTCCAGGCCGCGCGACGTCATCACCTGCTCGGGTTCGCCCTCGCCGGCCAGCACGCCCTCCACGACCTGTCGGGCCAGCTTGTTGGAGAGCTTGCCCCCATCCACGAGGGCGATCACGGCGGCCACCTGGGCCGGGCTGATCGCCAGTTCGTCCAATCCGACGTTGGCCTCGTTGGCCTTCTGCACCAAGAAGTTTCCCCACCAGGCGCGGGCCTGCTCGCTGGCCGCACCGTGCTTGACGGTCTCGATCACCAGCTCCACCGCGCCGGCGTTGACCAGATCGCGCATCACCTCGTCGGAAACGCCCCACTCCTGCTGAATCCGCTTGCGGCTCAGCCACGGTAGCTCCGGGATGGTCTGGCGCAGTTGCTCGACAAGTTCACGGCTGGGCGCGACGGGCTCCAAGTCGGGCTCGGGGAAATAGCGGTAGTCCTCGGCCGTTTCCTTGACGCGGCCCGGGCTGGTGTACCCCGCCTCGTGGAAGTGCCTGGTCTCCTGGGTGATTCGGCCGCCTGACGCGAGGACGGCGGCCTGCCGCTGCATTTCGTAGCGCACGGCGACCTCGACGCTCTTCAGCGAGTTGACGTTCTTGGTCTCGGTCCGGGTGCCGAACTCGGACGCGCCCTTCGCCATCAGCGACACGTTGGAATCACAACGCATCGAGCCCTGGTCCATCCGGACGTCGGATACGCCCAAGGCGCGCAACAGGTCTCGCAAGGCCGTGACGTAGGCGCGGGCGATCTGGGGCGCCCGTTCGCCGGCGCCCACGATGGGCTTCGTCACGATTTCGATCAGCGGCACACCGGCGCGGTTGTAGTCCAGCAGCGAGGTCGTCGCGCCGTGGATGCGGCCGGTCTCGCTGCCCAGATGGGTGAGCTTGCCGGTGTCTTCCTCCATGTGCGCGCGCTCGATCTCGACCCGCCAGGTGCTGCCGTCTTCCAGCGGGGCGTCCAGGTACCCGTTGATGGCGATCGGCTCGTCGTACTGGGAGATCTGATAGTTCTTGGGCATGTCCGGGTAGAAGTAGTTCTTCCGGGCGAAGCGGCACCACGGCACGATCTCGCAGTTCAGCGCGAGCCCGATCCGGATGGCCGACTCCACAGCGGCGCGGTTGAGCACCGGCAGCGAACCGGGCAAGCCGAGGCAGACGGGGCACACCTGGGTGTTGGGTTCGGCGCCGAAGGCGGTGGAGCAGCCGCAGAACATCTTGGTGACGGTCGACAGCTCGACGTGCACCTCGAGGCCGAGTACGGGGTCGAAGCGCGCGATGACGTCGTCGTAGTCCATGAGATCGGCGCTGGCAGCAACACTCATGCCGTCGATCGTAGTGGTGACCGCGAGCGCGGCGGAGCCGGGCGAAGCGGGTCACCACCAACAGGCGCAGTGGTGACCGCGAGCGCGGCGGAGCCGGGCGAAGCGGGTCACCACCAACAGGCGTAGTGGTGACCGCGAGCGCGGCGGAGCCGGGCGAAGCGGCCGATTGCCTGGGGACCGGGCGAACTCAAGACCAGTGCGGCGAGCGCGGCACCGGGAACCGATTGCGGTCCCCTCCCCTGCCCGGGAACATGTCGGCCAGCACGGCCGCCATCTCGAGGTAGCTGCGGCGACTTTCCTTGCTCAGTCGGTCCAGCTGGATCTGTTTGCCCTCGTGGATGTGGCGGTCGAACGGCAGCACCACCGTCGCGGCGACACGCGCGGACAGCCGCTCGAGTTCCCTGGCGGCCAGCAGGTCCAACTTGGCCGGCTCGACGTGGTTGATCGCAAGTACCGTCGACCGCACCAAGGATTGATAGCCGTTGTTGCCCAACCAATCCAGCGTGGTCGCGGTCTTGCGTATCGCGTCGATCGAGGTGCTGGTCACCACGACCAGCGCCCGCATCTCGGGCAGGACCGCTTCCATCACACCCGAATTGAGCGCCTTGGCGCAGTCCACCAACACCACCGAATAGTGGTTGCGCAACAGCGAGAATGCCCTGACCACGTCGTGCCGCTCCAACCGCCAGTCGGTGTGCGCGTAATCGGGCAATCCGAGCACTTCCAGGCCGAAGCTGTTCATGTAGGTGTGCGCCCGGACGTCCGAATAGTTCGTGACCGCCTTTTCGGCGAGCAGCTCGGGCATGCCCACGGAGTTGGGGCGGCCATGCCGCTCCGGCAGGTCGCCGGCGTCGATGTCGACGGCGATGACCCGGTCGTGACGCACATCGGCGAACGTCGACCCGAGCGCCTCCACCACCGCGGTCTTGCCGACGCCTCCCTTGAGGTTGAGCACGGCGAGGGGGAACGCCCCGCCCACGGCCGCCCGGATGCGGTGGCGCAGCCCGTCCTTGTACTGCGCATCTTTGCCGGGGCCGAGGTCGACACCGGTCACGCGATGGACCGCTTCCCGCCAGCTGAAGCCCGAGGAGCTTTCCCGCGCCTGCTGGTCAAGCCCGTCCAGCGCCATCCCGCCCGGTAGTGGCGCCCGCCGCGGCCGCGAAGGGGCGCGCGATGCCGGGGCGGGCGCAGGAGGGGGCGGGGCCGGCGGTGGCCTGAATGGCGGCCTGCGGCCCGATGGGTCCGCACGCGGGGGCTGCGGCACCGTAGCGGCGGCCGGATCGGCGTCGATCCTCCGATCGGCGGAACGCGGCGGACGCACCGGCGGGCTCGGTGGCCCTGCCGACCCGGCGGGGTGCTGAACGACTCCGCGACTCGAACCGCGGTTGCTCACATCTCAGGTATAACCGCTGGGAACCGGTCGGGAAACCACGAATCTTCGCTGACGGTGTCGCAGCAGGTCAACGCCGGGCAAATTCAGGCCACCGTCAGGCCGGGGTCACTCGCCGTTTGCCGGATCCGGGGTCACCCGAAGAAGGCGGCGGCGTCGTCGTAGCGGCTTTCGGGTACCAGCTTGAGCTGGCGCACGGCGTCGGCCAACGCCACCCGGCCGATGTCCTGGCCCCGCAACGACACCATCTGACCGTATTCCCCCGCGTGCGCGGCGTCGGCCGCATTGACGCCGAACCGGGTGGCCAGGACCCGGTCATAGGCCGTCGGGGTCCCGCCGCGCTGGACGTGGCCCAGCACGGTCACCCGGACGTCCTTGTTGATCCGCTTCTCCACCTCGGCGCCCAGTTGGGCCGCGACGCCGGTGAACTTTTCGTGACCGAACTCGTCAATTCCGCCTTCGCGCAAGGAGATCGAACCCGGAACGGGTTTTGCTCCCTCGGCGACCACACAGATGAAATGCGCATCCCCGCGCTGGAAGCGGCGTTTGACCAGCCGGCACACCTCCTCGATGTCGAAGGGCTGTTCCGGGATCAACGTCATGTGCGCGCCGGAAGCCAGGCCGGCGTTCAGCGCGATCCAGCCGGCGTGCCGGCCCATCACCTCCACCAGCATCACCCGCTGGTGGGATTCGGCGGTGCTGTGCAGGCGGTCGATGGCCTCGGTCGCCACCGTCAGCGCGGTGTCGTGACCGAAAGTGACGTCGGTGCAATCGATGTCGTTGTCGATGGTCTTCGGCACCCCGACAACGGGAACGTTCTCCTCCGACAGCCAGTGCGCGGCGGTCAGGGTGCCTTCCCCGCCGATCGGGATGAGCACGTCGATGCCGTTGTCGTCCAGGGTCTGCTTGATCTGGTCCAGGCCGGCCCGCAATTTGTCGGGATGCACGCGCGCGGTTCCCAGCATCGTGCCGCCCTTGGCCAGCAGCCGGTCATTGCGGTCGTCGTTGTGCAGTTGGATGCGTCGGTTCTCCAGCAACCCGCGCCACCCGTCCTGAAAGCCGACCACCGACGAGCCGTACCGGGCGTCGCAGGTGCGCACCACCGCCCGGATGACGGCGTTCAACCCCGGGCAGTCCCCGCCTCCGGTCAGAACTCCGATCCGCATGCCCTTATCTTGCCCTGCGGCGAGCCCGCCGCGCCGGGCAGACGGCTAGATCGCGCTCGGCAACGGTCCGCGCGCGGCCTCGTAGGCGGCGCCCACCCGGTACAGGCGGTAATCGGCCAGCGCCGGCGCCATGATCTGCAGGCCGACCGGGAGTCCGTCGTCCGGCGACAGCCCCGACGGCACCGACATGCCGCAGTGGCCGGCCAGGTTCAGCGGCAGCGTGCACAGGTCGAACAGGTACATCGCCAGCGGATCGTCCACCTTCTCGCCCAATGGGAAGGCGGTGGTCGGTGTTGCGGGCGACACGACCACGTCGACGGATTCGTAGGCCCTGTCGAGGTCTCGGGCGATCAGTGTGCGCACCTTCTGCGCCTGGTTGTAATACGCGTCGTAGTAACCGGCCGACAGCGCGTAGGTGCCGATCATGATGCGCCGCTTGACTTCCGGCCCGAAACCGGCCGCGCGCGTCAGCGCCATCACCTCCTCGGCGCTGTGCGTCCCGTCGTCGCCGACGCGCAGCCCGTAGCGCATCGCGTCGAAGCGGGCCAGGTTGCTCGACACCTCCGACGGCAGGATCAGGTAGTAGGCGGCCAACGCGTATTCGAAGTTCGGGCAGTCGACTTCGCTCACCTCGGCACCCAGCTCGGTGAGCCGCCCGACGGCCGCCTCGAACGAGGCGAGCACACCCTGCTGGTAGCCCTCCCCGCGCAACTGCTTGACGACGCCGACGCGCACGCCGGTGAGGTCACCGGCCGCGCCCGCCCTGGCGGCGGCCACGACGTCGGGTATCGCCGCCTCCACGGAGGTGGAGTCGCGGTGGTCGTGCCCGGCGATCACCTGGTGCAGCAGCGCGGTGTCCAGCACGGTGCGCGCACACGGGCCGCCCTGATCCAGCGAGGACGCGCAGGCCACCAGCCCGTAGCGCGACACCGTGCCGTAGGTCGGTTTGACGCCGACGGTCGCGGTCAGCGCCGCGGGTTGCCGGATGGAGCCGCCGGTGTCGGAGCCGATGGCCAGCGGCGCCTGAAACGCCGCCAGCGCCGCCGCGCTGCCGCCCCCGGAGCCGCCGGGCACCCGGTCGAGGTTCCACGGGTTGCGCGTCGGGCCGTAGGCGGAGTTCTCCGTCGACGAACCCATCGCGAACTCGTCCATGTTGGTCTTGCCCAGGATCGGGATGCCCGCGGCGCGCAACCGCGTGGTGACGGTGGCGTCGTACGGGGACCGCCAGCCCTCGAGGATCTTGGAACCGCAGGTGGTGGGCATGTCGACGGTGGTGAAGACGTCCTTGAGCGCCAGCGGAACCCCCGCCAGCGCCGATGGCAGCCGCTCGCCTGCGGCCACCGCCTCATCGACCACCGCCGCCGCCCCCAGCGCCTCGTCGGCGGCGACGTGCAAGAAGGCGTGGTACCGGTCGTCCGTCGCCGCGATCTGGTCCAGGCACGCCTGGGTGACCTCGACCGATGACAGCTCCCTGGCGGCGATCCGGGCGGCCAGGGTCGCGGCGTCGGAGCGGATGATCTCGTTCACTCGCTGTCCCCCAGGATCTGCGGCACCGCGAAGCGGCCGTCGGCGGCCTCGGGCGCCGCGGCGAGAGCCTCGGCCTGGGTCAGGCAGGGTGTCGGCTCGTCCGGGCGGGTGACGTTGACGTCCTTGAGGGGGTTGCCGGTCGCTTCGACGCCGGTGACGTCGACGGCCTGCACCTGGCTGACGTGGGTCAGGATGGCGTCGAGCTGACCGGCGAAGCTGTCCAGCTCGCTGTCGGTCAGCGCCAGCCGGGACAGCCGGGCCAGGTGCGCCACCTCGTCGCGGGAGATCTGAGACACGACAGGAAAGCCTAGCCGCGGGCGTGCGGGCGGGTTCAGGGCCGCCGGATATCCGCGAAAATGCAGTCCACGCGCCGCTGTGTCACAGTGTTGGCCGTGCCGTCCTATCTGTTGCGCATCGAGCTGGTCGACCGCCCGGGCAGCCTGGGCTCGCTGGCGGTGGCGCTCGGTTCGGTGGGCGCCGACATCTTGTCGCTCGACGTGGTGGAGCGCAGCTCGGGCTACGCGATCGACGACCTGGTGATCGAGTTGCCGCCCGGGGCGATGCCCGACACGCTGATCACCGCCGCGGAGTCGCTTTCCGGTGTCCGGGTGGACAGCGTGCGTCCGCACACCGGGCTGCTGGAGGCGCATCGCGAGCTGGAGCTGCTCGACCACGTCGCCGCGGCCCTCGACAAGGCGTCCCGGTTGCAGGTCCTGGCCAATGAGGCGCCTCGGGTGCTGCGCGTGAGCTGGTGCTCGGTGCTGCGCCGTGCCGGTGACGAGCTGCAACGCCTGGCCGCCAGTCCCGGTGCGCCGGAGACGCGGGCGGCTACAGCGCCGTGGCTGCCGATCGACCGAGCAACGACGCTCGACGGCAGCGCCGAGTGGGTGCCGCAGGCGTGGCGCGACATGGACACCACGATGGTCGCGGCGCCGCTGGGCGATACGCACACGGCCGTGGTGCTGGGCCGTCCCGGACCCGAGTTCCGGCCCTCGGAGGTGGCCCGCCTGGGTTATCTGGCCGGGATCGTGGCCACCATGCTGCGCTAGCTACTGCCCGCCGGCGCCTTGGACCCCGCCCCCACCACGGGATCGTCGTCCTCCCACAGCAGCAGCTGCCGAACCGCCGGCCGCGGACCGTACGGCCGCAGCATGGTGCTGGCCGGGCGCGGGCGCACCCGTTGGGGCCACCAGAACCATCGCCCGAGAAGCGTTGCGACCGAGGGTGTCATGAAGGACCGCACGATCAGCGTGTCGAACAGCAGCCCGAGACCGATGGTGGTGCCGATCTGGCCGAGCACCTGGAACCCGCTGAAGACGAACGCGCACATGGTGACGGCGAAAACCAGGCCGGCGGAGGTGACCACCGATCCGGAGCCGGCCATCGCCCGGATGATCCCAGTCTTCAGGCCGGCGTGGATCTCCTCCTTGAATCGCGAGATCAACAGCAGGTTGTAGTCGGAACCGACTGCCAGCAAGAGGATTACGGCCAGCGCGAGCACGACCCAATAGAGCTGAATGCCAAAGATGTACTGCCACACCAGAACCGAGAGCCCGAACGAGGCGCCCAGGGAAAGGGCGACGGTGCCCACGATGACCAGGGCGGCGATCAGGCTGCGCGTGATGATCATCATGATCAGCAGGATCAGGCTCAGGGCCGCGAACGCGACGATCAACAGGTCGTATTTGGCACCGTCCTGAATGTCCTTGTAGGTTGCCGCGGTCCCGCCGACATAGACGCGGGCGTCGGCCATGGGCGTGCCCTTGAGGGCCTCGTGCGCGGCCTTGGTGATCGGGGCGATGTGCGCGATGTCCTCGGGCGTCGCGGGATCGCCCTCATGGGTGACGATCATGCGGGCGGCCTCGCCGTCGGGCGAGAGGAACAATTTGAGCCCGCGCTTGAAGTCGGGGTTGTTGAACACCTCGGGCGGCAGGTAGAAGGTGTCGTCGTTCTTGGCGGCGTCGAAGGCCCGCCCCAGGGCCGTGGCGTTGTCGATCGCGGCGGCGGTCTGCGCGTAGATGCCCGACAGCGTGGCGTAGTTGGCCAACGTCAGGTCGCGATTGGTCTGCTGGCTGGCGATCTGCGGCGGGATCAGCGCCACCAGTTTCGGCTGCAGCGCGTCGAGCTTGTCCAGGGTCGCCGTGAGGTCCTCGAACTTCTCGGTGAGCTGGTCGATGCCGTCGAGCGCGTCGAACAGGGATCGGAACGCGAAGCACGCGGGGATGTCGTAGCAATGCCTTTCCCAGTAGAAGTAACTGCGCACCGGCCGGAAGAAGTCGTCGAAGTTCGCGATCTTGTCGCGCAGGTCCTGGATCGTGGCGATGGTGTCGTGAAAGTTCTGGGCCTCGCTGTGGGTGGTGTCGGCGAGCTGCTGCTGCAGGACGTACTGCTGCTTGAGAATGTTGATCGTCTTCGCCAGTTCGTCGGCCTGCTTGCGCAGGTCGTCCGCCCGATCGCGTTGGTAGGTCAGGTTTTCCTGCTGGGCGGCGCTCTGGTTGCTGACCACGAACGCCAGCGAGCTGTGGTCCAGCGGGGTGCCCAACGGCCTCGTGATGGCCTGCACCTGGGCGATGCCGGGCACGTGGAACACCGCCTTGGCCACCCGGTCCAGGATGAGCATGTCGGCCGGGTTGCGCATGTCGTGATCCGTTTCGACCATCAGCAATTCGGGCTCCAGCCGGGCACGGGAGAAGTGGCGCTCGGCCGCGGTGTACCCCACATTCGCCGGGGCGCTCGCGGGCATGTAGGGCCGGGTGTCGTAACTCGTCTTATACCCGGGCAGCGCGAGCAGGCCGACGAGCGCCAGCGCGCACGCGGCGGCGAGAACGGCTCCGGGCCAGCGGACGATCGCGGTGCCGATCCGCCGCCAGCCGCGAGTTCTCATCGCGCGCTTGGGGTCGAAGATCCCCACCTTGGCGCCCAGGGTGAGGATCGCCGGGCCCAGCGTGAGCGCGGCGAAAAGCGCGACGAGGATGCCCAGCGCGGCGGGAATGCCCAGGCTCTGAAAATAGGGCAACCGGGTGAAACCCAGGCACGCCACCGCGCCGGCGACGGTGAGCCCCGAGCCCAAGACGATGTGGGTGGTGCCGTGATACATGGTGTAGAACGCCTTTTCGCGATCTTCACCGGCCGCGCGCGCCTCCTGATAGCGGCCCGCGAAGAAGATCGCGTAGTCGGTTCCGGCGGCGATCACCAACAGCGTCAACAGGTTCGTCGCATAGGTCGACAGCCCGATCACGCCGGCGTTGCCGAGGAGGGCGACCAGACCGCGGGCGGCCGACATCTCGATCAGCACGGTGGCAAGGACCAGCAAGGTGGTGAGCACCGAGCGGTAGACGAAGAACAGCATCACGGCGATCACGCCGACGGTGATCGCGGTGACCTTTGCGGTCCCCTTGCTGCCGACGTCGAATTGGTCGGAGATCAGCGGCGCCGCGCCGGTGACGTACGCTTTGACGCCCGGCGGGGGCGGTGTGTGCTCGACGATGTCGCGGACCGCACCGACGGATTCGTTGGCCAGCGCGGAGCCCTGATTGCCGGCGAGGAACACCTGAACGTAGGCCGCCTTGCCGTCGGAACTCTGGGATCCGGCCGCGGTCAGGGTATCGCCCCAGAAGTCCTGGACGTGTTCGACGTGCTTGCGGTCCCGCTCGAGCTTGCGAATCATCGCGTCATAGAACGTGTGCGCGTCCGCGCCGAGCGGCTTGTCGCCTTCCAGCACGATCATGGCGGAGCTGTCGGTGTCGAACTCGTGGAACTTCTCCCCGATCCGCTTGATCGCCTTGAGCGACGGGGCGTCGGGTGAGTTCAGCGCCACGTTGTGGGTCTTGCCGACGTCCTCCAGCTGCGGCACCGCGATGTTCGTGATCGCGGCCAGGGCCACCCAGAAGAGCAGGATCGGCAAGGCCAGCCGGCGGATGGTGCGCGGCACGAAGCCCCGCGACTGTTGGTCGTTGCTCATCCCGATTTGTCCAGACAGAACGTGTAGGCGTCGACTTTGTTAACGGTGCGTTGGTCTTTCACTTCGCCGTTGACGGTGATGCGGCAGCCGAGGGTGTCCCCGTTGCCCTGTGCCACGACGTTGCCGAGTACCGCGGGCTCCGTCGTGGTGATGGTGAACGACCACGGCAGCGGGGCGTCCTTGACTTGTTGCGGCTGGGCGTTGACATCAAGGTAGTTGATGGTCGCGGTGGCGCCTGGCGCACCGAACACCTCCAGCACCACCTGCTTGGGGTTGAAGGGGACGATCTCGTTCGAAAGGCCGCTGTTGGCCGAGGTGTTGGCGTTCGAGCCGAAGATTCCGTGCAGGCGATAGATGGCGAACCCGGCAAGCGTGACGACCAGCACCGCAACCAGCACCATCCATCCGCGCTTGACCAGCGATGCCACCGAAATCCGCTTCACCCGTTCACCTTTCGATCATCGGGCGACACCCTCACCTGCTCGGCGACGACGGGTGCCGACGGGGTCGGGCGTGATCGACAGCTATGACAGTACGGTACGGGACCGTACTGTACAAGAGACGCGCGCGTACACATTCGACGAAAGACGGCCTGCCCGTGGGCGGCCGCGCCGTTAGCCGATGGTTCTGGTCAGCCCCGGCACGAGGAAACCGTCGACCAGCGCTTGCACGGTGCGACGGGTGGGCGGCCGGTCCGGAATGATGGACCGGAAGATGAGGTAGCCGGGCAACAGGTCCCAGAGTTCGTCGGTGATCGCGTCCGGGTGAACCTCGCCGCGGTCCACCGCCTGCTGCAAGACGTGCTGGATCAACGCCTTGCGCTGGTCGAGGAACTGATGGTGCATGGCCTCGTTGAGCGCGGGATGGCGCGACACCTCGACCATCACCGCGCGGATGGTGCTCGCATGCCGGCCGCCCTCCTGGCAGATCGTCTCCCCCAGTCGCAGCAGATCGCCGCGCAACGTACCCGTGTTCGGCGGCACCGCGACCTGGCGGACGCCTTCGATGAACGCGGCCAGCACCAGTTCGGCCTTGGAGGGCCAGCGCCGATAGACCGTGGCCTTGCTGGCGCGAGCGGCAGCGGCGACGGCATCCACGGTCAGCTGGTCATAGCCGTGTTCCTGCAGCAGGCGCAGGGTCACCGCCAGGATCTCGGCCTCCCGGGGGGACCACGGGGATGCCTGTGCGCGGTCCGCCGTCTGGGTCATAGCGCCCACGATAGAGGCGCGTGGGCGGTGCAGCCCAATTTCGGATGAAGCCGTTGTCGCCTAGTCCGCGGGAGTTGCCGGCGGCCCCTCGGCCAACAGTTTCCGGAAGCCGTCCTCGTCGAGGACCGAGACGCCGAGCTCGACGGCCTTGTCGTACTTGGAACCCGGCGCGTCGCCGGCCACGACGTAGTCGGTCTTCTTCGACACCGAACCCGCGGCCTTTCCCCCGCGCGCGATGATCGCCTCCTTGGCGTCGTCGCGGGAAAAGCCCGCCAGCGAACCGGTGACGACAACCGTGAGCCCTTCCAGCGTGCGGGCCACGCTGGCGTCGCGCTCGTCGGCCATCCGCACCCCGGCGGCCCGCCACTTGTCGACGATCGCGCGATGCCAGTCGACGGTGAACCACTCGGTGAGCGCGGCGGCGATCGTCGGTCCCACGCCCTCGACCGCGGCCAGCCGCTCGGTCGACGCCGCCATGATCGCGTCCAGGCTGCCGAATTCGGTGGCCAGGGCGCGCGCGGCGGTCGGTCCGACATGCCGGATCGACAGCGCCACCAGGACGCGCCACAACGCCACCGACTTGGCCTTGTCCAGGTTGTCCAGCAGCCGCCTGCCGTTGGCGGACAACGCGCCGGCCTTGGTCCGGAAGAGCTCGGTGCGCAGCAGGTCGTCCTCGGTGAGGGTGAACAGGTCCCCCTCGTCGGCGATCACCCCGGCCTTCAGCAGCGCGGTGGCCGCCTCGTAACCCAGCCCCTCGATGTCGAGCGCCCCGCGGCCGGCGACGTGAAAGACGCGCTCCCGCAGCTGCGCCGGGCAGGACCGGGCATTGGGACAACGGATGTCGGCGTCACCCTCCTTGGCGGGGGCCAGCGGAGTACCGCATTCGGGACACGTTGTGGGCATGACGAATTCGCGTTCGGACCCGTCGCGGAGGTCGACGACAGGGCCGAGCACCTCGGGGATCACGTCGCCGGCCTTGCGGATCACCACCGTGTCGCCGATCAGCACGCCCTTGCGTTTGACCTCGCTGGCGTTGTGCAGCGTGGCCAGCCCTACGGTCGAGCCGGCCACCTTCACCGGCGTCATGAAGGCGAACGGCGTGACGCGCCCGGTGCGCCCGACGTTGACCCGGATGTCGAGCAGCTTGGTCTGCGCCTCCTGGGGCGGGTACTTGTACGCGACGGCCCAGCGCGGCGCCCGCGACGTCGTCCCCAGCCGGCGCTGCAGCGAAAAGTCGTCGACTTTGATTACCACACCGTCGATTTCGTGATCGATCTCGTAGCGGTGTTCGCCCCAGTAACCGATCCGGTCCTCGACCGCGGCAAGACCACGCACCCGCGCGGTCTGGTCGGCGACGGGCAGACCCCAGGCCTTCAGCGCCGTGTAGGCGTCGTGCAGGGTCTTGGGCGCGAATCCGTCGGTGCGGCCGATGCCGTGGCAGATCATCCGCAGCTTGCGCCGCGCGGTGACCGCCGGGTTCTTCTGGCGCAGCGAACCGGCCGCGCTGTTACGCGGATTGGCGAAGGGCGCCTTGCCCTCCTCGACCAGGCTGGCGTTGAGCGCCTCGAAATCGGCGAGCATGAAGAAGACCTCGCCCCGCACCTCGAGCACGGCGGGAATCGGCAGATCCGCACCGGCGGTGAGCCTCTCGGGCACATCGTCGATGGTGCGCGCGTTGAGCGTCACGTCCTCGCCGACCCGGCCGTCGCCGCGCGTGGCGGCGCGTTCCAGCCGGCCGTCGCGGTACACCAGCGACAACGCCACCCCGTCGATCTTGAGTTCACACAGGTAGTGGGGATCGCGGCCGATCTCGGTCTCGACGCGATTGCTCCAGGCGACCAGCTCGTCGCGGTCGAAGACATCATCGAGGCTCAGCATCCGCTCGAGATGCTCGGCCTCGGTGAAGTCGGTCGCGAAGCCGGCTCCGCCGACCAACTGGGTCGGGGAATCGGGGGCGCGCAGTTCCGGATACCGATCCTCGAGCGCGAGAAGCTCGTTGAACATGGTGTCGAATTCGGCGTCGGAGACGATCGGCGCGTCCTTGATGTAGTAGCGGAACTGGTGTTCGCGCACCTCGTTGGCCAGTTCCTGCCACTGCCGCCGCACCTCGGGCGACACCGAATCAGCTTCTGCTGAGCTCACCCTCGCAGGCTATCCGAGCCCGCCGACACCGTACCCATGCGCGCTGCCGCCGCCTGTTCGCCGCGCGTCAGGCCGGTTGTTCCGCCGTCCCGGTGTAGCCGCCACAAAGGGGCGGTGAGCTGCGGTTCCAGCCGCATCCAGGGTGCCGTCGTCATCGACTCTCACCGCATGGCTAGATGGCGTCGGGGTCGTCTGCGAAGGCCTCGGCCGCCTTACGGGCCAGCCCGATCGCCAGGCGGGCCCATTCGGGCGTCGCGCCGGCCAGGCCGCACGCGGGGGTGACGCCGATCCGGTCGCGCAGCGCCGAGCGACCGAACCCAAGGCGATCGGTCACCGCCACCACGGCGGCCGCCACCTCTTCGGCCGACGGCCGCCGCTCCGGAGCGCTGCTGGGCACCACCCCCAGCACGATCGTGCGGCCCGATTCGAGAAAGCCGGCCATACCGTCGAGATCCGCCGCGACCAAGGTGCCCGCGTCCACCGATACCGCATCGATCTTGCTGTCCTGCAACATCTTCCACGGCAGCCCCGAGGCGCAGCTGTGTAGCAGCGTCGCGCCCCCCGCCGCGGCGACACAGGCGTCGAGCAGACCGACGGCCACCGCTTCGTCGAGCGGCGCCACTGGGCTCAGCGCGGTCACGCCGGTCAACCGGCCGCCCAACGCCTGCGGCAGCGAGGGCTCATCGAACTGCACCACCACCGGCGTCTCGAGCCGGCGCGCCAGGGTCGCGCGGTGGCCGGCGACGCCTTCGGCCAGCGACGCGGTCAGATCGCGCACGGCCCCGGGGTCGGTGATCGCCCGATGGCCGTTGGCCAGCTCCAGCTCCGCCGCCAGGGTGATCGGTCCGGGGGCCTGCACCTTGACCACGCGGTCGCCGCCGCGCAGTCCGGCCACCTCCCAGGCCTCTTCCAACGCGTCCATGTCCTCCTCGAGGAGACTGGCGGCGCGGCGGGTGACCGCGCCCGGCCGCGTGACCACCCGATAGCCCCGCGGCACGGTGTCGATGGCCACGTCGATCAGCAGCGCGCCGGCCCGCCCCAGCATGTCGGCGCCCACTCCCCGGGCGGGCAGCTCGACGATGTGCGACAGCCCGTCGGCCAACTCGCCGACGACGACCTCGGCGGCCTCCCGTGGCTTGATGCCGGGCCACGACCCGATGCCGCTGGCCTTTGCGAAGGAAGGCGGGAAAACACTCACCCGCCCAACCGTATTCGACGTCAACCACCACGCCGTTGACCAGGGGTGTCTGTCACGCCACCGCACGGGTAGGTTCGACCCGAGAAGGATGCGAAACGTGTCGCGGACGGCAAGATGGGGGCGGCCGCTGCTGCTGTGGGCGGTAGTGGTGCTGGTTGCCGCGTGCACCCGGGTGGTGGACGGCGCGGCGGTGGCCGGATTCGGTTCCGCGCGCAGGTCCGTGCACGGGGTGAACGTCGACACGATCCTGTTGGACCAGTCGCGGATGCGCGCGATCACCGGCGCCGGCGAGCACCTGACGATCATCCCGTCCATGGACGGCACCAGCCCGGTGGACATCGACGCCCTCGCCGACACCACGCCCCGCGAATGCCGGTTCATCTACGCCGAGACGGCCACGTTCGGTCCCGATGTCGAGGAGTTCCACAAGACGACGTTCCAGGACCCGCCCGACGGCGCGCTGATCTCCGAAGGCGCCGCGGCCTACCGGGACGTCGACACCGCGCGGCGCGCATTCGGCGCGTTGGTGACCACGGTCGGGAATTGCGCCGACGGCTCGGGTGGCCAGCAGTACGTCGGCGACTGGAAGGCCGACGCCGGCTCGCTGCGCCTGCGGCCCGGTGGCTGCGGTCGCGACTACCGGCTGCGGTCGGTGGCCCTGCTGGAGGTCACCTTCTGCGGTTTTGCGCAATCGGTGTCCGACATCGTGATGACGAACATCGTCGCGAACGTACCGGCCTAACGCGCGGTCCCGGCGATGGTGGCGCTGCCGAGGACCTCGTCACCGTCGGGGTCAGGGCGGTACAACACCAGCGTCTGGCCGGGGGCGACGCCGCGCAGCGGGACGCGCAACCGCACGACCAGCTCGTCGGCGACCAATTCCGCTACCGCGTCCGCGGTTTCACCGTGCGCCCGGACCTGCACCGCGCACTCGACGGGGCCCGCCGGCGGCCGTCCCGCGGTGAAGACCGGTTCGCGCCCGCGTAACTGGCGCACGTCGAGGTCGGCCGCCTCCCCCACCCGAACGGTCGCGGTGTCGGCATCGATGGCCGTCACGTAGCGCGGGCCGCCGTCGGGCCCCGGGCCGGCGATGCCCAGGCCCTTGCGCTGGCCGACGGTGAAACCGTGCACGCCGTCGTGCTCGGCGAGCACCGCGCCGTCCGCGCCGACGACGGCGCCGCGGCGGACCGCGATCCGCTCGCCGAGGAAGGCCCGGGTGTTCCCCGACGGGATGAAGCAGATGTCGTGACTGTCCGGCTTCCCCGCGACCGCGAGGCCGCGGCGGGCGGCCTCGGCGCGAATCTGAGCCTTGGGGGTGTCCCCGATGGGGAAGGTGGCGTGGCGCAACTGCTCGGCGGTGAGGACGGCGAGCACGTAGGACTGGTCCTTGTCGTGGTCGACCGCGCGGCGCAGCCGCCCACCGGACAGCCTGGCGTAGTGGCCGGTGGCCACCGTGTCGAAGCCCAGCGCAAGCGCTTTCGCCGACAGGGCGGAGAACTTGATCCGCTGATTGCAGCGCACGCACGGGTTGGGCGTTTCGCCGCGGGCGTAGGACGACACGAAGTCGTCGATCACGTCGGCCTGGAACCTCTCGGCGAAATCCCAGACGTAAAAGGGGATTCCGAGGACGTCGGCGACGCGGCTCGCGTCCGAGGCATCCTCTTTCGAACAGCACCCGCGCGAGCCGGTCCGCAGCGTGCCGGGCGTGGCCGACAACGCCAGGTGCACGCCGACCACGTCGTGGCCGGCGTCGACCATGCGGGCGGCGGCGACCGACGAGTCGACGCCACCACTCATCGCGGCGAGGACCTTCACTTAAGGGGCCCCCGCAGCGGCCAGTGCGGCACGGCGCGCGCGGTCCACCGCGGCGGGCAGCACCTGCAACACCGCATCCACATCGTCATCGATGCTGGTGTGCCCCAGGGACATTCGCAGGGAACCGCGAGCGCTGATGCGGTCGGCACCCATTGCGAGCAGCACGTGCGACGGCTGCGCGACGCCCGCGGTGCACGCCGATCCGGTCGAACACTCGATGCCGTTGGCGTCCAACAACATCAACAACGCGTCGCCTTCGCAGCCGCGAAAGGTGAAGTGTGCGTTGCCGGGCAATCGCATGGGGTCGCGGGCGCCGTTGAGGCTGACGTCCTCGATGCCCGCGAGCACCCCTTCGATCAGCCGGTCACGCAACGCCCGCAGCCGCGCGATTTTCGCGTCGATTCCGTCCACCGCGATCCGGGCCGCGGCCGCCATGCCGACCGCACCGGCGACATCGGCGGTGCCGGAACGGATGTCACGCTCTTGTCCGCCACCATGGGCCAGCGGCACGCACGCCACGTCGCGGCGCACCAGCAGTGCGCCCACACCCGGCGGGCCACCGAACTTGTGCGCGGCCACGCTCATCGCCGACAGCCCGCTGGCGGTGAAGTCCACCGGCAACTGCCCCACCGCCTGCACGGCGTCGCTGTGCATCGGAACCCCGAATTCGGCCGCGATGGCGGCGAGGTCGGCGACCGGCATGACGGTGCCGACCTCGTTGTTGGCCCACATCACCGACACCAGCGCGACATCGTCGTGGCTGCGCAGTGCCTCGCGCAGCGCGGTGGCCGAGACCGAACCGTCGGCGGCGGTCGGCAACCACGTCACCTCGGCGCCTTCGTGTTCGACGAGCCAGTTCACCGAGTCCAGGACGGCGTGGTGTTCCACCTCGCTGGTGATGATGCGCCGGAGCCGCGGTTCGGCGTCGCGCCGCGCCCAGTAGATGCCCTTGACCGCCAGGTTGTCGCTCTCGGTGCCGCCCGCGGTGAAGACGATCTCGGACGGGCGGGCGCCCAGCCGGTCGGCGATCAGTTCGCGGGATTCCTCGATGCGACGCCGCGCCGCCCGTCCGCTGGTGTGCAGCGAGGAGGCGTTGCCGACGGTGCCCAGCACGGCCGTCATCGCCTCAACGGCGGCGGGGTGCATCGGCGTGGTAGCGGCGTGATCAAGGTAGACCATGACGCGACCCACGATACCGGCAGGTGGACGGCCTTCCGGCTAGGAGGCCACCAGCAGGGGTCCGCGACCGGCGGGCCGGACGGCTGTGCCGCCCACCACCGACTGGCATCGGCTGGCCAGCGCTCGCCGATCCGTCCCCGGGAGCTGCAGAGATTCGACGTGCACCCGCGCCAGCGTGCGTCGCACGGTCAGCAACCGGCGGATGGACCCGACCAGGGTCTCGTCACCGACGAAGGCCGGCACGGTCGAGACGCTGCCGTCGACGTGGTGGTAGGTCAGCCGAAGCGGCTGCACCGGCCGGCCGGCGTCGATCGCCGCCTGGAACATCGCGGGATAGAAGGCACCGCCGTCCCGACCGCACCAGGTGGTGCCCTCCGGGAAGCACACGACCGTCTGACCGCCGCTCAGCCGGCGGGCGACGGTGTCGACCACCGCGGGCAACAACCGCAGACTGGACCGCTCGATCGGGATGATCTTCAGGATGCGGGCCACGATCCCCGTGGCGGGCCCGGTGAACATGTCGGCCCGGGCGACGAACGACCCGGGCAGCACGGAGCCGACGGAGAAGACGTCCAGCCAGGACATGTGCGGGCTGACCACCAGAACCCCGCGCAGGTTGCGAATCGGACTGCCGGTGACCGTGATCCGGATGCCGAAGCAGCGCAACACCATCCGGCAGTAGATGCGCTGCACGCGCGTCCGGCCGGGCAGCGGCACCGCCAGCAGCACCACCCCCGGCGCCAGCAGCAGGGCCAGCATGACGCGAAGCGTGACCCGCAGCGCCGTCACAAGTCTCGATGACGCGGCCACGTCGCCGCAGCCCACGCAGCCCGCGTCACACGTCGCGCGCGGTAGCCAGGAGTGCCCGGCGCGAGCGGGGGCGCTCATCGGTCGCCGCCGGCCATCTGCGCGGCGGCCGATACGGACCGCAGGCGCTTCAGATATCGCGTATCGGCGCGGCCCTTGTCGAGCAGGACGCAGAAATCGCCAACTCCGAAATCGGGGTCGTGCGCGGGCTCGCCGCACACCTGGGCGCCCAGCCGCAGGTAACCGCGCATGAGCGCCGGGACCGACGGGCGCGCGGGCGCCGGGATGTCGTCGAGAGACTTGCCGTCCACCACCACCGGCCGGTGCGGGCGCACCCGGTACTGCGGCGGTGCGGCGTGACGGCCCAGGATGAAGTCGCGGACGCCGCGCAGCTGGCGGCCCGGAACCCGGTTTTCCGGGTCGTCGGAGTCCCCGCAGACCGGCACCGACACGCAACCTGTCACGTAGTCGTAGCCGTAGCGGTCCAGGTAGGCCAGGATGCCCGCCCACATGAGCAGCACGACGCCGCCGTTGCGGTGGCCCTCGCGCACCACCGCGCGCCCCATCTCCACCAGCGACGGCCTGAGCGGGTCGAAAGCGCGGATGTCGAACTCCGTCGCGGTGTAGAGCCCGCCTGCCGCGATCGCGCCCGCCGGCGCCAGCATCCGGTAGCAACCCACCAGTTCACCGGTGCTGTCGTCGCGGACCAGCAGGTGGTCGCAGTGCTCGTCGAACCTGTCGACGTCCCGTCGTTCGTCGTCGTTCGTGGGCAACGCGAAGCCGGGCGTGCTGGAAAAGACGTCGTACCGGAGCCGCTGCGCCGCCTCGATCATGCTGGCGTCGGTGGACAACAGGAGTGAGTAGTGCGGCCCGGCGGGCGACGCCGTCGCCGCCCCTTCCGGCTTGTCGCTGGGAATCAGGACAGAAGCAATGCTCATGTCAACCAACGTTGCGTAGCCGATGAGCGAGCCGGCATCGTGGCTGTGACGTGTCCGTGCACGTCAGGTGACGAAATGTGGTTGCGAGTGCCGGCCTGACCCGGGCTCCCCCTCAGAGCCCGGGTCAGGAATTCTGCAGCGGCGCGCTCCAGCGGACCCGGGTACCGCCGCCAAGCGGACTGGTGATCGCGCAGTCGCCGCCGAGGTCTTTGGCGCGGCGGACGATGTCGTCCAGACCGCCCGCACGTTGGCGGTCGGCGGGAATCCCGCACCCGTCGTCGGTGATCTCGAGGAGCAGCTCATCGGTGACGGTGACCTCGACGGCGATGGTCGCGGCGCGCGAGTGCCGCACCGCGTTGCTGAGCGCTTCGTTGACAACGGCCTCGGCGTGTTCGGCGAGTTCGTCGCCCACCGCGGTCATCGTCCCGGCCATGCGCAGCATCGTCCCCTGGTTGTCGTCGTCGGTGAGGCGCGCGATCGCGTCCTGGATACGCTCGGCGAAGGTGCGCCGCCGGGCTCGTGGCCGCTGCAGATCGAAGACGGTGCGCCGGATGTCGTTGATGACATCCTGCAACTCGTTGACGGATTTGGTCAGCCGCGAAGCGAGTTGCGGTGAGCGAAGCCGGGCGACGACGCCTTGCAGGTCCATCCCGACGGCGAAGACGCGGCTGATCACTTGGTCGTGCAGATCGCGGGCGATGCGTTCCCGGTCGACCAGCACGTTCAACTCCCGTGCGTTCCCCCGTTCGGTGGCCAGCGTGAGGGCGATCGCCGCATGGTCGGCGAAGTCGCGAACGAGGTCCAGATGCGCTTCGTCGAAGGGCTCCGCGTCCGTGCCGCGGGCCACCACGATCACGCCCAGCGTCTGCTGGTCGGATCTGAGCGGCATCAGGATCGCGGGTCGCTCGCCCACGTCGGTGAACGCCGGGATGGGACGCCGAAATGTCTCGGTGAGCAGGGGCCGGCCGGACCGAAACACTTCGCCGGTGGTGGACCCGTCGACCGGGATCTCTTGCCCCAGAACCTCATCGGCGTGCAGGCCGACCGCCGCGGACACGACCAGGCGTTCGTCATCGGGTTGGTCGGGGTCGATCGGAACGAGGACGATCGCCTGCTCGGCGTCCGTCAACTCGGCGGCGCGTTCGGCGATCAGATGCAGCGGCCGCAGGTCGGGGCAAGACTCGGAGAGCAGGGTGGTGCTGATCTCGCGGCTGGCGTCGGTCCACCGGGCGCCCGCGCGGACCCGGTCAAACAGGCGGGCGTTGTCGATGGCCACCGATGCCGCCGACGCGAGCGCCCGCACGGTGATTTCGTCGGCCTCGCGGAAGCAGCGCCCGGGCCGGTCGTCGGTGACGTACAGGCTGCCGAACACCGCGCCGCGGATGGTGATGGGCATTCCGAGGAAAGCCCGCATCGGCGGGTGGCGCTCCGGGAAACCCACGGCGGTCGGATGGTCGGACAGGTCGCCCAGGCGCAGCGGCTCGGTGCGGTCGCGCAGGGCGCCGAGCAGACCTTTGCCCACCGGCAGATGGCCGACCCGCCGCACGGTCTCCGCGTCCATCCCGCTGTGCACGAAGGACGCCAGGGTTCCCTCCGGTCCCCATACCCCGATGGCGCCGTAGCGGGCACCGGTCATGCCTATCGCAGCGGCGACGATGCGGTGCAGTATCGCGTCGAGTTCGAGGTCGGAGCCGATCTCGATCGCCACTTGGAGCAGCTGCGCCATCTGCTGGCGTTCCGCGGCCAATTCGTCGAGCTGCTCGTGCATCCGGCTCAGAAAATCAAGCCGGCGGAGCCCAAAAGTCGATCCACACTCGTCTTCGCGCATCTCCCGACCTTCTCCAGAACTGATGCCCGGCGGCCAGGCAGTGAAGGCGAGAACCAACTGCGGGAATGTTTGCTGACGAGCGGAACTGTCGTTGGGGTCAAGCCTTGATCTGCCGGTAGAGGTCACCTTACCAGCGCGGAGTCGCCATAGCAGATTTGTTGCTGAGCGTCACGATTAGTCGTAACATTCCGTTATGGCCGCTTGCCGGCTGCAGTGCTGGGAATGCGGCACGGTCTTCCATGGCCGCGCCGACGCGCACTACTGCAGTGCGGCGTGTCGGCAGAAATCCCACCGCGCCCGCCTCCGGCGCCGCGCCGCCGACGAGGCGGTGCCGGCGCCCGTGCTCGGAGACGCCATCGCGCAGGCGCGCGAAACGCGTGAGTCGGCCCGCGTCGTCCGGCAACGCGCCCAGGATGCGCGCCGCGCGGCATCGGAAGCCCGTGCGGCACTGACATTTTCGAGCGGTGATCCAAATCCCGGCAACCGGTCCGCGCGCCGGGCGTCGATGCCCGATTGACACCTGCCCCACGATCGTTAAGTTGGTGATCAGATCGTTCGGCTACCGCGGCCACCCCGCGGCCCGTCCGGTACGCCGTTCCGACTTCGCGCCCGCGAGCTGTCCTCTGGTGGAAGACATTTCGGATTTGATGAACGCACTCCGACTCCGGTGGCCGGCATGAGCGCCGCGCTGCGCCGATGGTGCTTCGCCGACCAGTTGGGAACGCACTTCCTGGACCATCCGGACCAACCGGTGTTGCTGATCGAGTCCAGGGCGGTGTTCGAACGCCGGCGGTTCCACCGCCGCAAGGCCCACCTGGTCCTTTCCGCGCTGCGTCACCGCGCGGCCGAACTCGGCGACCAAGCCATCTTTCTTCGGACCCGGACCTACCGCGAGGCGTTGGACCGAGTGAAAGACCGCATCAGCGTGTGTCAGCCCACCTCGCGCGCTGCGGACAGATTCGTGCGGTCGATGCCAGACCTCGAAGTGTTGCCCGCGCGTGGATTCTGCACCGCGCGTACCGAATTCGAAGACTGGTCCCGCCGGCAGCGGACCTTGCGGCTGGAGAACTTCTACCGTGACGCCCGTCGTCGGTTCGATGTGTTGATGGAGGGCGACCAACCCGCCGGGGGTCGGTGGAATTTCGACGCCGACAACCGGCAACCGCCACCCAAGAACGCCGACGCCCTCTCCGTGGCCCCGCCCTGGCAACCGGAAGAGGACGAGATCGACGAGCGGGTACGCGCGGACCTGGATCGTTGGGAACGAGACGGAAGCGTGGCGTTCGTCGGCCGCGACGGCCCGCGCGAATTTCCGGTCACCGCGACCGAAGCGCAGGCCGCGTTCCAGGTGTTCCTCCGAGATCGCCTGCCGTACTTCGGTCCTCACGAGGATGCCATGCTTTCCGGTGATCGCTACATGGCGCACAGCCTGCTGTCGGCACCCATGAACCTCGGCCTGCTGGACCCGTTGGCATGCGCCTACGCGGCCGAGGACGCCTACCGGGCCGGGCGTGCACCGCTCGCCAGCGTCGAGGGGTACATCCGCCAGCTCATCGGGTGGCGCGACTACATCTGGCACGTCTACTGGCATTTCGGCGAGGACTACCGCCGCCGCAACGCGCTCGACGCCCACGCCGGGTTGCCCGACTGGTTTACCGACCTGGATGCCGACGCGGTGCGGGCGCATTGCCTCAAAGACGTGCTGGCCCAGGTGCGCGACCACGGCTGGGTGCACCACATTCCGCGGTTGATGGTGTTGTCCAATTACGCGCTGCAGCGCGGATGGAACCCCACCGAGGTCGCCGACTGGTTCCACCGCTGCTTCGTCGACGGTTACGACTGGGTGATGGTGGCCAACGTCGTCGGCATGTCCCAGCATGCCGACGGCGGTTTGATGGCCACCAAGCCGTATGCCGCCGGCGGCTCCTACATCAATCGGATGAGTGACTACTGCGGCCACTGCCCCTACCGGCCCACCGTGCGGGTCGGCGAACGCGCCTGCCCGTATACGGGCGGCTACTGGTGGTTCCTGGACCGCAACAAGCGGCGACTCGCTGCCAACCGGCGGATGAGCCAACCGCTGGCGGGGTTGCGACGGCTCACGGATCTGGACGACGTGGTGGAGCAACAGCGGCGACTCGGTGGGGCGGCCCCGTGATCGGCGGCGGCATGATGCTCACCGTGGACCGCGTGGTCGCGGCACCTCCAGCGGCGGTCTGGGGCGTGCTGGTCGACCTGGATGCGTGGCCGAAGTGGGGCCCGACGATCCGGGGCGCCCGGCTCGACGAACCACATACCGAGTTGGCGTTGGGTGTGACCGGCACGGTCCAGACGTCGCTGCTGGTTCCGGTGCCGTTCGTCGTCACCGATTTCGAGCCGGGGCGTCATTGGGCCTGGACGGTGGCGGGCGTTCCCGCAACGCGCCATTGGGTGGAGCCGATGGACCACGGGGCGCGAGTCGGCATGGCCGTTCCGTGGTGGGCGGCACCGTATCTGACGGTGTGTGCGATCGCGTTGCGGCGCATCGACGCGATGCTGACCGGGGCGCGGTAGTCGGCTTCAGAACCGCTCGGCGACTTTGAAATTCGATAGCGCCCGCGGTATCAAATTCCAGCGATGGTGCACCCTGCGCACTCAGACGCGACGCGACCCTCGAGACGCAAGAGCCCCCGGCACCGGGGTGCCGGGGGCCGCCGAGCCGAGGGAACTCAGCCCTTGCGTGCCTTGATGGCGTCGGTCAGCTGCGGGGCGACCTTGAACAGGTCGCCCACCACGCCGTAGTCGGCGATCTCGAAGATGGGCGCCTCTTCGTCCTTGTTCACCGCGACGATGGTCTTCGACGTCTGCATGCCGGCGCGGTGCTGGATGGCTCCGGAGATGCCGAGCGCGATGTAGAGCTGGGGCGACACCGTCTTGCCGGTCTGGCCGACCTGGAACTGGCCCGGGTAGTAGCCGGAGTCGACCGCGGCGCGCGACGCGCCGACGGCGGCGCCCAGCGAGTCGGCCAGCGCCTCGACCACGCTGAAGTTTTCCGCGCTGCCCACCCCGCGGCCACCGGACACCACGATCGACGCCTCGGTGAGCTCCGGGCGGTCACCGGCGACCGCCGGCTCGCGGGCGGTGATCTTGGTGGCGTTCTCGGCGGGCGCGGGCACCTCGACGGTGACCTGCTCGCCGGCACCGGCCTGCGGTTCGGCGTCGATGGCGCCACCGCGCACCGTGATGACCGGGGTGTCGCCGTTGGCCTGCGACTCGACGGTGAACGCGCCACCGAAGATGGAGTGCACCGCCTTGTTGCCCTCCTGGACACCGACCACGTCCACCAGCAGGCCGGATCCGATCCGGGCCGCGAGCCGGCCCGCGACCTCTTTGCCGTCGGCGTTGGCCGATAGCAGGACAGCGGCGGGCGCGTTCGACTCGGCGAGCGCGGCCAGCACGTCGACCACCGGGGTGATCAGGTAGTTCTCGGCGTCGTCGGACTCGGCGACGTAGATCTTGGCGGCGCCCGCCTCCTTCAACCCGTCGACCAGCGGCGCGGCGGTGCCGGGCTTGCCGACCACGACGGCGGCCGGCTCACCCAGCGCGCGGGCGGCGGTGATGAGTTCGGAGGTGACCTTCTTCAGGGCGCCTTCGGCGTGCTCAACGAGCACCAAAACTTCAGCCATGGTTTCTTCGCTCTTCTCGTCTATGGGATGGGTGCTCGGCTAGATGATCTTCTGGGCGACCAGGTACTGGGAGATCTGGTTGCCACCCTCGCCCTCGTCGGTGACCTTCTCACCCGCGGTCTTCGGCGGCTTCGGCGTCGACGACAGCACCTTCGACCCGGCGTTCTCGAGGCCGACCTCGTCGCTTTCGACCCCGATCTCGGCGAGGGTCAGCACCGTCACCTCTTTCTTCTTCGCGGCCATGATGCCCTTGAAGGAGGGGAAGCGCGGCTCGTTGATCTTCTCGGTCACGCTCACGACCGCGGGCAACGAGGCCTCGAGCGTGAACACGCCGTCGTCGGTCTCCCGCTCGCCGGTGACCTTGCCGCCCTCGATCGACAGCTTGCGCAGGTGGGTCAGCTGCGGAAGGCCAAGGTACTCGGCGATGATCGCCGGCACCGCGCCGCCGGAGCCGTCGGTGGACTCGTTACCGGCGATGACAAGCTCGGTGCCCTCGATGGTGCCCAGCGCGCGCGCCAGCGCCCAGGCCGTTTGCACCACGCAGGAACCGCGCATGCCGTCGTCTTTGAGGTGGACGGCCTTGTCGGCGCCCATCGACAGCGCCTTGCGGATCGCCTCGGTGGCACGTTCGGGGCCCGCGGTCAGCACGGTCACCGACCCCTCGCCGCCCTCGCGCTCACGAATCTGCAGGGCCTCTTCGACGGCGCGCTCGTTGATCTCGTCCAGTACCGCGTCGGCGGCCTCTCGGTCCAGCGTGTAGTCGCCGTCGTTCAGCTTGCGTTCCGACCAGGTGTCTGGGACCTGCTTGATCAGGACCACGATATTCGTCATGAGTGTGGTTCGTCCTCCTCGAAGGAGTCTCGCAGCAGTCGACCACGAGACTTTCAGTACGCGTTTCGCAGGGCACGGTCGTGTTACTACCGGGTAACTTTGTGCGGCCTGCATTCACACCATAGCGGGTCGTACTGCAGGTTCTTGCGGCGTGTCTACCGTCGGCAAGCGGGGGCGCCTCGTCCCCGGTTCGCGAATCCGACACTTCGCGTTAGCCTGCCTATGCGATGAGCGCAACCGTCCCCGACGTACCCCGGCACAGCCTCGGCGATCCCACGCCGGCGGCTGACCCCGTCCTGACGTTGACCGGCGAGCGCACCATCCCGGACCTGGACGTCGAAAACTATTGGTTTCGCCGCCACCAGGTGGTTTACCGGCGACTGGCCGGGCTCTGCGCGGGCCGCGACGTGCTCGAGGCCGGCTGTGGCGAGGGGTACGGCGCCGACCTGATCGCCGGCGTCGCCCGTCGGGTGGTGGCCGTGGATTACGACGAGGCCGCCGTGGCCCACGTGCGCGCCCGCTACCCCCGCGTGGAGGTCATGCGGGCGAACCTGGCCGAGCTACCGCTGCCCGACGGGTCGGTGGATATTGTGGTCAATTTCCAAGTCATCGAGCATCTGTGGGATCAGGCACAATTCGTGGCCGAATGCGCCCGGGTGCTGCGCCGCGGCGGGCTGCTGATGGTGTCCACACCCAACCGGATCACGTTCTCCCCGGGCCGCGACACCCCGATCAACCCGTTCCACACCCGCGAACTCAACGCCGGCGAGCTGACCGAGTTGCTGATCGGCGCGGGCTTTCGCGACGTGTCGGTCTCCGGCTTGTTCCACGGTCCGCGGCTGCGGGAGATGGACGCCCGCCACGGCGGCTCCATCATCGACGCGCAGATCGAGCTCGCGATGGCCGGCGCGGCCTGGCCGCCTGAGCTGGCCGCCGACGTGGCCGCGGTGACCACCGACGACTTCGACATCGTCGAGGACGGCCGTGACATCGACGACAGCCTCGATCTGATCGCAATCGCGGTAGCGCCGTGAACGATTCGCATGACCGGGTGCCCGGCATGTTCACCCTGGTCCTGCACACCCACCTGCCGTGGCTGGCCCACCATGGCCGGTGGCCGGTCGGCGAGGAGTGGCTCTATCAGTCGTGGGCGGCGGCCTACCTGCCGCTGATGCGGGTGCTGACCGCGCTCGCCGACGAGGACCGTCGCGGGCTGGTGACCCTCGGGGTCACTCCGGTGGTCAACGCGCAACTGGACGACCCGTACTGCCTCGACGGCATGCACCACTGGCTGGCCAACTGGCGGCTGCGGGCGGCCGAGGCCGCCAGCGTGCGGTCCGCAGCCCGGTCGAAGTCGGCCGGTTTCCAATCATGCACGCCGGAAGCGTTGCGGGCCTTGGGGATTCGGGAATGCGCCGAAGCGGATCGGGCGCTCGAGGAGTTCGCCACCCAATGGCGGCACGGCGGGAGTCCGCTGTTGCGCGGCCTGATCGACGCCGGCACGGTGGAGTTGCTCGGCGGCCCGCTGGCCCACCCGTTCCAGCCGCTGCTCGCGCCGCGGCTCCGCGAGTTCGCGCTCAGCGAGGGGCTGGCCGATCCCCAGCAGCGGATGGCGCATCGCCCGAGCGGCATCTGGGCGCCCGAATGTGCGTACGCGCCGGGCCTGGAGGACGGTTACGCGGCCGCGGGTGTCACCCATTTCATGGTCGACGGGCCGTCGCTGCACGGCGACACCGCGCTGGGCCGTCCCGTCGGCGACACCGACGTGGTCGCGTTCGGGCGCGACCTGCAGGTGAGCTACCGGGTTTGGTCGCCGAAGTCCGGCTACCCGGGGCACGCCGCCTACCGCGACTTCCACACCTACGACCACCTCACCGGGCTGAAGCCGGCGCGGGTGACCGGCCGCAACGTGCCGTCCGAGGGGAAGGCACCCTACGATCCCGAGCGCGCCGACCATGCGGTCGACGTCCATGTCGCCGATTTCGTCGACGTGGTCCGCAACCGGCTGGCGAGCGAATCGGAACGGATCGGGCGGCCCGCCCACGTGGTGGCCGCCTTCGACACCGAGTTGTTCGGCCATTGGTGGTACGAGGGCCCGACGTGGCTTGCGCGGGTGCTGCGCGCCCTGCCCGCCGCCGGCGTGCGGGTGGGCACGCTGAGCGACGCCATCGCCGACGGATACGTCGGGCGCGCAGTGGCTTTGCCGCCAAGTTCGTGGGGGTCCGGCAAGGACTGGCAGGTGTGGGCCGGTGACAAGGTTGCCGATCTCGTCCAGCTCAACGCCGAAGTGGTCGACACGGCGCTGAGCACCGTGGACAAGGCGTTGTCGCAGCGGGCCTCGCTGGACGGGCCGCTCCCCCGCGACCACGTGGCCGACCAGATCCTGCGCGAGACGCTGCTCACGGTCTCCAGCGACTGGCCGTTCATGGTCAGCAAGGACTCGGCCGCCGACTACGCGCGCTACCGCGCGCATCTGCACGCCCACGCCACCCGCGAGATCGCCGGGGCGCTGGCGTCCGGGCGGCGGGACACCGCCGGCCGGCTGGCCGAGGGTTGGAACCGCGCCGACGGGCTGTTCGGCGCGCTCGACGCGCGCAGGCTGCCCCGATGAGGTGGTTGGCCGCGTGAAGATCCTGATGGTGTCGTGGGAGTACCCGCCGGTGGTGATCGGCGGCCTCGGCCGGCACGTGCACCACCTGTCCACCGCGCTGGCCTCGGCCGGCCACGAGGTCGTCGTGCTGTCCCGTCGCCCCTCGGGCACCGACCCCAGCACCCACCCGTCGTCCGACGAGGTGGTCGACGGTGTGCGCGTGATCGCGGCCGCACAGGACCCGCACGAATTCTGCTTCGGCGCCGACATGATGGCGTGGACGCTGGCCATGGGCCATTCCATGGTCCGCGCCGGGCTGTCGCTGAAGAAGCGGGGCAGCCACCGGCCGTGGCGCCCCGACGTGGTGCACGCGCACGACTGGCTGGTCGCCCATCCCGCGATCGCCCTCGCCCAGTTCTACGACGTGCCAATGGTTTCCACCATTCACGCCACCGAGGCCGGGCGGCACTCCGGCTGGGTGTCCGGTTCCATCAGCCGGCAGGTGCACGCCGTCGAGTCGTGGTTGGTGCGCGAATCCGACTCGCTGATCACGTGTTCGGCGTCGATGGCCGACGAGATCACCGAACTGTTCGGCCCCGGGCTGGCCGCAATCACGGTCATCCGCAACGGTATCGACGCCGCGCGCTGGCCGTTCGCCGAGCGCCGGCCGCGCACCGGTCCCGCCGAACTGCTCTACCTCGGGCGCCTCGAGTACGAGAAGGGCGTGCACGACGTCATCGCCGCCCTGCCGCGGATCAGGCGTACCCATCCCGGGACCACACTGACCATCGCCGGGGAGGGCACCCAGCAGGAGTGGCTCGTCGAGCAGGCCCGAAAGCATCGGGTGCTCAAGGCAATCCGGTTCGCCGGCCACCTCGACCATGCCGAGCTACTCCCGGTGCTGCACCGGGTCGATGCCGCCGTCCTCCCCAGCCACTACGAGCCGTTCGGGATCGTCGCGCTGGAGGCCGCCGCGGCGGGCACCCCGCTGGTGACGTCGAACATCGGCGGCCTGGGCGAGGCCGTCATCAACGGCCGGACCGGGGTGTCGTGTGCGCCCCGCGACGTCGCCGGACTGGCCGCTGCCGTACGGGTGGTGCTCGACGATCCGGAAGCCGCCCAGCGGCGCGCCCGCGCCGCCCGCGACCGACTCACCTCCGCTTTCGACTGGAAGACCGTGGCCGAGGAAACCGCGCAGGTGTATCTGGCGGCCAAGCGGGGCGAGCGCCAGCCCCATCCGCGCATGCCCATCGTTGAGCACGCCTTGCCCGACCGCTAACCTGCAGTATGGGGTTGGAATATTCGAGCGTGGTCGACGCGCCGATCGCTGAGGTCTTTGCCTGGCACGCCAGACCGGGCGCATTCACCCGGCTCTCGCCGCCGTGGCAGCCCATGCGGCTGGTCACGGAGGCCACCTCGCTCAAGGACGGTCGGGCGACGTTGGCGCTTCCGGGCGGCCTGCGCTGGGTCGCCGTGCACCAGGCCGACGGATACGACCCGCCGCGGCGCTTCGTCGACGCGATCGGGGGTGACGGGCTGGCAGCGCTGCCGGCGCGAACCGCGGTGCGCTGGCGGCACACCCACGATTTCGAAGACGTCGGCGACGGCCGCACCAGGGTCATCGACCGGGTCGACACGCCGGTGCCCGGCTCGTTACTGCGCCCCATGTTCACCTACCGGCACCGTCAGCTGGCCGATGATCTGGCCGCGCACCGGCTGGCCGCCGAGAACGGCCTGTCGCCGCTGACGATCGCGGTCACCGGGGCGTCGGGGTTGGTGGGTTCGGCGTTGTCAGCGTTCCTGAGCACCGGCGGCCATCGCGTCATCCGGTTGGTCCGCGGCCCCGCCCGCGGCGGCGGCGAGCGGGAGTGGAATCCCGACCGGCCAGACCCCGGCCTGTTCGAGGGGGTAGACGCGGTCATCCACCTGGCCGGCGCCTCGATCGCCGGCCGGTTCACCGAGAAGCATCGAAACGCCATCCGCGACAGCAGGATTGGCCCAACCCGCCGACTCGCCGAGGCGCTGGCCCGCACCCCGCGGCGGCCGGCCGTGCTGGTCACCGCATCGGCGATCGGCTACTACGGATACGACCGGGGCGACGACATCCTCACCGAGGACAGCGGCCGCGGTGACGGCTTTCTCGCCGATGTCGTGGCCGACTGGGAGGCGGCGACCGCGCCCGCGCAACAGGCCGGAGTGCGGGTGGTGCCGGTGCGCACCGGCATCGTGCAGTCGCCGCTCGGCGGCACGCTGAAGCTGATGCGCCCGTTGTTCGGCGCCGGGCTGGGTGGCCGGCTGGGCGACGGCCGGCAATGGCTCTCGTGGATCGGGATCGATGACCTCGTCGACGTGTATCACCGCGCGCTGTGGGACAACGCCCTGTCCGGGCCGGTGAACGCCGTTGCGCCGCACCCGGTTCGCAACAGCGAATACACCGCCACCCTGGCCCGCGTCATGCACCGGCCCGCGGTGTTGCCGGTGCCCTCGCTCGGGCCCCGGGTGCTGCTCGGCGAGCAGGGCGCCCGCGAGCTTGCGTGCGCCAGCCAACGGGTGGCTCCGCAGAAGCTCACCGCGGCCGGACACCGGTTCCGCCACCCCGACCTCGAGCAGGCGCTGCGGCACCTGCTCGGGCGCGAGGGCTGATCGGAGCAACTTCGGCAATCGCGCCTGATCATGCCCGACCGGCATCCAAAAATGATTCAATTTCTTAATGATCTCAGGAGCGCTGGCCCGGCAAGCCCGCCGGACCGGCGCGGTCGTGATGGGCGTGGTCGCGGTGGCCTCGATGGTGCTCGCCCCGCGCTACGCCCGGGCCGAGTCCACCGAGGCCGACAGCGCGACCGACATCGCCTGCGCAAGCACCACCCAGGCGGCGCCGACGACGTGGTATCTACCCAGCACGCCGCCCACGGGGCTGGTTTGGCTACAGCACGGGTTCGTCGAGGGCAAGAAGGTGTGGTCCACGTTCGGCGCCGAGCTCGCCGGCAGCGGGTACCTCGTCGTGGCAACCACGCTGCCCACCCTCAGCGCGTTCGGCTGCACCGTGGAGCACCTGATCGACAACAGGGGCTTCCTGGACAACATCGCCGACGTCTTCGCGCACAAAGACGACCCGAACGGCGCGTTGGCGACGTCCTTCGCGAGGGCGGCGGCTGACGTCGGCCGACCGGTGGCGGCGTTGCCCGACAAGGTGGTCTTCGTGGGACATTCGGCGGGGGCCGAGGCCGTCGAATATGTCGCCGAGCGCCTGCACAGCAGCTACCCGGCCGCCTTCGCCCAACTGCGCGGCATCGTCAGCGAGGACGGCGTGAAGTCGTTCATCGGTTCCAATACCGATGAGGCGCTGGCGGGTCTGGCAGGCACCCCACTGCCCGTCTACGCCACGGCGTCGCCACATCTGCTCTGCAACTACTTCCAACGTGGCACCAAGGCGATCGAGCGGTATCTGGCGGACCGGCCGTTCCACGGGGTGAAAGTCACGACCGGAGCGCACGGTGACGCGCTCGGTCCCTCCTCGCCCCTTTACGAAAACCTGGTGTGCGGCCGTCCGAAGCCGGCCAACATCGAGGCGGTGTGGGGCCTGACCCGGGGCTGGATCGCCGACATGGTCGCGGGCACGACCACACCCGACTTCTACCCGGGCGGAAGCTATTACACCGAGCTCGAGACGGCCGGCACCATCACCACGCTGCCCTGACAGGTCACGGCATCCCGCCGCGCGGTGAGCGGCCCCCGGGGCGACATCGCGCCTCCTAGTCCGCGTCTCTGCCGTGCCGGCTGCGCCGGTACGCGCGGGCGCGCAGATCGGCGAGCCACCGCGGATGCAGGCTTACGCCGGGCGCGGTGTTGATGACGGGGTCGAACGACACGTCCGGTGCGCGTCGGGGGTCGACGACGCGGGTCAGCGTGAGCCGGCCCAGCGGGGTGAATTCGGCTCCGCCACAGGCCTGGTCGAGCGAAACGTCGATCGTGTCGTGCTCGAGTCGCCTGCGGATGCCTTCCAGCGACAGGCCCGAACCGCCGATCTCGCTCTCGATCCGGGCTCGCAGCCACCAATTGGCCCCCTGATAGTGCAGCGGCATCAGGGTGGTCAGGGTCTGGCCGCTCCACGAGAGGGCCGGCCGCAGTGCCAGCGCCCGAGACAGCATCCCCGATCCCGAGGAGACGACCAGGATGTCCCATGGGCCCGTCGCCTGCGGAGGTGCGACCCGGAAGGCCAGCCCGATGAAGTCGGGCAACGCCCCCGGGGTGCCACTGGCCTTCGACACCCGCGCGACGACCTCGCAGGACGAGATGGGCAGCCCCTCCCCCGCGGGAGCGGCGCGCTCGATGAAGCCTTCGGCCAACACTCCGTCGGGATGGAACAACCGTTTGCCCCGGAGGGCCGAGCCCCACTGGAAGGGCAACGCGACAAGATCGGAAACGCTCACCGGCGGCGGATTCCCCTTTCCCGGCGAGGAAAACGCCCGGCCGCGGCTCCGATATCCGAAGTCCGCTCCGGCTCTTGCGTTTCAGCCGCGCGTCACGGCCGGCAGACCGTTCACGCGGCCCACCGCCGGCCGATCATCTGCGCTTCCCCGCCCGGTTCTTGCTGCTGGTTCTGCGCGCGGCCGTCGATGTCGACCGCCCCTGAGATCGCCGGTCAACGCCCTGCGGCGCCCAGCTCGCCCTGAAATCGCCGCATCGCGCAGATCAGCGCGGCGAACACCCGATGTGCGGCGATCAGGTCGGCGTCGGGTAACTCCTCGAGGGCGACGCGGGTGTGGGCGGCCAGCGGGCTGAAGAACGACCGGGCGGTGGAAAGGCCGGATTCACCGTGCCGCAGGATCACCTTGCGACGATCGTCGGGATGGGAGTCGCGCCGAATGTGGCCGGAATTGATCAACCGGTCCACCAGGTAGGTGATGGCCGAGCCGGACAACCCCATCCGATGGCTGAGGTCACCTGAGGTCATCGGTCGCCCCGCCGTCTCTGCCACCATGATGTACATCAGCGCCCGGAAGTCGTTGGGCCGCAGGCTATGTGATGTCGCGAACTGACGGCCGATCTGGTCGGATTCGGTAGAAATCTCCCGCAGATCGGCCGAGATCAGCGACTCCAGCGCGTCTCGGCGCCCGCGCTGTTCGTCAGCGTCCATAACGGTGTGCAGCATATCCCTAAACGCAGTCTTTCATTCAGTTTGTTAACGGTTAACAGATTGAACTGCGCGCGACGCCGCCTCGTTCCAACAACCGTGAGGACGGGACGGGCCGCGGCCGCAGCTCACCAAACCATGCGCCACGGCTGGCCAAGAACGATGAAGTTCAGTAAGTTAACGTTTAAGTTATTGAAGGTAGTGGCATTCCAGAACGGGGTCGACGGGCGCGATCGCGAGCGTTTGAGCGGTTCTTACCTGGGAACGCCAAGCCGTCCAGGAGGAAGCGCGTGGCCAAGATGGGTGCTTTGTCGTTGACGCCCGCCACCGAGTCGTCGGTGATCGCGACCGAATCGACCGGCACGGCCAACTTCACCGAGTGGCGAACCGGGGTGCGGCACGCAGTGCTTGCCCACCTCGTCGACTTCGTCGGCCCGCGGCGTGCGGAACTGGACGACACGCGCATCCATGCCGCGGGCGAGATCTTGACGGCGTTCGTGTCCGGCGGCAAGTGCCTGCGGTCGATGTTCGTGTACCTGGGATGGCTGTGCGGTGCCGCACCCGACGAGGCGGCGTTGCGGGCGGCGGCCAGTTTCGAGTTGCTCCATGTCTTCGCCCTGTTGCAGGACGACGTCATGGACGGGTCGACCGAGCGGCGGGGACGTCCGGCGGCGCACCTGCAATTCGCCCGATGGCACCGCGAGCGCGGGATGTCCGGCTCGTCACGGCGGTTCGGTGAGTCGGCCGCCGTCCTGCTCGGTGACCTCTGCCTGATCTGGTCCGAGCAGATGCTGCGCGAAAGCGGTGTCGAACCCCGGCGGCTGCAGCGGGCGTGGCCACGCTACGACACGATGAGGACCGAGCTGGCAGTGGGGCAGTTCGCGGACCTGACCAGCGATGTCCGGCAGATGCCGTCCCTGGAGACCGTGCTGGACGTGGCGCGGCGCAAGTCCGGCAACTACACCGTGCGGCGACCGCTGGAGATCGGCGCGGCGATGTCCGATTGCGACGACCGAACGCTGACACAGCTCGGCCGCTACGGCGCGGCCGTCGGCGAGGCGTTCCAACTTCGCGACGACGTGCTCGGCGTCTTCGGCTCGCCGGCGACCACCGGGAAGCCCTGCGGCGGTGACCTGCTGGAACGCAAGGCGACCAGCCTCGTGGTGACCGCGCACCAGCTGGCCGCTCCGCCGGCCCGGGCCGAGCTGACGGAGCTGATGACCGCCCGCGTCCTCGACGCCGAGGCCCTCGACCGGTGGAAGGCGCTGATCGTCTCGACCGGGGCCGTTGACCTGATCGAGGAGATGATCAGCGACCGGGTCGCGGCCGCACGGCAACACCTTGGCGACGCGTCGATCGACGAGCAGGTCCGTGCCACGCTGAACGACATGGCGACCGCATGTACGGATCGCATCGAATGAAGGCCACAAGTTTGGGAGCATGCTGACATGCGGACCATCGAAGGACGCAGCGAGCGCGTGGTGGTGATCGGCGCCGGCCTGGCGGGGCTGTCCGCCGCGTTGCATCTGGCCGGCCGGGGGCGCGCGGTGACGGTGGTCGAGCGCCAGCCATGGCCGGGCGGGCGCGCGGGCCGGCTCGACATCGACGGCTACCGCATCGACACCGGGCCGACGGTGCTGACGATGACCGACATCATCGACGAGACTTTCGCGGCCGTGGGCCGCAGCCGATCGGGCCGACTGGAGCTGCTGCCGCTTGATCCGGCCTACCGGGCGGTGTTCGCCGACGGCAGCGCGCTCGACGTCCACACCGATGCGGACCGGATGGCGACCGCCATTGAAGAATTCGCCGGCTTCGGGCAGGCAGCGGGTTACCGTCGGTTGCGCGAGTGGCTGAATCGGTTGTACCGGATCGAATTCGACGGGTTCATCGCCGCCAATTTCGACTCCCCGCTGTCGCTGCTCACGCCGCAATTGGCGCGGCTGGCCGCGATCGGCGGGTTCCGCAAGTGGGATCGGATGGTCAAGCGCCACATCAGCGATCCCCGGCTGCAGCGGATCTTCACGTTTCAATCGCTGTACGCGGGGGTGGCGCCGCGGAACGCGCTGGCGGTGTACGCGGTCATCGCCTACATGGACACCATCGCGGGAGTGTTCTTTCCGCGCGGCGGGGTTCGCGCGCTGCCCGACGCGCTGGCCGGGGCGGCCGCCGAGGCCGGGGTCCAATTCCGCTACAACGCCACGGTGACCGGATTCGATCGGGTCGGGCCGCGGGTCAGCGCGGTGCGAACGGATCGCCTGGACCCGATCGCGTGCGACGCGGTGGTGCTGACCACCGAATTGCCGCAGACCTACGCGTTATTGGGCCGCACCCCGCGTCGGCCCCTGCGGCTGCGGCCGGCGCCGTCGGCGGTGGTGGCTCATCTGGGCTGTCGCCGGGTTCCGTCGGACACCGCGCATCACACCATCCTGTTCGGTGATTCCTGGGACCAGACCTTTACCGACATCATCCGCGACGGACGGCTGATGCGGGACCCGTCGCTGCTGGTCACCCGCCCCACGGCCAGCGACCCGACACTCGCCCCGGACGGGCACGATCTGCTCTACGTGCTTGCCCCGGCGCCGAATCTGGATCGCGGGGACATCGACTGGGGCAGTGCGGGCAAGCCGTATGTCGACACCCTCATCGACGACGTCGCGGCCCGGCTGCTGCCCGGCCTGCCCGACAGCGCAACGGTATTGGACGTCGTCACGCCGGCCGACTGGGCGCGGCAGGGCATGGCCGCGGGCAGCCCCTTCGCGCTGGCCCACACCTTCGCGCAGACCGGTCCATTCCGGCCGGCCAACATGGTGCGCGGCGTCGACAACGCGGTGCTGGCCGGGTCGTCGACGGTGCCCGGCGTCGGCGTCCCCACCACCCTGATCTCGGGCCGACTCGCCGCCGACCGCATCACCGGCCCGGGTAGCGGCCGCGCCAACCGAATGCCGAAACATCACGACATGGGAGCCGGGCTGACATGATCCGCAGCGAGTTGGGCGCGGCCGGAATCGACGATCCGCGGCTGCGCGAGGGATATCGGCGGTGTCGCGAACTCAACGCCGCGCACGGCCGCACCTTCTTCCTGGCCACCCGGCTACTGGCGCCCGACCAGCGGCCGGCGGTGCATGCCCTGTACGGTTTCGCCCGCTACGCCGACGACATCCTCGACGACCTGGATCCCGGGCTGAGCACCGATATTCGCGGCATGAGGCTCCAGCAGTTGGCCGACAAGTTCTTCGCGGGCGGAGACCATCTCGACGATCCTGTGCTCGCCGCGGTCACCCACACGGCGCGCCGCTACCGGATCGACACCGGGCTGTTCGACGACTTCCTCGCCTCGATGCGGATGGATCTCACGATCACCAACTATCCCGACCGCGCGGCGCTCAACCTCTACATGCGCGGATCCGCCGAAGCCATTGGCCTGCAAGTGCTTCCGGTACTGGGCACGGTGACGCCGGCCGAGGAGGCCGCACCCTACGCCGCCGCGCTGGGCAGGGCGTTTCAGCTCACCAACTTCCTGCGCGACGTCGACGAAGACCTGCTGCGCGGGCGCGTCTACCTGCCGGCCGACGAACTCGCCGCCCACGGGGTCGACCGCGAGCTGTTGACCTGGTGTCACCAGAATCGACGCACCGACCCGCGCGTCCGCACGGCGCTGGCCGCTCAGCACGAGATCACCAGGGAGACTTACCGATTCGCCGACGCCGGCATCGCCATGCTCAGCCCCCGCTCGCAACCGTGCGTGGCGGCGGCGGCGACGCTGTACTCCGAAATCCTGGACCGCATCGAACAAAGCGATTTCGCCGTGTTCAGTCGCCGGGCCACGGTCGGCAGGGCTCGAAGGCTGCAGGTCGGCGGAATCGGGCTGATACGGTCGTGGCGGGCGCGCAACAGTTCGCCCGGTGTTTCGGATCCTCCGGGGGCCGCATGACCGATCGCTGGCAATATTTTTTGGTCCTGGCCGCATGCCTGGCGATCACCGCCCCCCTGGAGATGTTCGGTCCCGGCGTCTACCGGCAATGGCGCCGCCTCGTGATCGCGGTCTTCCCCGTGGCAGTGGTGTTTCTGGTCTGGGACGAGATCGCCGTGGCCGCGCGTGTGTGGACCTACAACAGCGCCTACATCACCGGCCTGAGCATCCCGTTCCGGGTGCCGATCGAGGAGGTGCTGTTCTTCATCGTCATCCCGATCTGCGCGCTGCTGACCTACAACGCCGTGACCACCATCCTGGAAAGGGTGAATCGGCGATGACCGGGTTGGGTTACACGGTTCCGGCCGTGGCGGCCGTGTTCGCCGTGTGCGCACTGGAATTGGCGGTGTTGCGCACCGGGCTGTTCCGGCGTCCGGCCTATTGGCTGTCGATGTTGATCGTTCTCGGCTTCCAGGTCCCCGTCGATGGCTGGCTGACCAAGCTCAGCTCGCCCATCGTCAGCTATGACCCTCGTCAGATCACCGGCCTGCGCTTCCCGTTCGACATTCCCGTCGAGGACTTCTTGTTCGGCTTTGCGCTGGCCACCGCGGTGTTGCTGGGATGGGAACGCCAACGTGCGCGTCGGTGAGGCCCGGCCCAGCCCCGGCCAGTTGTCGGCCGCCTTCGACGCCGGAGCGACGGCATATGACCGCTTGGTGGGCGCCAGCCCCGGGTACCACGAACAACTGCTGCTCTCGGCCCGCCGCATGCGAATCCGCGACCGCGGCAAGGGTTTACGGCTGCTCGACCTGGGATGCGGGACCGGGGCCTCGACGGCCGCGCTGCTGACCGTGGCCCCCGAGGCCGAGATCGTCGCCGTCGACGCCTCGCGGGGCATGCTCGAGGCGGCGGCCGCGAAGGACTGGCCCCCGTCGGTCCGGTTCGTGCACACTCCCGTCGAGGAGCTGGCCGAACACGGCATCACCGGACCCTTCGACGGCATCCTGGCCGCCTACCTGATCCGCAACCTCGCCGACCGGGACGGCCAACTGCGAAAGTTCCGGGCCCTGCTGCGGCCCGGCGCCACCCTGGCCGTGCACGAATACTCGGTGCGCGACTCCCCCGCCGCCACCCTGATCTGGCACGCCGTGTGCTGGGGCATCATCATTCCCACCGGGTGGTGGCGCACCCGGGACACCGCGCTGTACCGCTACCTGTGGCGCAGCGTGCTGGAGTTCGACGGCGCGGCGCGCTTCCGGGCCCGCCTCGCCGATGCGGGCTTCACCGCGGTGCACAGCGAAACGATGCCCGGCTGGGAGGCCAACATCGTCCACACGTTCCTGGCGGACGCGCCGTCATGACCGGATCGGGCAACGCTCAGCAGGCCGATCCCCGGCGCGAAACACACTTCGCCGCAATAGGTTTGCCGGACGCGGGAGCGCTGCCCGCGCGCCCCCGGGTGGTCGTCGTGGGCGGCGGCATCGCGGGCCTGACCGCCGCGACCGGCCTGGCCGAACGCGGCGTCGCCGTCGAGGTGGTCGAGCGCGAGCATTACCTCGGCGGTCGGGTGGGCGGCTGGACCGAGCACGACGACGGGGCCGACCTCGCCATGAATCGGGGCTTCCACGCGTTCTTCCGGCAGTACTACAACCTGCGGGCCCTGCTCGGGCGCATCGATCCCGACTTGGGGATGCTGACGCCCGTCGACGACTACCCGCTGATCGATGGGGAGGGCCGGCGCGACACCTTCCGGGGACTGCCGCGCACGCCACCGTGGAACGCGGTGGCCTTCGCCGCCCGCAGCCCCACGTTCCGGCTTCGCGACTTCCTCGAGATCGACGCTCGCGCCGCCGCGCCGCTGGCCGCGGTGGCGGTGCCCGACATCTACGAGCGCCTCGACCATGTCGACGCCGCGACCTTCCTGGAGAACATCCGGTTCCCGCCGGCCGCAAGGCATCTGGCATTCGAGGTGTTCTCCCGCAGTTTCTTCGCCGACCCGTCGAAGCTGTCCGCGGCGGAGTTGGCGACCATGTTCCACATCTACTTCCTCGGGTCCTCCGAAGGCCTCATCTTCGACGTCCCGACGTCCAACTACGACACCGCGCTCTGGCAGCCGCTGCAGTCCTACCTCGAGGCGCGCGACGTGCACTTCCGGCTCGGCACCGGCGCAGCGCGCATCGACCCGGGCCAGACGGCGCCCTTCCGGGTGCAGACCGATTCCGGCGAGCACGTCGAGGCGGACGCCGTCGTGCTGGCCACCGACGTGGCGGGATTGCAGCGGGTGGTGGCCGCATCGACCGAGCTGGCCACCGATGACTGGCGCGGACAGATCGCCCGGCTGCGCACCGCCCCGCCTTTCGCCGTGCACCGGCTGTGGCTGGATCGGCCCGTCGCCGCCCGGCGACCGGCGTTTCTGGGCACGGCCGGCCACGAGCCGCTGGACAACATCAGCGTGCTGGAGCGCTACGAACGCGAGGCCGCCCAATGGTCCCGCAGGCACCACGGGTCGGTCGTCGAGTTGCACTCCTATGCCCTCGACGCCGCGCCGTCCCGCGCGGCGGCGCTGCGTCAACTGCACAAGGTCTACCCGGAAACCGCGGCGGCGCAGGTTGTTTCCGAGCGACTGCTGCATCGCAGCGATTGCCCGCTGTTCTCTCCGGGGTCCTATGCGGACCGGCCCGCCGTCGTCACGCCGCAGCCCGGACTGGTGCTGGCCGGCGACGCGGTGCGCATCGACTTGCCCGTCGCTCTGATGGAGCGCGCCGCCACCACGGGGTGGTGCGCCGCGAACCATTTGCTGAGAAAATGGGGACTGGCCGGACACGCGTTGGTCACCGTACCCACCCGGGGCCGGTCACCCGTGCTGCGATGGCTTGCCACCCGCGAAGGACGTGCCCGACGATGAACATTCGCGAACAGCTGCAACACCTGTGGCCGGCGACCCGGTCCAAAGACTGGCCCCTTCAGGTGATCCCGCGCGCGTCGTGGGCCGACCAGCGACCGACCTACCGGGAGGCACATCCCGCCATCATCGACGCCGCCCTGGAACGGGCCCGGCAACGGCCCACCGGAAACTGGTTCGCTTTCGCCGGGAGTGCCGACGTGCGCCCCGGCCGGCCGTTCGGCGCGCGCGTCGCCGGGGTCGAGATCGTCGCCTGGCGCGACGACGAACGCCGGCTCTGTGTGGGCCCCCGCAGTTGCCCGCACCTGGGGGCCGATCTGGCCACCGGGGCCGTGCACCGCGGCACGCTGATCTGCCGGTGGCACGGCTTGGCGCTGAACGGCCATTCTCGTGAGTTCGGGTGGAGCCCCTTGCCCGGTCACGACGACGGCACGCTGGTATGGGTGCGGCTCGACGAGGTGGGCGGGGAAACGCCGTTGGAGGAGCCGGTGATTCCCGCCCGGCCGACCGGCGAGACGCTGGCCGCGGTCGCCCGCATGGCCGGCGTGTGCGAGCCCGCCGACATCATCGCCAACCGGCTGGACCCCTGGCACGGCGCATGGTTTCACCCCTACTCGTTCACCCGGCTCGAAGTGCTCACCACGCCGACCGAACACGTCGATCGCTTCTTGGTGGCGGTGACCTTCCGGATGGGCCGTCTGGGCGTTCCGGTCGTCGCGGAATTCAGCTGCCCGGAGGCGCGCACCATCGTGATGCGCATCGTGGACGGTGAGGGAACCGGCAGCACCGTCGAGACCCACGCCACCCCAATCGGTTTGGGCCCCGACGGACGTCCCCGCACCGCGGTGCTGGAAGCCACCATCGCGTATTCGGACCGGCCGGGGTTCCAGCGGGCCTCCCGGGCCGCACCTGTGATCACGCCGCTCATGCGCTTCGCGGCCAACAGGCTCTGGCGTGACGACCTCGCCTACGCCGAGCGCCGCTATCAGGTCCGTAGCGGCCTCGGCTGAAGGGCTTGACCGTGCGGAAAGGGTATGTCGCCGCCGTCGTCCTCACGGTCGGCATGCACCTCGCCTACCTGGCGTACCTGCCGGTGGGCGGCTTCCTCGCCCTGCGCTGGCCACGCACCATCACGCTGCACCGTGCCGCAGTCGCCTGGGGTGTCGCCGTCGTCACGCTCGAGCTGCCGTGCCCGCTGACGGCTCTGGAATCGTGGGCGCGCCGCCGCGCAGCCATGAATCCCTTGCCCGCCACCGGGTTCGTCGACCGGTACGTCGAGGGGTTATTCGTCCCCTCCGGCCGCGTCGGCGCGGCTCAGTTCCTCGCGTTCGTGTCGGCCGCCGTCTCCTGGGGTCTGTTCGCGGGGCGCGTCAGCCGCTCAGGCCGGCCGGTGCCCCCGGCGCGCCGGCCACCGACGAATCGGTGACGGGCGCCGCCGTGTCGGGTTGACTCCGACGAGAGTTGCGGTGCCACAAGGCCCACGCGGCCGCCGACAGCAGCACCGCTGACAGGATCACGGCGGGCCAGAGGGCCAACTGCGCAAGCCACAGATCGCGCTGGAGCCGCATCACCTTGCGTCGGCCGCGCCAGACACGCTGCGGCAGCTGTTTCACAGTCATCGGACGCCAGGTACCCCCCACCCGGCGGTTTAAACGGCGCGGAGCGGCAGGGGTTTCGCGGTCCCCGGGTGTTTGGCGCGCGCCCGTGCGGGCTAGTCACCAGCATGAGCACTGAGCCGCGCGTTGCCCCCGAGCCGTCGTCGCGATCGTTCACCCGGCTGGCGGCCGCGTGGTGGGCGCTGGTCGTCGGGCTGGTGATCCTCATCGTTCTGCTCGTCTTCGTCGCGCAGAACACCGAATCGATCGCCGTGCATTTCCTCGTCTTCCGCTGGAACTTGCCGGTGGGCGTGGGCTACCTGCTGTCGGCCGTGGCCGGCGCGACCACGACGGTGCTCGTCGGCGCCGCCCGGATCATCCAGCTGCGGCGCGCCGCCAAGAGGCAACTCAGGGCCCTCTGATCCCCGGCCCAAGCGGGACCCCAAAACCCTTGCCAGGCAGGCGTTCACGAGTCTGTGACTATGGCCGGACCCGCCTCCCCCGAGTAAATTAAATATCAATTTTCTTAACTAAAACGAGCCCGTCGGAGGGTTCGGCCCGGATTCGGGTGGGAATGCCACAGCGAGCAAGGGGGAAGATCATGGGCGAAACGCGCGACGGGGTCGCGGAGGCGGTCGGCAAAGTCACCGAGGCCCTCGAGATCGTGGAGCGGGCCCGGGGACACCTGTACTCGTTTCATCAGCTGACCGGGCACGCCGACTTGCAACTCGATGCCGCTGTCGCCCGGCTGCGCGAACTCGGACATGCCGACCTGGCGCAACACATCAGCGACGAGCTGGTCGGGCGCAACGTGTTACCGGGCCGATGGACCTTTCAGGTTGTCGACGAATACGACGACGGCTATTACCGATGCTTCCGAGAAGTCGAGCGCCTGGTACGAGACCGCCTCACCGGCGGACGCCGTCACGTCCACGAAGCGCAGCTGAAAGAGAGCCGGCGCACGCCCGCGCATCCGGCCCATACCGCCACCCCCGACGACGACTCGGCAAAGGAGTGAATTGACGCACTGCGTCGTGTTCGGCGCCACGGGATACCTGGGCACGCGGCTCGTCCCCCAGCTGCTCGCGAACGGTCACACCGTGCGGGTGCTGGCCCGCAATCCGGCAAGGCTGGACGGCGTCGCCTGGCGGGGCCGGGTGGAGGTCGTGCGGGGTGACGTCGCCGACGCGACGACGGTGCGGCGGGCGCTGGAAGGTCAGCACATCCTGTACTACCTGGTGCATTCGCTGATGCGCTCCGACTTCGTCGACTTCGACGAACGCGCCGCGCGCACTGTGGCCGAGTGCGCGGGGCAGGCCGGCCTGTCCCGCATCGTCTACGTCGGCGGTATCACGCCCGACGGGCAGCAGCTCTCCGACCATCTGGCCTCACGCGCCCAGGTGGGGCGCGTGCTCGGGACCTCCGGCGTCCCCTGCGTCGAGTTGCGCGCGGCCGCCATCATCGGGGCGGGCTCGGCCAGCTTCGAAATGCTGCGCTATCTCACCGAGCGGCTGCCCCTGATCGTCGCACCGCGCTGGTTGCGTACCTGCGTGCAGCCCATCGCCGTTCGCGACGTGCTCTACTACCTGGTCCGCGCGGCGGGGCTGCCCGCCGAGGTCAACGGGCCATTCGACATCGGCGGGCCCGACCGCTTCACCTACACCGAAATGATCCGCAAGTACGCGGTGATCGCGGGCCTGCCCAGGCGACCCGCGGTACCGGTGCCGTTGCTGACACCGCGACTCTCGGCGCCGTGGGTAGACCTGCTCACCCCCATTCCCCGCCAATTGGCCGGTTCGCTGATGGAGTCGCTGGAAAACGACGTGGTGTGCGCCAACCATGACATCGCCCGCTACATACCCGATCCCGATGGTGGGCTGACGCATTACGAGGAAGCCGTCGAAGGGGCCCTCGCGCACGCCCGGGAAAAGGACCTGTGCACCCGATGGTCGCGCGCCGACACCAACGGCGCACCGTCCCAACCGCTGCCCACCGACCCGCAGTGGGCCGGTGGATCGCTGTATGAGGATGTGCGCCAACGCCGTAGCCGCTCCGACCCCGACACGCTGTGGCGGGCTATCCGCACCGCCGTGGCCGCGCGCAATTGGTCGGCGTTGCCCTTGGAATGGCCGCTGCGCGGCTGGCTCAACGGCGCGTTCGGGATGGTCCGGCCGTCGCACCGGCCACTCGACGGGCAGAATTTGCACGAGGGCGAGGCACTGGACTGGTGGCGGGTGGAGCACATCGACGCGCCGCGACTGGTCCGGTTACGTGCCGACATCCCGCTGCCGGGGCGCCTGTGGCTGGAGCTGTCCGCGAGCCCCCACGACGACGGCGGCTCGCGCTACCGGCAGCGGGCGCTGTTCCAGCCGTACGGGCTTGCGGGCCAGCTCTTCTGGAGCGCGTCGGCACCCTACCGCGATGTGGTGTTCGGCGGTATCGCGCGCGACGTCACGGCCACCGCACGCGCCGGCGCGAGTCGGGCGGCGGCCCCGTCGCACTGTTGAGAGGAGGACCGACATGGGTGAGCGGAGATTCCATGACGGCGACAAGGTGGAATGGCGGAGCCACGGCAACACCGTCCGGGGCACCGTCGAAGGAGAAATCACCTCCGACACCGAGACCGCCGGGCGCACCGTCCGGGCGTCCGAAGACGAGCCTCAGTACCGGGTCCGCAGCGACAAGTCGGGTGCGTACGCCGTGCACAAGCCGAGCGCGCTGCGCCCGGTCGGCTAGGGCCGCAACCCGACGAAGTCCTGACCAGACGGTGCGCGAGCCCGCTCGGCTTCGCCGATAAACCGCCCGATCGGACAGAAAAGCGCGACACTTGTCGGGGTTCGTGGGGCGCGTGAAGCGGTCGCCGATACGCTGGTCGGCGAATCTTGCAGAAGGACACAGCTAAGTGACCAAGCGCGGCGCCGCTGATCGGCGACTGGACCGAGCCGAACTCGAGAAGTTGATGTCGGCCGACATGCGCGCGCTCACGGCGCAATCGGACCGCATCGGCAGGCATTTCGCCCGTCAGAACGACGTGGGCGGCACCGACTTGCACGCCTTGCTGCACATCATGGTCGCCGAAACGGCCGGGACGCCCTTGACGCCGGCGCAGCTGCGCCAACGCCTGGATGTGTCGCCCGCGGCGATCACCTACCTGGTGGACCGCATGATCGACTCCGGCCATCTGCGGCGTGAGCCCGATCCCGACGACCGGCGCAAGACGCTGCTGCGCTACGAGGAATCCGGCATGGCGCTGGCCCGCTCGTTCTTCAGCCCCCTGGGGGCGGAGCTGCACGCGGCCCTCGCCGGCATCTCCGACCGCGACCTGACCGCCGCACACCGGGTTTTCCTGGCGATGATGGAGGCGATGTCGACCTTCGAGTCGCAACTCGACGGAGCGGTTCCCCAACCGCCGGCGGCGAGCGGGAAGCGCCCGCCGGCCAAGGGCCGGGGACGTGCGGTGAGCAAGACCGGCGAGCGCCCGGCCTAACGCACCGGCCGCCGGGCCGCGGAGCCGAGCACCCGCTGCTCGATCAGGTCCGCCCCGCCCGGCACGCCCCCGGTCGCGGCGAATCCCACCGCCACTCGACGCGCGCCGTCCGCCATCGTCATCGCCGCGCGCACCTTCGTCCTCAGCCGGGCCGGGGTGAGGTTTCTGGCGGCCAGGCGGGTGCCGCAGCGGGCGACCTCGACGCGCCGGGCCACCTCGGCCTGGTCGCGCGCGAACGGCACGACGCAGACGGGGACGCCGCGATCGAGGGCTTTCAGTGTCGTCCCCATACCCCCGTGCGTGATGGCGCAGCTGGCCCGCTCGAGCACGGCCGCGTGCGGGACGAAGCGGCATATGGTCGCGTTGGGTGGTCGCGGGAGATCCGGCGGTATCCCCGCCGGAAATGTCGCCACCACGTGGACGGGCTCATCGGCCAGCGCCCGCAACGCGATCCGCCCCAAAGCGGCGTCGGCCTGCCTGATCGAGGACGTGTTCACCAGCACCACCGGCCGCTTGATCGCAGCGACCCAGGCCGGCGCGGCCGTGGTCGGCTCGAACCCGCAGGCACCGATGTGGTGGACCAGCCCGCCCCAGCCAGGGTGTGGGTACTCGAAGGGCTCGCCCCCGACGGCCAGCAGCAGCGGCGCGCGGCGCATGAAGTCGTCGACCGAAGCGACCGGCGACACGCCCAGCTCGGCGCGAATGGCGTTGACGCGCGGGAGCATTGGCCGGTCGAACAGATGGCGGACGATCGGCCGCACCGAGGCGTCCCGGATGTCGCCGAGGATGCCCGGCAGGGGGCGAAAACCCGGGCCGAAGGGCGGGACCCCGCGGGACCGCAGGTAGGGCGTGAACGGGGAGAACACCAGCCACGGAGTATGCCCCGCGTCCGCCGCCGACATCGCGCCCCAGCAGTTCGCGTCCACGATGACCGCGTCCGGCCGGACCCTATCCACCGCCCGGCGCAGGTCTGAGACCTCGAGCACCGCTCGCCGGCAGAGCACGTCGATCGTCGACTTCAAGACTCCCAACGCGTTTGGCGCTCGCCAGTCCTCGCCGGCGATCGCCTCGATGGCGGGATCGACCGGCTCGGCGTGTACACCGACCGCGCGCATCGTCGCGACGCCGTCCGCCATGGTGCGGGCGTGAACCTCGTGACCACGGCCGGCGAGTTCGGCCAGCAGCGCCCCGACCGGCAGCAGGTGGCCCAGGGCCGGCGACCCGTAGGCCAGTATCACCGCCATGTCACACGCAGCTACGAGGCGGGCGTGAGGTCGAGCGCGCGCAACGCCGAAACGCCCGCGGCGCCGCAGCCGTGCAGGCAGACCCGGAGCTCGTCGATGAATGGCTGCAACCAATCAACCACGGCCGCAGCGGATTCGATCGCGGCCGGCAGCAGGGGCCGAGCCACCGCCACGACATCGGCACCCAACGCGATCGCCTTGGCCGCGTCCATGCCGGTGCGGATACCGCCGGAGGCCACCAACGGGATGTCCGGCAGCACCTCGCGCACCTCCACGATGGCCCTCGCGGTCGGGATGCCCCAGTCGGCCAGGTGCGGGTAGCGAAGCTCGCCGTAGCGGACGAACTGCTCGACCCGCGACCACGAGGTGCCGCCGGCGCCCGCGACGTCTATTCCGGATACCGGCAAGTCGCCTTCGGCGCCAACCAGTTCCGCGGCCGCCACGCCACCGATCCCGTGGCCGACCTCCTTGAGCAGTATCGGGCGATCTATGGCGTCGGCGGCGTCCCGCAGTCTGTCCAACGAGCCGGAGAAGTCGGTGTCCCCGTTGCGCTGCATGGCTTCCTGCAGCGGATTGGTGTGCACCGCAAGCACGTCGGCGCCCACCCGGTCGAGAGCCTTCGCCAGGTCGGGCACAGCGGCCCTGGTCAGCTGGGCCAGGCCGATGTTGCCGAACAGCAACACATCCGGGGCCACCTCACGGACGGTGAAGCTGGCCGCGGCCCGTTCCCCCAGCGCACTGTCCAGCATTATCCGCTGCGATCCGAGCATCATCCCGATGCCGAGTTGTTGAGCGGCCGAGGCCAGGTTCCGGTTGATGGTGCCCGACAACTCGGCACCGCCGGTCATCGCACCGATCAGAATCGGCGACCGCAGGTTCGCCCCGAAGAACCGGGTCGACAGGTCGATGTCGCCGAGGCTGGTCTGGGTCAGGGCGTTGTAGGGCAGTTGGTACCGTTCCAGGCCGGTAGTGAGGTGCTCATAGTTGACCTGCTCGCCGAGGCACACGTCGATGTGCCGCCGCTTGCGGGTGGTCATCGGCGCGCCGTCGACCGTCACGGCAGGGCCCCCGGCGCGACCAACCCCCGGCCCGTCACATCCATAATGTCCATAGTGCCCCTTTGTTGCGTGCCGTCGGCGCGTATTGCGTGACGATGCGTAATTTCAGTTGATTAATGTTTAATATACTGAAAGACTTCGATTCGTGGTGTGGGATGGCGTGGCCGCGGCCGTGACGGGACGACGGTCGTGGCTGTACGCGCTGGGGGCCCTGCTGTTGGGCATCGTCTTCATGGCGGCCGTCGGCGCCAACGCGGCCGCCGGGCAGGCGCCGCTGTCGGTGCCGACCGGTTCCGATTCGGCCCGCGTCGACGCCCTGGCCCGCCAATTTCCCGGCGGGGACCGCGCTCCGCTGATCCTGGTCATCAGCCGCGCCGACGGCGCGCCGCTCGGCCTCGCCGGCCTCGCCGCCGCCCAGGTGGCCCGCGACCGCATGCAGGCCGCCGCACCGCAGGGCGGACCCGCCGTCGCGGTGCCGCCGCAGGTGTCGGCCGACGGCAAGGCCGCCATCGCGGTGGTGCCCGTCAGCGCCGACCTGTCGGGTCTCACCCTGACCGACGCGGTCACCCACTTGCGCGCGGCCGCCTCGGCCGGCCTGCCGACGGAACTGCGGGCCCACGTGACCGGCGGCCCGGCGTTCGGCGCGGACATCGCCGGGGCGTTCACCGACGCCAACGTCACCCTGCTCGCGGTGACCGCGGCGGTGGTGGCGTTGCTGCTGATCGCGACCTACCGGTCCCCGGTCCTGTGGCTGGTGCCGCTGCTGGTGGTCGGGTTCGCCGACCGGGTCGCGGCGGCGGTGGGCACCGCCGTGGCGCCGCTGACCGGGCTCAGCTTCGACGGCGCCACGTCCGGGATCACCAGCGTGCTGGTATTCGGCGCCGGCACCAACTACGCGCTGCTGCTGATCTCCCGCTATCGGCAGGAACTGCGGCGCCATCGCGAGCACCGGGACGCCTTGCGTCGCGCGGTGCGGATGGCCGGGCCGGCGATCGTCGCCAGCAATGCCACCGTCGTGCTGGCGTTGCTCACCTTGCTGTTCGCCTCGACCCCGAGCACGCGCAGCCTGGGCGCGCTGGCGGCGTGCGGGTTGCTGGTCGCGGCGGTGTCGGCCCTGGTGATACTGCCGCCGCTGCTCGCCCTGTGCGGCCGTCGATTGTTCTGGCCCTTCATCCCCCGCCCCGGCGACGCCGCAACCGCGGATACCGGTGCCTGGCACCGCGTCGGGGAGTGGGTGAATCGGCGCCCGGCGCTGGTCGCGGCGGCCGCCATCGCCGCTCTGGCGGCGCTGGCCACCGGACTGCTCGGCACGCGGATCGGCCTGTCACAGACCGAGCAGTTCCGGGTGCACGCGGACTCGGTGTCCGGCTATGAGGTTGTGGCCGCCCACTTTCCGGCCGGCCTGACCAACCCCACGCTGGTCATCGCGCCCACCGCTTCGCGGGTCCCGCAGGCCATCAGGGCCACGCCGGGCGTGGTGTCGGCGACCGATTCCGCGCGCTCGACATCCGGGCTCACGAAGTGGTCGGTGGTGATCGACGCGCCACCGTCCTCCGACCGGGCGTTCAAGACCATTGCGTCACTGCGTGATACGACGAAGGCCATCAGCCCCGCCGCGCTGGTGGGCGGGCCCGATGCGCAGGCTCTCGATGTCCGCGACGCCGCCACCCACGACCGCCACGTGTTGATCCCGGCGATCCTCGCGGTCATCCTGGTGGTTCTCTATATCCTGCTGCGATCCGCACTTGCGCCGCCCACGCTGTTGTCGGCCACCATTCTCGGGGCGCTGGCCGCGCTCGGCATGGGCGGCTGGGCCAGCAGCCATCTCTTCGGTTTCCCGGCGCTGGACAACAGCACCCCGCTGTTCGCCTTCCTGTTCCTGGCCGCGCTCGGCGTGGACTACACCATCTTCCTGGTCACCCGCGCCCGCGAGGAGTCGGCGCAGCGGGGCGCACGCGCCGGAATGGTGGCCGCGGTATCGGCCACCGGCGGCGTGATCACCAGCGCGGGAATCGTGTTGGCCGCCGTCTTCTGCGTGCTGGGCGTGCTGCCGTTGATCGTGCTGACCCAGCTGGGAATCATCGTCGGCCTGGGCATCCTGCTGGACACCTTCGTGGTCCGCACACTGGTCATTCCCGCGCTGTTCGCCCTCATCGGGGACCGCATCTGGTGGCCCGCCACACCCGCGCCCGCCAAAGCCGTTGCAGCACAAGCCGAAATACAGCAAGAACGGAGCATCCCATGAACAAGTCCACGTTGGCCGCCACCAGCGCCGCCGTCGCCGTCGCCGCCGGCTCCGGCAGCATCGCGAGCGCCAAGGCCGTCCCCGCCTGGTACGCGCGGCTGCGCAAGCCGCCGTACCAGCCGCCCAACGCCGCCTTCCCGGTGGCGTGGACCACCCTCTACGGTGACATCGCGGTCACGTCCGCGGTGGCCATCGACCGATTCCGGGCGGCGGGACAGCACGACAAGGCACGCCGCTACGCCGCCGCGCTCGGCGTGAACCTTGTCCTCAACGCCGGATGGAGTTGGCTGTTCTTCCGCTTCCACAAGCTGGGCGCCTCGGCAATCGGCGCCGCCTTGCTCGCGGCGAGCAGCGCCGACCTCACGCGCCGCACCGCGCAAGCCGACCCGCGGGCCGCGCTGGCGCAGTCGGCGTACCCGCTGTGGTGTTCGTTCGCCACCGTCCTGGCCACCCATGTTTGGCGCCTCAATCGCTGAGGAAACCCTCGAATCATGCCGACACTCTTGTGGTTTCGTCGCGACTTGCGGTTGAGCGATCATCCGGCGCTGAATGCCGCGGCCGACGACGGGGAGGTGCTCGCGTGCTTCGTGCTGGACCCGAAGCTCGAGGCCTCCGCCGGCCGGCGGAGGCTTCAGTTCCTGGGCGACTCGCTGCGACGGCTGCGCGACGACCTGGGAGGACGGCTCCTGGTGACGCGGGGCGACCCCGAGAAGCAGATCCCGCGCCTGGCGAGGGAGATCGGCGCGTCGGCCGTGCACGTCTCCGAGGACTTCGCGCCGTACGGAAAGCGCCGTGACGAACGCGTCCGCGCCGCACTGGGTTCGGTGCCCCTGGTGGCCACGGGTTCGCCGTATTTGGTCTCGCCGGGGCGGGTCACCAAGAACGACGGCTCCCCCTACCGGGTGTTCACCCCGTTCCAGCGCCAGTGGCGCGAATCCGGTTGGCGCGCACCGGCTCACTCGAGCGCGAAGTCCGCGCGCTGGCTGGATCCGGCGCGGCTGCGGGTCCGCCACGCCGAGATCCCCGATCCCGGGGCCCCGCTCGACCTCGCCGCCGGTGAGGCCGCGGCGCGCAAGCAGTGGAAGTCGTTCGTCGACAACGGCTTACGGCACTACGCCGAGGAACGCAATCGGCCGGACCGGCACGGCACCAGCCGGATGTCGGCGCACCTGAAGTTCGGCACCATCCATCCCCGCACCATGGTCGCCGACCTGGACCTGGGCCAACCCGGGGCGCAGGCATACCTGCGCGAGTTGGCGTTTCGCGACTTCTACGCCGACGTGCTGCATCACTGGCCGGCGAGCGCCTGGCGCAACTGGAACAGTCAGTTCGACGGCATCCGCACCGACACCGGGGCCGAGGCGAAGCGCCGCTTCGAGTCCTGGAAGGCCGGGGAAACCGGCTACCCGCTGGTGGACGCGGGGATGCGTCAGCTTCGCGAGACGGGATTCATGCACAACCGGGTGCGGATGATCGTCGCGTCGTTCTTGGTCAAGGACCTGCACCTGCCCTGGCAGTGGGGCGCGGAGTGGTTCCTGGACCAGCTGGTCGACGGCGACATGGCAAACAACCAGCACGGGTGGCAGTGGTGCGCGGGCTGCGGCACCGACGCCGCGCCGTACTTTCGGGTGTTCAACCCGACCACGCAGGGCGAGAAGTTCGACCCGTCCGGCGAGTACATCCGGCGATGGGTGTCCGAGCTGCGCTCCATCGACGACCCGCACCTGCGCAAGGGGGAACGGCCGGCCGGCTACCCCGCCCCGATCGTCGACCACGGCGCCGAGCGCGCCGAGGCGCTGCGGCGCTACCAGAGCATCTGACCCGCGCGCCGGCAACCTCGCACAGCAACGAGATTATCGGCGGCGTGATTGTTTGCTCAATTCCCCGCCCGAAGCTGTTTGGCATGCGATTATCAGCCGATTCAGGCGTTGTCGGGCCGCTCGGGAGGCACCCATGGCACACACCATCGTTCGGGCATTGCTGGTTTCCGGCGCCGCCGCCGGGTTGCTGGCCGGGGTCAGCGCCTGTTCGTGCTCCGTTGGCTCGTCGCACACGGTCAGCAAGAGTGACGTCGCCGGCCAGATCACCTCGAAGATGACCGACGCCGCGGGCAACAAGCCCGACTCGGTGAACTGCCCGAACGATCTGCCGGCCAAGGTTGGGGCGCAACTCAATTGCGAGATGAAGGTCAAGAACCAGACCTTCAACGTCAACGTGACCGTGACCAGTGTCCACGGCAACGACGTCAAATTCGACATGGTCGAGACGGTCGACAAGAACCAGGTGGCCAGCATCATCAGCGACAAGCTGGCCCAGCAGGTGGGCAAAAGACCGGATTCGGTGACCTGCCCGGACAATCTGAAGGGCACTCGGGGCGCGACGCTATGGTGCCAACTCGTCGACGGCCCCGACAAGTACGGCATCGAGGTGACCGTCACCAGCGTCGACGCCGGCGACGTCAGGTTCGAATACAAGGTCGACGACCACCCCGGACCACGGAGCTAGCACCGCCATCTGGCCAGCGGTGATCGCGAGCGCGGCGAAGCCGGGCGCTGCGGGTCACCGCCATCTGGCCAGCGGTGATCGCGAGCGCGGCGAGGCCGGGTGCTGCGGGTCACCGCCATCTGGCCAGCGGTGATCGCGAGCGCGGCGAAGCCGGGCGCTGCGGGTCACCGCCATCTGGCTAGCGGGCGGCCTTCTTGCGTTCGATGTCGGCCAGCGCGGCGGCCAGTTCCGCCCGCTGGGCGGCCGTACTCTCCCAGGCGAGCTGGCGGTTCTTGACCACCTTGGCCGGCGCCCCGACCGCGATCGAGTAGTCCGGGATCACACCGCGGACCACCGCGTGGGACCCCAGCACGCAGCCGCGGCCGACGGCCGTGCCGCGCAGCACCGTCACCTTCACCCCGACCCACGTGTCGGGGCCGATCCGCACGGGCGACTTGACGATGCCCTGGTCCTTGATGGGCATGTTGATGTTGTCCATGCGGTGGTCGAAGTCGCAGACGTAGCACCAGTCGGCCATCAGGACCGAATCGCCCAGCTCGATGTCGAGGTAGGCGTTGATGACGTTGTCGCGGCCCAGCACCACCTTGTCGCCGAACCGCAGCGAGCCTTCGTGCGCACGGATGGTGTTCTTGTCACCGATGTGCACCCACCGGCCGATCTCGAGCTGCGCCAGTTCGGGCGTCGCGTGGATCTCCACGTCCTTGCCCAGGAACACCATGCCCCGGGTGATGATGTGCGGATTGGCGAGCTTGAACTTCAGCAGCCGCCAGTAGCGGACCAGGTACCAGGGCGTGTAGGCCCGGTTACGCAGCACCCATTTCAGCGAGGCCAGCGTGAGGAACTTGGCCTGCCGTGGGTCCCGCAGGTTCGATCCACGCCAGCGGCGATGGACCGGGGCACCCCACATGCTCGTCATGGCCGGACAGCCTAGCTCGCCGACGCCCCGCGCCCGGCGGGCGGGCTGAGAAGCGCGGGCAATCCCCCGGCGCCGAGTCGCGACGGGTTACCCTCACCTGTACTCACTCGCCGCTCGTGCCGAACGCCGTGGAAGAAGGATCTGGGAATCGAGGTGCTTGACCGACATCTCCCGCGCGGGCTTCGGCGGTGGTCATCCGCGTTGCTGGCGGCCGGAATCGCGGTTGGACTCGGCGGCTGCGCCAACACCGACTCGTGGGTGGAGGCCTCCCCCTCGGCCGGCTGGCCCGCGCAATACGGCGACGCCGCCAACAGCGGCTACACCGCCACCACCGGGGCTTCCAAGCTGTCGTTGCGGTGGACGCGCTCAGTCAAAGGGAGCCTGGCCGCCGGTCCGGCGCTGAGTGCGCGCGGTTACCTGGCCCTCAACGCGCAGACCCCGGCCGGATGTTCGCTGATGGAATGGGAGAACGACGACAACGGCCGGCAGCGCTGGTGTGTGCGGCTGTTCCAGGGCGGCGGCTTCGCGGGCCCCTTGTTCGACGGGTTCGACAACCTATACGTCGGCCAGCCCGGCGCGTTCCTGTCCTTCCCGGTGACGCAGTGGACGCGGTGGCGGCAGCCGGTCATCGGAATGCCCGCCACCCCAAGGTTTCTCGGGAACGGGCAGCTGCTTGTGGTGACCCATCTGGGCCAGGTGCTGGTCTTCGAGGCCCACCGCGGCGCGGTGGTCGGCAGCCCGATGGACCTGGTGGACGGCGTCGACCCCACCGATGCCACGCGCGGGCTGGGCGATTGCGCGCCGGCGCGGCAAGGCTGCCCGGTGGCCGCCGCACCCGCTTTCTCGGCGGCCAGCCAGATGGCGGTGCTGGGCGTCTGGCAGCCGGACGCGCCGGCGGCGGGGCTGGTCGGGCTGAAGTATCACCCCGGGCAGACACCGCTGCTGTCCCGGGAGTGGACCAGCGACGCCGTCGGCGCCGGTGTCATCGCCAGCCCGGTGCTGTCCTCCGACGGGTCGACCGTCTACGTCAACGGCCGCGACGACCGACTGTGGGCATTGCATGCCGCCGACGGCAAAGTGAAGTGGTCGGCGCCCCTGGGGTTCCTGGCCCAGACGCCGCCCGCGGTCTCGCCGGATGGCCTGATCGTGTCGGGCGGCGGCCCCGACACCCGGTTGGTCGCCTTCAAGGACGCGGGCGATCACGCCGATCAGGCGTGGCGCCGCGACGACGTCGTCCCGTTGTCGTCGTCGAGCCTGGCCGGCGCGGGCGTCGGCTACACGGCCATCAACGGCCCGGCGGCAAACGGCGCTCCCGGCATGTCGCTGCTGGTCTTCGATCCGAGCACCGGCCACACGCTGGGCAGCTACCCGCTTCCGGCGGCCACCGGCTATCCGCTGGGGGTGTCGGTGGGCGCCGATCGCCGGGTGGTGGCCGCGACGAGCGACGGCCAGGTGTACGGTTTCGCACCGGCATGACCGGGCCATACTGACCCCATGGCCACCGATGACAACGAGACGCAGTCCGCGGTCGCCGCATACTCCGAGAAAAACGAGCGCAACCTGGCGGTGGACCGCACCGCGACCGTGGTGCTGCTCGCCGTCCAGGCGTTCCTGGTCGCGGCCACAATCGGCCTGCTGAGCCTGTTCGTCATGGGCACCGACCCGTGCGGCTACCGAAAGTGCGGCGACCCGGCATGGATCGATCGCGCCATGTTCCTGGGCCTCGGCGGCGGCGGCATCGTCTTCGTCACCGCCCTGATCCTCGCCATCCGCCGCCTCGCCCGGCGCCGGACCGCCTTCTTCGTTCCGCTCCTCGGATGCGTCGCCCAGGTGGCGCTGGCGACCGGTGCGGCGGCGATGGAGACGCTGGCCGGTCCCGTCTAGACCGTCGATCGACGGTGGCGACCCGCTTCGCCCGGCTACGCCGCGCTTGCGATCGCCACCTCGATCGAGGGTGGCGACCCGCTTCGCCCGGCTACGCCGCGCTTGCGATCGCCACTCAGACGGCCAGCGGCGGGATCGCGTTGCGCGGGACATCCGCCTGCACCGGCCCGGCGAACGCCGGCAAGATCTCACCGGGCGCGAAGTAGAAGATCAGCTGGTCGTCGGTGATCGCGAAGTTCTGGTAGTGCGTCGGGTCGTGCCCGGTCGAGGGCAGAATGGCCGCGCCCAGTGGGGTTTGGCGGGCCAGGTCGCGCTGCACGATCGGGAAAATGCTGTCCAGCGGCGCGGTGCCCGGCGCGAAAAGGTTGTCGAAGGTGATGGGCTGCTTCGTCCCGAGGTTGTAGTTGAATGCCTTGTACCAGATCGACGGGTGCGCTCCCCCGAGATCCTGAAAGAACTTGAGCACCACGCTGCGGGTGTTGTGCGGCGGCTGACCGGAGGCGTGCTGCTCGGTCGTGGCCTCCAATTGGTAGGGCTGGTCGCGCGGCCCCGAACTCTGGGCGACGTTGACGAAGCCGTCCCGGTTCTGCGCGATGTAGTCGGTCAGCGCCTGCTCGTCGGGGTAGTCGGCGGGAAACACCAGGTTCAGCGTGTAGGTGGGGCCGGTGGCGCGGATGCGGCACATCTGGCCGCCCTCGAGGGTGCCGCCCAGGTCGGCGCACGACGGTGGTGCGGCGGCCGCCGGCCAACCCCACAGGGCCGCCGATGCGAGCACCACGGCCGCGATCAGATAACGCATTCTTCGATTGTCCTTGCAGGAATTAGGCGGGGCTGGCGCCTGAAATAGCGATCGCACCAGCCTACCGGGCGCTATCGCGACGCCCGGCAAACGAATGCCGTTGCCCCTCCGGCGGCCCGCGACCCGAGGCGGGTGATGACCACCGACAGGGGCCGGCCGCCGCGCAGCCGCATCCGGCGCCGCAGCGCGTCGGGGTCCACCCGCACCCCGCGGACCAGGATCTCCAGCGCCCCGCAATCGAGCGTCGACAACGCCCGACGCAGCCGTCGCTCATCGAGCGCCAACTGCTCGAGCACCTCGAAGCCCCGGACCGCCGGCGGCAGCTCATCCCCCGACAGGTAGGCGATGTCGGGGTCGAGTTGCCACAGCCCGTGCCGCGCGCCGTAATGGCGCACCAGACCGGCCCGGACCACGGCGCCGTCGGGGTCGACGATCCACCGCCCAGCCGGGCGCACTCCGCAGTCGTCCGGGTCGCTGTCGGTGATCTGCTCGCCGCGATCGAGGACGCTGGCGCGCCGGCGGATGCCGGGCTGCGTCAGCCCGGCCGGCCACAGGCACGCTTCGCGCACCGACCCGCGATACGAGGTCACCTCGATCTCGCCGGCGAAGCCAAGCCTCCTCAACTCGTCGAAATCTATTCCGGGAGAACACTTTACGACGAGGTCGCGATCTCGGTAGGTATCGATTAGGGCGGCCAGGCCGGGCCGGTAGTCCTCGATGCGGAAGCGGCGGCGCCCGTCGAGGCGTCGCGCCGGGTCCACCAGGACCGCGGCGTTGCGGGTCACCGGCGCCAGCGCATCCGCGCGGCACAGCACGGCGGCCTCCCCCAGGTTGTGCCGCGCCATGGCCAGCCGCACCGCGTCGAGGTCACTGCCGACCGCGCGGACGCCCGCACCGCGCAGCGCAGCCAGCTCGGTGCCGATCGAACAGGTGGCGTCGTGCACGACGGCCCCCGCCTCGGCCAGCCGCTTGGCCCGGTGCACGGCCACCGGGGCCGCGGTGGCCTGCTGCAGCGCCTCGTCGGTGAACAGCCAGTTCGACACCGGCACGGGGCCGCCCAGCCCACACAATTTCTCGGCGGCGCGCCGGCGCAGCAGCGTCGTCTCCACCAACAGCGGCGCCCGGTCGCCGAACCGGGCGCGCGCCGCAGCGATGTCGGCGACCCGGGTGGCGCCGGTCAGCTCGAGCTCGGCGACCGCGGCCAGCGCCGCGGCGCCCGATTCCGACCGCAGATAACGGACGTCCTCGACGCCGAACGTGAGGCCGTCAGTCAGGAGGGTTTGACCCCGGTGATCATCACGTTGTAGAACCAGCCCTTCGGCGCGACGTGACGCATGACGTTGGCGTCCAGCCAGCTCAGCGTCTTCCAGCTGTTGAACGCGAATTTTGCCCAGCCCCAACCCAAGCGGCCGGGTGGCACGGCGCATTCGAAGGTGCGCAGCGGCCAGCCCAGCATCGCGGCGGTGAATTCCACGGTGGCCGTTTGCACATCGGTGGCGCCGGCGTTGCCGGCCAACCGCTCCAGGTCGCCCGGGGTGAAGGTGTGCAGGTCGACGACGGCCTCCAGCGCCGCGGCGCGGGAGGATTCGTCGAGCTCGGCCTGCGGCCGCCGCCAGCCCTGCAGCCCGGGCAACTTGGTGACGTTGGTCGCCAGCCGCCAGGTCAAGGTGGACAACGTGCGGGCGTAGGTGTCGCCGACGGTGGTGGGCTCACCGGCGAACACGAAGCGGCCGCCCGGCCGCAACACCCGGACGACCTCCCGCAGCGCCAGCTCGACGTCGGGGATGTGGTGGAGCACGGCGTGCCCGACCACCAGGTCGAAGGTGTTGTCCTCGTAGGGGATTCCCTCGGCGTCAGCGACCCGGCCGTCGATGTCCAGCCCCAGCGACTGCCCGTTGCGGGTGGCGACCTTGACCATCCCGGGCGACAGGTCGGTGACCGAGCCACGCCGGGCCACCCCGGACTGGATCAGGTTGAGCAGGAAAAACCCTGTGCCGCAGCCCAATTCGAGGGCGCGATCGTAGGGAAGCTCGCGCTGGACCTCGTCGGGCACGATGGCGTCGAAGCAGTCCCGGGCGTAGTCCACGCAGCGCTGGTCGTAGGAGATCGACCACTTCTCGTCGTAGGACTCGGCTTCCCAGTCGTGGTAGAGGACCTGGGCCAGCTTGCTGTCATGGCGAGCGGCCTCCACCTGCTCGGCTGTGGCATGGGGCGTCGGAGCCGCGTCAGCGGCGACATCCTTCCCGGGAACGGCATCGGTCGAACTCGTCGTCATGCAGGGCAGCCTAACGGGCGCCGGATCCGGAGTCCTCCTCGCCGCTGTGACCAGCGGCGAACACGTCGATGTAGCGGCGCCGCTCGGCGGCGGCCCGGTCGGCCGGGCCGAGCTCGAACACGTCGTTGATGCCGGCCTTGGCGGCGGCCAGCGCGTGCCGCGGGCCGTCGAGGAAGCGCCGCGCCCACCCCGCGGCGGCGTCGTACACGTCGTCGGGGGCCACCATCTCGTCGATCAGGCCCAGCGTCAGGGCCTCCTCGGCGTCGAAGAACCGGCCGCTGAACACCAGCTCCTTGGCCCTGCTCGCCCCGGCCGCGCGGGTCAGGCGGGCCATGCCGTCGCCGCCGGGGATCAGGCCGGCCAGGACCTCGGTCGCGCCGAACTTCACGTTGTCACCGCTGACGCGCCAATCGGCGGCCAGTGCCAGCGTGAGCCCGGCGCCCAGCGCGTATCCGGTGATCGCGGCCACCGTCGGCTTGGGGATGCCCGCCACGGCGTCGATGGCCTGTTGCCGCGCCCGGGCCGCCGTCTCGGCCTCCGGCGCGGTCAGCGTCCGCAGTTCGGGCATGTCGTCGCCGGCCGAGAAGATCTCGTGGCCACCGAACAGGATGACCACGGCCACGTCGTCGCGCTCGCCGAGTTCGGCGGCCGCGGCCACGATCTCCCGGTAGACCTGGCGGGTCATCGCGTTGGTCGGCGGCCGCGACAGCAGCAGCATGGCCAGTCCGGCGTCCTGCGAGCCGTCGCTGACCACCGTGCTGACGAACTCGCTCAATGCCGCCATCCCATCCCGCCGGCCTCGCGTGCCCGGTGGTAGCGGTCGGAGTCGAAGAACTCGAAGACCCAGTTGTCGCCCTGGATCTCCAGGTGCGGCTGCACGGTCACGATCTGCCGCTCGACGGCCAGCACGTCCGCGACGGTCCGCCCGGCCAGCGAATCCAGCTGGGTCCACGTCGGCGGCAACAGGAAGCAACGTCCGGTGGAGAAGTCCTCGATGGCGGCCTGCGGCGTCGTCCAGCCGGCGCGGTCCGATTCGGTGTTCTCGCCGTCGGCCCGCTGCCCCTGCGGCAGGGCCCCGACAAAGAAGTAGGTGTCGTAGCGGCGGGTGCGCTCGGCTTCCGGCGTGACCCAGTTGGCCCACGGCCGCAGCAGGTCGGAGCGCAGCTCCAGGTTCTCGCGGCGCAGAAAGTCCGCGAACGACAGCGTGCCGTCGGCGAGCGCGCGGCGCGCGTCGGCGTACACCGTGGCGTCCCCGACGATGCCCTCCGGATCGCCGGCCGGCCCCGCGAACAGCACCCCCGATTCCTCGAACGTCTCCCGGGCCGCGGCGCACACCAGCGCCTCGGCCAGGTCGGGCTCGATGCCGAACCGCTGCGCCCACCACTGCGGCGGCGGGCCGGCCCACGCGATGTCGGCGTTGCGGTCGCGGTCGTCCACGCCGCCACCGGGAAACACCATGGTCCCCGCGGCGAACTCCATCTTGGCGTGCCGGCGCATCAGGAAGACGGCGATCCCGCCCGGGTCGTCGCGGACCAGCATCACGGTCGCCGCCGGGCGCGGGACCAGCGGGGGCGGTTCGGGGGTGGACGTCATAGTTGCCTCCGGTGGGCTGCGCGGGTGCGGACGCGGCGGGCGAAATACCGCCCGTCGACGACGTCGAGGGCGATCGCCTGGCCGAACGCGGTGGACAGGTTCTCGGCGGTCAGCACGTCGGTCAGCAATCCCGCAGCCACCACCTTCCCTTCCGACAGCAGCATGCAGTGGCTGAAGCCCGGCGGGATCTCCTCGACGTGGTGGGTGACCAGCACCAGCGCGGGGGCTTCCGGGTCGGCGGCCAGGTCGGCCAGGCGCGCCACCAGCTCCTCCCGGCCGCCCAGGTCGAGGCCCGCGGCGGGTTCGTCGAGCAGCAGCAGCTCCGGATCGGTCATCAGGGCGCGGGCGATCAGCACCCGCTTGCGCTCGCCTTCCGACAACGTTCCGTAGCTACGGTCGGCGAGGTGCTCGGCGCCGAGGCTCTCCAGCATGTCGATGGCGCGGCGGTAGTCGACGTCCTCGTAGCGCTCCCGCCAACGGCCCAGCACCGCGTAGCCGGCCGAGACGACCAGGTCGCGCACCACCTCGTCGGTGGGCACGCGCTGCGCCAGGGCCGACGAGCTCAACCCGATCCGGGACCGCAAATCCGAGACGTCGACCCGGCCCAGCCGCTCGCCGAGCACGAACGCCACGCCCGACGAGGGGTGCTCGGCCGCCGCGGCGATCCGCAGCAGCGACGTCTTGCCGGCACCGTTCGGGCCGACGATGACCCAGCGCTCGTCGAGTTCGACCTGCCAGTCCACCGGCCCGACGAGGACGCGTCCATCCCGCAGCAGTGAGACGTCGCGGAAGTCGATCAGCAGATCGGGGTCGGCTGCCTCCGTACCGATTTCGGGCACCCGACCATCGTGCCGTACCGCGACCGCTAAGCGTCGGGCGGGATCTCCACCCGGCGCACCTCGCCGTCCACCGCGTCGGCGGCCTCGATCTCGCCGCGCGTCACGCCCAGCAGAAACAGCACCGTGTCCAGGTACGGGTGGCTCAGCGAGGCGTCGGCCACCTCCCGCAACGCCGGCTTGGCGTTGAACGCCACCCCGAGCCCGGCCGCGGCCAGCATGTCGATGTCGTTGGCCCCGTCACCCACGGCGACGGTCTGGGCCATCGGCACCCCGGCCCGCTCGGCGAAGTCCCGCAGCGCCGTGGCCTTGCCGGCGCGGTCGACGATCGGGCCGAGGACCCGCCCGGTGAGTTTGCCGTCGACGATCTCCAGGTCGTTGGCGGCGACGTAGTCCAGCATCAGCTCCTCGGCCAACGGCTCGATGATGCCGCGGAAGCCGCCGGAAACCACCCCGCAGTGAAAACCCAAGCGCCGCAACGTCCGCAGCGTGGTCCGCGCCCCGGGCATGAGCTCGAGCTGGGCGGCGACCTCATCGATCACGGTGGCGGGCAGACCCTCCAGGGTGGCCACCCGTTGTTCGAGCGACTGCGCGAAATCCAGCTCGCCCCGCATGGCGGCCTCGGTGATGGCGGCGACCTGGCCCTCGGCACCCGCGCGGGCGGCCAGCATCTCGATGACCTCGCCCTGCACCAGCGTCGAGTCCACGTCGAACACGATCAGCCGCTTGGCCCGCCGCTCCAGGGTGTAGTCCTCGACCGCCACGTCGACGCGCTCGTCGGCGGCCACCTGGTTCAGGGCGGTCCGCAGCGCGCCGTCCGAACCCAGCGGCACCGAGACCCGCAGCTCCAGGCCGGTCACCGGGTAGTCGGAGACACCGCGGATGAGGTCGATGTTGACGCCCAGGCCGGCCGCCGCCCGGGCCACCGCACCGAACGCGCCCGCGGTGATGGGCCGGCCCAGCACGAAGATGGTGTGGGTGGACGGATCCCGAATGATCGGCACGTCGTCGCTGCGCTCGATGGTGACGTCCAGGCCGACCCGGCGGATGGCCGATTCGACGTCACGACGCAACTCGGTTCCGTCGGCGACGTCCGCCGGGCAGCACACCAGCACGCCGAGGGTCAGACGGTGCCGAATCACCACCTGTTCGACGTTGAGCAGCTCGACGCCGTGCCGGGAGAGCGCCTCGAAAAGGGCCGACGTGACGCCCGGTTGGTCCACTCCGGTGACGGTGACCAGCACCGACACCTTCGGTGTGCTCACTCGCGATAGCCGCCGCTCAGGCCATCAGCTGCGAACCTGGACGTCGTCCAGCCTGGTGACGTCCTTGTCCGTCGGCCCGTGGGCCCGGCCTACGTGCGCCTCGGCGCGCAGCCGCTCCACCATGTGCGGGTAGTGCAGCTCGAAAGCCGGACGCTCTGAACGGATCCGGGGCAGCTCGGTGAAGTTGTGCCGCGGCGGCGGGCAGCTGGTCGCCCACTCCAGGGAGTTGCCGTAGCCCCACGGATCGTCGACGGTCACGACTTCGCCGTAGCGCCAGCTCTTGAAGACGTTCCAGACGAACGGGAACACCGACACGCCCAGGATGAAGGCGCCGATCGTGGACACGATGTTCAGCCCCTGGAATCCGTCGCTGGCCAGGTAGTCGGCGTAGCGGCGCGGCATACCCATGTCGCCCAGCCAGTGCTGCACCAGGAACGTGGTGTGGAAGCCGATGAAGGTCAGCCAGAAGTGCAGCTTACCCAGCCGCTCGTCGAGTAGCCGGCCGGTCATCTTCGGGAACCAGAAGTAGACGCCCGCATAGGTGGCGAACACGATCGTTCCGAAGAGCACGTAGTGGAAGTGCGCCACCACGAAGTAGGAGTCGGTGACGTGGAAGTCCAGCGGCGGGCTGGCCAGTATGACGCCGGTCAGGCCACCCAGCAGGAAGGTCACCAGGAAGCCCACCGAGAACAGCATCGGGGTCTCGAAGGTGATCTGCCCCTTCCACATCGTGCCGATCCAGTTGAAGAACTTGATCCCCGTGGGCACCGCGATCAAATACGTCATGAACGAGAAGAACGGCAGCAGAACGGCTCCGGTGGCGAACATGTGGTGCGCCCACACGGCGACCGACAAGGCGGCGATCGACAGCGTCGCGTACACCAGCGTGGTGTAACCGAAGACCGGTTTGCGCGAGAACACCGGGATGATCTCGGTGACGACGCCGAAGAACGGTAGGGCGACGATGTACACCTCGGGGTGGCCGAAGAACCAGAACAGGTGCTGCCACAACAGAACCCCGCCGTTGGCCGCGTCGTAGACGTGCGCCCCCAGATGCCGGTCGGCGGCCAGCCCGAACAGCGCGGCGGTCAGGATCGGGAACGCGATCAGGATCAGGATCGACGTCACCAGGATGTTCCAGGTGAAGATCGGCATCCGGAACATGGTCATGCCGGGCGCGCGCATGCACACCACGGTGGTGATCATGTTGACCGCACCCAGGATGGTGCCCAGACCCGCGACGATCAGGCCGGTGATCCACAGGTCTCCCCCGGCTCCGGGCGAGTGCACGGCGTCGGAAAGCGGCGTGTAGGCCGTCCAGCCGAAGTCGGCCGCGCCACCCGGGACGATGAAGCCACCCATCGCGACCAGTCCGCCGAAGAGGAAGAGCCAGAACGAGAAGGCGTTCAGCCGCGGGAACGCCACGTCGGGCGCGCCGATCTGCAGCGGCAGCACCAGGTTGGCCAATCCGAACACGACGGGCGTCGCATACAGCAGCAGCATGATCGTGCCGTGCATGGTGAACAGCTGGTTGTACTGCTCATTCGACAGGAACTGCAGCCCCGGCGCCGCGAGCTCGGTGCGCATCAACAAGGCCATCAGTCCGCCGATGAAGAAGAAGACGAAGCAGGTGACCGTGTACATGATGCCGATCAGCTTGTGATCGGTGGTGGTGATCAGTTTGTAGACGAGGTTCCCTTTGGGGCCGGTCCGGTCCGGGTACGGACGAACGGCCTCGAGTTGTCCCAACGGGGGCGCTTCGGCTGTCAACAGCTTCTCCAAACATCCGGATAGAACGAGGGCCCAAAACGGAGCTGACACGAATACTAACCGTCGATCCTGTCGACGTCAGGGCTGGTCCTACAAACTGTCGTAATTGGCTCGGCGCTGCGGCGTGTCGTTTCAGCGTGCCGGGCGCGGGGCCGGCAGGTGTTAGCGTTCGACCCGTGCTTTTCGGCGTGACCCGACCCGCGTTCCGCGCGGCCGCCGCGCTGGCGGCGGCGGTCGCCGTCGCGTGCAGCGGCTGCGGATCCGGCAAGCCGGGCGGCAACGCGGCGGGCCCCTCCCTGGTGACCCCCACCACCCAGATCGCGGGCGCCGGTGTGCTCGGGAACGACCGCCGCCCGGACGAGTCGTGCGCGCGGGATGCCGCGGCGGCCGATCCGGGGCCGAAGACGCGGGAGGCGCACAACGCGGCCGGCGTCACCCCGGACGTGGTGCCGGTGCCCGCGGAGCCGCAGCGGATCGTGGTGCTGTCCGGCGATCAGCTCGACGCCCTGTGCGCGCTCGGCCTGCAGTCGCGGGTGGTCGGGGCGGCCCTGCCGGACGGATCGTCAGGCCAGCCCGCCTACCTGGGCAGCGCGGTGCACGACGTGCCCGGCGTCGGGAGCCGCAGCGACCCGGACCTGGCTCGGATCGCGGCGACCCACCCGGACCTCATCCTGGGATCGCAGGGCTTGACGCCGAAGTTGTATCCGCAGCTGGCCGCGATCGCCCCGACGGTGTTCACCGCGGCGCCGGGCGCGGCCTGGGAGGACAACCTGCGGGGAGTGGGCAGCGCGACGGCGCGCGGTGGCGCGGTGGACGCGCTGCTCAGCGGCTTTTCCCGGCGGGCCGCCGACGTCGGCGCCCGGCATGACGCATCTCACTTCCAGGCGTCCATCGTGCAGTTCACCACCGACACGATCCGGGTGTACGGCACCAACAACTTCCCGGCCAGCGTGCTGGGCGCCGTCGGCGTGGACCGGCCGGCGTCACAGCGGTTCACCGACAAGCCGTACCTCGAGATCGGGGCCACCGACGACGACCTGGCCAAGAACCCCGACCTCTCCGCCGCCGACGCCGACGTCGTCTACGTGTCGTGTGCGTCACCGGCGGCCGCCCAGCGCGCCGCCGCGCTGCTCGACAGCAACCCGTGGCGCAAGCTGTCCGCGAACCGCGACAACCGCGTCTACATCGTCAACGATGAGATCTGGCAGACCGGCGAGGGCCTGATCGCGGCCCGCGGCATCGTCGACGACCTGCGCCTGCTGAACGCCCCGATCAACTAGCGACGCGGCGGGCGGGTACCCATCGCCTTAAGGTGATGACGTGCGGCCACCGGTTGGCCCGGGAACATTACCTTAGCTAAACTTTTGACGACGCGACCACATCGAAGAGGGATATTCATGAGCACTGTTTCGGCCTACGCCGCCACGTCGGCGACCGAACCGTTGACCAAGACCACCATCGAGCGGCGTGACCCCGGTCCGCACGACGTGGCGATCGACATCAAGTTCGCCGGGATCTGCCACTCCGACATCCACACCGTCAAGGCCGAGTGGGGCACGCCGAACTACCCGGTGGTGCCCGGCCATGAGATCGCCGGCGTGGTGAGCCAGGTCGGTTCCGCGGTCACCAAGTACAAGGTCGGCGACCACGTCGGCGTGGGCTGCATGGTGAACTCCTGCGGTCAGTGCAGCAGCTGCAAGGCCGGGCTCGAGCAGTACTGCAAGCCGGGGGCGACCTTCACCTACAACTCCATCGACAAAGACGGCACCTCCACGCAGGGCGGCTACAGCCAGGCGGTCGTCGTCGACGAGAACTTCGTCGTGCGCATCCCCGACTCGCTGCCGCTGGACAAGGCGGCGCCGCTGCTGTGCGCGGGCATCACGCTGTTCTCGCCGCTGCGGCACTGGAAGGCCGGCGAGGGCACCCGGTTGGCGATCATCGGCCTGGGCGGGCTGGGACACATGGGCGTCAAGCTGGGCGCGGCGATGGGCGCCGAGGTGACGGTGCTGTCGCAGTCGCTGAAGAAGATGGAGGACGGGCTGCGCCTGGGCGCGAGCCACTACTACGCCACCTCCGACCACGACACCTTCAAGAAGTTGCGTGGCAGCTTCGACCTGATCCTGAACACCGTCTCGGCGAACCTGAAACTGAACGACTACCTCAACCTGCTCGACGTCGACGGCACCCTGGTGGAATTGGGCATTCCGGAGCACCCCATGGAGGTGGGGGCGTTCCCGCTGGCGCTGGCGCGGCGCAGCCTCTCCGGGTCGAACATCGGCGGGATCGCCGAAACCCAGGAGATGCTGGACTTCTGCGCCGAACACGATGTGACACCCGAAATCGAGCTGATCGACCCGGATTACATCAACGAGGCCTACGAGCGGGTCCTGGCGAGCGACGTCCGCTACCGGTTCGTCATCGACATCTCGAAGCTATGAGGCGACGCCCGACGGTTCTTCGGGCGCGTGGTGACGGGCAACCAATTCGGCCGCCTCGGCGTGCTCGTCGTCGGGAACAACCTCGCTGACGTCGATGCCGGCCAACGGCCATCCGGCCGCCGCCAGCGTGGCGGCGACCCGGATGACGTTTTCCTTGCCGGCGTCGAACTGCGTCATGTCGGAGATGAATTCGGCGATCTCGTCACGATCGATGGGGTGCCCGATCGTCTCCGGCGACCCTTCTTTGGCAGTGATGTGGCGCACCACCTCGCGGATCTGGTCTTCGGTCAGCGGTGTGCTGCGCAGTAAGGCCATCAACGGCACGCGGTCCGGGCCGGGAACGCCGTTCGGGTAGCCGACCTGCAGCCACTGAATCACTGAGCGGCAGAAATGGCGGCGGTGATCCTGCTCTGAAGAGGGGGGTTTCGTCACCAGAACAGTGTCGGGCAGCGCCATCGGCCGCGCTAGCGAGGCATCGTTCCGTCCCCACAATTCACATGTCGTTCACTGCCCGAACATGTCGGAGGCTGGTTTGTCGCCGCCCATCCCTACCATCGAGGCGTGCTCAAGGCGCTCGTCGTCATCCCGCTGGCGTGCGGGCTGTTGGTCGGCGTCGTCGAGCACAACCCAGGGGCGGCATTCGTGGCGTTCTACCTGACGGTGCTGCTCGAGGTGCTCGTGGCCTGGTCGACCAATCGTCGGTGGCCGCGCGCGGGCCGCGCCGTGTTGGCCGCCGTTGACGCCATGGACGGGCTCGAATTCGAGCGCTATGTCGCCGCGCGGCTGCGCCGGGCCGGCTGGCGGGTCACGCTCACCCCGCCGGTCGGCGACTACGGCGTGGACCTGATCGCCGAGAAGGACGGCCACTCCGTGGCGGTCCAGTGCAAGCGCTACGGCCAATCGGTGGGCGTCGCGGCCGTCCAGCAGGTGGTGTCCGGCGCCCGCCACCACGGGTGCACCCGGAGCGTCGTGGTGAGCAATCGTGAATTCACCAGGGCCGCAAAGCAATTGGCGCACACCCACGGCTGTCAGTTGATCGGCCGCAAAGTCCTGCTGGGGTGGGTGCCGCCGCCCCCGGGCAGCGCCAAAGATCCCGCGGGAAGAAAATCGGCGCAGCCGGTGTATGAATAAGGGATCGGGCCGGCCCCAGTCCCTCCCCCCCGACAGTGCGGCCGGTCCGATTCTCAATCCATGTGCGGCTTTAGAAGTCCCAGTCCTCGTCCTCGGTGACGACGGCCTTGCCGATCACGTAGCTCGAGCCCGAACCCGAGAAGAAGTCGTGGTTCTCGTCGGCGTTGGGTGACAGCGCCGACAGGATCGCCGGATTGACGTCGGTCTCGTCGCGCGGGAACAGCGCCTCGTAGCCGAGGTTCATCAGCGCCTTGTTGGCGTTGTAGCGCAGGAACTTCTTGACGTCCTCGGTCAGCCCGACCTGGTCGTAGAGGTCCTGGGTGTACTCCACCTCGTTGTCGTAGAGCTCGAAGAGCAGCTCATAGGTGTAGTCCTTGAGCTCGGCGCGCTTGGCCTCGTCGACCAGCGCCAGCCCGCGCTGGTACTTGTAGCCGATGTAGTAACCGTGCACGGCCTCGTCGCGGATGATCAGCCGGATCATGTCGGCGGTGTTGGTCAGCTTGGCCCGGCTCGACCAGTACATGGGCAGGTAGAAGCCGGAGTAGAACAGGAAGCTTTCCAGCAGCGTCGAGGCCACCTTGCGCTTGAGCGGCTCGTCGCCCTTGTAGTACTGCATGACGATCTCGGCCTTGCGCTGCAGGTTGGGATTTTCCTCCGACCAGCGGAAGGCGTCGTCGATCTCGGCGGTCGAGCACAGCGTCGAGAAGATGTTGCTGTAGCTGCGCGCGTGCACCGACTCCATGAAGGCGATGTTGGTCATGACCGCTTCCTCGTGCGGGGTCAGCGCGTCGGGAATCAGGCTGACCGCGCCGACGGTGCCCTGGATGGTGTCCAGCAGCGTCAGTCCGGTGAACACCCGCATGGTCAGCTGCTTCTCACCGGCGGTCAGCGTGGCCCACGACGGGAGGTCGTTGGACACCGGCACCTTCTCGGGCAGCCAGAAGTTTCCGGTCAGCCGGTCCCAGACCTCGGCGTCCTTCTCGTCCTGCAGCCGGTTCCAGTTGATCGCCGAAACGCGGTCAATCAGCTTCATGTTCTCGGTCACCAGAACCCCACTTCACACGCCGTTTTGCCTGCGGTTGACTAGAGCTCAAACACTACCCCTGGGGTACGACAAGCCGCGGCAACACAACAAGTTGTGTTTTCCGTGTCGTAACCCGTTCCTTGGCCCGGCCCCCCTCTCACCAGGTGCGCGCGAGCCCTGGTCAACGCGATGCGCCCGATGTACCATTTGGTACATGTTTACCGAAGACAGCGTCGAGATCGACGCGCCGCCGCAGCTGGTGTGGGATGTCTTCAGCGACGTGGAGCGCTGGCCCGAGTGGACCGCCTCGGTGACCTCGCTGACCGGACGGGACGGACCCGCGCTGGCAGTGGGCAGACGATTCGCGATCAAGCAGCCCGGCATGGCGACGCTGGTGTGGCAGGTCACCGAGCTCGATCCGGGCACGTCGTGGACCTGGGTGCAACGCTCCCCCGGTGCGCGGGTGAGCGCCCGGCACGACGTCATCGCACAACCGGGCGGGCGCACCCTGGTGCGTCAGCAACTGGATCAGCGCGGTGCGCTCGGCGCCCTGGTCGGCCGGTTGATGGCCGGCAAGACGAAACGATTCCTCAAGCTCGAGGCCCAAGGACTCAAGGCCCGGTCTGAGCAGCTCAGCCGCGCCGATGGCCCGCAGTCCTGACTCACAGCGGCGTCGCGAACTACTGCATGCGCTATTCGATGAGTTCGCCACAAACGGCATCGGCAACCGTTCGCTCCGCGACGTCGCAGCCGCTGTCGGCACCAGCCACCGGATGTTGTTGCACCACTTCGGTTCCCGCGACGATTTGCTGATTGCGGTCGTCGAGGAGGCCGAGCGCCGCCAGATGGCTCTCGTTCCCGGCTTGCCGGAGGATCCGGCCGAGGGCTTCGCCGCGATGTGGGCCGACCTTCGTCGCCCGGAATTGCGCCAGTTAGAACGGCTCTTCTTCGAGTGCTACGCACGCGCGGCCCAAGGCGAGAAGCCTTTCACACGAATGGTTCCCGGGGCGGTCGACGGCTGGCTGCGTGAGGTCGACACCGTCGCCGCCGGCGCCCCCTACGACGGCGCGATGGCAAGGCTCGGGCTGGCCGTCACCCGAGGCCTGCTGCTGGACCTGGTGGCCACCAATGACGAGGCCGGTGTCGACGCGGCCGCGAAGGCCTTCACCGAGCTCCTCAGGCGCCCAGGATGATCCGGGTTCACTTCCCCTTCGGCAACAGGGCGATCATCGTGTCCACGAGTTCCTCGGCGTCGGTGTTCCACTTATCCAGGTCGAGGTGGCCGCTCAGGTCCAAACCGGTGATGCCGTGGGCGGTCGTCAAAAGCAGCGCCCCATAACGCTTTGCCTGCCGGGGACCAGTGATGCGGCCCACGATGTCGAGAAACAGGTCCTGCGTCCGTTCCGCGGCCCGCACCGACGCCTCAGGGGGTTCGCCGGGCGGCGGGGTGAACATCAGGCGATACAGGTGCGGCCGGCTGCGGCCGAGAGCGATCAGCGCAAGCAGGCCGGATCGCAATGACACCTCGGGCGGGTCGTCACTGGCGGCCAACACCTCGAGGGCATCGCCCAATTCACCGAGCGCGTTCGTCGCGAGGACGGTGAGCAGCGACTGCTTATCGGCGAAGTGACGGTACGCCGCCGAGCGCGACACGCCGCTGCGAGCCCCTACCTCGCGCAGCGTCACGGCCTCGACTCCGCCGAGGTCGAGCAGGACCCCGGCCGCTTCGAGCAGCGAACGGCGGGTGGCCGCCGCGCTTTCCGATCGTGTCGTCACCCGCCGAGCATATGTCGGCAGCCTAGTTGACATTGTCAACTCAACTGTTAGGTTGAGATGACAGTGTCAACTCAACCGCTCTGGAGACCGCCATGACTTCCCCGCGTTCCACCGACCGCAACCAGCTGATCGTCGTCACCGGCGCCTCGACCGGTATGGGCGCCGCAACCGCAAGGCAGATGGCCCGCAACGGTTTTCACGTCCTTGCGGGCGTGCGCCGCGCAGTCGACGCGGACGCGTTGCGCGCCGAACGCATCGAACCGCACATCCTCGACATCACGGTCGAATCCGACATCGCCGCGATCGCCGACCGCGTCGCAAGCGATCCGGTGCACCGCCCACTGCGCGCGCTGATCAACAACGCCGGGATCGCGGTCAACGCCCCAGTCGAAACGCTGCCGCTAAGCGAGTGGCGCCGGCAATTCGAGGTCAATGTCTTCGGACACGTCGCGATGACGCAGGCGCTGTTGCCTGCCCTGCTGGCCAGCAAGGGCACCGTGGTGAACATCAGCTCCATCGGCGGCAAGGTCGTCCTGCCGACATACGGGGCATACGCGGGCTCGAAATTCGCGCTCGAGGCGATCAGCGATGCGCTGCGTCGCGAGGTCACCGATGCGGGGGTCAAGGTCGTCGTCGTCGAACCCGGTGCGGTCAAGACCGAGATGGCCGAGCGGGGGGTCGCCACGGCGGAAGAACTCATGGCCCGCATGACCGCTGACCAACTGGCGCGCTACGGCGATCTCGCCGCGGCCGTCATGGCGCAGGCCCGGACGTTCAACGAGACCGGCGTCTCGGCCGAACACGCCGCGAAGGTGATCGCAAAGGCCGCCACCGCCTCCCACCCGCGGACGCGCTACACCATCGGGCGTGACGCCGCGATCTTGCTGCGGATCAGCCGTGTCGTATCCGACCGGGTCCTGGACCGCATCGTGCGCTTGAACCTTCGCTCATTCGCGAAAAGCTCAGCCCCCGACGGCCGCCGCGCGACGGCCGGCACGTGAGCCCGCGCCGAAGAACTGATACTCCTCGGGCTTGATCGAGCGGGTATCGCGCCAGTACTCCCAGGTGTAGCCGCCCCACAGCACCGTGTTCTTGCCGTGCTCGTCGAGGTACCAGCTGCTGCATCCGCCGCTGTTCCACACCGAATGCCCCAGCCTGCGCTGCAACTCGTCGTTGAACGCGTCCTGCGCGGCGCGCGTCGGCGCGAGCGCCTGGGCGCCGCGCTTGTCGCAGGCCCTGATCGCGCTGGCGACGTAGCGGATCTGGGACTCGATCATGAAGACCACCGAGTTGTGGCCCAGGCCGGTGTTCGGGCCCAGCAGGAAGAACAGGTTGGGCATGTCGGCGACGGTGATGCCGCGGTGCGCGGCGATGCCCTCCCGGTTCCAGCGATCGACCAGGTCCTCGCCGTTGTGCCCCTTGATCTGGACGTAGGTGTAGGAGTCGGTGACGTGGAAGCCGGTGCCGTAGACGATCACGTCGACTTCGCGTTCCTTGCCGTCGGCGGTGACGATGCCGGTGGGCGTGATCCGGGCGATGTGGTCGGTGATCAGTTCGGTCTTCGGGTCGGCGACCGCGCGATAGTAGGTCGAGGAGTTCAGGATTCGCTTGCACCCGATCCGGTAGTGCGGGGTGAGCTTGCGACGCAGCTCGCGATCCTTGACCGATCGGCGGATGTTGTATTTGACGTAGGCCTCGATGAACTTCAAGGCGTCGGGACGCTTGGTCATTCCAACGGCCAGGGCCTCTTGGCCCCAGTAGATCACCGCACGCACCAGCGCCCGCAGGCCGGGCACGTTGGCCATGGCGCGCCGCAGCGCCACCGGGATCTCGGGGTTGGAGCGCGGCACCACCCAGGGCGGAGTGCGTTGGTAGAGCTGCAGTTCGGCGACCTGCCCGACGATCTCCGGCACGATCTGGATGGCGCTGGCGCCGGTCCCGATCATCGCCACCCGCTTTCCGGTCAGGTCGACGGTGTGGTCCCACTCCGCGGAATGGAAAGCGGGGCCACGGAATTCGTCACGGCCCTCGATGTCGGGCATGGCCGGGATGTGCAGCGCACCCGCGCCCGAGATCAGGAACTGCCCGACGAACTCGCGGCCGTCTTCGGTGAAGACGTGCCAGCGCTGCTCTTCGTCGTCCCAGTGGGCACGATCCACGTGCGAATCGAACTCGATGTAGCGGCGCAGCCCGTATTTCTCGGTGACTCCCTTGAGGTAGTCCCAGATCTCGGGCTGATAGGAGAACGGGTTGCGCCAGTCGGGCTTGGGCTCGAAGGAGAACGAGTACAGGTGCGACGGGATGTCGCAGGCGCAACCGGGATAGCTGTTGTCGCGCCACGTGCCGCCGACGTCGCCGAACTTCTCCAGGATGACGAAGTCCACGCCCAGCTGCTGCAGCTTGATCGCCATCCCCAGGCCGGAGAACCCGGTCCCGATGATGATGGCGCGCGCGTGGACGGGTTGGTGCGTGTTGGTCGGCTCGGCTTGTGTCACGACGTCGGTCACGGTGGATCGGTCTTCCTGTCAGATTGCGCAAAATACCCAGTACCCAGGGTATCGAATGGCACGAGTGTCGACGATCGCCGCAACGATGTCAACGTGCCAAAAGTCCTCAGCTCGCCGCGGGGCTGCTGGGCATCACGCTGTGGATGGGCTGGTCGGGGTCCATGGTGATGCCGAGCACCTCAGCGGTGCCGACGATGACCCCGACCATGATCGTCGTCAGGTGGGCGACGAACTGCTCGCGCGACATGCGGCGTGGGCTGTCGGCGTCGGGTCCCAGCCACCACTCGGTGGCCGATGCGGCCGACCCGAATGCCGCGTTCCCGGCCAGTTCGAAAGCCGCGTGGTCCAGTTCCATCTCGCGCAGCTCGTTGTCGAACATGTCGGCCACCGCCAGGGTGATCCCGCGGCCCTCGTTGAGGATCTGCGGGCTCGCCGCGGAGCGACCCTGGATGAAGACCCGCAGCACGTTGGGGTGCTGGTCGACGAGGTTGACATACTCCTCGACGGCGCGACGGATCACCTCGCGGGAGGAGTCGGTTTTCAGGTCGATCGACGGGAAGATGGCGGCCCACAGCATGTCGCGCAGCCGTTCCCCGATGGCCTGGAACAGGTCGGCCTTGTCGTGGAAGTGCCGGTAGATCTTCGGCTTGGCGGTGCCGGCCTCCTCGGCGATCTCCCGCACGCTCAGCTCGGGGCCCAGGCGGTCGATGGCGCGGAAGGCCGCGTCCACGATCTCGCCGCGCACCTTCTTGCGGTGTTCGCGCCACCGCTCGCTGCGCGCGTCGACCTTCGCCCCCGGCGGCTTGACACTGGGGTGGGGTGGTCGCGGAATTCTCACCACGTCAAGCACCATACCCCTCTGACGACCATTCGAGCCGCTGACCTGGGCAGACTGCGCGACGATCGAGGATGACATCCACTGAACCGCCACATCATCGTCTGTACCGTTGGGCGTACTCGCCCGGGCTGCAGCCCAACATCGACCGGAAGTCGTTCGTGAAGTGCGCCTGGTCGTACCAGCCGAGTCGCACTGCCAGGTCGGCGAGGTCGACGCACCGGTCAGTCTCGAGCGCCAACGCGGCGTGCTGCAAACGGTATCGACACAGCACCCATTTGACGGAGACGCCGACGTAGCGCCGAAATACGCGCTGCGTAGTTCGCGCGCTCCACGGCGAGTACGCCATAACCTGGTCCACGCTGTGCAAAGCCTGCTCGTCGCGCATCCGTTGAAGCAGCGTTGCGAGGGCCGCATAGGTTGGATCGGGCCGGGTCGCAGCACCGATCGCGGCATCGAATTGCGCCGTGGCGGCGTCGATATCGTCGTCGAAAGACACGGAGCCGCCGAACAGCTCGCCGTCCGCCCGCATAACGCGGCCCGCCACCGCGGCGGCGTCGCGCCCGAATCGGGCGGTGAACCCGCCCGGCTTGAAACGCGCACCGACTACCGCGCCCCGTCCGGACAATGTGATGCTGAAGACCCGTTGCACCACGCCGTGCACCAAAGTGGCAGGTAAGGCATGGCCGTGACGCGGCGAGTCGGTCCCCCACTCGTGCGTGAGGTGCATCGACGGGAAGGTGATCACCAGGCTGTCATGCGGCGGTCGCCCGGTCAGGTCCCAGCAGACCGACCAGTAGTGTTCGACGAATTTGCCCGCGAGTTCCGACGGCGCCCTGCGGACGAGGTCGAACACCGCCGCGCTGCCCGCCCGCCCGACCACGCCCAACTCGGCACCGTGGATTGGTGGCGCGTTTTTCCAAGCCAACACGTGACGAATGTAGCGAAGGTGGACGCCATGACCCCCACACCCATTCCCGCCGGCTACACAAGTTTGACCCCGTTCCTGGTCGTCGACGGCGCCGCGGCAGCCATCGATTTCTACCTCGACGTGTTCGGCGCCGTCCTGGTCGAGAAGATGACCGGACCGGACGGCACGATCGCGCACGCGGAATTGGATTTCGGCCACGGGAGGCTGCAATTGTCCGATCCCAACCCCGAATACCGGCTCGTGGCTCCCGCCGCGCACAGCGGGTCCGTGACCCATTCGGTCGCGCTGTATTGCGCTGACGTCGACGACGTGCTGGCGCGCGCCGAGCAGGCAGGGGCGACGATTCGCGAGGCAGCCCAGACCTTCGTCACCGGTGACCGGTTCGGTTCCATCGTCGACCCGTTCGGGCAACGCTGGTCGATTATGACGCGGGTCGAAGAGGTCGACGCCGCCGAACGCGAACGGCGCCTGGCGAGCTGGGGACAAACGAATCTGTGAGGGGCCGTCCTACAGCATGCAGGACACGCAGCCCTCGACCTCCGTCCCTTCCAGCGCCATCTGCCGCAGCCGGATGTAGTAGAGCGTCTTGATGCCCTTGCGCCAGGCATAGATCTGCGCCTTGTTCACATCGCGCGTGGTGGCGGTGTCCTTGAAGAACAGCGTCAGGCTCAGTCCCTGGTCCACGTGCTGGGTGGCCGCGGCGTAGGTGTCGATGACCTTCTCGTAGCCGATCTCATACGCGTCCTGGAAGTACTCCAGGTTGTCGTTGGTCATGTAGGGCGCCGGGTAGTAGACGCGGCCGATCTTGCCTTCCTTGCGGATCTCGACCTTGCTGGCGATCGGGTGGATCGAGCTCGTCGAATGGTTGATGTAGGAGATCGACCCCGTCGGCGGGACGGCCTGCAGGTTCTGGTTGTAGATGCCGTGCGCCTGCACCGACTCCTTCAACCGCTTCCAGTCGTCCTGGGTCGGGATCCGGATGTCCGCGTCGGCGAAGAGCTGACGCACCTTGTCGGTCTGCGGCTCCCACACCTGGTCGGTGTACTTGTCGAAGAACTCGCCCGAGGCGTACTTCGACCGCTCGAAACCGCCGAACGCCCTGCCCCGTTCGATGGCGATGCGGTTCGACGCCCGCAGCGCGTGGTAGAGCACCGTGTAGAAGTAGATGTTGGTGAAGTCGATGCCCTCTTCGGACCCGTAGAAGATGCGCTCGCGCGCGAGGTAGCCGTGCAGGTTCATCTGCCCCAGGCCGATCGCGTGGGATTCGTTGTTGCCCTGCTCGATCGAGGGCACCGACGTGATGTGGGTCTGGTCGCTGACCGCGGTCAGGGCGCGGATGGCCACCTCGATGGTCTGCGCGAAGTCCGGTGAGTCCATCGCCTTGGCGATGTTCAGCGAACCGAGGTTGCACGAAATGTCTTTGCCGACTTTGGCATACGAGAGGTCGTCGTTGAACAGCGACGGCGTGGACACCTGCAGGATCTCCGAGCACAGGTTCGAGTGCGTGATCTTGCCCTCGACCGGGTTGGCCCGGTTCACCGTGTCCTCGAACATGATGTAGGGGTAGCCGGACTCGAACTGCAGCTCGGCCAGCGTCTGGAAGAACTCCCGCGCCTTGATCTTCGTCTTGCGGATGCGCGCGTCGTCGACCATCTCGTAGTACTTCTCGGTCACCGAGATGTCGGCGAACGGCAGGCCGTAGACGCGTTCGACGTCGTACGGCGAGAACAGGTACATGTCCTCGTTCTTCTTGGCCAGCTCGAAGGTGATGTCGGGGATCACCACGCCCAGGCTCAGCGTCTTGATCCGGATCTTCTCGTCGGCGTTCTCGCGTTTGGTGTCCAGGAAGCGGTAGATGTCGGGGTGATGCGCGTGCAGGTACACCGCTCCGGCACCCTGGCGCGCGCCCAACTGGTTGGCGTAGGAGAACGAGTCCTCGAGCAGCTTCATGATGGGGATGACGCCCGAGGACTGGTTCTCGATGTTTTTGATCGGCGCGCCGTGCTCGCGAATGTTGGTCAGCAGCAACGCGACTCCCCCGCCGCGCTTGGACAGCTGCAGGGCGGAGTTGATCGATCGGCCGATCGATTCCATGTTGTCCTCGATGCGCAGCAGAAAGCAGCTCACCGGTTCGCCGCGTTGCTTCTTGCCCGAGTTCAGAAACGTCGGGGTGGCCGGCTGGAAGCGGCCGTCGATGATCTCGTCGACCAGCTTCTCGGCCAGCCCGGTGTCACCGGCCGCCAGGGTGAGCGCCACCATGACCACGCGGTCCTCGAAGCGCTCCAGGTAGCGCTTACCGTCGAACGTCTTCAGCGTGTAGGAGGTGTAGTACTTGAACGCGCCCAGGAACGTCGGGAACCGGAACTTCTTGGCATAGGCGCGGTCCAGCAGCTCCTTGACGAAGTTGCGCGAGTACTGGTCGAGAACCTCGCGCTCGTAGTAGTTTTCGCGGATCAGGTAGTCGAGCTTCTCGTCCTGATTGTGGAAGAAGACAGTGTTCTGGTTGACGTGCTGCAGGAAGTACTGGCGCGCCGCCAGCACGTCCTTGTCGAACTGAATCCTGCCGTCGGCGTCGTACAGGTTCAGCATCGCGTTCAGCGCGTGGTAGTCCGTTTCACCGGGCAACGCGTGCGCGCCGGACGTTACAGGCTCTGCAGTGACGGTTGGTGGCACGTCTGTTCCTTCCAGAAATCTTCCAAGCCCGCGCGGACGGCTTCCACGTCGTCCGGGGTGCCCATCAGTTCGAAGCGGTAAAGGTAGGGGACGCCGCATTTGCGCGAGATCACGTTGCCCGCATAGGCGAATTCGGCGCCGAAGTTGTTGTTGCCCGCCGCGATGACGCCGCGGATCAACGACCGGTTGTGCTCGTCGTTCAGGAATGCGATGACCTGCTTGGGAACGTATCCGCCGGCGTTGAGGTCAGGGGTGGCCCGGCCGCCGCCGTACGTGGGCACGATCAGGACATACGGCTCGTCGACCTCGATGCGGCCATGCAGCGGTATCCGCGTGGCGGGAACACCCAGCTTCTGCACGAAGCGGTGGGTGTTCTCCGACACGGAGGAGAAATAGACCAGGCTGCGCCGCGTGATGTCCATAGCACCGCAACCTCCTTCTTACCTATCGTCCGCCGCTGGCCACTCAGGCGCTGAGGGCCGCTTCCGCGAGCGCCTTGATGCGGTCCGGCCGGAACCCCGACCAGTGCTCGTTCCCCGCCACCACCACGGGCGCCTGCAGGTACCCCAGCGCCATCACGTAGTCGCGCGCCTCGTTGTCCAGCGTGATGTCGACCTTCTCGTAGCCGATGCCCTGCTTGTCCAGGGCCTTGAACGTGGCGCTGCACTGCACGCATGCCGGCTTGGTGTACACGGTGATGCTCATAGAAGCCGCTCCTTTGCGGAAGGTGGGACTTGTCACGGACTGGCAACTACTCGGTACTACGTCTTCGCTGTGTTTCAGCGGCCCGCCAAGCCCCCACATTCCCGTCGTGCGGCCGTCGGGGTCGAATGACCCATTGAGCCGATTTCGGGTGGTGAACCAGGCCCCGGTCGGGCTGGTGAACCTGGGATCTGCCGGTGCTCGAAACACTACACCTAGTGGCAGACAAGATGACCAGATACAAGATGTTCGGAATGACATTTTTGAAATTCGCTGGTCGTAAGCCGTTCGGGCGACACGCGCCCGGCGTGTCGCAGGTCACATTCTTCGACGAAGCCGCCCATGCGAATCGTTGTATCACCGGCCACCGACATCTCCCCGTGGCCCGCGCCCAAACCGCCGCATTCGGCCTCCCCGGCCGACCGCCAGCAAAGCCGCCAGCCGAGGGCTGGCGGCTTTGGCTATCCGGTTGCCACAACCTCGCTGGTCACCCGGTGACCAGCTTGTGGACTTCCCCCAATCAGCCGACTTCGGCGACCAGCTTCCCGACCGCGTCGCGCACATTCCCCGAGAGCTCGGCGTGCTCCGCGGGCGCTTTGCCCTCCAGCGTCTTGAACGGCACGGAGAGTTTGATCGAATCCACCACGCGCGCGCCGGCGATGCCGAACGACTTGCGGGTTTCGTCGTGCGCCCAGACCCCGCCGTACTGACCGAAGGAGCCCCCGATCACCGCCAGCGGCTTGCCCTTCAGCGCGCCGTCGCCGAACGGCCGGGACAGCCAGTCGATCGCGTTCTTGATGACGGCCGGAATGCTGCCGTTGTATTCCGGGGTGACCACCAGCGCGGCGTCGGCGTCGGCCGCCGCCGCGCGCAGGGCGACCACCGGGGGCAGCGGCGGGGCGCCGGTGTTCATCGCGTCGTCGATCTCTTCGTTGTAGAACGGCAGCTCTGCGAGCTCCTCGAAGATCGTGACGGTCACGCCGTCGGGGGCCACCGCCGCCGCCAGTTCGGCGATCTGCCGGTTCACTGACGCCGCACGCAGGCTTCCCACGAACGCCAAGATCTTGGTTGTCACTGTCGGAGTCCCTTCGGTCGTTGGTCTACATCCTCGCATGCCCAAACCGGACTGCAGTCCGGTTTATTCCGGCGGCGTTAAAGTGCAGTCATGAGCGAACGGTTGGGCGAGCTGCCCGTGTGCGCTCCGCAGGTGGTCCACCAGGAGCGGGGCGACGCGGCGCGCAACCGTGCCCTGTTACTCCAGGCTGCCCGAAACCTGGTCGCCGAGCGCGGCGCCGATGCGGTCACCATGGACGACATCGCCGCGGCCGCCGGGGTCGGCAAGGGCACGCTGTTCCGCCGGTTCGGCAGCCGCGCCGGCCTGATGATGGTGTTGCTCGACGAAGACGAGCAAGCGAGTCAGCGGGCGTTTCTGTTCGGGCCGCCGCCCTTGGGCCCCGGCGCGCCGCCGACGGATCGGCTGGTGGCGTTCGGCCGCGAGCGGATCCGCTTCGCGCACACCCACCGCGAGCTGCTCTCGGCCGTCAACCGCGACCCGCAAAGCCGTCACAACGCGCCGGCGATGGTGCAACGCACCCACGTGCGGGTCCTGCTGAAGGCCGCCGAGTCCACCGGCGACCTCGATGTGCAAACCGACGCGTTGCTGGCGCTGCTGGACGTGGACTACATCGAGCACCAGCTCGCCGAGGGCGGCCACACCCTGCAGACCCTCGGCGACGCGTGGGAAAGCTTGGCGCGCAAGCTTTGTGGGCGGTGACCCGGCATGATCGCGCCGACGCAGAGCTGGGTCCTGCACGTCGACCTCGATCAGTTTCTGGCGTCCGTGGAATTGCGTCGCCACCCCGAGCTAGCCGGGCTGCCGGTGATCGTCGGCGGCAACGGCGATCCGTCCGAACCGCGCAAGGTTGTCACCTGCGCGTCCTATGAAGCCCGGAAATTCGGCGTGCACGCCGGCATGCCGTTGCGGGCCGCCGCCCGCCGCTGCCCCGAGGCGACGTTCCTGCCGTCGGACGCCGAAGCCTATGACGCGGCCTCCCAGCAGGTGATGGGGTTGCTGCGCGATCTGGGGCACCCGGTCGAGGTGTGGGGATGGGACGAGGCGTACGTCGGGCTGGCGGGGGCCGACCCGACGGAAGTGGCCGACGAGATCCGGGCGGTCATCTCCGCGGAAACCGGGCTGTCCTGCTCGGTCGGCATCAGCGACAACAAGCAGCGCGCCAAGGTCGCGACCGGCTTCGCCAAACCGGCGGGCGTCTTCGCGCTCACCGACGCGAACTGGATGACCCTGATGGCCGACCGCCCGGTCGACGCGTTGTGGGGCGTAGGCCCCAAGACCGCGAAAAAGCTTGCCGCGCTGGGGATCACGACGGTGCGTGAGCTCGCGGACAGTGACGCCGAGCTGCTGACGTCGGCGTTCGGCCCGCGTACCGGGCTGTGGCTGCTGCTGTTGGCCAAGGGCGGTGGCGACACCGGCGTCAGCGCCGAGCCGTGGATCCCGCGCTCGCGCAGCCACGTGGTCACCTTCCCGCGCGACCTCACCGAACGCGCCGAGATGGATTCGTCCGTCACGCAATTGGCCGAACAGACGTTGGCCGACGTGCTCGCGTCGGGCCGGATCGTGACCCGCGTGGCCGTCACCGTGCGGACCGCGACCTTCTACACCCGCGCCAAGGTCCGCAAGCTGGACGCCCCGACCACCGATCGCGACACCATCGTCGCCGCGGCGCTGCGCGTCCTGGACCTATTCGAGCTCGACCGCCCGGTCCGGCTGCTGGGGGTGCGCCTCGAACTGGCCATGCCGCACTAGCGGCGCCGGGGCCGGCCGCAGCGCCCGGGTGAACACCACGTTCACCTGACGCATCGCCACGCTGTAGGGCCACCAGGCCAGCCGCTTGAAGGCGTACAGCGCCCGGATGTCCGCCGAGGTGTAGATCAGGTAGCGGTTCTTGGCCACCCCGGCCAGGATCTTCTCGGCCGCCCTCTCCGGCGAGACGGCGTGGCCGCTGAAGCGGTTCACCCAGCGCGCCACCTTGGGGTCTTCGCGGTCCACGCCGGCGATCTCGACGGTTTGGACCAGCGGGGTGTTCACCGCGCCCGGCACCACGACCGACACCCCGATGCGGTGCCGGGCCAGGTCGAAGCGCAGCACCTCCGACAGCCCGCGCAGGCCGTACTTGCTGGCGCTGTAGGCGGCATGCCACGGGAGGGCGACCAGCCCCGCGGCCGACGACACGTTGACCAGGTGCCCGCCGTTGCGGGCCGCCACCATCGGGGGGACGAACGTCTCGATGACGTGGATCGGACCCATCAGGTTGATCGCGATCATCTTGCTCCACTGCTCGTGGCTCAGCCGGTCGACGGTGCCCCACGCCGACACACCGGCGATGTTGAGCACGACGTCCATGCTCGGATGGTCGCGATGGATGTCGGCGGCGAACGCGGCCACCTCGTCATAGCTGGCGATGTCGAGGGCCCGATGCTCGGGTACCCGCCCGCCCAACGCGCGGGCGTCGGCCACGGTCCGCTCGAGGCCGTCCCGGTCACGGTCGGTGAGATAGAGCTCGGCGCCGTCGGCGGCCAGCCGCAGCGCGGTGGCGCGGCCGATGCCGCTGGCCGCCCCGGTGACCAGACACCGTTTGTCCGCGAAGTATCCCTGCTGCCCCATTGCCGTGACGATACCGGCGGTAACGCCTCGGCCTAGGGACGCCCGCCCCACAGCGCGTGCAGCCACAACCGCTCCAGCACGCGCACGCGGCGGTCGCGGTCGCTGTCACGGCCGGCCAGGATCGGGTCGCCGGTCAGCATCAGCGCGGTGGTACCGGCGAGGGTGCGGATCAGCGTCGGCAGGTCGTCGCTGATCGGGCTGGCGGTCCCGGCCTTCATCTCCGCCTCGACGATGGAGACGATCTGCCCCAGCACCACCTCGAACTGCTGGTCGAGGAGATTACGGATCTCGACGTCGGTGGTGCGCGCCTCGTTGCACGCGGTCATCACCGGGTCGTTGTGCGCGTACACGGCGGCCGCGCTGCCGACCATGCGTTGGGCGAACTGCTCCGGCGACTCGCCGGGCTGGCGCGGGGCGAAGTCCTGGGTGAGCTCTTCGAGTTCGGCGGCGGCCTCGGCCATCAACTGGGCCAGCACCGCGTATTTCGAGTCGAAGTAGAAGTAGAAGCCGGAGCGGGCGACGCCGGCCCGAAGGCTGATGGTGCTGACGGACAGCTCGGCGAATGGCTGCTCCTGCAACAGTTCCCGCACCGCCTGCAGGATCGCCTGGCGTTGCTTGTCGCCGCGCCGTTGCCCGACGGGCTCCGGGGTGGCGGGGTGGCTGCTCACTCCCTGACCTTGCACCACGCCGCGCGAAAAGCAAACTTGACAGCCGTCAAGTTTTTTCCGAAGGTTATAGAACAGTGACGGCTGTCACCTCGGAGGGCACGCAAAGGAGCGTCTATGACCGCCACGATCAGCACCCCGCACTACCTGCTGGACCAGGCGCGGCGCCGGTTCACCCCGACGCTGAATACCATCCCGGGGATGGGGGCGGTCGAGAAGCGGCTGCTCAGCCACGAATGGGACACCAAGGTCCTGGCCGAACCCCCCGCCGGCAGCGGTCTCGAGCCGGTGTTGGGCGATGCCGGCCTGCCGATCCTGGGCCACATCATCGAGATGTTCCGGGGCGGGCCGGACTACGCGCTGCACCTCTATCGCACCCGGGGCCCCCTGCACTTCCTCGACTCGCCGATCATGCCGGCGGTCACGGCGCTGGGACCGGACGCCACCCAGGCCGTGTTCTCGAACAAGAACAAGGACTTCTCACAGCGGGGCTGGCACCCGGTGATCGGGCCGTTCTTCAACCGCGGCCTGATGATGCTGGACTTCGACGAGCACATGTACCACCGGCGGATCATGCAGGAGGCCTTCACGCGCAGCCGGTTGACCGGCTACGTCGAGCACATCGACCGGGTGGCCAGCGACATCGTCGCCAACTGGCCGACCAACGACGCGCGTTTCCTGTTCCACCCGGCGATGAAGGAACTCACCCTGGACGTCGCCTCCCTGGTGTTCATGGGGCACGAGCCCGGCACCGACCACGATCTGGTCACGAAGGTCAATCAGGCGTTCACGATCACGACGCGCGCGGGCGGCGCGATCATCCGGCAGCCGCTGCCGCCGTTCAAGTGGTGGCGGGGGCTGCGGGCCCGCACACTGCTCGAGGAGTACTTCGCCGAGCGGGTCAAGGAGCGCCGCCAGGCCACCGGCAACGACATGCTCACGGTGCTGTGCCACACCGAGGACGAGGACGGCAACAGCTTCACCGATGAGGACATCGTCAACCACATGATCTTCTTGATGATGGCCGCCCACGACACCTCGACGTCGACGACCACCACGATGGTCTACAACATGGCCGCCAATCCGGAGTGGCAGGAGCGGGCGCGCGAGGAGTCGGCCCGGCTCGGCGACGGGCCGCTGGACATCGAGGCGCTCGAGAAGCTGGAAACGCTCGAACTGATCATGAACGAGTCGCTGCGCATGGTGACGCCGCTGCCGTTCAACATGCGGCAGGCCGTTCGCGACACCGAGCTGCTCGGCCACTACATCCCCGCCGGCACCAACATCACGATCTGGCCGGGCATGAACCACCGCCTGCCCGAATTATGGACGGATCCAGACAAATTCGACCCCGAACGCTTCGCCGAGCCCCGCTCCGAGCACAAGAAGCATCGGTACGCGTTCGCGCCGTTCGGCGGCGGCGCGCACAAGTGCATCGGCATGGTGTTCGGACAGCTCGAGGTCAAGACGGTCGTGCATCGGCTGCTGCGCCGCTACCGGCTGGAGCTGGCCCGGCCGGGCTACCAGCCGCACTGGGACTACGGCGGCATGCCGATACCGATGGACGGCATGCCGATCGTGCTGCGCCCGCTCTGACTCGCCGCGAGCAGACGCAAAATCGCGCAGTGCGGCTGCTCGGCGTGCGATTCTGCGTCTGCTCGGCAACCCGGACTACGCGATCAGCCGGTTGGCACACGCGATCACCGCGCGCAACGCCGACTGGGCCGGTTCCTCGGACCAGCCCATCGCCCATTCCACACGGGCGCCGTTGCCGCCTTGGACGAACGTGGCCGTGCGCTCGCCGGAGCGCAGCTGATGGAACTTGAGAATCTCCACCGGGATGCCGCGTTCGTGCAGCATCGCGCTGAGCGCCGCGATCGGGCCTCCGGCCGCCGCCGTCGACACGCTGATGCGCTCGCCGACGGCGATCATGGCCCGAAAGTTGCGCGGCTGCGGGCCCGGCCGCCGCTGGTCGTCGATGCACTCCCAGTTGCGCAGGCGGATCGGTCCGGTCATCTGGCCGTAGGTCGCGACGAAGCGCTGCCAGGACATCGCGCCCGCGGGCTCCCGCAGGCCGCTCGGTAGCGGCGCGCCGAACTGTCGGGCGAACCACTCCGTGGCGAGGCACGGGCCGGCCGGGTCGGCGTCGGAATCGAGACGCTCGGGAAAAGTTTCGGGAACGGTCATGGTGCCGGTCTTCTTCGGTCGAAGGATTGACCGACGGCAGTAGCTTCCGACCCACAGCGGGGGGTCGGTCTGGGTCAGACCCCGCTGCGGGTGCTAGCTACTACGACACGCTCGAGAAGACGCACGAGCGACGACCTTAGTCGCGTACCCGCCTGACGTGCAAGTTTCGGGCGAGCGGCATATCGCGTCAACCCGTCGCGAAATTAATCGAAGATTTTGGTTTACCCGCGCGAGTCAGCGGGTATGGGGCGGGGGCATGTGTCGTTCAACGGCTGTGCAATTACCCCCTCGAAGGATGATGAAAGAAGGCTCATCATGAAGGCGAAGCGCACCATGAAAACCCTCAAAGCCGCTGTGGCGGCCGCGGGCCTCGTCACGGTGTTAGTGGTACCGACAGGATGTGCCTCATCGACGGCCGGCAGCGGCGGACTCGTCGGCGGGGCTAGCGGCGGCTGTGTGATCAGCGCGCTCGGTGTCTGCGTCTAGTGTCCTGAGTCATTAATTTGGGTGCAGTAGTTGGCGATGCTGGTCAGGATTTGGTCGGCTGTCTTGGTCCGGG
>NZ_LQOU01000027.1 GCF_002102155.1 Mycobacterium europaeum
GGGGTCTGGTCGTCGGGGTTGCACATGCCCGGTGCGGCCAGCTTGGCCAACACCGCCTCCCACGTGGCCCGCGCCTCGGGGGTGAGCCAGCCGCTCAACCGCGACATGCCGTCGGCCTGCTGATGGCCCAGCACCAGGCCGCGAGCCCGCGCCCGGTCGGCATCGGTGTAGTTACCGTCGGGATTGAGGCAGTCCATCAGGTGGCGGGCGAGCTTGACGAGTTCATCCGGGCGATAGTGGGTGGCCTCGCACGCCAGGTGTTTCTCGGCGTGCTCACGCGTGTCGAGGTCGACGCAGTCCGGCAGCTGGCGGAAAAACCTCCGGATCACCGCCACATGCTCGGCCCCGATGGCCCCGTCGCACTGGGCCGCCGCGGTTGCGGGCAGCACCGGCGCCAACGGCTCACCAGAAAGCGCCCGGCGCGGCCCCAGCTCGGCGGCCTCAGCGATGCGGCGGCCGGCCTCACCGCGGGTGATGTGCAGCCGATCGGCCAATGCCCACGACAGCTTCCCACCCAACTCGGTTGAATCAGCCTGCTCCCCAACCTGATTGATCAGCTGATGACTGGGTGTCTGCAGCCGGCGCGCCTCACACTCCAGGATCTCCAACAACGCCAACCGTTCCGGATTCGTCAACGCCGCATATGAATGCCCCTGAAAGCGGGACACCGCGGCACGCAACGCCGCGACGTCGTGCTGGATCTCCTCACGGTCACTCGAACGCATGTTCGAATGCTACGCCGGCGGACCGACACAACCGCGGCGGCTCCGGTTACGCGCCTACTTCTGTTCGTAGATGCCGTGAATGACGGCGCGGGCGATCGCGTGCTGGAACAAGTTGAAGCCCAGGTAGGCGGGGCTGGCGTCCTCGCCGAGGTCCAGCTTGTCGACGCCGACGGCGTGCACGGCGACGTAGTACCGGTGCGGCCCGTGCCCGGGCGGCGGCGCGGCGCCGATGTAGCGACGCATCCCGGCGTCGTTCACCAGGGTCAGCGCGTCACCGGGCAGGTTGCTCCCGTCGCCGGCTCCCGCGGGCAGTTCGGTGACGCCAGCCGGCAGGTTCGCCACCGCCCAATGCCAGAATCCCGAGGCCGTCGGCGCGTCGGGGTCGTAGACCGTGACGGCGAAGCTGCGCGTCTCCGCCGGGAATCCCGACCAGCTCAACTGCGGGCTGACGTCTTCCCCGCCCGCGCCCATGATTCCGCTGACCTGGGGCATGGCCAGCGACTGGCCGTCGGTGATCGATTCCGACGTCAGGGTGAACGACGGCAGCTTCGGCAGCGCGGCGTACGGGTCGGGCGCGGTGCTCATGGGCGATCCTCTCGTTGCGTGTCGTGTCTTCAGCAGTGTGTCAGGAAGTGTGCCAGCACATCGGTGCCGAACCTCAGCGCATCCACGGGTACCCGCTCGTCGACCCCGTGGAACAACGCGGTGAAGTCGAGGTCCGGCGGCAACCGCAGCGGGCTGAAACCGAAACAGCGAATACCCAAGCGCGCGAAGGCTTTTGCATCGGTGCCACCGGACAGCATGTAGGGCACCGTGCGGCCATCCGGGTCCAGGGCCAGCACGGCGGCGTTCATCGCATCCACGAGATCTCCGTCAAAGCTGGTCTCATACGACGAGAAGTCCTTGATCCACTCTCGGGTCACGTCCGGGCCGAGCAGTTCGTCGACCTCGGCCTCGAACGCCGCCTTGCGGCCCGGCAAGATCCGGCAGTCGATCACCGCTTCGGCGAGCGCCGGGACGACGTTGGCCTTGTACCCGGCCTTGAGCATGGTCGGGTTCGCGGTGTCGTGCAGCACGGCCTTGAGCATGCGGGCCATAGGCCCGAGCTTGTCGATCGCTCCTGCCAGGTCGCCCGACTCGACGTCGAACGTCAGCCCGGTCTCCTCGCTGACCGCGGCCAGGAACTGGGCGACGGTGTCGGTCAGCACGAGCGGGAACTGATGCCGGCCGAGGCGGGCTACCGCCTCGGCGAGGGCGGTGACGGCGTTCTGGTCATGCACCATCGACCCGTGTCCGGCCGGGCCGCGGGCGGTCAGCCGCATCCAGGACAAACCCTTCTCGGCCGTTTCGATCAGATAGAGCCGGCGTTCGCCCCCGTCGCGGCGCGGCACGGTCAGCGAGAACCCGCCCACCTCGCCGATCGCCTCGGTGACTCCGTCGAACAGGTCGGGCCGATTGTCGACCAGCCACTGCGCCCCGAAACTGCCGCCGTGTTCCTCGTCGGCAAGGAAGGCGAACACCAGATCGCGCGGCGGCACGATCCCGGCCCGCTTCAGGTGCCGCGCCACCACGATCATCATGCCCACCATGTCCTTCATGTCGACCGCGCCGCGTCCCCAGACGAAGCCGTCCTTGACCGCGCCGGAGAACGGGTGAACGCTCCACTCGGCCGGCTCGGCCGGCACCACGTCGAGATGCCCGTGGATGAGTAGCGCCCCGCGCGAGCGGTCGGCCCCCGGGAGGCGGGCGATCACATTGCCGCGACCGGGGGCGCCGGACTCGACGTACTGAGGTGAGTAGCCGACCTCGGCGAGCTGTTCGGCCACCCACTGCGCACACTCGGCCTCGCCCCGCGTCGTCTCGGGTTCGCCGGTGTTGGTGGTGTCGAACCGGATCAACCTGCTGACGACCTCGACCACGTCGTCACGCGGGTGGGCCGGGAACTCGGTCTGGGCGGTCACAACCACCTTTCCTACCATTGCCGACGCCACGCGGCTCGGCGCCGAGCGGCCCGGCTGGATTGGGTCCGCGTGAGAGAATCCGATAGCCTTAGCTGCCAACCCATGCGGTTGGTCTTGTCCGAGTGGCGGAATGGCAGACGCGCTAGCTTGAGGTGCTAGTGCCCTACTAATGGGCGTGGGGGTTCAAGTCCCCCCTCGGACACAGTGTGATGAGTCGAGTCATAGGTGACAGATGAGTCGCGTCATGGGTTACAGATTCCCCGGCCATCGGCCGGGGTTTTT
>NZ_LQOU01000028.1 GCF_002102155.1 Mycobacterium europaeum
CGCGACTCATCGGGCATCGACACAGGTGTAACCCATGACGCGACTCATGTGTCACCTATGTCGTGAACTCACACACCTCCGCCACCGCCAAAGCTGTCAGCGGGTTCGCTTAGCTAGACAGCCTGTTTTTCTGTTTGCTGGGCGCCACCGCGGCCGCCTCATGAGCACACTTTGACCGCATCCTTGCATGAATGTCTGGCACAGAGCGTCGCAGCGACGGTCGCTTCCCCGGAGCATTCGGTCAGCGCTGCCTAGCCGGGCCCAGCCTCGCCGTCCGGCGGCCAGTACCCCGTGTAGCCCCAGCTGCAGGCATTCTCGCCCACGCCGCCGACGAAGCCACCGGGCGGCGGTCCCGCATGGAGTCGAGCCACTGCGGACGCGCGGTCAGCTGACTCATTCGCGTGCTGCAAGACTTCGAGCGCCGATTCTGCCGTGGCGGAGCACGACCCGAAGCGTCATCGCCCGGTTAACTGGCTGGTGATATCAACGCCGGCCCCGGGGTCGTGGTGGTGGTCGTTCGGATCGCGACATTCCCCATACAGGAGAATCTGCCCTCGGCTGTGGTCCGAAGGTATGTACCCCAAGTTGGCGGTGACACCGTCTTTATTGAGGGTGGTGCCGTGGAGGTGCTGTCCTGGCGGGGCGCCATCGTGCCAGCCGTTTGCGCGCATTGCATCGCGGACGTGCTGGAAGTAGCTGTCGGGGTCTCCCTGCAGCAAAAACCCGATGGTGACCCTGCCTTGATAAGGGGGATCGCCCTGATCGTTGCACGAGGCGAAGGAGAATCCGCCGTCCACGCCTTGAAGATTGGCGATGGCCACGATTTGTTTGGCTGGTTCGATTACTTGTGCCATGGTCTGGTCATCGGTGAGCGGGTGGGCTGAATCATCGAATGGATTCGTCGATGGACCCGAAGAATGCGGTTTGTTCATCACCAGTGCACACCCTCCCAACAGCATGACGATGAGTGCGAGGGCAGCAAGCCCCGCTTTCTGCGGCCCCCTGCCTGGGGACTCAGTGGTGGTGTTCAGCATCGAAGTAATGATCGCTGGTAACGGATCCAGGTGAGCGGTCCCACTCCGGGTCGACAAATGCCGGCGTCTGGGGGCCTACATTGACCGGCCCGAGCCCGGGAATATTGATCTGCACGCCCGGCTGATGACGATGCCCCGCCGTCATCCCGTCGGCTTGCAGTGCATCGCCATGACCCGAGGCGATGTCGGCCATACTGTGTAGCGCCTCGCCTCCGAGGTTGTAGTACTGCGAATGGTCGTGCCGGGCGTTGATGCCGTCAGAACCGGGTACTTCCGCGCGGAACCGAACCGATCCGAAGCCGTCGGCGGCCGGATCGACCCCCAGGCCCGGGTCCGTGCCGAGCCACTGGCCACCGATGTCTCCTCCAAATATGGACTTGCTCAGACCATTTGATTCGCCGATCAGACTGATCGGGTCGGTGGACGCCGCTCCCACATAAACGTGGCCGCCATCGAGGTGGAAGTCGGCAGCGCTGTGGGCCATGTCGGTTCCGGGGCAGCCGATGAGCACCGCGTCGTTCGCGTGCATATTGTGCATGGCGAAGGCATCCGCGACCGTCGTCGAGCCGTAAGAGTGGCCCAGCACCGTGACGTGTTGGCCGCCGCCTAGGTGCGTAGCCCACAGGCCGTTCACATCTTGCGCCAGCGCCTCGCTGCCGGTGCGGGCGAGCATGGGTGTCGAGATGCGTTGGAGGTCTTTGAACTCGTTAGGAGCGTCATAGCCCATCCACGCAATCACCGCGGTGGGGTTGTTCGGGTCGGCGGCGTTAGCTTGTCCGTAGAGGTTCAGTGCGTCGTTGTGGCCCTCGTGCAGCCAGCCGCCTTTGACGCTGCTGCTGGTGCCGGGGACGATCACGGCGGTGTTCTTGGCCGTGTCGGGGTTGCCGATGCAGACCGCAGCGCGTCCCTTGCCTCCGAACGCCGTGGGATCGTATGCGAAGAGGTAGACAGGGTTATGGCCGTGATCAGAGTCGTGGTCGAGGCCCTGCTTGGTCTCGTCGGCGTTGTGGTAGCGGGTGATGTCGGTGTCGGACAGTCCGTATTTCCCGGGGTCACGGAGGACATCGTCGACTGAGACCCCGCTGCGGTTGGCGATGCCGCGCACGCGGCTGAGGTCTTGGTTCATCACTGAAATGTTGGCGTCACTGCGGGCGAGGACTGGGACGCCGTTGAGGTTGCCGATCTTGTCGGGGTGCTCAGCGATGAACCTCTGGCGTTGTTCGGGTGTCAGGGATGTCCACCACCGGTTCACGTCCTCTGGCTTCGTATTCGGCGGCGGGATTTGAGGATCTGCGTCCGCTTGCTCGAGATCCTCCGGGGCAAAGCCATCGGTGCGTAGATTCCCCAGTGCCGACTCCAGCGTTGCCGAGTATCCGTTGCGGATGGAATTCACCTGGTTGAGAGCATCTCGTGTTTCATCGACGGCATCGGCCTTGGCGTCGTTGATCAACGATTGCAGTTGAGACCGGCTGTGTGCGTCAAGTGTGGGATCGTCCAAATCCTTCTTCGCTGCGCCGATTAGTTTGTCGAGCAATTGCAGCTGACGCTCCAGCGCAGCGATGACCTGGCTTCCGGCTTTTTGCGCCTCGGCCAACGCAGCTGCGATGTTTTCCAGATCAGCCCCGATCTTGGGCAGCTGAAGGGACTGCGCGCCAAGCGATTTGACCACCCGCTGAACCTCGGCCGAGTCGTTGATCGGGTGGTCGCCATTCTGGTGGTTCCACGCGGCGTCGAATCGGCTGCGGGCGAACTGGAAAGCGTGTTCCGCCTCCTCCGTGCACCGGCCAGCGTCATGAAAGGCCCCAGCCAGACGAGAGATCTCATACGGGCTGCCAGCCTGCAGGCTGTCATTGACTGCCCACGGATCACCGCCGGCCCCCGCGATTAATTCTGCTTCGCTCAGGTTTGCAAGCTGCATCGCGTCGGCTGCGGCCGGCCAGCACTGACGAACACGGTCGCCCCCTTCTGGGTCGATGTAACCGTACTGCTGTGGTTCCAGCGGTCAAGTCACTGATGCCGTCCCGACCTGTTCGATTCCCGTTCCGCGAACCATCATCGCGAGGAGCATTAGATCACGGTTGGGGCTAATGTCACGCAGTCTGCGCTACGTTGACGATTTCGGATTTTGACTTTGATCGAATGATGTAGGTCGTCCTGCTCTCGCCCATCGGCACCCATTCGTCGTGCAGCCAAACTGCGGCAACGTAGACACGCGGCGCTCGACGAGGCTGACGAAGAGCTGCGCCAGCTCATCCGCGAGGGATTCGAGCACGGAATCTCGCGCGAGAAGACGGCCGAGGCGGCGGGCGTGTCATTGCCGCACGTCCCACCAACTCCGCGACGGCCGCTAGATCACCGGCCGATCAAGGCCAAGCCATGGTCTTTGAGTCCGAAGCGGATTGAAGCACCGGCTCGACAGTCGCCGGCCCATCGACGGGAGCAACCGTCAGAGTTGTGGGCCGCATTCGCTAGCGGGTCCCGTCCGTCGGGTTGATTACGTCGAAGCCGCCAGAGGAATGCACTGCCTCTGACCGGGAGGCGGCCTCACGCCTTGGCGAAGCAGTACATCCGGTATTCCATAGGTCCGCCGCTTTGCAGGCCCTGGTACGTATTCCATACAAATTGGTACCCACGGGTGACGGCGAAGCTGCGCGCGAAGGCCGGCACAAGTGCGTTGACCACCGCCATCCACCACTGTGAGTTCTTCTCCATCCCGCGCATGACCTCTGAATTGATCATCCGCTGCGAAAGAATCCGCATCGGCGCCTCGGCTAATTCTGCTTCCCAGGTGGCAGTGCCCGCGGTGAGGCGGAAATCGGCGTAGAGGAAATGCCCGCCGGGGCGCAGCACACGTACAACTTCGGAGAGGAATCGGGGAAACTGCGCGTAGAGGTGTGAGGATTCGATGTTGATCACCGCGTCGAACGATTCGTCCGGGAAAGGCAGGTTCTCGGCGTCACCTTCCACGAACTTCAGGCCGGCAAGATTGTGCCTTTCCCGGCAAAAGGCCACACCGGCCGGATTCAAATCCAGTCCCGTGTATGACGCTGGGTGCAGGGTGCGGGTGAGGTAGGAGGCTCCGCCGCCGTGACCGCAACCGACCTCCAGCACGTCCTTACCGCGGAGGTCGACCTGAGTTGCCGTGCGGTGATAAAGCTGGATGAAATACCGGTTCGGTTCGTCGGAGGGCGCCAGCGGAACGCCCATTGGTGGATCTTCTTCATAACCGTAATTGAGGAACACAACGTCATTGACGGACAGCTTGCGTGTTAAGTAGCGGTAGAAAAACTTCTGATAAAAGTACTCGTGAATATACTGCGCGTACTTCGCGCTGGCCTTATCCCACAGGAGGCGGCGAAAGCCGCGCTGTTGACCCTGCAGCGCCATGGCCGGAGCATAGCAAAAGCCAGCTTGATCCTGATCGGATTCAGCGCGATCGACTTAACCCGGCTTCCGCCAGACCGGCGGCCGTTCTTGAGTGCGGTGCCAACGTTTTCTGGATGGGTTCAAAAGTGCACCAAAGGTGTTCGGCCCTGAGTGGGCCGCCGCCCGTCACGAGCGAGTCCGACCCCGTACCAGAGGGGCCGGTGGATGCGCTCGGCCGCCCGATGGGGACCTTCCCTGCAGCGAATGGGTTGTGATTCCCGGCAGTCCCGGCCGAAGGTGGATAGCATGGCCTCACGGACAACTGCACGGCGCGCAGTAAGAGGCCACATGACGAACAAAGTCGCGATCGCCGCCATCTTCTCGTCTTGCTGTGTCCTCATGGTGGCTGTGGGCACGGCCGCTGAATTCGTGGCGCACGCAGACGATTCGGTCGCTGTCCTGTACAGCGGCGTCAACGGGCTTCGCCAACCTTGCGGGCCGCTCACAGACGACCCGCGTTTGAGGCTGGCGGCGCAGTGGCACGCCGACGATATGTTGCGCACCGGTTTAAGCGGCCATATCGGTTCCGACGGCTCTTCGCCGCGGACGCGCATCGCAGAAGCCGGCTACAGCAGGCCCCCCGCCACGGGTGAGATTGTCTTCTGGGGCACCGGATCAGCCGCGAATGCCACCCAGGCCCTCGACTCGTGGATGCAAAGCCCTCCGCACCGAGGGATCATCATGAATTGCGCTTTCACCGCGGCCGGCTTCGCCACCGCCTGGGATGGCAACAAGATGACCGTGGTGGGTGATTTCGCGGCTTCCTAAGTCATTGCTCTGCAAGACATTCGTTGCTCGACCAGACCAGTGACATAGAGTCGGCACGTGGCGTCGGTTGATCGGGGTCTCGTTCGCGCGGTCGCGAGGCTTGGCTTGGTTGCTGTGCTCGTGACGACCGCAGATGCCTGCACGTCTCACAAGCACGAATCGGCCTCGAGTCCGGCGACGCTCACGGCCGCGCCGATCGAAGGTGGGGATTGTGCGCCGGATCGGTTGGCGCGCTGCATACCCGGGCTGGCTGACGTACAAGACAATCTCTTCAACGGCGTGAGCGTCTACCAGCCCCGTCCGGGCTTCGGGGCAGAGCCGCCCTTCCAGGGTCGGGAGTCCACTCCTGAAGGCTGCCAGCGTCTACCGAGGTTCGGAGCGACGGATAAGCCGGAATTGGACGTGGAGTACAGCCCCGCCACAGACGCCACCGGCCGTTCCTTGAGCAATCGATTCGCCGCAAACGGCGGTGATTCCGTCCGGATCCGGTTCACTGTTGCCGACGATCGCGACGACGTTGCGGGTGAGATGGCCGCGTGGGCTCGTCGGTGTCCCATGTGGACCACTGCCCACTCCATGGACAGCGACGGCATCCAAGGCTGGCTGATCGGTGAATCCAGCGAACAGCTGACGCAGTATCAGTCGGGCGACACCGGCCTGCAATGGCCCTCCATCGTCAACATCGCGGCGGCCACCGTGCTTCCCAGCAGAGTGACCGTGCAGGCGTGGTATCGCACGCCCGATCCGTCGGCGGCCTCGCGTAATCAACTTCTGTCGCAATTGATCAGCGCGGCAGGGCGACCGCGACCACGTTCGGCGCTGCCGCCACCGCTCGCCGACTGGAGCCGGGCTCAGATTTCGACCTTGCTTCCGGCACTCCGGGTGGACACCGGCATTGAGACCGATTCTGGTGACAACGAGACCTCCACCGGCGAGCCGGGCAGTCGGTTCTGGTCACTCTGCGCCTCCGGTGGCCGGGCCCCCGCCCAGCGATACGAACCCCTGGCAGGCTGGCAGGACTTCGACGGGTCGAAGTGGGACCAGCCGGGGAAGCCGCCGAGGCCCAAAGTAAAGATCAGCCGGGCGCTCGCGGGCGACAACTTCCTGGCCGATCTCCGGGCTGAGATCGCCAGTTGCACCGCGCACTTGGCCGAGAAGCCGACAGTGTGCGGGGACCGCCAGAACCGCCAGTTCCTCCAAACCGACTCGGCTGTCGCCGAAGGCGAGGACACGGTTCGGTTAACGCATCGGTGGATGCGGGAGGTTGATGTCCGTGGCCACGGCGTCTGTGGTGAAGGCGTCGAGGCGCTGCGAGTTGCCCAAGTGCGGGGGCTGATCGTCATCAGCAGCTCAAGCGACGGTGGTTGGCTATTCAAGGGGGACACGCCGCCCCTGCCGCTGAGTAGCCTCGACGAGCTTCTCGCGGAGACCGTACGCAAGATCAAAGCCGCGTGAGAACTGCTTGGCCCAAGCAACGTTCACACGTGTGGGAGCCAACCGGAGCCGTGCGGTGATAGCACGAAGCCACGCCCTTGCGGGTCTTTACATGCGGTCGTGCCGGAATTATCAACTCCGCATACAAACCCATTCACCGTGAGAGAGTGTTCCGGAGGAAGGGTCTTGATCGGCTGTCCGAGGATTACATGCGACGGTTCGCCTCCACTCGTCTGTTTAAGCCCACTGGTGGTTCCTATCGAATTGACGCCGTTAATCCCAGCGTCAGGATTTGATGCCGCCGGAGGTATGGCCGGCAAGTTATTTCCACTGCACGATGCCTGATCGAGGGTGAATTTGCAGACGATGCCGTCCGGCGTGAGGAAGTACACTGTCTGTTCGGGCTGCCGTCCAGGGTTGGGCACTGAAATCTGATAATCCTTCGTATTGGCGGGAGCGTATGTGCTCAGGTCGGGGAAGCTGAGCGCGTCGGCGTGCGCCGTGGATACACCCATTAAACCGGCGCACATAAGTGCGTAACAGCAGGTGAGCGTCTTTGCGGTCATTTCGTTCCTATCGACTCCGGGCTCGACGTGTCAGGGTCTCAATGGAAAGGGTTGACTTGAAATTCTCGAGTTTGATAGGGCGTGCCGATAGCCAGACCATTCGCATCCTTCGCTGTATTCCATTGACTGACCAATATCTTCATGTCATCCAATGTTGAGCCAGGCATGATGTATCCACCGTACGGCTGGGGCAGAAACTTAGGCGCTCCTGGATCTCCATTCTGCGCGACAATTGTTGTCGGCACGTTGCCGAATATACCGGTCGGATCAGGTCCGACCCGTACTTCCATGCGTCCGCCTTGAGCGTCGACATTGAATCCGGACAAGACAGGCTTACCGCCGATCTCCCGAAAGCTGAGCTCCCCGTAGCGGTCGGTAGTCACCGGCGCGGCATGTTGCCCTGCCTGGCCCCAGGCGTTGCCGGTCCACGGTTGCCAACTGTTGCGATCGAACACTTTGTCCGGGTCTGCCCGGTACACGGTGACGCCTCGGCTGCGATCGAAGGAGTCGGCGGCGATGTAGACCTTGCCGTCCGAGCCCTTGTAGCCGCTGACCTGAGTGGGTGCGTCTGCCGCGGGGCGGAAGGAGCCAGGCACCATCGTCCAGCCTTTGCCGGGATCGCCATTGACTTCGACCAGCCACGAACCCACGGGCTGAAGATCTCCCTTGGTGCCCGTCACCATCATGTATGTCTTGTTCCCGAGCGTGATTGTTCCGGCGGGTAGCGTGTCGTCGATTCCCGCCTTGACCGCCTCGTCGGGCATGGTGAATAGCTCATGGCCACTGTCCTTGGCTCCGGTCAACGGCGCTCCGAAGTGCGGGCGTCCGTCGGCGTCGAAGGTCACCGGTACGGCCACGGATCGGTAATGCAGACCCTCGCCGACCTTGTTGCCAGCGAATGAATCCCCAAAGATGGCGAGAAATTTTCCTGGTTGTCCCGGCACCTCGACGATCTCGCCAAGATCTGCCGCGCCGATCCCCGGTATGCCGGGCACGCCGCCGGTACCGGCGATTGGCCCGAGGTCTCGCACCTCACCCCGCAACGGACGCTCCATGGTGTCGTCGACGGCGGCGGGTGGGTCGTAGCCCTCGCTGTGCAACGAGCCCAGCGCTTTGTGCAAGGTATCCGAGTAGCCGTTGCGGATGGAGTTCATCTGCTTCACCGCGTCGCGGACGTCGTCCACGGCGTCGGCGTGGGCGGCTTCCATGATCATGCGCAGCTTTGCTACCTCCTTCGGCGGAAGGCTGGGATCCCGCAGATCCGCTTGCGCGGCGCCATAAAGCTCGTCGAGCCAATGCAACTGATGCTCCAAGGTGGCGATCTCGGCGGCACCCTGCTTCTGCGCATCGGCCAAGGCGCCGGCGATGTTCTCCAAGTCTGCGCCGATCTTGGGCAGTTGCTCCGATTGGGCGCCAAGGGATTTCGTCAACCGCTGCACTTCCGCGGAGTCGTTGATCGGGTTGTCGCCGTTCTGGTGGTTCCACGACTCGCGGAAGCGCTGCTGGGCAATCTGGAAGGCATGGTCGGCTTCGGCGGTGTGTCGGCCCGCGGCATAGAACGTCTCAGCCAGGCGTGAGATTTGAAAAGGGCTACCCGCTTGCAGGCTCCGGTTGATCGCCCAGGGGTCGCCCCCGGCCGAGGCGATCAGCTCCGGCTCGCTCAGATGAGTCAGAGTCATCGCCGCCCCCTTCCCGCGGGTCAACCCTACTACCGCAAAAAGGGCGTTCAACGGCGAATTCGGCTAACCGAACGGCCCCGCTCAAGCCTGGGTGCCGGCCAGCTTTCGGGTCGTCAGCGCCTCGCTGTCCCTGAAGGGTCGGCCGTCGGGCGCGAGCAGGTCGTGGAACCAGACTTTCGGGATCGTGGTGTACGGGTGGTCCCACGATTCCCAGGGAAAGTAGGTCTGCGTCTTGCCGGCGACCAGGCCCCAGTTGATGGCTCCGACGTTGTGGCGCTTGGCCACCGGCAGAATGGCCTCGACGGTGCTGCCCCGTGGCCGCGCCATGTACTCCGTGCACAGGATCGGTCTGCCGAGCGGGGCGAGCTCGCCGATCCGGGACTCGAAGCCCGCGGGGTCGGCGTAGGAATGGAACGTGATCACGTCGGCGTTGGCCAGCTGAATATCGCTGATTGCGCTGCGGCCCTGGGGTTGTCCCCAGTCGCCGCGCCACACGCCGCTGGTGAGCGGTTGGCTGGGGTCCACCGCGCGCGCCCAGCGGAATACCTGCGGCAGCAGATTGCCGACGAGCTGTTCCTTGTCGCTGCGCTCGGTGTTGCGGTATTGGCGTGCCGGGTTGTCGGGCTCGTTCCACAGATCCCAGCCCAGGATGCGGTCGTCGTTGCGAAACTGCGTCAACACGGCCGTGACGTAGTCGCGGATGACGCCGGTGTAGCGGGGGTCGCCCAAGCGTTCGGCGCCCGGGCTCTGCACCCAGCCGGAGTTGTGCACCCCGGGCGTCGGCGGGCGCTGGCGGCCCGCCCGGGGCGCCGGGTCCCAGCATGAGTCGAAGAACACGAACAGCGGTTTGATGCGGTGGCGCGCGGCGATGTCGACGAACTGCGCGAGCCGGGTCTGAAAGCCGCGCTGGTCCTGGGCCCACAGCTGATCGTGCAGGAACACCCGGGCGGTGTTGTGTCCGTAGAACCTGGCCCAGCCGAGCTCGGTGTCGATGCGCCGCGGGTCGTAGGTGTCTGGCTGGAACATCTCGAGCTGGTTGATGGCGTTTGAGGTGATGTAGTTCGACCCGACGAGGAAGCCCTGCGCCTGGTACCAGCGGTTCGCCCGGTCGGCGGGCCACCGGCCGCGTTCCTCCGCGGAGGCGCGGGGGGCTCGCGCCAGCGCGGTGCCTGCTGCCAGCAAAAGTGGCAGCTTGAGGGCCGTTCTTCGGTGCACGATGTGACGATAAATTTTCCCGGCCATTTCCCCGGGATTTGCTCAGCGCGTCGCGCCGGCTTGACGTGGGAATTGTTATCGCTCCGTCATCCGCGCCGCTTAACTATTTCTCAGGAAAAGTTTTGCATACCCAAACAGTTGCCTAGTGCTATTATTCCTCCACGACATATCGACGTGGAGGAGTAGGCCCGTGCAGGCACTGTCATTCGATCCGGCCGCCGCCAACGTCGGGTCCGACGTCGTCCGGGGCGCCATGCAGGGGCTGCAGGCCGGTGTGACCGCATCGCCTCCCACCACGGCGCTGCTTCCTGCCGGTGCCGACGAGGTGTCAGCGCAGGCGGCCCTCGCGTTCGCCGCGGAGGCCACCGCCTTCCTGGCACTGCACGCGACGGCGCAAGGAGAGCTGGTCCGGACGGGCACGGCGATCGTCGACATCGCCCGCATCTACACGGAGGTCGACGCGGCCGCGGCGCGAAGCGTCCTCGGCGCCCGCCCGCTGGCCGGCTACCCGATGGCGGGATGACCCCGCTCTTTGCCGCCGGGAGAAATTCGCCGGGCAGCGGACGGCAAAGTCACTTCAAACTTCACCCCACCGAGCGCGATACTGAATACGTGCGCGAGCGAAATGTGTTAGGCGGTCCGCTGGAACCGTGCGGCACAGAGCCACTTACCGGGTACTACCGCGACGGCTGCTGCTCGACGGGGCCCGAGGACCTCGGCCGGCACACGATCTGTGCGGTCATGACGGCCGAATTCCTGGAGCACCAGCGGTCCATCGGCAACGACCTGCTGACGCCGGTTCCCGAATACCGGTTCCCCGGACTGCTGCCCGGTGATCGTTGGTGCGTCACCGCGCTGAATTGGCTTCGGGCGCATCACGATGGCTGCGCCGCGCCGGTGGTGCTGGCCTGCACGCACGAGCGCACCCTCGAGGTCGTGCCGCTGGAGGTGCTGCAGGAACACAAGGTCGACGTGCCCGACGACTTGGCGAACCTGTAGGGGCCACGCCGGCTCGACGTCTAGCGTCTGTGTCATATTTTCCGTCGGCGACACGTCGAAAAGAGGATCCGGTGGGCTCTGCCGTTGACGACATCGACTTCGACGACCTGACCGCGCCCAAGCTGACCGACGTCCAACGCCAGATCCTGGAATTCACCGAGGCCAGAGTCGTCGAGTTCGGCATCGACCGGATGCTCGCCGAGGCGGTCGAGCAGGCCGGGGTCGACGATATCGACGACGTCGACGGATTCGGCGATCGTCTCGCCGCCCACGTCGCCGCGATCGAAGGCGACGTGGGCCTGCGGCAGCTCACCCGCTCGTCGCTGCGGCAACGCGTCGTGCGGTTGCTGCGCAACCGGTTGTCGCTGACCGATCTCCTCCGTCGTTATCCCGAAATCGAAGCCATCCCGATCGAGAACCCGTTCATCGTCGTCGGAATGCCGCGGTCGGGTACCACCCATCTGGTGAATCTCGTTGCCGCCGACCCTCGTCGGCGGGCGCTGCCGTACTGGGAGAGCCAGGAACCGATTCCCGCGCGTGGCCAGGGCCCCGACATCTTCGGGATCGACCCGCGCTACGCGCGGGCCAGCTCCGAGCACGACGCGCTGATGGCCAGCGCGCCGGCGGTCGCCGCCATGCACGACCGGTTCCCCGAGGCGATCGAGGAGGAGGTCGAACTCCTCGACCTCGATATGGCCGCCTATGTCCTGGAATGGCATGCGCGCGTGCCGGACTGGCGCGACTACTACCTGAACCTGGACCAGACCCGGCATTACGCATACCTGAGGAAGGTTCTCCAGGCGCTGACCTTCCTGCGCGGCCCGCGGACCTGGATTCTGAAAAGCCCTCAGCACTGCGAGCAACTGGGCCCGCTCCTGGCGACGTTTCCCGACGCGACAGTGGCTTTCACACACCGCGATCCCGTTGCGGTGATCCAGTCGGCGGTCACGATGATGGCCTACTCCGATCGACTACGACGAACGAGCATCGATCCGGACTGGCTACTCGACTACTGGACCGACCGGGTGCACCGGCTGCTGAGCGCATGCGTGCGCGACCGCGATCTCGTGCCGGACGAACGCAGCATCGACATCGGCTTCCATCAGCTCAACGGCAACGAAATGCCGGTGCTCGAACGGCTTTACCAATGCGGCGGCGTCGAATTGACACCGAAGGTGCGCGCGCAGTTCGACAAATACCTGGCGGGCAATCCGCGCGGCAAACACGGTCGCATCCACTACGACCTGCAACGGCACTTCGGCGTCACCCCGGCCGAGCTCCGCGGTCGCTTCGACTTCTACTTCGACAGGTTCGACGTCCATGCCGAGAGCTAGTGAGAGGCGACGAGAGCGATGAGTTTCGAACCGGTCTACCGCACCAGGCCCGGGGCCGACGCCATGCGGCCCGCGGCCGCCGACCGGGCCGAGGAGATCGCGCCCGGGCTGTGGTGTTCACCGGGGCTCTCAAACGCCTACCTGCTCACCACAGATGAAGGCCGGGTGATCGTCAATACCGGTATGGGGTTCGAGGGCCCGGTGCATCGCGCCAACTTCGACGCCGTCGACGCCTCCCCGGTGCGCTACGTCATCTTCACCCAGGGGCACGTCGACCACGTCGGCGGCTTGGACAGCGTGCGCGACCCGGAGACCACCGTGGTGGCCCAGGCGAACTGGACGTTGTGGCGCGACGACAACGAGCGCCTCATGCCCTACCGTGCCGGCCGCAGCGCCTTCGCGTTCAAGGACACCCTGGCGGCCGGGATCCAAGCGATTCAGCGACGCCTCGATAGCACGCGGCTGGCCGGTCAGAGTGTTCCCGTCGTCGACCTCGACTTCGAAGACACCCTGACCCTGCAGCTCGGTGGTCGGCGGATGGAACTGATCTCCGTGCCGGGCGGCGAAACCACCGACTCGCTGGTGGTGTGGCTGCCGGACGAACAAATCTGCCTGTGCGGCAACGTCTTCGGCCCGCTGTTTGGGCACATCCCCAACCTGGTGACCATGCGCGGTGACCGCTACCGCGACGCCCTGGCGGCCGTCGCGTCGGTGGAGCGGGTGCGCGACCTGCGCCCCGAGCTCCTGGTGACCGGCCATTTCGAGCCGATCGCGGGCGCCGAACGCATCCATGCCGAACTGACCCGGCTGCGGGACGCGATCGCCTATGTCCACGATCGCACCGTGGAGGGGATGAACGCCGGCAAGGACGTGCGGACGCTGATGCGGGAGATCACGTTGCCCCCGGAATGCGAAGTGGGGCAGGGCTACGGGAAGGTGACCTGGGACGTGCGGGCCGTCTGGGAGAACTACTCCGGATGGTTTCACCACGAGTCGACCACCGAACTCTATCCGGTCGGGTTCGACACCGTCGCCGCCGACGTGGTCGAGCTTGCCGGGGCCGACGCTGTGGTGGGCAGGGCTCGGGAACACCTGGCGGCCGGCCGCCCGCTGCAGGCCATCCACCTCGCCGAGCTCCTGCCGTCGGACCACACCGGGGCGCGGGCCGTGTTGCGGGACGCCCACGAAAAGCTTCTGGCCGGCAGCTCCAACTTCTGGGAAAGCGCCTGGCTCAGACACCAGATCGCGAGGAACTCATGACGGCACGCGCCAGCTTCGACTTCAGCGGCACCACGGCCCTGATCACCGGCGGCACCAGCGGAATCGGGCACGCGACCGCGGTCTTGTTCCGCGACGCCGGGGCCCGCGTCGCCGTCACCGGAACCAAGCCGGGGCCGGCCGACTATCAGGCCGACCTGTCCGGCATGGATTACCATCAGCTGCAGATCAGCGATCCGGAGTCGGTCGACGCGCTGGCGCAGAAATTCACCGCCCTCGACGTGCTGGTCAACAACGCCGGCGCCAATTTCCCCGGCGGCCTTGATGAATCGAAGCCGGAAGGGTTCGAGGCGTCGGTCGCGCTCAACCTCACCGGACCCTATCGGCTGACGGTCGGGCTCTATCGCGCCCTGCGGACGTCGACGGCGGCCGGCGGCGCGAGCGTGGTGAACCTGGCGTCGATGTCCGCACTGCGTGCGGTCCCGTTGGTGCCCGGCTACGGCGCGGCGAAGGCCGGGATCGTCTGTATCACGAGGAATCTCGCCGTCAAGTGGGCGCCAAAGGGCATTCGGGTGAACGCGGTGGCGCCGGGTGCCGTCGATACCCCGATGACCGCGCCCATGCACGGCTCGGCCGAATTGGTGGAGGCCGAGCTGGCGCATATCCCGTTGCGCCGCTTCGGTTCCGTGGGGGAGATCGCCCCCACCATCGCCTTCTTGTGCACCGAGCAAAGCAGCTACACCAGCGGCGCGGTGTTCGTCGTCGACGCCGCGTCGGACTGCGTCTGAGACACGAGGAAAACATGGCACTTGCGCTGCGACCCGAGGACCTCTACCACACCGGCATCGTCGTGCCCGACCTCGAGGCGGCCATGGCCCGGCTGAGTGCACTGGCCGGCTACCGGTGGATCACGCCGATGAGCTACACCTTGCCGTTCCGCACCACGGCCGGCGTCCGCGAGCTGACATCGACGATCGTCTACTCGTTGCAGAGCCCGCACGTCGAACTCGTGCAGGAGGTGCCCGGTACGCCGTGGACCGCCCCGCCGGGCAACGCGGTCCACCACCTCGGCTACTTCAGCGACGACCTGGCCGCGAGCGCACGAGCGCTGCGGGACAACGGCTTCACCCTCGAGATGACCGCCGAGGTGCCCGGCTCCGACCTCGGGATGTTCGCCTACTTCACCGACGCGTTCGGCGCGCGGATCGAAATCGTCGATCGCGCGCTGTTTCCCGACTTCCCGGCGTTCCTGCAGTCGATGGCCCCGCGGGAGGCGTGACGTGTTGCTGACGGTGTTGCGCTTCAATTTTGCGTCGCCGCAGGGTGAACCGCGCACGCAGAGCGCGCTGTTGTCGGCCGCCCTCGAATTGGCGCAGTGGGGCGAGTCGCGCGACATCACCTCCGTCAGCGTCGACGAACACCACGCGACGGGACACGGCTGGAGCTGTAACCCCATCATGGCGGCGGCCATGTTCCTGGCGCGGACCTCGAGGCTGATCGCCAGCGTGGACTGTGCCCTGGGCCCGCTCTGGAATCCGGTGCGCCTCGCCGAGGACATCGCCCTGGTCGACAACATGAGCCGGGGCCGGCTGCACACCACGGTCGGCCTCGGCTACCGCACGGTCGAATACGACACGCTGGGAGCCGATTTCGCACGGCGCGGTGCGCTGATGGACAGCCTGCTGGAGCGGATGCTGTCGGTGTGGTCCGGTGCCGAGCCGGGACTCTGCACCGGCACCTGGACGCGGCCGCATCCACCGCTGTACGTCGGGGGCGGCGCGCGGGTCACGGCGCGACGGGCGGCACGGTTCCGGCTGCCGCTCAGTCTGGCCGACCACCTGCCCGAGGTGGCCGCCTACTACCGGGAGTTGTGTGTCGAGGCCGGCATGACGCCGTTCATCCTCATGCCGGGGCCGGTCAACCGCGGCATGATCTTCCTGCACGAGGACCCCGACCGGGCCTGGGCCGAGCTCGGTGACCACATCCTTTGGGAGGCCGTCACTTACGGCGGATGGTCGACCGACCAGCGGTCCCTGATGCATCTGCCCGGCGTGCAGACGCTGGACGAGGTCAGGGCGTCGGGCCGCTACCGGTTCCTGACCCCCGACGAGCTGATCGCCGAGGTCCGCGGCGCCGACAACTACGGACCGCTCGTGATGCACCCACTGGTCGGCGGCATGCCCGTCGACGAGGCGTGGAAGTCGGTCCAGCTCCTCACCGACAAGGTACTGCCCGCGCTCAGCTAACTACGCGAAAGTTCAGATTGCGCATGCGAATAAGGGGTATGCGGCCAACATGAAACCTGACACGAGAAAGACCCTGGCCGTCCTCGGCGGCGCCGCCACACTCGGACTGGCCGTTACCTTCGGCGGCGGGGCCGCCGCAAACACGCTGGCAAGTAACACGCCGGCGGCGCCGCCCGTGCCGACGTCGTCCAGCCCGGCGCCCCCGCCGCCCCCACCGCCCGTTTACGGCGGGACGTACGGTAACGGCGGTAGCGGTGAAAGCGGTGCCGGTGGTGGGGGCGCCGCCGGAGGTGCCGGCGGTGGCGGCGGCGGAGGTGGGGGCTGAGCCGCGCCCGGTCCGCGCGTGATGGAGCACCGATGAAGAGATCGCAGGCGAATAACGCAATTGCGGCCTTGGGTGGCGCCGCCGCGCTGACGGTCCTGGTCGGGTACGGTGTCGACACGCCGGTGGGGCTCGCGCCCGCGGCGCCGGCAACGCCCACGTCGTCCAGTCCGTCCACGCCGCAGACGAGCCCCGCTCGCGTCCCCGACAGCGGCTGCGTCTCCGGTGCTAATTGCTAGCCCGAAAGGCCGAGTGCGCGACCTGACCTAGGGTTCAATGGGGCGATGGCGAACCCCGCGCCCCAGGTGGCGATCCTCGACGACTACGCGGGCGTGGCACTGCGGCTCGCCGACTGGTCGCCGGTGCAAAGCCGTTCCCATGTGACGGTTTTCGACCGGCACCTGTCCGAGGAGGACGCGGCGGAGGCGCTGCGGCCGTTCGACGTGATCTGCACCCTGCGCGAGCGGATGGCGCTGCCGCGGACGCTGCTCGAGCGGCTGCCCAACCTCAAGCTCATCACCATCGTCGGCAAAAGCCTACCCAACCTGGACATGGCCGCGGCCACGGAGCGGGGGATCCTCGTCGCCCACACCGACTTCACCCATCCGCGATTCCGCTCCGTGCAGGACGCCACGCCGGAATTCGCGTGGGGACTGCTGATCGCCACGGTACGCAACCTGGCCGAGGAACACCGACGCATGCGGGACGGCGGCTGGCAGGTGACGACGGGTCTCACGCTGTCCGGTAAGACGCTCGGCCTGCTTGGCCTCGGACGGGTGGGCCAGCGGATGGCCGGATACGCCAAAGCCTTTGGCATGGAGGTCATCGCGTGGAGTCAGAACCTCACCGCGGACGCCGCCGCGGCGGTCGGCGCGCGCCGGGTCGACAAGGCGGCGCTGTTCGAGGAGTCCGACGTGGTCTCCGTCCATCTGGTGCTCTCGGAGCGCACGCGCGGGCTGGTCGGCGAATCCGAACTCGCCCTGATGAAGCCGCACGCATTCCTGATCAACACGTCGCGCGGGCCGATCGTCGACGAGGCCGCCATGATCGCCGCCCTAACCGCGGGGCGTATCGCCGGCGCTGGGCTTGATGTCTACGACGTCGAACCGCTGCCGCTCGACCACCCGCTTCGATTGCTCCCGAATGTCACCCTGGCACCCCACCTGGGGTATGTCACCCGTGAAATGCTCGGCGCCTTCTACTCCGACACCGTGGAGGCGGTGGTCGCCTGGCTGGACGGCGACCCGATCCGGATCGCCAACCCCGAGGCCTCGCGGGCTTGATCAGCCGCGCTTCCCTCTCCAGTGCGGACTCCTCACCGCTTCCAGCGCCTCGGTGACGTAGCGATGCAGCGGCCACGCCCGACCGGGCCGGCGGACCCATTGCTGGAAGCCGAAATCGGCCGCGGCGAAGGCGAGTTGCACCAGCAGGCCGGGACGCATGTCGGCGTCCGGGTTGACCCCCATGCGCGCGGCGATCAGCTTGGCCGCCCGCTCCTTGTCGGCGGGCGTGTGGACCGTCACCTTGCCGAGCAGATCGGGCGCCACCAGCAGCGCTTCTCGCCACTCGTCGGTGTCGGCCTCCTCGAACGCCCGGGTCCGCGTGACGATGGCGTTGATCAACGCGACATCCGGGGCCTCGTTCGCGGGCCGCTGCTCGAGCAGGTTGACGATCGCGGCCCCGCCATGGCGAACGGGCGCGAGCAGCAGGTCTTCTTTCGTCGGCACATGCCGGAAGAAAGTGCGCGCCGAAACGCCCGCGGCGGCGGCGATCTCCTCCGTGGTGACGGCGTCGTACCCCCGCTCGACGAACAGCCGGAACGCCGCGCGCCGGAGGTCGGCCCGGATCTGTGCGCGCTGCCGATCGCGCAGCGACTCCGGCCTGCCGGGCGCGCTCACCGGAAACAGCCGATCCCGCCGTCGACGTGAATGGTCTGCCCGGTGACGAACGTCGAGTCGGTGCCCAGCAGGAACGCCACCAGCGCGCCCACGTCCGTGCGGACATCGCCGATGCGCTTCATCGGCACGCGTCCCACGGCCTTTTCGTACTCCTTGGGGGCGAACGACTTCCAGAACTTGACGCCGTCTGATTCGGCGAACGGGCAGATGACGTTGACGCGAATGTTGTCGCGCCCCCACTCCAGGGCGGCGACCTTCGACAGGCCCCGGATGGCCTCCTTGGCGGCGGCGTAGCCGCCCCACTTCGGCTCGCCGCCGGTGCCCGTCCCCGAGCCCAGGTTGACGATCGACCCGCCGCCCGCGTCGACCATGACGGGGTATACGGCCTGCATAAGCAGGAAGGTCGCGCGCGGGCCGACCTCGTGGCCGAGCGCGAAGTCTTCGGTGGTGATGTCGACGAACGCCTTGGGTTCGTTGGTGGCGATCGCGTTGTTCACCAGGCCGTGGACCGTACCGAAGGCGTCGACAGCGGCCGTCACGATCCGTTGAGCGCTGTCCGGCTCACGCAGGTCGGCGGTGAGCTTCTCGACGCGACCGATCGCCGAGAGTTCCTCGGCGGTCTTGCCCAGCAACTCGTCCTGGATGTCGACCAGCAGCACCGATGCGCCGCGCTCCAGCAGTGCGGCGGCGGTGCCCTTGCCCACACCCTGGGCGGCGCCGGTGACGACCGCCACGTGGCCGCGCATCGAATCGGGATGCGAGTAGCTCATGTCGCGGGCCCCATCCGGACGGGTACGCCGCGGTGCATCTCGTACGTGCTGCGGGCGCCGCCGGGAAGTTCGATGAACTCGACGGCGGTCCCGTCCGGATCCTTGACGAAAAACATTCGGACGCCGCCGATTTCGAAGGGATCCTGGTCGGGGGCGTAACCGGCCGCGGTGACACGGCGGTGGGTTTCGTCGAGGTCGGTCACCGACAGGGCGACGTTGTGGATTCCGGTGATGCCACGACGTGCCGGCCGGTGATCCGATTTACCCAGCGACAGCAACTCGACCATCAACCCGCCGAGCAGTCCGCCCACCACCCGGCCCTCCTGCTTGCGGGTGGCGTGCAGCACAGCGTCGAAAGGTTCACCGGAGACCAGGGTTTCGAAGACGACCTCCATGCCCAGCAGGTCGCGGTAGAACTCCAGGGCGCGGTCCATGTCGGTCACCCCGACGACGAGGTGGCAGAACGAGACGTCGCCGAGGACGCCGGTCATGACGCGGCGAGGCCGGGAGCGGGGCGACCGGCGAACAGGGGCAGGTCGAGGTAGGTCTTGATGCCGGGTTCGGCGGCGCAGACGTCGGGGATCGCGTTGACGCAATGGTTGGCCGTGGCCACCACGCCGGGATTCTTCACCAGCCCTTCGGCGATCGTCTCGGGTTGCAGGCCCTTGAAGGTGAGGCACACCGTGGGATCGCCGGTGATCTCGACCTCGAACCGTTCGCCGCGCCCACCGAAATCCCAGGCCGGGTCCAGGTTTTCCTCGCCCATCAACCAGTTGACCGCCGCCGTGATCACGGGTTCGCCGTCCACCATGGCCTGCCAGCGGAACCGGCGCGCGGCCACGGCTCCCGTCGTGATCGGGAACGGGGCGTAGTCGATGTCGGCGGTCGCGACCGCGACGTCCTGGATGGTCCTGATGTTGGGGTCGATGCGAAATCCCATGTGGTCGGCGATCATTCGAACCGACTGTTTGAAGCCCCCGTCCAGCAGGCCGGCCATGGGGCCCTGCATGGCCTCCTCGGGGGTGCCGCCGAAGCCCATGATGTGGCGCACGACGTCCGGGGCGTTGTAGGTGCGGATGTCGGAGAACTCCTCGGCGCGGATATGGGTGACGCCCGACGAGAGCGAGGACAGCATCAGCGGGAACCGCTCCGTGATGCCGCCGGGGTGGATCCCCGAACCGTGCAGGGTCACCCCGCCCTGGAGCGCGGCGTCCGCGACGGCCCGGTGCCGCGAGTTGGCGGGGTCGGGGTAGACCCAGCCGACCGGGGTGACGACGTTCTTGCCGGATCGCAGGATCGCGATGACCTCGTCGTCGTTGGGCACCAACGGGCTGTACACGACGCAGTCGGCGTCCAGCGCCAGGATCTCCTCAGCGCTGGAGGTGGCGGTGACCCCGAGGTCCGCGGTTCCCAGGATCCGGCCGACGTCGAGGCCGTCCTTGTCCGCCGAGTGCACCCAGCAACCGGCCAGCTCCAGCTGCGGATGATTGAGCACACACGCGATGGCCGCCTTGCCGACGCCCCCGGTCGCCCATTGGATGACGCGGATCTTGGACGGACTGCTCATCTGGGTGACCTCCGAATCGCATGGCTTTACACGCCGATGACCGGAATGGCACAGTATGACCCGCTGACAGTGACTGTCAACATCGGCGTTAGGAAGGCCTGTCATGAGTGTCCTGGACGGCAAAGTCGCGATCGTGACGGGAACCAGCCGCGGTGTGGGCGTCGGCATCGCCCATGAACTGCTCCGCGCCGGCGCCACCGTCATCGGCTGTTCCCGTTCGCCCCTCGACGCCCTTCCCGGCGTCGAACCCGATTGGGCGCAGCGCGCCTCGCAGAAGGTCTGCGACCAAGGGGACTGCCGTGCGATCGACTCCTTCGTCGCCGATGTCGTCGCCGAGCACGGCCGCATCGACATCCTGGTGAACAATGCCGGCGGCACCGTTCCGGCCCCGCACGCGGAGAGCATTCCTCAACTGGTGCAACGCATTCAGGGGGCGCCGGCGAGCGACGACGAGTATGAGCGCACGGCGCTGTTTCACGCGTTCGCGGTACAGATGAACCTGATCAGCCCGCTGTGGTTCGCGATCCGCGCGTACCGGCAGATGCGCACCCAGGACGGCGTCGGTTGCATCATCAACATCTCCAGCGGGGCCGGGCATCCGGCGGGGTCACCGACGTTGGTCTCCTACGGCGCCGCCAAGAGCGGGCTCAACCATCTCACCCGGTCGCTGGCGCAGGAGTGGGGGCCCGAGGTCCGGGTCAACTGCATCGCACTGGGACCGACCATGACCGAGAACTTCCGGTCGTTCGTGCTGCCCAAAGACGACCCCACCGGCGCAAAGTATTTCGCGGCCGTCCCGCTGCGCCGGGCGGGCGAACCGGCGGAGGTGGGCAGGGTCTGCGTCTTCCTCGCCAGCGGCGAGGCCGACTTCGTCAACGGCACCACCATCGAGCACGACGGTGGCATGTTGCCCGGCGTCCTGTACGAAGCGGGCCTGAAGACCATCACCGATCTGCTGTAATCGTCTTTCATGAGCCATTCTCTGGAGCCCACTCCCGAACAGTTCGCGGCCCTGGCCACCCGGCCCGCCGGCGAGCCGGTGGTGATGGTCAACCTGCTGAAGTTCAAGAGCCCGGGCGGACGGGAGTCCTACCAGCGCTACGCCCTGGAGGTCGCGCCGCACCTGCGGCGCGTGGGTGCCACCGTCCGTTATGTGGGGACCGCGCCGACCTTCGTGATAGGGGATGGCGAAAAGCCTTGGTGGGACGCGATTCTGGTCGTCGAATACCCGACGCCGCAGGCATTCATGGACATGGTGAGCACGCCGGAGTACGCGAAAGTGCACGAACATCGCGCCGCCGGGCTCGACCGCGGCGACCTGATCGCGACATCGGTGTGGTCGCTGGCGCCCGAATAAAGGGTGCTAGCGGGTTCGCGCACCGTCGCGTGTAATTGGTGGATGGAACTGATGATGCCCACCGACGCGATATTTCTGCTCGGAGAGTCGCGCGAACATCCCATGCACGTCGGTGGCTTGCAGTTGTTCGAGATGCCGGACGGCGCCGGTAGCGGCTTCGTCCGGGATCTCTATGACCGGTTGATCGCGCAGGACGATTTCCAGCCCACCTTCCGCAAGCATCCGGCGACATTCGTAGGCGGAATCGCCAGCCTGGGCTGGTCCTACGACAAAGACGTCGACGTCGACTACCACGTCCGGCGATCGGCGGTGCCGTCGCCGGGGCGTATCCGTGAGTTGCTCGAGCTGACTTCCCGGTGGCACAGCAGCCTGTTGGATCGTCACCGTCCCCTGTGGGAGACGCACATCGTCGAGGGCTTCAAGGATGGCCGGTTCGCGATCTACACCAAGGTTCACCATGCACTGATCGACGGCGTCTCCGCGCAGAAGCTGATGCAGCGGGCGTTGTCGACTGACCCCGGCGACACCGAGATTCGCGCGCCGTGGAGCCTGCCCAAAGGCAAGCGCAAGAGCAGCCCGGTGAGCCCCTTGCGCTCGGTGCTGCATGCGGCGGGATCCGTTGCGGCACTCGCCCCGTCGACGATCTCGCTGGCCCGCGCGGCGCTGCTCGAGCAGCGGCTGACCCTGCCCTTCGGGGCCCCGCGCACCATGCTCAACGTCAAGATCGGCGGGGCGCGTCGGTGCGCCGCGCAGTCATGGTCGCTGGACCGCATCAAAGGCGTCAAGAAGGCCGCCGGGGTGACCGTCAACGATGTCGTGCTGGCGATGTGTTCGGGCGCCCTGCGCACCTACCTGCTCGAGCAGAACGCCCTGCCGGACACCCCGCTGATCGCGATGGTTCCGGTGAGCCTGCGCACCGAGGACGAGGCCGACGCCGGGGGCAACCTCGTCGGCGCCATCCTGTGCAATCTCGCCACCGACACCGACGACCCCGCGCAGCGACTGCAGACCATCAGCGATTCGATGCGCCGTAACAAGACGGTGTTCTCGCAGCTGCCCCGCTTCCAGGCGCTGGCGCTGTCCGCGGCCAACACGTCGGCGTTGGCCCTGGCCGCCGTACCGGGCTGGGTGGCGTCCACGTCGCCGCCGTTCAACATCATCATCTCGAACGTGCCGGGACCCACGCAGCCGATCTACTACGGCGGCGCCCGCCTCGACGGCAACTACCCGCTGTCCATCGCGCTGGACGGCCAGGCGCTGAACATCACCCTGGCCAACAACGCCGGCAACCTGGACTTCGGCCTGGTGGGCTGCCGGCGCAGCGTGCCGCACCTGCAGCGCCTGCTCGCGCACCTGGAGTCGTCGCTCAAGGACCTGGAACGTTCGGTCGGGTCCTGAGCGGATGCCGAAGCTCAGTGCGGGGGTGCTGCTGTACCGGACCCGCGACGGCGTCGTGGAGGTCCTGATCGCGCATCCGGGCGGCCCGTTCTGGGCGCGAAAAGACGACGGGGCCTGGTCGATTCCCAAAGGCGAGTACGCCGACGGAGAGGATCCGTGGGTCGCCGCGCAACGCGAGTTCTCCGAAGAGCTCGGGCTTTCGGTACCGGCGGGGCCCCGGCTGGACCTCGGACAGCTCAAACAGTCCGGCGGCAAGGTGGTCACCGCTTTCGCCGTGCGCGGCGACCTCGACGTGACCGACGCGCGCAGCAACACCTTCGAATTGGAATGGCCGAAGGGCTCGGGCACGGTGCGGGAGTTCCCGGAGGTCGATCGGGTGGGCTGGTTTACGGTGGCGCAGGCGCGCGCCAAGCTGCTGAAGGGCCAGTTGGGTTTTCTGGATCGATTGACGGCACATCCGGACGTGACGGCATCGCACGAAGGGACCTGACATGCGGACATCCCGGCCGGCCGCCGCCGCGGGCACAATGGCCGCATGACAACCGCGCCGACCGACTCCCAGGAGTTGCTGCTGCAGCTGCTGGACCCGGCCAACCGGCCCGACCCGTATCGGCTCTGTGCGCAGTTTCGCGACGGCGGGGCGTTGTCGCTGCCCGACGCCAACCTTGCGGTGTTCTTGCGTTACCGAGACTGCGACGAAGTGTTGCGGCACCCGTCGTCGAGCAGCGACAACGTCAACTCGACGGTCGCCAAGCGCCAGGCCGAGGCCGGAACGGCACCGCGCCGACAGGGACCGCCGGGCTTCCTCTTTCTCGATCCGCCGGACCACACCCGCCTGCGCAGGCTGGTCAGCAAGGCCTTCGCGCCCAAGGTGGTGAGCGCGCTCGAGCCCGACATTCGTTCGCTGGTCGACGGAATGCTCGATCGGGTCGCCGACGAGGGCCATTTCGAGGTCGTCGACGATTTCGCCTACCCACTGCCGGTGGCGGTGATCTGCCGGCTGCTCGGTGTGCCGCTCGACGACGAGCCACAGTTCGGCCGTGCGTCGGCGTTGTTGGCTCAGGCGCTGGACCCGTTTTCCACGATCACCGGCGTGCCGCCGGACATCGCGAAGGAACGACAACAGGCCGGGGCGTGGCTGCGCGAATACTTCCACGGGCTGATCGAGCGCCGCCGTTCACAACCCGGCGACGACCTGCTGTCGGGCCTGATCGCCGTGGAGGAGTCCGGCGATCAACTCACCGAGGAGGAGATCGTCTCCACCTGCAACCTGCTCCTGATCGCCGGACACGAGACCACGGTTAATCTCATCGGGAACGCGGTGCTGGCAATGCTGCGCAATCCCGGGCAGTGGGGCGCCCTGGGCGCCGACCCCGGCCGGGCGCCGGCGATCGTCGAAGAGACGTTGCGCTACGACCCGCCCGTGCAGCTGGTGGGCCGAATCGCGCTCGCGGACATGACGATTGGTGGCGTGGACGTGCCGGCGGGCGACGTCATGATGCTCCTGCTCGCCGCGGCTAATCGTGATCCCGCGGAATTCGATCGGCCCGATGTGTTCGACCCGGACCGGACGGGGTTGCGACACTTAGGCTTTGGCCGGGGCGCGCACTACTGCCTGGGCGCCCCGCTGGCCCGGCTGGAGACCGCCGTGGCGCTGTCGGCGGTAACGGCACGCTTCCCGGGCGCGCGACTGAGCGGAGAGCCGCAATATAAGGCCAACGTCACGCTGCGTGGGCTGTCGCACCTGCCCGTCGCGATTTAGCTCAGCCGCGTTCCCATGGCGGGTCTTCGCCCATTTTCTCGTAGTACTTGGCCAAGTGGCTCTTGACTCGATCGACGTCCGTCTTCGGCAGGTCGATGCCGCCGCGCGCGCCGTCCATGATGGCCCCCGCGGCCATCACCCCGCGGGGCACGGCCTTGAGGTCGCCGTCGACGACATCGGCGATCAACAGCTTGTACGCCGTGAAGTTGCCCTTCTTGCCGTTGTCGTACCAGACGTGCGCGTCGCGGTACTTCTCGTTGGGCTCGTCTTCGGCGTCCGCCCAATTGCGGACCCGCTTCTCGGCGGCTGCACCGTCCCACTTGCGGTCGCGATCCGCCAGGGGAAGGTCCTGAAACGCTGTCACTGACATGTCGTTCGCGTGCCCACGCCCCGCGGGTATTAAACGTGCCCGTGCCGCGGGTTATGCACAGTTCGAAGTTTGTCCACAGGCGAGTGGTTGGGCGGTGCCCGGCGTCCCGACTACCGCCTACTATCGAAAATATGTTCGATCTCAGGCTGCCGTCAGTCGAGGAGCTGGCGCGCGCCGAGGACGCCGAAGTGGCCGCCGCCATCTCCGCGTGCGCGCGGGCGGAGGCGGCGGCCGCGGCGTGCCGGCTGGCGGCCATCGCGGAACTAGTGGAGCGCCATGCCGACGGGCCAACCAGCTCCGCGCATTGGTCCTGTGACAACTGGGATGCCATGGCCGCGGAAGTCGCAGCGGCGCAAAACATCAGCCACGCGATGGCTTCGGGGCAGATGTATCTGGCTGCCGCGTTGCGCAACCGGCTGCCCCGGGTGGCGGCGCTCTTCGCCGAGGGCGCGATCAGTGCCCGGCTGGCGGCGACCATGGTCTGGCACACCGATCTCGTCAAAGACGCCGACACACTGCACTTGATCGACACCGCCCTGGCGGAAGACGCTGCGCGGTTCGGGCCGATGTCGACAAGCAAGACCGCGCAAGCCATCGACGTCGTGGTGGACCGCCACGATCCCGGGGCTTTGCGGCGCACTCGCGCCGCGGCCCGCAGCCGCGACGTCGTCATCGATCAATCCGATGGCGAGTCGGGCACCGCCGCCATGTGGGGGCGGCTCTATGCGCACGATGCGGCCATGTTGGACCGGCGCCTGCTGCAAATGGCCGGGGAAGTGTGCGGAGAGGATCCGCGCACCGTCGCTCAGCGCCGCGCCGACGCGTTGGGAGCCCTGGCCGTGGGCGCTCGCCGGCTCGCGTGTGGTTGTGGCAACACGGACTGCCCCGCCCGCGTCGAGAAGGACGAGCGGGCCGCCGGCGTGGTGATCCACGTCGTCGCCGACGCTTCGGCGCTGGAGGCCGACACGGATCCGCACATGTCGGGGGAGCGGCGGTCCCGTCCCATCACAGACCAGACGACCCTGGCGGAGGCGCTGGCCCCCGACCCCGAGCCCGACGTCCCCGATCCCCGGCCGCCCGCGCTGATCCCTGGCGGCGGCGTGATACTGCCGGCGCAGGTCGCCGAGCTGATCCGTGGCGGGGCCAAAGTGCAGCCGGTGCGCCATCCATCCGACGCAGCGGCCGAGCCGGGCTACCGGCCGTCGGCCGAGCTGGAGCGGTTCATCCGGTGCCGGGACATGACGTGCCGGTTCCCCGGTTGTGATCGACCCGCCGAATTCACCGACATCGATCACACGGTGCCCTACCCGCTGGGCCCCACCCACGCGTCCAACCTCAAGTGCCTGTGCAGGAAGCATCACCTTCTGAAGACTTTCTGGACGGGTTGGCGCGATGAGCAACGGCCGGACGGCACCGTGGTCTGGGTGTCTCCGACCGGGCAGACGTACACCACCCGTCCGGGCAGCCGGCTGTTGTTTCCTGTGCTGTGTTTGCCGACGGGCGAATTACCCAGTGCGCCAGCGAATTACCGCGGCCCCGGCGATCGCGGGGTCATGATGCCCGTGCGCCGGCGGACCCGACAACAAGACCGGGCCCGCCGCATCGATGCCGAACGCGCGCTCAACGCCGCCCGCATCGCCGAACGCAACCAGCCGCCGCCCTTCTAGCCCGGTCCCAGCCCGGGCACGATGTCACCGAGGCTGAAGGTGACCGGCTGCTCGAGTTGTTCGTACGTGCACGAACGCGGGTCACGGTCCGGCCGCCACCGGTTGAACTGCGCGGTGTGCCGAAACCGCCGGCCCTCCATATGGTCGTAGCGGACCTCGACCACGCGCTCGGGTCGCAACGGCACGAACGAAAGATCCTTGCCCGCGTTCCAGCGGGAGAATTCGTTCTTGCGCGGCGTGCGTTCGCCCGCCTCGTGGGCGGCCCAGTTCCACGGGTGATCCTCGAAATCGGTGACGAGCGGCTGCAGCTCGGCAAACAGGCGCCGCCGCTCGGCCATCGGAAAGGCGCCGATGACCCCGACGGACGCCAGCTGGCCGTCATCCTGGTACAGCCCGAGCAGCAGCGAGCCGATCGAGTCACCGCCCGACTTGTGTACGCGATAGCCGGCGACCACGCAGTCCGCGGTCCGCTCGTGCTTGATCTTGAACATGACCCGCTTGTCGGGCTGATAGGTGACGGTCAGCGGCTTGGCGATGACACCGTCGAGGCCGGCTCCCTCGAATTCGTCGAACCAGCGCCGCGCGACGTCGATGTCGGTGGTGGCCGGGGTGACGTGGATCGACGGGCCGGAGTTTCCCACCGCCTCGACGAGCGCGGCGCGTCGCTCGCTGAACGGTCGCCGCGTGTAGTCGTCGTCGCCCAGCGCGAGCAAGTCGAACGCGACGAAGGACGCTGGCGTGGTTTCGGCGAGCAGCCGCACCCGCGAATCCGCCGGGTGGATGCGTTGTTGTAAAGCCTCGAAATCCAGGCCGTGGGCGGTCGCGATGACGATCTCCCCGTCGATCACGCAACGCTCGGGCAACTCCGCCCGGGCGGCGGCCACCAGCTCGGGAAAATAGCGCGTCATGGGCCGCTCGTTGCGACTGCCGAGCTCCACCTCCTCCCGGTCACGGAAGCAGATCGACCTGAACCCGTCCCATTTGGGCTCGTACGACGCGTCTGGTGGGATCGACCGCACCGATTTGGCGAGCATCGGCGACACCGGGGGCATGACAGGGAGGTCCATAGGCCGATTGTGCTGGAATCGTCGGTATGGCTGCTGCAGAAGAGCTCGACGTCGACGGTATTGCGGTGCGCCTGACCAACCCGGACAAGGTCTATTTCCCCGAGTTGGGCTCCAAAGGCACCAAGCGGCGACTCGTGGAGTACTACCGAACCGTGGCCGTTGCAGCCGGAAGCCCGATGCTCGCCGCGCTCCGCGACCGGCCGACCCATCTGCAGCGGTTCCCGGATGGCATCGACGGCGAGGAGATCTACCAGAAACGCATCCCCCGGCACCATCCCGACTACCTGCAGACCTGCCGCGTGACGTTTCCCTCGGGACGCACTGCGGACGCGCTCAAGGTCACGCACCCCTCGGCGATCGTGTGGGCGGCGCAGATGGGCACCATCACCTTGCATCCCTGGCAGGTGCGTTGCCCGGACACCGACCATCCCGACGAGTTGCGCATCGACCTGGATCCTCAGCCCGGTGTCGCCTTCGCGCAGGCGCGTACGGTTGCCGTCGACGTGCTGCGGCCGTTACTCGACGAGCTCGGTCTGGTGGGCTACCCCAAAACCTCCGGCGGCCGGGGAATCCATGTCTTCCTGCGGATCGCCACCGAGTGGGACTTCACCGAGGTGCGGCGCGCCGGCATCGCGCTGGCCCGCGAAATCGAGCGCCGCGCGCCCGAGGAGGTCACCACGTCGTGGTGGAAAGAGCAGCGCGGCGAGCGCATCTTCATCGACTTCAATCAGAACGCGCGGGATCGCACCATGGCGTCGGCCTACTCGGTGCGGCCAACCCCGACGGCGACGGTGTCGACGCCGCTCAGCTGGGACGAGCTGGCGAGCGCCGAACCCGACGACTACACCATCGCGTCCGTTCCCGACCTGATGAAGGGGCGCGAAGACCCCTGGGCGGCAATGAACGACGCGACGCAGTCGATCGCGCCCCTGCTGGAAATGGCCGAGCACGACGAGGAGCGCGGACTGGGGGACATGCCGTATCCGCCGAACTACCCGAAAATGCCCGGCGAGCCGAAACGCGTTCAGCCGAGCCGGGATACGGACCTGAAGGGGGATGGCGGCCGCTGACCGGCCGGACCCTATGGTAGTTGTGCCCCAGAAACGACCCCTCGAAGTCATCTGGCGGACCCGACGCTTCTGGGGCAACAACTTTCAGCACAACTCTACTGCTGACTTTCTGCCCTGGCGAGACAACAGCGCAGATTTCAGGAGATTCCTGCTGCCGACCGGCCGTGGCGCCGGACCTGCTCCGCAAGGACGCGCCCGAGAGCGGCGCGCCGAACCATCGGGAAGGCTTGAGGCACAAGTCACTTCAACGTAGCGAGGCGCGTCGTACGGGGGACGGTTGGCCGCCGCCACCCGACGGCGCGACGGCGGCCAACCGTGAACTGGTGATGCCTTGGGGGCAGCTCTACGGCGTGCAGCTGATCCCAGTAGTGCTGCTGGTGCACGAGATGGTAGGCAGCGTGCATCCGGAGCTTGTCAATGCGGTGAAGCCCAGGACCAGGCCGAGAACGACTTTGTACTTCAAACGAGACATGAACACTCCGTTCGCCAATGAACAAATGTTTCGCCCGAGGGAAGCTATTTTACGTGAGCCCAATGCGGAATGGTGTGGGATTCAACGAATTTGGGCCGATTTCCCACTAGCCGATGAACGCACGACAACCTGTCCGCGATAGGTGGTGGGCTCGATTCCCTTGTGCCACAACATGGAAGAGATTCGTCACAGTGACCGATGCGCTTGGTTCGGCTCGGCGAACGCTGCAACGAATCAACGGATTCCGGCACCTTGCGCACCCCAAAGATCGAGTATGCGGGAACCGGCACGGCTTCACTTCGCCTTTCCCGCAGGCAAGCCAGCAAGAAGTGAGCCAGGTGCCTACTGCTGCCAAAACGCTTGATAGCCAAGCACCTTCATCAATCCAGATAGCAGCAAGGCGAGGTGCGCTGACTGGCACGCTTAGGCAACGACGTGCCTCTCGGTGGGTCTATGAGCGGACCACGCCGAGTAGGGCGTGCCAGTAGCGCCACCCCCTCGAAGGCTTCCGGCCTATCCCGTGCAGGTTATTCCGGTCGTGGCCGTGCTGCAGTCGATGGTCAGCGGTACCGTGCAACCGGAGCTGGCCAATGCGGTGGCGGCCAGGATCAGGCCGAGAGCAATCTTGTACTTCATGCGTGACATGAACCACTCCATCCGTTAGAGGGAAGATGTACGCCCGAGGTGAGCAATATTACGTGAGTGCAATGCGGAACACGATGGGATTCACCAAATTTCCGGCGATCCACACGTCGATAGTCTGGAAGCGGGCCATCGGCTTCGGCTGAACCGCCGCGCGCCGCGGGTCAAATCCGCTGCCGGCGGGCGGCTTTCAACCTATTTGGCATTCATTTCTTCCGGCGAAGTCCACACGGGGTAGACGGGCCACGACATGAAGCGCATACCATCCGGCCTGTATCTAAAGCGATTCAACCGAGGCCAAACGCATTCGTGCGAGCCGAGATACGTACCGTAGGTCTTGAAATCCGCGCTTGCAGCGTCTCGTGGTATGGGTAATGTCGAGGCATATCGTGCCGGTCAACTCGGTTGGGCGCGTCGGCACCGAACGCACGGACCGCACCGCCAGCTTCGCTCTTGCCACCCTCTTCGTAGGTTGAATGCATTTCAGGCGCGGCACGCCGCAGCGGATCCGGACTTAGATTTCAAATTCGGCCAACCCGACCGGGAAAAGTAAACTTTGCCGCTATGCCCGTGGCAATTCGTGCGTGGTGCGTGGTCTCGGCCCTCGCGCTGTCGGCGGCAGGTGTCACCATGGCGGCGCAAGCGCCGGCTGAGCCGAGCGGCACCGGCGACCGGCTGATCGGCTGGGACACTTACCGCCGACTGGATCGGTTGCCGTATCTACGCTCCGACACCCAGGCCTTGCAGCTTTCCAGCTTCGATCGCAGCGGTGGCGATTTCGACCTTTCCACCGGAAATCGCAACGGCACCGGGGGGTGTTTGGCCGACGGCGGTGCCGGCTGCGTCATCGCGGAGGATCGTGGCGCCGGCGAGGTGGATTCGATCTGGCTCACCCGCGACGGTGGCAAGGTGACCCGGATCGGAAACATCCGCGTCGAACTGGACGGACGGACGGTCTTGGACGCTCCGCTGCAGTCGGTCGTCAACGGTGCGCTGGGCGCGCCATTCGAATGGCCACTGGTGGCCAACGCGACTCAGTCGCCGGGCGGGGTGTACGTCAAGGTGCCCATGCCCTACCGCCAGTCGATGCGCGTCAGCGTCGCATCGAACCTTGAGTACTACCACGTCGATTACCGTCAATTCCCGACGGCCGACGGCGTGACCACCTTCTCGCCCGCCGACCCGGCCCGCGACGTGCTCGCCACGCTGCGCAAGGCGGGCACGGCCGATCCCAAACCGGCCGGACCCGCCGGCGCTCATGACAAGCGGACAGTGGAACTGCCGGCCGGGGCGGAGGTGACGATCGCGGAAGCGACCGGTCCGGCCGGCGTTTCGGCGATACGCCTGCAACTCCCCGAACCCACGGACCAACTCCTGGGTGGCCTACGGCTGCAGATGGACTTCGACGGCCGGACCACGGTCGACTCCCCACTCGGGGAATTCTTCGGCGCCGGACTCGGCGTCGCCACCGTGCGGTCGCTGATGTTCGCCGCGGTCCCCGACCCGGGCGGATCGTTGTCCTTGTCCGCGTGGTGGCCGATGCCCTTCGCCCACGACGCTCGCATCACCCTCGTGAACACCACCGACGAACCGGTAGACGCAATCGCGACCGACGTGACGATCACGCCCGACGCCCGCTGGGCGCCTGCGCTGGCCACCGGTCGCGCCGGCTATTTCACCGCCCGGTCCCACGCCGCGCCGACGATGCCGGGCCAGGATTGGCTGTTCGCCGACGAACGGGGCCACGGGAAGTTCGTGGGTGTCAGCCACACCATTCGCGGCTTCCGGATCAAGACCGCGTTCAGCGACGCCGCTCCGTACTTTCTGGAAGGAGCCGAGCGCGTGTACACCGACGGCGCCGCGTCGCCGCAGTGGTATGGCACCGGCACCGAGGACCTCTACGAGGGCGGCTGGTATTTCAAGGACGGCACCCGCTTCACCGACCCGCTCACCGGACAACCCGATCGGCGCACCGCCACCGCCGGCTGCCCGGACTACTGCGTCGCCGTCTACCGGCTCATGCTCGCCGACGCCATCGACTACCACTCCGCGCTCCGCTTCGGCATCGAGCACGGCAAACGCAACATGGTCCAACCCGATTACAGCTCAACCGCTTTCCTCTACACACAACCGAATGACACGCTGGCGCCCGGCGACGAGCTCCGCCCCGCCGACCCCGTCAGCCGGCTCCTGCACGGCTACGCCGACGCCGACGCCTCGGACCGGTTGTTGGTCAGCGAATACGAGGGCGCCGAAGACACCCGTCCGGTCGTCGGGTCGGTCCGCGCCACCAACGCCGCGATCACCTTTCACGTCGACACCGACCCGGGCAACCGCGGCATCCTGTTGCGCCGCACGTCGGACCAAGCGGACGGCTTCCAATCCGCGGACGTCGCCATCGACGGCGTTCCGGTCGGGAACTGGCTGCAGCCGCGGGCCAACACTTTTCACCGCTGGCTCGACGACACCTACCTGTTGCCGCCGTCGGCAACCGCAGGCAAGGCGCAGCTGACGGTCACCCTCACGCCCGCGCCCGATTCCCCGCCCTGGACGGCGAGCCGCTATCAGGTGGAAACACTCTCGGGGCCAACCGACTAGACGGGCGCCGACCGCATCACCCGGGTGGCGAGGAGGGCCGCCACCACGCCCGCCAACCCACCGAGGGCCGCCACCGGCGACGACCACCCGGAGAGCACGAAATAGCCGAAGGTGGCGCCGACGGCGAGCAAGGCCGCGTGCGCGGGCGTCCAGCGCGCGATCGACGGCAACCGGAACGACAAGCCCATGCCCAGCAGCAGTGCCAGCACGTGACCGAACGCGGTGAAGTCCGCGTCGGCCGTCGCCACCAGCGCGACACCCAGCCACCACCCGACCCAGGCCGCACGCCAGCGCAACGGTATCGATGCGGTCAGGGCACCCAGCACGCATGCCGCGCCGTAGCTGATCCCCACGTCGGTGGCCCGCGCGACCGAGAACGGCAGCCATCCCGTTTCCACCGCCGCGACCAGACCGACCGCGACGATCACGGTGGCGCCGATGTGGCCGACGGCAAAGGTGACCAACAGACCCCTGCCGCGCCAGATGAGTTCGCCCAGCGCCAGCAAGCACACCAGCCCGGGCAACCAGAGATAGACGTCGCCGCCGTCGCTGACGAACGCGCTACCTACCAGGCTGCCCAGGTGGCCGTGCGCCAGGTTGTGCAGGTTGGTGCTCATTTCGCGGACGACGGCGGCCCGGGTGCGCGCACCCAGCGCCGTCAGGGTGACCGAGACCGCGAGCAGCAACAAGGCGTACGCCGCCGTGACGCGCAACCGGTCGGCACGCAGCCGAGCCTGATTGCCGGGCGCCGTCATTGGCCGTTCCAGCCGCGATCTCGGGCCAGCAGGTCGGCCACGGTCTCCCGGCGCACCAGTTCCCGGGACCGGCCGCCGGAGACCGCGACCAGCGGCGGGCGGCCCACCAGGCTGCGGCTCGACTCCGTCGAGTGCTGATAGGCGCCGGTGCAGGCCACCGCCAGCAGGTCCCCGGGCCGGACGTCCGCGGGCAACGCGACGTTGCGGGCGATCTCGTCGCCGTCGCCATGCCGGCCCACGACCGTGACGGGTGCGGTCGCGGTTGGCCGGTGCCGATTGGCCAGAGCCACCGTGTGTTTCGCGCCGGGCCGCTCGGTGCCGAGGATGTCGCCCGTGCCGCCGTCCACCGCGACGAAGGTGTGCCCGCCGGGCTGCCGTTTGACGGCGATCACCCGGCACAGCATCATCCCGGCGCGCGCGGCGATGGCCCGACCCGGCTCGATCACGATTTTCGGGCGCGGGAATTCGTAGTCCGCACAGGCGGATTCGAGTGCGGCGTCGATGGTGGCCCGAAGCGACCGCAGGTTGAGTTCCGGGTCGCCGGAAAGGTAGGGGACACCGTGTCCGCCGCCGAGGTTGAGTTCGGTGAGCACGACCTGATGGCGGTCGCGGACCTCGGCCATCACGCCGATCATCTGGCGGATCGCCTCACCGTAACGCGCGGCGTCGCTCAGCTGCGATCCCAGCCGGCAGTGCAGACCCACCAGATTCAGCCACGGCTGGCCCAGGACGCGTCTGATGGCGCCGGCGGCCAGGCCACCCGACAAGGCGAAGCCGAACTTCTGGTCGACGGCCCCGACGTCGGGGATGACGCCGAGCAGGACACGCTGGGGGTGACGCACCCGGCAGGCGAGCAGCGAGACCTCGCTCGGCGTGTCGATGACGATCCGTCCGACCCCGGCGGCGACCGCGTCGTACAGCTCGGCCGCCGTGATGACGCCGTCCAAGATGATTTGTGCCGGCGGGACGTCGGCGGCCAGGGCGGTGGCCAGCTCGCCGGCCGAGCACACGTTGACGCCGGCCCCTTCGTCCGCGGCCCAGCGCGCGACGTCGACGCTCAACAGCGCCCTGCCCGCGTAGATCAGCTCGGCGTCGGGCAGCGTCGCGCGATAGCAGCGGATGCGGGCCCGGAAATCCTCCTCGTCCACCACGTAGGTGGGGGTGCCGAACTCGGCGGCGACATCGTCGGCGGCCACGTCGCCCACGCACAGCCGGCCCCGGTCGTCGACGTAGGCGCTCAGCGGCCAGACCGCGCGATCGAGGTGCGGGTTCAGCCCGTGCCTCACCGAGGGAAGCAGCTCGAAGAGCGTCATACCTCCACGGTGCCGGTCGGATCGCACGCGTGCCGCGCTCTTAACGAAGCCTTCACACCCGGGCGGTAGATCTTCACAGATCCGGAACACCGGGCGCGAACGGGGCGATCACCGCGTGGGCGTCTTGACTGCCCCGGTCCCCGCTGCTAGACATGGGTTCGCCAGGAATTTGGGCGATCGCCCAAAGTGGAGGTGAAAAGCAGCGATGACGGTCACCAGCGGCACGGACGTCTACTACGACCCCTATGACACCGGCATCATCGCCGACCCGTACCCGACCTACGCGCGGCTGCGCGAAGAGGCGCCGATCTACTACAACGAGCGCTACGACTTCTGGGCGTTGTCAAGGCATTCCGACGTCGAGCGGGCGCTGGCCAACTGGGAGACGTTCTCCAACAAGCGCAGTGACATCCTCGAGCTCATCCAGTCCAAGTTCGACATGCCAGGCGGGGTGATGATGTTCCAGGATCCGCCGGAGCACACCAGGCTGCGCGGCCTGATGTCGCGCGTGTTCACCCCGCGCCGGATGGCGGCACTCGAGGACCAGATCCGCCGATACTGCGTGCGGTGTCTGGACCCGCTGGTCGGTTCCGGGGGCTTCGACATCATCGCCGAGCTGGCCTCGATGATGCCGATGCGGGTGATCGGGATGCTGTTGGGAATCCCGGAGTCCGAACAGGTTTCGGTGCGCGACGCCAACGACGCCAACCTTCGCACCAAGCCGGGCGCACCGCTGAAGGTCGCGGACGCCGACGCGATCGCCGACGGCCGGATCTACGCCGACTACGTGGAATGGCGGTCCAAGAACCCCTCCGACGACCTGATGACGACGCTGCTCAACGTCGAGTTCGACGACGAGCACGGTGTGCACCGGAAACTGACGCGCAAGGAGGTGCTGCACTACACGCAGGTGGTCGCCGGGGCGGGCAACGAGACGACGGGCCGGCTGATCGGCTGGCTGGCCAAGGTGCTCGCCGAGCATCCCGACCAGCGGCGCGCGGTCTACCAGGATCGGTCGCTGCTGACCCGCACCGTCGACGAGACGCTGCGATTCGAACCGACGGGACCGCACGTCGCCCGCTGGATGGCGAGGGATTTCGAGTGCTACGGCACCACGGTTCCAGCCGGCAGCGCCATGCTGCTGCTGTTCGGCGCCGCCAACCGTGACCACCGCCGGTACACCGATCCCGACATCTACGACATCCGCCGTGACAACATCTCGCACATCACGTTCGGAAAGGGCGTGCACTACTGCCTCGGCGCCAACCTGGCCCGCCTCGAGGGCCGCGTCGCGCTGGACGAGATCCTCAACAGATGGCCCGAGTGGGAAATCGACTACGACACCGCGAGATTGGCGCCGACGTCGACGGTGCGGGGCTGGGAGCGGCTACAGGTGGTCCTGCCCTGAGTCAGGTGGGCGCCTCGTATCGGTCGATGAGTCGGTTGACCAGCGCGATGGCGTCGGCGTGGCCGCGCGTGGCACCGAGGGAATCCTCCAGGATGACGGCGCGGCCGATCGCGGCGATGACCACCGCGAGACCCGCCGGCGGGAATTCGACTGCGTCGAGGCCATTCTCGCGAACGATCTCGTCCAGCGCGGCGATCTGCATGTCGCGCCACCGCTGGAACCAAGCCGCGATCTCGGCCCGGATCTCCTTGCGGTGGTTGGCAAGTCCCATGAATTCCTGCAGCAACCGGGCATCCTTGGGCGCGACGAGGGTGTCCCACAGGGCATGCAGGGGGCGATCGGACGCCAGCGCCTCCTGCTGGCGATCGAGGTAAGCGGCCGCCCCGCGCCTGAATACGTCGAGGTAGAGCTCGTCCATCGTGGGGAAGTAGTAGTGCACCAGCGCCGCTTTGACCCCGGCTTGGGCGGCCACCCGGCGCGAGGTCGCCGCGGCGTACCCCTCCTCGACCATGACCTGAACCGTCGCGTCGATCAGCAGGTCCCGAGTCGTCGAGTCCCTGGCCATCACCGGACCCTAATTTGGGCGGTCGCCAAGAATCAACAAGGCTCTTGATTAGAAGATCGAGGACCGGGGAATGGTTCACGGCAACCGTTCAGAAAGTGAAGGAACAATGGCTCCCAGTTTCTCCGACGTCATCCAATCCAAGTACCTGCTGCTGACGACGTTCACCAAGGACGGCCGCCCCAAGCCGACCCCGATCTGGGGTGTGCCGGAGGGCGACAAGCTGCTGGTGATCACCGACGACGGGTCGTGGAAGACCAAGCGGATCAACAACACGCCCCGGGTGACGATCGCCAAGAGCGCCGCGTTGGGCAAGCCCAAGAGCGAAGAGGTCGAGGGCGTGGCCCGGGTGCTGCCGAAGTCCGAGACGCGCCGCGTCTACAACGCCGTGCTCAAGCGGTACTGGTACCACGCCTGGTGGTTCTACGCGCACTCGATCGTCCGGGGCGGCATCGACAAGGTGCACGTGGGGCTCGAGATCAAGCCGGCCGGCTAGCGTCGCTGCGGGGATCGATCAAGATCTTCGCGTGCGCCTCGGGATCACCGAGTGCATCAAACGCGGCTTCGACGCCGGACAACCCGACCGTCCCGGTGATCAGCGGCGCGACGTCGACCTTGCCGTCGGCGAGCATGTGCAGGGTGTCGCGGAACTCGAGAGGCGTGTAGCCGAGCACGAAGCGCAGGTCGATCTCTTTGTTGATCGCCATCGCCGGCCGAATGTGGTCGGATCCCATGCAGACCCCCACGACGACGACACGCGAGAACAGCGGTGCGCCGGCGATGATGCCGTCGATGATTCCTGGGACACCCACGCATTCGAAGATGACCGGGTGCTTGGGGGTTGCCGCGCCGGCGGCCTCGGCGGCGCGCCACACGTGCCACCACGGCAGCCGCAGTCGTTGCAGTTTCTCGATCGTGCCGACCGCGAGGTCGAACGCCTCCAGAATGCCCTGCAGATGCTTGCCGCCGGCCTCGGTCGCGTAGGGCGAGTCCTGCGCGGGGTCGACGACGATATCGGCGCCGCAGGCCGTCGCCAGCGCGCGCCGGCCCGCAGAGAAGTCGCTGGCGATCACCGTGCGCACGCCGTGCGCCTTGAGCATGCAGATCACGGCGAGACCGATTGGCCCGCAGCCGATCACGATCGCCACGTCACCCTTCTTCACCTCGCCGCGCCGGACGGCGTGCCACCCGACGGCCATCGGCTCGGTCAACGCGGCGATCTGCGGGGACAACCCGTTCGGCACGGCGAACGTCAGCGACCGCTCGACGAGGAGTTGCTCGGCGTAGGCCCCGGGTGCCATGGTCGACAGCCCGATCCCGTGCACCTCCTTGCCGCGCCGCAGCAGCGGCAGGGCCACGACCGGGGTGCCGGGTCGCGGGGCTTTGCGCGTGCCCGGCCCGTAATCGAGTACCTCGCCGCAGAATTCGTGGCCGAAGACGACGTGCTGGTCTGATCGCATGAACGCGTCGTAGCCGGATTCGGCCATCACGTCGGCGAGCTCGTCGCAATGGTGGCGGGCGTGCAGGTCGGATCCGCAGATGCCACACCTGAGGACCTCGATCAGCAGCTGGCCCTTGGCCGGCGTGGGTGTCGGCAGGTCAACGACATCCAGCTTCCCGTTGGTGCACGTCACGCTTTTCATTGCGCTATCCCCGTTCGGCTTGTGTCCGCGAGTGTGGCGTACCAGTCCCTGCAGGCGGGAAGCCTCAGGTGGCCGCGCGGTAGGCGGCCAGCGTGTCCGCCACGGTTTCCCGGGGATCCCGGTAGGTGATGCCGAGTTCGCGTTCACTGGGTGAGTCGTCGGACGCCGGCATCTGCGTGTAGTACTGCATGCCCGCCCAGGTGAACGGCGTCTCGAACGGGAGGAAGCGGCCGGCCGCGTCCAGCACCGCCCCCGCCACGCGCAGCGCGGTGTCGGGGATCGGGACGGACACCATGGGCGTCCCGGCAACCTCGCCGAGCATGGCCGCCAGCTCGGCCGCCGGCACCCGGTGGCCACCGGCGGTGTAGCGGCGCGGGCCGCGCCTGGGCTCCAGGAGCGCCGCGTGCAGCGCGGCCAGATCGCGGACGTCGACGATCAGCCACGCCGCACTGCGGCCCGGGATCGCGTGCATCTGCACGGCGGCCCGCACGCCCTCACCGGCCTCGCCGAACTGGTCGCCGGCCGGCGGGCCGAGCACCATGCCGGGATAGGTGATGTTCACCGGCGCACCCGCGTCCTGCAGTCCGCGGGCATAGATCTCGACCTGCGCCTTGGACGTGCCGTACCCGTCGGCCCCGCCGACCACCGGCAGGTCCGCGCTCAGCGTCTCGAGGCTCGGGTGGAACAGCGCGGTGAAGCTGGAGACGTGAATGATGGGATCCAGGCCCAGCTCGACCGACTGACCGAGGACGTTCTGCGCGCCCTGCATGTTGGTGGTGAGCATCTCCGTCGTCTGGCGCGGATCGGTGGCAACCAGGGCGGCGCTGTGCACGACGGCCTCGCATCCCTCCAACGCCTTGCGCACCGCCATCCGGTCGGTGATGTCGGCGACGGCGAATTCGGACACGTCCACGCCCAGCTTGGCCACCGACCTCTCCAGCTTGTCGGGGTTGCGCACCAGAAACCGGATGGAGTGTCCCGCGTCGGCGATGGCCTTGGCCGTCCATCCGCCGACGAATCCCGTACCGCCTGTGATCAGAACGCGCATGCTGCGATCTTTGCAGGACCGTCGGGCCTACAGATGACTGGAGGCGAAGTTGGCGGCCTGTCCGGTCATGCCGTTGACGCCGTAGGACACGTGGGCGGCAAAGTCGTTGCCACTGCCGGTGCTGCAGACCGGATCGCCCTGGGCGCACAGCTCCAGGGTCTTGGGCTGATACAGCGGGCCGATGGCGAGCGGCGGTGCGTGGTACTTCTGCAGGAAGTCACCCGACGGTGTCCCGAACAGGGTCACCGCGGCGACGTGATTCGCGACGTCGGGCGGCATCGGAGGCGGCACGGCCGACGCCGGCACCCCCGGCGGTACGGCCGCCGAGGTGACGTACCCGGCCAGGGCCGCGCCCTGCGAATACCCGCCGAGCACCTCGCGGGTGTTGGGGCAGTTCTTGGCGGTGGCCTCGACGTGCGCACTGGCGTCACGGATGCCGTCGATGACCGTTTGCGGGAAATTGGGGTTCGAAAAGTCGGTGCTGGCGGGGTAGTTGACCGGGTACACGCCCAGCGATCGCGAGCCGATCTGCGGGCGCAGCGCTTCCACGAACGACCCGCCGATGCCGCCGATGCCGGGCGGCTCGCCCGACCCGCGGGCGAACACGACCTCCACATCGGGACACGGGTCCGCGGATGCCGACGGGCTCGGCGCGCTGGAGACCAGCCCGCCGGCCACCAACGCCGCCAGTCCGACGAGCGCCGGCAGCCGGCGCAGCGTGGCGATTCTGCTCACTTCTTGAAGGCGTCTTTCACCTTTTCGCCGGCGTCCTTCAGGCTGGACTTCGCCTGGTCCGCCCTGCCCTCGTCGCGGGTTTCGTGGTCCCCGGTGGCCTTGCCGATGGCCTCCTTGGCCCGCCCGCCCAGGTCCTCGATCTTGTTTTTCAGCTTGTCCTCGTTACTCATGCCGGTGTGGCTACCCAGCAACGGGAGCTGTTGAAACCCGGCCCTGTCATGATGGAGCTTGTGAGCGCCGCGATCGTGGTGGCAGTGGTGGTGGGGCTGATGCTGCTCGGCATCGGCATGGTGGTCAACCAGCTGCTCCGGCTGCGCCGGTATCTGAAGGAGTCGCCGCCGGGGCCACCGCCCCCGCCCGAGTCCCCGGACCCGCCCCGCTAGGGGCCGGCCACCCCTACAACCGGGCGGCAACGAAGTCGGCGGCTTGCGTCGTCATCCCGGACTGCACATACGAGGCGTGAGCGAAGATGTTGATGTTGGAGCCATCGGAGCACGCCGGGTCGCCGGCGGCGCACATGTCGACGGTCTTCGCGGCGTATGGCGGGCCGATCGGCGGGAACACGGCGCCCGACAAGCGATTCGCGAGTGCGCTCGTCGGATTGCCGAAGACGGCGATCGCCGCGACGTGGTCGGCCGCCTGGGCTGGCATGGCCGGTGTGGCCAAATCGATCACTCCGGCGCCCTGCGAAAACCCGCCGAGCACCATTCGGGTGTGGGGGCAGCGACCGATCATGTCCTGCACGTGGGCAACCAGGTTGTCGGCACCGCTCTGGGCGCTCGCGGCGAAGGCCTCGGTCGCGGGGTAGTCGACCGGGTAGACACCCATCGACCGCCCGGAGAGCTGGGAGCCGAGGGCGTCGATGAACGCCTGGCCCACATTGCCGACACCCGGGGGCTGGCCGGTGCCCCGGGCGAACGCCACCTCGACGGCGGGGCACGGATCGGCATGAGCGGCGGGGATGTCGAGCGGCCCGCCCAACCCGGCCGACGTCAGCGCGAGCGCGGCGCCAAGCACGCGAAAGATGTGGTGTGCACTCACCGCTTCATGCTGACATAGGCGTTCCCACGCGGCAGTGTCAACGGAAGATCGGCGTAGGTGACGATGCCCGGCGCCGCGGCGACCACGGCCGGAATCGCGTTGATCGCCGGCATCGCCGTCATGATGTGCCCGAGGTCCATGAACTCCTCGATCGTCGTGGCCTCGAAGTAGGGCGGTGGCAGGAAGCCGACCTTGGTGGTGACCGTCGGCTGTCCGTCGATCTGGATGACCCAGCCGTCCTGTTCGATCTTCCAGTCGGGTTCGAGCGTCTGGCCCTTGCGCCACCGGACATTCAGGTCGATCAGCGTGGTGTCGCCGACGATGCCCTGCCAGCTGATGTACACCCCGGCCACGCATCCCGCGGGGATGGTCCACGACGCCATCTCCAGATCGGCCGTGGTCTGGGCGAACTCGGCCACGCACCTGACCTCGTCGAGCTCGACGCCCAGCGCGTCGCCCACCAGGCGGACGGCCTCGCCGAAGATGGCCGTCCCCTTCGCCGCCATCGCCTGCAGCTCCGGGTGGTCGATCGGCTGTCCGAAGCCCACCGGCCTCTCGGTCTCCGGCGAGTCGTAGAACGTGGTGTCGGCGGCCTCGTTGACCGTGACCTTGTCGATGCGGTTGCACACCATCGCCGACACGATGGCCAGCAACTCGGCGAAACCCGGGCTCACCCCCGAGCCGAAGATGGTGGCGCCGCCCTGCTCGCAGGCCTGGGCGAGCTTTTCGCGCCCGGCGCCGAGATTCCCCCCGGTGATGAACGACGCGGTCGTCACCACGTTCACGCCCGCGGACAGGATGCGGACCAGCTCGTCGACGTCGATCCACATCGGGTTGTAGACCACGCAGTCGGGTTTCAACGCGAGCAGCGCGTCGACGTCATTGGTGGCCGCCACGCCCAGCGGCGCGATCCCGACGAGTTCGCCGGCGTCGCGGCCGACCTTCTCCGCCGACCACGCGAAGCAGCCCACCAGTTCCAGGGTGGGGTTGGCGACGATCGACTTCAGCGAGCTCTTGCCGACGTTGCCGGTGTTCCACTGAACCACTCGATAGGTGTTTGGCACTCGCTCAGCATAGGGAATCGTGGCGGTCGTTAGTAGGCGGATTCGGCGCCAGAATTTCGGCGAGGTAGGCGTCGCCGGCCGGCCGGCCGGTCCGGCCGCGCCCGCGCCCGGCGCCGCACGCGTTCGGGGGGCTTCGGCCGATTCCGTCGTCTCGGCCCCGACGGGCACCGACATCGCCGGCCAATCGTGGTTTCCGGGGTTCCTCGGCGTTTCCGCTGCGGATGCGCTGCCTGCGGCCTGGTGTTCGAGGACCTCGAACGCTGCCGATCCCAAATTCCGCGGCGCCGAGCCGGTAGGCTGCGTCGGGGTCGGCGCCGAGGAAGGGAGACCGCGATGCTGAGCGTGAAGTGGCTGGAAAGGCCTGAGGCGCATGACTTTCCGGCGGCGACCGACTACCTCACCATGCTCGCGGACGCGAACACCGTCAAGAAGGTGCTCAAGAAGCTGAAGGCCGGAACGGTCACACATCGAAAGGCCAAAGACATCCTGCGCGCGGCGCAGCTGGCACTGCTGCCCCCCGACAATCCCCACGTCGCAGCCGACCTGACCAAAATCGAGAAGGGCCAACCGCTCTCGCCCATCCTGCTGGTGCGCGGGGACTTCGCGACCGGTGTCCCGCTACAGATCGCCGACGGCTACCACCGCGTGTGCGCGAGCTATCACACCGACGAGAACACCGACATTCCGGTCGTCATCGCGGCCGTGAGCCGCTGACCCGGGGAGGCGACCATGATCGACATCAAAACCGTGGGAAGCGTTCAGGTGCTGACCCTGTCATCGGGTCCCGTCAACGCCCAGGACGTGGAGCTGCTCGACGAGCTGACCTTGGCGGTGCGTGACCTGGAGCGTTCGGACGCCGGCGCGCTGGTCGTCACCGGAGCCGGCCGGGCGTTCAGCGCGGGCGTCGACCTCAACCGCGTGGTCGAGGGTGGCTCCGGCTACACCGATCGGCTCGTCCCGGCGCTGTCCGCGGCGTTCGAGGCGATGTTCGCCTACCCGGGCCCGACCGTCGCGGCGATCAACGGCGCCGCCATCGCGGGCGGATGCGTGCTGGCGTGCGCCTGCGACCGCCGCCTGATCCTCCCGGAGGCGCAGATCGGGGCGGCCGAGGTGCGGGTCGGGGTGCCCTTCCCGGTCGCCGCGCTGGAGGTCATGCGCTACGCCTGCGGCGATCAGGCCGAGGAAGTGCTGCTGGGCGGCCGCACCTATCGGGCGGCCGAGGCCGTGGCCCGCGGGCTCGCGCATCGGGTGGTCGCCGACGATCTCCTCGGGGAGGCCGTGGCGGAGGCGTCGGATCTCGGCGGCATCCCGGCCGGCGCATACCGCCAGACCAAAACCCAGCTGCGGGCGCCGACGATGGCGCGGATCCGCGAGGGCCGGGGCATCGACGACGAGGTGCGCCAGATGTGGGGCGCCGACGAGACGCTGCGGCGCATCGCCGCCTACGTGGAGCGGCTGCGGCGACGCGGCTGATCAGTCCTCGTCGACGGCTTCTTCGACGGCCACGCCGCCCCGGGTGCGCCGCCGCCGCATCCGATGCGAGCCCTTGCCCGTCGGGCGGCGGTTGCGCAACCTGGCCTGGTCCGCTTCCGCGTCCTCGGTCTCCCCGGTGGACTCGGCGGGCTCTTGCTCCGTAGCGTCCGCGCCCCCGGCCTTGACGGTCTCGGCCTCCTCCGGCGCGCCGGCCTCTTCGGCCTCTTCGGTCTCTTCAGCCTCTTCGGCCTCTTCGGTCTCCGGTTCCTCGGCGGCCTCGGCGTCGCTGTCTTCCTCGGCGTCGGCCTCTTTGCGGCGCCGACGCTCCTTGGGCTTCTTCGCCTTGATCGGTTTCGGCGGCGGCGGGGGCAACTCGGCGACGAACGACAGGTAGAACGCGAAGAACCCGAGCAGCGCGATCGCGGCGGCCGCGCCGTAGATCGCGAACAGATATTGGCCGGCCGCGTCCAGGCTCAGCCAGATCTCGCTGATCGCCGTGCCGATGATGAGCACGCCCGCCAGCACGTGGCACACGATCGAGGCGACCCGCAGGTTCAGGGCCAGCTGCGGCGTCCCCAGCTCCGGCTTGCGCACCCGCAACAGGTTGAACACCACCGGCAACGCGGCCAGCGCGATCAGCGCACCCGTCGTGATCCGCAGCGCCGTCCCCAACGTATGGGTGGTGTCACCCATCAGCTCCGGCCAGCGGGGTAACACGAAGAAGAAGTAGAGGGCGCCGCCGGCGAGGGAGAACAGCAGGTGCCACGGCACGGCGATCTTGCGCCCCATACCCCTCCTCATGCTGGTCAGTTCACGCCAGCCTAAAGGCGGCCAACCCGAATACATACCAATTCGTGCACGTCCGCATGGCGGACCAGTTGCGGAGGATGCGGGATTTGAACCCGCGAGGGCTGTTAACCCAACCCGCGTTCCAGGCGAGCGCCATAGGCCACTAGGCGAATCCTCCGTGGCCATGGTAACCGAGGCCGCCGTCGCCGCCGCCACGCGCTCGGCGGCTCCCTCGGTCCGGGTATTACACTCGCGGTGGACCCCGCGCGGCGTCTATCCTGTGAACTCCCCCAGGGCCGGAAGGCAGCAAGGGTCAATGGGCTCTGTCGGGTGCGCGGGGTCCCCTATGTTTGATGAGTGGCGACCCGCTGCGCCCGGCTTCGCCGCGCTTGCGATCGCCACTATGAGCAGCGAAAGGGCCCGTGGTGTCTTTCGATTCCCTCAGCCCCGAAGAGTTGGCGGCCCTGCACGCGCACAACCAGCAGGACTACGCGAACCTGCAGGCCAAGAAGCTGGCCCTCGACCTGACCCGCGGCAAACCCGCGCCCGAGCAGCTCGACTTGTCCAACCAGTTGCTGAGCCTGCCCGGTGACGACTATCGCGACAGCGAGGGCACCGACACGCGTAACTACGGCGGCCTGCACGGCCTGCCCGAGCTGCGGGCCATCTTCGGCGAGCTGCTCGGCATCGGAGTGCCCAACCTGATCGCCGGCAACAACTCCAGCCTGGAGCTGATGCACGACCTCGTCGCCTTCTCGATGCTGTACGGCGGCGTCGACTCGCAGCGGCCCTGGAAGGACGAACCGGCCGTCAAGTTCCTGTGCCCGGTTCCCGGCTATGACCGGCACTTCGCCATCACCGAGACGATGGGCATCGAGATGATCCCCGTCCCGATGCTGCCCGACGGCCCCGACGTCGACCTGATCGAGGAGTTGGTGGCCGTCGATCCCGCCATCAAGGGCATGTGGTCGGTGCCGGTGTTCGGCAACCCCACCGGGATCACCTACTCGTGGGAAACGGTGCGTCGGCTGGTGCAGATGCGGACGGCGGCGCCCGACTTCCGGCTGTTCTGGGACAACGCGTATGCGGTGCACACCCTGACGCACGAGTTCACCCACCAGGTCGACGTGCTGGGGCTGGCGGCCAAGGCCGGCAACCCCAACCGGCCCTATGTGTTCGCGTCCACCTCCAAGATCACCTTCGCCGGCGCGGGCGTGAGCTTCCTGGGCGGCTCCCTGGGCAACATCGCGTGGTACCTGCAGTACGCGGGGAAGAAGTCGATCGGCCCGGACAAGGTCAACCAGCTGCGACACCTGCGCTTCTTCCGCGACGCCGACGGGGTGCGCCTGCACATGCTGCGCCACCAGCAGATCCTGGCGCCCAAATTCGAGCTGGCGCTGGACATCCTGGACAAGCGGCTGAGCGACTCCAAGATCGCGTCGTGGACCGAACCGCAGGGCGGTTACTTCATCAGCCTCGACGTGTTGCCGGGGACGGCGCGCCGGACCGTGGCGCTGGCCAAGGACGCGGGCATCGCCGTGACCGAGGCGGGAGCGTCGTTCCCCTACCGAAAAGATCCGGAGGACAAGAACATCCGGATCGCGCCCACCTTCCCGTCGCTGCCCGACCTGCGCGACGCGGTCGACGGGCTGGCCACCTGCGCGCTGCTGGCGGCGTCGGAGTCGTTGCTGGTCTCCGCCGCACCCAGTGTGAGCTGAGGGCGACGACGCGCGGGCGAGCCCGCGCCGGATTCACACTGAAAGTCACTGATGCACACTCGATGCCAGCCGAGCTCTAGTCGGACTACGCCGGTAGCCTGCTGAGCGTGGCCCTCTACCGCAAGTACCGACCGGCAACCTTCGCCGAGGTGGTGGGCCAGGAGCACGTCACCGAACCGCTGTCGATCGCCCTGGAAGCCGGCCGCATCAACCACGCCTACCTGTTCTCCGGTCCCCGCGGCTGCGGGAAGACGTCGTCGGCGCGCATCCTGGCCCGGTCGCTGAACTGCGCCCAGGGGCCGACGGCCACCCCGTGCGGGGTCTGTGAATCCTGCACGGCGCTGGCGCCGAACGCCCCCGGCAGCATCGACGTGGTGGAGCTGGACGCGGCCAGCCACGGCGGCGTGGACGACACGCGGGAGCTGCGGGACCGCGCGTTCTACGCGCCGGCGCAGTCGCGCTACCGGGTGTTCATCATCGACGAGGCGCACATGGTGACCACCGCGGGGTTCAACGCGCTGCTCAAGATCGTGGAGGAGCCACCCGAGCACCTCATCTTCATCTTCGCCACCACCGAGCCGGAGAAGGTGCTGCCGACGATCCGTTCGCGCACCCACCACTACCCGTTCCGGCTGCTGCCGCCGAAGACCATGCGGGCGTTGATCGGGCGGATCTGCGAGCAGGAGGGCGTCGCGGTCGACGACGCGGTGTTCCCCCTGGTGATCCGGGCCGGTGGCGGCTCCCCGCGCGACACCCTGTCGGTGCTCGATCAGCTGCTGGCGGGCGCCGAGGGCGCGCACGTGACATACCCGCGGGCGCTCGGCCTGCTCGGTGCCACCGACGTCGCGCTGATCGACGACGCCGTGGACGCCCTCGCCGCAGGGGATGCCGCAGCACTGTTCGGTGCGGTGGAGTCGGTGATCGATGCCGGCCATGACCCGCGGCGCTTCGCCACCGACCTGCTGGAGCGGTTCCGCGATCTGCTCGTGCTGCAAGCGGTGCCGGACGCGGTCAGCCGCGGCGTGGTGGACGCGCCGGAGGACGTGCTGGACCGGATGCGGGACCAGGCGAGCCGCCTCGGGCCGGCCACCCTGACCCGCTACGCCGAGGTCGTGCAGGCGGGGCTCGGCGAGATGCGCGGCGCGACGGCCCCCCGCCTGCTGCTCGAAGTCGTCTGCGCGCGGCTGCTACTGCCCTCGGCCAGCGAGACCGAGTCGGCCCTGTTGCAGCGCGTCGAGCGGATCGAGACCCGGCTCGACATGTCCATTCCCGCCTCGGAGGCGGCCGCCGCGCACCCGCCGCACCCGGCGGTGGCCGCACCCGCGCGGCCCCGCAGGGAGCCGGCCCCGCCCAAGGAACACGTCCCGCCCCGGTCCGCTCCGCCCGTTCCCAAGCCGGAGTCTGTCCCGGAACCGGTCCCGGTGCCGCCGGCCCCCGAGCCGGCCCCCGCGCCTATCGCCGAGCCGGCCGCCGCGCCCGGCGAACTCAACGCCGCCGCCGTGCGATCCATGTGGCCCACGGTGCGCGACAAGGTGCGCCAGCGCAGCCGCACCACCGAGGTCATGCTGGCGGGTGCCACCGTCCGCGCGCTCGAGGAGAACACGCTGGTGTTGACGCATTCGTCGGCGCCGCTGGCCAAGCGGCTGTGCGAACAGCGCAACGCCGACGTCATCGCCGAGGCGCTCAAGGACGCGCTGGGCGTCAACTGGCGGGTGCGGTGCGAGGTGGGCGCGGCCGTGCCGGTCGAATCAGCCCCGCCGCCCACGAGGGTCGAAGAGCCGGCGCCCGAGGTGGCCCGACGCGACGACGAAGAGGAACACATGCTCGCCGAGGCCGGCCGCGCGGAGTCGTCGGGGCCGCGGCGCGACCCCGAGGAGGTCGCGCTCGAGCTGCTACAGAACGAGCTGGGTGCGCGCCGGATCGACAACGCCTGAGCCCGGGCCTCGGCGCCAGAGGGCTAGGGCGTCCACCACGGCCGCAGCGGCAGCCGGTCGACGCCCCGGGCGTCGACGTTGGCCGCCAGCACGTGGTGCAGCTGCAGGTTGTTCTGCTCGAACGCCACCCGAGAGGCCGCCATGTACAGGCCCCACACCTTGGCGGTGGCCAGCCCGACCTCGCCGACCGCGTCGTCCCAGTGCTCGACCAGGTTGCGGCACCAGTCCCGCAGCGTCATCGCGTAGTGCTGCCGGAAGTTCTCCTCGTGCAGCACCTCGAAGCCGACGTCCTGGACGTCGGTGATGATGCGGCCCGAGCCGGTGAGCTCCCCGTCGGGGAAGACGTACCGATCAGTGAAGCCACCCGCGAACGAGGTCGACTTGTTGTCGTGGCGGGTGATGCAGTGGTTCAGCAGGAGGCCGCCGGTGCGCAGCCTCGACTTCAGGAAACCGAAGTAGGCCGGGTAGTTCTTGACGCCGATGTGCTCGGTCAGCCCGATGGAGGACACGGCGTCGAACCCGCGCTCGCCGATGTCGCGGTAGTCCGAATGCCGGACCTCGGCAAGGTCCGTCAGCCCTTCGTCCTCGATCGCGCGCTGCGCCCACTTCGCCTGCTCGCTCGACAGGGTGGCGCCGATCACCCGGACCCCGCGGCGCGCGGCGAAGCGCACCATGCCACCCCAGCCACAGCCGACGTCGAGCAGCCGGTCGCCCGGCTGCAGCCTCAGCTTCTCGAAGACCAGCCGGTACTTGTTCTGCTGGGCCTCTTCCAGCGTCGCGTCGGCGTGGGGATAGGCGGCGCACGTGTAGGTCATCGACGGGCCGAGCACCCATTCGTAGAACGTGTTGGACACGTCGTAGTGGTGGTGGATGGCCTCGGCGTCGCGCGTCTTGGTGTGCATGAGCCCGTCGGCGATCCGCCGCCACCGCGGCGGGGTCTCCTGCGGCGGCGGGGCGATCGGCACCAGCCGCTCCAGGCCCATCGAACGCACCACGTGGGCGAGCACCCGCGCGGGCGGCCGCTTGAACTGGACGCGGTCGGTCAGCGTCTTGAGGAGTTCGTAGGGGTCACCGGGGTGGACGCCGTACAGGTCCAGGTCGCCCGCCACGTATGCGCGGGCGAGGCCGAGCTCCCCGGGAGCGGTGGCCAGGTAGGTGGCGCCGCGCGGGGTCCGAAGGTCCAGGCCCAGTTCGGCGTCCTTGCTGCCCGCGGTGCTGCCGTCGTAGGCGGTGAACTTCAACGGATGCCGCCCGGTCGCGGCGAAGACCTCCAGGATCTCCGCCATGCTCATTTTTCGGGCCGGGGCGCGGTGGGGTTCTTTGGTGGTCGTCATCGCCGCTGTACCGCCTTTGCGTAGAGGTCGAGGAGACGGGAATCGGGATCATAGGTTTTCTTGACGGTGTTGTAGGCCTCGCCGCCGTACAACTCGTCGAATTCCTCGCGGGTGTAGTAGGAGTCGGAATACAGCGACTTGTGACCGTCGAGTTCGCTCACCTTCGCTTCGATCGCGCGGTTGGTTCCCCCTTCGGTGGTGCCCGCCGGCACCGAGGACCAAAACCCGACATTGACATACGTGTGGTCGGGCCGCATCGGATACAGCGGCCAGCCTTCGTCGTCGCGCAGGCGCAGCGGACACAGCCAGATCGGGGTGATGGGCACGTTGCCCAGGAACCACTCCAGGAAGTCGCAGGTCCGCTCGACCGGCACCTCGACATCCTGGACCACCCGCTCACGCGGGGGCCGGCCGTTGCGCTTCTCGATCCGGTCCGCGATACCGAAGCGCTGGTCCATGGCGACGAGCTTGGAGTAGACGCTGCTGCGCCGGTAGCGCCGCGGCCACCACCGCCGTAGCCGGGGGTTCTGCACGCCGAAGGCGCGCGAGCACCAGAACCAGTCCGTGTCCCAGCGCCAGAGGTAGTCGTGGATGGTCAGCCGGTCGTCCTTGGTGGCTTCCACCCCCGCGGAGTCGTGCCGGATCGACTGGTAGTAGATGTCCTTGCCGGTGTAGTCGCTGACCGGGCCGGGGGTGGTGGTTCGCCGGCCCACGCAGAGGTAACTTTCGTCGGCGCTGAACACCACCCCGTCGAGATAGTCCACCGGGGTGCCGCCCTGCCCGCCGGTGTCGATGATGCGTTCCATCGCCGCGACCAGCGCCGGCAGCGAGCGGAACCGGACGTGCCGCAACGCCACGAACGGCGCGACGGGCTCCAGCTCGATCCGCAGCCGGGTTGAATAGCCAAGCGTCCCATAGGAATTCGGGAAGGCGCGGAAGAGGTCGGGGTGCTGGGTGCGCGACGCGGTGAGCAAATCGCCGGCGCCGGTGAGGATGTCCATCTCCAGCACCGATTCGTGGGGCAGGCCGTTGCGAAACGACGCCGACTCGATACCCAGGCCGCTGACGGCGCCGCCGAGGGTAATGGTCTTCAGTTGCGGGACGACGAGCGGCGAAAGGCCGTAAGGCAACGTCGCGTCGACCAGATCCTCGTAGGTGCACATGCCGGCCACGTCCGCGGTGCGAGATTCGGGATCGACGCTCAGCACGCCGGTCAGCCCGGACGTGTCCAGGCCCGGGGCGTCGCGTTTAGTGCGGGCGCGGAACAGGTTTGACGTCGGTTTGGCGAGCCGGACGGCGGACGTCGCGGGGATGGATCGATAACTCGCCATCAACCGGTCAACGCCCGACTTGTGCGCCGAGAGTGCAGATCCAGGGACAGGCACCACATATACCCTAGTCTTCGACCACAGCCCGTGCACCCGCGCGCGGGCGGCATAACTTCAGGAGTTTGTCTTGGGACAGGTGAGTGCTGCCAGCACAATTCTGGTCAACGCGGAGCCGGCCGCCACCCTGGCGGCCGTCGCGGACTATCAAAAGATGCGCCCGAAGATTCTGTCCCCTCAGTACAGCGACTACCAGGTGCTGCAGGGCGGCCAGGGCGCGGGCACGGTGGCGAAATGGAAGCTGCAGGCGACCAAATCCCGCGTCCGCGACGTGCAGGTCGACGTCGACGTCGCCGGCCACTCCGTCATCGAGAAGGACGCGAACTCGTCGATGATCATCAACTGGACGGTGGCCCCCGCCGGGCCCGGGTCCAGCGTCACCGTGAAGACCACCTGGACCGGCGCGGGCGGCGTCAAGGGGTTCTTCGAGAAGACGTTTGCGCCGTTGGGGCTGAAGAGGATTCAGGGCGAGGTGCTGGCCAACCTGAAGAACGAATTGGAGGGCTCGGCCTAGCTAGCGCGCCTGGCCCTGGGAGGCCAGGAAGCCCGCCACGCCGCGGACCATCGCGTCGGCGTACTTCTGCCGGCCCTCCGCCGACTCCATCAGCGCCGAATCCGCGGGGTTCTTCATGTTGCCGCACTCGACCAGGATGGACGGGTACTGCGCCAGGTTCAGGCCGGCCAGGTCCGAGCGCCCGTAGAGACCGTTCTGGCCGATGTAGTTGGCCGGCGGGATCCCGGAGGCCTGCATCTGGTCGCGCATGATCCGCGCGTACTGCACCGACGGCCCGGCCTGCACCTGGTTGAGGGGCGGGGCCGAGTAGTTGACGTGGAAGCCCCGGCCCGACGCCGGCCCGCCGTCGGCGTGGATGCTCAGGACCGCGTTCGGGTGCAGCGCGTTGGCCATGTTGGCGCGCTCGTCGACGCACGGGCCCAGCCCGGTGTCGTTCCCGCGCGCCAGGGCGGTCCGGACGCCCAGGGCGTTCAACTCCTGGCGGACCCGCAGCGCGGTGTCCCAGGTGAAGGTGTGTTCCTGGTAGCCGCTGTTGGTCGAGGTCCCGCTCGCCTGGCAGTCCTTGGTGCCGCCGCGGCCGGTGGGCACCTGACGGCTGATCGATGCGTCGTTGGAGCCGTTGTGGCCGGGATCGATGAAGACCACCATCCCGGCGATGTTGGAGGGGGCACCCCACGCGGCCGGGGTGATCGCCGTCGAAGCGGCGACCAGCACACCGATGATCAACCTGACGCCGACACGCCTGCTCACTCGTAGGTCCACGGCGCAAAGGTAGCCTCGCGCGGTCTACGCTGGGTGTTTCGAATCGCCGGACACCCGCAGGCGAAACCAAGTCGAGACCAAGATGCGAGGGGACTGTCATGCAACCCGGAGGCGACATGTCGGCGCTGCTGGCCCAGGCGCAGCAGATGCAGCAGAAGTTGATGGAAGCCCAACAACAGCTCGCCAACGCCGAGATCCACGGGCAGGCCGGCGGCGGGTTGGTCAACGTGACGGTGAAGGGCAGCGGCGAGGTGGTCGCGGTGCGGATCGATCCCCAGGTCGTCGACCCCGCCGACGTCGAGACGCTGCAGGACCTGATCGTCGGCGCCATGGCCGACGCCTCCAAGCAGGTCACCCGCATGGCGCAGGAACGGCTGGGCGCGCTGGCCGGCGGTTTGGGCGGGCCGCCCCCCGGCCAGCCTCCGGCCCCGGCGCCGGAGCTCTAGATCCTCCGCCGACATGTTTGAAGGACCCGTCCAGGATTTGATCGACGAGCTCGGCAAGCTGCCGGGCATCGGGCCCAAGAGCGCGCAACGCATCGCCTTCCACCTGCTGTCCGTCGAACCGCCGGACATCGACCGGCTGACCGCGGCGCTGGGGAAGGTCCGCGACGGTGTGCGGTTCTGCGCGGTGTGCGGCAACGTCTCCGACAACGAGCGTTGTCGGATCTGCTCGGACCCCCGCCGCGACGGCTCGCTGGTGTGCGTCGTCGAGGAGCCCAAGGACGTCCAGGCCGTCGAGCGCACCCGCGAGTTCCGCGGCCGCTACCACGTGCTGGGCGGTGCGCTGGATCCGCTCTCCGGGGTCGGGCCTGACCAGCTGCGGATCCGCGAGCTGCTGAGCCGGATCGGGGAGCGGGTGGACGATGTGGACATCGCCGAGGTGATCATTGCCACCGATCCCAACACCGAGGGCGAGGCGACCGCCACCTACCTGGTGCGGATGCTGCGCGATATCCCCGGCTTGACCGTGACACGGATCGCCTCCGGGCTACCGATGGGCGGCGACCTGGAGTTCGCCGACGAGCTGACGCTGGGCCGCGCCCTCGCCGGGCGCCGGGCGATGGTCTGAGGCCGCTCAGTACTTGATCAGTCGGAACGGCCGAGTGACGGTCGAGCCTGGACCTCCACACCCGTCCGACGTGGTCGTCCGGCCCTCACCGGCAAGTGACACGGCGTCGAAGCTGTAGTCGACGGTTGCCGGGACCGAGGCTCCGTTCGCGCACGGCGCCTGCGTCGCGCCGCTGTGGGTCCAGCGTCCGTTCGCGAGGTCGAACTCCCAGCTGATGACGAACGTCCCGCCGTCCTGCGAGGTCGCCAGGGTGCAGTCCGACCCGCACGGGGCGAACAGCCAATTGGTCGACTTGTCGCTGTCGGTATAGAGCACGGTGTACCGACCGCTCGGCACCTCCGGGGCGGCGTGCGCGGGCACCGGCGTAATCAATGCGGCTGCGACGAGCAGGGCGCCGCCGCCCGCCCACCCCGGCCGGCTGCTTCTCGCGATGTCTTTCCCCACGTCAGCGCACCGCCAATCGCTCCCGGCGCAACAACTCCACCTCTGGCAGGTTCAACGGCGCCAGCTCACCCACCACCTTGCTCAGCAGCAGGTCGGCCAGCTCGGGATTGCGGGCCAGGCACGGCCCGTGCATGTAGGTGGCGACCACGCTGCCCTGCACCGCGCCGTCGTAGCCGTCGCCCGCCCGGTTGCCCGCGCCCTTGGTCACTGCCCCCAGCGGCGACGCGGCGGGGCCGAGCACGGTGCCGCCCCGGTGGTTCTCGAAACCGGTGAGCCGCTGGGTCAGCCCGGGCAGCAGCGGCTTGCTGACCAGCTCGCCGATGGTGCGGGCCTGCTGCGGCGACGTGACGGCGTCGAGCAGGCCGACGCCGTCGACCCGTTCACCCGCCGACGTCTCGTACCACTGCCCCAGCACCTGCACGGCGGCGCAGATCGCCAGCACGGGCGCCCCCCGCTCCGCGGCGCGCTGCAGCCCCGGATGCTTGATCAGGTGCTTGGTGGCCAGCCGCTGCGCGTAGTCCTCCGCCCCGCCCAGGGTGTAGAGGTCCAGCGACTCCGGCACCGGGTCGGCCAGCGTGATCTCGACGATGTCGGCGGCGATGCCCCGCAGCCGCAGCCGCTGGCGCAGCACCAGCGCGTTGCCGCCGTCGCCGTAGGTGCCCATCACGTCGGGCAGCACCAGCCCGATGCGCACGGTCGAGTCAGCCATGGCGCGCCAATGCCCGTTGCAGCTGGAGGAACGCGGTGTAGTTGGCGACGACCTCGACCCGCCCCGGCGGGCAGGACGCGACGGCCGCCAGGGTGTCGTGCACCAGGGTGTGGTCCACGCCGGCGTATCCCAGGCGCACCGCGAGGTCGGTGCCCCGCTCGCCGGCGGCGACCACCCGGGTCTTCTCGCGCTGCCGTTCCTCGCCGGATTCGCCTCGTGACGCACGAGGCCCACCAGCGAGATGCTCGAAGCGCACGTCCCACAGCCAGGACAGGTCCTCGCCGTCGGGGACCTGGCCGTTCACCGCGATGACCACGCCGGCCGCCTGCTTGTCGACCATCGACAGCGCCTCCTGCCAGCCGGCGGGGTTCTTGGCCAGCAGGATGCGCACCTCGTGGTCACCGATGCGGACGGTCCGGTAGCGCCCGGCGACCTCGTCGACCCGGCTGACGGCCGCGACGGCCTTGGCGGGGTCCGCGCCCAGCGCCACGGCCGCGGCGACGGCCTGCGCGGCGTTGCCGCGGTTGACCGCGCCCGGCAGCGCCAGCCGCATCGGCAGGGCCCGCCCGTCGGGCCCGTACAGCTTCTCGTCGTCGAACCACCACTGGGGGCTGGGCCGCTTGAAGTCCGCTCCGGTGGAAAACCAGTGGCCTCCCTTTATTGAGGGGTCGCGGACGATGACCTCGCCGCTGCGCGGGCAGCTGACTGAATCGTTCGCCCACGAGCCGCCCGCGGCCACCCACACCACGTTCGGGCTGTCGTAGGCCGCCGACGTCATGAGCACGTCGTCGCAGTTGGCGACGACGACCGCCGTCGGGTGCCGCGCCAACCCGGCCCGCAGCGTGCGCTCGATGACATTGATCTCGCCGACGCGGTCCAACTGGTCGCGCGACAGGTTGAGCAGCACGACGACCGCGGGCTCGACGGCATCCGACACGTGCGGCACGTGCATCTCGTCGACTTCCAGGGCCGCCAGCGGTGCCTCGCGGTTGGCGGCCAGCGCCGCGACCAGGCCGGCGTCCATGTTGGCGCCCTCGGCGTTGGTGGCCACCGGCCCCAGCGTGCCCAGCGCCGCCGCGGTCATCCGGGTGGTCGTCGACTTGCCGTTGGTGCCGGTGACGACGACGGTGCGCCGTCCGGCCGCGAGCTGGCGCAGCACCGATCGGTCCAGGGTCATGGCGATCAGCCCGCCGATCATCGCCCCGGCCCCGCGTCCGGTCACCCGCGACGCCCAGCGCGCGCTCGCTCCCGCGGCGAGGGCGAGACGTGCGCGGGTGGTGATCACCCGGGCAGATTACCGGCCGACACGATGTGCAGCGACCAGGCGATGTCGGTCGGACGTGCCATCCTCAACTCATGAACGGCATGTCCTGGGGTCGGCCGGCCAGCGAGCCGGTCGGGGGCTGGGCCGTCATCGACGTCGAGACGTCGGGCTTCCGGCCGGGGCAGGCGCGGGTCATCAGCCTGGCGGTGCTCGGCCTCGACTCCGACGGTCGCGTCGAGCAGTCCGTCGTCAGCCTGCTCAACCCCGGCGTGGACCCGGGTCCCACCCACGTGCACGGCCTGACCGCCGCCATGCTGGAAGACCAGCCGCAGTTCGCCGACGTCGTCGACGACGTCATCAAGGTGCTGGACGGCCGCACGCTGGTGGCCCACAACGTCGCGTTCGACTACGCGTTCCTGGCCGCCGAAGCCGAGCTCGCCGAGGCCGAATTGCCCATCGACTCGGTGATGTGCACGGTCGAGCTCGCGCGGCGGTTGGACCTCGGCATCGACAACCTGCGGTTGGAGACGCTGGCGGCGCACTGGGGCGTGACCCAGGAACGGCCGCACGACGCCTTCGACGACGCGCTGGTGCTGACCGGTGTGCTGGCCTCGGCGCTCGAGCGGGCGCGTGAACGCGACATCTGGCTGCCCGTGCGTCCGGTGACCCGGCGCCGGTGGCCGAACGGCCGCGTCACCCACGACGAGCTGCGCCCGTTGAAGGTGCTGGCATCCCGGATGCCCTGCCCGTATCTCAACCCCGGCCATTACGTGTGCGGCAGGCCGCTGGTGCAGGGCATGCGGGTGGCGCTGGCGGCCGAGGTGGGGCGCACCCACGAGGAGCTCGTGGAGCGGATCCTGCATGCCGGGTTGGCCTACAGCGACGCGGTCGACGGGGAGACCTCGCTGGTGGTCTGCAACCACCCCGCCCCGGACCAGGGCAAGGGCTATCTGGCTCGGCAGTTGGGCATCCCGGTGCTCTCCGACGCCGAGTTCCTGGACTGCATCCGTGCCGTCGTCGGCGGTACCAGCATGGAGGAATTCACCGACACCACCGCGGTGGATCAGCAGCTCGCGCTGTTCTGACCGCCCAGGCCGGATGGTGCCGACGCCCGGCGCCGGCGCCGCGCTTGCGATCGGCGTTAGCGCGACGCGCGGTTGACCGCCGACACGACCGCCCGCAGTGATGCGGTGGTGATCGACGGCGCGATGCCGACGCCCCACACCGTGCGGCCGTTGACCGACGCCTCCACGTACGCGGCGGCCTGCGCGTCGTCGCCGGCGCTCATCGCGTGCTCGGAGTAGTCCAGGACCGCGACGTCGAACCCCACGTCGCCCAGCGCGTGGACGAACGCCGCCAGCGGGCCGTTGCCGGCGCCGCTGATCTCGGACTCCACGCCGTTGACCTTCACGGTCGCCGCGATCGTGGTGTTGCCGCTGTCCTCCTCCGACGCCTCGACCCGCTGCTTCATCCGCTCCAGCGGCCACACCGGCGCCAGGTACTCGTCGTAGAAGGCGTCCCACATCTCCTTCGGCGAGACCTCGCCGCCCTCGCCCTCGGTGATCTTCTGGACCACCTGGGAGAACTCGATCTGCAGCCGCCGGGGCAGCGCCAGGCCGTGGTCGGACTTCATGATGTAGGCCACCCCGCCCTTGCCGGACTGCGAGTTGACCCGGATCACCGCCTCGTAGGTGCGCCCGACGTCCTTGGGGTCGATCGGCAGGTAGGGCACCTGCCAGAGCATGTCGTCGACGTCGGTGTCCGCCGCGTCCGCGTCGATCTTCATCTGGTCCAGGCCCTTGTTGATGGCGTCCTGGTGGCTGCCGGAGAAGGCGGTGTAGACCAGGTCCCCGCCGTAGGGGTGACGCTCGTGCACCGGCAGCTGGTTGCAGTACTCCACGGTGCGGCGGATCTCGTCGATGTTGGAGAAGTCGATCTGCGGGTCCACGCCGCGGGAGAACAGGTTGAGCCCCAACGTCACCAGGCACACGTTGCCGGTGCGCTCGCCGTTGCCGAATAGGCAGCCCTCGATCCGGTCGGCGCCCGCCTGGTATCCCAATTCGGCTGCGGCGACAGCGGTTCCGCGGTCGTTGTGCGGATGCAGGCTCAAGATGACGGAGTCGCGACGCGCCAGGTTGCGGCTCATCCACTCGATCGAGTCGGCATAGACGTTGGGAGTGGCCATCTCGACCGTGGCGGGCAGGTTGAAGATGATCGGGTTTTCCGGGGTCGGCGCGATGATCTCGCCGACGGCGTCGCACACCTGCCTGGCGTACTCGAGCTCGGTGCCGGTGTAGGACTCCGGCGAATATTCGAAACGCCATTGTGTGCCAGGGTATTTGGCGGCCTCCTCGACGCACTTGCGGGCGCCTTCGGTGGCGATCGCCTGCACCGCGGCCCGGTCGGCGCGAAACACCACGCGGCGCTGCAGGATTGACGTCGAGTTGTAGAAGTGCACAATGGCCCGCGGAGCGCCGTCGCACGCCGCGAACGTGCGCTCGATGAGTTCGGGACGGCACTGGGTCAGCACCTGGATGGTGACGTCGTCGGGGATGGCGCCGTCGGTGATGATCTCGCGCACGAAATCGAAGTCGGTCTGGCTGGCCGAGGGGAATCCGACCTCGATCTCCTTGTAACCCATGCGCACCAGCAGGTCGAACATGCGGCGCTTGCGGGTCGGGCTCATCGGGTCGATCAGCGCCTGGTTGCCGTCGCGCAGGTCCACCGCGCACCACAGCGGCGCGCGGTCGATGACCCGGTCGGGCCAGGTGCGGTCGGGCAGCCGGATGGGCCCGACCTCTTCGGCGAAGGACCGGTACCGGTTGACCGGCATCGCCGAGCCCCGCTGAGGATTCCAGGCGGGCTGGCCCGGCCGCGGCGGTCCCGCGGGTTTGGTGATGTTTCGCGCCGAGGTGTAGGCGTCGGGGTTGGAAGTCACGGTGTTTGCTCCGGGGGTGTCAGAAGGAACCTCAGACCGGCGCATCGCGAACACCCGCGACGGGAGGCCGGTCTGGATCAGACCCCGTCGCGGCGTCCGAGGAGGAGCACCCGCTGCACGTCGGCAACTCTACCGCTTTTGGCGCTCGGGTAAAAATTGCGCGGAAGCTGGCTGGGAATCCCCGGCGCCGAATGTGCGACGACGGCTTTGCGGGTGCATCCGGGGCGGGCGAATCGCGAAAGCCCCGCCCCGAACTCACACACCGGGCCCCCAGCTCACACTCGATTCAAGCGGTACCCGCAGACAGCGCCAAAAACCCGGATGGGCAGGCACGTATTCTGTTGTGGACTTAACGCGCAATCAGCGCAGAGACTCAGAAGACAGGAAGACCAACAGTGGCGCTCGTCGTGCAAAAGTACGGCGGATCCTCGGTGGCCGACGCCGATCGGATCCGCCGCGTCGCCGAGCGCATCGTCGCGACCAAGAAGCAGGGCAACGACGTCGTCGTGGTGGTCTCCGCGATGGGCGACACCACCGACGACCTGATGGATCTGGCCCAGCAGGTGTGCCCGGCCCCGCCGCCGCGCGAACTCGACATGCTGCTGACCGCCGGCGAGCGCATCTCCAACGCTCTGGTGGCCATGGCGATCGAGTCGCTGGGCGCGCAGGCGCGCTCGTTCACCGGCTCGCAGGCCGGCGTGATCACCACCGGCACGCACGGCAACGCCAAGATCATCGAGGTCACTCCGGGCCGGCTGCAGGAGGCGCTCGAGGAGGGGCGCATCGTGCTGGTCGCCGGGTTCCAGGGCGTCAGCCAGGACACCCGCGACGTCACCACGCTGGGCCGCGGTGGCTCGGACACCACCGCCGTGGCGCTGGCCGCCGCACTGCACGCCGACGTCTGCGAGATCTACACCGACGTGGACGGCATCTTCACCGCGGACCCGCGGATCGTGCACAACGCGCGCCGACTGGACACCGTGACCTTCGAGGAGATGCTCGAAATGGCGGCGTGCGGCGCCAAGGTGCTGATGCTGCGCTGCGTGGAATACGCCCGCCGCTACAACATCCCGGTGCACGTCCGCTCGTCGTACTCGGACAAGCCGGGCACCGTCGTCGTCGGATCGATCAAGGACAAGCCAATGGAAGACCCCATCCTGACCGGAGTCGCGCACGACCGCAGCGAGGCGAAGGTGACCGTCGTCGGCATCCCCGACATCCCCGGCTACGCGGCGCGCGTCTTCCGGGCCGTCGCCGACGCCGAGGTCAACATCGACATGGTGCTGCAGAACGTCTCCAAGATCGAGGACGGCAAGACCGACATCACCTTCACCTGCTCGCGGGACAGCGGGCCCACGGCGGTGGCCAAGCTGGATGCGCTCAAGGACGAGATCGGGTTCAGCCAGCTGCTCTACGACGACCACATCGGCAAGGTGTCGCTGATCGGCGCGGGCATGCGCAGCCACCCCGGCGTCACCGCGACCTTCTGTGAAGCCCTGGCCGAGGTCGGCGTCAACATCGAGCTGATCTCCACCTCCGAGATCCGCATCTCGGTGCTGTGCCGCGACACCGAACTAGACAAGGCCGTCGTGGCGCTGCACGAGGCGTTCGGGCTCGGCGGCGACGAGTCGGCGACGGTGTACGCGGGGACGGGCAGGTAGATGGTTGCGATAGGCGTGGTGGGCGCCACCGGCCAGGTGGGCCAGGTGATGCGCAGATTGCTCGACGAGCGGGACTTCCCCGCCACGTCGGTGCGGTTCTTCGCGTCCTCCCGCTCCCGGGGGCGCAAGCTCGAGTTCCGCGGTCAGGAGATCGAGGTCGAGGACGCGGCGACGGCGGACCCGGCCGGGCTGGACATCGCGTTGTTCTCCGCCGGCAAGACCATGTCGCTGGTGCAGGCGCCGCGGTTCGCCGCGGCCGGGGTGACGGTGATCGACAATTCGTCGGCGTGGCGCAAGGACCCCGACGTGCCGTTGGTGGTGTCCGAGGTGAACTTCGAGCGGGACGCGCACCGCAGACCCAAGGGCATCATCGCCAACCCGAACTGCACCACGATGGCCGCCATGCCGGTGCTCAAGGTGCTGCACGACGAGGCCGGGCTGACTCGGCTGGTGGTTTCGAGCTATCAGGCGGTGTCGGGCAGCGGTCTGGCCGGGGTCGAGGAGCTGGCCACGCAGGCACGCGCGGTCATCGACGACGCCGAGCGGTTGGTGCACGACGGCTCCGCGGTCGCCTTCCCCGCGCCCACGACGTATGTGGCGCCGATCGCGTTCAACGTGGTGCCGCTGGCCGGCTCGCTGGTGGACGACGGCTCCGGCGAGACCGACGAGGACCAGAAGCTGCGGCACGAGAGCCGCAAGATCCTCGGCATCCCGGAGCTGGCGGTGAGCGGTACGTGTGTGCGGGTGCCGGTGTTCACCGGGCACTCGCTGTCGATCAACGCCGAATTCGCCCGGCCGCTGTCGCCCGAACGCGCCCGCGAACTGCTCGACGGCGCGCCCGGGGTCAAGGTGGTCGACGTGCCGACCCCGTTGGCGGCCGCCGGCGTCGACGAGTCGCTGGTCGGCCGCATCCGGCGCGACCCGGGCGTGCCCGACGGGCGCGGCCTGGCCCTGTTCGTGTCCGGGGACAATCTGCGCAAGGGGGCGGCGCTGAACACCATCCAGATCGCCGAGCTGCTGGCCGCCCAGCTGTGATCCGCGGGTGAGCACCGCGCCTGCCCGACTGGTCGCGCGGTGCTCGCTTGCACTGACTCTGCTTGCGCCGCAATGGTGTTGGCTTGCCCGCGCCGACCCGCCGGCGCCGGCCCCCGAGCCCATCGTGGGTCCGCTGGCCCCCGGTCAGGTGTTGCGGATCGGCCCCACGGCCGGCACCGGCACCCCCACCGGGGACTACGGCATCGGCGCCACGGACCTGTGTGAGTTCGTCGAGTTCCCCACCGAACTGTTGCAGGTGTGCGGCGACAGCTTCGCCGGCCAGGGGGTGGGGTTCGGCGGCTGGTACGCCCCGGTGGCGCTGCACGTGGACACCGCGTCCGTCGACGACCCGGCCGGCGTGCGCTACACCGGCGTCACCGGGATCAGCCATCCGCTGCTGGCCGACCCGGCCCCGCCGGGCGCCTCGCAGCTGCCCGCCGGGGTGGTGCAGATCAACCGGCGCAACTACGTGATGGTGACGACGACGAAGAACCTGGAGCCGCAAAGCTCACGGCTGGTGACGGCCGAGCCGGCGCGGGCCGGGTGGCAGACCATCGCCGGATCGCGGCGACCCGCCTCCTATCAGGGCGGTTCGCAGACCCAGATCAGCGGCTACTACGACCCGATCCCCACCCCGGACTCGCCCACCGGGTGGGTGTACATCGTGGCGGACAGCTTCACCCGCCGCGACCCCGTCCTGCTGTATCGGGCCACCCCGCAGGCGTTCACCGACCGGTCCCGATGGCAGGGCTGGGCGGCCGGCCCGCACGGCGGCTGGGGCAGGCCGCCCACCCCGCTGTGGCCGGACGCCGTCGGCGAGTTGTGCATCCGGCAGATCGACGGCAAGGCCGTGCTGTCGTATTTCAACTCGGTCACCGGCAACATGGAGGTCCGCGTCGCCGACGACCCGACCGGGCTGGGCGACGCGCCGGTGACCACGGTGGTGCAGCACGACGAGTGGCCGGATCCCGCGGAGAGCCTGCCGCCGCCCTACGACAACCGGCTCGCCCAACCGTACGGCGGGTACATCTCGCCCGGCTCCACCCTCGACGAGCTGCGAATCTTCGTGAGCCAGTGGGACACTCGGGCCCGGGTCGCGGCGCCCTACCGGGTCATCCAGTTCGCGGTGAACCCGTTCAAACCGTGATCCTGCCGACCCGACGAACCGGCGCCCGCTCGCCGCGGCCTTGTCAGAGCACCACTTCCGAAGGCGCCGCCCCCGCCTGGCCGCCGGCAGCCGGTGGCGCGGTGGGGGCGGCGCCGGAAGCCTGATCGCCCGCGGCGGCGCCGTCGACGAGTGTCGCCTGGTCCTGCGTTTCCTCGTCGTCCTTCTTGTCGTCGTCCTTCTTTTCCGCGTCCGCTTGCGGGTCGATCGCGGTGGTGTCCGAGGCCAGTGAAGCCGGCATCGAGCCGCCGCCCTGCGCGAAGCCCTGGATGCCCTGCATGATGCCCTGCACCCCCTGCGTAGCGCCCTGCATCCCTTCGGAAAAGCCCTGCATACCCTGCGAAATGTTGCCCGCAAGCTGACCGATCTGCGCGGGGGTGGGCGTCCCGCCGCCCGGGGTGGGCGTCCCGCCGCCCGGGGTGGGCTTCGGTTCCGGCTTGGGACTCGCGTCGGGATCATCCGGGTTGGGATTTTCCGCGTTGGGATCGCCCGGGTTGGGCTTTGGCGTTTTGTCGGGCGGCTTGATGACCGTCGCCTTGGGAGGCGTATCCGGGGTGAGCGCCTTCAACGGCAAGTTCGCATACTGAACGTAATACTTCAGCGCCGATTCCGAGGTTGCCTGCAGCTTCTCATACCATTGAATGGTGACGGTCACGTAGTACTGATTGTTGGATTCCATGTAGCGCCTGTACCAATAATCGCACTGCGATATTTCATAGGACGTGGGGTGCGCGCCATCAAGGGCGTGCTGGTTGTTGTACCCGGTGGTGGCGGTGGCCTTCTTGTGCACGTCGACGACCCTGTTGGCCTGCTGCGCGAGGTCACCGCACAATTTCGCCATCGAGTAGATCCACTCCTTTTGCCGCTGGAAATTCTGCTCGACCTGCGCCGTCGCCTCACCCTCCCAGCTATTGAAGAGCCGGAACCGATTGGTTTGCTCCCGAAGCGCCCGTTGGAACGACTCCCATTCCTGCGCAAACGCCCTGAATGCGGTTCCCTGGTCACCGGACTCGATGTCCGCCGCCGCCCGTCTGACTTCGTAATAGGGGTATTCGAACGGCGCCGCCGCGGCCGCGGGTGGGGGTGGTGACCACGGCTCCTCCTCCGCGACCACTTGCACCGGCGCCATGGCCGCGGCGGAAGAGCCGTCGGTCAGGATCTTGTCGATGTCCTCCGCGGCCCCGGTGTCGACCTCTTCATAGGCCTTTGCCGCGTTCCTCAGCGATTTCGCCAGACTCTTCCATTCCCGTTCGCACCCTTTGAGGTACATCCGAAACGTGTCGGCGGTGAATGCGAGTCGTGCAGCGGTATCGTGAATGAACGAAAGGTTGCAGGGGCCTTGCGGATTGGTGGACGGGACGGTTGGCAGCGGTTGCTCGAGTTCTTCAGCGCGCGCGATGAGTTCCTGATATTCGACGTTCAGCGTCTGCGTCATATCGGCTCAATCTCCTTGTGCTGCAGCGACCCTGGCCGGCTGGGTCATGTCCTGGGGAGCGCCTTCGGCAGCCGGTGACGCCGGGGTGCTTGCTCTCCGCCTTGCCTGACGGCGGCCAAATACATTGCACCCACCGACCGTTCCTCTCGTCGTGCCGGTCACGCGAGCGGTGCAGTGGCGCGCCGGCCGCTACCACGTGCCATCCTAAGTCACCGACGGGGGGCTGGTACGCGCCGATTTCTACGGATTGCGAATCGGCCCGGGTTTGATCCATTCGGCCCGGCGAAGCCGAGCGGTGGGCCCCTTGCGCTCATAGCTGCTACATAAGGAGCGCATAGCCGCAACTGGTGTTAACGGCTTCATCATTTGTCTCATGAGTGAAACATCCGAAACCCCCATCGCGCGGTCCTCCACCGCCACCGCACCGGCCGCCGCGGAAGCCGCGGCGGCATACCGGGCCCCGCGGGTCTTCCAACTCGCCGCGTGGGTCGCCATCGTCGCCGGGATCGTGTTCATCGTCGCGGTCGTGTTCTTCACCGGCTTCATCCTCGGCCACCGCGGCGGCCATCACGGCGGCCACCACCACAAGCACCACGCGGCGTTCATGCACCCGCACCGCATGGGCGGTCCGGGCGGCCCGGGTGCCGGCGGACCGGCCGGCATCCAGCAGGGCGGGCCCGCGTCGGCGACCCCCGGCGCCCCCGGGCCCAGCCAGATCCCGTCGTCGGTCGCCCCGGGCCGGTAGTCCAACCCTTCACCGAACAACCAGCAGCCCGGTGCTCGGCAGAGCACCGGGCTGCCCGTCGTTCAGTCAGCGCCGGCTCCGGATTCACAGCAAGTTTGTGGTCCCGAACCTGTTACGGCCGCCGCGCCCCTGGGCATGATTCAAGGCATGAGCGAGACACCCGAACCGCCGCCGCCCCCGCCGACCGCCGCACCCGTGCCACCCCCGCCGCCGCGCCCCGAGCGGGTGAAGCCCCCGCGGCTCTACACGGCCGCCGCATGGGTGGTCATCGTCGCCGGAATCGTCTTCATCATCTCCACCGTGTTCTTCGCCGGTGCCTTTTTGTTCGGTCACTACCACCACTGCCACTACCACCACGGCCAGATGTTCACGCCTGGTGGCGGCCCGGGCGGACCCGGCCCGGGCAACGGCCCGTGGGGGCCCGGTCCCGGTACCGGCCCGTGGGGCCCCGGTCCCGGCCCCGGGCCGTGGGGGTCCGGCGGTCCCGGCCCTGGCGGCCCGTGGAATTCCGGCGGCCCGGCGCTGATCGTCCCGATGCCGCCCGGTGGCCCGGGTGGACCCGGCGGCCCCGGGGGCGGTCCCGGCGTGAGCGGCCCCGGTGGGCCGTCGGCAAGCCCGACGCCGAGCACGCCCGCGCCGCGCCCGTAACACCCCATGAGCGCGTCAGCCCAGCAATCGAGGAGATAGCGACATGACGGAGCGTTTCACCACCACTGACGCCGGCATCGCTGCACCCAGCGACGACCAGTCGTTGACCGTCGGCCCCGACGGCCCCATCCTGCTGCAGGACCACTATCTGATCGAGCAGATGGCCCAGTTCAACCGGGAACGCATCCCGGAGCGGCAGCCGCACGCCAAGGGCGGCGGCGCCTTCGGCACCTTCGAGGTCACCAACGACGTCAGCCAATACACCAGGGCCGCGGTCTTCCAGCCCGGCACCAAGACGGACATGCTTGCCCGGTTCTCCACCGTCGCCGGCGAGCGCGGCAGCCCGGACACCTGGCGTGACCCCCGCGGCTTCGCGCTGAAGTTCTACACCAGCGAGGGCAACTTCGACCTGGTCGGCAACAACACGCCGGTCTTCTTCATGCGGGACCCGCTGAAGTTCCAGCACTTCATCCGGTCGCAAAAGCGCATGCAGGCCACGAACCTGCGCGACCACAACATGCAGTGGGACTTCTGGACGCTCTCACCGGAGTCGGCGCACCAGGTGACCTGGCTGATGGGTGACCGCGGTATTCCCAAGACGTGGCGGCACATGAACGGCTACAGCAGTCACACTTACAGCTGGATCAACGCCGCGGGCGAGATCTTCTGGGTGAAGTACCACTTCATCACCGAGCAGGGCATCGACTTCCTGACCCAGGAGGACGCCGACCGGCTGGCCGGCGAGGACGGCGACTACCACCAGCGCGACCTCTACGAGGCGATCGAGCGCGGCGACCACCCGAGCTGGACGCTGAAGATGCAGATCATGCCGTACGAGGAGGCCAAGAGCTACCGGTTCAACCCGTTCGACCTGACCAAGGTGTGGCCGCACGCCGACTACCCGTTGATCGACGTCGGCAAGATGACGCTGAACCGCAACGTCACCGACTATCACACCGAGATCGAGCAGGCGGCCTTCGAGCCGAACAACACCGTGCCCGGCACCGGGCTGAGCCCCGACAAGATGTTGCAGGCCCGCGGGTTCTCCTACTCTGACGCGCACCGCGCCCGGCTGGGGACCAACTACCGGCAGATCCCGGTCAACGAGCCAAAGGTCGAGGTGAACAGCTACTCCAAGGACGGGGCGATGCGGGTGAAGAACGCCTCCGACCCCGTCTATGCGCCGAACTCCTACGGTGGCCCGCACGCCGACCCGGCCCGCGCCGCCGAGGTGCGCTGGCACGCCGACGGCGACATGGTCCGCGCCGCGTACACGCTGCACCCCGAGGACGACGACTGGGGCCAGGCCGGCACCATGGTCCGCGAGGTTCTCGACGACGCGGCCCGGGACCGCTTGGCGCACAACATCATTGGACATGTCTCGAAGGGCGTGAAGGAGCCGGTGCTGTCGCGGGTGTTCGAGTACTGGCGCAACGTCGACCCCGACCTCGCCAAGTTGGTCGAGGAGGGCGTCCGGGCCAACGGGGGCTGACCGCCCGGCCGCGTGCCTGGCATGATCGTGTGAATGACCATGCGGGTTCGCGCGGCGGCGATCACCATCGGCCTGGCCATCGGGGGCGCGGTCGCGCTCCCGGTTGCGGCCGCGCACCCGTCGGACCCGGGGGTGGTGAACTACGCGGTCCTGGGTAAGGGCTCGGTAGGTAACATCGTCGGCGGACCCATGGGCTGGGAGTCGGTATTCACCGAACCGGTGCAGGGCGACTGGGTGGACGTCCCGGTGTGCAACAACTGGGCCGACATCGGATTGCCCGAGGTGTACAACGACCCCGACCTGGCGTCGTTCAACGGCGCCGTCACCCAGACGTCGGCCAACGACCAGACCCACTTCGTCAAGCAGGCCGTCGGGGTGTTTGCCACCAACGACGCCGCCGACCGTGCCTTCCATCGCCTGGTGGACCGAACGGTGGGCTGCTCGGGCCAGACCACCGCGATGCACCTGGACAACGGCGTCACCCAGGTGTGGACGTTCGACGGCGGCCCGCCGGGACCCGCCGACGCGAACTGGACCAAGCAAGAAGCCGGCACCGATCGGCGCTGCTTCAATCAAACCAGGCTGCGCGAAAATGTATTGCTGCAGGCCAAGGTCTGCCAGTCTGGCAACGCCGGGCCGGCGGTCAACGTGCTGGCCGGTGCGATGCAGAACGCGCTCGGTCAGTGAGCCGGCTTCCGCGGCCCGCATGGGCATGCTTGAGATCGCGCGCGAACGGGAATATGTCGGGGCCATCTGTTAGATGAAGTAGTGGCGGTTACCGTTGCCTTAGCTGTGCAGGGAAGTGGTCCGCAGGCGCGTGCTCAGGCTGGCCCAGGCCCGAAGGGATAGTGATATGACGTTTGCCGCCATCACTACCGCGGGCTCCGAGATGGCCGATTCCAAGGCCGCCGCGCACTACATCGCCGAGGGCTGCCTGGTGGACGGCCCGCTGGGCCGGGTGGGCCTGGAGTTGGAAGCTCATTGCCACGACCCGTCCGACCCGCATCGCCGGCCCGCCTGGCGCGAGATCGCCCGCGTGCTGGAGCGGCTACCGGCATTGCCCGGCGGCAGCCGCGTGACCGTGGAGCCCGGCGGTGCGGTGGAGCTGTCCGGCCCGCCGGCCGACGGGGTGGTGGCCGCCATCGACGCGATGCGCGGCGACCAGGGCGTGCTGCGGTCGGCGTTCGCCGACGCCGGCCTGGGGCTGGTCTTCCTCGGGGCGGACCCGCTGCGGCTGCCCAAGCGCATCAACCCGGGCGCGCGCTACCGCGCGATGGAGCAGTTCTTCGCGTCCAGCCGCTCCGGTGCGGCGGGCGCCGCGATGATGACGTCCACCGCCTCCATCCAGGTCAACCTGGACGCCGGTCCGCGGGCCGGCTGGGCGGACCGGGTACGGCTGGCGCACGCGCTGGGACCCACCATGATCGCGATGGCCGCGAACTCCCCGATGCTGCGCGGCGAGTTCACCGGCTGGGCCTCCACCCGGCAGTGGGTTTGGGGCCAGATGGACTCGGCGCGGTGCGGCCCCATCCTGGGGGTCAGCGGTGACGACCCGGGCACCGACTGGGCGCGCTACGCGCTGAAGGCCCCGGTGATGCTGGTCAACTCCCCGGACGCCGTCGCGGTCACGCATTGGGTGCCGTTCGCCGACTGGGTGGACGGCCGGGTGCTGCTGGGCGATCGCCGTCCCACCATCGCCGACCTCGAATACCACCTGACCACCCTGTTTCCGCCGGTGCGGCCGAGGCAGTGGCTGGAAATCCGCTATCTGGACAGCGCGCCGGACGTCTTCTGGCCGGCCCTGGTGTTCACCCTGGTGACCCTGCTCGACGACCCGGTCGCGGCCGCCGTCGCGGCCGAGGCGGTCGAACCGGTGGCCACCGCCTGGGACGCCGCGGCCCAGGCCGGTCTGCGGGACCGGCGGCTCTACGCCGCGGCCAACCGGTGCGTGGCCGTCGCCGCCGAGCTGGCACCGCCGGAACTCGGCGGCCCGATGCAGCGGCTGGTCGACGCCGTGGAGCGGGGCCGGTGCCCCGGCGACGAATTCTCCGACCAGGTGATCCGGCACGGCATCGCGCCCACGGTGGCGCGGCGGGCGCAAGGGGGGCTGTGACTTCCGCTGATGATTCCGACCCGCTGCGGCCGGTCCCCCGCAAGCGGGTGGGGTCCCCGCGGAGCTGGGGAGTGCCCCCCGCGCCGCGATTGCGATCGTCCTGCCGGGCAGGTCTTGCCGACGATCTGGCGCGGGCGCGGGCGCGGACGTTGCGGCTGTGCGACTTCGACGACGCCGAACTGTACCGGCAATACGACCCGCTGATGAGCCCCCTGGTGTGGGACCTGGCGCACATCGGTCAGCAAGAGGAGCTGTGGCTGCTGCGTGGCGGTGACCCCGGCCGGCCGGGCATGCTGCCCCCGGCCGTCGAGGGGCTCTACGACGCCTTCGTGCACTCGCGGGCCAGCCGGGTCGACTTGCCGCTGCTGCCCCCGGACCGGGCGCGGTCGTACTGCGAGACCGTGCGGTCGGCCGCGCTCGACGCCCTGGACGCCCTGCCCGACGACGCCGACAGCTTCGTCTACGCGATGGTGATCAGCCACGAAAATCAGCACGACGAGACCATGTTGCAGGCGCTGAACCTGCGCAGCGGCGCGCCACTGCTGCGCGACACCGCGGCGTTGCCGGCCGGTCGGCCCGGCCTGGCCGGTAGCTCGGTGCTGGTGCCCGCCGGCCCGTTCGTGCTGGGCGTGGACGCAATCAGCGAGCCCTACTCGCTGGACAACGAGCGTCCCGCACACGTCGTGGAACTGCCCGCGTTTCGCATCGGCCGGGTCCCGGTGACCAACGGGGAATGGCGGCACTTCATCGAGGACGGCGGCTACTCCGACCCGCGGTGGTGGTCCGAGCGCGGTTGGGAGCACCGCCGGCGCGCGGGCCTGACCGCGCCGCAGTTCTGGGGTCCGGACGGACGGACGCGCACCCGGTTCGGTCACGTCGAGGACATTCCCGCCGACGAACCGGTGCAGCATGTCACCTACTTCGAGGCGCAGGCCTACGCCGCATGGGCGGGCGCGCGGCTGCCCACCGAGGCGGAATGGGAGAAGGCCTGTGCGTGGGATCCGGCCACCGAGAGCCGGCGCCGCTACCCGTGGGGGGCGCAGCCGCCGACCGACGCCCTCGCCAACCTGGGCGGCGCCGGGCTGCGCCCGGCGCCCGTCGGGGCGTACCCGGCCGGCGCCTCGGCGTACGGGGCGGAGCAGATGCTCGGCGACGTGTGGGAGTGGACCTGCTCGCCGCTGCGGCCGTGGCCGGGGTTCGTTCCGATGATCTACGAGCGCTACTCGCAGCCCTTCTTCGACGGCGACTACCGGGTGCTGCGCGGCGGCTCGTGGGCCGTGGAGCCCGCGATCCTGCGGCCGAGCTTTCGCAACTGGGATCATCCGATCCGGCGCCAGATCTTCTCCGGTGTCCGGTTGGCTTGGGACGTCGAGGATTTCGCCTGATGTGCCGCCACCTCGGTTGGCTCGGGGCCGACGTCACAGTCTCCTCGCTGGTGCTGGATCCGCCGTGCGGGCTGCGGGTGCAGTCGTATGCCCCGCGCCGGCAGAAGCACGGGCTGCTCAACGCCGACGGCTGGGGCGTGGGGTTTTTCGACGGCGCTTCGGGAGGCCCCCGCCGCTGGCGTAGCCAGGCACCGCTGTGGGGTGACGTGTCGTTCGACTCCGTGGCCCCTGCCCTGCGCAGCCGCTGCGTGGTGGCCGCGGTGCGATCGGCGACGGTCGGGATGCCGATCGACGCCAGCGCGACGGCGCCCTTCACCGACGGCCGGTGGTTGCTGTCGCACAACGGGGTCGTCGACCGCGCCGTGTTGCCCGCGACCTCGCGCGCCGAATCGATCTGTGACAGCGCGCTCTTGGCGGCCGCCATCTTCGACCGCGGCCTCGACGCGCTCGGCGAGACGATCACCGAGATAGCGGCTGCCGACCCGGCCGCCCGGCTGAACATCCTGGCCGCCGACGGCGCTCGCCTGCTGGCCACCACCTGGGGAGACACCCTGTCGATCCTGCGCCGCCCGGACGGTGTCGTCCTGGCCAGCGAGCCGTATGACAACGACTCCGGTTGGGAGGACGTGCCGGACCGCCACCTCGTCGAGGTCACCGCGACGGGCGTCGCGCTGACCCCGCTGGATCGATCGGAAGGTTATCGATGACGCTGACCCTGGCCAACCACCTGGCCGCCGACTCCGCCGACCGGGCGTTACGCCGCGACGTGTCGGACGGCCTGCGCCGGACGCCGAAGTCGTTGCCCCCCAAGTGGTTCTATGATTCGCTGGGCAGCCACCTGTTCGATCAGATCACCCGGTTGCCCGAGTACTATCCGACCCGCGCCGAGGCGGAGATCCTGCGCGCGCGGTCGGCGGACATCGCGGGGGCCAGCCAGGCCGACACCCTGGTGGAGCTGGGCAGCGGAACGTCGGAGAAGACCCGGCTGCTGCTGGACGCGCTGCGCCAACGCGGAGCGCTGCGCAGGTTCGTCCCCTTCGACGTCGACGCCGGCATCCTGGAGACCGCGGCGGCGGCCATCCAGCGGGAATACGCGGGGATCGAAATCAACGCGGTCTGCGGCGATTTCGAGGAACACCTCGCCGAGATCCCCACCGGCGGCCGCCGCCTGTTCGCCTTCCTGGGGTCGACGATCGGCAACCTCACGCCCGGCCCGCGCGCGGAGTTCCTGTCGAGCCTGTCCGCCCAGATGCGGCCGGGGGACAGCCTGCTGCTGGGCACGGACCTGGTCAAGGACACCGGCCGGCTGGTGCGGGCCTACGACGACCCGGCGGGGGTGACGGCAGCGTTCAACCGCAACGTGCTGGCGGTGATCAACCGGCAACTCGACGCCGACTTCGATGTCGAGGCGTATGAACACGTGGCGCGCTGGAACGCCGAAGAGGAGCGCATCGAAATGTGGTTGCGGGCGGCCCGGCCCCAACGGGTCCGGGTGGACGCGCTCGACCTGACCGTCGATTTCGCGGCCGGTGAGGAGATGCTCACCGAGGTGTCGTGCAAATTCCGCCCGGACGGGGTGAGCGCCGAACTGGCCGCGGCGGGGCTGCGCCGCACCCGGTGGTGGACGGACGCAGCGGGCGATTTCGGGCTGTCGCTGGCCGTGAAGTGACCGTCGGGGACTCGCTGGCCGCCCGTTGGCGGGTGGCCCGCCCGCCGATGGCCGGGCTGCACCTGGACAGCGCGGCCTGCTCGCGACAGAGCCTGGCGGTGATCGAGGCCGCCGCCCTGCACGCCCGCAACGAATCCGAAGTCGGCGGCTACGTCGCGGCAGAGGCGGCCGCGCCCGCGCTGGACGCCGGGCGGGTCGCGTTCGCCGCGCTGGCCGGCATGCCCGACGCCGAGGTGGTGTTCACCACCGGCTCCCTGAACGCGCTCGACCTGCTGCTGGGCGCGTGGCCGGCCGACCGACGCGCGGTGGCGTGCCTGCCCGGCGAATACGGCCCCAACCTGGCGCTGCTGAACGCGCACGGATTCGACCGCCGGCTGCTGCCGACGCTTTCCGATGGCCGGGTCGCGCTCGATGACGCCGCGCTGGAGCTGGAGGCCGATCCGCCCGATTTCGTCCACCTGACCGCGGTGGGCAGCCACAGCGGGGTGGTGCAGCCGGTGTCGATGATCGCGCAGCTGTGCCGCGAGTTGGGGCTGCCGCTGGTGGTCGACGCCGCCCAGGCGCTGGGCCAGGTGGATTGCGCGGTCGGCGCCGACGTGACCTATGCGTCGTCGCGCAAGTGGCTCGCCGGGCCGCGCGGGGTCGGGGCGCTGGCTGCGCGCCGCGAGCTGCTGGAGGGCCTGCGCCCGAGGCTGGCGGCACCCGACTGGCTCGCCGGCTCGTTCACGGTGGCCCAGCAGCTGGAGTTCGGTGAAGCCAATGTGGCCGCGCGGGTGGGCTTTTCGCTGGCGCTGGGGGAGTACCTGGCGTGCGGCCCGCAGGCCGTGCGCGCACGGCTGGCCGCGCTGGGCGCCACCAGCCGCCGGGTGCTGGCCGACGTGGCCGGCTGGGCGGTGGTCGAAGAGGTCGACGAGCCCAGCGCCATCACCACCCTGGCCCCGGTCGAGGGCGCCGATCCGCAATCGGTGCGGTCCTGGCTGCTCGCCGAGCGGCGGATCCTGACCACCTACGTCGGCGTGCAGCGCGCGCCCCTGGAGCTGGCCGGCCCGCGACTGCGGATCTCGCCGCACGTCGACACCACGGCCGACGATGTGGAGACCTTCGCCGAGGCGCTGATCGCCGCGACCGCGGCGACGTCGGGTTAGAGATCGACGCCGGCGCGCAAAAGTGCGAGCAGGGCCCGCGGTGACGTCGATTTCGGCGCGACCGGCCCTGTCGTTCTAGCCCGCTTTGTGCGCCGTCAGCAGGTAGGCCGGCATCTTCATCCGGCCCTTCTCGTCGCGCTCATGCGGCGGGAATTCGAAAGGCGCGTCGGGGATCTCGATGACGTTGGAGAGGATGAAGGCCGGCCGGATCTCGTCGACCTCCCAGTACTTGCTCACCGCGGCCCGAAGCTCGTCCTCGTCGACCTCGTTCGGCTTGGGTTCCATCTCGGCGGGAAACGCGCCCTTGGCGAACACCAGCACGAACAAGCTGGCCCCCGGCGCGGCCGCGCGGTGGATGGAGCTCAGGTAGCCGTCGCGGCCCTCGACCGGCAGCGAATGGAACAGCGTGGAATCGACCACGGTGGAGAACCGGCCGTCGTGGCCGCCGAACGACGTGATGTCGGCCTGCTCGAAGCTGGCGGTGGTCAGGCCCCGCTCCCGGGCTGCCTTGGTGGCCGCCGCGACGGCGGTCGGCGTGAGCTCGACCCCGACCACCGTGTAGCCCTGGGCGGCCAGCGCCAACGACAGTTCGGCTACTCCGCACCCGGCGTCCAGCACGTCGCTGCGGAATTTCCCCGCGGCCACCAGCGCGGCCAGTTCGGGTTGCGGCTCACCGATGTTCCACGGCGGCGGCCCCTCGAAGTGCGCCTGCTCGCGGTATGCGCTGTCCCAGTCCATGATTTGATCGCCCGTCATGGATCTCAACGTACCCGGCGCTCAGCACTCCCAGGTGTGCACCGGCTCGTTGGCGTGCATGTGCGCGCAGTACCGGCGCAGCATCTCGGCCAGCGCGGCCGGCCTTGTCATCCCGCCGTCTTCCAGCGCGCGCACGGTGGACACCTGCCAGCTGGCGCCGTTGCGACCGGTCCTGGCGCGGCCCTCGATCACCCCGAGGAAGCGGTCCCGCACGTCGGCGTCCACCCCCCAGCGGCGCAGCCCCTCGTCGGCGATCGGCAGCAACGTGTCCAGCACCAGTGCGGTCGCCGTCACCTGGCCGCGGCCCGGCCAGCGCAGGCGGGCATCGATGCCGTCGCGCGCCGCCGCAAGGAAATTCTCTTGCGCGGCAGCGAAATCCATGCCGGCCCACAGCGGATCGTCGTCCTCGGACAGGCGGCGCAGCATCCCGTAGAAGAAGGCCGAATTGGCCAGCATGTCCACGACGGTCGGCCCCGCCGGCAGCACCCGGTTCTCCAGCCGCAGGTGCGGCCGCCCCTGCACCACGTCGTAGACCGGGCGGTTCCACCGGTACACGGTGCCGTTGTGCAGCCGCAGCTCGGGGAGGCGCGGCGCCCGGCCGGCCGCCAGCTCCGCGACCGGGTCCTCGTCGGACACCTCCGGCAGCAGGGCCGGGAAGTAGCGGATGTTCTCCCGGTACAGGTCGAGCACCGAGCCGATCCAGCCTTCGCCGAACCACACCCGCGGCCGCACGCCCCGGGATTTGAGCTCCTCGGGCCGGGTGTCGGTGGACTGGGTGAACAGCTCGATGCGGGTCTCGGCCCACAACTGGTGGCCGAAGAAGTACGGCGAGTTGGCGCCCAGCGCCAGCTGCGGGGCGGCCACCACCTGTGCGGCGTTCCAGTTCGCGGCGAATGCCTCGGGTGCCACCTGCAGATGCAATTGGGTACTGGTGCACGCGGATTCGGGCGCGATCGACACGGCCTGCCAGCTCAGCGGCTCGGGGCCGGAGATGTCGATCGGGATGTCGTCGCCGCGGGCGGTGAAGATCGACTCGTTGAGCGCCGCGTAGCGCCGGGAGTCGCTCATCCAGCCGGTGGCCAGGTGTTCGGGCATCAGCGTGGGCAGGATCCCGATCATCACGATGTGCGCACCGCCCGCGCCGGCCTTGATCTCGGCGGCGTTCAGGCTGGCCCGCACCTCGTCTTCGAGATCCAGCGCGGTGTGCCCGGGCAGGGCGTGGGGCGGCACGTTGAATTCGATGTTGTAGGCGCCCAATTCCGGCTGGAACGCCGGATCCCCGATCGCGTCCAGCACATCGCGGTTCGACATGGCCGGCTGATAGTCGGCGTCGACGAGGTTGCACTCGATCTCCATGCCGGTGAGCGGCTTCGCCGAGTCGAAGTGCGACCGGGCCAGCATCGTCTCCAAGACGTCCAGGCACAACTGGAGCTTCCGCCGGTATTCCCGCCGATGTGCGCTGTTGTACGTGGTGCGCTTGACCTCTTCGCCCACACCGCCGATGGAACAGGGTTACCGGCGGTAACGCAAGCTGCCCGGCCGCTTGTCGGGCGCGGCGGACCGTGATGGACTCCTGACGTGTCCGCCGAGTTCGTCGCCGCCATCGATCAGGGAACCACCAGCACCCGGTGCATGATCTTCGATCATGACGGCGCCGAGGTGGCCCGCCACCAGCTCGAGCACGAACAGATCCTGCCGCGCGCCGGCTGGGTCGAGCACGACCCGGTCGAGATCTGGGAGCGCACCTCCTCGGTGCTGATGTCGGTGCTCAACCGCGCCAACCTGTCCGCCGATCACCTTGCGGCGCTGGGCATCACGAACCAGCGGGAAACCACGCTGGTGTGGAATCGGCGCACCGGGCGGCCCTATTACAACGCGATCGTCTGGCAGGACACCCGCACCGATCGGATCGCGTCGGCGGCCGAACGCGACGGTCGCGGGGAGGTGATCCGGCGCAAGGCGGGCCTGCCCCCGGCGACGTATTTCTCCGGCGGCAAACTGCAGTGGATCCTGGACAACGTCGACGGGGTGCGCCAGGCCGCCGAGAGCGGCGACGCCCTGTTCGGCACCGCCGACACCTGGGTGTTGTGGAATCTGACCGGGGGCGCGCGCGGCGGTGTGCACGTCACCGACGTGACGAATGCCAGCCGGACCATGTTGATGGATCTGGAGACCCTGGACTGGGATGACGAGCTGTTGTCCTTCTTCTCCATCCCGCGCGCGATGCTGCCGGCGATCGCGCCGTCGTCGTCGCCGCAGCCCTACGGCGTCTCCGCGCAGACCGGGCCGGTCGGCGGCGAGGTGCCGGTCACCGGTATGCTGGGCGACCAGCACGCGGCGATGGTCGGCCAGGTGTGCCTGTCCGAGGGCGAGGCGAAGAACACCTATGGCACCGGGAACTTCTTGCTGCTCAACACCGGCGAGACCATCGTGCGGTCCAAGAACGGGCTGCTGACCACCGTCTGCTACCAGTTCGGCGGCGCCAAACCCGTGTACGCGCTCGAGGGTTCGATCGCGGTCACGGGCGCGGCCGTGCAGTGGCTGCGCGACCAGCTGGGCATCATCAGCGGTGCGGCGCAAAGCGAGTCGCTGGCGCGTCAGGTCCCCGACAACGGCGGAGTCTATTTCGTCCCGGCGTTTTCCGGGCTGTTCGCGCCGTACTGGCGATCGGACGCGCGCGGCGCGATCGTCGGGTTGTCGCGGTTCAACACCAACGCACACCTGGCCCGCGCGACGCTGGAGGCGATCTGTTACCAGAGCCGCGACGTGGTGGACGCGATGGCGGCGGATTCCGGTGTGCGCCTTGAGCTTTTGAAGGTCGACGGTGGGGTCACCGGCAACGACCTGTGCATGCAGATCCAGGCCGATGTGCTCGGCGTCGACGTGGTCCGCCCGGTGGTGGCCGAGACGACGGCGCTGGGCGCGGCGTACGCGGCCGGTTTGGCGGTGGGGTTCTGGGCCGACCCGGCCGACCTGCGGGCCAACTGGCACGAGGACAAGCGCTGGACGCCGGCCTGGACCGACGAGCAGCGCGCCGCCGGATACGCGGGTTGGCGCAAGGCGGTGCAGCGGACCCTGGATTGGGTGGACGTCACCTAGCGCCTCGATGCCGCGAGCGTGCGTGTCTGTACAACGACACGCCGGTGCGGTCGTACATTTGCGCACGCTCGCGGCAAGAGGGCTCAGTCTTCGCCGAGGATGCCGTAGACCTCGCGCCGCGCGTTGTTGAGAATTTCGACGATGCGCTGCTGCTGCTCGGCGGTGGCGGTGTGCGCGGACTGCGCGACCGCCCCGAACAGCTGGCCGACGGCCGCCCGCAGGTTCATCTGACCCGGGTCGGCGCCCTCGGCGATCTCGTCCCACGGCGGGGTCTCGACCTTTTCGGCCGCCGCGCGGCCCTCGTCGGTCAGCTCGAAGAGCTTCTTGCTGCCCTCGGTTTCGCTGGCGGTGATCAGGCCCTCGTCGGTCAGCAACTGCAGCGTGGGGTAGACCGAGCCGGGGCTCGGCTTCCAGAGCCCGTTGCTGCGTTCGGCGATCTGCTGGATCATCTCGTAGCCGTGCATCGGCCGCTCGGCCAGCAGCGCCAGGATGGCCGCGCGGACATCGCCGCGCTTGCCGCGGCCGGGGCCGCGCCGCCAGCCGCCGCGCCGCCCGCCCGGCCCGAAGCCGAATCCCGGACCGAAGCCCGGACCGAAGCCCGGACCGAACCCGGGCCCGAATCCGGGACCGAAGCCCGGGGGGCCGTCGTGGCCGGGGCCGTGCTCGCGGAGGTTTTCGAAGAACTCGTGGCGGGCCCGCCGCCGGGCGCCGTGCAGGGCGCGTCGATGAATGTCGGGACCGAAGCCGAAGCCCGGCCCGCCGGCGAACGGGCCACCAGGGGGGGTGAATGGGTGATTCATGTCTTTTCCTTACGTCTGAAGGGGAAGCGCACCGTGCGCTTCGAAGTATCACGATATATCGAAAACTATCGCGATGCAACGCTCTGGTGCCGAATTCCGCGCAGCTCCGACCGAGGAACCGTGTGGCCTGCGGTGATGGCGGGACCCTGCGCCCGCCGGGCCGGGGGCCGGATGGTCCAGGGCGGTTTGCACCCCACGGGCGGCGGGTAGGAACTCTGGGATGAACGCGGACAACTCCCACCTGACGGCGGGCAGCGGGACCTCCACCGCGACCGGCCCCGGTCAGGGCGGCAGCGGACGCGAACGCAACGTCTGGCCGTGGGTCAACTGGGGCCTGGCGCTGGCCACGGTGCCCGCCGCCGCCATCGTGATGCTTTTTGCGCTCGGTGCGGTGATGAGCACCGACGGCTGCGCCGACCGCAGCTGCCCCAACCTGGGACACGGCGGGATCAATTTCGGGGTCGCGTTCTACGGCGCGCCCGCGGTCGCCGTCGTCGTCATCGTCATCTCGCTCTTCACCGCGAAGCGCCGCGGCGGCATCGCCGTTCCCCTGTGCGGGTGGGCGCTCTTGATCGCCGACGTCGGCCTGATGGCGGCCAGCGTCTCCGGTTAGCCCGGCCGGTCAGCCCGGCGGCGAGAAACCGCCCGGTCCGGCGCTGGGCGGGGGCTGCCGCGGCGCCTCCGCGCCCGGCCAGAATCCGGCCGGCGGTGGCGGCCCGGGCGGCCACGGCGCGGCACCCCACGGCGGCGCGGCGGGGCGAAGCCGCGCCAGCTCGCGGCGGTGCCGTTCGGCGAGCACGGCGGCGAGGACCAATTCGGGCGGTGCGCCGGGCGGGGGCGGTGGGGCGATGCGGGACACCACGTCGCCGGCGATGCGGTAGGCCATCTGCTGGCGTAACTGGCGATCGAGTTGCGGTGCCCGCGAGAGGAATTGGCGCGCAACCTCGGCCTGGCCGGGGGACAGCCCGGACAGTTGCAGCGACGCCGCCCACCAGGCCAGCGACGGCGGCATCATCGGCGGGGGGCCCAGCCGGGGTCCGCGCTCGTTGATGACGACGGTGCCGGCGAAGATGTCGCCGATCCGTTTGGCCTTCGGCGACAGGATGCTGCAGATGACGGCCGGACTGCCGAACAGCATCCAGATCTCCACCACCGCCGCCAGGGCCCGAAACAGGGCTTGCCGGAAGCGTTCTGGGCCGCCGTCGTCGGACACCACGCGCAGGCCCATCGCGATCTTGCCGACCGAGCGGCCGCGGGTGGTCGTTTCCAGGATGACGGGATAGCCGACGATCACCACCACCGTGAAGATGAGCAGGACGGCGGTGCTCAGCGCGCTGTCGTACTGGGTCAGCGTGGCGGCCCACAACATCAGGCCGAGCAGGTAGCAGACGGCGATCACCGCGATATCGATCAGTGCGCTCACGGCGCGCACCGGCAACTGGGCGATCTGCACATCGAGCACGACGGCGTCGCCGGTCACCACCTCCGACATAACACCGAACGCTACAGGGCGATTAGGCTGCGCAGGATGGACGTCGACGCATTCGTGCTGGCGCATCGCGGTACCTGGGACCGCCTCGACCGGCTGGTGGGACGGCGTCGCTCGCTGACCGGCGCCGAGGTCGACGAGCTCGTCGAGCTGTACCAGCGGGTGTCCACCCACCTGTCGACGCTGCGTTCGGCCTCCTCGGATTCGGTGCTGATCGGTCGGCTCTCCAGCCTGGTCGCCCGGGCCCGTTCGGTGGTGACCGGCGCCCACGCGCCGTTGAGCAGTACGTTCGCCCGGTTCTGGACGGTGTCCTTCCCGGTGGTCGCCTACCGCTCGTGGCGGTGGTGGCTGGGCACGGCGGTGGCGTTCTTCGCCGTGGTGGTGGTCATCGCGCTGTGGGTGATCGGCAACCCCGAGGTGCAGTCGGCCGCCGGAACCCCAAGCGACATCGAGCAATTGGTCAACCACGACATCGCCTCCTACTACAGCGAACATCCCGCGGCCGCGTTCGCCCTGCAGATCTGGGTCAACAATTCCTGGGTCGCCGCACAGTGCATCGCGATGTCGGTCCTACTGGGGCTTCCGATTCCGGTCGTGCTGTTTCAGAACGCCGCCAACCTGGGGCTGATCTCCGCGCTGATGTTCCAGGCGGGCAAGGGCGGCGTGCTGCTCGGGCTGCTGGCCCCGCACGGGCTGCTGGAACTGACGGCGGTCTTCCTGGCCGGGGGAGCGGGGATGCGGCTGGGCTGGTCGGTGATCGCACCCGGCGACCGGCCCCGCGGACAAGTGCTCGCCGAACAGGGCCGCGCCGTCGTGTCGGTGGCGATCGGACTGGTGGCCGTGCTGTTGGTCTCGGGGTTGATCGAGGCGTTGGTGACGCCCTCGCCGCTGCCGACGTTCGTTCGGGTCGGCATCGGCATCATCGCCGAGGCGGCATTCCTTTCCTACATCGTGTATTTCGGCCGCCGCGCGGCGACGGCGGGTGAGACCGGCGACATCGAAGACGCGCCCGACGTGATCCCCACCGGATGAGCGGTCAGAGCCGGCCGGTGGCCTTCATCGCCAGATAGCGGTCGGCCAGTGCGGGCGCCAGTTCGGTGGGCGGGGCGTCGACGACCTCCACCCCGCCGCGGCGCAGCCGGGTGGCGATCGCGCGGCGGTCGTTGCGGGATCGTTCGGCCGCCGCCGCGTCGTAGACGGCGGCGGGATCCGAACGCCCGGCGGCCATGTGGTCCACCCGCGGGTCGGCGACGGCGGCCACCATCAGGTGATGTCTCGCCGACAACTGCGGCAGTACCGGCAGCAATCCCTCGTCGAGCGCCGTCGCGTTGAGGTCGGTCAGCAGCACCACCAGCGACCGTCGGCGGGCCCGCCGGGCGATCGTCGAAACCATTGCGGTCCAGTCGGGTTCGAGCAGCGCGGGCTGCAGGGGTGCCATCGCCTCGACCAGCTGGGCGAGCAGTTCGGTGCGCGACGCGCCGAACACGCCGGCCCGGCTGACCCGGTCGTGGGCGAGGAAGTCGACGTGGTCGCCGGCCCGCGACGCCAGCGCCGCTAGCAGCAGCGCGGCATCCATCGACCAGTCCAGCCGCGGCCAGCCCGCGGGATCGGACGCGGTCGGGTCGACGCCGACCCGGCCCGCCGAGGTGCGCCCCGTGTCGAGCACGATCACCACCCGCCGGTCGCGTTCGGGTCGCCAGGTGCGGACCACCACGTCGGCGCGGCGCGCGGTGGCGCGCCAGTCGATCGACCGCACGTCGTCGCCGACGACGTATTCCCGCAGCGAATCGAATTCGGTGCCCTGGCCGCGGATCAGCGTCGGCAACAGCCCGTCGATCTCGCGCAGTTTGGCCAGCCGGGCCGGCAGGTGCTTGCGGGACAGGAACGGCGGCAGTACCCGGATCAGGCCCGGCACCGCTTGCGACACCTGCCGGCCCGCCAGCCCCAGCGGACCGATGGACCGGGCGGTGACCAGCGCTGCGCGCTGCTCGCCGCGGCGGACCGGTCGCAGCTGGGACTGGACGTGCTGGTGCTGGCCGGCGGGGATGTTCACCGGATGGATGCGGGGCCGCGCGCCGGCGCTGGGCGGCCAGGCGTCGCGGACCTGGCCGCGGAACCTGCGCCGACCGTCGTTGTGGATCAGTAGCCCGACGTCGACCTGCTGGGCGAGCCGGGCGGAACGATCCGGGGAGCGGGTGTAGCGCAACTTGCGGGTGCTGGCCGCCAGCCCGGCGTCCGCGGCCACCACGACCAGGAGCGCGACCAGAAGAAACACGAAAGTCGCTGCGGGCAAGGGCGACAGCGCGATGGGCAGGACGCACAGCAGCGCGACCAGCCCGGTGCGCCCGGTCAGGACCACTATCGGGGCACCGGAACCGACGCCAGGATCCCGTCGAGCACACCGTCGGGTGTGGCCCCTTCGAGTTCGGCCTCGGGGCGCAGCATCACCCGGTGCCGCAGCGTGGGGCGGGCCATGGCCTTCACGTCGTCGGGGGTGACGTAGTTGCGCCCGGACAGCCAGGCCCAGGACCGGGCAGTGGCCAGCAGCGCGGTCGCGCCCCGGGGGGAGACGCCCAGCTGCAGCGCGGGCGAGGAGCGGGTGGCCCCGACGATGTCGACGATGTAGCCCAAGACCTCGTCGGCGACCAGCACCTGCCGCACGGCGTCGCGCCCGGCCGCCAGTTCGGCGGGTCCGGCCACCGGTTTGATCGCCGAGAGGTCGCGCGGATCGAAGCCCTGGACGTGCCGGCCGAGGATGGCGATCTCCGAATCTCGCGGCGGCAGAGGCACATTCAGTTTGAGCAGGAATCGGTCCAGCTGCGCTTCGGGCAGCTGGTAGGTGCCCTCGTACTCGATGGGGTTCTGGGTGGCGGCGACGATGAACGGGTCGGGCAGCGGCTGGGCCACCCCGTCCACGCTGACCTGACGCTCTTCCATCGCCTCGAGCAGCGCGGCCTGGGTTTTCGGCGGGGTCCGGTTGATCTCGTCGGCCAGCAGCAGATTGGTGAACACCGGGCCGGGCCGGAACGCGAAGGCGGCGGTGCGCGCGTCGTACACCAGCGAACCCGTGACGTCGCCGGGCATCAGGTCGGGGGTGAACTGCACCCGCTTGAACTCCAACCGCAGCGCGGCGGCCAGCGCGCGCACCAGCAGCGTCTTCGCCACTCCCGGAACGCCTTCCAACAGCACATGACCGCGGCACAGCAGCGCGATCACCAGCCCGCTGACCACTCCCTCCTGCCCGACGACGGCCTTGGCGAGCTCGGTGCGCAACGCCAGCAGCGCGTCTCGTGCCGATTCAGCGGTGGGGGTCTGGGCGGGGGCGGGGGACTGTGTCACGTCCGTGTGACCTGCCTTTCGATGTCGTCGAGCGCACGGGCAAGTTGTAGCAGGTCGTGGTCGGTCGCCGGGGGTGGGCCGAACAGCTGGTAGGAGACGAACGCCGGGTCGGCGCCGTAGCGACCGGCCACCGCGGCCGCCACCGCCGGCGCCGACGCGCCGGTGTTCAGACCGAGCCGGGGCAGCAGCCGCTGCAGGGTGGCGGTGCGCAGCGCCGCGGCGGCGCGGTCGCGCGCCCGGCGGGAGCGGTAAAGCCGCCCGCGGCCCTCGACGGTCTCCGATGCGCGCACCACGACGGGCAGCTCCTCGGCGACCAGCGGGCCGGGCCGCCGGCCCCGCCACAGCGCGACCAACAGCACGACCAGGCACAGCTGGCAGAGGATCCACGTCACGTTCTGTGGCATCAGGTCGGACATCGAACCGGGCGGCGACGATTCGCCCTCGACGCGGTGGGGTGCGTACCAGACGAGCCGGGGCCGGGCGCCCGCGAGATTCATCGCCAGGGCGGCGTTGCCCGCCTGCAGCAGGGCGCCGTTGGTCAAGAAGTCGGTGCTGCCGACCGCCGTGACGGTCCGCCCTCCCGCACGGAAGCGGATCAGTGCCCCGCCGTAACAGCGGGTCATCGCGCGGCCGTCGGCGGCGCGATAGGTGTCGCTGGGCCCGAACCGCACCGGCCCGGCCCGCGTCGCCGCGCGCAGAGTGCAATCCGGGTCGGTGTCGAAGGCGTGGGCCGCCGGTGAGACCCCCACGCCCGGCATCAGCGCCTCGCGCGTGCGCGCCGTCGGCTCCACCAGCAGCAGGTCGCCCGGCACCCCGGAAAGCCGGTCCAGCAGCGGCTCGGTCAGGTATTGGCTCTGCGCCACCAGGATCAGCGCGTCGGGGCGCGCCGCCCGCTCCACCCCGGCGATGCTGTCGGCGACCACGACGTCGACGCCGCCCCCGCGCAGCAGCGCCACCAGCGCATGGGCGCCGTCGGGGCCCGTCGACGCCGGATCCATGCGCGCGCCCGGCCGTGGCGCGGTCAGGTAGGCGTCCACGCCGGCGAACACGGCGAGCACGATCAGGGTGAGGACCACCCAGCGCCAGGATCGCGAGCGCCGCACCGGCGGCGCGGGTTGGGGGCGCCCGATGGTCGCCATCACCGCACCCGGGCCCATGCGTCGGCCGGGGCGGGTTGCCCCGGTCCCGCGGCGACGGCCGCCGAGCGGGACCGCAGGTGGTCGTCGAGGTCGGCGATCATCTGGTATGCGCCCTGCGTCCCGGGTTGTTCGCCGTAGGTGACGTCGTTGAAAGCCGTTGCGGCTTGCGAAAGTTCACCGGCGAGGTGGGGAAGGGCGGCGCCGGCGTCGGAGGCCAGCTCGTTGGCGGTGCGGCCGGGCGCCGGGTTCAGCACGCCGGTCTCCTCTAGCTGGCGGGCGACCGCACGCAGCCGGTGGCGAATCGCTGCGGCCCAATCACCTTGCGCCGCACAACTTTCAGCGGTCGTGCGGTGCTGGGCGGCGGTGAGCTGCGCGGCTTCGAACAGCTGGTAGTCGCCGCCGCGGTTGGTGCGCATGGTGCGCCGCGCGAGGTGGATGGCGGCCGCCAGCGCGATCCCGAGCATGATGAAAAGCACCGTCGCCGTGAGCCATCCGCCGGGCAGCGAGGCCGTCTTCTGCAGCAGCCGGAGGATGGTCTCGTTGAGCCATTCGGCGATCTGTTCGGTGACCGAGCCCTTGGAGTAGATCGGTTTGTTGAGCTCGTCCTGGGCGGCCTGGTGTGCGGCATCGCGGTCGATGTCGATGGAGGGCACGGTCAGCTCGTCCTCAGACCGGTCGCGTCAGCCAGAGGTTGTCGGTGGACTCGGCCGCGTACGGCCCGCCCGCGGCGCCGGTCTGCAGCACCAGATCGAATGCCTCGGCACGCATCCGGCGGTCGGTGTAGAGCAGCGCGATCACGCCCGCGTTGAACGGCGCGGTGATGATCTCGCCGATCGCGGCTCCCACCGACGAGACCGCGGTGCCGACCAGGACGGCCGCGGTGGACGAGGTGGCGAGGAAGAACTGGCTGGCGATGTTGAACGGCACGGCGACCGCGCCCGCGACGACGGAGGTCACCACCAGCGTCAGCAGCCGGATGCCCAGCACCCGCCAGAAGCCGTTGCGGACCAGCGCGAACGATCGGGTGATGGCGTCCAGGACGGGCAGCCGCTCGAGCACGATCAGCACGGGTGCAAACAACACGACCGTGTAGAGGTACACCAGCAACGCGATCACGGCCAGCGCCAGTGGCAGGCCCAAAACGACCACCGCCGCGGCCTTGCCGATCGCCGCCAGCACCGCGATGATCACGGCGACCAGGCCCGCGACCACCGCCAGGGCGGCGCCTTCCAGCAAGGCCAGCCCGAGCAACGGCACCAGGCGCCCGCGGATCTTGGCCCATGTCTCCCCGATGGTGATCGGCGAGCCGAACACCGCCCGCCCGACGATGACGGTGAGCATGCCGGACAGCAGCACGCCGCCCAGCCAGGCGACCAGGACGCCGGCGCCCATCGAGGTCAACCAGGCGCCGATGACCCCGTTGGTCAGCTCCTTGGCGTGGTCGGCGCTCAGCCTGCCGTAGGCGGCCAGCGGCCCGAAGACGGCGACCTTCGTCACGATCTGGATGGCCACCACCACGGTGGCGGTCAACCCCAGGGTCGCCTTCGGGTTGGCCCGGACGTAGCCCACCGCCCCGTTGAAGATGTCGCCCAGGGTGAGCGGCCGCAGGGGGATGATGCCGGGCTTGACCGCACCCGGAACCCGTTGCGGGAAGCCGGATTGCCAGCCGTGCGGGGGTCCGTACCCCGGCGGTGGTGGCCCGTAGCCCGGCGGCGGTCCGTAGCCGGGTGGTGGCCCGTAGCCCGGCGGCGGTCCGTAGCCGGGTGGGGGTCCGTAGCCGGGTGGGCGGCCGTATCCGGGTGGGGGGCCGTAGCCCGGTGGCGGGCCAGCCGGATAGCCAGGCGGCGGCGCGGTCAACGTGTTCCGCGGCGTTCGCGGCTGGGCCCGTCGTTCGTCATGGGGTACATCCTGTCGGTGGTCCGGGCATTTCTCAATCATGGCCAAGCCGTCGGCGCGTAGCGTTCCTGCCATGGCGGAACTCAAATCCCGGCTGCGGGCCGATCTGACCGATGCGATGAAGAGCAAGGACAAGCTGCGCACGGCGACCCTGCGCCTACTGCTCGCCGCGATCCAAAACGAGGAGGTCGCCGGCAAGGAGGCCAAAGACCTCTCCGACGACGAGGTGATCAAGGTGCTGGCCAGGGAGTCGCGCAAGCGGGCCGAGTCGGCGGAGATCTACACACAGAACGGCCGCGGGGAGCTGGCCGCCAACGAGCACGCCGAGGCGCGGATCATCGACGAGTATTTGCCGACGCCGCTCACCGAGGCCGAACTGGCCGACGTCGCCGACACCGCGATCGCCCAGGTCGCCGAGGAGATCGGTGAGCGCCCGAGCATGAAGCAGATGGGCATGGTGATGAAGGCGGCGACCGCGATCGCGGCGGGCAAGGCGGACGGGGCGCGGTTGTCGGCGGCGGTCAAGGAGCGCCTGTAGGCGACCCCACCACCCGGGTGCCGTCGGCGGCCCGCCTGGTGACGCGCCGGGCGTCGAGCTGCTCGAGCAACGGCACGGCGACGCGCCGGGTGGTGCCCAGCGCGCGGCGCGCGTCGCTGACCGTGAACGGCTGGGGCAGCGTCGCGAGGACGCCGGCCGCCCGGTCCAGCGCGCCGGACCCCAGGACGACGCCGTCGGCGATCCGGGTCAGCCGCCCGGCGCGCACCGCCGCCGCCAGCTCCCGGGGTCCCAGCTTGAGCTCGGCCAGCTCGTCGGCCTCGGGCGCCCGGAAGGGCTCGGCGGCCAGCCACTCCTCGATGGTGCGCACCGCCTTGTCGACGCGGGCCGGCAGGCCCGCGCCCGGCGCGCGCACCAGGCCGTCGCCCACCTGAAGGCCGGTGCCCTCCAGCAGCGGCGGCAGCAGTTCGGCGGCGGGCAGCCCGGCCCGCTGCCGCAGCGTCTCGAGCGGCATCCCCGCCGCGATGTCGTGGTCGTCGGCCCAGTGCCGCACCGCCGCGGTCGCGCACTCGCGCCGGGCGGCCCACCACCGCGGATCCACCACCCAATTCCCGACCCGCAGCCCGGCGAGCGGCAGGCCCATCGCCCGCAGCTCGGCGGCCCGGGCGCAGTCGGGCGGGGAGACCCGCCCGGTGGCGAGCTCCGCGGCGCGCTCCCGGGCCGCGCCGCGGCGGCGCAGCGCGGGCGGCCGGACGTCGAGCACCTCGACGCCTGCCGCGATCCGGTGCTCGCCGGGATCGCGCAGCAGTCCCACGTCGCCGACCCGCAGGGGCAGGGGCTCCGCCAGCCGCAGCCGGGCCGCCGCCTCGCCCAGCGGGCGCACCTGCACCGGCACGGCCGCGGACCCGACGTGCAGCACCAGCTGGCGGTGCAGCGCGCCCGCCGACCGCAGGGCGACGTCGATCTCCGCGGTGTCCAGCCACACGCCCGGCGTCCGAACGGTGTCGCCGCGACCGATGTGCCGGCGGTCCACGCCCCGCAGGTTGAGCGCGACGCGCGCCACCGGGCCGGCGGCCGGGCGATCGCGGCCCAGCGATTGCAGCCCGCGCACCGTGACGCGCCGGCCGGCGTGTTCCAGCTCGTCGCCCACCCGGATCGTCCCGGCCGCCAGGGTGCCGGTCACCACGGTGCCCGCGCCGCGGACCGTGAAGCTCCGGTCGACCCACAGCCGCACGTCGGCGTCCGGATCCGGGACCGGCAGCCGGCCGGTCAGCGCCAGCAGCTCCGCGCGGACCCGCTCCAGGTCGGTGCCGATCGCGACGGGCGCCCCGGCGAGCGAGGTGGCGGCGAACCGTTCGCGCGCCTGCTCGGCGGCGGGACCGGGATCGGCCAGGTCCGCCTTGGTGATCACCACCAGCCCGTGGCTGACCCCGAGCGCGTCCAGCGCCGCGAGGTGTTCGTCGGACTGCGGCATCCAGCCCTCGGTCGCGGCGACGACGAACAACACCGCCGGGACGGTCCCCACCCCGGCCAGCATGTTGGCCACGAACCGCTCGTGCCCCGGCACGTCGACGAACGCCAGCTGGCGGCCACCCAGCTCCGTCCACGCGAAGCCGAGGTCGATGGTCAGGCCCCGGCGCCGCTCCTCGGCGAGCCGCTCCGGCCACATGCCGGTGAGCCGGTGCAGCAGGGTGGACTTGCCGTGGTCGACGTGCCCGGCGGTGGCTATGACGAACATGCGAGCACCGCCGCGGCCAGCAGCGCGTCGTCCTCGGGCGCCACCGTGCGCAGGTCGAGCAGGCACCGGCCGGCCTCGAGGCGGCCGACGACCGGCGGGCTGGCGGCGCGCAGCGCGGCGGCGTAGGGCTCCGGCAGGCTCACGGCGGCGCTGGGCAGCCGGACGTCCGGCGCCCCGCCGCCACCGACGGCCGCGACGCAGTCCACCACCCGTGCGCCCGGCAGCGCGGCCGCGAGCGACTCCGCACGGGCCCGCAGCGCCGCCACGTCGGCGACCAGCGCCTCGGCCACCGGCGTCGGCGGCCCCGTCAGGGTCGCCTCCAGAGCAGCCAGCGTGAGCTTGTCCACCCGCAGGGCGCGCGCGGCCGGGTGGCGGCGCAGCCGTTCGATGACTTCGGCGTCGCCCAGCAGCAGGCCGGCCTGTGGGCCGCCGAGCAGCTTGTCGCCGCTGGCTGTGACCAGGTCGGCGCCGTCGCGCAGCGCCGTCGTGGCGTCGGGCTCGTCGGGCAGCAGTGGATGCGGGGCCAGCAATCCGGAGCCGATGTCGACCACCAGGGGCGCGTCGAGGCTCGACAACTCCGCGACGCTCACCGCCGAGGTGAACCCGGTGACGTGGAAGTTGGACGGGTGGACCTTCAGGACGAAACCGGTCTGCGGCCCGATCGCCTCGGCGTAATCGCGCAGGCTGGTGCGGTTGGTGGTGCCGACCTCGCGCAGCCGCGATCCCGTGGAGGCCAGCAGCTCGGGGATGCGGAACCCGTCGCCGATCTCGACCAGCTCGCCGCGGCTGAGCACGATCTCCTTGCCAGGGGCGAGCGTGAGCGCCGTCAGCAGCAGCGCGGCCGCGTTGTTGTTGACGACGTGCACGCCACCCGCGAGGGGCACCGCGCGGGCCAGCGCCGCCAGCGCGCCACGGCCGCGGCGGCCGCGGCGGCCGGTCGTCAGGTCCAGCTCGACATCGGTGGTCCCCGCGGCGGCGACCACCGCGTCCACCGCGGCCCGCGACAGCGGCGCGCGCCCCAGGTTGGTGTGCACCACCACGCCGGTGGCGTTGATGACGGGCCGCAGGCTCGACGCGGTGCTCGGCAGCGCGCCGAGGGCGTGCTCGGCGACCCGCTCGGGCTCGATCTCCCCGGCGCGCGCCCGCCGCTGCGCGTCGGCGATCACCGACTTCACCAGCGCGCGCCCCAGCACTCGCTGGGCTTCGACCAGGCGCGGATCGGCGAGCAGCGTGTCGGTCCGCGGCACCCGCCGGCGCGGGTCGCTCACGTGGGGCTCGGAAGGGTATGGCGGAGGCGGACGGGAATCGAACCCGCCAGCGGCAGCGTCTGCCGTTCGACGGTTTTGAAGACCGCGCCGATCACCAGACCGGACACGCCTCCTCGGACCATGCAGTCAATTATGTATTCCGTGACCTACCGGCTGACTCAGTACGCCCACGGCGGCGGCTGCGCGTGCAAGATCCCGCCCGGCGAGCTCGAGGAGGTGGTCCGCGGGCTGGGGGCGTCACCGGGCGTCGCGCCGCGCGACCCGGTCGGTGAGTTGCTGGTCGGGCTGGAGCACGGCGACGACGCGGCCGCGGTGCGGATCGCCGACGGCACGGCGCTGATCGCCACGACGGATTTCTTCACCCCGGTGGTCGACGACGCCTACGACTGGGGGCGCATCGCGGCCACCAACGCGCTGTCCGACGTCTACGCGATGGGCGGGCGTCCGGTGGTGGCGGTGAACCTGCTGGGCTGGCCGCGCGACGTGTTGCCGTTCGAGCTGGCCGCCGAGACGCTGCGCGGCGGCCTGGACGTCTGCGCCCTGGCCGGCTGCCACCTCGCCGGCGGGCACAGCGTCGACGACCCCGAGCCCAAATACGGGCTGGCCGTCACCGGGATCGCGGACCCGAACCGGTTGCTGCGCAACGACTCCGGCAAACCCGGCCTGCCGCTGTCGCTGACCAAACCGCTCGGCGTCGGCGTGCTCAACAGCCGGCACAAGGCCACCGGCGAGCGCTTCGAACAGGCGATCCGGGTGATGACCACGCTCAATGCCGACGCGGCCGCCGCCGCGCTGGCCGCCGGTGCCGAATGTGCCACGGACATCACCGGTTTCGGCCTGCTCGGGCACCTGCACAAGCTGGCGCGGGCCAGCGGCGTCACGGCGATCGTCGACGCGGCGGCGGTGCCCTACCTGGAGGGGGCGCGGGAGGCGCTGGCGGCCGGCTACGTCAGCGGGGGCACGCGGCGCAACCTGGACTGGGTGGCCCCGCACGCCGACCTGTCCGCGGTCGGGGAACAGGACGCCCTGTTGCTCGCCGACGCGCAGACCTCGGGCGGGCTGCTGGTCGCCGGTGAGGTACCGGGCGCCCCGGTGATCGGTGAGCTGGTGCCGCGCGGCGAGCACACGATCGTGGTGCGGTGAACCGAGCGGGGTTTCGCCGCCGCGCACTAGGGTAAAGGTCATGGCTATGCGCAAGCTTTTCCTGGAATGGCCCGTCGTGCGTCAGCTGCGTTCGGGCGACAAGCTCGGCCGCGGATCCGCCGTGACCTCGAAGCGCACCCGCGCCGTCACGCCGCGCACGACGACGGCCGACCGGGTGGTGCAGAGCATCTGCCCGTATTGCGCGGTGGGGTGCGGGCAGCGGGTGTACGTCAAGGACGAGCGGGTCGTCCAGATCGAGGGCGACCCGGACTCGCCGATCTCGCGAGGACGCTTGTGCCCCAAGGGCGCTGCCAGTGAACAGCTGGTGAACTCGCCGGGCCGGCAGCTGCAGGTGCTCTACCGCGCGCCGCGGGCGACCGAATGGCAGCCCCTCGAGCTGGACACCGCGATCGACATGATCGCCGACCGGTTCGTCGAGTCCCGCCGCCACACCTGGCAGGACATCGACAAGAAGGGCAGCCTGCTGCGCCGCACCATGGGCATCGCCGCGCTGGGCGGGGCGACGCTGGACAACGAAGAGAACTACCTCATCAAGAAGCTCTTCACCGCCGCGGGCGCCATTCAGATCGAGAACCAAGCCCGCATTTGACACTCCGCCACGGTTCCCGGTCTGGGAGCCTCCTTCGGGCGCGGCGGCGCCACTCAAACACTGCAGGACATGGCGAACGCCGATTGCATCGTCATCCAGGGCTCCAACATGGCCGAGTGCCACCCGGTGGGTTTCCAGTGGGTGGAGGAGGCCCGGGCCCGCGGCGCGCGGGTGATCCACGTGGACCCGCGCTTCACCCGCACCTCGGCGGTGTCGGACAAACACATCCCCATCCGGGCCGGTTCGGACGTGGTGCTGCTGGGCGCGTTGATCAACCACGTCCTCAGCAATGACCTGTGGTTCTCCGAGTACGTCATCGCGTACACGAACGCCGCCACGTTGATCAACGAGAAGTTCAGGGACACCGAGGATCTCAACGGGCTGTTCTCCGGCTTCGACCCCGAGACCGGGCAGTACGACACGTCGACGTGGGCGTACGAGCAGGAGAGCAACGGCCAGGTCGAGTCAGCTGGCGGTGGCCACACCCACGGCGGCACCGCATCGGCGAGCGCGGCGGGCGACGAGCACGGCAGCGGCGGCCCGCCGCTCGCGCACGCCAAGGTGAAGCGCGACGAAACCCTGCAGCACCCGCGCACCGTCTTCCAGATCCTCAAGCGCCACTACGCCCGCTACACCCCGGAGATGGTCACCGACGTGTGTGGCATCTCCCGCGCCGACTTCGACTACCTCGCGGGATCCATCGTCGAGAACTCCGGGCGCGAACGCACCACCTGCTTCGCCTACGCCGTCGGCTGGACGCAGCACACCCTCGGCGCCCAATTCATCCGCACCGCAACCATTTTGCAGCTCCTGCTGGGCAACGTGGGCCGTCCGGGCAGCGGCATCATGGCGCTGCGCGGCCACGCCACCATCCAGGGGTCCACCGACATCCCGACGCTGTTCAACCTGCTTCCGGGCTACCTGCCCATGCCCAAGGCGGGCATGCACGACACGCTGGCCGACTATCTCGACACGGTGGGATCGAAGAAACAGAAGGGCTTTTGGGCCAACGCCGACACCTACGCGATCAGCCTGCTCAAGGCGTGGTGGGGCGAGGCGGCCACGCGGGACAACGACTGGGCCTACGACTACCTGCCCCGGCTGTCCGGCCCGCACGGCACCTATCAGACCGTGATGGGCATGCTGGCCGACGAGGTCGAGGGCTACTTCCTGCTGGGCCAGAACCCGGCGGTCGGATCGGCGCACGGCCGCATGCAGCGCCTCGGCATGTCCCACCTCAAGTGGCTGGTGGTTCGCGACCTCAACCTCATCGAGTCGGCCACCTGGTGGAAGGACGGGCCCGAGATCGCCTCCGGCGAACTGAAAGCCGAGGACATCGAGACCGAGGTGTTTTTCCTGCCCGCGGCCACGCACGTGGAGAAGGCGGGATCGTTCACGCAGACGCAGCGGCTGGTGCAGTGGCGCCACAAGGCGGTCGAACCGCCGGGACAGTGTCAGAGCGAGCTGGCGTTCTTCTACGAGCTGGGCAAGCGCATCAGGCAGCGGCTCGCCGGCTCGACCGACGAGCGCGACCGGCCGCTGCTGGACCTGACGTGGGACTACCCGGAGGACGAAAACGGCGAGCCGGACGGTGAAGCCGTGCTCGCCGAAATCAACGGCTATCACGTCAGTAGCGGCGGCGCGCCGCGAAAACCCCTGTCGTCCTACACCGAGTTGCGCGCCGACGGCTCGACCGCCGCGGGGTGCTGGATCTACACGGGCGTCTACGCGAACGCCACCAACCAGGCCGCCCGCCGCGTCCCGCACGGCGGACCCTCACCGAGCCAGCATGAGTGGGGCTGGGCGTGGCCGGCCGACCGGCGAATTCTGTACAACCGCGCGTCGGCCGACCCGGACGGCAAGCCCTGGAGCGAACGCAAGAAATACGTCTGGTGGGACGCGGATCAGCACCGCTGGGTCGGCTACGACGTGCCCGACTTCGTGGCCGACCGGGCGCCGGGCAGCCGGCCCGATCCCGACGTGGGCGGTCCCGACGCGCTCGCCGGGGACGACCCGTTCATCATGCAGGCCGACGGCAAGGGCTGGCTGTTCGCGCCCAAGGGTTTGGTCGACGGGCCGTTGCCCACGCACTACGAACCGCAGGAATCCCCGGTCGCCAACGCGTTGTACCCCCAGCAGCGCAACCCGGGGCGAATCACCTTCCCGCGCAAGGACAATCTCAGCGCGCCCAGCGCCGGCGAGCCGGGCGCCGACGTGTACCCGTACGTGTTCACCACCTACCGGCTCACCGAGCACCACACCGCCGGCGGGATGAGCCGGTGGCTGCCCTACCTGTCGGAGCTGCAGCCGGAGATGTTCTGCGAGGTGTCCCCGGAGCTGGCCGCCGAACGCGGCCTCGAGCCCTATGGGTGGGCCACGATCGTGTCGCCGCGCGCGGCGATCGAGGCGCGGGTCCTGGTCACCAAACGCGTTGCGCCGCTGGTGATCAACGGTCACACCGTGCACCAGATCGGGCTGCCGTATCACTGGGGCGTCGGCGGCGACGCCGTCGTCAGCGGGGACGCGGCCAACGACCTGCTCGGCGTGACGCTGGACCCCAACGTGCAGATCCAGGAGTCGAAGGCCGGCTCGTGTGACATCCGGCCGGGGCGCCGGCCGCAGGGCGAGGACCTGCTGCGGCTGATCGCCGAGTATCAGTCCCGCTCGGGGGCCACCGCCGAGACCGGCAACGTGCGCATCGACGACGGCGTCTGGGAAGGGGGAGCCGATGGGTCAGCTGAGCGGACCGACCGACGCGACGAGTGACGCCGGCTGGGCAGAACCCAAGCCACGCAAGGGATTCTTCACCGACACCTCGATCTGCATCGGCTGCAAGGCCTGCGAGGTCGCGTGCAAGGAGTGGAACCGCAACCCTCGCGACGGCGACCTCGAGCTGCTGGGTTCCTCCTATGACAACACCGGCGCGCTGGGCGCCAGCACCTGGCGGCACGTCGCCTTCATCGAGCAGGGCCGCGACCGCATCGAGGAGGCGCGCGAATCCGGGCGCGCCCTGACCGATTTGGGCATGCCGGCTGTTCCCGGCAACGGCAACGGCAATGGCAATGGCAACGGCGGCGGCGCCGCCGCGCCGCGACCGGACCTCACGCCGCCCGACACCCCGGAGTTCCGCTGGCTGATGTCGTCGGACGTGTGCAAGCACTGCACGCACGCCGGCTGCCTGGACGTCTGCCCGACGGGGGCGTTGTTCCGCACTGAGTTCGGCACCGTCGTCGTGCAGGACGATGTCTGCAACGGGTGTGGCACCTGCGTGGCCGGGTGCCCGTTCGGCGTGGTCGAACGCCGCAGCGACGGCACCTATGCGACGCCCGCGCAGCGGCCGGGCCGCCCGACCGAGCCGTTCGTCACCGGCGTCGCCCAGAAGTGCACGCTGTGCTACGACCGCCTCGTCGAGGACCAGATCCCGGCGTGCGCGCAGACCTGCCCCACGACGTCGATCAAGTTCGGCGACCACGACGACCTGGTGGTCCAGGCGCGCGAACGGGTCGCCGCGCTGCGCGCCCAGGGGCTCACGGAGGCCCGCCTCTACGGGGCCAACGAGCACGACGGCGTGGGCGGCACCGGGTCGATCTTCCTGCTGCTCGACGAGCCGGAGGTCTACGGCTTGCCGCCCGACCCGCGCGTGTGCACGGCCGACCTGCCCCAGATGTTCAAACGAGCGGGCGTGGCCGCGGCGGGCATGTTCGCCGCCGCGGCGCTGGCCTTCTGGAAAGGCCGGTGAAAAGCCCATGAGCACTTCGGAATACGACAGCCTGCGCCCGCCGGAGCCCGCCGGCGGCCGACGCAAGCGGCAGCGCAAGGGCCGCCGCGGCGGCGGCGACGGTTCGCGCGAGATGCCGATGGTGCCCGAAGCCGAGTTCAGCTCCTATTACGGGCGTCCGGTGGTCAAGCCCCCGCCGTGGGAGTCCGAGGTGGCCGCGTACCTGTTCCTGGGCGGCGTCGCGGGCGGATCCGGCCTGCTGGCGGCCGGCGCGCAGCTCACCGGCCGCACCCAGCTGCGCCGCAACGCCCGCCTGACCGGCTTGGCGGCCGTCTTGCTCAGCCTCGTCGCGCTGGTGAAGGACCTGGGCCGGCCCGAGCGGTTCCTGCACATGCTGCGCACGTTCAAGCTCACCTCGCCGATGAACCTCGGCTCGTGGATCCTGAGCGCCTTCGGCGCCGGGATCGGGGTGGCCGCCGCGGCCGAGGTCGATCGGATGACGGGGGAGCGGCTACCGCTGGGCCCGCTGCGGCCGGTGCTGCGCGCCGTCGAGGGATCGGCCGGCCTGGAGGCGGCGCTCCTCGCCCCGCCGCTGGCCGTCTACACCGCGGTGCTGCTGTCCGACACAGCGACCCCGACGTGGAACGCCGCCCACGAGGACCTGCCGTTCGTGTTCGTCAGTTCGGCCGGCCTGGCCGCGTCGGGGTTGGCGATGGTCACCACCCCGGTCGCCGAGGCCGGCCCGGCCCGCGCGCTGGCCGTGTTCGGCGTGCTCGGCGACCTGGTGGCGACGAGGGTGATGGAGCGGCGGATGGACCCGGTCGCCGCCGAGCCGCTGCACCACGGCGCCCCGGGCCGGATGCTGCGGTGGAGCGAGCGGCTGGTGATCGCCGGCGGGTTGGGCACGCTGCTCGGTGGCCGCAACCGCGGCGTCGCGGCCGTGTCCGGCCTGGCGCTGGCGACGGCGTCCGCGCTGACCCGCTTCGGTGTGTTCGAGGCGGGCCTGGAATCGGCCCGCCACCCCCGCTACACGATCGAGCCGCAGAAGCGCCGGCTGGCGGCGCGCCGGGCGGCGGGCCTCGCGGACGACTCGATCACCACCGCGGGCTGAACTTGCCCGTGCCGCCGCCGTAACGCCGCGGCGATTTCCGGGCCGTGTTTTCGCCCCGCCGTTACGCCCGCGGAGGCGACTGAGGCGGTTTGAGCCCGCGGCACCGGGGTAATCCTGGCGCTATGACGCATTTTGGCTACACTCTGATGACCGAACAGAGTGGACCCAAAGACCTTGTCCGCCAAGCTGTTTCCGCTGAGGAACGCGGTTTCGACTTCGAGGTGTGCAGCGACCACTTCTCGCCGTGGCTGACGTCGCAGGGGCATGCGCCCAACGCCTGGACGGTGCTGGGCGCGGTGGCGCACGCCACCGAACGGGTGGACCTCTACACCTATGTGACATGCCCGACGATGCGCTATCACCCGGCCGTCGTCGCCCAGCAGGCCGCCACCGTGCAGATCCTGTCCGACGGCCGGTTCACGCTCGGCCTCGGGACCGGGGAGAACCTCAATGAGCACATCGTCGGCAGGGGCTGGCCCACCGTCGAGCGCCGTCAGGACATGCTGCGCGAAGCGATCAAGATCATCCGCGAGCTGTTCGGCGGCCAGCTGGTGAACTTCAGGGGCGACTACTTCCAGGTGGACTCCGCACGGTTGTGGGACGTGCCGGAGATCCCGGTCGGCATCGCGGTGGCGATGGGCGGCGCCAAGGCCATCGACAAATTCGGCCGGCTGGCCGACCACTTTGTTGCGGTCGAGCCGGACGGCGAGCTCGTCGACGCCTGGCACGCCGCGCGGCAGGCCGCCAACCTCGCCGGCGGCGGCCGTGTCGTCGGCCAGATCCCGGTGTGCTGGGACCCCGACCGCGACACCGCCATCGAACGCGCCCACGACCAGTTCCGCTGGTTCGCCGGTGGCTGGAAGGTCAACGCGGACCTGCCGACGCCGGCGGGCTTCGCCGGCGCCACCCAGTTCGTCCGCCCCGAGGACGTGGCCGAGTCCATCCCCTGCGGCCCCGACCTCGACGCGATCGTCGAGGCCGTCCGGCCCTACTGGGAAGCCGGGTTCACCGACGTGGCGCTCGTCCAGGTCGGCGGCGAATCCCAGGACCTCTTCCTCAAAGAAGCCGCCGAACCTTTGCTTGCCGCACTGCGCGGCGCAGCAAACTGATCCCAGGTTTGGGCGGTATCTGCCCGGGTATCCGGCTTTGGTCGTGCGCCCAGTGAGTACCGGTGAGTGCGGCGCGTGAAGGCCGGCAAGCAGAGCCGAGAACCTGTAGATCCGCAAAGCGGCTGTCGGTCAGCAACTTTGCCCGATATGTGGTCCACCGCAAGGCAAGGAGAGCTGACGATGGGCGATCGATCCGCCAACACCACCTCGGCTTTGGTGAAGGCACTCAGCGTCGCCAGTTTCGGACTGGGGCTGAGCGAGCTGGTGGCCCCCGGAAAAGTTGCTGCCGTGGCGGGTGTCGACGACACCGCCCGGTCGCGGCGGGTCATCCGCGCGCTGGGTGCGCGGGAATGCGCCTACGATCGCGTCAAGCAGGCCGCCCGGATGGAAACCGAACGGCCGCATGCCATTCGGGAAGCGGCGATGAGCTGCCGCAACGGCGGGACGATTTCCATCGTCGGTGTGTACGGCGGCCTGATGGACAAGTTTCCCATCGGGGCGGTGATGAACCGGTCGCTCACCATCAAGACCGGACAGTGTCACGTGCACCGCTTCATGCGCCCGCTGTTGGACCGGATTCGCAACGGCGCCATCGACCCCACCATCATCGTCAGCCATCATCTGACGCTTGACCAGGCGCCCCATGGATATGAGGTCTTTCAAGAACAAAGAGGACCGCTGCACCAAAGTCATCCTCAATCCGAGCTGACCGCAAGAATGGGAAAGGGGAATAGTCATGGCGAATGAATTGCAGGGCAAGAAAGTCGCGATTCTCGCCGCCGACGGCGTCGAGAAGGTGGAACTCGAGCAGCCCCGTTCGGCGCTCGAGGCGGCAGGCGCCCAGGTCGAGCTGCTCTCGCTGAAGACGGGTGAAATCCAGGCCCGCAACCACGATCTCGAGCCGGCCGGAACCTTCAAAGTCGACCGGGCGGTGTCTGACGCCTCGGTATCCGAATTCGACGGCCTGGTGCTTCCGGGCGGCACCGTCAATCCGGACAAGCTGCGGATGGACAGCTCCGCCGTCTCCTTCGTGCGCGACTTCGTCTCCTCCGGAAAGCTGGTCGCCGCGATTTGTCACGGGCCCTGGACGCTGCTGGAAGCCGGTGTGGCAAAGGGTCGGACGCTCACGTCGTATCCCTCCATCCGTACCGACCTGCGCAACGCGGGGGCGAACGTGGTGGACGAGGAGGTCGTGGTCGACGGCAATGTGATCACCAGTCGCTCACCGAAAGACCTCCCCGCGTTTTGCGCGACCATCGTGCAGCAATTCGCCCACGCCCCTGCGAGTTAGCGGGAAATGGCCTTTCCGCACGCCGTTTGAACCCATCGGTTTGCGGGCATTACACAGGCCAAGCAGTGATCGCCGCGGCGATCCGTCGAAAGGCCAGATTTGACCACAACATATCCCGGACCCGCTGTTTCTGCTGCGTCGAACGTTTATCAGCCACAAGAGGATTCCCGGTTGCTGGTGGATGTGATGAGCGAGAGCGGACTCGTTCCGGGGCGGCGCGTTCTCGACTTGTGCACGGGTAGCGGATTTGTCGCGATCGCCGCAGCAGAGATGGGTGGCGCCGACGTCACCGCCTTCGACATCTGCCCGCACGCGGTGGGCTGTTCGCGCGGCAACGCCGTCGCCGCCGGCGTGCATCTCGACGTCCGCAACGGCACGTGGAGCGACGCGCTCGACTGCGCGCCGTTCGACGTCGTGGTGTCCAACCCGCCGTACGTGCCGGCACCGCCGCACGACGACACGGCGGCGATCCCGCCCGGCGCGGGGCCGTCATGGGCATGGAACGCCGGCCCGGACGGGCGGATGGTGCTCGATCCGCTGTGCGAGGCGGCGCCCAAGTTGCTCTGCGACGGCGGAACACTGCTTCTGGTGCACTCCGCGCTCGCCGGTGTCCAGCAGTCGCTGGATTCCCTGAAGTGGGCCGGCATGGACGCGAAAGTCGTTGCGTCGAAATGGATACCGTTTGGTCCCGTGATGACCGCGCGAGCGGCCTGGCTGGAGAGCGTCGGGTTGATACCGCCCGGGCGCCGGGAAGAGGAGCTGATCGTGATCCGGGCGGACAAGCGGTGACCGGGACCCGGGTACAGGTGGTTGCGGGCGGGCCGGTGCTGGTGGCCGGCCCGGTGCGCATCGAGATGCCCAACGGGGAGGTCGTCGAATCCGACCGGTTCATGGTGGCGATCTGCACCTGCCGGCGCAGTGACACGTATCCGTTGTGCGACACCAGCCATCGGCGGTGCCGCGATCTGAACCGGCGGACGCCTAGTCCAGCGGCCTCCGCAACGACGTCCGACCCTGCTGCCACGACGCCATAACCGCGTCGGCCAAGCGGTTTTCGACCGCGGCGTGCGCGCGGATCCCGAACACGATGTCGCGATCGAGCTGTGGTTCCCGGGCGACGAGGTCGCCGACCACATCGATGCGCACCACGTGCTCGTGCACCGCGTCGGCCTCGACGTGCTCGGCGTAGAACTCCACACACGCCGACGGTGCCCCCATCCGCTGCAGGGCGTGCACCATCCGCCGGGACCCCGGCGGCGAGGTGATCTCGGTCGACGCGAAATGGCCTATGGCGGCCCCACGCAATTCGCGGTGCAGCCCGAAGAGCGACATCAGGTTCACCGCGGCCAGCGCCTCGGCGGTGACCACGTCCGCGTAGGCCAGGTACGTCGTGTCGAGGCCCGCGGCCGCCATCAGATCGGCGAAGAGCTGCTGATGCAACCGGGGACCGTGCCCGGCGCCGTATTCGTCGAATTCGATTGCCACGAAAGCCGCTTTCGCGACGCCCAGCAGTCGCGGGATCGCCCAGGCGTGCGGATCGCCCTCTTTGAGGTGGTACACCGACCGGTGTACGAAATATTCGCGCATCTGCTGCCAGGTCCCGGTGTCGCGCAGGTAGTACGACGGGCCGGTGCCGTCGGCCGGTTCGACCGAGATGGCGTCCATTTCGGCGGCAGCGGTCTGGTCGGCCGCGATGGGCCCGACATCGCGGCGCACGCCGGCCAAGAAAACGCGTTCCAGTTCGCCGCGGAGCGTGAGCAGCGCCGGGTTCCATTCCCAGCCCGGGTCCACCCCGGCGAAGCCCCGGTAGTGCAGCTCGTAGCACATGCACAGGGCCAGCTGCAGGTCCAGCCCGTAGGGATCCGAATCGCGGACCGACGCGCCGATGCGGGCCAGGTGGTCGTGTGACGGCGGCCCCGTCAGGGCGCGCCGAACGGTGGTCGACAGCGGCCCGTGTGCCGCCGGCAGGGCGGGTTCGGTCGTGATTGATGCGCGGGTCACGCCCACGACTACCCGCAATCCGGGGCCCACAAACGGTGGGGCGCCACCGTTATCCGGCCCCGGCCGGCAGGCGAAAGGTGAGGTCGACGGTCGTTCCGGTGTCGCCGCGGTCCAGCTGCAACGTGCTGCTGAGCGCCCTCATCAGCACCAGGCCCCGACCACCGTTGCCGGGGTTGACGGCGGGTTCCTTCCACGACCCGTGGTCGCTGATCCGGGCGCGGATTTCGCCTTCGGCGAGTTCGACGTGGAGCGACATCGTGCCGGGCGGGTGCCCGACGTATGCGTGCTCGACGCAGTTCGTGCAGGCCTCATTGACCACCAACACGATGTCGGCGGCCAGTTCGTCGGGCCGGCCCGCGGCGCGCAGCCAGTCGGACAATCGATGCCGGATGCCGGCCAATTCGGCTGCCCTGGCCTCACTTTCGATCCGGAGTGGGGACGGCTGGTACCGGTAGATCACCATGGCCACGTCGTCGTCATACCCCGAAACGGGAGCCAACTCACGCAACACCGCATCGGCGACCGAATCCAAGGGCAACGTCGTCGTCTTCGCCAGCACCGCCGCGGCGCGATCGATCCCGTCGTCGATCGACTCGTGCTTGCGTTCGACCAGCCCGTCGGTGAACAACATCAGGGTCGAGCCCGGTGGCAACACCCGGCTGGCCTGCGGGCGAGGCTCGGCGCGGCGGACCGCGAGGGGCACCGACGCGGCGTCGGTCAACATCACCGTCGTGCAGGGCTCCGACCCGACGAGCACGGCGGGCATGTGGCCGGCGTTGCTGTACTGCAGAACCCCGGATTCGGTGTCCAGGACCGCCAGGAAGACGGTGGTGCAGTATGCATTCGGGATGAGCGATGCCGCCGAGTCGAGTTGCTCGAGCAACAGCGCGGGCTCGGCCCCGTTGATCAACAGCGCCCGCGCCGAACTGCGCAGCTGGCCCATGACCGCGGCCGCCGGCAGGCCGCGACCCACGCAGTCACCCACGACGATGCCGATGCGGTGATCGCCGATGGGCAGCACGTCATACCAGTCGCCGCCGATCTCCAGCGGCGGGACGGCGGGCTCGTAACGCACGGCGAAGCCCGGCGGCGGCTCCATGGTCGGGAGCAGGGCGCGCTGCAAGGTCAGCGAGGTCTCGCGGGCGCTCTCGAACTGGCGGACGTGTTGCATGGCCAGGCTGAGATGACCGACGAGGACGGTGATCAGCAGCCGGTCTTCGGCGCTGACCCAGCGGGGCGAACGCAGCTCCAGCCACAGGGCCACATCACCCGCGCCGGAGAGCACCGCCACCAACCCCGCCGCCTTGCCGGGGCTGTCGGGCCGCTCGACCGTCTTGGCTGTCAGCGGCAGCTGGTGCCGCGCGTCCTCGAAGGTGTGCCGCAACCACGGATCCAGCCTGCGCCAAGAGGTTTGGGACGGTTCGCCGGCGACCTGGACGGTGGGTTCTCCCCCGACGGCCGGCCAGGAGATCGCGATCACCCGCTGCACGTCGATCGCCGCGGTGCACTCGGCGAGGGTGATGGACAGCAGCTCGTCGACGCTCTTGGCCACCGCGACCGCCGTCGCCAACCGCAGGACCGCGCTCTCCCGCGCGGCGAAGGCCCGTTCGGCGGTGATGTCCCGAATCGTTCCCACGAAGACGTCTTGGTCGCTGCCGCTGCCCTGCACCGCGTTGATGCTGACCGTCACCCAGACCAGGTGCCCGTCGTGATGGCGGATCGGCGTCTCGTAGGCGGTGCTGCCGATGCTGCGCACCAGCGCCTGCTGTTGGGTGGCGCCCTGCTGGTCGACCAACCACGGGTGCGGCCACCGGTACGGCAGCCCCTCGGCGGGATAGCCGAGGATCTCGATGAGGGCGTTGTTCATCTCGATCACGGAGCCCTCGTGGTCGGCGACGAAGAACCCCTCCTGCAACGAATTGACCAGCGCCGTGCGGAATTTGTCGCGGTCGGCCAGCCCCTCGGCGCGAGCCCGCTCGCGGGCGTAGCGCCTGGTGCCGTCCAGGAAGCCGCGGGTGGCGATGTCGAGCGGGACCAGCATCTGCAACAGGAATTCCAGCGCGATCGGTGCGTCGATCTGGATGTCCTTGGCCAGTTCCAGGATCAGCTCGACGTGGCGCTCGATGATGGCGAGCAGGCTGACCTCTTCTTGCAGGGCCCGGCGCCCGAGCTCGTACGCCACAGCCAGACTGTCCTCGTCACGCGCCTTCAGATAGGTGCGCAGCGCCGTGGCGTACTGGGCGTGGAAGTCGTCGTCGTTCATGTCGAAGCTCCCCGATGACGAGCGGTCAGCACCATGGCGTCGTCGGTTTCCTTCGCGTCCTTGCCGAGCAGTTCTTCGGCGATGGCGACGGCGGGGGCCGCAAAGTCGATGTGGTCCAGGTAGTCTTCGGCGATCCCGTCGGTCCTCATCACCAGCAGATCGCCGGGGCGCATCGGAACCACTTGCGCCGGCCGGATTTCCGGTATGCGGTAGCCGATGATCCCCGCGGTCAGCCGCGCGCTGGCCCGGATCTGGACACCGGTGGGGGACTTGGCCACCAGTTCGGCTGTCACGTTGCCGACGCCCGTCCACGTCAGCGTGTTGGTCGCGAAGTCGACCCGGGCCAGAGTCATCGCAACGCCTCGGCTGCCGGTCAGCACGCGGTGACAGAGCTGGACCAAGACCTCGATTCGCTCGGCGCTGGAGCGTTTGACCGCTTCGACGGCCCGCAGCGCCGCGGCCGCGGCGTCCGGACCGTGGCCGAGTCCGTCCACCACGGCGAACAGGGCGGCGTCACCGCCAACGTCGACGGCGATGCCCCGATCCCCGGAGATGAACTCACTGGGCAGGGGACGGCCCGCCCGTGCCCACTCGATCGGACCGAAGCGTCCGTTCTCACGCATGGGGCGGGACCCATTTCCACATCTCGACGACCGTTCCCCGGCCGAGCGTCGATTCCACGAGCAGCCGGTCCATCAGCCGCCGGGAGCCGGGCAGGCCCATGCCCAGCCCGCGGCCGGTCGAATAACCGTCCTCCATCGCCCGTTCGATGTCGGCGATGCCCGGTCCTTCGTCCTCGGCGCGCACCACCAGGGCCTTGCGGCCCTCCCGGTCGGCGACGAAGACCCGGACCACGCCGCGGCCGGCGTAGCTGGTGATGTTTCGCGCGATCTCGGAGATCGCCGTGGCGATCATCGTGACGTCGGTCAGGGAGAACCCCAGGTCGAGCGCGAGTTGATGGCCGGCTTTGCGGACTTCGACGATGTCGTCGGAATTGTTGATGTCGACGACGATGTCAGTCTCCACCATCGCGCCCGATCGCCGGTTTGCGCTGTGTCAGTTGGCGATTCAGCAGGGCGAGGCCCTCTTCGAGGTCCAGCGCGGTGTTCATGTCGTCGAACGCCAGGCCCAGCTGGACCATCGCGAAGGCCACCTCCGGCTGCAGGCCGACGATCACCGTGTCCGCGCCGCGCAGCCGGGTCATGTGCGCGATGGTCCGCAGCGATCGGGCCGCGAAGGAGTCCATCACGTCGATGGCGGTGACGTCGACGATGATGCCCTGCGCCCGGAACCGGCTGACTCGCTCCATGAGGTCGTAGCGGAGCCGCTCGGCGTCGGAGTCGCTGAGCGCGGCCTGCACCGAGGCGATCAGGATCGCACCCTGTTTCAGGATCGGTACCGGCATGGGGCGCTCGTGTTCCTCTTGCTATCCGGTCTGCTCGCCGGTGCGGGTGACCTCGTAGCCCAGTAGGCGCTCGGCTTCCTCGATGCCGCCCTGCAGGTCGCCGACGGCGTTCATCTTCGACAGGTCCAGGCCGATGGTCACCAGCGTCAGGGCGATCTCCGAGGACAGGCCGGTGATGATGACGCTGGCGCCCATCAATCCGGACGCGTCGACCGTCTGCACCAGGTGGTTGGCCACCGTGGAGTCGATCGTGGGCACACCGGTGATGTCGATGACCACCACCTTCGCGCGGTTGGCGCGGATGGCTCTCAGCAGCTGCTCGGTGACCTGGCGGGCGCGTTGGCTGTCGAGGACGCCGATGATCGGCAGAATCAGCAGCTGTTCACGCACCTGCAACACCGGCGTCGACAGCTCCCGAATCGCCTCCTGCTGCTGGCGGATGATGCGCTCGCGTTCCTGCACGAAGCTGACCGCCACGGTGTTGGCGATGCGGTTGGCCGCCGGTTCGTAGGCGTCCAGCACCCGGTTGAGCATCTCGAATTCGGCCTGGTACTTCTCGAACAGCGAGCGTGCGAGCACGTCGCGCAGCAGCAGCACGATGCCGACCACCTCGTCGGTTTCCACCCCCCGCGGGATGATGCGTTCCGACAGGTCGCGGGCGTAGGCCTGCAGCGCCTCGACGCTACCGGTCTCGAGCACCTCGACATAGTTGTCGTAGACCGCGGTCGCCTCGGAGAACAGCTCCTCCGGCGTCATCGCGGTGAGCAGTTCGGCCTCGGTGATCCGGCGCGCCCACTCCTCGCGCAAGACGGTGCGGTTCTGCCGCAGATGCTGGACGAGCTGCGGTAACAGGCCCTCGCTGGAAATGCCTACTGCCTGCACGGTGGCGCCCGCGCCGCTGAACTCCGCCGGCGATTCTGACATGTGACCTCCCGAGTGCCGGTCCGCGCCCCACCGTGTGCAGGCTGATTTTGCGAGACTAGCCTGGGTTGCCGCGGGGCAGGTGTTGAGGGCATATTCTTCTCGCAGTTCGCAACGCAGGCTAGGCTTGCACCACACCCTGCAGCCCAGGACAAAGGATTGCCATTGTCAGCTCCTGATTCGATTACCACCTTGGTTGAGGACCACGATGGGGTGTCCGTGGTCAGTGTCAGCGGCGAAATCGATTTGGTCACGGCTCCGGCTCTGGAACAGGCTATCGGTGCGGTCGTTGCGGAGAACCCGACGGCACTGGTGATCGATCTTTCCGCGGTGGAGTTTCTGGGTTCGGTGGGGCTGAAGATCCTGGCGGCGACGTACGAGCAGCTGGGCACGGCGACGGGGTTCGGGGTGGTCGCACGCGGTCCGGCGACCAGGAGGCCCATTCATTTGACCGGGCTGGACAAGACCTTTCCGCTGTACCCTACGCTGGACGACGCGCTGACCGCGGTGCGGGACGACAACATCAACCGATAGGCGCGTGGCGTTCGCGCCATAGTTTGCGCGACAAGCCATTTGGCGAAATTGCCGGCGGTTGCATTGCCGGATGCGGACGACGAGTCAACGATCGACCGAAAATCATTTGAAAGTGCAAACGCGATACCGACTCTCGCTACGCCTGTCGAATTGGCGCCGCCTCGTGCGGCAGGTGCGATGATCACGGCTATGGACGTCGACAATCCGCAAGGCGATCAGCGGTGGGACAGCCGTGCGCGGGGCGAATCCGAAATGCAACGGCTGGACCGCAATTGGAACAGCCTGCTGCAGGAGCTGCGCGTGGTGCAGACAGGTGTACAGCTGCTCACGGGTTTCCTGTTGACACTGCCATTCCAACAGCGGTTCGACGTCCTGAGCCCGCCGATGCGCAACCTCTATCTCGCGACGGTGGGGTGCTCGGTGGGGGCGACCGTGCTGTTGATCGCCCCAGTCGGCATGCATCGCCTGTTGTTCCGCCGTCATCGCCTGCAAGTGCTGGTGTCCGCCGCGCACCGTTGCGCGTACGCCGGGCTGGCGCTGCTGGGCCTGGCGCTGACCGGGATGACGGTCATCGTTTTCACCGCGGTGGCCGGCAGCAGCCCGGGGCTCATCGCCGGGGCGTGTGCGCTGACGCTGTTCACGCTGTTTTGGTGGCTACTGCCGTTGCTGCTCCGCACCCGCGGCGTCTGACGCGAGACCGGTGATGTGGGTCGAATCCAGATGCTCGAGCAGGTCTTGCGGATCGGCGAAGATCGGTGACGCGCCCGCCGCCTGCAGCTCCTCGCGGGCGATGCCGCCGCTGAGCAGCCCGATGCAGGGCAGTCCGGCGCCGGCCGCGGCGTGCGCGTCCCAGACGGCGTCCCCGATGAACACGGCATGGGCGGCGTCGACCCCCGCCCGGTCCAGCGCCACCTGCACGATGCCGGGTTCGGGTTTGGCGGTGTCGACGTCGCGCGACGACGTCGTTTCGGAGATCACGTCCTCACAGTCGAGAACCTTGCGCAGGATCTCCAGTTCGTCGTCGGGCGCCGAGGTGGCCAGCACGACCTGCAAGCCGAGCGCGGCGACCCGGCGCAGTAGCGCGCGGGCCCCCGGCAGCGGCGCGAGCAGCGGGGTGCACTCCCGGTAGTAGCGGCTGTGCCCGTCGCTGAGCCGCTCCTGAACCTTGTCCGGGGCGTCCCGGGACAGCGCGCGCACCAGCGTGGAACCGTCCATGCCGATGCAGCGGTGGATCTGCCAGGCGGCCACCGGTAGACCCTCGGCGTCGAAGGCACGTTGCCACGCGTAGACGTGCAGATAGTTGGAGTCGACCAGGCTTCCGTCGACGTCGAAGAGAACGGCGGGTTTCATCTGCGCGGCATACCCAGGCCGGCGTCGGCTGACACCGGCGCGGTGTCGTTTGGGTTCCGGGGCGGCGGGTAACCGGCGTGCGTGAGCGGTTGCGGCTCCTTTGCCGGGGGATGGCCGGCCCGGCTGCCGCCCGAGTGGTGGACCGCATTGCCGCACGAATCGCATTGGTAGACAAACTTTCTCACAAGGAGTGAAGGTGAATCACCGCAACGGCGACCCGGTCGACCACCATCGGACCGCCCGTCAGCACGCCGGAGAAACCTTTACCGACGGCGCGAACGCGCCCGGCCTGGCCGGCTCGGCCGTCGCGGTGGTCGCCCTGATCGTCGGTTTGTTCGCGTTGGCGACCCGGCACGTGGCGGCCGGCGTGGCGGCCGGGATCCTGGCCGCGGCGCTGGGAGCGGCGAGCGCGGTGTGGTTGCTGCGCACGCATCGCAGCGTGCGCGCCGCCGAACTGGCCTGGCACGCCGCGCATTCCGACGAGCCCGCCCCGCCGCCGAGTAGCTGACCGCTGTGAGCTAACGAACACCGGCGGGCGCGTCGCCCGCCGTTCGGGGGTTTATTGGGCGCCACGACCGGGTAAAAGCGGATTATGGTCGCGCCAGCTTCGTTGCGAGCAGCAAACTATCCGGTCGAGTATGGGCGGGATTTTCCGCTGCTCGGTCTGGCGGCGGTGGCGGTCTGGGCGGCCAGTTTGGCCCTCGGCCTGTTCGGGCTGCTGCTCGGGCACGAGGGGATCGCCATTGCGGCGCTGATCGTGTCCGTGGTCGCTCCGTGGCTGGGCCTGGCGCTGGCGCATTACCCCGCGGTGACCCGGCGCATACGGCGGCTCAATGTCCGACTGCGCAACTTTTTCCAGCCGGTCGGTGTAACGCGCGCCTGAATGGGGTACGTCCTGCGCCACGGGTGAGTACAGGAAAGTGCGTCAACCCGGCTTCACCAGCAGGAAGGAACTGCCATGCCGACCGCAAGCGACTATGACGCACGCCGCGCCTCGGACTCCGAAGCCCAGGACAAGTCCGCCATCCGCGAACTGGCGCCGACCTTGCACGGGTCGGCCACCGCGGTGGTCGACGAGGACCCCAACGATGTGCACTTCTTCGAGTTGCCCGGCGCCGACCTGTCCGGTGAAGAGCTGTCGGTGACCGTGATTCCCCAGCGGTCCGATGAATTCACTTGCTCCAGCTGCTTTTTGGTGCAACACCGCAGCCGGCTGCGCAGCTCGAGCGCCGGCGTGTCCATCTGCGCCGACTGCGCCTGACACCGGCGCCCCGGGCGATCCGTTGCCCCGCAACCGATTCAGGCCTGCGCCCATTCGCGGTCGCACACGGCGCACCGCCGGGTGACCATCGCCCAGCCCGGTTCGTCCGGGCCGGGCTGGCGGATCGGGTGGGCCGAAGTGTCGCCGCAGCCGGGGCAGGCACAGACGGCGCGGTAGGGCTCCATGGGCTGGCCCTGCATCAGCCGGAGGTTTTCCGCGCGGGAGAACGGCACGATCGCCAACGGCTCGGGGCGGGGGACCGGGCGCGGCTTTTCGAACCACAACAGGCCACAGGTCACCGTCGCGACCGCGGTGAAGATGGCCAGGATCATTGTCGGGATGTTCCACGGCCAGTTCGGCGGGATGGGAGTCACCACCAGAACCGCCAGCACCGTGGAGAGCAGGGCGCCGATGATGGTGCCCGGTTTGGCAAACCGGTAGTGGTCGCCGACGCTGAGCGCCTCCCACGCCCGGATCTCCCGCTGCCGCTGCGCGACCTCGGCCAGAGTGGGGTGCCGGCGACCGGCGCCGTCCGTGCAAACAGCAAACCCCGTCACCTGTCGCGTAGGCCCGCGCGGCTCGCCCCGCGCGGGCGACGAGCTTGCGGGCGTCATGCAGGCCGAGCTTAATGGCAAGGCCGCGACGCCGCAGCGTGAGACCGCGGCGCCGGCCGGCGTACAGCTAACACAACTGAGTCGGGGTGGCGGGATTTGAACCCACGGCCTCTTCGTCCCGAACGAAGCGCGCTACCAAGCTGCGCCACACCCCGCTTGAAGCTCCGACAGCCTATCGCACCGGCCCGTCGGCTGGCCAAATCGCGGTGTGGCGGGTCACTGCCACCGGCACGAACGCTCGAACTCCGCCAACGACTCGGCCGGGCCACTCGGGTCGATGCCCTGCGCGCTGACCCACGCGTCGTCGAAGTAGGTGTCGGTGTAGCGGTCGCCGCTGTCGGCGAGCAGCGTGACCACCGACCCGCTGCGCCGTTGGGCCACCATCTCGGCGAGCAGACCGAAGGCGCCCCAGACGTTGGTGCCCGTCGAGGGCCCCACCCGGCGTCCCAGGACCGCGCTGACGTGGCGGGCGGCGGCGACCGACGCCGCGTCGGGGACCAGCACCATGCGGTCGACCACGTCGGCGAGAAACGACGGTTCGACCCGCGGGCGGCCGATGCCCTCGATGCGCGAGGACCCGGACATCACGATGTCGCAGCGGCCTTCGGCGTAGGCGGGAAAGAACGCGGAGTTCTCCGGGTCGACGACGCACAGCCGGGTGGCGTGCCGCCGGTAGCGGATGTAGCGGCCGATCGTCGCGCTGGTGCCGCCGGTGCCCGCACCGACCACGATCCATTCCGGAATCGGATGCGTCTCCTCGCCCATCTGCTCGAAGATCGACTCGGCGATGTTGTTGTTGCCCCGCCAGTCGGTGGCGCGTTCGGCGTTGGTGAATTGGTCCAGGTAATGGCCGCCGGTGTCGCGGGCGACCCGCTCGGCCTCGGCGTACACCTCGCCGGAGTCGTGCACGAAATGGCAACGGCCGCCCTGGGCCTCGATCAGCGCCACCTTCGACGAGCTGGTGGAAGTCGGCATCACGGCCACGAACGGCAGGCCCAGCAGGGCCGCGAAGTAGGCCTCCGACACCGCGGTCGAGCCCGACGAGGCCTCGACCACGGTGGTGCCCTCGTTGATCCACCCGTTGCAGAGCGCATACAGGAACAACGACCGCGCCAGCCGGTGCTTGAGGCTGCCCGTGATATGCGTGGTCTCGTCTTTGAGGTAGAGCGCCACCTGAGCGCCCGGGCCGTCCGCGGCCCACGCCGACGGCAGGGGATACCGCAGCAGGTGGGTGTCGGCGCTGCGACGGGCGTCGGCGTGGATCAGCCGAATCGCGTCGTCCGTCCAGCACCGCGAGCGGCTGCGGACCGCGATCCGGGTCCGCTCGCTCAACGCACCGAAACTGTTGGCTGCGAACGGCTCAGGTCGCTGGCCGAATCGCGACCGCCCATCGGGGTGGCGATCAACGTCAGCAGCGTGGCCTCGGGCCGGCAGCAGAAGCGCACCGGGGCGAACGGCGAGGTGCCGATCCCGCCGGAGACATGCAGCTGCATGTGCGCGCCCCAGCGCGACGGGCCCTTCGCGCGCGACCGGTCCAGGCCGCAGTTGGTGACGAGGGCGCCGTAGAGCGGGAGGCAGACCTGGCCGCCGTGGGTGTGCCCGGCCATCACCAGCTGGTAGCCGTCGGCGGCGAAGCGGTCCAGCACCCGCGGCTCCGGGGAATGGGTCAGCCCGAGCCGCAGGTTCGCGGCCGGGCTGGCCGGCCCCGCGATCGTCTCGTAGCGGTCGCGGTCGATGTGCGGGTCGTCGACGCCGGCGGCCGCCACGTGCAGGCCGGCCACCTCGAACTCGCGCCGCGTGTGGGTCAGGTCCAGCCAGCCGCGCTCGGTGAAGGCCGCCCGCAGGTCCTGCCACGGCAGCGGTTCGCCGTGGACCCGATGCGACGGGTTGGTCACGTAGTTCAGCGGGTTCTTCAGGCGCGGCCCGAAGTAGTCATTGCTGCCGAACACGAAAACGCCCGGCCGCGAGAGCAAGTCCCCGAGGGCCTGCACCACCGCGGGCACCGCCTTGGGGTGCGCCAGGTTGTCTCCGGTGTTGACCACCAGGTCGGGTTCCCAGTTGCTCAGCTCGCGCAGCCAGGCCTGTTTGCGGCGCTGGTTGGGCAGCATGTGCAGATCGCTGATATGCAGCACCCGAAGCGGCGTGGAGCCCGGCGTCAGGACGGGCATGGTTATCTCGCGCAGGACGAAGGCGTTGCGCTCGACGACGGCGGCATAACCAATGCCGACGACGGCCGAGCCGAGCGCGACGGCACCGGTACGTAGCAGCGTGGGCAGCGCCCCGCGACGACGCGGTCCGCGCAGCGGACTGGTGTGGGGGCGCCCCCAGCCGCGCAGCGGACTGCCAAGGAGCGGGGCCATCGAGCTTGCATCAGCCATGCTGGCAGCCTACTGCCGGTTGCGCTTTGGCAACGGAGAGCTTGCGTCGCAATTATGAAATCGTGCGGTTGTGTGCCGGTCTACGGCGGCGGCTGTCCCGGCGGAGGCGGCGGTGCCAGCAGCGGAATGGTGATCGGCGGCAGGCCCGGGATCTCCACCACCTGCGAGCCGACCGGTGGCGCGCCCTCCGGCGGCGGTGGGGGAGCCGGCGGAATGCCGTTGCTGACCTGGATGGTGATGATCGACCCGGGAATCGTTGCGCCGCTTGGCGTCGTTCCGACCACCTCGCCCTGCTTGGCGCTGCTGTTGACGAAGTTGTTCTGGTCGGCGACCTGGAAGCCCGCCTCCTTGAGGCGCGACCGTGCCGCGTCGATGTCCAGGCCGGCGACGCTGGGCACCCGCGACCCGGGCGACCCGTCGACGTACCGCGGATCGGTGGGCGGCAACTGCACCGGCCCGAAGTTGGTGGCGATCGGCTTCATCGCCGTGAACCAGGTGCGGGCCGGCTCGTTACCGCCGTACAGGTCACCCTCGGCGCAATGGCGCAGCGGCGACGAGCACAGGTCGGTGGGCGTCGTGGAGTCGTCGTAGATGTAGTTGGCCGCCGCGTAGTGGCTGGTGAACCCCACGAACCCAGAGGAGCGGTGCGCCTCCGTGGTGCCGGTCTTGCCGGACACCGGCAGGTTCCACCCGGCGGCGGCGGCCGAACCGGCCGCCGTGCCACCGCCGAGCGCGTCCTTGCTCATCGCGTTGGCCAGGGTGTTCGCCAGGCCCTCGGGCACCACCTGATCGCAGGTCTCGGTGGTCACCGCGACCTCGTTGCCGTGCCGGTCGATCAGCTTGTCGATCGGATTCGCCGGGCACCACGTCCCCCCGGAGCCCAGCGTGGCCGCGACGTTGGACAGCTCCAGCGCGTTGACCTCGATGGGGCCCAGGGTGAACGATCCGATGTTCTGCCGCTTGACGAAGTCGGCCAGGCTTTCGTTGCTGTCGGGGTTGTAGTCGCGGGCCGTGCCGGGGTCGGCGTAGGACCGCAGCCCGAGCTTGATCGCCATGTCCACCGTGCGGGTCACGCCGACCTGCTGGATCAGCTTGGCGAACGCGGTGTTGGGCGAGGTGGCCAGCGCGTCGGTCACGTTCATCGACCCGCGGTAGTTGCCGGCGTTGACCACGCACCAGGTGTCCTTGGGGCAGCCTTTGGCGCCGCCGCTGCCCATGCCCTTGGCCTGGAACCGGCCCGGCACCTCGAGCGTGGCGTTGATGCCCATCCCCATGTCCAGGGCGGCGGCCGTGGTGAAGATCTTGAAGACCGACCCCGCGCCGTCGCCGACCAACGAGAAGGGCTGCGGGCGCATGGTTTCGCCGGCGTCGAGGTTCAGCCCGTAGGTCCGGTTACTGGCCATCGCCATCACCTTGTGCGACGTCTTTCCCGGCTGGATCACGCTCATCACGCTGGAGATCCCCGGCAGCGTCGGGCTGGCGAACTGGTCGATGGCCGACTTGACCGGGATCTGCACGTCGGGGTCCAGCGTGGTGCGGATCAGGTACCCGCCGCGGGCCACCTGTTCTTTGCTGATACCGGCGCGGGACAGGTACTCCTGGACGTAGTCACAGAAGAACGCGCGGTCGCCGGCCGCGATGCAGCCGCGCGGCAGTTCGTTGGGCTGCGGCAGTACGCCCAGCGGGGTGGCCTTGGCGGCGCGCAGCGCGTCGGCCTCCTGCGGGATGTTCTCGATCATAGTGTCCAGCACCAGGTTTCGCCGCGCCAGCGCGCCCTCGGGATTGGTGTAGGGGTTGAGCGCGCTCGTGGACTGCACCATGCCCGCCAACAGCGCCGCCTGCTGCCAGTTGAGGTCGGACGCGTTGATGCCGAAGTAGGTCTGGGCCGCGTCCTGCACGCCGAACGAGCCGTTGCCGAAGGACACCAGGTTCAGGTAGCGGGTCAGGATCTCGGGCTTGGTGAAGGTCTTGTCCAGGGTGAGCGCCATCCGGATCTCACGCAGCTTGCGCGCCGGGGTGGTCTCCACGGCTGCGCGCTTCTCGGCGTCGGTCTTGGCCGTCACCAGCAACTGATAGTTCTTGATGTACTGCTGCTCGATCGTCGAACCGCCCCGGGTGTCGACGTCGCCGCGCGCGTAGCCGGCCAACCCGGTCAGCGTGCCCTTCCAGTCCACCCCGTTGTGCTCGGCGAACCGCTTGTCCTCGATGGACACGATCGCCAGCTTCATCGTGTTGGCGATCTTGTCGCTGGGCACCTCGAACCGGCGCTGGGAGTACAGCCACGCGATGGTGTTGCCCTTCGCGTCGACCATCGTCGACACCGCGGGTATCTCGCCCTCGAGGAGTTGGGCCGAGCCGTTGGCGACGACTTCGGAGGCGCGGTTGGACATCAGGCCCATTCCGCCCGCGAACGGAAACATCAGTGCCGTGGCGACGACGCCGGCCAGCAAGCAGTACCCCGCAAGCTTGAGGATCGTGAAGAAGGCCGGGGGGCGGTCTGACATGGCTACTACAGTAGCGGCCCCCAGTCACGCCGCCACGCTGCGAGTTCGTCCGGATTTTGCGCGGTCATCGACCAGCGCTTTACGCGCCGGGCCGCGATAAAATTGTCGCGTGCGTCAGCGTCCCGCCCCGGGTGACGTGTGCAAGATCACTTCTTCGCCTGTGGTTCTAGGCCGAGACGGCACGCCCGTCCCAAAAAAAGCGTTATCGGACTGTTGCGCAATTGGCAGCTGACCACCTAACTTAGACACACGGTGAGATTCAGGTAACACCGATGTACACAGTGTGGCGTAGATCGCAGGTGAGATCTGCACCCGGAGGGCGGTCGCGAGAGCGGCCGGTAGGGAAGGGACCAGCTCGTGTCAGGAACACGACCTGCGGCACGTAGGACAAACATTGCGGCCGCGCAAGGGGTACTCCGCAGCGTTGACGCCGAAGAACGGATCGCCTGGGTTTCCAAAGCACTGTGCCGGACCACCGACCCGGACGAACTCTTCGTCCGGGGAGCCGCCCAACGTAAAGCCGCCGTCATCTGCCGGCACTGCCCGGTCATGCAGGAGTGCGGCGCGGACGCGCTGGACAACAAAGTCGAGTTCGGCGTCTGGGGCGGCATGACGGAACGTCAGCGTCGCGCCCTGCTCAAGCAGCACCCCGAGGTGGTGTCGTGGGCGGACTTCTTCGACAAGAGGAGAACCCGCAGCGTCGGCTGAGCCAAGGGTTCGCCCGGGTCCCTCAGCGGACCGCCGCGTCGCCGGTGGAAGTGATCTGGTCGGCCAGCGCGCGCAGCGCTTCCAGGTCCGACACGTCGAACGGCAGCGAAGGCACCCCGATGACCGGCACGTGCGGATTGGCCCCGGTGAAGCGGGACAGCAACCTGATCTCCCGCTTGGCGGTCTGCGCGCGGTCGGCGTGAATCCTCAGCACGGCCGCGGCCAACGACGCCGCCTCGGAATCCCGTTCGGCCTCCAAGGTCTCGAATCCGTCGATGGCCCGCTCGGCGGGTAACGAGCACAACGTCGGGTGGGTGCGATTCAAGACCAGCCCCGCGAGCGGCATCCCCTCCTGGGACAACCGGTCGACGAAGAAGGAGGCCTCGCGCAGTGCGTCGGGTTCGGCCGCCGACACCACGACGAACTGGGTGCCGCGCCGCTTCAGCAGCGCGTAGGTACGGTCGGCCTTCTCCCGGAAACCACCGAAGGTGGCGTCCAGTGACTGCACGAACGCCGCCGCATCGCTCAACATCTGCGAGCCGAGCACGGTGGACATCGCCTTCATCGCCAAACCCATTGCGCCCGTGACCAATCGGCCTATGCCCCGGCCCGGCGCGAGCAGCAGTCGCCACAACCGGCTGTCCATGAAGCTGCCCAGTCGTTTCGGCGCGTCCAGGAAGTCCAGAGCGTTGCGCGACGGCGGCGTGTCCACCACCACCAGGTCCCAGCGGTCCTGCGCCAACAGCTGACCCAGCTTCTCCATCGCCATGTACTCCTGCGTGCCGGCGAGCGAGCTGGCGACGGTCTGATAAAACTGGTTGTCCAAAATCGCTTGCGCCCGCCCGTTTCCGGAGTACTGGAGCACCATCTCGTCAAACGTGCGGCGCATGTCGAGCATCATCGCGTGCAACTCGCCGGGAACCTCGGGCGCCAGGGGCACCCGCTGGGGGGTGTTGCCAAGGTCGTTGACCCCCAGCGCTTGCGCCAGCCGCTTGGCCGGATCGATCGTCAACACGCAGACGTTGCGGCCGTATTCGGCCGCGCGCAACGCCATGGCGGCCGCGGTGGTGGTTTTCCCCACCCCGCCGGCGCCGCAGCACACCACCACTCGGTTGGACGTGTCGGCCAAGATGGCCGCCATATCAAGCCTGTTCGGTGCGGTGATCATCGAACCCCCTGCTGCGCAAGCGATTCCGAAAGCTCGTAGAGGCTTCCGAGGTCGACGCCGTCGGAGATCGCCGGCAGTTCCAGCCGCGGCACCTGCAACGCGTCCAGCTGCTGCGCGATCTCGGCCCGCGCGGCGATCACCGCCGCATGCTCGATGGTTTCGGTCAGCAGCCCGGCGAAGTCGGTGTCGTTCAGCTTGATCCCGGCCATCTCCAATCCCGCGCGCAGTGAGTCCGCGTCGACGTGTCCCTCGGCGGCCTTGGCCAGGTCGGCCGGCTGCAGGTGAGACGGGATGTTGCGGTTGACGATCACGCTGCCGATCGGCAGCTCCATCTCGGCGAGTTCCTCGATGGCCTCCAGCGTCTCCTGCACCGGCAGCGCCTCCAGCAGGGTCACCAGGTGAATGGCGGTCTGCTCGGAGTGCAGCAGCTTCACCACACCCTCGCTCTGCGAGTGCACGGGGCCGCCCTTGGCCAGATCCGACACGGCCTTGGTGACGTCCAGGAAGCGCGCGATCCGCCCCGTCGGCGGGGCGTCGACGACCACCGCGTCGTAGACCGGGAGCCGGTTTTTATCGACGCGCACCACCGACTCCTTGATCTTTCCGGTGAGCAGCACGTCGCGCAGGCCGGGCGCGATCGTCGTCGCGAACTCGATCGCGCCGATGCGCCGCATCGCCCGCCCGGCGATGCCGAGGTTGTAGAACATGTCCAGGTATTCCAGGAACGCGGCCTCGATGTCGATCGCCAGTGCGTTGACCTGACCGCCCCGTTCGGCCGTGGCGATCTTGACCTCCTGGTAGGGCAGCGGCGGAACGTCGAAGAGTTGCGCGATGCCTTGTCGCCCTTCGACTTCCACGAGGAGCACCTTGCGGCCTCCGGCTGCCAGGGTCAGTGCCAGTGCGGCCGCAATCGTCGACTTGCCCGTACCGCCTTTGCCGGTGACGAAATGCAGGCGGGCTTTAGACAGCCGCGCCGGCCAGCCGACGGCGCCGCCGCCGCTCGATGTGTTTGCCACCTTCGCATGCTAGCCCGACCGGCGCCCGGGCCACGGGCAGGCCAGAGCCGTTCACATCCGACCGATAAGCTCGCGCCATGAGCCAACCGACCGCATGGGAATACGTCACCGTCCCGCTGCTGACGCACGCCACCAAACAGATTCTCGACCAGTGGGGTGCCGACGGATGGGAACTGGTGTCCGTGCTGCCCGGTCCCACCGGCGAGCAACACGTCGCGTATCTGAAGCGCCCGAAGTAGATGACCGCGTCGGCCCGGCTCGCGCAACTCGGCGTCGCGCTTCCGGAGGTGGTGGCGCCGCTGGCCGCCTACGTGCCCGCGGTGCGAACGGGTGACTTGGTCTACACCGCCGGCCAGCTACCGATGCGGGCCGGGCAGTTGGCCGGGACCGGCAAGGTCGGGGCGCAGGTCAGTATGGAAGAGGGCAAGGCGATGGCGCGGATCTGCGCGCTCAACGCCCTGGCGGCCGTCGATTCGCTGGTGGGCATCGACGCGGTGACCCGGGTGGTCAAGGTCGTCGGCTTCGTCGCCTCCGCCCCGGGTTTCAACGGCCAGCCCGGCGTCATCAACGGGGCTTCCGAGCTGCTGGCCGAGGTGTTCGGCGATGACGGCGCGCACGCGCGGTCGGCGGTCGGCGTGTCCGAGCTGCCGCTGGATGCGCCGGTGGAAGTCGAGCTGATCGTGGAGGTCGGCTCACGACCGTGACCGCCGCACCCGAGTCGCTGAGCCATCCCGCCTACGGCAGGCTGCGGGCGGTGACCGACACCGCCTCGGTCCTGCTGGCCGACAACCCCGGATTGCTGACGCTCGAGGGCACCAACACCTGGGTGTTGCGCGGCAAGGGCAGCGACGAGATGGTCGTCGTCGATCCGGGGCCGGACGACGACGACCACATCGACCGGGTCGCCGCGCTGGGCCGCATCTCGCTGGTGCTGATCAGTCATCGGCACGGCGACCACACCGACGGCATCGACAAGCTGGTCGAGCGGACCGGGGCGACGGTGCGCTCGGCGGGCAGCGGGTTCTTGCGCGGCCTCGGCGGTCACCTCGCCGACGGGGAGGTGATCGACGCGGCCGGCCTGAAGATCAAGGTGATGGCCACCCCCGGCCACACCGCCGACTCCTTCTCATTCCTGCTCGACGACGCGGTGCTCACCGCGGACAGCGTGCTGGGCCGCGGCACCACCGTCATAGATTCCGAAGACGGCAGCCTGGCCGACTACCTCGAGTCGTTGCGCCGGCTGCGCGGCCTCGGGCACCGGACGGTGCTGCCCGGTCACGGGCCGGAGCTGGCCGACCTGGAGGCCGTCGCGTCTGGCTACCTGACGCACCGCCACGAAAGACTCGAGCAGGTCCGCGCCGCGCTGCGGGACATCGGCGACGACGCCACCGCACGCCAGGTCGTCGAACACGTCTATGTCGACGTCGACGAGAAACTCTGGGACGCGGCCGAATGGTCGGTTCAGGCGCAGCTGGACTATTTGCAGCGCTGAACTCTCGCCGAAATCGACGCCATCGCGGAAAACGTCGAGAGAACGGGTCGATAACGTCGATCTCGGCGCAATTCGCGCGCTTACCTGACTCGCTTACCTCGCTCGGCGGGCCAGCCTTTCGGAGTCCGAAATCAGCACGCTCTTGCCCTCCAGGCGGATCCAGCCGCGGTGGGCGAAATCGGCCAGCGCCTTGTTCACCGTCTCCCGGGACGCGCCCACCAGCTGGGCGATCTCCTCCTGGGTCAGGTCGTGGGTGACCCGCATCGCGCCGCCCTCCTGGGTGCCGAAACGCTGGGCGAGCTGCAGCAGCTGCTTGGCCACCCGGCCGGGCACGTCGGTGAAGATGAGGTCGGCGAGGTTGTTGTTGGTGCGGCGCAGCCGTCGGGCCAGCACCCGCAGCAGCTGCTCGGCGATCTCGGGTCGATCGGCGATCCAGGCACGCAACGCGTCGCGGTCCATCGACACCGCACGCACCTCGGTGATGGTGGTCGCGCTGGAAGTCCGCGGGCCCGGGTCGAAGATCGACAACTCCCCGAACATGTCCGAGGGGCCCATGATCGTCAGCAGGTTCTCCCTGCCGTCGGGAGACCGACGGCCGATCTTCACCTTCCCCGAGACGATGATGTACAGCCGATCGCCCGGCTCGCCCTCGGCGAAGACCGTGTGTCCACGGGGAAAGTCGACGGGTTGCAGTTGCTTCGTCAGCGCGGCGACGGCGCCGGGCTCAACCCCTTGGAAGATTCCTGCCCTTGCCAGGATCTCGTCCACATTGCCTCTTCAGATTTCCAATGATTGCGCTACGGGCAGGTAATCCCGTGCTCTCGCGTGCTGAGTCTAGCGGTAGGACATTTTGTCCAACGAGCAACGCTACACACGATTGACGTGTCGAGTGGCCTTAAACTGCGGATTGATCGGCGAATGCGCGTGTATTCGCGTCGGCAATGTCAGCTCGGCATGGTCGATGAAGCTGGCGGCAAACGACGGCGCCGCGTGCCGCGGCCGGGCCGTGATGCCGGCCAGCGCGGCCTCCGACAGTTCCCACGCCTCGCGCCGGTGCAGGTATTCGACCGCCTCGGGCATGCCCTCCCGGGCCAGGGTCCGCATGTCGACGAGCTCGACGCGCTCGAAGAGCTCGGTCACCGCCAGCACCGCGACGTCGTCGCGGGACAGGCCCCGTTCGAGCCGTCCCAAGCCGAGCGCCGCCAGCATCAGCAGCCCCGGAACGACGGCCACCAGCAACCATGACACAAGGAGAGTAAACATGGCCTCCAATCAACACGAGGTCTCGGCGAGATCACGAAATCAGTACTCTGTCGTAGGTGACAGCGGCTGAGTCGTCCGGGCGCACGAAGTCCACGTCGACACCTCCGGGCGGCGACGCTGCGCGGCGCTGGGCCGAGGAGACCCGGGTCGGCTTGGTGCGGCGCGCCCGCCGGATGAATCGGGCGCTGGCACAGGCCTTTCCGGACGCGCACTGCGAACTCGACTTCACCACGCCGCTCGAGCTGACGGTCGCCACCATTCTGTCCGCGCAGAGCACCGACAAACGGGTGAACCTGACGACGCCGGCGTTGTTCAAGCGGTACCCCTCGGCGCTGGACTACGCGCAAGCCGACCGCGACGAACTGGAGACCTTGATCCGTCCGACCGGGTTCTTCCGGAACAAGGCGACCTCGCTGATCGGCCTGGGGCAGGCGCTGGTCGAACGGTTCGACGGCGAGGTGCCCTCCACCATGGAGGAATTGGTGACACTGCCCGGGGTGGGCCGCAAGACCGCCAACGTGATCCTGGGCAACGCCTTTGGCGTCCCCGGCATCACGGTCGACACCCACTTCGCGCGGCTGATGCATCGGTGGCGCTGGACCGCCGACAAGGACCCGGTCAGGATCGAGCGCGCGGCCGGCGAGCTGATCGAACGCAGCGAGTGGACCATGCTGAGCCACCGCGTGATCTTCCACGGCCGCCGGGTGTGCCACGCGCGCAAGCCGGCGTGCGGGGTGTGCCTGGTGGCCAAGGACTGCCCGTCCTTCGGCCTCGGGCCCACCGAGCCCCTGCTGGCCGCGCCGCTGGTCCGGGGCCCGGAAACCGAGCACCTGCTCGCCCTGGCCGGCCTGTAGGGCACGGCCTTGACGCGCACGACGCGCTGGACGATCGCGATCCTTACGGTGGTGGCGGCGCTGACCGCGGCCCTGGTGGCCCAGCTGCACGACGAGTCCGCGACGCCGTCGAAACCCGGCACAGCCGCGGACACCGGTGACCGCGAACATCGCGACGCCGACACGGCGGCGGCGCTGGCGGGCCCGCGGCAGCGGGCCGACCTCCCGCCGTGCCCCGCCGCCGGCGCCGCCCCCGGCCCCCGGGCGCTGCGCGGTGTCACCGCCGAATGCGCCGCGGACGGTTCGGTCGTCGACGTCGCCCGCGCGCTCGCCGGGCGCCGGGTGGTCCTCAACCTGTGGGCGTACTGGTGCGCGCCGTGCGCGGCCGAACTGCCCGCGATGGCCGAGTATCAACGGCGCGCCGGACCGGACGTGACGGTGGTGACCGTGCACCAAGACGAGAACGAGACGGCGGCCTTGCTGCGCCTGGCCGAGCTGGGCGTTCGCCTGCCGACGCTGCAGGACGGTCGCCGTCGGATCGCGGCGGCGCTGGGGGTGGTAAACGTGATGCCTGCGACGGTGGTGCTGCGGCCGGACGGTAGCGTTGCCCAGATGCTGCCGCGGGCTTTCGGCAGTGCCGACGAGATCGCCGCAGCGGTCGGAAACGACAAGGGATAAGCCGTACATTGGACCGACTGGAGCGCCCGGTGACTGTTGGGGGCATGCCCCCGCCCGGGGAAGGCGGCACGCCGGCCGACGCGCGCGGGACGGTTCCGCTGACGCCGGACTCCTCGCCCGCGTGGCTGCGCCCCCTGGTCGACAACGTCGAGCGGATGCCCGACGCGTATCGGCGCCGGCTACCGGCCGACGTGCTGGCGATGATCACCGGCAAGACCGTGTCGGCGTTGAGCGGCAGCGGTCGCGAGGCCGCCGTCCTGGTGCTGTTCTCGGGTCCGGAGTCCGCGCCGGCCGACGGCGGCGTCCCCGACGACGCCGACCTGCTGGTCACCGTGCGGGCCTCGACGCTGCGCCACCATGCCGGGCAGGCGGCGTTTCCCGGCGGTGCCTCCGATCCCGTCGATGACGGTCCGGTGGCCACCGCCCTGCGCGAAGCCCGGGAGGAGACCGGGATCGACGTGTCCCGGCTGCGTCCCCTGGTCACCATGGAACGCACGTTCATCGCGCCGTCGCGGTTCCACGTCGTCCCGGTGCTGGCCTACTCGCCCGACCCCGGGCCGGTGAACGTCGTCAACGAGGCCGAAACCGCGATCGTGGCGCGGGTTCCGGTGCGCGCGTTCATCAATCCGGCCAACCGGCTGATGGTGTACCGGGGTGAGGCCGGCCGCCGGTGGGCCGGACCGGCGTTTCTGCTGAACGAGATGCTGGTCTGGGGATTCACCGGCCAGGTGATCTCCGCGATGCTCGACGTCGCCGGATGGGCCCGGCCGTGGGACACCACCGACTTCCGCGAGTTGGACGCGGCGATGGCGCTCGTGGGCGAGCAGGGCGGACCTCCGCGGTGAACATGAACTCGATGACCCCGTCGCAATGGCTTGACGTGGCCGTGCTCTCGGTCGCCTTCATCGCGGCCGTCTCGGGCTGGCGATCCGGCGCGCTGGGCTCGTTGCTGTCGTTCGTCGGCGTCCTGCTGGGCGCGATCGCCGGTGTGCTGCTGGCCCCCCACCTCGTCAGCCACATCGCCGCGCCCCGGGCCAAGCTGTTCGCCGCCCTGTTCCTGATCCTGGCGCTGGTCGTCATCGGCGAGGTCGCGGGGGTGGTGCTGGGACGCGCGGTCCGCGGCGCGATCCGCAGCCGCCTGATCCGGACGGTGGACTCGTTCATCGGGGTGGGCGTTCAGGTGGTGGTGGTGTTGACCGCGGCCTGGTTGCTCGCGACGCCGCTGACCCAGTCCAAGGATCAGCCGGAGCTGGCCGCCGCGGTCCGCGGCTCGCGGGTGCTGGCCCAGGTCAACGAGGTCGCCCCGCCGTGGCTGAAGACGGTGCCCAAGCGGCTGTCGGCCCTGCTGAACACCTCGGGCCTGCCCGCGGTGCTCGAGCCGTTCAGCCGTACGCCGGTGATTCCGGTCGCCTCGCCCGACCCGGCGCTGGCCAACAACCCGGTGGTGCAGGCCACCGCGCCCAGCGTCGTCAAGGTGCGCAGCCTGGCGCCGAGCTGCCAGAAAGTGTTGGAGGGCAGCGGATTCGTGATCGCCCCGGACCGGGTGATGACGAACGCGCACGTGGTGGCCGGCTCCAACAGCGTGCAGATCTACGCCAGCGGAACCCCGCTGGACGCCACCGTCGTGTCCTACGACCCGTCGGTCGACATCGCCATCCTCGCGGTGCCCAACCTGCCGCCACCGCCGTTGGTGTTCGCGCAGAACGAGGCGAAGACCGGTACCAGCGTCGTGGTGCTGGGCTATCCGGGCGGCGGCAACTTCACCGCGACGCCGGCCCGCATCCGCGAGGTGATCAAGCTCAGCGGCCCCGACATCTACCGCGATCCCGCACCGGTGACCCGTGACGTCTACACCATCAGAGCCAATGTGGAGCAAGGGAATTCGGGTGGACCGCTGATCGACCTGAACGGTCAGGTGCTCGGCGTGGTGTTCGGTGCGGCCGTCGACGACCCCGACACCGGTTTCGTGTTGACGGCCGACGAGGTGGCCGGCCAGCTCGCCAAGATCGGCGACACCCGGCAGGTGAACACCGGGTCGTGCGTCAGCTGACCACCTGGTCGAGGAATCTCATCAAGTGTCTGTTGACATCCTCGGGCGCCTCTTCGTGGCTGAAATGCCCTGCGCCCGCGATGGATACGTACCGCCCCTGCGGGGCGTAGCGCTGCGTCCGGTCGACCGCGTCGGCCAGCACGTAGGGATCGGCGTCGCCGCGCAGGTGTAGCAGCGGCACGCTGAGCCGCTGGCACATCGACTTCATGAAGCGGCGGCCTTCGTCGCGCAGCTGACTGCGCACCGCCCAGCGCTGGTATTCCAGCGCGCAGTGCGCCGCCGAGGGGATCTGGATGGCGATCCGCAGGTGACGAATGGATTCGGAAAAATCTTCGGAAGCAAGCCATTTGGCGCTGCTGCGACGCCGGACGAGGCGCTCGATCTCGGCCCCGTCGTCGCGGGTCAGCAGGCGCTCCGGCCAGATGGGCAGCTGGTAGCGCAGCAACGTCGGCAGCAGCGCGTAACCCTGGTCGCGCCGGGTCAGCGTGGACCGGCGCAGCGCCGCCGGGTGCGGTGAGCTGATCAGCGCGATGGCCGAGACCAGCCGCGCGTGCAGCAGCGCGGTCGCCCAGCAGGTCAGCCCGCCGTCGGCGTGACCGACCAGGGTCGCCGACGAGTGCCCCAGCGCGCGGATGAGGCCGGCGGTGTCGCCGGCGAGTGTCCAGCCGTCGTAGCCGCGGGGCGGCTTATCGCTGCCGCCATACCCGCGCAGGTCGACCGCGACCACCCGCGCCCCGGTCAGCCCACGCAGCTGATGACGCCACGACCACCAGAACGAACCGAAACCATGCAGCAACATCACCAGCGGGCGGGCCGTGGGCGGTGCGGCCGTGTCGGCGGCGGCGGGCAGGGCCTCGACGACGTGGAACCGGATGCCGTTGGCGTGCACGTCCAGGTGACGCCACGGCCCGTCGATGCGGGTGACCGACGGATCCGGCGGCGCCATCTACCAACCCGAGGGATCGGTTTCGGGCTTCTCGTGCTTGCCGTGCCCGGCGAGCTGCTTGGCCGCTCCCTGTGGTTTGTCGTGACCCGGGGTGAGGGCGGTGCGCGTCTCCTTGACCGATTCGATGGTCTCTCGCGGTCCCCGGATCCGGCGCACCTTGAGGAAGCCCAGCAGGGCCAGCAGGGCCCCGACCACCACCTGGATCCCGAACACGATCAGGAACGCCACCCACCGCCACAGCCAGGTGTCGAGCAGTTCGGCGACGAAGAAGAAGAAAAAGAAGGTGGAGTAGAACAGCACCACCAGCGCGGCGATGAAGAACACGCTGCCGGTCAGGCCCTTCTTGACGTCCCGGGTGATCTCCGCCCGGGCCAGTTCCACCTCGGCGCGCACCAGCGTGGAGACCTGCGTGGTCGCGTCCTTGATCAGGTCGCCGATCGACGGCTCGGCGGGCCGGGCGTGCGGGTCGGTCAGGGGGATCGTGGTCAGGGTGCTGGGCACACCGTTCTTGCCATCGCCTTTGCTCACAGACGGTCCCCTCTTTCGTCATCGGCCGGGCTCTGTCGTCGCGGTTCATGTTGCCATGCGGCGCTTTGCCAGACGAGGCCAGCCGAGGGCGGCGACCGGACCGACCTCGATCGGGGCGACGATCTGGGCCCGCGCGACCGGTTCCGGCAACCGCGCGCAGCACGGCGTGCGAGACGTCCGGCCGACTAGACTGGCAAAGCCGGTCCGGGTCCGGCCTGTCGATGGGAGTGGTGCTGTGCAGACGGCGCACCGGTGCTTCGTGGCGGCAATGGCGGCGATGTTCGTGGTTCTGGTGGGCTGCCCCCCACGCGCTGCGGCCGCCGACGTCAAGATCCCGATGGGCGGCGGCGCGGGGATCGTCATCAACGGCGACACGATGTGCACCCTGACGACCATCGGGGGCGATACCGCCGGTGATCTGATCGGTTTCACCTCCGCGCACTGCGGCGGTCCCGGCGCCAAGGTCGCCGCCGAGGGCGCCGAAAACGCCGGGATCCTGGGCACCATGGTGGCCGGCAACGACAACCTCGACTACGCGGTCATCAAATTCGATCCGGCCAAGGTGACCCCGACCGCCAACTACAACGGCTTCGTGATCAACGGCCTCGGCCCGGATCCGGCCTTCGGCGAGATCGCCTGCAAGCAGGGGCGCACCACCGGAAACTCGTGCGGCGTCACCTGGGGTCCGGGCCAGGACCCGGGCACCATCGTCATGCAGGTCTGCGGCCAGCCGGGTGACTCGGGGGCGCCGGTGACCGTCAACAGCATGCTGGTCGGCATGATCCACGGGGCGTTCAGCGACAACCTGCCGACCTGCGTCATCAAGTACATCCCGCTGCACACCCCGGCCGTGGTGCAGTCGTTCAACGCGATCCTGGCCGACATCAACACCAAGCATCGGCCCGGCGCGGGGTTCACGCCGCTACCGGCCTGAGGCGGCTACTTCGAGGCCTGGATCGCGTCGAACACGCTGGGGTCGAGCAGCGTCGAGGTGTCACCCAGGTCCCGGTTCTCGGCGATGTCGCGCAGTAGCCTGCGCATGATCTTGCCGCTGCGCGTCTTGGGCAGCTCCGGCACCACGTGGATCTCACGCGGTTTGGCGATGGGCGAGATCTCCCGGGCCACCTCGGCGCGCAGCTCGTCGACGACCCCGTCGTGCACCTCGTACTCGGCGCACAAGACGACGAACGCGCAGACGGCTTGGCCCGTGGTCTCGTCGGTCTTTGCGACCACCGCGGCCTCGGCCACTCCGTAGTGGCCGACCAGCGCCGACTCCAGTTCGGCGCTGGAGAGCCGATGCCCGGACACGTTCATCACGTCGTCGATGCGGCCGACCACCCAGATGGCGCCGTCGCGGTCGTAATAGGCGCTGTCCCCGGCGAAATACCAGCCTTGCTCGGCGAATCTGGACCAGTAGGTCTCGACGTATCGCTCGGGATCACCCCAGATGCCGCGCAGCATGGACGGCCACGGTTGGTCCAACACCAGGTAGCCCGTCACGTGCTCGCCGTGGTGGACGCCCGGCACCAGTTCGTCGCCGTGATCGTCGACGATCTTGGCCGAGATCCCCGGCAGCGCCCGCATCGCCGAACCGGGTTTGGCGGCGGCGACCCCGGGCAGGGGGGCGATCATCGCGGAGCCGGTCTCGGTCTGCCACCAGGTGTCCACGATGGGGAGGCGGTCCGCGCCGATCACCGTGCGGTACCAGCGCCAGGCCTCCGGGTTGATCGGTTCGCCGACCGATCCCAGCAGCCGCAGGCTGGACAGGTCGTGCGCGTCGGGGATCTCGCGACCCCACTTCATGAACGTCCGGATGAGCGTGGGCGCGGTGTAATAGATTGTCACACCGTATTTTTCGATGATCTCGAAGTGCCGGTGCTGGGTCGGTGTGTCGGGCGTGCCCTCGTAGAGAACCTGGGTGGCCCCGTTGGACAGCGGGCCGTAGACACCGTAGGTGTGCCCGGTGACCCAGCCGATGTCGGCGGTGCACCAGAAGACGTCCTTCTCAGGCTTGAGGTCGAAGACGTAGTAGTGCGTGTAGGACGCCTGGGTCAGGTACCCACCGCTGGTGTGCACGATGCCCTTGGGTTTTCCGGTGGTGCCCGAGGTGTACAGCAGGAACAGCGGCTGCTCGGCGTCGAAGGGCTCCGGGGTGTGCTCGGGCGACGCGGCGTCGACGACGTCGTGCCACCACAGGTCGCGGTCGTCGTCCCACGACACGTCGATTCCGGTGCGCCGCACCACCAGGACGTGCTCGACGGGGCTGTCGCCGTCCGGGCCGGGCGCAACCGCCTCGTCCGCGGCGTCCTTCAGCGGCGCCGGTTTCCCGCGGCGGAACTGCCCGTCGCTGGTGATCAGCAACTTGGTCTGCGCATCGGCGATGCGGGCCCGTACCGCCTTGGCGGTGAAGCCGGCGAACACGACGCTGTGCATGATCCCCAGCCGGGCGCAGGCCAGCATCGCGATGACCGCTTCGGGGATCAGCGGCATGTAGATGGCGACGCGGTCACCGGCGACCAGACCCAGGTCGGTCAGTGCGTTGGCCGCCTTGCACACCTGCGCCTGCAGCTCGGAATAGGTCAGGCTGCGGCTGTCGCCGGGTTCGCCCTCCCAGTGGATCGCGACGCGGCCGCCGTTGCCCGCCTCCACGTGGCGGTCCACGCAGTTGTAGGCGACGTTGAGCCTGCCGTCGGCGAACCACTTGGCGAACGGGGCGTTCGACCAGTCCAGCACCTCGGTGAACGGCGTCGCCCAGGAGAGCCGACGGGCCTGCTTGGCCCAGAAGGCCAGCCGGTCCTCGTCGGCCTCGCGGTACAGCTCCTCGCCCGCGTTGGCCTGCGCGACGAACTCCGCGGACGGGGGATACGACGACGGGCCTACGGCGTCGGTGGCGGTCACTGGCTTCCTCCTGGTGTCGAGGCTCGTCGATCGTCAGAGAGCCTAGCCCCACAACGTGAAATACGACGCTCGAAATGCAGGTCAAAGCGCGCCCCGATGGCGGATAATCACCGGTGTGCCGGGTCACGGGCGGCGCATCCGCCGACTAGTTCTCAGCTTTGCCTCGGCCGCAACGGGTTACGCGGCCACCGCCATGCTGGGGACTCCGGCGTGGGCCATGCCGACCGATACCGCCGACGAGCCGACCCCATGCTGGTCGGACCAGATCGCCGTCACCTCCTGGCCGGCTCAGGCCGCCGTCGGCCACCGCGCGACGACTCTGCTGTTCAGCCTCGCCGGCGGCGCGGAGCCCTGCACGTTGACCGGATACCCCGGGGTGGACTCGGGCGCCGGTGGGCCACTCATCCATGCGCAACCCACGCTGCGCGGCTACATGGGCGGCCTGCCGGGCGGCGCCGACTCACCGCCGACGGTCATCCTGTCGCTGTCCAGCCAGGCGCAGGCCGTCGTGGAGGGCATCGCCATCGACGCCAACGGCGCGCCGTGCCCCACCTACACCGAGCTGCTGGTCACCCCTCCGGACACGACGGTGGTGCTGACCGTGCCGGCCGCCATCGACGTGTGCACGCTGCAGGTGCACCCCGTCACGCCCGTCTGAAGCGACGTCACGAGTCGGCGCGCGCCAGGCAGTAGACGCGGGCGGGGACGGGGTAGCTGACTGCTTTGTCTCCGGGCGGGCATTGGGTTTTGTCCGTGCTGCCGTCGATACGCTGCACGACCTTCACCTGTAGGGCTCCGGAATGGGACTGGCAGTCGCCCAGTCGCATGGTCATGTCAGCGGCGCCCGGGCTCGGCATTTGGTAGCACTGTCCTTCTTTGAGATTGAAGGCGAAACACAGAATCGAATCATCGTCCGTGAAGCGGTCGTACAAGGAGTGATCGCGTTTGCCGTCGGGGCACGTCGCGGAGGGCCCGCCTTTGAAGGCGAGTTCGTAGACGGCGGACGGGTTGGCGCAGTTATTCTCCGGCCCGGAGGTGAAGTGCTCCGCCTTAAAAGTCGATTCATTCACGCACTCACCCACCCGCATCGATGTGTTGCGGGCTCGCTCAGCTTGGCTTGACACGGCGCGCGCCGCGTGGAAGAAGATGTTCAGCCCGCCCAGCCCCAGCAGGACGGCGCCGATGGTGATCAGTGTGGTGGCCGACTTGCTCGTCGGCCGCCGCGGCGGCACGGCGGGCGGATAGCCCGGGAAGGGCGGCGGAGCGGGGTACGGGCCCGGATAGCCCATCGGCGGTGGGGGCGGATGGCCGGTGTTGTACGGCGGCGGGAACGGTGGACGTCTGCGCGAGCGCTCCAGCAGGCCGGCGATCAGACAGATCAATCCGGTTGCGGGAAGGCCGAACGTAAAGATCAGTTCCCCCGCTAGCAGACCCGGTCGGTCCGAAGCCAGATACACGACAGTCACGCCGCGATTCTAAATTCGCGGACCCGCGCCGGGCACTTCACCGCGGGGCGCGGCGGCAGGCCCTAGGGTCGGGTGTCATGCGTCGGATGCGGGCCTATGCGACGAGTGTGATCGTTGCCGGCTTCCTGGCGCTCGCGTCCCTGACCGCGTGCGGCGGCGGGGCGTTGAGCCCTGAGTCGGTGGTGGTCAACGGCGGGGAACCGCCGAATCCGCTGGTCCCGACCGGCACGAACGACAGCCTCGGCGGGCGGATCCTGGATCGGCTGTTCGCCGGCTTGGTGTCCTATGACGCCGCCGGCAAGCCGTCGCCGGAGGTGGCGCAATCGGTCGAGACCACCGACAACGTCAACTACCGGATCGTCCTCAAGCCCGGCTGGAAGTTCACCGACGGCTCGCCGGTGACGGCGCATTCATTCGTCAACGCGTGGAATTACGGGGCGCTGAGCACCAACGCCCAACTGCAGCAGAGCTTTTTCAGCCCGATCGTCGGTTACGACGACGTCGCGGCCGCCAAGCCGAGCGCGACCACCATGTCCGGGCTGCACGTGGTCAACGATCTCGAATTCGATGTGCGGCTCAAGGCGCCGACCGTCGACTTCACGTTGCGGCTGGGACACAACGCGTTCTACCCGTTACCGGACAGGGCTTTTCGGGATATGGCGGCGTTCGGCCGCAACCCGGTCGGCAACGGCCCATACGAATTGGCGGACGGTCCCGACGGGCCGGCCTGGGAACACAACGTCAAGATGGACTTGAAGCCCAATCCCGACTACCAGGGCAACCGAAAGCCGCACAACAAGGGCTTGCGTTTCGAGTTCTACGCGAACCTCGACACCGCCTATGCCGACCTGCTGTCCGGCAATCTGGATGTGCTGGACACGATTCCGTCCAGCGCGCTGACGATCTACAAGCGCGACCTGGGGGGCAACGCGGCCAGTGGACCCGTCGCGGTCAGCCAATCGCTCGACACGCCGTTGCGGCTGCCGCATTTCGGGGGCGAAGAGGGTCGGTTGCGCCGCTTGGCGTTGTCGGCGGCCATCAACCGCCCGCAGATCTGTCAGCAGATCTTCAACGGCACCCGCAGCCCGGCCCGGGATTTCACCGCCAGCTCGTTGCCCGGATTCGATCCCCACATCCCGGGTAACGACGCATTGGACTTCAAACCCGAACGGGCGCGCCAACTCTGGGCGCAGGCCAACGCGATCTCGCCATGGAGCGGGCGGTATTCAATCGCATACAACGCCGACAGCGGGCATCAAGAGTGGGTGGACGCGGTGGCCAACAGCATAAAGAACGTGCTGGGCATCGATGCCGTCGGCGCGCCGCACCCCACGTTCGCGGGCTTTCGCACCCAAATCACCAACCGCACCATCGATACCGCTTTCCGCGCGGGCTGGATCGGCGACTACCCGTCGATGATCGAGTTCGTGGCCCCGCTGTACGCCACCGGAGCGGGATCCAATGACGTTGGATACTCGAGCCGGGAGTTCGACGCCGGGCTGGCCGCCGCGGAGGCCGCCCCCAACCTGCAGCGGGCCGATGTGCTGGTCAACGAGGCCCAACGAATCCTATTGCGCGACATGCCTGCTGTGCCGCTGTGGTACTACATCGCGGTGGTCGGGTGGTCGCCGCAGGTCAGCGGCGTCAAGCTCACCTGGAACGGTCTGCCCGACTACGAGAACATCGTCAAGGCCTGAGCCATGGGCTGGTACATCGCGCGCCGGATCGCCGTCATGGTGCCCGTTTTCCTCGGTGCCACGCTGCTGGTCTACGGCATGGTGTTCCTGTTGCCGGGCGATCCCCTCGCCGCGATCGCCGGGGACCGTCCGCTCACCCCCGAGGTCGCCGCGCAGCTGCGGGCCCGCTACCACCTCAACGACCCGTTCGTCGTGCAGTACCTGCGCTACCTCGGCGGCGTGCTGCGCGGCGACTTGGGTCGGTCCTACTCTGGCCTGCCGGTGAGCGACGTTCTGGCGCATGCCTTTCCGGTCACGCTGCGGCTCGCGCTGATCGCGCTGGCCGTGGAGACGGTGCTGGGCATCGGTTTCGGGGTGATCGCCGGCCTGCGCACCGGTGGCCTGTTCGACGCGGGCGTGCTGATCACCGGTCTGGTCATCATCGCGGTGCCCATCTTCGTCCTGGGGTTCCTGGCCCAGTTCGTCTTCGGGGTGAAGCTGGGCATCGCGCCGGTCACGGTGGGCGAGCGGTCGACGTTTGGGCGCCTGCTGCTGCCCGGGTTCGTGCTGGGTTCGGTGTCGTTCGCCTACGTGGTGCGGTTGACCCGGTCCGCGGTGGCCGCGAACGCGCACGCCGACTACGTCCGCACCGCCACCGCCAAGGGGCTGTCCCGGCCGCGCGTAGTGACGGTGCACATCCTGCGCAATTCGCTGATCCCGGTCGTCACCTTCCTGGGGGCCGACCTGGGGTCGCTGATGGGCGGGGCCATTGTGACGGAGGGCATTTTCAACATCCACGGCGTCGGCGGTGTGCTGTATCAGGCCGTCACGCGGCAGGAGGCGCCGACCGTCGTGTCGATCGTGACGGTGCTGGTGGGGATCTACCTGATCACCAACCTGGCCGTCGACCTGCTGTATGCCGCCCTGGACCCGAGGATCCGGTATGGCTGAGCCGTCGGCCGGGCGCAGCGGCTTCTGGCGGGACACATGGCGTGGGTTGCGCGGGCGCCCGAAGTTCGTCATCGCCGGCCTGCTGATCCTGTTCGTCGTGCTCGTCGCGATGTTTCCGGCGCTGTTCACCGGGGCCGATCCCGCCTACGCCGACGCCGGCCAGAGCCTGCTCCCGCCATCGCGTGCGCACTGGTTCGGCACCGACCTGCAGGGCCACGACGTCTACGCCCGCACCGTCTACGGCGCGCGGGCCTCGGTCACCGTCGGCGTGGGGGCGGCGCTGGTGGTGTTCGTCGTCGGCGGCGCGCTCGGCGCGCTGGCCGGGTTCTACGGCGGCTGGGTCGACGCGGTGGTCTCGCGGGTCAGCGACGTGTTCTTCGGGTTGCCGCTGCTGCTCGCAGCGATCGTGCTCATGCAGGTGATGCGCCATCGCACGGTGTGGACGGTGATCGCCATCCTGGCGTTGTTCGGCTGGCCGCAGGTGGCCCGCATCGCGCGCGGATCGGTGCTGGCGGTGCGCGCGAGCGACTACGTCCTGGCCGCGAAAGCGCTGGGGCTGAGCCGCTTTCAAATTCTGCTGCGCCATGCGCTGCCCAACGCCCTGGGCCCGGTCATCGCGATGGCCGCCCTCGCCCTGGGCGTTTTCATCGTCACCGAGGCGACGCTGTCCTACCTCGGTGTCGGGCTGCCGAGCACGGTGGTGTCCTGGGGCGGCGACATCAACCTCGCCCAGACCCGGCTGCGCGCCGGCTCGCCCATCCTGTTCTATCCGGCCGGCGCGCTGGCGATCACGGTGCTGGCCTTCATGATGATGGGCGACGCGTTGCGCGACGCCCTGGATCCGGCGTCCCGGGCGTGGCGCCCATGACCGGCGAACCGCTGCTGGCCGTCGAGGGCCTCGAGGTCCGCTTCGGCGACCAGGCCGCCGTGCGCGGCGTGGATCTGACGGTCCTGCCCGGCCACACCGTCGCGGTGGTGGGCGAATCGGGTTGCGGGAAATCCACCACGGCCGCGGCGATCCTCGGCCTGCTTGCGCCCGGTGGCCGAATCACCGCCGGGCGCATCCTCTTCGACGGATCCGACATCGCCGGGGCCGACCGCCGGACGCTGCGGGCGATCAGGGGCCGCGAGATCGGCTACATACCCCAGGACCCGATGACCAATCTGAACCCCGTCTGGAAGGTCGGCTTCCAGGTCTCAGAAGCGCTGCGGGCCAACACCTCCGATCGCCGGACGCGGGAACGCGCGGTGGAGCTGCTGGCCCGGGCGGGCATGCCGGACCCGGCGAAGCAAGCGGGTCGCTACCCGCACCACCTGTCCGGTGGCATGTGCCAGCGGGCGCTGATCGCGATCGGGTTGGCGGGCCGGCCGAGGCTGCTGATCGCCGACGAGCCGACCTCCGCGCTGGACGTCACCGTGCAGCGCCAGGTGCTCGACCACCTGCAGGGGCTCACCACCGAACTCGGCACCGCGTTGCTGCTGATCACCCACGACCTGGCGCTGGCCGCCGAACGCGCCGAGTCCGTGGTGGTGATGCGCGCGGGTGTGGTGGTGGAATCCGGTGCGGCGGAGTCGATCCTGCGCGACCCGCAACACGATTACACCCGGCGGCTGGTGGCCGCGGCGCCGTCGCTGTCGGTTACCAGGCCGGCCCGGACGACGGATCGCCGGCCGGCCGGCGACATCCTCGTCGCCTCGGGACTGACGAAGGTCTACCGTGAATCCAGCGGCGCTCCCTGGCGGCGAACGGAATTCCTTGCCGTCGACGGGGTTTCGTTTCGGTTGCGGCGGGCGAGCACGCTGGCCATCGCCGGTGAGTCGGGTTCTGGCAAGTCCACGCTGGCGCGAATGGTCCTCGGCCTGCTGCCGCCCACTTCGGGCACGGTCGTCTTCGACGGCGCCCGGGTCGACGCCGCACTGAACCGGGAGCAGCAGTTGGCCTTCCGGCGGCGGGTGCAGCCGGTGTTCCAGAACCCCTACAGCAGCCTGGATCCCATGTACACGGTGTCTCGGGCCGTCGAGGAGCCGCTGCGCATCCACCACGTCGGTGACCGACGGCAGCGCGAGCGCGCGGTGCGCGAACTGGTCGACCAGGTCGCGTTGCCGTCATCGGTGTTGGGGCGGCTGCCCCGCGAGCTGTCGGGTGGGCAACGCCAGCGGGTGGCAATCGCCCGGGCGCTGGCGTTGCGCCCGGAGGTGCTGGTGTGCGACGAGGCGGTCTCCGCGCTCGACGTGCTGGTGCGGGCGCAGATTCTGGAGTTGCTGGCCGGCCTGCAGGCCGAACTGGGCCTCGCCTACCTGTTCATCAGCCACGACCTGGCGGTCATCCGGCAGATCGCCGACGACGTCCTGGTGATGCGCGCCGGCCGCGTGGTCGAGCAAGTCCCGGCCGAGGAGCTGTTCACCCGGCCCCGGCACGAATACACCCGTCAGCTACTGGAGGCCATCCCGCGCGCGCCGGCGCCACCGGGATAGGTTGGCAACCTGTGACGGCTGATCCACTGGCTCCGCTGATGGAGTTGCCGGGCGTCGCCGAGGCCAGCGACCGGGCCCGCGACGCGTTGGGCCGCGCCCATCGTCACCGGGCCAACCTGCGTGGCTGGCCGGTGACCGCCGCCGAAGCGGCGTTGCGGGCGGCCCGCGCGTCGTCGGTGCTGGACGGCGGTCCCGTGCGGCTGGAAGACCTGGCGGACGCGGCGGTGGTCACCGATCCGGTGTTCGGCGGGGCGCTGCGGGTGGCCCAGGCGCTGGAAGGCGGCGAGGGTCCGCTGGTCGGGATCTGGCGGCGGGCGCCGCTTCAGGCGCTGGCCCGCCTGCACATGCTGGCGGCGGCCGACCAGGTCGACGAGGACCGGCTGGGCCGGCCGCGCGCCGATGCCGGCGTCGCGCAGCGGCTGGAGTTGCTGGCGGAGTTGGTGAGCGGCGGCACCGAGGCGCCCGCGCCAGTGGTCGCCGCGGTCGCGCACGGAGAACTGCTGACGCTGCGGCCGTTCGGCAGCGCGGACGGCGTGGTGGCCCGCGCGGTGTCCCGGTTGGTGACCATCGCCAGCGGGCTGGATCCCCACGGATTGGGTGTGCCCGAGGTCAGTTGGATGCGCCAGCCCGCCGACTACCGCGACGCGGCCCGGGGCTTCGCCGAGGGCTCCGCGGCCGGGGTGGGCGGCTGGGTGGTGCTGTGCTGCCGGGCGATGCGGGCCGGTGCGCAGGAGGCGTTGACGATCGCCGAGTCGCTGTCGGGTCGATAGCTGGACCGGTTGCCGCGAGTGCCCGAAAACGCGGCGGGACAATGCAAAGCGGGCGACGTCCCGAAGAATTCGGTCCGCCGCCCGCTAGCACGGAACTCGGTTACCATGCGTGCATTTCGGGGCTGCGTGGGTTGGCCTCGGCGATCTTGCGATGCTTCCGGTCGCAACCCCACCCAAAGGGCCGTCGACACCGTCCACATTTCGCAATTACGCAGGCCCGCAACACTTCTGCCATTATCGCGGCTATGACTCCGCGTGGGTGCCGAGCACCGTGCTGGGCGCCCGGGTCGGGAGATCGAACCTTCTCTTCCGGATCGACCTAGGCCTCACCGGGCTTCCGTGGTTCCTTTGTACTACTAGACCCTTAGCGCAGCAAGGCCTAATTTTGCAAACGTTGCGAAACGGTGCCGGAAATGTGTTTGCTGCGCATCGGCCAGGTTTGGGTCAGAACGCGAAGCGGCGCAACAGCGAATAGGTGACCGCACCGGCGGCCAGCGCGCTGACGCCCACGGCGGCGGTCGTCGCGATCGCCGCACCGGACGGCGCCGGGATGCGGTCGCGCAGCGACACCGGCCGCGAGAACGACAGCACGGGCCATCCACGCTCGACGGCTTCCCGGCGCAGTCCGCGGTCGGGATTCACCACGCTGGGATGCCCGACGGATTCCAGCATCGGCAGGTCGGTGATCGAGTCCGAGTACGCGTAGCAGTGCTCCAGCGGGTAACCCTCGCGGGCGGCGAGCTCGCGGATCGCCTGCACCTTGCCCTCGCCGTAGCAGTAGAACGCGATCTCGCCGGTGTACCGGCCGTCCTCGACGACCATCCGCGTCGCCATCGCGTGCGTGGCGCCGAGCGCCCGGGCGATCGGCGCCACGATCTCCTCCCCGGACGCCGAGACCACGACGACGTCGCGGCCGCACAGCTTGTGCGCGGCAATGAGGTCCGCGGCTTCGGCGAACACGAGCGGCGTGACGATGTCGTGCAGCGTTTCGTTGACGATCGACTTGACCTGTTCCACATCCCAGCCGGCGACCATGTTCGTCATGTGGATGCGCATCCGGTCCATCTGGTCATGATCGGCGCCGGAGAGCAGATAGATGAACTGGGCGTAGCTCGACTTGAGCACGGCGCGGCGGTTCAGCAGCCCCTGGTTGAAGAACGGTTTGCTGAAGGCCAGGGTGCTGGACTTGGCGATGATCGTCTTGTCCAAGTCGAAGAAGGCCGCGGTGCGGGCCCGGGGAGTCGTGTGCTGCTCATCGGCCGGGTCGAAGACGGTCACGGGCCCAGCATAGGTCGGTCGTCCGCCGGCGCTGGGACCTTGGGCGCGAAATGGCCGCTCAGCAAAGTGGGACCTACGGTAAGGGCAGTGTTCTTGCGGCTCAACGTGTTCTTTCATAGAAAGAGCTATTGCGTTACCGCGGCTTGGCATGTGTATAGTAAGCATTACTCGGCCTGAGCCGAGGGTGTATCAGCCCGACCCCCCGGGGCTGATGCACGACGACCCTCGCCTCCTCCCCCCCTGGCGGGGGTCGTCCCTTTTCTGGGGTCAGTTTCCCTGATACCGGCCGCGCCGCGCCGCCGTCCGAGTGGTTGCGGACATTTCCCCCTCTGCGCGCCTCCCGATGCGTTTGTGCACAGTCGCGTCTCTATCCCCAAATGCCGCGTTTGGGACTGGTGTCCAACATCACGCGCCCGCAGAGTGGGTGCGTGACAAGCACACCGCAGGCCGACGTGGCGACCTCTCCGGGCGTGCTGGCGGTGCTGGCGGACGCGGAACTGTGCCGGGAGTTGGATCGCGTGGCCGCGGCCGTCGGCGTCCGGGTGGTCCATGCCGGCGGCGCCGTGAGTCGCAAGACCTGGTCGGCGGCCGCGGCCGTGGTGCTGGACGAGGCGGCGGCCGAACGGTGTGGGCGAGCGGCGTTGCCGCGGCGCGCTCACGTGACCGTGCTGACGGCGGCCGACCCGGCGACCGCGACGTGGGCGGCGGCCGTCGCGGTCGGCGCCGGGCGGGTGTTGCGGCTGCCCCAGCAGGAGTGCGGGTTGGTGCGCGCGCTCGCCGAGGCGGCCGATTCGGTCCGCGACGACGGGCCGCGCGGCGATGTCGTCGCCGTCATCGGAGGGTGCGGAGGGTCGGGCGCGTCGTCCCTGGCGATCGCCGTGGCGCAGGCCGCCGCCGAGGCGCTGGTGGTCGATCTCGACCCGTGGGGCGGCGGGATCGATCTACTGCTGGGCGCGGAGGGCGTGGCCGGCCTGCGCTGGCCGGACCTGGCGGTGCAGAGCGGCCGGCTCGCCTGGTCGGCCGTGCGTGCGGCGTTGCCGCGACACCGGGGCGTGAGCGTGCTGTCGGGCACCCGGCGCGGGTACGAGATGGCGCCCGGGCCGGTGCACGCCATCGTCGACGCCGGCCGCCGGGGTGGGGTGACGGTGGTCTGCGATCTTCCGCGTCGTCTGACCGACGCGGCACAGGCCGCGCTGGACGCCGCCGACCTCGTCGTGGTGGTCAGCCGATGCGATGTGCGCGCGTGCGCGGCGACGGGTGCGCTGGCCCCGGTGCTGGCGGCCGTCAACCCCAACGTGGGATTGGTGGTGCGGGGCCCGTCGCCGGGCGGGTTGCGGGCGGCCGAGATCGCCGACATCACCGGGCTGCCGTTGCTGGCGTCCATGCGGGCCGAGCCGCGGGTGGCCGAGCAGCCCGAGCGCGGCGGCCTGCGGGCCGGGCGGCGGTCCGCGCTGGCGGCCGCGGCCCGCGGGGTGCTCGCCGTGCTGCCCCGGGCGTCGTCGGGGCCGGCGGGAAACGGTAGGGCCGCGTGAGCGGTTCGCTGATCGACCGGGTGCGCGAGCGGCTGGCAGCCGAATCCGCGCCGTTGGGTCCCAACGTCGTGGCCGCCGCGATCCGCGCCGAGTCCGGCGGGATGCTCGGTGACACCGAGGTGCTGGCCAACCTGCGGGTGCTGCAGACCGAGCTGACCGGCGCCGGCATCCTCGAGCCGCTGTTGTGCGCGGACGGCACCACCGACGTGTTGGTCACCGCACCGGACGCGGTCTGGGTCGACGACGGAAACGGCCTGCGGCGCACGCCCGTCCGGTTCGCCGACGAGGCGGAGGTGCGGCGCCTGGCGCAGCGGCTCGCGCTGGCCGCCGGTCGGCGCCTGGACGACGCGCAGCCGTGGGTGGATGGCCAGCTGACGGGCATCGGCGCCGGGTTCACCGTGCGATTGCACGCGGTCCTGCCTCCCGTGGCGGTCGCGGGCACGTGCTTGTCGCTGCGGGTGCTGCGGCCGGCCAGCCAGGACCTGGCGGCCCTGACCGCATCGGGTGCCCTGGCGTCCGACGCCGCGGCCCTGGTCGCCGACATCATCGCCGCGCGGCTGGCCTTTCTGGTGTGCGGCGGAACGGGAGCGGGTAAGACCACCCTGCTCGCGGCGATGCTCGGTGCCGTGGCGCCCACCGAACGCATCGTCTGCGTCGAGGATGCCGCCGAGCTGGCGCCCCGGCATCCGCACCTGGTGAAGCTGGTCGCGCGGTGCGCCAACGTCGAAGGCGTCGGCGAAGTGGGCGTGCGCCAACTCGTTCGGCAAGCCCTGCGGATGCGGCCCGACCGCATCGTGGTCGGCGAGGTGCGCGGTGCGGAGGTGGTGGATCTGCTGGCGGCCCTGAACACCGGCCACGACGGGGGAGCGGGGACCGTGCATGCGAACAACCCCGCCGAGGTTCCCGCCCGGCTGGAGGCGCTGGGTGCGCTCGGCGGTCTCGACCGCGCCGCGCTGCACAGTCAACTCGCCGCCGCAGTGCAGGTGCTCTTGCACGTCGCACGGGATCGCTCCGGGCGGCGCCGGCTCGGCGAAATCGCCATGCTGCGCCCGGCCACGGGGCGGGTGCGCGCGGTCACGGTGTGGCATGCCGACACCGGCATGACCGACGACGCCGAACTCCTGCGCCGGTTGCTGGACAGCCGGATGCCGGCGTGAACGGCCTGGTCGTCGGGGCGTTGTTGGCGCTGGCGCTCGTCGTCTACCCGTCGTCGCCGCGGTACCGCCTGGCGCCCCGGACGTCACACCGTCGGTGGCGTCCGCTGGCCGGGCCGCGCGCGGTGGCCTGTCTTGCCGCGGCGACGGTGGCGGCGGCCGCGCTGCTGCTGCCGCTGACGACGGTGCTCGCCGTGGCCGTCGTGGGTGCGACCGCGTACGTGCGCTACCGCCGCCGCCGTCGCATCCGGCGCGCCGTGGGCGAGGGGCGGGCGCTGGAAGGCGCACTCGACGTGCTCGTCGGTGAACTGCGGGTCGGCTCCCATCCGGTGCGCGCGTTCGGCGTGGCCGCGGCGGAAACCGCGGGCGCGGTTGCGGAGTCGCTGCGGGCGGTCGCGGCCCGCGCCAGATTGGGTGCCGACGTCGCGGCCGGCCTGCGGGCCGCGGCGCAGTCGTCGAGCCTGCCCGCGCATTGGCATCGTCTCGGGCTGTGCTGGCAACTGGCCAGCGACCACGGCCTGGCCATCGCCACCCTGATGCGCGCCGCGCAGCGCGATATCGCGGAGCGGCAACGGTTCTCGGCTCGGGTGACGTCGAACATGGCCGGCGCGCGGGCGACCGCAGCGATCTTGGCGGCCCTGCCGGTGCTCGGCGTGCTGCTGGGCCAGCTGATCGGGGCCCGGCCGCTGGGCTTCCTGCTCGACGGGCACGCCGGCGGATGGTGCTTGGTCGTCGGTTCGACCCTGGCGTGCGGGGGATTGTTGTGGGCCGACCGCATCACGGATCGGCTCGGGTCGTGACGGCTGCGGCGATGTTGCTCGCGGTGGCCGCGTGGATCGGCCCCGGCCCGGCGCTGGTGCGGGCGCGGGTGCGGGCGCCGGTCCGCGAGAATCGGGCGCCCACCGGGCTGGGGCAGGCGCACGACGACGATCCGCTGGCGGTCGCCTCCTGTTTCGACGTGCTGGCCGTGTGCCTGGGAGCGGGCATGGCGGTGGCCACCGCCGCGTCCGCCGCCGCGTCGTCCGCGCCGCCGGTGTTGGCCCGCGTGCTGCGGCGCGCGGCCGATCTGCTGGCGTTGGGCGCCGATCCCGCTGTCGCCTGGACGACTGCGCCGGATCCGCGGGCCGGCTCGGCCGAGACGCAGGTGGAGGCGCTGCTACGGCTGGCCCGGCGCTCGGCGGCGTCGGGCGCCGCGCTGGCCGAGGGTGTCGCCGAGTTGGCGGATCAGTCCCGCCACAACGCCGCGCACGCGGCCACCGCCACCGCCGAGCGCGCCGGGGTGTTGATCGCCGGACCGCTCGGATTGTGCTTCTTGCCGGCGTTCGTGTGCCTGGGCATCGTTCCCGTGGTGGCCGGGCTGGCCGGTGAGGTCTTGCAGTCGGGATTATGGTGAAAAGAAAGGAAAGCGTTGCTGCACAACATATTTCGGGTTCTGATGGCCCGAGTGACGGTTCTGGTGTCCGACGAGGCGGGCATGTCCACGGTCGAATACGCGATCGGTACGATCGCTGCCGCCGCGTTCGGAGCGATCCTCTACACCGTCGTGACCGGCGACTCCATCGTGTCGGCGCTGACCAACATCATCGGTCGGGCGCTCAGCACCAAGGTCTAGCGGGCAGTGCGGGTGCCGGCACCGTGGAGGCGGCCTTGGGCGTGGCCACGCTGGTCGTCGTGCTGGTGCTGTGTCTGGCCGGCGTCACCGCGCTGTCGATGCAGGTGCGCTGCGTGGACGCGGCCCGGGAGGCCGCGCGGCTGGCCGCCCGCGGCGACGAACGCTCGGCGCTGGGCGCGGCTCGGCGCATCGCCCCCGCCGGGGCGCGCGTCGAGCTGCGTCGCGACGGCGAGTTCCTGGTGGCCACCGTCGTCGCCCGGTCCAGGCTGTTGCCGGCGCTCGACATTGCGGCCAAGGCGGTCTCGGCGGCCGAGCCTTCGGGATGATCGCGGCTCGGCCACCCTGGTCGCGGCCTGGATGGTGGCGGTGCTGCTGTGCGTCACGGTCGCCGGGGCCTACCTCGGTGCGGTCGTCGTCGCGCGTCATCGCGCGCAGGCGGCGGCCGACCTGGCCGCATTGGCCGCCGCGGGCCGGTTGGCGGCCGGACCCGAAGCCGCCTGCGCCCGCGCGACGGCGGTCGCCCGCGCGATGCGGACCGACGCCGGCTGCGCCGTCGACGATCTCGACGTCGTCGTCACGGTTCGCGTCGCGGTCCTCGGCGGGTCGGCGAGCGCCGCCGCACGGGCGGGGCCGGCGCGCGGCTAGGAAGCCGGGTCGGGGCCGCCGGTCAGGCCCGCGGCGGCGAGCTCCTCGTCGGAGGGCAACCGCAGCGAGACCAGCCCGGCGTAGGCGCCCGGTTCGATCTCCACCCGGTTGACCGTGACGTGCACCGGCACCCACGCGGTGTCGTGGCCGGGCATGCGCAGCACCCGGCTGGTGGCGCCGTGGGCGAATTCCTCCGTCATCGAGGCGACCAGGTGCTGGTCGTCGGGGTGAACCCTGGGCTCGCCCGTCTCACTGCCCCGCCAGTCGTAGAAGGTGCACGGCTCGTCCAGCCATTTCAGCAGGGCCCAGTTCTTGAGGTGGATCAGCGCGCGGTGGACGCCGGCCTGGGCGAGTCCACTCAGGATCCGTTGCGCCAGATCGTCTGTCGACACCGCCGGGCCCTTGAGTTCGGCGCGCCAGTTGATCGCCCGGGCGACCAGATGGTCCCGGCCGTCGGGCCCGGGCTCCAAGCCGGTGCGCGCGACGAACCCGATCCGCACGGGGTTGCCCTCCCAATCGGTGAGATCCCATGTGCTGCAGAGTGTTTGGTCGGGCTCGGCCTTGACGGCCATGGCAAGCACCTTGGTTTCGTTCGGGTTGAGCTCGCGCGAGGGAAGGTCTTCCGCGAAGGCCCTGCCGAAGGTCACCTCCACTTCGGGATTCTTTCCGCTGTTCACCAGCGACTCCCGGGTGTCGGTGGCGACGCCCAGGGTCAGGTCCCACTTCAACGGCCCGGGGATCGGCCGCTCGGGGGGCTCGACGTCGGCGGGGCCGGTCCACACGTGCACGCCGTGGACATGGCCATCGGACATCACCACCGGTTCGGTGCGAATGACGCGGTCGCGCTTGGGGGTGATGCTGGTCAGGCTCTGCCCGGTCTGCACCGACTCGGCGATCGCCGTGCGAACCGCGGAGAGGTAGGGGCTACGGCGCATGAATGTGGTGATGGGGACCAGGTTTTTCAGCTGGCGGCCCTGCGCCACCACGGTGGGTTCACCCCCCAGCGTCTCCACGAGCAGCCAGTCGTGGCCCATGCGGCCGATTTTACGGCGACGCCCCGCCCACCTGGGACCTCGGGCTCGGCGGGATCATCAGGCGGAGCGCCGCGCCGGCCGTCATCCGGCGGACCGCTGGGCGTGGGGCAACTGCGCCAGCACCAGCCGCAGCACCCGCACCGCACCCGCCTTGTCGAGCGGGTCGTTGCCGTTGCCGCACTTGGGGGACTGCACGCAGGAGGGGCATCCGCGGGGGCACTCGCATGCCTCGATGGCGGCTGCGGTCGCACCCAGCCAGGCGCTCACCTGGCGAAACCCGCGTTCGGCGAACCCGGCGCCACCGGGATAGCCGTCGTAGACGAACACACTGGGCAGACCCTCCGGGTCGGGTCCGGCCGAGGTGGACAGGCCGCCGATGTCGCCGCGGTCGCAGCTGGCCACCAGCGGCAGCAAGCCGATCGCGGCGTGCTCGGCGGCGTGTAGCGACCCGGGGATCCGCGTAGCGTCAATACCGTTGCGCAGCAACGCCTCTTCGGTGATGGTGTACATCACCGCGGTGGTCGCCAGCGTCTGTTCCGGCATGTCGAGTTCGATGAAGTCGATGACCTCACCGGACGGCCGGCGGCGCAGGTATCCCACCACCCGGTGGGTGACGGTGACCGGCACCAGGCCGAGGGTGACCGGCCCGAACCGCGAGCGCTCGCCGGCGCCGGTGACGGCGATGTCGGTGACTTCGCGCGCGAACGTGGCGTAACCGGGGTCCTCGGCGTGCACGAAGGCGATCGCGTCCTCGAGGTCCAGCGAGTCGACGACGTAGCTCTCGCCCTGATGCAGGTAGACGGCGCCCGGATGGATCGCCGCGGGGGCCTGGCCGACGCCGGTGCTGCCCAGCAACCGCCCGGTGTCGGCCTCCACGATGACGATCTGGCCGCCCGCCGACCCCCGGATGTCCACCGCCCCATGCGGTTCCAGGCCCGGCGCGGGAAAATACTTGCCGTTGCGCCGTCGCAGCAGTCCGTCGTCTACCAGGTGATCGGCCACCTCGGTGGCGCCGAGGTCACGCACCTCCGTCTCGTCGAGCGGCATTTCGGTTGCCGCGCAAAGGAGCTGGGGCCCCACAATGTAGGGATTGCCGGGATCGATCACCACCCGCTCGACCGGCTTGCCCAGCAGCGCCGACGGGTTGTGGACCAGGTAGGTGTCCAGCGGATCGTCGCGGGCGATCAGCACGACCAGCGCGCCCTGTCCGCGCCGGCCCGACCGCCCGGCCTGCTGCCAGAACGAGGCAACCGTGCCGGGGAACCCGGCGAGCACCACCGCGTCCAGTCCCGCGATGTCCACACCCAACTCCAGGGCGTTCGTGGTGGCCAGGCCGCGCAGCCGGCCCTCCGCCAGGGCGCGCTCCAGCGCGGCGCGGTCCTCGGCGAGATAGCCGGCCCGATAGGACGCCACCTTGCCGGAGAGCTCCGGCGCGGTGTCGTCCAGCCGCGCCTGGGTGCCCAGCGCGGTCAACTCGGCGGCGCGGCGCGACCGGACGAACGTCAGCGTCTGCGCCCCCTCGGCGACCAGGTCGGCCATCACCCGGGCGGCCTCCGCGCCGGCCGAGCGGCGCACCGGCGCGCCGTTCTCGCCCAGCAGGTCGGTCCGCAGCGCCGGTTCCCACAACGCCACCGTCCGGGCGCCCTGCGGGGAACCGTCCTCGGTGACCTCCTCGACGGGAAGCCCGATGAGCTCGGCGGCCGTTTCGCCCGGCGCGTCCGTCGTCGCGCTGGCGAAGATGACCGTGGGGGCGGCCGAGTAGCGTGCGCACAGCCGCAGCAACCGGCGCAGCACCATCGCCACGTTGGAGCCGAAAACCCCGCGGTAGTAATGGCATTCGTCGACGATCACGAACCGAAGCCCCCGCAGCAGCACGGCCCAGCGGGCGTGGTTGCGCAAGATCGACACATGGATCATGTCAGGGTTGGAGAACAGCCAGCGGGAGCGTTCGCGCGCGAACTTGCGCACTTCCGGCGGGCTGTCACCGTCGTAGGCGGTGGGCGCGACCGCAAAACCAGGCTCGTGCAGCCGCGGGATGGCCGCGGTGAGCGCGTGCGCGGCGCGCAACTGATCGTGGCCCAGCGCCTTCGTCGGCGACAGGTACAGCGCCCGGGCGCGCGGATCGGTGGCCAGCGCATTGAGGACGGGGAGCTGATAGGCCAGGGACTTGCCCGACGCGGTCCCGGTGCTCACCACCACATGCCGGCCCGCGTGCGCCAGCTCCGCGGCCACCGACTGGTGTGACCAGGGGGAAGCGACGCCGCGGTCGGTGAACGCGCGCACCACGTCGGGCTCGGCCCACGCCGGCCAGCGGTGCGGGCTGCCACCCCGGGCCGGCAGCTCGGCGACGTGGCGCAGCGGGTGCTCGTCGGCGGCGGTTCCGGCAAGCGCGGCGGCGAGCAGCTCGCTACCGAAACTCGCCATCGGCACCCTCCTGGAACCCGGCTGAGACTGCGCCCACGGCGCAAGTCTGTCGCCGAAGCGATGAACATGGTTGACTATTTGCGGTCGCAGCTTCTGTGTTCGTTTGTCAAACTTTCGCAGGATCGACGTTGCGGCCGCGGTTCCTGCGAGGTTAATCGGTCGGGTGAAGTTCCGGCGACTGAGCGAGGTATGGCGGTCGTACCAGGCCCGGGGCATCGAAAGGCGATGCCCCGCACCCAGAAGAAAAGGAAAGATCGAGAGATGCCACAGGGAACTGTGAAGTGGTTCAACGCGGAGAAGGGCTTCGGGTTCATCGCCCCCGAAGACGGTTCCGCAGACGTGTTTGTCCACTACACGGAGATCCAGGGTTCGGGCTTCCGCACCCTCGAAGAAAACCAGAAGGTCGAGTTCGAGATCGGCCACAGCCCTAAGGGCCCCCAGGCCACCGGAGTCCGCTCCGTCTAAGACGAGCCGAATCTCCACGAACCCCCCGTGCAGTCCCGCCCAGCGGGTCCGGCGGGGGGTTTTCGTATCGCCGCCGGCTAGCGAAGCCGCCGCCGCGCCTCGAGACGCGGATGGTCGACCTGGCCTACTGTCGGTGGCGTGAGCCAGCTTTCCTTCTTCACAGCGGAGTCGGTGCCGCCCGCGGTCGCCGACCTCTCCGGGGTGCTGGCGGCTTCCGGTCAGATCGTCATGGTCGGCGGCCAGGGGGCGCCGGGCGCGCGGCTCTCCGTGGTGGTGGATCAGCCCTGGCGCGCCGGCGCGCTGGCCGAGATGATCCGCGCGGCCGGTCTGACGTTCGAGATCGGCCGCACCGACGAGGACACCCCGTTGGTGCGGACGGCGGTCAGCGCGTCCTTGGTGAATTTGGCCACGGAATGGACGCGCGGGGCGGTAAAGACCGTGCCGCCGCGCTGGCTGCCCGGGCCGCGCGAATTGCGGGCGTGGACGCTGGCGGCCGGTCACCCCGACGGCGACCATTATCTGCTTGGGCTCGATCCCCACGCGCCCGATACCCATTCCCCGCTGGCTTCGGCTTTGATGCGGGTCGGAATCGCGCCCACGCTGATCGGCACCCGCGGCGGCCGCCCGGCGCTGCGGATCAGCGGGCGTCGGCGGCTATCGCGCCTGGTAGAGAACGTGGGCGACGCGCCGGGCGAGGCCGACGCATCATCGGTGTGGCCGCGGGTATAACCGCGGAAAAACATTTGCCATTCCGCTCGCCGGTTTGCGCAGTCGCGCCCAAGGGTGCGAAATTGTCAGGTGCCCGAGGGCGAAGGAACGCTGGCCTATCTGAATTTCCGCGGAATTTTCGACGCCGGCCTGTCATTCTTCTGCGGGGTGGCCTCGCAGGGGGGCCGGGATCTAAGGATGGAGCGTAAGCGTAGTTGGCCGACCAGAATCTCAAGGACCGCGAAAGCGGCCGGGCTGGGAGCCGTAGGCGACTCGTCATCGTCGAGTCGCCGACCAAGGCGCGCAAATTGGCCGGCTACCTGGGCTCCAACTACATCGTCGAATCGTCGCGGGGGCACATCCGCGACCTGCCCCGCGCCGCCGCCGACGTGCCGGCGAAGTACAAGTCCGAGCCGTGGGCACGGCTCGGGGTCAACGTCGATCACGACTTCGAACCGCTCTACATCATCAGCCCGGAGAAGAAGAGCACCGTCAGCGAACTGAAGGGCTTGCTGAAGGGCGTCGACGAGCTCTACCTCGCCACGGATGGTGACCGCGAGGGCGAAGCCATCGCCTGGCACCTGCTGGAAACGCTGAAGCCGAACATCCCGGTCAAGCGGATGGTGTTCCACGAGATCACCGAGCCGGCCATCCTCGAGGCCGCCGAAAACCCCCGTGACCTGGACATCGACCTGGTCGACGCGCAGGAGACCCGCCGCATCCTGGACCGGCTGTACGGCTACGAGGTCAGCCCGGTGCTGTGGAAGAAGGTGGCGCCCAAGCTGTCGGCGGGCCGGGTGCAGTCGGTGGCCACGCGCATCATCGTCCAGCGGGAACGCGACCGCATGGCGTTCCGCAGCGCCTCCTACTGGGACATCGTGGCCCAGCTGGACGCCAGCGTGTCCGACCCGCAGGCCTCACCGCCCACCTTCACCGCCCGCCTGAGCTCCGTTGACGGGCTGCGGGTGGCCACCGGCCGCGACTTCGACTCGCTGGGTCAACTGCGCAAGGCCGACGAGGTCACCGTGTTGAACGAGGCCCAGGCGACGGAGCTGGCCGCCGGGCTGCGCGGCGCCCAGCTCTCCGTCGCCTCGGTCGAGGAGAAGCCCTACACCCGGCGGCCCTACGCGCCGTTCATGACGTCGACGCTGCAGCAGGAGGCAGGCCGCAAGCTGCGGTTCTCCTCCGAGCGGACCATGAGCATCGCGCAGCGGCTCTACGAGAACGGCTACATCACTTATATGCGTACCGACTCGACGACGCTGTCGCAGTCGGCCATCAACGCCGCACGCACCCAGGCGCGTCAGCTCTACGGCGAGGAGTACGTCTCGCCGTCGCCGCGTCAGTACACCCGCAAGGTGAAGAACGCCCAGGAGGCGCACGAGGCCATCCGGCCCGCCGGCGAGGCGTTCGCGACCCCGGACGCGGTGCGCCGCGAGCTCGACGGCGACGAATTCCGGCTCTACGAGCTGATCTGGCAGCGCACGGTGGCCTCGCAGATGGCCGACGCGCGCGGCACGACGCTGAGCCTGCGGATCAATGGGGCGGCGGGTGGGGCCGCCGGGCAAAGGCAAGTGGTGTTCGCCGCCAGCGGGCGCACCATCACGTTCGCCGGCTTCCTGAAGGCCTACGTCGAGACCGTCGACGAACTGGCCGGCGGGGAGGCGGACGACGCCGAGAGCCGGTTGCCGCAGCTGACGCAGGGCCAGCGCCTGGACGCCATCGAGCTGACTCCGGACGGCCACGCCACCAACCCCCCGGCGCGCTACACCGAGGCGTCGCTGGTGAAGGCGCTCGAGGAGCTGGGCATCGGCCGCCCGTCGACGTATTCGTCGATCATCAAGACCATCCAGGACCGCGGCTACGTGCACAAGAAGGGCAGCGCCCTGGTGCCGTCGTGGGTCGCGTTCGCCGTAACCGGTTTGCTGGAACAGCATTTCGGCCGGCTCGTCGACTACGGCTTCACCGCCGCGATGGAGGACGAACTCGACGCGATCGCCTCCGGGCAGGAGCGGCGCACCGACTGGCTGAACCGCTTCTACTTCGGCGGCGAGCACGGGGTTGCCGACTCGGTGGCCCGTTCCGGTGGGCTCAAGAAGCTCGTCGGCGTCAACCTCGAAGGCATCGACGCCCGAGAAGTCAACTCCATCAAGCTGTTTGACGACGAGCAGGGCCGGCCGGTGTACGTCCGGGTGGGCAAGAACGGGCCCTACCTGGAGCGCATGGTCGCCGGCGACGACGGCGCTCCGACGCCGCAGCGCGCCAACCTCAACGACTCGCTGACGCCCGACGAGCTGACGCTGGAGGTGGCCGAACAGCTGTTCGCCACGCCGCAGGAGGGGCGCTCGCTGGGCATCGACCCGCAGACCGGTCACGAGGTCGTCGCCAAGGACGGCCGGTACGGCCCCTACGTCACCGAGATCCTGCCGCCGCCCCCCGAAGCGGACGACGGTGGTGCCCCGGCGAAGAAGGGCAAGAAACCCACCGGCCCCAAGCCCCGCACCGGCTCGCTGCTGCGCAGCATGGACCTGCAGACCGTCACCCTCGAGGACGCGCTCAAGCTGCTGTCGCTGCCGCGCGTGGTGGGTGTGGACCCGCAGACCGGTGAGGAGATCACCGCCCAGAACGGCCGCTACGGCCCATACCTGAAGCGCGGCACCGACTCTCGCTCGCTGGCGACCGAAGACCAGATCTTCGAGATCACGCTCGACGAGGCGTTGAAGATCTACGCGGAGCCCAAGCGTCGCGGCCGGCAGGCCGCCGCCGCGCCGCCGTTGCGCGAGCTGGGCGCCGACCCCGCGACCGGCAAGCCGATGGTGATCAAGGACGGCCGGTTCGGCCCCTACGTCACCGACGGTGAGACGAACGCGAGCCTGCGCAAGGGCGACGACGTGCTGTCGATCACCGACGAGCGGGCCGCCGAATTGCTGGCCGACCGGCGGGCGCGCGGTCCGGTGAAGCGTCCGGCGAAGAAGGCGGTGCGGAAGAAGGCCCCGGCCAAGAGGGCCGGCAAGCGCGCCTAGCGCCGGCTAATAGCCGGGGCCGATGGCCTCGCTGTGCACCTCGTCGGACGTCCGCACGGGTTGGCTGTCCGGCGATCCGGCCAGGTTCACCGGCCGCGCCAGCTGGGTGGGGGCGGTGCGGCCACGCAGCTCGACCACCTCGCCCACATCCCAGCACAGGGCCTCGGCGTCCAGGGCGCCGCTGACCGCGATCGCCGACGCCAGCACGTGCCCGGGCTCCAGCTTGGCCAGCTCGGTCAGCCGGGCGGCCTCGTTGACCGGGTCCCCGATCACCGTGTACTCGAAGCGGGCCTGCGCGCCGATGTGCCCGGCGATCGCCCTGCCGGCCGACACCCCGATGCCGAACTCCGCCGACCCGATCACCGGGAGCAGCGCGTCGTGCAGCTCGCGGGCCGCGGCGAGCGCGCCGCCCGAAGCGTCGGGGTGTTCGATCGGCGCGCCGAAGATGGCCAGCGCGGCGTCGCCCTGGAATTTGTTGACGAAACCGCCGTGGCGGCCCACGGTTTCCACGACCACCCGGAAGAACTCGTTGAGCAGGTGGACCACCTCGGCGGGCGGGCGGGTCGCGGCGAGCTTGGTGGACCCGACCAGGTCGACGAAGAGGACCGCCACGTGGCGCTCCTGGCCGCCCAGCTCGGTGCCGCGCTCCAGCGCCCGCCGGGCCACGTCTTCGCCGACGTAGCGGCCGAACAGGTCGCGCAGCCGCTGCCGCTCGGACAGGTCCCGCACCATGTCGTTGAAGCCGGCCTGCAGCAGCCCCAGCTCGCTGGCGTCGTAGATCTGCATGTGCGCGTTGTAGTTCCCGCGCTGCACCTCCGACAGCGCCCAGCGCAGCTGGCGCAGCGGGTCGGCGATCGACATGGCCACCAGCAGGGTGCTGACGAAGCCGATGCCCAGCGCCGCCAGTGCCAGCAGCAGGATGGGGGTGAACAGCTTCTCCGGTGTCGCGTGCAGCAGCGACGCCTTGTCCGCCACCACCGCCAGCACGATCGCCAGCACCGGGACGGCGGTGGACAGCATCCACGTCAGGATCTGGCGCAGGATGACGCCGGGCGCCTGGACGTTCTCGGGCACGCCGCTGCGCAGGGCGGCCACGGCCACCGGCCGCAGCACGCGCTCGGACTGCAGGTAGCCGATGATCGCGGTGGCCGCGGCGCCCAGTCCGGTGGCGACGGCCACGACGGGCGCCGCGAACCGGGCCACCGACCAGCTGGCGATGATGAACACCACGCCGCCGATCAACCAGGCCGCCATGCTGATGAGCGTGCGGTAGAACGGCATCCGCAGGGCCCGGCTACGGGCCAGCTCCGTGGCGGCCGGGTCGGCCTCGGCCAGCAGGTTGTCCCGGCGCTGCCAGCGGAAGACCGGCATCAGCAGCTTCAGGTTCACCGTCCAGCCGGCCAGGAACAACACCACCAGCGCGGTACCGAAGACCGCCAGGTTCAGGACGGGCAGATCCTGCAGCTGAATGCGATCCTCGGGGGGCAGGGCGTAGCGCAGGAAGCCGAGCACGAAGAGGGCTCCGATGATGTCGGCCTGCAGCATGCTCAGCGAGAACAGCGGCCACGGGGTGCGCACCACCCACCGGACGAATCCGCTGATCCGCCCGGGCAGTGCTGCCGGTGATGCCACGATCCCACCGTATCGGTCAGCAGGGACTTGTCGGAAACTTACAACCATCTCAAGCGGGCCCCGTCCGCCGCGAAAACGGGCGAAACGTAACGGGACCGTCGCAATGCGGTGGCCGATCGGTATCCGTCGGCGGTGATGGCTACTGTTACCGGTGATGTCCGGGGTGTTTACGCGGCTGGTAGGCCAGGACGCGGTGACGGCCGAATTGCTCGCCGCCGCCAGGGCCGCCCGCGGTGATCTCGTTCACAGCGAGGCGGGCGCCGGGACTATGACACATGCGTGGCTGATCACGGGTCCCCCCGGGTCGGGGCGCTCGGTCGCGGCGCTGTGCTTCGCGGCCGCGCTGCAGTGCACCTCCGACGCGGAACCGGGGTGCGGGCAGTGCCGCGCCTGCACGACGACGATGGCCGGCACCCACGCCGACGTGCGCCGGGTGATCCCCGAAGGGCTGTCCATCGGGGTGGACGAGATGCGCGGCATCGTGCAGATCGCGTCCCGGCGGCCGGCCACCGGGCACCGGCAGATCGTGGTGATCGAGGACGCCGACCGGCTGACCGAGGGCGCCGCCAACGCGCTGCTCAAGGTCGTGGAGGAGCCGCCGCCGTCGACGGTGTTCCTGTTGTGCGCGCCGTCGGTGGACCCGGAGGACATCTCCATCACGCTGCGGTCCCGCTGCCGGCACGTCGCGCTGGTCACCCCGCCGACCGAGGCGATCGCGCGCGTGCTGATGGACAGCGACGGCCTGAGTCCCGACACCGCGAACTGGGCGGCCTCGGTCAGCGGCGGCCACGTGGGCCGGGCGCGGCGGCTGGCCACCGATTCCGAGGCGCGGGCGCGCCGCGAGCGGGCGCTGGGGCTGGTCCGCGACGCCGCGACGCCGTCACGCGCCTATGCCGCCGCCGAGGAGCTGGTGGCCGCGGCCGAAGCCGAGGCCGTGGTGCTCACCGCGGACCGCGCCGAGGCCGAGACCGAGGAGCTGCGGACGGCCCTGGGCGCCGGCGGCACCGGCAAGGGCACCGCCGGGGCGATGCGGGGCGCGGCCGGCGCGATGAAGGACCTCGAACGACGGCAGAAATCGCGTCAGACCCGCGCCTCCCGCGACGCGCTGGACCGGGCTCTGATCGACCTGGCGACGTATTTCCGCGACGCGCTCATGGTGTCGGCGGGGGCGGGGTCGGTGCGGCCCAACCATCCGGACATGGCCGACCGGGTCGCGGCCCTGGCCGCCCACGCCCCGCCGCCGCGGTTGCTGCGCTGCATCGAGGCGGTGCTGGAGTGCCGCGAGGCGCTGGCGATGAACGTCAAGCCCAAGTTCGCGGTCGACGCCATGGTGGCCACCTTCGGCCAGGAACTGCGCGACTAACTTGGGTCGGCCCGCCCGCCTGCCGTAGACTCGTGCCGCCCGGCATCAGGGTGTGCCGCCTTAGCTCAGTCGGTAGAGCGATTCACTCGTAATGAATAGGTCGGGGGTTCGATTCCCCCAGGCGGCTCCACAGGTTTCACCGCCAGGCGCGCGGCCTTCAGGCCGGCGCCAGGAAACCCACCGGACCCGATGCGAGGCACAGCGCCAGTGCGGTGGTCTTGGCGCGCACGGTGATCGCGTCCCCGGCGCCGGGCAGCCGGACGAAGACGCGGTTGAGACCCGGATGCACGGGGACCCGCGCCTCGGGCCCCTGCGTCATCGCCAGGGTCATCGTTCCCTCGCTGTTGGCCAGATAATTGAGTTCGACGCTCCAGTCGGCGGGCAGCAGCGGCCCGTCGAGGGCCAGGCGCGCCGGCTTGTCCGGCTGCGCGAAATACCCGCACTGCGGCAGGGGTCCCGGCACGATGGTCCGCACCCAGGTCACCCGCGCTCTGACCAGGTGACCCGATCTGTCCAGCATCCGCAATCGCGTTGTGGCCGAGGCGAATTCGGGCCTGTCTCGCAGCAGGGCGAACAGGTGGCTGGCCAGGTTCTCCGGCGCCGCCACCCGCTGCAGCACCAGCGGGTCGACCTCCTGATCCAGCAGCGGCGCCGTCGACGCCGCGTGCGCCGCGGCCAGATCGGCCTGAGCGTTCCGCAGGTAGGGCTGGGCCGGGTTGTCCCGCCAGCTGGTCAGGAACGTCGCCGTCGAGTACAGGCTGCTGGCGACGAACAACGCCGCCAAACCCAGCGTCACCGCGGTGCGTCCGGGGGAGGCGTCCAGCCAACGCGGCCCGCCCGCCCGGTTGGGCGCGCAGAACGCGACGGCGGCCAGCAGGGCCAGCACGAAGACGAGATCCGGGAAATACCGCAGGGTTTGGGCGAGCTCCAGCGCGGTCTGCTTCGACGAGCGCATCAGATAGATCGGCACCTGACAGGCGACGGCGTAGCCGGCCGCGGTCAGCCACACCGCCCCGATGTGCCGCTTGCGCACCAGCGACACCAGCAGCGTGCCGGCCAGCACCAGCCAGCCGAGCGCCATCACCAACGGCGGGGGCGTGGCCCACGGCGAGGCCGGCGCCCACCGGTCCCAGCGCCACGGCCCGCCGGCCAGCCCGGGGACGATGCCGTGCGTGACCGACCGCACCAGCAGCTCGGAGGTCATCGCCAGGTCGGAACTCCACCGCCGCTGATTGACCACGGCCAGGTAGAGCGCGATCCAGCCGGCGGTCAACGCCAGCGTCGGAACCCACAGCCGCAGCCCCGCGCGCCACACCGTCCGCAGCGCCGCCCGATCGCCCCGCACGTGGCGCAGCAGCGCGGCCACCGCGAAGGCGACGAACGGGATGACCGCGGCCTTCTCGAAGAACAGCAGCCCGCCGAGGTAGGCCAGCGTCCCCGTCACCGCGTAGCGCCGGTTGCCGGTGCGCACCAGCAGCACGGCGTCGGCGCACACCCAGGCCAGCGCCGCCAGCATCGGCAGCGAGTTCAGCGCCGCCGCCCACCACGCGAACCCCGGCACGGCGAGCGGGGTGAACAGCGCGAACGTCAGCGGGACCAGCAGCACCGGCCGCCAGCCGAGGAGGACGTACAGCGCGCGCAGCAGCGCCAGCGACGCCGACAGCTGCAGCACCAGCAGGCTGATCGCCGGCCCCGTCCAGTTCAGCGGCGCCAGCCGGATGATGGCGCCGCCCAGCAGAAAAGCCCCGGGCATGACGTGGCCGTCGTGGTCGTCGAACAGGTACGCGGGCGAAAGCAGGTTGTGGGTGCCGGCCTTGCCGATCAGGATCAGGTCGTCCCAGTAGAAGTAGCCCCCGAACGCCAGCGCCGCGCGTATGCCCAGCGCAATGGCGATCAGCGCCCCGGCGGCCACCCCTATGTATGGTGGGCCGGTGCGCGCACTGGTTACCGGGGCTGCCGGATTCATCGGGTCGACGCTAGTCGACCGCCTGCTGGCCGACGGCCACACCGTGGTGGGGCTGGACAACTTCGCGACCGGCCGCGCGACCAACATCGAGCACCTGGCCGACAACCCGGCGCACGTCTTCGTCGAGGCCGACATCGTCACCGCCGACCTGCGCGCCATCCTCGACGAGCACCGGCCGGAGGTGGTGTTTCACCTGGCGGCCCAGATCGACGTCCGGCATTCGGTGGCCGACCCGCAGTTCGACGCCTCGGTCAACGTCATCGGCACCATCCGCTTGGCCGAGGCGGCCCGCATGACCGGGGTGCGGAAAATCGTGCACACCTCGTCGGGGGGATCCATCTACGGGACGCCGCCGGTGTACCCGACCCCCGAGACGGTGCCCACCGACCCGGCTTCGCCGTACGCCGCGGGCAAGGTGGCCGGCGAGATCTACCTGAACACGTTCCGCCACCTGTACGGCCTGGAGTGTTCGCACATCGCGCCCGCCAACGTGTACGGCCCCCGTCAGGACCCGCACGGCGAAGCCGGCGTGGTGGCGATCTTCGCCCAGGCGCTGCTGTCGGGAAAACCCACCAAGGTGTTCGGCGACGGCGGCAAGACCCGCGACTACGTGTACGTCGACGACGTGGTCGACGCGTTCGTCAGGGCGTCCGGGGACGCCGGCGGAGGGCAGCGGTTCAACGTCGGCACCGGGATCGAAACCTCGGACCGCCAACTGCATTCGGCGGTGGCCGCGGCCGTCGGGGGACCCGACGACCCCGAATTTCATCCGGATCGGCTCGGCGACCTGAGGCGGTCCTGCCTCGAGATCGGTCTGGCCGGACGGGTTTTGGGCTGGCGTCCGCAGGTGCGGCTCGACGACGGCGTGCGCCGCACGGTCGAGTACTTCCGTCACGCGCAGACGGTCTAGCGGCCGTCGAGTGCCCTAACTGCAGACGGAAGGCCGGGCACTGCCTACACGTTCGACGGCTGCTCGGGCGCCTGTGCGCCCTCCAGCGCCAGGGTGCGGGCGAGGCGCGCGTAGCGCAGCTCCAGGTCCTTGAACCGCATGTAGGTGCTGAGCGTGGTGAAGCAGAACGCCATGATGAGCGCGTAGAGCATCAGGTCGGTGCCGCGGCGCACCCCGAACCACTGCGCCACCACCGTGGTGTCGTCGGGCCGCAGCACGGCATAGATGCCGCCCAGCACGAAGACGACGTAGCCGACTTTGACCCAGGCCCGCGACCGCGCATTCCGGCGGGACCGCAACAGGTAGACCAGCAGCGCGATGATCGAGCCGATCAGCAGCACCTGGATCCAGTTCATCTGGGAATCCTTCCTCGCAGGAAACCGTCGAAGATGATGTTGACGCCGTTGAGAAGCGGCTGCCCCTTCGATTTCGAGTAATCGGTGTACAGCACCTCGACCGGTTGTTCGACGACGCGCCAATGGTTTTCGGCGATCAGCATGATGAACTCGTTGGCGTGGCTCATGCCGCTCATGGTGATGTCCAGCCCGTCGGCGACCTTCTTGTTGAAGACCCGCAGCCCATTGTTGGTGTCGGTCAAGCCAAGTCGGCGACCGCGCCGGCTCAGGCGGGCGGCGGTCTGCAGCACGAGCCGTTTCAGAAACGGCGGCCGGGCGCCCATCGCCGCGCCGAACCTCGTCCCGATGACGACGTCGACGTCCTCGGAGCAGAGCCGGTCGACCATCGCCGCCAGGTCCTTGACCCGGTGCTGCCCGTCACCGTCGAACGTGGCGAACACCTGAGCGCCGGGCTGTTTGCGGGCGTACTCGACGCCGGTCTGGATGGCCGCACCCTGGCCGAGGTTGATCGGATGGCGCACCAGGTGGGCGCCGGCCCGCCTGGCGATCTCACCCGTGTCGTCGCTGCTGCCGTCGTCAACGCAGACGACATTGTCGAAGACGCAGCGCACATCGGCGACCACCTCGCCGATGACGGCGGCTTCGTTGAAGGCGGGGATGACGATCCAGGCGCCCGGGTATTGGGATGCTGTGTCCATTCAGCCCAAAAGGTACACGCGATCAGCCGGTAGGGCGCTCGGCGCGCGCCAGCGCCACCAGATGAACGCCGATTCCCACGAGTGGGCCGCACAGCAGGCCGACGACGGTGCGCGTCTGCAGCGGCAGCGGTAGCAGCAGCAGTAACACCGACGCCACCGTCGCCCCGACCCAGCCCAGCGCGTACGCCCGGTGCAGCGCCGCCGCTACCGCGCCGGCCCCGGTCAGCGTCAGCATCGCGATCGCCACGGCCGCCGCCGTCAGCCAGGCCAGCAGCGCACCGTCGGCCTGGTACTGCGGCCCGAAGGCGACCCGCAGCAGCCACGGGCCCACGGCCCAGGCCGCCAGCACCCCCACCGCGCCGATGCCCCCGACGACGGCGGCCGGGGCGATCAGGGCGCGCACCCGGTCGCTGCGCGCGTCCACGAAATGCGCGATCAGGTTGCCCTGCATGGCCGTCAGCGGCACCAGCAGCGGCGCCCGCGTCAACGTCACGGCGAGGATGATCACCCCGCCTTCGGCCCCCAGCTCGTTGCTGGTCAGCTTCAACAGCACCGGAAAACCCATCACCAGGACCGCGCTGGCGCCGGCGGCGGTGATCGAATGGGCGGCCCCCCGCAGGAAGGTCTGGGCGCCGCCCGGTGTCCGCAGGCGGGCGGCGGACCGTGCCGAAGGGGAAGCCAGCAGCATGATGAGCCACGCGACCGCGCCCGCCACCGTGGCCCACAGGAAGCCGACCAGGCTCCAGCCGAGGATGACGGTGGCCGCGGCGACCGTGACCCGCATGACCGCGTCGGTCACCATCAGCGCCCCGTAACCGGTCCACCGATCGGTGCCCGCCAGCATGCCCAGCAGCGTGGCGTGCACACAGAACCCGGCCAGCCCGACGCTGAGCAGCGCCACCGACAGCCAGCGTTGGTCGACGAACACCCGCGCGCTCCACAGCGGCGAGCTGCCGGCGATCACCACGGCCGCGCCGACACCGACCAGCATGGCCACCCGCAGCGGGTGGGTCCGCGGCTCGTCCGCGGCCGGCGGGGCCGCCGAGAGGTGGCGGCTCGACCGGACCTCCCGGGTGGTCTCCTGCAGCAGCCCGAAGGCGGCGCCGGCGGCCAGGCCGAACGCCCCCCAGAACACCCCGAACACCGAGAAGCCGCCGGGCGCCAGGTTCCGGGCGGCCAGATAGATCACCGCGTAACCGCACAGGGCGGTCAGCGCCGTCGCGGTGGCGACCCGTGCCACGCTGCCGCGCGTGATCGGACCGGTGCCGGTGGGGGCTTGGGTACCGCCGACTTCGGGCATCGCCACAATTTGAAAATAGTAAGTGGCCGTGGACGCAGGTCTGCGGCGGCGACCGGCGTTCGCTATCGTGAGCGGCTGTCGGAAAGGACGTCGGCCGCCTTGCGCATCTTCGGGATCTCGCTGCTGGTCACCGTGGCGGCCCTCGCGGTCGGATACGCCCACGGCGGCCTGCGGGACCTGTTCTTGCTACTGGTGCTGGCGACCCTCGAGGTGTCGCTGTCGTTCGACAACGCCATCATCAACGCCGCGATCCTCAAGCAGATGAGCCCGTTCTGGCGGCAGATGTTCTTGACCGTCGGGATTCTCATCGCCGTGTTCGGCATGCGGCTGCTCTTCCCGTTACTGATCGTGTGGGCCACCGCCGGCCTGGACCCGGTCCGCGCGATGGAGCTGGCGCTGCATCCCCCGCCGCACGGCGCGCTGGAATTCCCCGACGGCTCGCCCAGCTACGAGAAGCTGATCGGCGCCGCGCATCCGCAGATCGCGGCGTTCGGCGGGATGTTCCTGTTGATGCTGTTCTTGGATTTCATCGTTTACGACCGAGACATCAAGTGGCTCAAGTGGATCGAGATGCCGTTCGCCCGCATCGGGCGGCTTGGGCAGGTGTCGGTGGCGGTGGCCGTCGTTGCGCTGGTGCTCGTGGGAACCGGGCTGACGAATTCCGGCGACGAGAGTGAGACGGTGCTGACCGCCGGCTTGCTCGGCCTGGTGACGTACCTGATCGTCAACGGTCTGAGCCGGGCGTTTCGGCCGCCGGACCTCGAGGCGGTGTCGAACGGCAACGCGGTCGGCAAGGCCGGCTTCAGCCTCTTTCTGTATCTCGAGGTGCTTGATGCCGCCTTCTCGTTCGACGGGGTCACCGGCGCCTTCGCGATCACCTCGGACCCGATCGTCATCGCGCTGGGTCTCGGTGTGGTGGGCTCGATGTTCGTCCGGTCCATCACGATCTTCCTGGTGAAGCAGGAAGCGCTGGACCGCTACGTGTACCTCGAGCACGGTGCGCACTGGGCGATCGGGGTGCTCTCGGTGATCATGCTGCTCTCCATCAACCCGCGATACCAGGTGCCCGAGGCTTTCACCGCCTCGGTCGGGGTGGTGTTCATCAGCGCGGCGCTGGGCTGGAGCGTGCTGCGTAATCGACGCCAGGCCGCGGCCGCCGGTTAAGGCCGGTCGGGCGTCAGTGCCCGCCGGCCTTGAACCGCTCCACCGAGCGCTGAATCTCGGCTTCGGCTTCCGCCCGGCCGACCCAATCCGCGGCCTTGACGAACTTGCCCGGCTCCAGGTCCTTGTAGTGCACGAAGAAGTGCTTGATGACGTCCAGCTCGAACTCGGGGACGTCCGCGATGTCCTGGATGTGGTCCCAGCGGTGGTCACCGGCCGGCACGCACAGGACCTTGTCGTCGCCGCCCTTCTCGTCGGTCATCCGGAACATGCCCACCGGACGGGCCTCGACGATGACGCCGGGGAACACCGACTGCGGCAACAGGACCATCGCGTCCAGCGGGTCGCCGTCCTCGCCAAGGGTGTCCTCGATGAAGCCGTAGTCGGTCGGGTAGCCCATCGAGGTGTACAGGTAACGGTCCAGACGCACCCGTCCGGTCTCGTGGTCGATCTCGTACTTGTTCCGCTGGCCTTTCAGGATCTCGATGGTGACGTCGAATTCCACGGCGTCGGCTCCTTTTCTGGGTAGGCAGGTCAACTTTGCTCTGTTACACCCTAGTCGAGCCCGTTTCGGCGGATTCGGCAGAATGGCCTCAGACAGTCAGGAGAGCGATGGGTCCCACTCGCTGGCAAAAATCCACCCATGTCTTCGTCGGGTTGGCCGTGCTGGCGTTCGTCGCCGCCGTGGTGGCGGCGGCAACGTTTTTCACCTCGGCGGGGCATGGCGGCAACAGCTCGCACGCTCCCATACCGCCTCCGCACGCGCCGGCCGTCAAACCGGGAATGGTGCCCGTCAGTGACACCGCCGAGACGCCCAGCCCCGCCGGGGTGACGGCCGCGCTCGCGCCCATCGCGGCCGATCCCAACCTGGGCCGGCTGGGCGGTCGCATCACCGACGCCATCACCGGCAAAGAGCTTTGGCAGCTGGCAGACGACATGCCGCTGGTGCCGGCGTCCACCAACAAGGTGCTCACGGCGGCCGCGGCCCTGCTCACCCTGGACCGTCAGGCGCGGATCAGCACGCGGGTGGTGGCCGGCAGCCAGAACGCTCAGGGGCCCGTCGTGCTGGTCGGCGCCGGCGACCCGGTGCTGTCGGCGGCGCCGCCCGGCGTGGAAACCTGGTACCGCGGGTCGGCCCGGATCAGCGACCTCGTCGAGCAGATCCGCCGCAGCGGCGTGACGCCGACGGCGGTGCAAGTGGACACGTCGGCGTTCAGCGGGCCGACGATGGCGCAGGGCTGGGACGCCGCCGACGTCGACAACGGCGACATCGCGCCGATCGAGTCGGTGATGATCGACGCGGGGCGCATCCAGCCGACCACCGTCAATTCCCGGCGGTCCCGGACGCCGGCGCTCGACGCCGGGCGAGAGCTGGCCAAGGCGTTGGGCCTGGACCCCGCGGCGGTGACGATCGCGACGGCGCCCTCGGGAGCGCGGCAGCTGGCCGTCGTGCAGTCGGCGCCGCTGGTCGAGCGGCTGTCCGAGATGATGGACCACTCCGACAACGTGATGGCCGAATGCATCGCCCGCGAGGTGGCCGCCGCCATCAACCGGCCGCGCAGCTTCGCCGGGGCGGCCGACGCGGTGACCAATCGCTTGGGCACCGCCCACGTCGACACCGGCGGCGTCGCGCTGCTGGACTCCAGCGGGTTGTCCGTCGACGACCGGTTGACCGCCCGGACGCTCGACGGCGTGCTGCAGGCGGCCGCCGGACCCGACCAGCCCGCGCTGCGTGCGCTACTGGACCTGCTCCCGATCGCCGCCGGTAGCGGGACGCTGGGCGACCGCTTCACCGACGCGGCCTCCAATCAAGGGCCGGCCGGCTGGCTGCGGGCCAAGACCGGATCGCTGACCGCCGTCAACGCGCTGGCCGGGGTGCTCACCGACCGCAGCGGCCGGGTGCTCACGTTCGCCTTCATCTCCAACGCGGCCGGACCCAACGGTCGCAACGCGATGGACGCCCTGGCCACCAAGCTCTGGTCCTGTGGTTGCTCATGACGTCCGGCTCGGAGCTGACGCTCGGCACCGCCGTCGACTGGGGCTTCGCCGCCACCGTCGGTAAGCGGTTGGTGCGGCCGGGGCCGCCCTCGAGCGAGTACACCCGACGGCAGGTGATCGACGAGCTCACCAGGTCGGCCGCCAAGGCCGAACCACCGGTCCGTGAGGTCACCGGGCTGGTGACCCAGGGGGCCGTGCCCGCAGCCCGGATCGTCGACCGCCCGGAATGGATCGCCGCGGCGGCCGAGTCGATGCGGGTGATGATGAACGGGGCGGAGAAGCCGCGGGGCTTTCTCACGGGCCGCGTCACCGGCGCACAGACGGGGGCGGTGCTGGCGTTCGTGTCGTCGGGGATCCTCGGTCAGTACGACCCGTTCGCGGCCGGCAAAGAGGGCTGTCTGCTGCTGGTGTATCCGAACGTCATCGCCGTCGAGCGGCAACTGCGGGTGGAGCCCTCCGACTTCCGGCTGTGGGTCTGCCTGCACGAAGTGACCCACCGGGTGCAGTTCACCGCGAACCCGTGGCTGTCCGAGCACATGTCCCGCGCCCTGGCGCTGTTGACGCGGGACCCCGGGGAAGACGTCACGCAGGTGGCGAGCCGGCTCGCCGATTACGTCCGCAACCGCGGCAACGGGGCCGCGGACGACGGCCCGTCGGGGATCGTCGGCCTGGTGCGCGCGGTCCAGTCCGAGCCGCAGCGGCAGGCCCTCGATCAGCTGCTGGTGCTCGGCACGCTGCTGGAGGGCCACGCCGACCACGTGATGGATGCCGTCGGGCCCATGGTGGTGCCGTCGGTGACCACCATTCGCCGTCGATTCGACGAGCGCCGCAACCGCAGGCAACCGCCGCTGCAGCGGCTGCTGCGCGCGCTGCTGGGCCTGGACGCCAAGCTCAGCCAGTACACGCGGGGCAAGGCCTTCGTCGACCACGTGGTGGGGAGGGTCGGGATGGAGCGGTTCAACGCGATCTGGACCGGCCCCGAGACGCTGCCCGTACCCGCCGAGATCGAGGAACCCCAGCGATGGATCGACAGGGTGCTGTAGGGCAGCTGCGCGCGGCTGCCGAGGATTTCCTCAAGACCCACGTCGCCGCGGCCGAACAATGGTGCGTGGCGCTGTCCGGCGGCCCGGACTCCCTGGCGCTGACCGCGGTGGCGGCCCAGCTGCGGCCCACCACCGCCGTGATCGTCGACCACGGCCTGCAACCGGACTCCGCCGCCGTCGCGCAAACCGCTCGGGAGCAGGCCGAAGCGCTGGGATGCGTTGCGGCACAGGTGATTCGAGTGCATGTGGGCAACGAGGGCGGTCCCGAGGCCGCCGCGCGCGCCGCCCGCTACGCCGCCCTGAGCGCCTACCACGGCGGGCCGGTGCTGCTCGGTCATACCCTCGACGACCAGGCGGAGACGGTGCTGCTGGGGCTGGGCCGCGGCTCGGGCGTGCGGTCGATCGCCGGGATGCGCCCGTACGACTCACCGTGGGGCCGGCCGTTGTTGGGGGTGCGGCGCGCCGTGACCCACGCCGCGTGCCGGGAGCTGGGCCTAACCGCCTGGCAGGACCCACACAACACCGACCGCCGCTTCACCCGGACCCGGCTGCGCCTGGAGGTGCTGCCGCTGCTGGAGGACGTGCTGGGCGGCGGGGTGGCCGAGGCGCTGGCGCGGACGGCGACGGCGCTGCGCGAGGACACCGAGCTGCTCGACACGCTCGCCGCCCGGGCGCTGCCCGAGGCGAAGTCGGGCGCGGGCCTGCAGGCACAGGCTTTGGCCGCGCTGCCTGCCCCGGTGCGGCGCCGGGTGATCCGCGGCTGGCTGTTGGCGGGCGGTGCAACGGGTTTGACGGACAAGCAGATCCGCGCGGTCGACGCCCTTGTCACCGCCTGGCGCGGCCAGGGCGGGGTGGCGGTCGGGTCCGCGTTGCGCGACGAGCGGTTGATCGCGGGGCGGCGCGACGGCGTGCTGACCCTGTGGCGCGAACCGGTTGAAAAATCCGCCCGATAGGCGCAATACCGGGGTCGCCGTTGGTTATTCGGCCGTCGGCGTGGCACTCTGTGGGCGTGGCCCAGATCTCCTCGGCGATTACCCCCGCCCAGCCCGTGGAGCTGTACCCGGGGGACATCAAGTCGGTCCTGCTCACCGCCGAGCAGATCCAGGCGCGAATCGCCGAACTCGGTGAGGAGATCGGCGCGCAATACCGCGATGTCATGGCCGAGACCGGCCAGGACCTGTTGCTGATCACCGTGCTGAAGGGCGCTGTGATCTTTGTCACCGACCTGGCGCGGGCGATTCCGGTGCCCACTCAATTCGAGTTCATGGCCGTCAGCTCGTACGGGACTTCGACGTCGTCGTCGGGCGTGGTGCGGATCCTCAAGGACTTGGACCGCGACATCCAGGGCCGCGATGTGCTGATCGTCGAGGACGTCGTCGACTCGGGCCTGACCCTGTCGTGGTTGCTGCGAAACCTCACCAGCCGCCACCCGCGTTCGCTGCGCGTGTGCACGCTGCTGCGCAAGCCCGACGCCAAGGGCGCCAACGTGGACATCGCCTACGTGGGCTTCGACATCCCGAACGATTTCGTGGTGGGCTACGGGCTGGACTACGACGAGCGCTACCGCGACCTGTCCTACATCGGGACCCTGGACCCCAGGGTCTACCAGCAGTAGGCACGCGCCTCGCGGGCCGTCAGGCTAGTCCAGCTCCCACACCGCGGTCACCGAGAAGCTCACCGTCTGCTGACCGGGCTCCAGCGGGACCATGCTCGGCATGGCCTTCGGCGGCGCCGGTGCGCCGGCCGGCGCCGGTTCGGTGGCCTCCGAAATGGACAGCACCTTGCCCAGCCGGAGCCCGGACAGCTGGGCGTACTGTGCGGCGCGGTTCTTGGCGTCGCCGAACGCCCGTGCGCGCGCATCCTTCACCAACTGTGAGTCATCGGCGATGGAGTAGCTGACCGACTTGATCCGGGTGGCGTCGCCACCGGTTGCGACGATGAGGGCCAGCATTCGCGACGCGGCGTCGGGCGGGTGGATCTTGACCGTGATGGCGTTGGTGGCGCGGTAGCCGGTGATGGTGGCGGTGCCGTTGGGCCCGGGGTTGTTGAACTGCGGCTGCAACGTGACCCCGGTGGTGCTGATGTCCTTGTGGTCGACCCCGGCGCCGACCAGCGCGTTGATGACCGCTCGCTGACGGTCGTTGGTCTGGTTCATCGCGGCGGTGACGTCGGGTGCCGTGAACTCGATGCCGACGTCGGCGGTCAGGGTGTCCGGAACACCCTGGACCTGGCCCGACCCGAAGACGGTGACCTGGCGGGGGTTGACCCCCGGCGCGGGCGCCGAAGGCGGCGAATCGCAGGCCGACAACGTTGTCGTGACCATGCCGGCGACCGCCAAGGCGATCAACCTGCGGGCAAACGTCGGGGCGATCGGCTGCGGCATGCAGTGGACCCTAGCGCTTTCCGAGGCAGCCGAGTCGGACTGCGGCGGCGCGCCGGTCGGTCCAAGAAGGTGCGTGAGCTGACGCGGCGCGCGAGTCGACAGGTTCATGCCGAACTCAGATGAACTGGGTCCTGGGATCTGTGGCTGATATGTCCGCACGTTGATTCGCTTCTGGTCTGGGCCCAATCATGTGCAACATGCCTGAGTGTCGTGGTCGGCAATCCGGTGGATACGGAACCACAGTGTCCTCGCCGCACCTCGTCCCCTTCGCCGTTGTGCGATCGCAGTTCTGACATTCGCGGTGACATCGTGGCCAATTCACGGGCGCTGGAGCCTATTTCACGCATCAACCGCGACGCCCTGCGTCGGCCAAGGGTCCACTTAGCCGAGGGTCGGCGTTGGTGGAAGTGCTGTGACGATTGTCCTATGAAACCCTAATCGCAAGAATCCCAAGACTTTCCACGAAAATCTGGATCGTGCAGCAATGAGCCCCGAATTGAGTGAACGTCCACCAAATCGGTGGTTAACGGGCTGGCCGTGAACTCGCATCGACCCAGTGCGGGTGGTTTAACGTGGCCGCCGGAATCGCAGTCGGCGACGGTAATCAGTCATCGAAAGTCGCTGATGCAAAACGCTATTGAGGGAGGAACGGGGATGTCGATCGTGATCGCACAGCCGGACATGTTGAGTGGAGCCGCAGGGGAACTGCAGTCGATCAACGCGGCGCTGCAGGCAGGCAATGCGGCTGCCGCAGGCCCGACGACGGTGGTGGCTCCTGCCGCGGCCGATGCGGTGTCCATCCTGACCGCTGCCCAATTCTCCGCGCACGCCCAGCTGTATCAGGCGATCAGTGCTCAGGCCGCGTGGGCGCGAGAACAACTCGCAACGGTGCTGGGTCTCAGCGCAGGTTCTTATGCGGCTACCGAGGCCGCCAACAGCACGATGGTCGGTTAGGCGAGAGCGTCATGCTGGATTTCGCACTCTTGCCGCCGGAGATCAACTCCGCGCTCATGTATGCCGGCCCCGGCTCGGGGCCGATGCTGGCCGCCGCGGCGGGCTGGGAGGCGTTGGCCGCCGACCTGCTTACCACGGCGTCCGCCTACCAGTCGGTGGTCACCGGGCTGACCGACGGGCCATGGCTCGGTGCCGCCGCCGGGTCGATGGCGGGTGCGGCCACGCCGCAGATCGCATGGTTGAACGGCACGGCCGACCAGGCCGAACACGCCGCCGTCCAGGCCGCTGCAGCGGCGAGCGCCTACGAGGCGGCATTTGCCGCGACGGTGCCACCGCCGGTGATCGAGGCCAATCGGGTGTTGTTGATGGAACTGCTGGCGACGAATTTTCTCGGCCAGAACACACCGGCGATCGCGGCAACCGAGGCGGAATACCTGCAGATGTGGTCGCAGGACGCGGCGGCAATGTATGGCTACGCGGGCGCGTCGGCGGCAGCGTCGAGGGTGGCGCCGTTCGACCCGGCATCCCCCGCCACCAACCCGGCCGGGGTGGCCGCCCAGGAAGTTGCCGTCGCGCAAGCAGTAGGGACCGCCGCTGCCGCGGACACGCAGGAACTGTCCGCGCTGACCAACGCGATGCCGGGCACCCTGGCCGGGCTCGCCGGCCCCCAACCCGCCGTCAACCCGTTGGCGAATCTGATCAACGGCGGCACCATGGAGCTCGACGGAATGGGTGGCGCCCTCCTGGAGAGCCTGGCCGGCTCGTCGACCCTGCATGCAGGGACACCCATCGACATGTTCAAGGAGTGGGTGGGACCGACCCGGCTCTTTTTGACCATTTTCAAGGACCTCGAAGGGCTGAGCCACTCAATGGCGCCGAAGGCCGCCGTCAAAGCGATTGAGGGCGCCGCGAAGGCTGCCGGGAGCGCCCTTCCGGCTGCACTGTCCAGCACCGGGCTGGGCGGGGCCGCGGGAGCTGTGGGCAAGGCCGTGAAGGTCGGCGCCTTATCGGTACCACAGGCGTGGGCCAGCGCTGCTCCTACGGCAACTCCCGCGGTCGCGACGCTCAACGGCCTAGCGGCTTCGGCGGCCGTGGAACCCGCCACACACGCCGTAGGAGGGGTGCCGATGATGGGCAGTGGGCTCGGCCGGGGGCTGGCGGCCAACTTCGCGGCCCCGCGTTACGGCTTCAAGCCCACGATCGTCGCGCATCCGCCGGCCGGGGGCTAGCGACAACGCCATCAGAACTGGGGCTCCGCTGACCCGATGATCCAGCCTGACGACGGCGGATCGTCGGGTCAGCGGGCGGCCGCACCCGCGACCACGAGTGTGCGCCTGTGCGGTTCGTGGGATTCGTTGTCCATTCGCTTCGTCTATTCAGCACTGGCCCGTCAAGTGCTACAGGTCTTGCCCGTCGGTGAGAGCGGAGCACGTTGCGTCGCACCGCCTTTCGCGCAACCCAACCTGGGCCGATCCCATGCTTGACGGCGAGTTAGTCGCGCGAGGCCTCTGGCGCCGGATTGGGCATCACGACCCGCTGTCGCGTCGTGGCGCGGAAAGGATCGAGGGACTGCCCGTCGCCCAAGGCGCCGTGCACGTCTTCGGGGGTGATCAGGCCGAGTTCGACCTGTAGCCAGGTGGCGCTGAGCCCGAACGCGTGCGCGGCCCGCCTGGCCTCCTCGGCGTCGGGGAAGTCGTCGGCGTTGGCGCGGCCGGCGGGCCCGTACCAGCGCCCTTTGGTGACGCCGCAGGCGTCGCGCAACTGCTCGACGGTGATGTCGCGGTTCAGCGTCGCCTCGAGCAGGCGCCTCAGCCCCCAGCCCGCGGCATTCGTTCGTGGCATCCACCAAGCGTAACTCTGTGCCGAAAGGCGGGCAAAGTGTCTCCACCAGCGAGTTCTACGCTGGAAAAAAGAAGTTGCTACTCGATACTAGACAACTATTCCGAATTCATGACATAGTGTCCGCAAGTCCGACAACGGAAGCCGCATCCAGGCATTCATGAGGAGAAGACACATGGCGTTCCTGACCACCGTCCCGGAACTGCTGCTAGCGGCAGCCGGCCAGTTGCAGGCGATCGGCTCCGCGGTGACCGCGGCCAACTCGATGGCCGCGCTCTCGATCACGGGAGTGGTCCCGGCGGCGGCCGACGACGTCTCGGTGATGACGGCGGCCGCCTTCGCGGGCTACGGCCAGCAGTATCAGGCGCTCAGCGCCGAGGCGAGCATGATCCACGAGCACTTCGTCAAGGCCCTCGGGCTCAGCGCCGACTCGTATTCGGCCACCGAGGCCGCCAACGCGACGCAAGCCGCGGGCGGTCACCTGACGCCCGCGCACATGGCCCCCGTCGCACCGGCCCGCCTGGCGCCCGCCGTGCACACGCGGGTCGCACCGGCGGCGCCGAACCGCGTGACCCCAACCGTTCCCGGACGGCCGGTGCCCGGCGCGACCGTCGGCGCGGGTCCCGGGGCGCCCGGCCTGCCGGCGACGACGCCCCTCGGCCAGGGTTGGCATGGGCGCGGCAGCTACGGCGGCCACATGACGTCGCAGCACGGCGGTTATGCCGGTGCCGACTATGGCCGCCACCAGGCACCGTACGGGCGCGGCGGCTATGGTCCGCACCCGGCAACCCGCGTCGAGCACCTTGCGCCCGCACGGATGACGCCCGCCCAGCGTGTCGAGCACGTGGCACCGGCCCATCCTGCGCCGCCCGAACGCGTCGAGCGCCCGAACGTGGGGGCCGGCCAGCACGTCTCGCCTGCGCAGCTGACGCCGACGGCGCCCCTTCACCGCGTGCCGCTGGCGGCGGGCTTGCACTCGCCCGGCGAACACGTCGTGCACGCGAACCCGGCATTCAGTGCCGTTGCCGGCCCGAAGCCCGCGCCGGCACTGGCATAGCGAACCCACGCGATAGAGAGAGGAACACTCATGGATTTCGGTGCGATGCCCCCGGAGATCAATTCCGGCCTCATGTACGCGGGGCCGGGGCCAGCGTCGATGCTGGCGGCGGCGATGGCCTGGGAAGGGCTGGCCGCGGAACTGCGTTCAGCCGCGACCAGTTACGGGACGGTGATCCTCGACCTCACCGAGACCGGCTGGCAGGGCCCGTCTTCGGTGGCGATGGCCGCCGCCGCGGCTCCCTACGTGGCCTGGATGCACGCCACCGCCGCACAGGCCGAGCAGGCCGGCATGCAGGCGACAGCGGCCGCCGTCGCACACGAGGCGGCGTTCGCTGCCACCGTGCCGCCGCCGCTCATCGCCGCCAACCGCTCCACGCTGATGATGCTGGTGGCGACCAACGTCCTCGGCCTGCACTCCGCGGCGATCGCGGCCACCGAGGCGCAGTACGGCGAGATGTGGGCCCAGGATGCGATGGCCATGTACGCCTACGCCGGTTCGTCGGCGGCGGCCGCCATGCTGGCGCCGATGGCGGTCGCACCGCCCACCACCACCGCGGGCGACATGCAGGGGGCCACCCGGGGATTGGCCACTCAAGCGGCCATGGGGCTGCCGTCGAGGCTCAATTCGTCGGCGTCATCGCTGGCGAGCAGCTTCCCCTCTGCCATCGGCAGTTTCGCCGACCTGCTCGGGATGCCCTTCGGTCAGGGGTCCGGCGCCGCCATGTCCGGCGTGGCCGGGACGACGCCGTCCGGCGCGGGCTTCGCGACCGCCATGCGCGCATCCGGGGCGTTCTCCCCGGCGGTGACGCCCGGCATGCAACGTTTCATCCCCGCTCAGCCGCTGATGCCCGTGCCCGAGCGGCTGGCACCGGCGCGGCTGATGCCGTCGGCGGTAATGGGCCGGGCGACTCCGGTCGGTGGCCTGTCGGTTCCGCCCGGGTGGACCGCGGCGACCCCCGAGGCTGCCGCGCCGGCCGGTGCACCGCTGGCCGGCGCCGGCGCCGCGGCTCGAATGCTGAGTCCCCGGAATGCCTCCGCGGCCCCGCTGGCCGGGATGGAGATGCGCGGATTCGGCGGCACCATGCCGGCCCCCGCAAGCGTATTGCCGCGTGTAGTCGGATGACGGAAGGAGAAGCACTTCGAACGACCAAATGACCAAAGCTCAAACACAACAACCACTTTCGAAGGAGATATCTGATGGCAACACGTTTCATGACCGACCCGCACGAAATGCGGGCGATGGCGGGCCGCTTCGAGGTCCACGCTCAGACCGTTGAGGACGAGGCCCGCAAGATGTGGGCGTCCTCGATGAACATCGCCGGCTCGGGCTGGAGCGGTCAGGCCCAGGCCACCTCGTACGACAC
>NZ_LQOU01000029.1 GCF_002102155.1 Mycobacterium europaeum
CCCCCGCGCAGCTGCAGCCCACCCCCGCACCGCCACCGCCGTGACGACCAGCCAACCCACGTCAGAGGAGCACGCCATGAAGGAGAACCTGTCGGGCGCCATCTGGCGCCTGGCCATCTTCTTGGTCGTGTGCACCCTGGGCCTGGTTACGATGCTGGCGATCTTCGCGCAGCTGCGGTTCGGCAACGAGTTGCGCTACCAGGCCAGGTTCAGCAACGTGTCCGGGCTCGAGGCCGGCAACTTCGTCCGCATCGCGGGCGTCGAAGTCGGCAAGGTCAGCAAGATCTCGGTGCAGGACGACGGCACCGTGCTCGTCGACTTCAGCGCCGACGACACCGTGGTGTTGACGGAGGGCAGTAAGGCGGTCATCCGCTACCAGAACCTGATCGGCGGCCGCTACCTGGCGCTACAGGAAGGCCCCGGTGGCACCAGGCAACTCCGGCCTGGCGACACCATTCCGCTGGGCCGGACGTCGCCGGCGCTCGACCTGGACGCGCTGATCGGCGGCTTCCGCCCGTTGTTCCGCGCGCTGGATCCCAATCAGGTCAACACCTTGTCCAGCGAACTCATCAAGGCGTTCCAGGGAGAGGGCCCAACGATCGGTTCCGTCTTGGCGCGCACCGCCGCCCTGACGAACACCCTGGCGGACCGCGACCAGCTCATCGGGCAGGTCATCGTGAACCTCAACACGGTGTTGGGCTCGCTCGGAGACCAAAGCGCCCAGTTCGCGAAGACCGTCGACTCGCTGTCCCGGCTGCTGGCAACGCTCGCCGACCGTAAGCGAGACATCAGCAACGGGATCGCCTACGCCAATGCCGCGGCCGGTTCGATGGCCGATCTGCTCGCTAAAGGCCGTGCGCCCCTGGCGAAGATCCTCAGCGAGGGGGACCGGGTGGGCGGACTGATCATGGCTGACCGCGATTACTTCGACGGCTTCCTCAACACCTTGCCGGACGCCTACCAGATGCTGAACCGGCAGGGCCTGTATGGCGACTTCTTCAGCTTTTATCTCTGCGAAATGCTCTTCAAGCTGAATGGCAAAGGCGGGCAGCCGGTCTACGTGAAAGTGATCGGCCAACCCTCGGGCAGGTGCACGCCGCGATGAAGTATTTCTCCGAACGCAATCCTCTGGTTGTCGGCGCGATCGGCGTCGTGGTCGTCGCGGGCGCCGTGGCGGTGTCGCTGACCTATGACAAGCTGCCCGTGTTCAAATCGGGCAGGCAGTATTCGGCATACTTCGCCGAAGCGGGTGGGCTGTTAACCGGTGCGGCCGTGCAGGTTTCGGGTCTGAAGGCGGGCACGGTGGACAGCATCGCGCTGGACGGCGCCCGGGTGCTCGTCACTTTCGAGGTAGACAAGCACATCCGGCTCGGTGACCGCAGCGAGGCGTCGATCAAGACCAAGAGCCTGCTGGGTGCCAAGATCCTGGAGATCACCACCCGCGGCGACGGCAGGCTGTCCGGGCCGATCCCGCTCGAGCACACTCACGCGCCCTACCAACTGCCCGACGCGCTCGGCGACCTCGGCGCCGCCATCAGCGGGATAGACACCAACCGGCTATCCGAATCGCTGGCGGTGCTGGCGGACACCTTCTCCGGTACCCCCGCCGACCTGAAGATCGCGGTGGCCGGTGTCGCGCGGTTCTCACAGACGTTGAGCGACCGCGACACGCAATTGCGAAATCTGTTGGCCAACGCCAACAAAGCCACCACCGTGTTGTCCGAGCGCAGTGACCAGATCGCCCGGCTGGTCACCGACACCAACGCGCTGCTCGCGGAATTGCGAAGCCAGAGCCGCGCGCTGGACCAGATCTCCGGCAACATCGCCGCGGTGAGCCGGCAGATGAAGGGGCTCATCTCCGACAACCGTCAGACCCTCAAGCCGGCATTGGACAAGCTCAACGAGGTGCTGGCGATCGTCGACAACCGCAAAGAACGCGTGCGGCAGGCGATCAGGAAGTTCGATGACTATGCGCTGTCGCTCGGCGAATCGATGTCCACGGGCCCGTGGTTCAACTTCTACATCGCCAACCTGATCCCCGGGCAGTTCATCCAGCCCTTCGTCGACGCCGCGTTCTCCGACCTGGGTCTGGACCCGAATGTGCTGCTGCCGTCGCAACTCACCGATCCGCAGGTCGGTCAGCCGGGGACACCGGCCCTGCCGGTCCCGTTCCCGCGCACGGGTCAGGGCGGCGAGCCGAGGCTGAACCTTCCGGACGCGATCACCGGCAACCCGGGTGACCCGCGCTACCCCTACCGTGAGCCGCCCCCCGCGCCGCCGCCGGGTGGGCCGCCGCCCGGGCCACCACCGCTCGCCCCGGGGCAGACGGCCCTGCCCCCGGCGCCTCCTTCGCCGTCGCCGGTGTACGTGCCGGCGCCGGGTGAACCGCCGCCACCACCGAAAGCCGGCGAAAGATGAACCGCCGCAACGCCAGGATCGCCCTGGCCGCCGCGCTGGTGCTGACCTTGCTCGCCGGTGCCGCGGCGGTCTGGCACTCGTCCGCGGTGAGCCGCACGAAGACGGTGGTCGCGTACTTCACCAACAGCAACGGCATCTTCGTGGGCGACGAGGTGCGCATCCTGGGTGTGGCGGTCGGCCGCATCAAAAAGATCGAGCCGCAGCCCGAGCGCGTCAAGATCACCTTCTGGTATGAGGCCCGGTATCAGGTGCCCGCCGACGCCAAGGCCGTGATCCTGTCGCCGTCGCTGGTTACGGCCCGAGCGATTCAGCTGACTCCCGCCTACACCGGTGGGCCGCAGCTCCAAGACGGTGCCGTGATCCCGCAGACGCGCACCGCGGTCCCGGTGGAGTGGGACGACCTGCGTAAGGACCTCGAAAAGCTCACCCAGATGCTGCAGCCGACGCACGGCGGCCTGAGCCCCCTCGGCTCACTGCTCACGACCGCCGCGAACAACCTGCGCGGCCAGGGAGCGTCCATCCGCGACACCCTCGTCAAACTCTCCCAAGCGGTTTCGGCGCTGGGCGATCACAGCAACGATCTATTCAGCACGGTGAAGAACCTGTCGATCCTGGTTTCGGCGCTGCAGAGCAGTGGTGACCTGATGCGGCAGCTGAATCAGAACCTGGCCTCGGTCACCGGCCTGTTGACCAACGATCCCGACGAGGTTGCCAACGCGCTCACGGCACTTTCCGACGTCGTCGGCGACGTGCAAACCTACGTGGCCGACAACCGGGAAGCGCTGGGCACGACGTCGGACAGGCTGGCGTCGGTGTCGACGGCGCTGAACAACAGCCTCGACGACTTGAGGCAGGTGTTGCACATCGCCCCCACCGAGCTGCAGAACTTCATGAACATCTATCAGCCCGCGCAAGGCACATTGAGCGGTGCGCCGGCGTTCGCCAACTTCGCCAATCCGGTCGCCTTCCTGTGCGGTGCGATACAGGCGGCGTCGCGCCTGGGGTGGGACCAGTCGGCGAAGCTGTGCGTTCAGTACCTGGCGCCGATCATCAAGAACCGTCAGTACAACTTCCCCCCGCTGGGCGAGAACCTGGTGGTCGGCGCCACCGCGCGCCCGAACGAGGTGACCTACAGCGAGGACTGGTTGCGTCCGGACTACGTTCCGCCGCAGCCGAATCCGGTCGGAAGCCCGGGCGTTGCGCCCGCGCCGGCCCGGGTGCACCCGACCAATCCCGCCGACGGCCTGCGCGGGTTGATGCTGCCGACCGAGGGCGGATCATGACGGGCGCGCGCCCGCGCCGCGGCGTGGTGGGCCTGCTGGTGGCGCTGGCGATGGTGGCGCCGGCGGGGTGCGGCTGGCGCGGCCTGAACTCGGTGGCGCTGCCGGGAACCGCCGGACGCGGCCCCGGGGCGTTCACGATTCAGGCGCAACTGCCTGACGTGGGCACCCTGGAACAGAACTCGCGCGTGCAGGTCGGCGACGTGACGGTCGGCAACGTCACCCGGATCGAGCGGCAGGGCTGGCATGCGCTGCTGACCATCCGGCTCGACGGCGATGTCGACCTGCCGGCGAACGCGACCGCAACGATCGGCCAAACCAGCCTGCTGGGATCCCTGCACGTCGAGCTCGCGCCACCCGCCGACGTCCCGCCCCGGGGCAGGTTGAGGGAGGGGGCGCTGATTTCCCTGTCGTCGGCCGGCAGTTACCCGTCGACGGAGCAGACGCTCGCCGCTATCTCGTTGTTGCTCAACGGGGGTGGGATCGGGCAGATTCAGGACATCACCCAGTCGCTGAGCACCGCGCTGGCCGGCCGCGCCGATGACCTCCGCAGCCTGATAGCCCAGCTCGACACCTTCACCGGCCACGTGGCCGACCAGACCGGTGACATCATCGCCGCCGCCGAGAGCCTCAACACCCTGGTCGGACAGTTCGCCGATCAGAAGCCGGTGTTGGACAGGGCGCTGACGGCCATCCCTGCCGCGCTTCGCACCCTGGCCGACGAGCGGCAGACTCTGGTGGAGGCGCTGGATCAGTTCGGCAAATTCAGTGCGCTGGTGGCCGATTCGACGCGGCAGACCAAGGACGCTGTGGTCAAAGAGCTCAACGACCTGGCGCCGGTGCTGGAATCGCTGGCCAACGCCGGTCCCGCCATGACCCGCGCATTGAGCCTGCTCGCCACCTATCCGTTCCCGAAGGAGACCATCAGCAAGTGGGCCCGCGGGGACTACGCCAATCTGACGGCCATCATCGACCTGACGCTGAGCCGACTCGACGCATCATTCCTCACCGGCACCCGGTTCGAGGGCAATCTGACGGAGTTGGAACTGCAGTGGGGCCGCACCATCGGCCAGATGCCGAGCCCGTACACCGCCGGCAATCCGCTTGTCGCGCCGTATCATTGGGATCAGGGCCGTTGACATGCCGCCCTTGTCGAGACGAATCCTCATCCAGCTGGCGATCTTTGTCGTCGTCGCGCTGGCCGGTGGCGCCGTGATGGTTTTCGGCTACATCCAGGTGCCGGCCATGGTCGGCATCGGACGGTATCGGGTCACCGTCGAGTTGCCGCAGGCCGCGGGCTTATACCCCAGCGGCAACGTCACCTATCGCGGCACCGAAGTCGGCCGGGTCGACACCGTGCGTCTCACCAACACCGGCGTCGCGGCGGTGCTCTCGCTGAAGTCCGGGATCGACATCCCGTCGGACCTCGATGCGCAGGTGCACAGTCAGTCGGCGGTGGGGGAGCAATACGTCGCCCTGCTGCCACGCAGGGATTCGCCGCCGCTGCGGGATGGCGACGTGATCCGGGCCGATCGCGTGTCGGTGCCGCCCGACCTGGACACGATGCTGGATGCGGCGAACCGGGGCATGCAGTCGGTCCCGCGTGCGGACCTCAAGACGCTGGTCGACGAGGCGTCCACCGCCGTCGGTGGGCTCGGTCCGGACATCTCCCGGCTCGTGGCCGGTGCCAGCTCACTGTCCATCGACGCGCGAAAGAACCTCGGTGCGCTGCTCACCCTCATCGACGACGCCAAGCCGGTGCTCGACACGCAGAGCGACACCCCCGACGCGGTGCAGGCGTGGGCCGCGCACCTCGCCGACCTCACGGGCGGGGTGCGGAAAAGCGACGCCGCCGTCAGGCAGGTGCTGGAGCAGGGCGCGCCGGCCATCGGGGAAATCCGTCAGCTCTTGGACCGGGTGAACCCGACGCTACCGGTCATACTCGCCAACCTGGTCGGCGTCGGGCAGGTGGCGCTGACCTATCACGCCGGCCTCGAGCAGCTCCTCGTCCTGCTTCCCCAGGCGGTGGCAACGATTCAGGCGATCAATGTCCCGAACAGGAACACCAAGCAGGGCTACAAGGGCGCCTTCCTCAGCTTCAACCTGCGACTGAACCTGCCGCCGCCGTGTCTGACCGGCTTTCTGCCGGCACAGCAGCAGCGGGTTCCGTCCTGGGAGGACTACCCGGACCGACCCGCGGGCGACCTGTATTGCCGGGTGCCGCAGGACTCCGCGCAAAACGTCCGCGGCGTCCGCAACACCCCGTGCGTGGGCCGCCCGGGCAAACGCGGCCCGACGGTGCAGATGTGCGACAGCGATGAAAGCTACATTCCGCTCAACGACGGTTACAACTGGAAAGGCGACCCGAACGCGACGCTTTCGGGTCAGCCCGTCCCGCAGCCGCGCACCCCGGCGGCGCCGGCACCAGCCGTGCCGGCTCCCGTCCCGGTGCCGATCCCGGCGGCCGAGTACGACCCGGCCACCGGCACCTACGTCGGCCCCGACGGGCATGTCCACACGCAATCCGATTTGGCGACCGCCGGGGGAAAGGAGCGCACATGGCAGACGATGTTGCTACCGCCGAATTGACCGAACTCCCAATGGAACTCGAGGACCGCACGAAAGACGAAGAGCCGGCCCGCGACCGCCCTCCCGTCCGGTTGACGCTGACCGTCGGGCTGGCCATCGTCGCGGCGCTGATCGGGCTGATCGGCTGGGTCGGGCTGCGCGCCCACCGGGCGCATGAAGAGCAGGAGCAGCGCCAGCTTTTCCTGCAAGCCGGTCGCCAGAGCGCGGTCAACCTCACCACGGTTGACTTCCGCGAAGCCGATGCGGACGTGCGGCGCATCCTGGCGGGTGCGACCGGGCAGCTGCACGACAACTTCTCCACACGCTCGCAGCCGTTCATCGACGTGGTGTTGCGAACCCAGTCGAAGTCCGTCGGAACGGTGACGGAAGCGGGCATCGAATCCCAGTCCGGCGACCGCGCCGAAGTCCTGGTCGCCGTCACAGTCCGTACGTCGAATGCCGCCGCGGCCGAACAGCAGCCGCACGCCTGGCGGATGCGGCTCTCCGTGGTGAAGGTCGGCGGCGGGGCGAAGGTGTCGAACGTGGAGTTCGTGCCATGAGAAAGCGATCAGGCCGCGAAGTCGACGGGCCCACGGACGGCGTACCCGAACGCGCGCACCGCATCAACTGGTCGCGGGTGCTGGCATACGGTGTGATACCGGGGCTGGCGCTGGCGCTTGCGTCGACGGCCGCCGTCCTGAAGTGGCAGGGTTCGTCGATCGCCGATGCCGACCGCGGCCGCATCGAGGCCACCCAGGCGGCGCGGGATGCCACCGCCGCCCTGCTGACCTACCGGCCCGACACGGTCGAGCGCGACCTGGCCGCCGCGCGTGACCGGCTGACCGGGCGGTTCAAGGACGCCTACACGTCGCTGACCCGGGACGTGGTGATCCCCGGTTCGAAGCAGCGGCACATCTCCGCGCTGGCCACCGTCCAGTCTGCGGCGTCGGTGTCAGCGGGGCCCGACCACGGTGTCGTCCTGCTGTTCGTCAACCAGACCACGGTCGTCGGCGCCGACGCGCCCGCGTACACGGCATCCAGCGTCCGGGTCACGCTCGACAAGGTCGGGGGTCGCTGGTTGATATCCGGTTTCGATCCGGTTTAGGGCGTCAATTCTTGTCGGCGGAACGGGTGCCCTGGACGAAGACGGCCAGCAAGCAGATGCCGGGGCGATCTGTTTGAATGGGTTCCGCTCTGTCAGGGGCCAGGTGTAGACGCGCGGTCGTGCGGACAGGAAACAGGGGAGCGGGATGATCGAATCCGTACTCGTCGTAGGCGGCGGCAGCGCCGGCCTGCTGACGGCGCTTGCGCTCAAACAACACGCCCCGCAGCTCCAGGTCCGCGTCGTGCGCAGCAAGAACATCGGCGTGATCGGCGTCGGCGAAAGCACCACACCGCAGCTCATCAGCCTGCTCTTCGACTATCTGAAGCTGCCGCAGAAGGAGTTCTATTCAATCGTGCGGCCGACCTGGAAGATGGGCATCCACTTCCTCTGGGGGCCACGCGAGTCGTTCGACTACGGGTTCCAATTCCAGCTCGACGCGTTCTACACCGACCTCACGCGCTACAACGGCTTTTATTGCGGCGACGAGTTCGACAGCGTCAACATGAACTCCGCGCTGATGGCTCAGGGCAAGGCATTCGAGAAGCACCCGAGCGGCCAGGGGCCGATGATCACGGCCGACACGGCGCTGCACCTGTTCAATCCCGCGCTGGTCGAGGCGCTGGAGAAAGCGTCCGTCGAACGCGGCATCGAGCTGATCGATGCCCGCATCACCGGCGTGCCCGTCGATGAGCAGGGCGTGCAGTCCGTCATCCTCGAGGACGGCCGCACGTTCTCGGCCGACCTGTACGTCGACGCGAGCGGCTTTCGCTCCGAGTTGCTCGGTCGCGCGCTGGGGACGCCGTTCGTCCCGTACGACAGCTCGCTCTTCTGTGACCGCGCCATCGTCGGCAGCTGGGACCGGACGGACGAGTTCATCTACCCCTACACCGTCGCCGAGACGATGGAGGCCGGCTGGTGCTGGCAGATCGACCACGAGAACTCGATCAATCGCGGCTACGTCTATTCGTCACAGTTCCTCAGCGACGACCAGGCGCGCGACGAACTCCTGAAGAAGAACCCGAAGGCCACGGCCTGGGATCACGTCATCAAGTTCCGCTCGGGCCGCTACGAGAAGGGCTGGGTCAAGAACGTCTTCGCGATCGGCAACGCGTGCGGCTTCGTCGAGCCGCTCGAGGCGACGTCACTCATGGTCTCGTCGTCGCAGATCAAGGCGATGGTCGAGATGCTCGTGGAGTCCCACCTCGAGCCGACCCCGAGCCTGCAGGAGCTGTACAACACGCTGTTCGTCGACTGGTGGGACGGCATCAAGGACTTCCTGTCGGTCCACTACCGGTTCAACACGCGCCTCGACAACGAGTTCTGGACCGCGTGCCGCAACGAGGTGGACGTGACAGCGGTGCAGCCGCTGCTGGACTTCTATCGCGAGAACGGGCCGACGGGTTTCCTTCGGCATTTTGTGACCAGCACGATCGGGCAGGACAACCAGTTCGGGCTCGAAGGGTATTTGGTGATGCTGGTGGGGCAGAAGGTGCCGTATCGCGATCCGCATCCGCCGGGCCAAGCCGAGATGGCGACCTTTCAGCGTCACTGTGCGCAGAACCGCGCCCGCGCGATGAGCGGGCTGACGGTCGCGGAGGCGCTGCAATACGTCCACCTGCCGGACTGGCGGTGGAATTCCGATTCGCAGTGAGGCGGCGTCGAGCTCGTCAGGGCTGCGACGCCGATTCGGCCCAGGCGTCCCACCGTTTCTGCAGTCCCCGCTCACCGGCCGTGGGGATCAGACCGGCGGGCGCGAACATCTTCGACGGCACCGGGTCGTCCTCGGTCAGCGGCCGCCCGCCACCGCGAATTGACCTGAGGGCAGCGATGATTCCCGCGACGACCACGATCACCACTGCCGCCGCGAACACAATCGACAGCGTGCCTTGGATGGCGGTGTTCCGGATGACGTCAGTGAGCTGATGGGCGTCTTTGGCCGACCCGAATGACGTCTTCCCCGCGTTTCGGGCCGCCACATAATGGGCGTGCTGAGTCCAGTAGCCGACCGCGGGATCCCCGGAGAAGATCTTCTGCCACGACGCGGTCAACGTGACCGTGAGATCCCACAGCAGGGGAATTCCCGGGATCCAGGCCCATTTCAGCAGGCCCTTCTTGATGACGACCACGGTGACGACGGTCAGCGCGATCGCCGCGAGCAGCTGGTTGGCGATCCCGAACAGGGGGAATAGCGTGTTGATGCCGCCCAGCGGGTCGGTCACCCCCATCAGCAGGATGCCGCCCCACGCCGCGGCCACGGCCAGGCTGCAGAGCCACACGCCCGGCCGCCAGCCGGGATTGCGCAGCTTGGCCAGCGGGCCGCCCAGGTTGCCGAGCATGTCGGAAAGCATGAACCGCGCGACCCGGGTGCCCGCATCGACGGCGGTCAGGATGAACAGCGCCTCGAACATGATCGCAAAGTGGTACCAGAACGCCTTGAGGCCGGCGCCGCCGATGACCCGTTGCAGCACCTCGGACATGCCGACGGCCAGCGTCGGCGCGCCGCCCGTCCGCGACACGATCGACCTCTCGCCCACGCTCTCGGCGGCCCGAGTGAGCTGGTCCGCGGTCACCGGAGCTCCCGACAGCCCGAGCCCGTTGACGTAGCGCGCGGCGGTGTCGGCGGTGCCGCCAGTCTGCGTGGGCGGGGCGTTGAGGGTGAAGTACAGGTGCTGGTCGAGGATCGCCGCGGTGATCAGCGCCATGACGGCCACGAACGACTCGGTCAGCATGCCGCCGTAGCCGATCAGCCGCATCTGGCTCTCCTTTTCGAGCAGCTTGGGCGTCGTCCCCGAGGAGATCAGCGCGTGGAATCCGGACAGGGCACCACAGGCGATGGTGATGAACAGGAACGGGAACAGCGAGCCGGGGAACACCGGCCCGTCGCCGGCGGCGGCGAACCGCGAGACCGCGGGCGCCTGCATGAGCGGCCGGGCCACGCAGATGCCGACCGCGAGCAGCGCGATCGCGCCGACCTTCATGAACGTCGACAGGTAGTCGCGCGGCGCGAGCAGCAACCACACCGGCAGCACCGACGCCACGAAACCGTAGCCGATGATCAACCACGACACCGTGACCACCGAGAGGTTGAACCAGGTTGCGCCCCAAGAGGTTCCGGCTACCCCGTTGCCGGAGGCCACGGCGATCAGCAGCAGCGCGACGCCGATCAGCGACGCCTCAGCGACCCGGCCGGGCCGCAGGAACCGCAGGTAGCAGCCCATGAAGAGGGCGATCGGGATTGTCATGGCGATCGAGAACACACCCCATGGGCTTTGGGCCAGTCCCCGCACCACCACCAGCGCCAGCACCGCGATGATGATCACCATGATGACGAACGCCCCCAGCAGGGCGGCGGCGCCGCCGACGGCGCCGAGTTCGTCGCGGGCCATCTGGCCCAGCGAGCGCCCGCGCCGCCGCGCCGAGATCCACAGCACCAGGTAGTCCTGCACGGCGCCGGCGAAGACCGCGCCGACGATGATCCAGATGCTGCAGGGCAGGTAGCCCATCTGGGTGGCCAGCACCGGGCCGACGAGCGGCCCGGCCCCGGCGATGGCGGCGAAATGATGGCCGAACAGCACCCGCCGGTCGGTCGGCACGAAGTCGCTTCCGTCGTCGAACAACTCGGCCGGCGTGGCGTGGTCGTCGCGTGGCTGGACGATCCTCATCTCGATCAGCCGGGCATAGAACCGGAATCCGATGACATATGTGCAGATCGCCGCGACCACAAGCCAGACCGCGTTCACCGTCTCGCCGCGGGCGAACGCGATGATCGCCCACGCCGCGGCACCGATCACGGCGACGGCCGCGAACGCGACCTTGTGCCGGGGGCCGATGGGGGAGCGGTCGACGATCGCGACGGGCGGCAGGGCGGCGTCGGTGCTGAGGTAGCTGACGTCTGGGAGCTGCTTCGCCACGGTCAAACCCTACGGCCGCCGCGAAGCCGCCGCGTGTTCAGTACAGCGCGCGCACGGCGTCGATGGTGTCGGCCTCGGCCGGGCCCTTGTCGTCGCGGTAGCGCACCACGCGGGCGAAGCGCAGCGCCAGGCCGCCCGGGTAGCGCGAGGACTTCTGGACGCCGTCCAGCGCCACCTCGACCACCTGCTCCGGCCGCAGCCGCACCACGTAACCGTCGGTGCCGCCGACCGCGAGTTCGCAGAACCGCGCCGTCTGCCAATCCAACATGGCGTCGGTCATGCCCTTGAAAGTCTTTCCCACCATGACGAATTCGCCCGTCGCCGGATCGCGCGCCCCGAGGTGGATGTTGGAGAGCTTGCCGGTGCGGCGCCCGGATCCCCACTCGACCGCGAGCACCACCAGGTCCAGCGTGTGGACGGGCTTCACCTTCAGCCACCCCGCACCGCGGCGGCCCGCCTGGTACGGCGCATCCGGCGCCTTGGCCAGGACGCCCTCGTGGCCGGCGGCCAGCGTCGCGTCGAGGAATGCGGCCGCCTCGGCGGCGTCCGAGGTGTGCAGCCGATCGACCCGTTGCGCGGCAGGCACCAAAGCGTCCAGGGCGGCCAGCCGCTCGGCGGTCGGCGCGTCGAGCAGGTCGGCGCCGTCGCGGTGCAGGATGTCGAAGAAGAACACCGAAAGTGGCTGGGCCGCACGGGCTGCCGCAACATCGACCGATCGGCCGAACCGTGACGCGGTGACCTGGAAGCGATGCGGTGAGTTGTCGGGCCGCAGCGCGATCGCCTCGCCGTCGGCGATGAGGTCGCGCACCGGCAGCGCCAGCGTCGCCTCCACCACTTCCGGCAGCCGCGCGGTGACGTCGTCGAGGCTTCGGGTGTAGACGGTGACCCGGTCGCCGGCCCGGTGGATCTGCACCCGTGCGCCGTCCAGTTTCGCCTCGAAAATCGTTGTGCCGCCGTGGCGTTCCAGCGCGTCGGCCACCCCGGTCGCCGTCTGCGCCAGCATCGGGCCGACCGGCCGGCCGACTCGCAGCGCGAACGCGTCCAGCGCCCGGGCCCCGCCGCCCAGGGCGGCGGCGGCCACGGACGGCAAGTCCCCGCCCAGCATTGCGGCGCGCTGCACCGCGGCGACGGGCAGCTCGGCGGCCTTGGCCACCGCGTCGGCCATGACTCCGGTCAGCGCCCCCTGGCGCAGCTCGCCGCCGAGCAACCGCAGCAGGAAGGTCTGCTCGGCATCGGTCGCGGCGGCGAACAGGTCGGCGACCAGCTCGGCGCGCCGCGCCTGCGCTCCCTTGCCCGACACCGCTCCGATCTCCGAGAAGCGGGCGTCCACGCCGGCGACGGTCAGCGTCGGCTGCGACGCCGCCGGCGGCCGCGACCGCAGCGATGCCCAGCCGACCCCGATCTGGCGCTGGGGCAGCTCACCCGAGAGCCAGGAGACCACGGTCGCGACACCGTCGGGGTCGCCTGCCGCGCGCCGCAACAGGTCGGCGATGTGGGCGACCTTGCTCAGCCGCGACGACGTACCGCCCACGTCAAACGAGGTAGTCGCCACGTCGAGAAGCAGCACGGAGCCAGCTTGGCACGGCTCGCCGACAATCCTGAAAGATGGACACGCTAGCGTGCCTACGTAACGTTACAGAATGCAAGGAATCTGACAACCCAAAGGGAGAGGTCCGGATGGAGATCAACGGGAAGAAGGTCGTCGTCATCGGCGGTGCGTCGGGGATGGGTCGCGCCTCCGCGGAGCTGCTGGCCGAGCGGGGCGCGGACGTCGCGGTGCTCGACCGCGAGGGTTCCGACGGCAAGACCGTCGCCGAAGGGATCGGCGGCGCGTTCTATCCGGTCGACGTCACGGATTTCAAGGGCACCGAGGAGACGTTGCAGACCGCGGTGGACAAGCTGGGCGGCCTGCACGTCACGGTCACCACCGCAGGCGGCGGCATCGCCAAGCGGACGCTGACCAAGTCCGGTCCGCATGACCTCGAGTCCTTCCAATCCGTGATCGACCTGAACCTGATCGCCACCTTCAACATCAGCCGGCTGGCCGCCGCGCACATGGCCAAGAACGAGCCCGAGGACGAAGAGCGCGGCGTCATCATCAACACCGCATCGATCGCGGCCTTCGAAGGCCAGATCGGGCAGGTGGCCTACACCGCCGCCAAAGCCGGGATCGCCGGCATGTGCCTGACCATGGCCCGCGACCTGGGCTCGATGGGCATCCGGGTGCTGGCCATCGCCCCCAGCCTTTTCCTGACCGGAATCACCTCGATGGTCCCCGACGAGATGGCGGCCAACCTGGTCAAAGACGCCGCCTTCCCGAAGCGGATGGGCCGGCCGATCGAGTACGCCAAGCTGGTGGCGGCCATCGTGGAGAACCCGATGCTCAACGGGCAGTGCCTGCGCCTGGACGCCGGGCAGCGGTTCGCGCCCAAGTAACCACCCCCACGGGTCGCCCTCCTCGCATTAAGTACACTCTTTAGGCAGCCGCCCCGCTTCCCCTCGAAGCGGGGCCGGCACCCCAGCCGGTAGCGAGGAGGGCGCCTCATGGGTATCGCACTGACCGACGACCATCGCGAACTCGCCGAAGTCGCCCGGGGTTTTTTGACCTCGCAGAAGGCGCGCTGGGCGGCGCGGTCCCTGCTCGACGCCGCCGAGGAGTCCCGTCCGCCGTTCTGGCAGAACCTCGTCGAGCTGGGCTGGCTCGGCCTGCATATCGACGAGGAGCACGGCGGTTCGGGATTCGGGCTTCCCGAACTCGTGGTGGTCGTCGAGGAACTCGGCCGCGCGGTAGCACCCGGGCCGTTCGTACCGACCGTCATCGCGTCGGCGGTGATCGCCAAAGACGGCTCGGCCGAACAGAAGTCGCGGCTGTTGCCCGGATTGATCGACGGGACCGTCACCGCGGGCATCGGTCTGGACGGCCAGGTGCGGGTCACCAACGGGATCGCCGACGGTGACGCCGGAATCGTGCTGGGTGCCGGACTGGCCGAACTGCTGCTGATCGCGGCGGGCGACGACGTGCTGCTGCTGGAGCGCGGTCGCGCCGGCGTGTCGGTAGAAGTGCCGAACAACTTCGACCCGACCCGGCGCTCCGGACGGGTGCGCCTGGAAAACGTGAATGTCAGCGCCGACGACGTCCTGTCGGGCGCGCGGGCGTCGGCGCTGGCCCGCGCGCGGACGTTGCTGGCCGCCGAGGCGGTGGGTGGCGCAGCGGACTGCGTCGACGCCGCCGTCGACTACGCCAAGGTGCGGCAGCAATTCGGGCGCACCATCGCCACTTTCCAGGCGGTGAAGCATCATTGCGCGAACATGCTGGTGGCCGCCGAGTCCGGGGTCGCCGCGGTGTGGGATGCCTCGCGCGCGGCCTCCGAGGACGAAGCCCAGTTCCAGCTGGCCGCGGCGGTGGCGGCGACCCTGGCCTTTCCCGCCTATGCGCGCAACGCCGAGTTGAACATCCAGGTGCACGGCGGCATCGGTTTCACCTGGGAGCACGACGCGCACCTGCACCTGCGCCGCGCGCTGGTGATACAGGCGCTGTTCGGCGGTGACGCCCCGGCCCGGGATGTCTTCGAGCGCACCGCCGCCGGCGCCACGCGGGAGAACAGCCTGGACCTGCCGCCCGAGGCCGAAGAGCTGCGCACCAGGATCCACGCCGACGCCGCCGAGATCGCCGCCCTGGACAAAGAGGCGCAACGCGACAAACTCATCGAGACCGGTTACGTGATGCCGCACTGGCCCAAGCCGTGGGGGCGCGCCGCCGACGCGGTGGAGCAGTTGGTGATCGAGGAGGAGTTCCGCGCGGCCGGCATCAAACGGCCCGACTACTCGATCACCGGATGGGTGATCCTGACGCTGATCCAGCACGGAACCGATTGGCAGATCGAACGATTCGTGGAGAAGGCGCTCCGCCAGGAAGAGATCTGGTGCCAGCTGTTCTCCGAACCCGAGGCCGGCTCCGACGCGGCGTCGGTCAAGACCCGCGCCACCCGGGTGGACGGTGGCTGGAAGATCAACGGGCAGAAGGTCTGGACCAGCGGCGCCCAGTACTGTGCGCGTGGCCTGGCCACCGTGCGCACCGACCCCGAAGCCCCCAAGCACGCCGGGATCACGACCGTCATCATCGACATGAAGGGCCCGGGCGTCGAGGTGCGGCCATTGCGGCAGATCACCGGCGGCTCGGAGTTCAACGAGGTGTTCTTCACCGACGTGTTCGTCCCCGACGAGGACGTCGTCGGGGCGCCCAACTCGGGGTGGACGGTCGCGCGCGCCACGCTGGGCAACGAGCGGGTCAGCATCGGCGGCAGCGGGTCGTTCTACGAGGCCCTGGCGCCCACCCTGGTGCAACTCGCGCAGCAGCAGTCAGATCGCTTGGCGGGGGCGCCCATTCGGATCGGGTCCTTCCTCGCCGACGATCACGCGCTGCGGCTGCTCAACCTGCGCCGCGCCGCTCGCAGCGTCGAGGGCGCGGGGCCGGGCCCGGAAGGCAACATCACCAAGCTGAAGCTGGCCGAACACATGGTGGACGGCGCCGCCATCTGGGCGGCGCTGGCGGGCCCCGAGGTCGCACTGATGGACGGGCCCGGAGCGATCGTGGGCAGGCTGGCGATGGGAGCGCGCGGCATGGCGATCGCCGGCGGCACTTCGGAGGTCACCCGCAACCAGATCGCCGAGCGGATCCTCGGCATGCCGCGCGACCCGCTGATCAACTAGCGGGCGCGAACAGCGGCGCCCCGCCGCTGCCCTTCTCCGGCAGGATCCCGACGGCCATGCCGCATGTGACCGAATCCGGCTCGCACCCAACGATGTTGGCGGCCACCCGAAGCCCTTCCTGCTCGGCGAGTTCGACGATGGCGATCACGTACGGGACCGGGATCTCCGGGTTGTACGGGTGGTGGTTGACCGTGTAGGTGAACACCGTGCCGCGCCCGGAGACGGGCTGCGCGACCAGTGGGCCGCCGCAGGCGCGGCATTCGCCGGTCGCCGGATGTACCCAGCGCGCGCAATCGTCGCAGTATTCGATGAGCAGCGGCGCGTCCGGCACGACGAATACAGTACACTCAATTGGTTTCGACGCATGGTCTGACGGGCGGTGTGCATGACGCATTTCGAGAAGGACGCGATCCTGTCCGGTACCGGCATCTCGCGGATCGGCCGTCGCACCGGCATCGCGGGGCTGGACCTGACCATGGAAGCGGTGCGGTACGCCATCGAGGACGCCGGATTGGTCCCTTCCGACGTCGACGGCATCGCGACGCTGGGCGACACCCCCGCCGCCGACGTGAACGCCCAACTGCGGATCGAGGCCGCCGACTGCGGGTCCGGGTTCGGCACCGGCGGCCTGCTCAGCCCGGTGATGTCGGCGTGCCGCGCGGTCGCCGAGCGCCGCGCCCGCCACGTGGTGGTGTACCGGACCATCCAGATGCTCGGGGGCACGGTCCCGGTGAAGCCGCAGGAGAACGCGCCCGCGCCGCCGCTCGCGCGGATGTTCGAGACGCCGGAGGGCACCGAACGCCCCGCCGTCGGCGCGATGGACGACGTCAACGACTTGGTGGCGGCCAACGCGTACTCCGCGGCCAACTGGCTGGCGCTCAACTGCCGGCGCCACATGGAGCTCTACGGGACCACCAAAGAACAGCTGGGCTGGGTGGCGCTCAACGGCAGGCGCAACGCCGCGTTGAATCCGCGCGCCGTCTACCGCGACCCGATGACGATGGCCGACTACCTGGGCGCTCGGCCGGTGTCCACGCCGTTCGGGCTGCTGGACTGCGATGTTCCGATCGACGGCTCCATCGCCGTGGTGGTCTCGCATGCCGAGTACGCGCGTGACTGCCCGCACCGCCCGGTGGCGGTGGAGGCGGTCGGCGGGGCCGACGGCGCCGGGGGCTGGTTCCACCGTGCCGACTATCCGAAGATGGCGATGTCGGACGCGGCGGCGCAGATGTGGTCGCGCACGGACCTCAAGCCGTCCGATCTCAAGGTCGCCGAGCTGTACGACGGGTTCACCTACCTCACCCTCGCGTGGCTGGAAGCGCTGGGCGTCTGCGGCGACGGCGAGGCCGGGCCGTACGTCGAGGGCGGCGCGCGGATCGCCCGCGACGGTGCGCTTCCGCTGAACACGTATGGCGGCCAGCTGTCGGCCGGGCGGATGCACGGCTACTGGGCGCTGCACGAGGGATGCCTGCAGTTGCGCGGCGAGGCGGGGGAGCGGCAGGTGTCGCAGCGCCCAGACGTCGGCGTGGTGTCCGTGGGGGGCGGGCCCGTCGCCGGCTGCATGCTGCTCACATGCTGAAAGCGCTTGCCGGAGAGCATCGTCGGGCCTGACATGAGTACCGGCCGCGAGAGCAAACTGGCCGCCAGGATCGCGCGGGACCTCGAGGCGGAGATCGTCCGCCGCGCCTGGGCCACCGGTGAATCGCTGGGATCCGAACACGCCCTGCAGGAGCGCTTCGGGGTGAGCCGCTCGGTGCTGCGCGAAGCCGTCCGCCTCGTCGAACACCATCAGGTCGCCCGGATGCGCCGCGGGCCGGGCGGCGGGCTGATCATCTGCGAGCCCGACGCCGGCCCCGCCACCCGGGCCGTCGTCATCTATCTCGAACACCTCGGCACCACCCTGGGCGACCTACTCAATGCCCGCCTGGTGCTCGAACCGTTGGCGGCATCGCTGGCCGCGGAACGTATCGACGAAGCGGGTATCGCGCGGCTGCGGGCGGTGTTGGCCGGTGAACAAGAGTGGAGACCTGGGCTGCCGACGCCGCGGGACGAGTTCCACATCGCCCTGGCGGAACAATCCAAAAACCCTGTCCTGCAACTGTTTATCGACGTCCTGATGCGGCTCACCACCCGATACGCCATGCAGTCGCGGACCGACACGGCCAGCGAGGCCATCGAGGCGCTCGACCGGATGCACATCGACCACTCCGAGATCGTCGCGGCCGTCACTTCCGGTGACTCGGCGCAAGCCAAGATGCTCAGCGAACGACACATCGAGGCCGTCACGGCCTGGCTGCAGCGCCATCATCCGGGCACGGTGAGCCGACGGCGCAAGCCGCGGCGGCTCACCGCCGAGGTGCCCCCCGGCAAGCTCGGCGAGATGCTGGCCGCCACGATCGGCGACGACATCGCGGCCGGCGGCTGGCAGGTCGGTTCGGTCTTCGGCACCGAAACCGCCCTGCTGGAGCGCTACCGGGTGAGCCGCGCCGTGTTCCGCGAAGCGGTGCGGCTGCTCGAATATCACTCGATCGCCCACATGCGTCGCGGGCCCGGCGGCGGGCTCGTCATCGCCAAACCCCAGGCGCAGGCCAGCATCGACACCATCGCCTTGTACCTGCAGTACCGCGACCCGAGCCGCGAGGACCTCCGTTGCGTCCGGGACGCGATCGAGATCGATAACGTCGCCAAGGTGGTCAAGCGGCGGGGCGAATCCGAGGTGGCCGCCTTCCTGGCCGCGCATCGGTCAGACGTCGACGAAACGTCCGGTGATGTGAGCGACGCAACCGCGGAGGAGTTCCGGTTCCACGTCGGACTGGCGCAGCTGGCCGGCAACGCCCTGCTCGACTTGTTCCTGCGGATCATCGTCGAGTTGTTCCGGCGGCACTGGACGAGCACCGGGCAGGCCCCGCCGACCTGGGCGGACGTCCTGGCCGTCCACCACGCTCACCTGCGGATCGCGGATGCCATCGAGGCGGGCGACGACAGCCTGGCCCGCTATCGCGTCCGCCGTCACCTGGACGCCGCCGCCTCCTGGTGGCTGTGACAAAGTACTGAGTTCGCAGATGTGACCTGCAGCGCGGTATAGCCAGGCCCCGCCGCGGGTACTGGGGAGGGAGAAGGCAGACGGCCGGTCCAGCAGGGGGTTGGCGTTAGTGATCGAAGGTGAGCGTGCTGGAGTGACCGCGGGCACAGAAATCGGGAAGCTCGGCTTCGTCCATTCCGCGCTCATCTACCAATCCCAGCACGAGTATCTGGATGTCGTGACCCGCTTCGTGCGGGACGGGTTGGACCTCGACGAGGCCGTGCTCGTCGCGGTCCCCGCCGACATGTTGGCGCTACTGCACGACGCGCTGGGCGCGGACGGCACGGCGCCGGACGATCTGCGCATGGTGGACATCACCGAGGTCGCCCGCAACCCGAGCCGGCTCATGGCGATGGAGGGGGCCTTCGTCGACGACCATCCCGACCGGCGCGTGCGGATCGTCAGCCAACTCGCCTGGCCCGGACGGACCGACGAGGAACTGATCGCGTGCGTGGAGCACGAGGCGCTGGTCAACGGGGCCATGGACGGCTACCAGGTGACCGGCCTGTGCCTCTACGACGGGAGCCGGCTCGACGACGACGTGCTGGCGGACGCCCACGCGACCCACCCCTGGCTGTGGGGCGGCGGCGGCCTGCAACGCAGCGTGGACTACGCGCCCGGTGCCGCCTTGCAGCGCTGCAACCGGCCGCTGCCCGGTAATCCGGGGGCGGTGACCTACGTGGTCCGCAAGTCGGCGGACCTTCGCCCGGCGCGCTCGTTCGCCGTCGACTACGCGGGCTGGGTCGGGTTGTCCGAGGACGCGATCGAGGACCTCCAGTTGGTGGCCACGGAGTTGGCCAGCAACAGCCTGATGTACACCGACGGCGCCTGCCAGCTGGCCTTCTGGCGCGACGACGAGTACCTGGTGTGCGAGGCGCGCGACACCGGTTGCTTCGAGGATCCGCTGGTGGGTCGCCTGGACCCGGGGCCGTGCGGCCCCGCCAGCCGCGGGTTGTATCTGGTCAACGCCATCTCGGACCTGGTACGCACGCACACCACCGCCAGCGGAACGACGATCCAGGCTTACCTGCGGTTCGAGCCGTCGGCCGGGCCGACGGGCTGAACGCCGAGCAACCCCCGGGAAACCCGTCCCCCACGCACCGGTCCCGGAGGTTGCTCGTCGAAATCAGCTAGTGTCCTGAGTCATAAATTGCAATCTAGTTGTTAGACTGGGTTGTGCCGACGCCTCATGCCGCCGAGATCGTGC
>NZ_LQOU01000030.1 GCF_002102155.1 Mycobacterium europaeum
CCGCTCCAGGGCAGCCAACCGCTCCGGGGTGGTGAGCACGTCAAAAGACAACCCACACAGGCGATCCGCGTCATGATTGAGCGCGTCGAACACCTCGACGATCTCCTCACGACTGCTCGCACCCACACCCCAAACCCTAGAAACCCCCACCGACAAAAACGGCCACAATGTGACCACAGAAGCCAAAGTGACACAAGGGAATACAACGATGCGACCGCGATGCGACTAGCTGGCAGGGATCACACCATCGACGTCGCGTGATCCATCGCGACCCCCTCGTCGCGGTGTGGGTCGGGCAGCCGCCGACGACGCCGCATGTGCACCAGCACCAGGACCGACAGCACCGCGGCGTAGATGCACCACAGTGACGCGAACGCCTGCAGGTAGACGATGGCGACCACGATCAGCCCCACCAGGTTCGCCCACCCGAGCACCACGATGGAGCGATAGCCCGACATCACGGCGGGCCCGATGACCGCGACGATGTAGAGCACCGCCCACAAGTAGCTTTCGTGAACGGCCGTCTGGTATTCCAGCGCGTGGGGCCACCTCTTCACCCCGATCGGTTCGGTGAGGACCACGACGGCCAGATACGCCGACACGACGGCGCCGAGCACCGCCAAGGGCGCCACCCGCAGTCGGGCGCCGCGCGGTTCCAGCATCAAGACGGACAGCGGGACCAGCGCCGCAGCAACGGCAACGCGATGAAGACGTACGCCCGCACCGCCAACTGCGCCGCGCCGGCGGGGACAACGCTGTTCGGCCACACCGCCGCCTCGAGGAACTGGTGAACCGCGAACACCGTGGGCAACAACGCGAATGGCAGCTCGCGCCAGTGCTTCACCTCACGCAGGGTGGCGACCGCAACCGGCACCAGGGCGGTGCCCACCCCGCGATCGCCGACTAACTCGCGACGGTGACGGGCCCCCGCGACTCCGAGGCCACCTCGTCGATCACCGTGTAGATGAACTTCATCTTCTCCAGCACCGCGGCCGGCAGCACGAACGGGTACAGGTCGTCGTGACCCATCGACCGGTTCACCATGTTCAGCGACCACGACAGCGGCAGCCACATGTCGATGATGGTCTGGAAAGCGCTGGGGCCCAGGGCCGGACGGTCGAAGGTCGCCGACGCCGAAGCGAAGCCGCACCACGCCGAGGTGTCCAGGGTGTCGCGGATGTGCAGGTAATGCGCGAACGTCTCGGCCCAGTCCTCGGCGGGATGCATGGTGGCGTACGAGGAGACGAAGTCTTCCTGCCAGTCCTCGGGTGGCCCCTCGCTGTAATGGCGGTCGAGCGCCTCCTGATAGTCGGCGTCGGGGTCGCCGAACAGCTCGTTGAAGCGCGCCAGGTATCCGCTGGACGGGGCGATCAGCCGGTAGAAGTAGTAGTGCCCGATCTCGTGCCGGAAGTGTCCCAGCAGCGTGCGGTACGGCTCCTCCATCTCCACCCGCAGCTGCTCGCGGTGCACGTCGTCGCCCTCGGCCAGGTCCAGGGTGATCACGCCGTTGTCGTGCCCGGTCATCACGTTCTCGTGCGCGCTGGACAGCAGGTGAAAGGCCAATCCCTGCTCGGGGTCCGCGTCGCGCCCGATGATCGGCAACTTCAGCTCGTGCAGCTCGGCGATCAGCCGCCGCTTGGCCGCCTCGGCCCGGGCGAACTCGGCCAGGCCGGCGGTGTCGGCGTCGTTGGGCCGCACGGTGGTCAGCGCGCAGGACGCGCACAACAGCCGCGGGTTGTTGACGGGTACCAGCCAATTGCATTCGGCCAGTTGTAGATTGGCGCACAACTGATATTCGGCGGCGGCCACGAAGCCGGCGTGCTCGCCGGCGTTGTTCTCGGCGATCACCAGCAGGGCCATCTGCTCGAGCGAAAACCCCAGCGCGCTGCCGCAGCTGAGGCAGGTGGAGTTCTCGAACGTCAGGCGCTGCCCGCAGTTGGGGCAGTTGAAGTCACGCATGGAGCACGTCCCCCTCGAAGGGCACCACGTCGACGGCCACGTCGATCACGCTGTGCTCCGAATCGGTGTAGATGATGCCCCGCAGCGGCGGCACGTCCGCATAGTCACGGCCGCGCCCGACGATGATGTAGCGCTCGTCCACCAGCTGGTCGTTCGTGGGATCCAGACCCAGCCACTCGAACTGGCCGGGCCGCTGCGGTGTCCACACCGCCGCCCAGGCGTGGGTGGCGTCTATACCGATCATTCGATCCTTCCCCGGTGGCGGGTCGGTGGCCAGGTAGCCGGACACGTAGCTGGCCGCCAGACCGTTGGCGCGCAGGCAGGCGATCGCCAGCCGCGCAAAGTCCTGACATACCCCTTCCCGGGCCGCCAGAACCTCAGTTACCCCGGTGGAAATCGTCGTCGACCCCGAGCGGTAGGTGAAGTCGGCGAAAATCCGCGACGCGAGGTCGCGCAGCACGTCGACCAGCGGGCGCCCAGGGGCGAAACTGGGCGCCGCGTACTCGCGCACCTCGTCGGTGATCTCCGGCGGATTGAGGTCCAGGGTGAATTCGGCGGCGAGCGCTCCCCCGCCTCCCGTCGGCCGGGCGGACTCCCACGGCTGCACCGCCGGTCCGTCGGTGTACAGCCCGGGGGCCGGCGGATACACGTCCACGATGGAGTCGCTGGTGACGCTCAGCGTGCGGTGCGGCTCGGTGACGTGGAAGTACGAGCTGATGTTGTCATAGACGTCGACGCTGGTGGAGACGTCGGCGGGGGCCGGGTCGATGGTCAGCCGGTGCTCGACACAACGCTGCCGCAGCGAATCCCGCGGGGTGAGAAAGCCGCGACCGTAGGAGCTGGTCACGACGTCGGAGTACCGGTACTCGGTGCGGTGGGTGACCCGGTGGCGGCGGGCGGGCCCGACGTCGGCTTCAGACACAAGGCTGATCACATCACACCCGGGGCCGGTGCGCCGTCCGCGCCGCGAAAGCGTTTGCCGATACAGCGGCACGCGGGCCAAAACGGGAGCACAATCGAGAGGTGGCCACGTGGTACGACGTCGCCCGCATCGTTCGTGAGTTGGCACTCACCTCCGAGCCGTCACTGCATGACTGGCGAGTCGGCAAGAAGTTGCTGGCCTGGGAGCGGCCGCTGCGCCCGTCGGAGCGCGAGGCGCTGGCCCGCGACGGGTCGGAACCGCCCGGCGGCGACATCCTTGGCGTGCGGGTGTCCGACGAGGGGGTCAAGTTCGGGTTGATCACCGACGAGCCGGACGTCTACTTCACCACCCCCCATTTCGACGGCTACCCCGTCGTGCTGGTCCGGCTGGCCGGGATCTCGGTGCGCGACCTCGAGGAGCTGATCACCGAGGCGTGGCTGACGCAGGCCCCGAGGAAGTTGGTCCAGGAATTCCTGGCCGAGTCCGGCTGAGCGGGCTCATTTCCGATGCAGCTCGATCACACGCTGCAGGTCATCCACGCAGGCGGCGACGGCGCCGGCCAGCAGTACCCCGGCCCGGTCGTGCGCGGCGGCCTGCAGCGTCGACGCGTCGCGGCACGCCGCCGCCGTGTATGCCGCGGCCCCGGCCGGGTCCGGGTCGGCGAGGGCCGTCGCCGCCGCGAGCTGGTCCAGGATGGCGGGCACGGGCGCGCGGAGCGGTTGGCAGCCGCCGTCGGCGGCGGGGACGACGGCGCGGGCCAACTGCAGCACGGAACCGGCCAGCTCAGCCACGTGTAGCGCCTGCCGGTCGGCGGCGGCGACCGCGGCGCGCGCCCCCCAGCGCCGCGGCGCGACGCGCACGACTTGGCGGGCGGTGGCGCGGGCCTCGATCAGCTCGCCCAGTTGCCGGTGCACGCGGTCGGCCATCGACAGCGGCCAGTCGTGCGCGGGCACGCGGCGCCCGGCGGCGACGTCCGCGGTGCGGGTCAGGACACCGTGCAGGGCGTCCAGCACGCCCATCCGCGCGCTGCGCAGCACCTGCAGCGGGTCGGCCGGGAAGAGCACGATCGCGAACACGATCGCCACGCCGCCGCCGACCAGGGCGTCGTTGATGCGTTCCCACCCGACGCCGCTGCGGAAGAGCGCCAGCACCAGGATCGCCGAGACGACGGTCTGGTTGGCGAACATCATCCCCTGGCCGATGAGGCCGTGGCCGATGAACACCGCCGCGCACAGCGCGATCAGCGCGGCGACGCCGATGGACACGGCCCCGGGCCCGAGCACGCCCTGGACCAGGGTGCCCATCCCGATGCCCAGGGTCACACCGATCATCATCTGGATGGCGCGCTGGGCCCGTAACACGTTGCTGATCGACAGCGACACCGCGGCGGCGATCGGCGCGAAGAACGGCTGGGGATGCTCGAGCACATCGCGCGCGAGATACCAGGACAGGCCCGACGCGACCGAGGTCTGGACGAGGGTGAACCACACGGCGCGGAGCCGGTTGATGCCCGCCCGCGCCGCGTTCACGAAAGTCAGGCCGGCTGCAACTCGAACAACGGAATGACCCGGCTGGTCTTCGACTGGTATTCGGCGAAGCCGGGCGCGGCGGCGGTGACCTTCTCGAACAGCGCGTCGCGCTCGTCGGAGGGCAGCTCGCGCGCCGTGACGGGGAACTGCTCGGTGCCGATCTCGACCCGGGCCCGCGGGTTGGCCCGCAGGTTGTGCACCCACGCCGGGCTGACGGGCGAGCCGGCGAACGAGCCGATGATGATGAGCTTGCCGTCGATGCGGAAGTAGGCCAGCGGAGAGACTCGGGGTTGTCCGGACTTGGCGCCGGTCGTGTGCAGCAGCAGCAGGTCGGCGTTGGCGAACTGGCCGCCCACCTTGCCGCCGTTGGTACGGAACTCGTCGATGATGCTCTTGTTGAACGCGTTGATCGTGTCGGTGTCGGGCACGTCAGTCATCGGCGCCGCTCCTCATTGCTTCGCGCTGTATCGTCGCCGGCGCGTGTCATGCCCGGTCAACTTCCTTGGGCTTGGCGTCTATTCCGGATTCCTTGCGCTGCTGGGCGGTGATGGGCGCGGGCGCCTCGGTGAGCGGGTCGACGCCCCCGCCGGTCTTGGGGAACGCGATCACCTCGCGGATCGAGTCCACCCGGGACAGCAGCGCGTTGATCCGGTCCCAGCCGAAGGCGATTCCGCCGTGCGGCGGCGCACCAAAGGTGAACGCCTCCAACAGGAATCCGAACTTCTCCTCGGCCTCGGCGCGGTCCAGGCCCATCACGGCGAACACCCGCTCCTGGATGTCGCGGCGGTGGATACGGATCGAGCCGCCCCCGATCTCGTTGCCGTTGCAGACGATGTCGTAGGCGTCGGCCAGCACACCGCCGGGATCGGTGTCGATGACGTCCTCGAACTCCGGCTTGGGCGACGTGAACGCGTGGTGGACGGCGGTCCAGGCCCCCGAGCCGACGGCCACGTCACCGGCGGCGGTCGCCTCGTCGGCGGGCTCGAACAGCGGCGGGTCCACCACCCAGACGAACGCCCACGCGTCCGGGTCGATCAGACCCAGCCGGTCCGCGATCTCGCCGCGGGCCGCGCCCAGCAGCGCCCGCGAGGGCTTCGCCGGGCCGGCTGAGAAGAAGACGCAGTCCCCCGGCTTGGCGCCCACGTGCGCGGCCAGCCCGTCGCGTTCGGCGTCGGTCAGGTTCTTGGCCACCGGGCCGCCCAGCGTGCCGTCCTCGGCGACCAGCACGTAGGCCAGCCCCTTGTGCCCGCGCTGCTTGGCCCACTCCTGCCAGCCGTCCAGCGTGCGCCGCGGCTGCGACGCCCCGCCGGGCATCACCACCGCGCCCACGTAGGGCGCCTGGAAGACGCGAAAAGTGGTGTCCTTGAAGAACTCTGTGCATTCGACGAGCTCCAGCCCGAACCGCATGTCCGGCTTGTCCGAGCCGAACCGGCGCATCGCGTCGGCATAGCTGATCCGCGGGATGGGCGTCGGGATCTGGTAGCCGATCAGCGCCCACAGCGCGGTCAGGATCTCCTCGGAGATCGCGATGATGTCCTCGGCGTCGACGAAGCTCATCTCCATGTCGAGCTGGGTGAACTCGGGCTGACGGTCGGCGCGGAAGTCCTCGTCGCGGTAGCAGCGGGCGATCTGGTAGTACCGCTCCATCCCGGCCACCATCAACAGCTGCTTGAACAGCTGCGGGCTCTGCGGCAGGGCGTAGAACGAGCCCGGGTGCAGCCGTGAGGGCACCAGGAAGTCGCGCGCCCCCTCGGGTGTGGAGCGGGTGATCGTCGGCGTCTCGATCTCGACGAAGTCGTGTCGCGCCAGCACCGAGCGGGCGGCGGCATTGACCTTGGAACGCAACCGGATCGCCGCGGCCGGGCCATCGCGGCGCAGGTCGAGGTAGCGGTACTTCAGCCGCAACTCCTCGCCGGCGGGCTCGTCGAGCTGGAACGGCAGCGGCGCGCTCTCCCCGAGAACGGTCAGCGACGCGGCGTTGACCTCGATGTCGCCGGTGGCGATCTCGGGGTTGGCGTTGCCCTCCGGGCGGATCTCGACCACACCGGTGACCGCGACGCAGAACTCGGCGCGCAACCGGTGCGCCTGGGCCAGCGCCTGTCCTTCCTGCAAGGCGTTGCGGAACACCACCTGCGCGATGCCCGAGGCGTCGCGCAGGTCGATGAAGATGACGCCGCCGTGGTCGCGGCGGCGAGCCACCCAGCCCGTTAACGTGACCTGCTGCCCGGCGTCGCTGCTTCTGAGCGAACCGGCGGCGTGGCTGCGCAGCACAAACACTCCCTTTCCCGCGGTTGGAACGAGTGCCCAGTCTAGAGGCAGGTAATTTCGGTCCTATCGTCACCAACATCGCACTCGTCGGTCCGGGCGCCGTCGGCACGACGGTCGCCGCGCTGCTGCACGAGGCCGGGCATCCGGTGCTGGTGTGCGGTCACACGCCGCGGGACCGCATCGAATTGCGGCCCGACGGCGCGGATCCGATCGTGGTACCCGGCCCGGTGCACACCGATCCCCGCGAGGTGAACGGCCCCGTCGACGTGGTGGTGCTGGCGGTCAAGGCCACCCAGAACGACGCCGCGGCCAAATGGCTGGCCCGCCTCTGCGACGCGCACACGATCGTCGCCGTGCTGCAGAACGGCGTCGAGCAGGTCGAGCAGGTGCGGCCGCACTGCCCGTCGTCGCCCGTGGTCCCGGGCATCGTCTGGTACTCCGCGGAAACCCAGCCCGGGGGCTGGGTCCGGCTGCGCACCGAGCCCGCGCTGGTGCTGCCCAGCGGGCCGTCGGCGGAGGCGCTCGCCGAGCTGCTGCGCGGAGCGGGATGCCGGGTGGACTGCGACCCCGACTTCATCACCGCGGCCTGGCGCAAGCTGCTGACCAATGCGCTGGCCGGGTTCATGGCGCTGGCCGGACGGCGGTCCGGGATGTTCCGCCGCGACGACGTCACCGCGCTGTCGCGCCGCTACGTCGCCGAGTGCCTGGCGGTGGCTCGGGCCGAGGGCGCCCGGCTGCCCGACGGCATCGTCGACGAGTTGGCGGACATGTTCCGCCGGACGCCCGAGGACATGGGGACGTCGATCCTGGCCGACCGGGAGAACGGCCGCCGGATGGAATGGGACATCCGCAACGGCGTGATCATCCGCAAGGCCCGCGCTCATCACCTGGCGACGCCGATCAGCGATGTCGTGGTGCCGTTACTGGCCGCGGCCAGCGACGGGCCAGGATAGATTCGAGCCATGTTCCCCTGCGACCACGTCGACCTGAGCTTCATCGACAGCGCGCCCTTCGTGTTCCGCAACAGCGTCGACCTGGCCATCACGCCCGAGCAGCTGTTCGAGGTGCTCGCCGACGCCGAGTCGTGGCCGCGCTGGGCCAGCGTGATCACCAACGTGACCTGGACCAGCCCCGAGCCGCGCGGTGTGGGCACCACCCGAGTCGTCGAGATGCGCGGCGGCATGGTCGGCAACGAGGAATTTCTGGCGTGGGAGCCGCTGCGCCACATGGCTTTTCGGTTCAACGAATGCTCCACGCAGGCCGTCGCGGCGTTCGCCGAAGACTACCGGGTCGAGGTCATCCCGGGGGGTTGCCGGCTGACGTGGACGATGGCGCAGAAGCCCGCGGGCCCGGCCCGGCTGGCGATGTACCTGGTGGGGCCGCTGCTGAACCTGGGCCTGCGCCGATTCCTGCGCAACCTGCGCAGCTACACCGATGCCCGCTACTCCGCGACCCAGCAACACTAGGAGCCTGCCATGACCTTCAACGAGGGTATGCAGATCGACACCAGCACCGCGTCGTCGTCGGGGGGCGGCATGGGCATGGCGCTCGGGGGTGGCGGCCTGGGTCTGCTCATCCTCATCGGCGCGCTGTTGTTGGGCGTCGATCCGGGCCGCGTGCTGAACCAGCAGGGAAACACCAGCGGCTACTCGGCGCCCGGGTTCGACCTGAGCCAGTGCAAGACCGGCGCCGACGCCAACAAGTACGTGCAGTGCCGCGTGGTCGCCACCGGCAACTCCGTGGACGCGGTCTGGCACCAGCTGATGCCGCGGTACACCCGCCCGCACGTGCGCCTGTTCACCGGATCGGTCGACACCGGCTGTGGACCCGCCACCACCGCGGTGGGGCCGTTCTACTGCCCGGTGGACCAGACCGCGTACTTCGACACCGACTTCTTCCAGGAGCTGGTCGACAAATTCGGTTCCAGCGGAGGGCCGTTCGCCCAGGAGTACGTGGTCGCCCACGAATACGGCCACCACGTGCAGCAGCTGCTGGGCGTCCTGGGCCGCTCCCAGCAGGGGGCCAAGGGCGCCGGCGGCAACGGCGTGCGCACGGAGTTGCAGGCGGACTGCTACGCGGGCATCTGGGCGCACTACGCATCGACGGTCAAGCAGGAGAGCACCGGCGTGCCCTACTTGCAGCCGCTGAGCGACCAGGACATCGCCGACGCCCTGTCGGCCGCGGCGTCGGTGGGCGATGACCGGATCCAGAAGGAAGCGACCGGGCGGGTCAATCCCGAGTCGTGGACGCACGGCTCGTCGGAGCAGCGGCAGCACTGGTTCACCGTCGGCTACCAGACCGGCGACCCGAAGCAGTGCGACACCTTCGACGCGCCCAGCCTGGGCTAGTTGTACTGGCGGCGGCCCACTTCACCCGGCTCCGCCGCGCTCGCGACCGCCGCTAACCGGCCAGGAGTTTCTTCAGTTCGGCGCGGCCCTCTTCGTCGAGCGGCAGCAGCGGGGCGCGCGGGTCCCCGACCGGGAAGTCGAGCAGGTCCAGGCCGGCCTTCACGGTGGTGGCCAGTCCCCCGGCGACGATGAACTGCAGCAACGGCTTGAGGTCGTCGTAGAGGGTTTGAGCCTTGTCGAGGTCGCCGGCACGCACCGCCTCGTACAGGTCGATGCACGGCTGGGGACGCAAACATGGTGCGGCCGTGCACCATCCAGAAGCGCCGGCTTTGAGGGCGTCGAGCACCAGCGGGTTGCTGCCGTTGTAGAAGGGCAGCCTGCCGCCCGACAGCTCGGTGATGCGCTGCATCCGGGTCAGATCACCGGTGGATTCCTTCACCATGGTGACGTTGTCGATGGTCTCGAACATGCGGACCAGCAGCTCGGGGGGCATGTCGACGCCGCTGGTGGCCGGGTTGTTGTAGGCCATGATGGGAATCGAGATCGCGTCGCTGACGCTTTGGTAGTGCGTGACGATCTCCCGCTCGCGCAGCTTCCAATACGACACCGGCAGGATCATCACCGCGTCGGCACCGGCCCGCTGCGCGTACCGCGCGCGACGAATGGTCTTGGCGGTGGTCACATCCGACACCCCGACGATCACCGGCACCCGGCCCGCGACCGTGGCGATCGTGGTGTCCACGACGGCGTCGAATTCGGGTTCGTCCAGGTAGGCCAGCTCGCCGGTGCTGCCCAGCGGGGCGATCGCGTGGACGCCGGAGGAAACGAGCCGGTCGACCAGCGCGGCCAGCCGCTCGGTGTTGATGCCTTCGTCGGCGAACGGAGTCACCGGGTAGGCGACGATGCCGTGGATGTAGGGCACGGGCGGACTCCTCGAATGTCGTTGAGCGTGGCGTCAATCGGTCAGCGCGTCGGGATGGCGGGCCAGGGCGCGGCGGGCGTAGTAGGCGAAGTTGGCGCGGCTGCGCTGCGGCGACAGCGTCCAGTCGTGGGCCTCGCGGGCCAGCTTCTCGGGCAGCTCCTGGACGGCGCCGGCGGCCATGGCGGCCAGCTGCAGCCGGGCGGCGCGCTCGATCAGGACCGCCAGCGAGCACGCCTCCTCGACGCTGGCGCCGGCGACCACCTGGCCGTGATGCGCCAACAGCACCGCCTTCTTGTCGCCCAGGGCGGCGGTGATGATCTCCCCCTCCTCGTTGCCGACCGGCACACCGGGCCATTCGGCGAGGAAGGCGCAGTCGTCGTAGAGCGGCGTGGTGTCCATGTGGGACACGATCAGCGGCACCTCCAGCATCGACAGCGCCGCCACGTGGAACGGGTGGGTGTGCACGATGCACTGCACGTCGGGGCGGGCGCGATAGATCCAGCTGTGAAAACGGTTGGCGGGGTTGGGGATTCCGTCACCGTCGAGCACCTTGAGGTCCTCGTCCACCACCAGCAGGTTGGCGTCGGTGATCTCGTCGAACCCGAGGCCCAGGCGCTGGGTGTAGTAGGTGCCGTCGGCCTCGGCCCGCGCGGTGATCTGTCCGGCCAGCCCCGAGTCGTGACCGGCATCGAACAGCGCGCGACAGGTCAGCGCGAGCTTCTGCCGGGTGGTCAGCTGCGAATCGGCGAGGTTGGCCGTCAACTGCTCGGCGGCGCGACGCATCAATGCGGACTTGGAGTCGGTGAACGTGCCAGCCATATGACACAATGTAACACGATAGGACACTTTGTGTCATCGTCGGCTCATTGGAACGTCCACCGGAGGCATCGCCAGTGACAGCACTACTGCGCGCGGTCCGCATCCAGCGCGGCCTGACCCTCGAGGCGCTGGCCGAACGGACGGGACTGACCAAGAGCTACCTGTCCAAGATCGAACGGCGGCAGAGCACCCCGTCGATCGCGGTGGCCCTCAAGGTGGCCAAGGCTCTCGACGTCGACGTCGGGCGGTTGTTCTCCGACGAGGAGGCGCAGGAGAAGATCGCCATCGACCGCCCGTCCGCCGCGGCCGACGGCCAGCGCTATCGGGTGCTCGCGTCGTCGCTGCTGGGAAAGTCCATGTCGCCGTTCGTGGTTCGCCCGGCCGCGGGCCCGGCCGACGACCCGCACCCCGAGCACGGGGGCCAGGAATTCATGTTCGTGCACGCCGGCAGCGTCGAACTCGACTACGGCGACCGGACGATCAGGCTCGACACCGGCGACAGCGCCTATTTCGACGCGGCGGTCAGCCACACCATCCGGGCCGTCGGCGCCGATCCGGCCGAGGTCGTCGTCGTCGCCCACGAGCCGGGGATCCGGAACCTTCGGTGACGCCGCTCGATCGAGACCGGTGTTCGCTATCGGCGAACACCGGCGACCCGCTCACCAGGGCCGCGTCGAGCAGGTGACCCCGGTGGTGGCGCTCTGCGTCACCACGACCTGGCCGTCGACGGCGATCTGGCACTGGATCTGCGGCGTGTTCGACGAATCGCAGTCCGGCCAGTGGCACCCGCCGCTGGCGTTGACGAACGCCCACTGATTCGGGTCGTTCAACGTCGTGTTGTAGACCAGCGGCTGATTTGCGGTGAACGCCGTCTGCACGCTGTTCAGGTACTGCGAGGAGTTGGCGTTGAACGCCGCCTGGCTGGGCGGATCGGTGTTCATGTAGCGGACGTTGCCGGTGAGGTTGCCGGTGGCGGTGATCGTGTAGGTCACCTGGTGGCCGGCCGGGTCCGCCGATGAGGTCGCGGGCGTGACGGCCACCGCTGCGGCGGCCGCAAACGTCGCCGCCGCCACCCCCGTGATCACTATTCGCACGTTCGTCATATCGAAAACGCTACCCAATTCGTTACGGCGCTACGCACGAATCAGGTTCCCGACCATGCGTCGGTGCCCACGGCAACCACCCCCGGCGGGCGCCGTTCCGCCGACGTTCACCGCCGTCGGGTATGAAGCAGGAGTGGTCGACGATCCCGCTATCCCCCGCAGCGACGATCCGGCCCCCGGCATCAGCCGCCGCAGGCTGTTGACGACCAGCGCGGTTTCGGCCGCCCTCGGCGCGGGCGTCGGGGGCGGGGCCGCGCTGGTGTGGTCCCACCCCAGCGCGCCCGCACTCTGGTATCAGCCCAGCCGCAACGGTGCACCGCCGGTGACCGGGCTGCACCTGCAATTCGGCCGGCACGCCGGCACCGAGGCGGTGGTGTCCTGGCACACCGTCGACGCGGTCCGCAACCCGCGCGTCATGCTCGGCACGCCGACGGCGGGCCTGGGACGCACCGTGGCGGCCGAAACCCGCACCTACCGCGACGCCAAGTCCAACACCGAGATCCGCGTGAACCACGCCCGCCTGACGAACCTGACCCCGGACACCGACTACGTCTACGCCGCCGTGCACGACGGCGCGGAGCCCGAGATGGGCACCCTGCGCACCGCGCCGTCGGGGCGTAAACCGTTCCGCTTCACCAGCTTCGGCGACCAGTCCACACCCACGCTGGAGAGGATGCCCGACGGCACGTACGGCACGGACAACATCGGGTCGCCCGCGTCCGCCGACACCACCCTCGCGATCGAACGCATGGCGCCCCTGTTCAACCTCGTCAACGGCGACCTGTGTTACGCCAACCTCGCGCGGGACCGGATCCGCACCTGGTCCGCCTGGTTCGAGAACAACACCCGATCGGCGCGCTACCGGCCGTGGATGCCCGCGGCGGGCAATCACGAGAACGAATTGGGCAACGGCCCAATCGGTTACGCCGCCTATCAGACGTATTTCGCGGTGCCCGACTCGGGATCGAGCCCCGAGACCCGCGGACTGTGGTATTCGTTCACCGCCGGATCGGTGCGGGTGATCAGCCTGAGCAACGACGACGTGGCGCTTCAGGACGGTGGCAATTTCTACGTGCACGGCTACTCGGGCGGGGAGCAAAAGCGTTGGCTGGCAGCCGAACTCGCCGCCGCCCGGCGCGACCCGGAGGTGGACTGGATCGTCGTGTGCATGCACCAGACGGCGATCTCCACCGCCGACGCGCCGGCCAACGGCGCCGACCTGGGAATCCGCGAGGAGTGGCTCCCGCTGTTCGACCAGTACCAGGTCGACCTCGTCTTATGCGGCCACGAACACCATTACGAGCGATCGCACCCGTTGCGCGGCACGCAGCAGACCGACACCCGAACGCCGATGCCGGTGGACACCGGCACCGACGTCATCGACCCCACCAAGGGGACGGTGCACGTCGTCATCGGCGGCGGCGGCACGTCCGCGCCCACCAACGGCCTCTTCTTCGCCGAGCCGCGGTGCCGCGTGTTGACCGGGGTGGGCGCGTTCGACCCCGGGCTCGGGCGCAAGGCACCGATCTACGTTCTCGAGGACGCACCGTGGTCCGCCTTCCGCGACCGCGACCATCCCTGGGGCTTCGCGGCGTTCGACGTCGACCCGGGCCAACCCGGCGGCGACACCTCGATCAGGGCCACCCATTACGCGCTCAACGGGCCGTTCGGCGAAGTGACCGTGGTGGACCGGTTCACGCTGACCAAGCCGCGCCGAGACAAGCCGGCCTGACTCAAAACAACGTCGCCTGCCCGCTTTCCGGCTCCGGCCGGGGCGCCGCGACGGGCCGGCGGAACGAGCGGTGTTCGCCGCCCAGCCGGTACCTCGCGACCAACGGCGCGGCCCGCGCCCGCAGCATCTCGCGGTAGCCGGGCGGCAGGTACGCCCCGCGCCGGTACAGCTCGCGGTAGCGGTCCACCAGCTCGGGGTGCGAGCGTCCCAGCCAGGACATGAACCAGGCCCGGGTCGAGCCGCGCAGGTGCAGGCCGAAGACCGTAACGCCCGTCGCGCCGGCCGCCGCGATCTGGCCGAGCAGGCCGTCGAGGTGCTCGACGGAGTCGGTCAGGTACGGCAGCACCGGCGCCACCATCACGTGAGGGTCCAGGCCCGCCTCGCGGATCGCGGCGATCAGGCCCAGCCGCGCCTGCGGCGTGGGCGTGCCGGGCTCGACGTCGCGGTGCAGGTCCGCATCGCCGACGGCGAGTGACACCGCGACCGACAGCGGAACCCGTTGCGCCGCATCGGCGATCAAGGGCAGGTCGCGCCGCAGCAGCGTGCCCTTGGTCAATATCGACAGCGGCGTGCCGGATTCGGCCAGGGCGCCGATGATGCCCGGCATCAGCGCGTAGCGCCCCTCGGCCCGCTGGTACGGGTCGGTGTTGGTGCCCAGCGCGACGGTCTCCCGCCGCCACGACGGCCGGCGCAGCTCGCGGCGCAGCACCTCGACGACATTGGTCTTGACGACGACCTGGCTGTCGAAGTCGTTGCCGCAGTTGAAGTCCAGGTATTCGTGGGTGGGCCGGGCAAAGCAGTAGCGGCACGCGTGCGAGCAGCCGCGGTAGCCGTTGACGGTGTACCGGAAAGGCAGGGCGGAAGCGGCGGGCACCTTGTTGAGCGCGGACTTGCACAGCACCTCGTGGAAGGTGATCCCCTCGAACTGCGGCGCTCGCACGCTGCGGGCCAGGCCGATCCGCTGCAGCCCCGGCAGCGCCCCGTCCTCGACCGGCTCCCCGTTGACCGCGACGGCCTGATCCGCCCAGCGCATGCACTATTCGAACATTAGTTCGACATCGAGGTCAAGCCCTTCGGTGTCGAGTCAGATGTGGCCGGGCATCTCGATCGGCGATGGCGGGGCCGGGGTGGGGGCATCCGGATAACTTCACGGACGGCGCCGGGCCGACGCCCTCGGGCCGCGGCGGTACGCGGCGACGTGCCCTAGCGCCATGTCCACGGCGAGCTCGACAGGTCGGGCGCTGCGCATCGTCTGCGCCATCAGCAGTCCGCCTTGCAGCGCACTCATGATGGTCAATGCGAGCTCGGCCGGGTCGGCATCTGCGGAGAGTTCACCGTTGTCGCGCATCGTCGCCAAACCCGCCGACAGGTACGACTGCCATTCGGCGAAGGCTTGCGCAAGCTCCCGGCGCGCCGAATCGGACCGTTCGGCGAGCTCTCCCACGAGCGAACCCAACGGACAACCCCCGACGCCTTGCGTCGCGCGGGTCATGGCCACGACGTGGTCGCACCATCGTTGCAGGCCCTCCCACGACGACACCTCGCCCAGATTGGGCTGCTGGGCCGCGATGACGTCGCCGAGCTGGGTCTTCACGACCTCGCGAATGAGGGCGTCCTTGTTGGCGAAGTAGTGGTACAGCTGCGACTTGCTCGTGCCGGTCGCCGCCATCACGTCGTCCAGACTGGTCCCGGCGACGCCTTGCCCGCGGACGAGCGATGCCGCCGCGGCGACGATGCGGGCCCTGGTCGCGGCACCGCGGGTCGTCAGCCGCCCGGCACCGGGGCGCTCCTCTCCTGACATGCGCGAAGTGTAAGGCGGATTGGACTTGATAGTCCATTTGGGCTTCAGCACAATTTCCGCGTGGACCGTCCGACCCTGGAAGAAGACGACGTGTCCCCGCACCTGACCGCCCCCGACGCCGGTTCGCGGCGCCGCCACCCTGCGACGGAGGAATTATGATGCCGACATCAGACAACAAGATCTTCAAATATAATTCGATATTTCTAGGTTCGACGATGTTCATGTTCGGGTTTTTGAAATTCTTCGAGCCATTTCGCACGTGGTTCGACGTCCAAATCACCAAAAGCGGGCTGCCGCGACTGAGCATCCCCATGGGTATCACCGGGGAAATATCCATTGGGCTGAGCCTACTTTCGGCCGCCTGCTTCGGGCGGAAAGCCTCGAATATCTTCGGGCCGATCGCGTCCGCCGCCTCGGCGGCGCTGATCGCCAACATGGGGGGCGCCACTTATGTGCACGTGCACCCGGAAGTGCCCGCAGAGGTACTTCCGCTCAAAATAAAGCCCCCCATTATCCCCCTGATTTTCATGCTGCTGGCAGCAGTGAATCTAGTTCAGCTTCGCCGGGATCATTGGCAGCGCTCCTGACGGCAGCCCCAACGCAGTGGACCCCGCACAACTGAGACGGAAATGGACGACCTCGTGCCCGACCGAATGCACCCACCACATCCGACGCTCTTCGAACCGGCAACCATTGGCAACGTCGACCTCGCCAGCCGGGTCGCCCTGGCCCCCATGACGCGAGTGAGCGCGACGGCCGACGGCGTGCCCACCGACCGGATCGCGTCGTATTACCGCATTTTCGCCGAGGGTGGCTTCGCGTTGTTGATCACCGAAGGGCTTTACATCGACGATCAGGCCAGCCAGGGGTACCTCTTCCAACCGGGCATCGCCAACGCAGCTCACGCGGCCGGCTGGCAACCGGTCATCGACGGCGTCCACGACTGTGGGGCCAAATTTTTCGCTCAGCTCATGCACGCCGGCAGCCAGTCGCAAGGCAACCCGCACACGACGATCACCTGGGGGCCGTCCGCAGTACGGCCGAAAGGCGAGCAGCTGCCCATGTATCGCGGTGCGGGTCCGTTCAAGATTCCCCAAGCGATGACCACGGAGCACATCAACCAAGTTCGTGCCGCATTCGTGGCTGCGGCACGGCAGGCGCGCGACGCCGGGTTCGACGGCGTGGAGATCCACGGAGCCAACGGCTATCTGCTCGACGCATTTCTCACCGACTATCTGAATACTCGCACCGACGAGTACGGCGGCCATACCGCCGGTCGTGTACGCCTGGCGGCCGAGGTCTGCCACGACGTCGCGTCCGCCGTCGGTGACGACATCGCCGTCGGCATCCGGATCTCCCAGGGAAAGGTCTCCGATATCCACCATCGGTGGGCCGGCGACGAGGAGGACGCGGCGATCATCTTTGGCACTCTGGGCGAGACCGGTATCGACTACATCCACACCACCGAATATCGCGCGCTGGCACCGGCATTCGCCGGATCCGGCAAATCGCTCGCGCAGCTGGCCAAGCAATACGGCAAGCTGCCGGTGATCGCCAACGGACATCTGGACGACCCCCGCGACGCCGCCGCCGTCATCGCGTCGGGCGCCGCCGATCTGGTCGCCCTGGCCAAACCGGCGTTGGCCAACCGCGACTGGCCTCATCGAGTCCGACAGGGCGAACCGTTATCACCCGACGTGCCAACCGATCTCTTCGGTCCCGTCGCCAACCTCAAAGACTGGGAAGTCGTCGTCAGCGCGGGCAAGGAAGGAGCGTAACGGTTCAGAGAACGGCGTCGGCAAGCCGATCCACCTGCTCGATGCCGGCGACGCAGGGGTGGAACACCAGCCCGTCGAAACCGAGGTCGCGGTAGGCGCGTACGGTGGCCGCCGCGTCCTGCGGCGTGGTCAGCATGTCGGCGACGTTGAGAGCTGCGTAGTCCGGTTTGAACCCGTAGTAGCGCCGGAGGTGCTCCCGGCCGACCCGGACGGTGTCCTCAGCACCCAACGCGAAGTTGACGCTGGCCTGCAGTCGCGGCTGCCCCGACCGGCCCGCCTCCCGCCACGCCGCGCGAGCCCGATCGGCGAATGACGACTGATTGTCGTAGTCGCGCAGGGCGCCGGCCGACCAGCCGTCTCCCATCGTCACGACCCGGCGCATGGTCGCCGCCGACCCTCCGCCGAACAGGAGGGGGATGCGCACCGGCCGCGGGCACAGCGCCTTGGCGCCGGTGACCGGCGTGGCGCGCCAGGCCTCGCGCCACAATCCCACCGCCTCGTCCAGAACGCGTCCCCGCCTGCCGAAGTCCGCGCCGGCCGCCGAGTAGTCGTCGGTGCGGCTGCCCACGCCCAGGCCGACGGTCAGCCGGTCACCGGTGGCGTCTGCGACGGTGGCGAGTTGCTTGGCGAGCACGGCGGCCGGGTAGAGGGGCGCCAGCAGAACGTTGGTGATCAAGGCGATTTCAGCGGTCGCGCCGGCAGCCACGGACAGCGCAACGGTCGAATCGAGGCTTTCATAGACCAGCCGGTCGATCGTAGCGAGGCTGGCGAATCCGCGTTGTTCCGCCCGGCGGGCCCAAGGGGCCGTCAACGGCCCGGGCACATGCGCGATGTGGCTCGGCAATCCGATTCCGATTTGCATTGCGTCCTCCCCTATTTCGTTCTCGGCACCGTCTGGTTGACGGCATCGAAGACCTCGTCGTAGGAGCCGTCCCGCCCGGCGAACCGGACGCACCGCGCCGGGTCGACGAGAATCTCGCCGGCGGCCGGACGTCTGCCCAGCAGTGAAATCGTCTCTGCCACAAAATCGTTGACCACCATCACATTCGGGTCATGTGGCAGGCCTCGCTGGATCTGCGTCTCCACCCGCGGCGGGATGATCTCGATCACCTCGACCGCCGTGTCGCGCAGCTGGCGGCGCAGGGACTCGGTGTAGGAATGCAGCGCCGCCTTGGTCGCGCAGTACGTCGGCGTGACCGCCTTGGGCACGAACGCCAGGGCGGAGGTGACATTGACGACGGCGGCGCGCCGCTGCGCCAGCAGAATCGGCAGCAGCGCGGCCGTCAGCCGGATTGGCCCGAGCAGGTTGACCGCCACCGTCTCCTCCGCCTGCGCGGTGTCGGCGGCCCGCAGGTCCTCGGTGTGCATGACCGCCGCGTTGTTGATTACGACGTTCAGCTCGGGATGCCGGTTCGCCACCACGTCGGCCAGCCGACTGACGCTGGCCGGGTCGCCCTGATCGAGTTGCAGGTATTCGATGCCCGGGTTGGCTGCCGCGACGGCTTGCAGGGCCTCGCGGCGCCGCCCCGCGATGATGATCCGGTTGCCCAAGCGGTGCAACGATTCGGCCAGGCCGCGGCCGATTCCGCTGCCTCCCCCGGTCACCAGCACGACATTGCGCGTCAGCTTCATGGTGCAAGGCTGGCAGTGCGAGTAACGAAATACCGACAGCTCCGGTCAAAGTGTCGATAAATACTCACTGGATCCGGATAAATGTCTATCATTACTCATGATCGACCCGTTGGACGGACAGATTTTGCATGCCTTGCAGATCTCGCCCAGGGCATCGTTTCGGCGCATCGCGGACGTTGTCGGAGCGACCGAACAAACGGTTGCCCGCCGCTACCACCGACTCCGCCGGAACGGGGTCGTGCGTGTCGTGGGGCTACAGAACCCCGGGGCCGACGGCAACGGCGATTGGGCGCATTGGGTCTGCCGGATACACGCCAAGCCCGACCGCATACCGCAACTGGCCGACGCACTGGTCCGGAACCCGGACGTGTCCCACGCGAACGTCCTCTCGGGCTGGACCGACCTGGTCTGCACCATCCGGGCACCGCTCGGCGAGAGTCGCGAAGACGTGCTGCTGCAGCGGCTTCCGCGCGCGGGTTCGGTCATGGACATCGACATCGAGCTGGTGCTGCACACGTTCGGGCGACCCCCGACCGCGCCGTGGACGGGCTACGGCCAGAAGCTCAGCGCCGAACAGGCCGAACGAATCCTCGACGGTGCCGAGGCGGTGACAACCGGCCGGCCGTCGCCGCCGGCTCTCGAGGACCGCCCCATGCTCAACGCGCTGGCCGACGACGGCCGCGCGCCCCTTTCGCGACTGGCTGCATGCACGGGGTGGTCGGTGGCGCGAGTGCGCAGGCGCCTGGCGGCACTCGAAGCGGCCGGGTCGTTGGTCTACGACGTGGACGTGCTTCCCGAGCGACTCGGATACCGCCTCAGCGCCATGCTGTGGCTGACGGTCGCGCCCCGGCACATTCAGCGCGTCGGAGAACAGATCGCGGCGCACGACCACGTCGCCTTCGCGGCCGCCGTCAGCGGCAGGACAAACGTGATGGCCGTGGTGATCTGCCGTGACGCCCGCGACCTCTACGCGTATCTCACCGACGGCCTCGGGGCCATCGAGGAAGTCCTCACCTACGAGGTCAGCACCCGCATCCAGCGCCTGAAGCAACACGGATCCGTGATCGCGCACGGACGACTGATGAACCCGAATCCCAGGACGCCGCGGCGGTCGTAGAGTGAGCCACGACCCAGTCGTACTAACCGGCGGCGAGGCACCATGACCGAACGCATCGAGGTTCAGCGCACCATCGCGGCGGGGGCGCCGGACATCTTCGCCGTGCTGTGCGACCCGCAGGGGCACGTCGCGATCGATTCGTCCGGGATGCTGCAGGACGCCGAAGGCGATCCGGTGCGCGGCGCCGGTGACCAATTCGTCGTGCACATGGACCGCGAAGCGTTGAACGACTTTCCGCAATTCGGTAAGTACGACGTCACCGTCGACATCACCGAATTCGAACAGGATCGCCTGATCGCGTGGACGGTTCTCGGTCAAATCCAGCCGCCGATCGGTCACGTCTACGGTTATCGGCTGGAGCCGGCCGAAGACGGCTCGGCGACCGTGGTCACCTCGTTTTACGATTGGTCGGACATCGACCCGAAGTGGCGGGCGGCGGGGATTTTCCCGATTCTGTCCGAGGGGGCATTGCGGGCGACGTTGGGAATTCTCGACCGCACCGTCCGCCGCGGTTATCCACGACGATGACCGGTTTCCGGTAAGCGTCCATACCGGACGGCGGTTTTGCCGCGCATTCGGGAGGGTATCAGGTCGGGGCCCCTCACGGAAGGATCTGACATGTTGCACTCGGTGATTCTGGCGAGTTCGGACCCGGTCGCGGCGGGCTTTATCCTTCGCGGCATCAAGGGAATCTTCGTCGCCATCGGCAGCGTGATCGCGGCAATTATCTGCGCACTAATCGCGATGATGAAGGGGCGCAATCCACTGGGCTGGGGAATTCTGGGGCTGTTCTTCTCGATCCTCACGCTGATCGTCGTCATCGTTATTCCAAGCAAGAAAAGCTGACGCACGACCGCTTCCCGATGCAGTTCGGGAGAGGTATATTGCGGCATGCGGTCCGTCTATCTCGCCGCGGCGCTCGGCATGACCACCGCCGGGCTGATTGTGGGCTCACCGGCTCACGCCGACACCGGCGTCAATGGTTACGTCCGCTGCATCGGCGGCGACGCGAAGCCCCCGCCGCCTGGGGTGTCCGCAGAAGACTGGTTCCCCAGCGTCCACGTGATAGCGACGGACTTCAATGGCGGTGTGCCTTCCGCTCAAATAGTGCAGCGATTGGTGGATATGGGAGTCGCGCCGAACGACGCCGCCACCCAGGTGCGGTGCTTTGTGGCCAACCAGCCGCATTGACGCAGACGCCCCGGCGCATCGTCGCCGTGCGGATGCCCGCGCCGGCCGGTTAGCGGGCCGGTTAGCGGGTTAGTCGCGAAAGCACCTCGTGCACAACGGAATCCGTGGCCACCGGAGCCTGCTGCCCGGTGGTGAGATCCTTCACCCCGACCGTCCCGGACTCGATGTCGCGGTCCCCGAGGACCAGCGCGAGGCGGGCGCCCGAACGGTCGGCCGCGCGCATCGCGCCCTTGAGGCCACGGCCGCCGTAGGCCATGTCGACGCGGACGCCGGCGCCGCGCAGCTGCGCGGCCAGCACCGCCAGCCGCAGCTTTGCCTGCTCGCTCAACGGCACGCCGAACACGTCGCAGCGGGCCGTCTCCCCCACGCTCTTGCCCTCGGCGCGCAGCGCCAGCAGGGTGCGGTCCACGCCCAGCCCGAACCCGATGCCCGACAGGTCCTGCCCACCGAGTTCGTGCATCAGCCCGTCGTAGCGGCCGCCGCCGCCGATGCCGGATTGGGCGCCCAGGCCGTCGTGCACGAACTCGAACGTGGTCTTGGTGTAGTAGTCCAGCCCCCGCACCATGCGCGGGTTGATCACGTACGACACCCCGAGCGCGTCCAGGTGCGCCAGCACGGTGTCGAAGTGCTGCTTGGCGACGTCGGACAGGTGGTCGAGCAACACCGGCGCGTCGGCCGTCATGGCGCGCACCTCGGGCCTCTTGTCGTCGAGCACCCGCAACGGGTTGATCTCGGCGCGCCTGCGCGTCTCGTCGTCGAGGTCCAGCCTAAACAGGAAGTCCTGCAACAATTCCCGGTACTGCGGGCGGCAGCTGTCGTCGCCCAGCGAGGTGATCTCCAGGCGGAACCCGTCCAGCCCCAGCGAGCGGAAGCCGGCGTCGGCGACGGCGATCACCTCGGCGTCCAGCGCCGGGTCGTCGACGCCGATCGCCTCCACGCCGACCTGCTGGAGCTGGCGATACCGGCCGGCCTGCGGACGCTCGTAGCGGAAAAATGGCCCGGCGTAACAGAGTTTCAGCGGCAACGCGCCGCGGTCCAGGCCGTGCTCGATCACCGCACGCACCACCCCGGCGGTGCCCTCGGGGCGCAATGTGACCGAGCGGTCGCCGCGGTCGGCGAACGTGTACATCTCCTTGGACACCACGTCGGTGGATTCACCGACGCCGCGGGCGAACAGGCCGGTGTCCTCGAAAATGGGCAGCTCGATGTCGCCGTAACCGGCCCGGCGGGCGGCGCCCAACAACCCGTCCCGCACGGCCACGAACTGGGCCGAGTCCGGCGGGACGTAGTCCGGCACCCCCTTGGGCGCAGAGAACGCCGAGAAGCCCGTCACGGGCTCAGGCCTTCGATGAACGGATTGAACCGCCGCTCGGCGCCGATGGTGGTGGCGTTGCCGTGCCCCGGCAGCACCACCGTCTCGTCGCCGAGCACCAGAAGTTTCTCCACGATCGAGGTCAACAAGTCGCGGCCGCTGCCGCCGTGCAGGTCGGTGCGGCCCACCGAGCGCTCGAACAGGGTGTCGCCGGTGAACACATAGTCTTTGTCGTCCTTGCCGGACGACACCCGGAACACCACCGACCCGCGGGTGTGCCCCGGGGTGTGGTCGACGTTGACGGTGACGCTGCCCAGGTCGAGCTTGTCGCCGTCCCGGTCCAGCTCGACGACCTGCTTCGGTTCGCGGAAGAAGGCGCCCGCCACCAGCTGCGCCACCCGCGGCCCGAGGCCGTAGATCGGGTCTTTCAGCATGAAGCGGTCCTCGGGGTGGATGTAGGTGGGGCAGCCGTAGGTGTCGGACACCTTCTGCGCGGACCACATGTGGTCGATGTGGCCGTGGGTGAGCAACACCGCGGCCGGGGTCAGTCGATTCTCGTCGAGGATGCGCCGCAACGAGCCCATCACCCGCTGCCCCGGATCCACGATGACGGCGTCCGTCCCGGGCCGCTCGGCCAGCACGTAGCAGTTGCACTGCAACATGCCGGCGGCGAATCCGGTGATCAACACGGTTCCCAGTTTCCCACGGGCCCCACTTGACACCGGTCGCGGCGCCCACATTAGCCTGAGCTGGCCACCGGCGCCTTTGCGGGCCCGCGACCGACCAACCATGGAGGCATACGGCCGTGCCGACCAACGAACAGCGACGTGCCAACGCCAAACGCAAGCTGGAGCGCCAGCTGGAGCGCCGCGCCAAGCAAGCCAAGCGGCGCCGGATCGTGGTGATCGCCGCCGGCTCGATCGTGGCCGTGGCCGTGGTCGTCGCGGTGGTGCTCGCGGTCATCAACACCAAACACGAGCACAAGGGCAACAGCGCGTCGAGCACCACTTCCTCCGCCGCCACCAGCTCCCCGGAGTCGACGACGCCCGCCGGCCCGACGCCGCCCGTTCCGCCCTTGCCGGCGTTCAAGCCGTCGGCCGACCTGGGCGCCAACTGCCAGTACCCGGCGTCGCCGCAACCGGCCGCCAAGCCGGTCAAGCCGCCGCGCACCGGCAAGGTGCCGACCGACCCGGCCCAGGTGAGCGCGAGCATGGTGACCAATCAGGGCCGCATCGGGCTGATGCTGGCGAACAACGAATCACCCTGCACGGTAAACAGTTTCGCGAGCCTGATCGGCCAGAAATACTTCGACAACACCAAGTGCCACCGGCTGACCACTTCCCCGGACCTGGGCGTCCTGCAATGCGGCGACCCCAAGGGCGACGGCACCGGCGGCCCGGGCTACCAATTCGCCAACGAATACCCGACCGACCAGTACCCGCCGAACGACCCCAAGGCGCAGCAGCCCGTCCTCTACCCGCGCGGCACCCTGGCGATGGCCAACGCCGGCCCCGGCACCAACGGCAGCCAGTTCTTCATGGTGTACAAGGACTCCCAGCTACCGCCCCAATACACCGTGTTCGGCACCATCCAGCCCGACGGGCTGGCCACGCTGGACAAGATCGCCAAGGCCGGCGTCGCCGGCGGCGGCGAGGACGGCGCGCCGGCCTCCGACGTGACCATCACGTCGCTGCTGCTGGACTAGAGCCAAACCCCGCAACGCCGACGCGGATTCGCGCGACCCGCGGGCGGTCCACCGCTTAAGGTCGTCGGGTGGGGTCAGAGTCTTTCGGGCAATACCGATTGCTGGACGTCCTGGGGCGTGGCGGCATGGGGCAGGTCTATCGGGCCTACGACGCCGCCACCGATCGCGTCGTCGCCCTGAAGGTGCTGCCCCCGAACCTGGCCGAGGACCAGGAATTTCAGCAACGCTTCCGCCGCGAGGCGCGCATCGCGGCGAGCCTCAACGACCCGCATGTGGTGCCCATCCACGGCTACGGCGAGATCGACGGTCGGCTGTATGTCGACATGCGGCTGATCGAGGGCCGCGACTTGGTGCAGTACATCGACGAAAACGGCGGACGGCTCAGCCCCGAGCGCGCGGTCGCCGTGATCGAACAGGTTGCCGCGGCGCTCGACAGCGCCCACCAGGCGGGGCTCGTCCACCGCGACATCAAACCGAAGAACATCTTGGTCGCCAACGCGCGCGACTTCGTCTACCTGATCGACTTCGGCATCGCCCGCGCCGTGGCCGACACCGCGCTCACCCAGACGGGGCACACGATGGGCACCGTCGCGTACATGGCACCCGAACGATTCAGGGGCACAACCGATCACCGCGCCGACGTGTATTCGTTGGCCTGCGTGCTGCACGAGTGCCTGACCGGCAGGCGCCCCTATGGCGGCGACAGCCTCGAGGAACAACTCAACGCCCACCTGAACACCCCGCCGCCGCGGCCGTCGACCACGTCGGCCGGCGTGCCGCCGGCCCTCGACGCGGTGGTCGCCCGCGGAATGGCCAAAGACCCCGAACACCGTTACCAGTCGGCGATGGAACTCGCCGAAGCCGCCGGGGCGGCGTTGGCCGGCGCGGCCGGGACCGCGGCCCCGAGCCGCCCGGCGCCCCCGGCCGCCCCGCCACCGACGCAGGCG
>NZ_LQOU01000031.1 GCF_002102155.1 Mycobacterium europaeum
CACCACGTCACCGACTGGACCCAGTGCCGGCGCACCGACATCACCAACCTCACCTTCGCCTGCGGACCCCACCACCGTCTCCTGCGACCCGACGGCTGGACCACCCGCAAAAACACCAAAAGCCAAACCGAATGGATCCCCCCACCCCACCAAGACCGCGGCCAACCCCGAACCAACACCTTCCACCACCCCGAACAACTCCTGCGCGACGGCGACGCCGATGACGACGACGCGGCCTAGGCGTTAGCGTGACTCGCGTGGAAGATCCGCGCACGTTGCTCTTGATGCGTCACGCGAAGTCTGACTACCCGCCCGGGGTCGCCGACCACGACCGGCCGCTGGCGCCCCGCGGTGTCAAGCAAGCGGGACTCGCCGGCGATTGGCTGCGCGCCAACGCTCCAGCCATCGACGCCGTGCTGTGCTCCACCGCGACGCGTGCGCGCCAGACGTTGGCCAACACCCGCATTGACGGCCCGGTGCGGTACCGCGAGCGGCTGTACGGCGCCACGCCCGGCACCATGATCGAAGAGATCAACGCGGTCGGCGACGACGTTCAGACGCTGCTGGTGGTCGGTCACGAGCCGACGATGTCCGGCCTGGCTCTCGGCCTGGCCGGCACTGGCACCGACGCCGCTGCCGCCGAACGGATCTCGGCCAAGTTCCCGACGTCGGCGATCGCGGTGCTGACGGTGCCGTTCACATGGAAAGACCTCGAGCTCGGCCGGGCCGCGCTGATCGCCTTCGAAATCCCGCGCTAGTCCGATTGCCCGGCTCCTCCTCGCCCCGCTTCGCGGGCCGCATCGTCGCCGCGCTGACCTAGGAGTTGGTGGCCAGGGTCAGCTCCATCAGCTTGAGCGCCTGCCCGCAGGCGTCGATGCCGGGCGCCTGGGGGTTGACCCACCACCCGACCACGCCCGCGGCGTCGCTGGCGACTCCGCATGCGCCGTTCGGGTCGTCCGGGCGCATCACGATCGAATCGATCCCGGCGATGTTGCGGGACTCGACCTTGTACTTCAGGAAGTCGGCGACCTTGCGTTCGTTGCTGAGGCTGCCCTGCTCGAACCAGAACCGCGTGATGTCGATCAGCCCGGCAGGGTTGGCCGCCTGCCACCGGCAGATCGCGCCGACGAACGTGCTCTGAATGTCGAGCGGGTCGGCACCCACCGTCTTGGCGAGGATGTCGCTGGTGAGCACCTCACACTCCTTGAGCAGGTTCGGATACTGCTGCTGGGAGTTGTTGTTGCGGGGGACGCCGCCCGACCCGGCCTTCACGGCGTTGCCGGCGATGGACCGCGAACATCCGGTCAACACCAGCGCGGTGATCAAGATCGCTACAACTGCGCGGACGCTTCTTCTGGTCATTTCGAGTTCGCAATCGACTGACGTGCCAGTTCCTTGGCTATGTCGCATGGCGGCGGGAAGGGCTTTTGGCTGAAGCTGATCGACCATTCGAAGAAGTCGTCCTGGAATTGGATGCCCACCTCGCAGAGCGAGTCACCGAGGTTGGGCTCGTTGCCGATGGCGATGAATCCGCCGTGTCCGTCGATGTTGATGTCGTCGACGCTGGCGCGCGACAACTCCTCGGTCTTGCGTTCACGCCCGATCGGGCTGCCGCGATACCAGGAAAAGGAAAAGTGCGGACCGAGGATGCCGCCGCCCGCCAGCCACTGGCAGCCGACGGAGTTCCGGGCGGTGTTGATCAGGCCGGTCACCTTGGTCAGTTCCGCCACGGTCTGGTCGCTGATGCCCCCGCACTGGGGGAACATCGGCCCGTGATGGCCCTCCGAGTTCGCGGGCGCCGACGAGGACGTCGCACCCGGTTTGTTGCCGCCGGAGGCGGAGCACGCGGCAACCGCGGGCACCAGGATCATCAAGGCTGACGCCGCTACGGCGAGCGCCCTCGCGTTACGCCGCACCGCTACCCTGCTCTTGCTCAGCCTGCTCCCGGTCCACACGATGCACTGTAGCGGCAGCTCACCGGGTCAACCACCGACGCGCCTGAGCAGGCGTTTCAGTTACGCCGCCAGACGCGCCGTGTGCGACAGTTACGAAATGCTCCTGGCACTGCTGCGCCAGTACATCCGGCCGTACCGGCGGCTGGTCGCGGTGCTGATGGTGCTCCAGGCAACCAGCACCCTGGCGTCGCTGTACCTGCCGACGGTCAACGCCGCGATCATCGACGAGGGCGTCGCCAAGGGCGACACGTCCACGATCGTCAGGCTCGGCATGGTGATGCTCTCGGTCACCGGACTGCAGGTGTTGTGCGCGGTCGGGGCGATCTACTTCGGGTCGCGAACCGGGATGGGCTTCGGTCGCGACCTGCGCGCGGCGATGTTCGAACACATCACGACCTTCTCCGAGCATGAGACCGCCCGCTTCGGCGCGCCCACGCTGTTGACGCGCAGCACCAACGACGTCCGCCAGATTCAATACCTGGTTCAGATATCGAGCACCGTGCTGGTCACCGCGCCCATCATGTGCGTGGGCGGAATCCTGATGGCGATCCACCAGGAGGCCGCGCTGACCTGGCTCCTGCTGGTCAGCGTTCCCATCATGGCGCTGACCAACTACTGGGTGATGTCGCACATGCTGCCCCTGTTCCGCAGGATGCAGGGCCTGATCGACGGCATCAACCGGGTGATGCGCGACCAACTCTCCGGCGTCCGCGTCGTCCGTGCGTTCGCCCGCGAACGCTATGAGCGCGACCGATTCGCCCGCGCCAACGCCGCGCTGTCGCACACCGCGCTCACCGCCGGCAACTGGCAGGCGGTGATGCTGCCGGTGACCACGCTGACCGTCAACGTGTCCAGCGTCGCGCTGATCTGGTTCGGCGGGCTGCGCATCGATCGCGGCCAGATGCAGGTCGGCTCGCTGACCGCCTTCCTGGCCTACTTCACCCAGATCCTCATGGCGGTGCTGATGGCCACCATGACGTTGGTGGTGCTGCCGCGAGCATCCGTGTGCGCCGAACGGATCACCGAGGTGCTCTCCACCCGGGCCGCGGTGACCGATCCGCAGCGGCCGGCGTTCCCGCCCGGCGGGATCACCGGGGTGGTGCGCCTCGACGGCGCCACCTTCAGCTATCCGGGTGCTGACCGCCCGGTGCTGCAAGACGTTTCGTTGACCGCACGTCCCGGCACCACCACGGCCATCGTCGGCAGCACCGGGTCGGGCAAGTCGACGCTGGTGTCGCTGATCTGCCGGCTCTACGACGTGACCGGCGGCGCCGTGCTGGTCGACGATATCGACGTCCGCGACTACCACACCGAGCGGCTGTGGTCCGCGATCGGGCTGGTTCCCCAACGCGGCTACCTGTTCTCCGGTACCGTGGCCGACAATCTCCGCATCGGCGCGGCCCCGAACCAGGTGGTGACCGACGACGAGATGTGGGAAGCGTTGCGGGTGGCCGACGCCGACGGATTCGTGCGCGCACACGACGACGGGCTCCGGATGCGGGTGGCCCAGGGCGGTATCAACTTCTCCGGCGGTCAGCGGCAACGACTGGCGATCGCCCGGGCGGTCATCCGCCGCCCCGCCATCTACCTTTTCGACGACTCGTTCGGCGCGCTCGACGTGCACACCGACGCGCGGGTCCGCGCGTCGCTGCAACAGGTAGCGGCCGCGGCGACCGTCATCGTTGTCACCCAACGGGTTTCGACCGCCGCCCAGGCCGATCAGGTGATCGTCGTCGACAACGGACGACTGGTGGGCACCGGCACCCACGAATCGTTGCTCACCGACTGCCCCACCTACGCGGAATTCGCCGACTCGCAGTCGGTGAGCGCCGTGGGATCGGGCCACGCGGGGGGCTTGCCATGACCGCGGCGGTGACTCGCGGTGTGGCGCCGGCCCCCGCGGGCCGGTCTCGCGACTTCTGGGGGTCGGCCACCCGGCTGGTGAAAAGGCTTACACCGCAACGCCGGCTGAGCGTCGCCGTGATCGGCCTGGGGGTCACCGGGACGGTGATCGGGGTCATCGTCCCGCGCATCCTCGGCCACGCCACGGATCTGTTGTTCAACGGCGTCATAGGGCGACAGCTGCCCGCGGGCATCACCAAGGCGCAGGCCGTCGCCGCGGCCCGCGCGCGGGGCGAGGGCACCTTCGCCGACCTGCTGTCGGGGATGAGCGTGGTGCCGGGCAAGGGCGTGGACTTCGGCGCGGTGGCGCGAACACTGGCGCTGGCGCTGGGCCTGTATCTGGTTTCGGCGCTGCTGATTTGGGCGCAGGCGCGGCTGCTCAACGTCACCGTGCAGCGCACCATGGTCGCGCTGCGTTCGGACGTCGAGGACAAGATCCACCGGCTGCCGCTGTCCTACTTCGACGGCCGGCAACGCGGTGAGCTGCTGAGCCGGGTGACCAACGACATCGACAACGTGCAGTCGTCGCTGTCGATGACCATCAGCCAGCTGGTGACGTCGATCCTGACGGTGGTCGCCGTGCTGGCGATGATGGTGTCCATCTCGCCGCTGTTGGCCCTGATCACCGTCGCCACGGTGCCGCTGACCCTGCTGGCGACACGCGCGATCGCGCGGCGCGCCCAGCGCCTGTTCGTGGCGCAGTGGACGAGCATCGGTCGCCTCAACGCCCATATCGAGGAGACGTACAGCGGCTTCACGGTGGTCAAGACGTTCGGCCACCAGGCCGCGGCACGCGCGCAGTTTCGTGACTGCAACGACGACGTGTACCGGGCCAGTTTCGGCGCCCAGTTCTTCTCGGGCCTTGTGGCGCCGGCGACGGGGTTCATCGGCAACCTCGGCTACGTGGCCGTCGCCGTGGTGGGCGGCCTGCAGGTCGCCACCGGCCACATCACCCTCGGCGGGATCCAGGCTTTCATCCAATACGTGCGGCAGTTCAACAGCCCGCTCGGCCAGGTGGCCGGTATGTACAACACCCTGCAGTCCGGGGTGGCCAGCGCCGAGCGGGTATTCGATCTGCTCGACGAACCCGAGGAATCACCCGACGCCGCGGCCGCCGTGCCGCGGCCGCACGCGGCCCTCACCGGCCGAGTCGAGTTCCAGCACGTCAGCTTCGGCTACCGCCCGAACACCCCAGTGATCCACGACCTGTCGATGGTGGCCGAACCCGGAACCACGGTGGCGATCGTCGGGCCCACCGGCGCCGGCAAGACCACACTGGTGAACCTGCTGATGCGGTTCTACGACGTCGATTCCGGCCGGATCCTGGTCGACGGCGTCGACATCACGACCGTGAGCAGGCAGTCGCTGCGGTCGCGGATCGGCATGGTCCTGCAAGACACCTGGCTCTTCGACGGGACGATCGCGGAGAACATCGCCTACGGGCGGCCCGGCGCCAGTGCGGACGAGGTGGTGCAAGCCGCGAAGGCGGCCTACGTCGACCGGTTTGTGCACACCCTGCCGGACGGCTACCAGACACGGGTCAGCGGTGGCGGTGGCAACATCAGCGCCGGCGAGAAGCAGCTCATCACCATCGCGCGCGCCTTCCTGGCCCGGCCCCGGCTGTTGATCCTCGACGAGGCGACCAGTTCGGTCGACACCCGCACCGAGGCGCTCATCGCCCGCGCCATGTCGGAGCTGCGCCGAGACCGCACGAGTTTCATCATCGCCCACCGTCTTTCGACGATTCGGGACGCGGACCGCATCGTCGTGGTCGAGGACGGCCGGGTCGCCGAGCAAGGCAGCCATGCCGAGTTGCTGGGCCGCCGGGGCGCCTACTACGCCATGACACGGGCATAGCACCTTGCGGCTGGCACCACGACACCACCCCGGCGGTGACCGCCGGCATGATCGCGTGCGGCACCTACACGAACCACCCGAACGTGATCTGGACCAACGAGGCCAAACTCATGCTCTGCGACGTCTACGGGGATCCGCCCGCGCCCGAGGACCTGCACACCTGGTGGACCAACTACGGCGGGTGAGATATGGTCAAAACCCAACCGGGACAACTCGTTACGATTCAGCGGGTAAGGGCACCGGCCTGGGGCTAAAGGTTCGGCCCCTCGGCGCGTAAGTCGTCGACCGCCGACATGGCGCTACGCAGCTTGGCCAGCCATTCCTCGGCATGTTCACCCACCAGCTTGACCGACCACGCCAGCGCGTCGGCGCGAGACCGGGCGACACCGGCATCCACCAGCGTATCGAGCACCTGCCGTTCGGGTTGCTTCAGCCGCGTCATCACCGGTACCGCGATGTGAGTGAACAGGATTCGTTCCGTGCCGGATTTGGAACCGACCTCGACGCCCCAGGACACCTTGCGCCCGTAGCGATCCTGCGCCTCGTCGGCGATGTGCATTCGCTCCGAACGGGATTCCTCACGGAACCGGGAGGCGCGCCCTTCCGCGCGCGCCTCGGTCTCCTGCTCCGGGCCCTGGGGCTCGGGCAGCCGTCCGATGACGGTGATCTCCTCGCGGTCGACGATGACCGTCGGGTCCCCGTCGAACCAGCTTTCGGGCAGGCGCCCGGCGAACCATTCCGCGGCGTCGCTGGCGTCGGGCTGCTGAGCTTGCTGCCAGCCACCGGGGCGGCCGTAGCGCCGGCCGTGCGTGTGATGCGATTTCATCATTACATGATTACACCGTTACATATGTTAGGGAACAGCGTTCACCGGCGGCGAACGCCGCGAGGCGACGGCAGGCGCGCGGTGGGCGACGAAGCCGCCGACCTCCGTCCGCGAAAGCTGTGTTTAAGTGCGCAAGACCCGTTGATATGGGCTGTTCGGCGTTGTATTTTTGGTAGCGAAGCAGGCCCGGAAACGACCAATTCAAAGCGCCGGAAGTCAGGGTAGAAGACCGGCCGCGTAGGACCCGCGCATGACGGAGCCCACGCCCCCAGAGTCGTCCGGGCCTGCCCATGTCGGCCGACTTTGCGACTCAGTTTCCGCCGTCGCCCCGGCGAATACGGAAGAGCTTGACCTCGTTCTTGATGCCCTTGAGGCGGCGCGCACCTGCGAACGATCCGTTGAACTCGCCGGTGTCCCCCACCGTCTCCCAGACCGAATCCGCCGCGAGCACGGTGCCCGGACGCGCCACGCCGGTGACCCGGCTGGCGACGTTGACCGGACTGCCGAACCAGTCGCCCGCCCGGCTCACGGCCATGCCGGAGGCCACGCCCGCCCGTAGCCGCGGGAAGTCGTTGTCGGTGTCCACCGCGTCCACCAGCTTCACCACCACGTCGAGCATGGGCAGCGGGTCGGGGCAGACGAACATCACCGCGTCGCCGATCGTCTTGATGAATCGCACCGGCGGGACGGTGATGTCTCGGGCCAGGACCGCCAGTCGATTGGCCAGATGTCCCAGTTCCTCCGGCGACACCGCTTCACCGATCCGGGTGAAGCCGACGAGGTCGGCGAAGGCGACGGTGATCTGGCGCGCGCCCGGCAGCGGCTTGCCGGCGGCGCGTTCGGCCGCGTTGACCGCTTCGGTCTCCATCATGTGGCGCAGCTGCATGAACAGCATGTGCTGGATCATCGGACCGAGCTCGGGCGCGATTTCGCCTACCAAAGCCTTTGACGCCTTGGCTATTTCCAGCTCGGTGGCCCCGGGCCGCATGATCGCCGAAAGCGCCGTATAGCGCATGACCTCAGCGGCGCGCGACAGACCTTCGGCGAGTACCCGGACCACCAGCACCACTTGCTCGGGATCCAGGCCGAGCTCGACGAAACGCTGGGCGTAGGCGGCCGCTTCGCCGTCGGCGCGCATGTGCACGACCGCGTCGGGATCCTCCACCCGGGCAAGGCCGATCGCGCGCTGCACCCGTTGCAACAGCTCCAGGTCGATGCCGTGCGTCTCGCTGATCTCGCGGGCGGACACGTAGGTGCCGTCGTCACCGATCAGGTGGCGGGTGGCCAGCAACAGTGGCGGGTTCGTTGCCCTGATCTCGTCGGCGGTGATGCCCTGCTCAAGCAGCCACTCGACCAGCTCCGCCCGTTCAGCGCGTGCGCTGCCCTCGAGTCCGCCGAGCAGGTCCCCGTCCACGTCGCCAACGTACAGGCCCGCGTCGATCGCGAGCGCGGCGAAGCCGGGCGAAGCGGGTCGACGCAAATCGGCCCCGTCGATCGCGAGCGCGGCGAAGCCGGGCGAAGCGGGTCGACGCCGGCGAACCGAGATGCGCGCCATGATGTGCAGTGATGAGCGCACCGCTGCTGCGGGGATTCCCGCCGGTCGTCGACGAGCACGCCCGGGTGCTGATCCTGGGTTCCTTCCCGAGCCCCCAGTCGCTGGGGGCGGGCCAGTACTACGGCAATCCGCGAAACGCGTTCTGGGCGATCACCGCCGAGCTGTTCGGGTTCGATGCGGCGGCGCCGTACGAAAAGCGGCTGGCCGCCCTGCAATCGGCCGGCGTGGCCCTCTGGGACGTGGTGGGCGCGTGCCGCCGGGCCGGCAGCGCGGATTCGGCGATCGAACCCAAGAGCGTGGTGGTCAACGACTTCGGCGAACTGTTCGCGCGGTACCCCGCCATCACGCGCGTCTACTTCAACGGCGCCAAGGCCGCCGAGTTGTACCGCAGGCTGGCCGAGGCCGACAAGCGGATTCACTACCGGCGGCTACCGTCGACGAGCCCGGCCCACGCCGTCCGGCCGGGCGTCAAGCTGGCCGCCTGGCGCGAAATCCTTCCTTCATGACACCGGCGGTCGCCGGTGCGCCCACGGCCGCGCCGACTCGATCTGGGCGGCCAGCGACAACAACGTCGCCTCCGCGAACGGCCGGCCCACCAGCTGGACGCCGATCGGCAGGCCGTCGCCGTCGAAGTCCCATGGCACGGCCGCGGCGGGCTGACCGGTCAGGTTCCACACCTGCTGGTAGGGCACGCGCTGCGCCACCGCCAGCAGCGTCCACACCGCGCCGCGGCGTTGGTAAGCGCCGATGCGGGACGGGCCCGTGGCATTGCCCGGCGTGACGACGACGTCGACGTCGTCGAAGATCGACTGAATCCGGGCGCTCACCGCCGCCTCGGCCTCGCGGAGGGCGACCATCCGGCGATCGGAGAACAGCGAGCCGGCGCGCGCCAGGTTGCGGGTGCGCGCTTCGAGACGTTCGGGATGCCCCAGCGCGTCGGCGTCGTCGCTGATGCCCCGCAGATAGCGGGGAAGGTAATTGGTCATGATGGCCGACGGTGGATAGTCGGGGTCGGCGCGGATCACGTCATGGCCCAGGTCGCGCAGCAACGCGCCGGCCTGCTCGACCGCCGTGAGCTCCTGCTTGCCGATCCTGACGGGCAGCGGCGTGGGGACCTTCGTGCTCAAGGCGATGCGCAGCCGGCCGGGGTCACGCGTCGCCGCGGCCGCGAACTCGCCGCTCGGGCCGGACACTTCGGAAACCGTCGCCGTCGCGTCGAGGAATAGCGCGGCGTCCAGCACCGACCGGGCCAGCGGGCCGTTGGCGCTGAGCCCGTGCCACGCGTCGTCGTGCGGCTCCAACGACACCCGATCCCGTTGCGGTTTGACACCGAACAGGCCGCACCAGATCGCCGGGATGCGGATCGAGCCGCCACCGTCCGAGCCCAGCGCCAGCGGAGCCAGGCCGGCGGCCACCGCGGCCGCGCTGCCGCCACTGCTGCCGCCCGGCGTGCGGGTGAGGTTCCACGGATTGCGGGTCGCCCCGAAGGCCAGCGACTCGGTGTAGGGAAACATCATCAGCTCGGGCACATTGGTTTTGCCGAGGATGACGGCGCCGGCGGCGCGGAGCCGGCGGACCACCTCGGCGTCGGAGGTCGCCGCCGGCCGGTGTCCGCCGCTGCCGTACGTCGTCACCTCGCCTGCGACGTCGACGTCGTCCTTGATCGCGATCGGCACCCCGAGCAGCGGCAGCCGCTCGCCGGCGTCGAGGCGGTCCTGCGCGACGGCGGCCTCATCACGCGCGCTGTCGGACAACACCACGCGATAGCAGCGCAATTGGCTGTCCAGCCGCGCGATCCGATCCAGGTAGATCTCGAGCAGCCCGGGCGCGGTCAGCTCACCGTCGGCCAGCATCCGGGCCTGAGTGGCCGCGCCGGCATAAGCCACATCGCGAGCGTCCACTGCGGCAGCGTATCCCCCGGCCAGTACCGTGGGCGACATGTCCTGCGTGTTCTGTGCGATCATCGCCGGCGAGGCCCCGGCCATCCGGATCTGTGAAGACGACGACTATCTGGCCATCCTCGACATCCGCCCGTTCGCCCGAGGGCACACCCTCGTCATCCCCAAACGCCACACCGTGGACCTCACCGACACCCCGCCCGAGACGCTGGCCGGGATGATCACCATCGGCCAGCGGATCGCCCGTGCCGCCCGCACAACGGAATTGGCCGACGCGACCAACATCGCCATCAACGACGGCAGCGCCGCCTTCCAGACGGTGTTCCACATTCATTTGCACGTGCTGCCCCGACGCAACGGCGACAAGCTGTCGGTCGCCAAGGGGATGCTGCTGAGGCGCGACCCCGACCGGGACGCCACCGCGCACATCCTGCGTTCGGCGCTGGCCCGCATCGACGCCAGCCAGTAATACTGGGCTGATGGCATTTCCGTCCTGGGTCGAACAGCGTCTACTGCCCCCGATGTTGCGCCTGCACGACAGCGTGTATCGCAAGACGAACGGCTGGATCGGTCACCGCTTCCTGCTGATACCCAGCCTGCTACTGCACACCGTGGGCGCCAAGACCGGCCAACCGCGAACCGCGGCGCTCACCTATGCGCGCGACGGCGATGACTATTTGGTCGTCGCTTCCAAGGGCGGCGACCCGCGCGCGCCCGGCTGGTACCACAACCTGCGGAAGAATCCGGACGTGGAAATCAACGTCGGCCCGAAACGTTTTGCGGTCACCGCTCGCCCGGTGCTGCGCGACGACGCCGATTACCCGCGGCTGTGGCAGATCGTCAACAAGAACAACGGCGACCGCTACACCGCCTACCAGCAGAAGACGTCGCGGCCGATTCCCGTCGTCGTGCTCACACGGCGCTGACCCCGAGCCTGGCGCGGGGGTTTATTCTCCACTAGCGTGCGGTGATCTCCTCGATTGGTCATCGCACGGCGCGGATCGGCTGGAGCGGTATGCAACCCTGGGCGGGCAATCCCTGGCGGCGATTCAGGCTGCCCCCGCGAGTCGGTTGGCTCGTCGTCGGCGTGTATGGTCTGGCGGCCACGCTGGTGGTCGCATCCTCGATCGGGGGCTGGCGGGGCGTCTACGCGACCCGGCCGGTCGATGAAATCGCGCTGGCGGTCTGCCTGCTGTGCGGGGCGGGATTCGCCGGCTACGCGGCCCGGTCCGCGGCCGGCCGGCACAGGTACGGATGGCTGGCGATGGTGACGGCCCAGCTGGGCTGGGCGGCGGGCGAGGTCATCTGGGCCGTGTACGACGTGCGTCCGGAACTGGCCCACGCCACCCATCCCGCCGCCGCCGAGATCGTCCTGTTGCTCTGGCCGTTCGGCACCTTCACGTCGCTGGTCCTGTTGTCGCGCTTTTCCCGCCACAGTCCGCGGCGGCTGGTGCTGGACGGCCTCATCGTGGCGACGTCGCTGTTCGTGGTGTCGTGGGTCTTCGTCGTCGACCAGCAGCTGCGCCAGAACAGCGGCTCGCGGGTGACGACCCTCGCCGAGGTCTTCAACGACATCGTCCTGCTGACCACCGCGATCCTGATGTTGTCGCGGGTTCGTCGCGGCGACCCGCCGAGCCGCAATCTGCTGGCCGGCGGCGTGCTGATGATCAGCGTCGCCGACATCGCGATGGTGTTCAAGAGCGGGATCGGCAGCTACCAGGTCAGCGATCTCGTGGACCTGGGCAGAGTGGGTGGGCTGGGCATGATCGCGCTGGCCGCGCTGTCGAGCGTCCACGAGGTCCCGTCGCCGCCCTCGCGCGCCGACGAGATACGGTCGCGTACCCGGCTGTGGCTTCCGTACCTGCCGTTGCTGGTGGCCGCCGCGGTGGGGATGGGCCACGTGGCGGGCTTGATGGCGCACGGCCCGTTGCTGGCCGCGCTGGGCGTTCTCGTCGCCGCGGTGCTCGTGCGTCAGTTCGTCATGTTGACGGAGAACCAGAGCCTGCTGTCCGAGGTGGCGCGGGAGGCGTTTCGCGACAGCCTGACGGGACTGGCCAACCGGGCGTATTTCCTTGACCGGCTGGAACAGGCCGTCGCCCGGCAGGATTGCGGCATCGCGCCCATCGGGGTGTTGTGCCTCGACCTCGACAACTTCAAGTCGGTCAACGACGCCCTGGGCCACCCGGCCGGTGACGAACTGCTGGTCCGGGTCGCCGGGCGACTCACCGCCACCCTGGGTGACAAGTGCGTCATTGCTCGCCTCGGTGGCGACGAATTCGCCGTCCTCCTCGAGGGTCCCATCGAAGAATCACACGGGGCGGCCCATCGGGTCCTCGACGCGTTCAACACCCCGATCGTGGTCGACGGGGTTCCCATAGCGGTCCGGCCGAGTGTCGGTTTCACCGTCGCCACCGCCGCGTCGGACTGCACCGTCGAGCAGCTCCTCCGGCACGCCGACCTGGCCATGTACACGGCCAAACGGGAAGGGGGCCAATGTGTTCGGAGTTTCGTGCCCGATTTGCCCCTGTCCTATTCCTTCCCGGCCATCCCGCCCGCCGAGCCGGCCGCCGCGGCGGTGGAGGCCGCCGTGAGGAGCGCCGAGCCGATGCTCAGGCGGGCCGCCGACGTGGCCGTGTCGAGACCCGCGCGACCGCAGGGCGGGATCGACGGCGTCCGCTGGCCCCCGACGCCAATCCGGATTGCCCTGGCGGCCTTGATCATCGGCGTGGCCTCCTTCACGGTGGCCAGCGTCGTCTCGCCGATTGCCAGTCACAGCGTCTTCTTCACCAAATCCCTGTATTCGGCGTTGAACCTGCTGGCGGCCGGGCTGATCGCCGTTCGCGCATACCGCCTCAAAGCCGACCGGCGGGCGTGGTCTTTGATCGCCGCGGGCATGGCGCTCTCGGCGCTCGGTGACGTCGTGTATGCGTTGTGGGTGCCGAACGCGCAGTCGCCGTCGGTCGCCGATCCCGAGTACCTGGCGTTCTACCCGTTCGTCTATGCCGGGATCTTGCTGCTGATGCGGGCCCGCCTGAAGCGGGTACCGATGCCGGTGCGCCTCGATTCCCTGGTGTGCGCGTTGGCCGTGGCCGCGCTGGCCGCGGCGCTGCGGGCCGGACCCATGCACGCCGCCGCGGACCGCACGCCCGCGACGGTGTTGGTCGGCCTGATTTATCCCTGGGGCGACTTGGTGCTGCTGGCCCTGGCCGTCGGCATGCTGCCGATCCTGGGCTGGCGCAGCGAGTTCCGGTGGGCCCTGCTGGTCGCCGGGCTGGTGGGTTTCGCGGTTGCGGACACGGCATACCTCTTCCAGACGTCGGCGGGCTCATACCGGGTGGGTACCTCGCTCGACGCGCTCTGGCCGGCGTCGTCGCTGTTGGTGGCGATGGCCAGCTGGGCCCGTGGGTCATCGGCGGCACCGGCAACGCGGCGCGGACTCGACTCCTATGCCGTTCCGGTGACGTGCACCGTCGTGGCACTCGGCGTCACCATTCTGGGGCACGATTCGCGGCTCGCATCGACGCTCGCCGCCCTGAGCCTGGTGGCCGTCGCCGCGCGATTCTCGGTGACGTTCCGGGATGTCAGCCTGCTGGCCGAAAGCCACAAACAGGCCATGACGGACCAATTGACCACCCTGCCGAATCGGCGATCGCTGGCAACGGCGCTCACCGCGCTGTCGGCTTCGGACTCGCCCGTGGGAACGTCGTCGCGTCGTGCGCTGCTCCTGCTGGACCTCCACAAGCTGCGGGAGATCAACGCCTCGGTTGGTCGCCACTTCGGCGAAGAGCTGTTGTGGCGCGTCGCAAACCGGCTCGCGCACAACGTGCGTCGCGACGACCTGCTCGCCCGCGTGAGCGATGAAGAATTCGCCATCCTGCTCGGGGTGGGATCCGACCTCACCGCCGCGCGGGCCCAGGCGAGTCGGTTACTCGAGGCCATCAGCATCCCGTTCGAACTGGACGCGATCAGTGTGCAGATCGACGCCTGCGTCGCCATCGCGCTGTACCCCGATCATTGCGACCACCCGCAGGAGCTGTTGAATCGGGCGGAGGCCGCGATCCCGTACGCCAAGTCCGCACTGAGCAAGATCGCGGTGTACGAGTCCGGCTTCGAGGTGGATCGCGACCACGATCCCAACCTCATCCGGGAACTACGCGCCGCGCTCATCGATGGCGACGAGCTGACGCTCCATTACCAGCCCAAGGTCAACGCGAGCGACGGGAGCGTGCACAGCGTCGAGGCGCTGCTGCGCTGGCAACACCCCGCCCGCGGGCTGCTGCTGCCGGAGGAGTTCCTCCCGTCCGCCGAACGCGCCGGTTTGATGCGCACGTTGGCCAATCGGACCATCAACCTCACCCTCGAACAGATCCGGTTGTGGCGCGACCAGGGCATTGCGCTGACCGTCGCGGTGAACCTGTCGACGACGAACCTGCTCGACCTCGACCTCGCGGTCACCATCGAACGGTTGCTGCGGACCCACGGGCTGCCCCCCGACGCACTGATCATCGAGATCACCGAGAGCGCCCTCGTCGACTCGGAGCGCTCCCGCAACACCGTCGCCGCCCTGCAGCTGCTCGGCGTTCGCATCTCGCTGGACGACTACGGCACCGGATGGTCGTCGCTGGCCCGCCTGCAGGATGTCTCGGTCGACGAGCTCAAGCTGGACCGGCGATTCGTGGCGCGGTTGGCGCAGGATCCCCGATCGGTGGCCATCGTGCAGTCCACGGTGGACCTGGCGCAGAACCTGGGTGCCGACCTCGTCGCCGAGGGCGTCGAAGACGACGCCACCCTGAGCGCGCTGCGGCGTTACGGCTGCACCATCACCCAGGGGTTCGTGCACAGCCCGCCGTTGCCGCCGGAGGAACTGCGGCGCTGGATCACCGGCCGGAGCGCGGTCGCGGGCCCCATCGATTCGCAGAAATCCGGTGTGCCGGAGTGAGCGGCTAGAACAATTCCTTGGCGAGCAGTTCCAGCGTCGCCACCCGCGCCGGCGCGGTTGCCGGACCGGTGCCGCGGCGAGCCGAGGCCACCGGGTTGACCATCACCTCGTCGACCTCGAACCGTTGGGCGAGCGCCCGTAACTGCTCGGCGGCCTCGGCGGGCGTACCGAGGACCGCTCGCCGCAGTCCGCTCTCCACGATCCGCTGCTGCTGTTCGGTCAGCTCCGCGCCTTCGGCCTCCTCGACCAGCGGCACGGGCCCCAGGGGCTGTCCGGTGCGCAGCTTCGCCATCATCTGCAGATTGGGCAGCATCAATGCCGTTGCCTCGTCGCGGGTTTCGGCCACCGCGGCGTTCACCGTCAAAAACGTCAGCGGCTCGGGCGTGAGGGCGCTGGGCTTGAACCGGGAACGGTACACCTCGAGCGCCTCCTCGGTTCCCTGGCCCGAGAAGTGGTGCGCGAACACGTAGGGCAGCCCCTTGGCGGCGGCCAGGTGAGCCGAGTACATCGACGAGCCCAGCAGCCACAGGCGCGGCTCACCGGCGGCCGCGGGGGTGGCCTTGAGCCGGTAGTCGCCCGAGCGCAGCGGCACCACGACGCCGCGCGCGCTCATCAGCGCCGCCACGTCGTCGAGGTATTCCGGAAAGTTCTCGATGTCTTCTTCGCCGCGGCCGCCACGCAGCGCATAGGAGGTCACCGGGTCGGACCCGGGCGCTCGGCCGATGCCCAGGTCGATGCGGCCCGGCGCGGCGGCTTCCAGCAGCGCGAACTGCTCGGCCACCGCCAGCGGTGCGTGATTGGGCAGCATCACGCCGCCGGACCCGAGACGAAGCTGCGAGGTTTGCGCGGCCAGATAGGCGATCAGGACCGGCGGGCTGGTGGCGCCGACGGAGGGCATGTTGTGATGCTCGGCGACCCAGTAGCGCGTGAAACCCAGCCGATCCGCGGCCTGCGCCAACTGCACGGTTGCCGCGAGCGCGTCGGCGCTCGTCTGATCCGAGCGCACCGGGACGAGATCGAGGACGGAAAGACGCACGTTCGCGTCAACGCCGTGCGGCCCGCGAACGTTCCCTCGGCTCAGCGGCACGGCAGTGATCGTGCGCTCACGGCTTTGGGTGTGAACGCGGGGCGGGAATCCGGCCGGTCTTGCGCCCACGTTGCACAATCAAAGCCCACGTTTCACAATCACCGCCAGGCGCTTCAGGCTCAGTAGTCCTTGAGCGTGATCGAGCTGACGATGCGGTCGAAGACCTCCTGCGGGATGGGAGCCCCGCCCGGGATGTTGTCGACGACCAGCCATTGGTTGCGCTTGACGTAGTCGCTGAATTCTTTGTGGTAGTTGGCGAAGCCGAGCCCGTAATCAACCGTGCCGTCGTGGGAGGCCGTCGCGAGCTCGCCGGCCAGGATGTAGGCGCCCAGCAGGGCGACACTGGTCCCCTGGCCCGACAACGGCGAGCAGCAATATGCGGCGTCGCCGACCAGCGCGACCCGGCCTACCGACCAACGGTCCATCTTGATCTGCGACATCTCGTCGAAGTAGAAATCCGGTGCGCTGCGCATGTATTCCAGCAACTGCGGACGCACCCACCCGTCGTCGGCCATCCGCCGCTGCAGCTCGGCGAACTGCGCTTCCGTGTCGCGGTAGTCGATCCGCAGATCGGCGTCCATGAAACCGAGCATGGCCCGGGCCTCGGTGTTGTTGCGGGCGCTGTAGACCCCGGCCATGCTGGCGTCCCCGTAATGCCAGGTCTGCCAGTAGTCCAGGTCGAGGAAATTGGGCACGGTGAAGATCGCCGCGTGCGTGCCCAGCCGCTCGATGAATCGCTCCTCGGGGCCGAAGACCAACCGGCGCACGTTCGAGTGCAATCCGTCCGCGCCGATGACCAAGTCGAAGCTGCGCGCGGGGGCACGTTCGAAGGTCACGTGGACGGCCGCACCGTCGTCGTCCAGCCCGGTGATGGTGTCATCGAAGATGTATTCCGCCGTCCATTGGCTTGCGCCGTACAGCAATTCGACCAGGTCGTCACGCAGGAGCTCGATGTCCGGGCTGTCGATGGGCCCGCCCGTGGGCGTCGACTCGGTGTCGCGGGACAGCTCGTTGCCGTCGCGGTCGACGACGGAGGCGCCGCGGATTTGCGTCTTTCGTTTCTGGGCGGCGGCCAGCAGGCCCATGCGCTCCAGCACCCCCAGCGCCGGCCCGCGCACGTCGATCGCCTGACCACCCGGCCGCGGCCCGGGGTGGCGCTCCACCACGGTGACCGAATAGCCATGCCGCCCAAGCCAATAAGCCGTCGTCGCACCGGCGACGCTGGCGCCGGAAATCAGAACGTCGGTCACTTGATCCCTGCCAGCCTTTTCGCGTCGCGAAAAACGTCGTCGAGCATTGCTGGTGTCAACCTACCGGTAAACATGTTTTGCTGGCTGGGGTGGTAGCAGCCGAGTAATCGCACGCCGGGCGCGAATTGCGCCACGACCCCATGGCCGAACCGCGGCTTGCGCATCGCGGACGCGCCCGGCAGCCGCAGCGCGATTTGCCAGGCGAACCCGCCCAACGCCACGATCGTGCGCACGTGCTCGGCGACCAGCCGCCATTCGGCCTCCAGCCAGGGCCAGCAGGTGTCGCGCTCCTTCGGCGTCGGTGCGTTGGCCGGGGGCGCGCACCGCACCGGCGCGGCGATGCGAACCCCGTTGGCCCGCAAGCCATCCGCCGCATCCACGCTGGTCGGCTGGTTCACCAGCCCGGCCCGGTGCAGCGCGGCATAGAGCTGATCGCCGGACCGGTCGCCGGTGAACATGCGGCCCGTCCGGTTGGCGCCGTGCGCGGCGGGCGCCAACCCGACGATCAACAGCCAGGGCCGTTCCGACCCCCAGCCCGGCACCGGGCGGCCCCAATACGGCTGGTCGGCGAAGGCACGTCGTTTCAGCACGGCCACGTCCTCGCGCCAGTCGACCAGGCGCGGGCAGGCGCGGCAGACGCTGATCACGGCGTCGAGTTCGCGGATCGACGCGGCGTCGTGCGCCAGCGCGGCGACCTGTGCGGCGTCGGCGGCCACCTCCGTCTCCGGGGTGGCCGGATCGCCCGGCCAGCCGGTGCCGGGGACCACCGGAGAATCGAACGGCTGGCCGGTACGAGGGTGGACGAGCACATCAACATCCTGCAGCCATCCGGTGGACGACGGTTGAAGTCCCCGAATAATCGGTGGTAGCGCCGCGGATCAGCCGTTAAGTTCGCACCGAATACCCATGAGCCATACGAGCCGCGGCCCGGCGCTTCTGATCCTGTTCGCCACGCTGATGGCGACGGCCGGTACCGGCATCTCGATAGTCGCGTTCCCGTGGCTGGCGTTGCAGCACCATCAGAGCGCGAAGGACGCGTCCATCGTGGCCGCCGCGATGACGCTGCCACTCGTGTTGTCCACCCTGGTCGCCGGGACCGCGGTCGACCTTTTCGGGCGCCGCCGGATCTCGCTCGTCTCCGATGCGCTGTCCGGCGCGGCGGTCAGTGTCATCCCGCTGACCGCGTGGCTGCTCGGAACGGACGCCATCAGCGTCGCCGAACTGGCCGTGCTGGCCTTCTGCGCGGCCGCTTTCGACCCGGCCGGGGCGACGGCGCGCCAGTCCATGCTGCCCGAGGCCGCCGGCCGCGCCGCCTGGTCGCTGGACCGCACCAACAGCGTCTACGAGGCCATTCTCAACCTGGCCTACATCCTGGGCCCCGGCATCGGCGGTTTGATGATCGCCGCGGTCGGCGGCATCAACACGATGTGGGTCACGGCGGGCTGCTTCGGGCTGTCCCTCCTGGCGATCGGCGCGCTGCGCCTCGAGGGCGCCGGCAAGCCGCGCCACGCGAGCCGGCCCGACGGGTTGATGTCCGGCATCGTCGAAGGGCTGCGGTTCGTCTGGAACCTGCGGGTGCTGCGGACGCTCGGCCTGATCGACCTGGCCGTGACCGCCCTCTACCTGCCGATGGAAAGCGTGCTGTTCCCCAAGTACTTCGCCGACCGGCACCAGCCCGCCCAGCTGGGTTGGGCGCTGATGGCGCTCGGGGTCGGGGGCGTCGTGGGCGCGCTGGGCTATGCGGTGCTGTCCAAACGCACCCGCCGGCGCACGGCCGTGCTGACGGCGACCCTCACCTTCGGCGCCGCGACGGCCGGCATCGCCTTCCTGCCGCCGTTGCCGGTGATCCTCGCGCTGTGCGGGGTGACCGGACTGGTCTACGGGCCGATCCAGCCGATCTACAACTACGTGATGCAAACCCGCGCGCCGCACCATCTGCGCGGCCGGGTGGTCGGGGTGATGACGGGCCTGATGTACGCCGCGGGCCCGTTGGGCTTGCTGGTGGCCGGACCCCTGGCCGACGCCGCCGGGCTCAAGGCCACCTTCCTGGCGTTGGCGGTGCCGATCGTGATGATCGGGCTGGTCGCCGTGAGGCTGCCGTCGCTGCGCGAATTGGACCGCGCTCCGGAGTTGGCCGGGGAGTCCGGGTCCTAGGATCAATGGCTGTGAGCCCAGATGTCCTGGCCGGGCTGATTGCCGGCCTGCCCGACGGGATGGTCGTCACCGACCCGGCCGTCACCGAGGGCTACCGCCAGGACCGCGCCTTCGACCCGTCGGCCGGCAAACCGTTGGCGGTGGTCCGGCCGCGGTGCACCGAAGACGTGCAGACGGTGTTGCGCTGGGCCACCGCCCACCGGGTGCCGGTGGTGACGCGGGGAGCCGGTAGCGGCCTGTCCGGCGGGGCGACGGCGCTGGACGACGGCATCGTCTTGTCGACGGAGAAGATGCGCGATATCGCCGTCGATCCGGTGACGCGCACCGCGGTGTGTCAGCCCGGGCTGTTCAACGCCGAGGTCAAGAAGGCCGTCGCCGAGCACGGCCTGTGGTATCCGCCGGACCCCTCGTCGTTCGAGATCTGCAGCATCGGCGGCAACATCGCCACCAATGCCGGCGGGCTGTGTTGCGTGAAATACGGCGTCACCACCGATTACGTGCTGGGCATGCAGGTGGTGTTGGCCGACGGCACCGCGGTCCGGCTCGGCGGCCCGCGTTTGAAGGACGTGGCCGGGCTCTCGCTGACCAAGCTGTTCGTCGGCAGCGAGGGCACGCTGGGTGTCGTCACCGAGGTGACGCTGCGCCTGGTGCCCAAGCAGAACGCGTCCAGCATCGTGGTGGCCTCGTTTGCGTCGGTGGAGGCCGCCGTGGACGCGGTGCTCGGGGTCACCGCCCGGCTCCGCCCGTCGATGCTGGAGTTCATGGATTCGGTCGCCATCAACGCCGTCGAGGACACCCTGCGCATGGACCTGGACCGGGGCGCGGCCGCCATGCTGGTGGCCGGCTCCGACGAAAGGGGACGGGCGAGCTCCGAGGACGCCGGGATCATGGCCGCGGTATTCGCCGAAAACGGTGCGACGGAAGTGTTTTCGACCGACGATGCCGACGAGGGCGAGGCGTTCGTCGCCGCCCGCCGGTTCTGCATCCCCGCGGTCGAAGCGAAGGGATCGCTGTTGCTCGAGGATGTCGGGGTCCCACTCCCGGCGCTGGGCCGGTTGGTCACCGGCATCGCACGCATCGCCGCCGAGCGTGACCTGACGATCTCGGTGATCGCCCACGCCGGTGACGGCAACACCCACCCGTTGATCGTGTACGACCCCGCGGATTCCGCAATGACCGAGCGCGCTCACCTCGCCTTCGGCGAGATCATGGACCTGGCCGTCGGGCTCGGCGGCACGATCACCGGCGAGCACGGCGTGGGCCGGTTGAAGCGCCCGTGGCTGGCCGGCTACCTCGGCCCCGAGGTGATGGATCTCAACCGGCGCATCAAGCAGGCCCTGGATCCGCACGGCATCCTGAACCCGGGCGCGGGCATCTAGCGCCGTCTTCTTCCGGGTCTGCGAATGCGCGCACACCCGAGACCCCCGGCGTTGACATTGATGTCTCATTGTCGTACCAATGAGACATGACTGCGGTTATGTCTCACAATGCGCCGGTCATGTTCGAGCTCGCCACCGCCGACACCTGGCCCGACCCCTGGCCGATGTACCGCGCGCTTCGCGACCACGATCCGGTGCACCACGTCGTCCCGGCCAGACGGCCCGAGCACGACTACTACGTGCTGTCCCGGCACGCCGACGTGTGGGCCGCGGCGCGCGACCACGAGACCTTCTCCTCCGCGCAGGGGCTGACGGTCAATTACGGTGACCTCGAAATGATTGGTCTGCAGGACAATCCACCGATGGTGATGCAGGATCCGCCGGTGCACACCGAATTTCGGAAGCTGGTGTCGCGTGGCTTCACGCCTCGCCAGGTGGAGGCGGTGGAACCCAAGGTGCGCGAGTTCGTCGTCGAACGCATCGAGCGGCTGCGCGCGGCCGGCGGCGGCGACATCGTCACCGAGCTGTTCAAACCGCTGCCGTCGATGGTGGTCGCCCACTACCTGGGCGTTCCCGAAGCGGATCGAGCGCAATTCGACCGGTGGACCGATGTGATCGTCGCGGCCAACACCGTCGAAGGCGGCGTCGCCGGGGCACTGGAGACGGTTGGCGACGCGGTCGGATCGATGATGGCCTACTTCACCGGTTTGATCGAGCGGCGCCGAACGGAGCCCGCCGACGACACCATCTCCCATCTGGTGGCCGCCGGTGTCGGCGCCGACGGCGACCTCACCGGCACCCTGTCGGTGCTGGCGTTCACATTCACCATGGTCACCGGCGGCAACGACACCACCACCGGAATGCTCGGCGGCTCAATGCCTTTGCTGCATCAACGCCCCGACCAGCGGCGGCTTCTCGTCGACGATCCGGGGTTGATCCCCGACGCGGTCGAGGAGCTGCTCAGGTTGACTTCGCCGGTGCAGGGACTCGCCCGCACCACCACCCGCGACGTGACGGTCGGCGACACCACCATCCCCGCCGGGCGCAAAGCGTTGCTGCTGTACGGGTCGGCCAATCGAGACGAACGCCAACACGGGCCGGACGCCGGCGAACTCGACGTCACCCGTCGCCCCCGCAACATCCTGACCTTCGGCCACGGCGCCCACCATTGCCTGGGCGCGGCGGCGGCACGCATGCAATCCCGGGTCGCCCTGACCGAACTGCTTTCCCGCTGCCCGGATTTCGAGGTCGACGAGTCCGCGATCGTCTGGTCGGGTGGCAGTTATGTGCGCCGCCCGGTGTCGGTGCCGATCCGGGTGAAGTCCTGATGCCGAACGACTGGCTGGGCGCGCACCGCACCGAAGCGGCCGCGGACCGCATCCTCGACGCCGCTGAGCGGCTCTACACCGAGCGCGACCACGCCTCGATCGGCATGAACGAAATCGCCAGGGCCGCAGGCTGTTCCCGCGCGACCCTGTACCGGTACTTCGACAACCGCGAAGCGCTGCGGACCGCCTACGTGCATCGCGAGACCCGCAGGCTCGGACGCGCGATCAGGGAGGAGATCGGCGGCACCGACGATGCCCGGGAACGGTTGGTCGCAAGCATCACCGCCGCGCTGCGGATGGTTCGCGGCAGCCGAGCGTTGGCGTCGTGGTTCGCCATCACCCGGCCGCCGATCGGCGCCGAGGTGGCCGGCCGATCCGAGGTCATCACCGCCCTGGCCGCCGCGCTCGTCGGCTCGCTCGGGCCCGAAGACCCCGCCATCGTGGAGCGCCGGGCACGCTGGGTGGTGCGGGTCATCACGTCGCTGCTGCTGTTCCCGGGTCGAGACGACGCCGACGAGCGGGCGATGATCGAAGAGTTCGTCGTCCCGATCGTGACGCCGGCCGCCGTCCGTCGCTAGCTCGCTGTGCCGCAGGGCCGGGCGCGGGTGGACGCACAACGAGACAGCAAACTGAGGTCGCGGTACTTTCGTTCGGCAACTTCTGTGCCCACCGCTTTCAGAGTCGGAGAGCTCGATGAACCTGGCGGCCACGTTCCTCCCCAACACCCAAATCGCCCCACACCAGATTCAGGTGTTCCTGCTGCAGATCGGCCTGCTGCTGTTGCTCGCAACGGTGCTCGGCAGGCTCGCGGTCAAGCTGAACCTGTCGGCGGTCGTCGGTGAGCTGTTGGCCGGCGTGGTCTTGGGCCCGTCCATACTCGGGCACGCCGCACCCGGCATCCAGCATTGGCTCTTCCCAGCGCAGACCGAGCAGGCGCACCTGCTCGACGTCGTCGGCCAGGTCGGCGTGCTGCTGCTGGTCGGAATCACCGGCGCGCACCTCGACCTGAAGAGCCTCCGCCGGCGTGGCGCCACCGCGGTGAAGGTCAGCCTTGCCGGTCTGCTCGTCCCGCTGGCGCTCGGCATCGGCGTCGCATTCCTGCTGCCCGCCACCATGATGGCCGGCTCAACCACGCGGCCGACGTTCGCGATGTTCCTCGGCGTCGCCATGTGCGTCAGCGCCATCCCGGTGATCGCCAAGACGCTGGCCGACCTGAACCTCACCCACCGCGACACCGGCCAGCTCATTCTGACCGCCGGCATGGTGGACGACGCGGTCGGCTGGTTCCTGCTCTCCGTCGTGTCCGCGATGGCCGTGGGCGGCGTGCACGGCTGGAAAGTCACCCTGTCCGTCGGCTTGCTGATCGCCTTCGTCGTGCTCGCCGCGCTCGCGGGCCGCCCGCTGGTGCGCCGGGCGTTCCGGCTCGCGGGACGCAGCAGCGACTCCGGCGCGTCCGTGGTCACCGCCGTCCTGGTGATCATCGCCGGCGCCTCGATCACCCAGTCGCTCGGCCTCGAGGCGGTCTTCGGCGCGTTCGTCGCCGGCGTGCTCGTCGGCGCCCCCGGCGCCGGGGAGCCCGCCCGGCTGGCCTCGTTGCGCACCAGCGTGATGTGGGTGTTCGCGCCGATATTCCTGGCAACCGCGGGCCTGCGGATGGATCTGACCGCACTGGCCAACCCGTCGGTGGCGTCGGCCACCGTGGTCGTATTGGCCATCGCGATCATCGGCAAGTTCGCCGGCGCCTACATCGGCGCCCGCAGCTCCCGGCTGACCCGGCGTGAGGGCCTGGCGCTCGGCGCCGGCATGAACGCCCGTGGTGTGGTCGAGGTCGTCGTCGCACTGGTCGGCCTGCGGCTGGGCGTGATCAGCAGCGCCACCTACACGGCGATCGTGCTGGTCGCGATTATCACCTCGCTGATGGCCCCGCCCCTGCTGCGCCGGGCGATGGCCGGGGTCGACGCCAACGCCGAGGAGCGACTGCGCGAGGCCGCGCAGTCCAAGTGGCTGGAGCCGGCAAAGCAGGCTCAGGGCAAGGACTGAGGGGACCTCAACCCTGTGTGTCGTGGGAGGGGCAGCTAGATCTGCCGCACGCGGGTGAAGCGGTGCAGCAGCCAGGCCAACGGGATCGTCAGCACCATCGTCGCGACAAACAGGTACAGCATCGAGCCGGTGTAGACGTGGGCGCGAACGATGTAGACCATGGCGAACTCCATGGTGATCAGGTGGATCAGAAAGATCTCGTAGGAGATCTCTCCCAGCCAGACCATCGGCCGGGTCGCCAGCAGCCGCCAATACCAGCCCTGATCCCCCAGGGCCAGTGGCGCCACCGTGAGCGCGGCGATCACCGCGTAGAAGCAGGTCTTGAACAGGGCCTCGCTCAGCGTCGCCGGCGAGGTGGTCGGCGCACCGGCGATGGGCGTCGAGACGATGAAATAGCAGACGACGGCCAGCGGTATGGCCACGAAGGCGTAACCGCGGACACCCATCGCCTGCAGGACGGCCAAAATCATCCCGGCGAGGAACCAGGCCAGGTAGGTCGGCAGCCACAGCCGCGCGCCGTCGGGAAACCAGTGGTCGGTGTGCACCAGGACCAGCCAGGCCGGGCTGACCAACGTCAACCCGGCCAGCGCACCCAGCACGAGCCGGGGCTGCCAGCGCCGGCGGCAGAGGACCACCAACAGCAGGTATGCCAGCAGCGGCAGCAGCACGTAGAACGACGCCTCCACCGCGAGGCTCCACATCTGGGTCAGCCCCTGATGCAGGTACTTACCCAGGTACCCGTTGCAGTAGATCTGGGTCAGCGTCAGGTTGCGCACCAGTCCCAGCCACGTGTGCCCGGGGTTGGGTCCCGCCTGCCGGAAGTGGTAAAGCACGTACGCGAACAGCACGGTGATGACGTAGGCCGGCATGATGCGCCGAACCCGGTGCCACGCATAGCGACTCAGCGACGGCGGTGGCGCTCCGGTGGCGGCGGATTTCAGCCACGGACGGAACAGCAGGAAGCCGGACAGCACGAAGAACATCGGCACGCCGATCTCCATGCGGGAGCCGACCAGGCCCCAATAGCCGTGGGTGTACTTGCCGGTGCTGTAGGCCGCGTGCGTGCCGACGACGAGCAGGGCGGCGACGGCGCGTATTCCGGTCAGCGACGCCACCCGGTCGACGTGGGCGGTCTGCTCGAGCCCGCCCTGGGCGTCTTGTTCTTCGGACAGGGTCATCCGGGGTGTTTCCTGCGCGGCTTCCCGCCGTCACGGCCGCGCGGCTTGGTCGCCGACCGATCCGGCTGAAGGTTGATCAGCACCCCGGAGATGCGGGTGCGCTCGAGCTTCTTCAGCGTCGACGGGGACAGTTTGGCCGGCAGCTCCACCAGCGAGAAGTCCGGGCCGATGGCGATGTGCCCGAAATCGCTGCGATGCAGGCCGCCCTCGTTGGCGATCGCGCCCACGATCGCGCCCGGGCCGACCTTGTGCCGTTTACCCACCGCGATCCGGTAGGTAGTGAAAGACCTTGTGTGCCTGGGCCGTTCGGGACGCTCGCGATGTTCGGCGTGCCGCTCGCGCCGCTCGCGCGGCGGCTCGGGCGCCATCAGGAACTCTTCGCCGTCGCGGGAGTGCAGCGCCAGCGCGGCCGCGATGTCGGCCAGCGGGACATCGTGCTCGCGCTCATAGTCCTCGACCAGCTTGCGGAACAGGTCGATCCCCGGACGGCCCAGCGCGGCGGTGATGGAATCGGCGAACTTGGCCACCCGCTGGGCGTTGACGTCCTCGACGGTGGGCAACTCCGCCTCGGTGAGCGTTTGCCGCGTTGCCTTCTCGATCGCCTTGAGCAGGTGGCGCTCCCGCGGCGAAACGAACAGCAGCGCGGTCCCCGAACGCCCGGCCCGGCCGGTGCGGCCGATGCGGTGCACGTAGGACTCGGTGTCGTGCGGGATGTCGTAGTTGAGCACATGCGATATGCGCTCCACGTCGAGCCCGCGCGCGGCCACATCGGTGGCGACCAGGATGTCGATGCCGCCGTCCTTCAGCGCGGCGACGGTCCGTTCCCGCTGACCCTGGGGGATGTCACCGTTGATGGCCGCCGCGGAAAAACCTCGGGCCCTGAGCTTTTCCGCCACTTCCTCGGTGGCCTGCTTGGTCCGGACGAACACGATCATCGCCTCGAACGGCTCCACCTCGAGGACGCGGGTCAGCGCGTCCATTTTGCGGGGCCCGGCGACCTGGATGTAGCGCTGCGAAATGTTCTCCGCGGTGGCGGTTTTGGCCTTGGAGGTGACCTCGAACGGGTCGTGCAGGTACTTGGTGGTCAGCTTGCGGATCGCGGGCGGCATGGTCGCCGAGAAGAGGGCGACCTGCTTGTACTCGGGGGTGTCGGCCAGGATGCGTTCGACGTCCTCGGCGAAGCCCATGGTGAGCATCTCGTCGGCCTCGTCGAGCACCAGGTAGTCCACCCGCGACAGGTCCAGCGTCCCGCGTTCGAGATGGTCGATGACCCGGCCCGGGGTCCCCACCACCACCTGCGCGCCGCGTCTCAGGCCGGCCAGCTGCACGCTGTACGACGAGCCGCCGTAGATCGGCAGCACGTTGACCTTCGGCAGATGGGCCCCGTAGCGGCTGAATGCCTCGGCCACCTGCAGGGCCAGCTCCCGGGTGGGCGCCAGCACCAGCGCCTGGGTCGCGGTGCTGGTGACGTCGATCTTGGACAGGATCGGGATCGCGAACGCCGCCGTCTTGCCGGTGCCGGTCTGCGCCAGCCCGACGACGTCCGAGCCCGCCATCAGCGCCGGGATGGTGGCGGCCTGGATGCCCGTCGGTGACTCGTAACCCACGTCGGCAATCGCCCGCAGGACCGAGGGGTGGATCTGCAGGTCGGCAAACGTCGGAGAGGCAGCCTCGGGCGAGCTGTCCGGAGTGGTCATCGCCAGGGAGTCTAGTGGTGATCGCGAGCGCAGCGGTGGGGGAACCGCCCGCTTGCCAGGGCCTGAGCGCTGCGGGTCCGTGATCATGAGCACAGCCCGGCCCGGCCGTGCCTGTCACACCGGCGCGCGCGATTTCGGTACGGTGCCCGATGTGTGGTCGCTACCCCGCCGTACCGAGCCACTGACCGGCTCCGCCGCCGTCGCGTTGGTCGCCATGACGTTGACCGGCTGTGGGTCGGGGGACTCCACGGTCGCGAAGACGCCGCAGGCTGCGACGACCACCGAGACCCCGTCCATCACCGCACCGGCCCAGCCCTCCGGCGCCGCCGCGCCCGGCAGCAGTGCCGCGCCGGCCGACCCGTGCGCGGTCAACCTCGCCTCGCCCACCATCGCGAAGGTGGTCTCCGAGCTGCCGCGCGATCCGCGCAGCCAGCAAGGCTGGAACCCGGAGCCGCTGGCCGGCAACTACAACCAGTGCGCCCAGCTGTCGGCGGTGATCATCAAGGCCAACACCAACGCCGCCAACCCGACCACCCGGGCGGTGCTGTTCCACCTCGGGCAGTTCATCCCGCAAGGGGTCCCCGACACCTACGGGTTCAACGGCGTCGACGCGGCGCAGACCACCGGCGACACGGTGGCGCTGACCTACCCCAGCGGCATCAACGGGTTGACCACCGATGTGCGGTTCCACTGGAACGGCAGCGGCGTCGAGCTGATCGGTAACGCCCCGGGCCGCTAGCCGGAACCGTCTTTGCGTCGGTCCCCTCCCCTACAGTTGCTGCTGTGTTCGTCACCGGCGACAGCATCGTGTACAGCGCGTCGGATCTGGCCGCGGCCGCCCGGTGCGAGTACGCGCTGCTGCGCGATTTCGACGCGAAGCTGGGCTGGGGCCCCGCCGCCCCGGCCGAGGACGACCTGCTCGAGCGGACCGCGGCCCTCGGAACCGACCACGAGCGACGCGAACTGGACCGGCTGCGCGGCGACTTCGGCAGCGGCGTCGCGGTCATCGGCCGCCCGGCCTACACGCCCGCAGGCTTCGCGGCGGCCAGCGAAGCGACCCGGCGTGCCATCGCGGGCGGCGCGCCCGTGGTGTATCAGGCGGCGATGTTCGACGGCCGCTTCGTCGGCTTCGCCGACTTCCTGGTTCGAGACGGGGAGCGGTACCGGGTCGTCGACACCAAGCTGGCCCGTTCGGCCAACGTCACCGCGCTGTTGCAGCTCGCCGCCTACGCCGACGCGCTGGCCGCCTCGGGGGTCCCGGTGGCGCCCGGGGCCGAACTGCACCTGGGCGACGGGACCGCCGCCCGCTACCGCGTCCGCGAGCTCATCCCGGTCTACCGCTCCCAGCGCGCGCGACTGCAGCGGCTCCTCGATGAGCACCACGCCGGCGGCACCGCGGTCCGCTGGGACGACGAGGGCATCGGCGCCTGTCTCCGTTGTGCGTTGTGCACCGAGCAGCTACGCGCCGCCGACGACCTGCTGCTGGTCGCCGGCATGCGGGTGGGCCAGCGGGACAAGCTGATCGACGCCGGGATCACCACGGTGCCCGCACTGGCGCGGCATGCCGGTCCCGTGCCGGACCTCGCACCCGCCGCAGTCGGCAAACTGACCGCCCAAGCGAAGCTCCAGGTCCGCCAACGTGAAACCGGCACACCGCTTTTCGAGATCGTCGACCCCCAGCCGCTGACGCTGCTGCCCGAACCGGACCCCGGCGACCTGTTCTTCGACTTCGAGGGCGACCCGCTGTGGACGGTCGACGGGAAGGACTGGGGTCTGGAATACCTGTTCGGGGTCCTGGAGGCCGGGCCCGCCGGCGCGTTCCGCCCGCTGTGGGCACACAACCGGGTGGACGAGCGCAAGGCCCTCGGCGATTTCCTGACCATGGTGGCCAAGCGCCGCAAGCGCCGGCCCAACATGCACATCTACCACTACGCGCCGTACGAGAAGACCGCGTTGCTGCGGCTCGCCGGCCGCTACGGCGTCGGCGAGGATCAGGTCGACGAACTGCTGCGCACCGGAACGCTGGTCGACCTCTACCCCTTGGTGCGCAAGAGCATTCGCGTGGGCGCGGAGTCGTTCAGCCTCAAGGCGCTCGAACCGCTCTACATGGGCGCGCAGCTGCGGGCCGGCGACGTCACCACCGCCACCGGTTCGATCACCTCCTACGCCCGCTATTGCGACCTGCAGGCCGACGGCCGCGGCGATGAAGCCGCCTCCGTGCTCAAGGAGATCGAGGACTACAACCACTACGACTGCCGCTCGACCCAGGAGCTGCGCAACTGGTTGATGTTGCGGGCCTACGAATCCGGCGTGGTACCGGTCGGCGCCCAGCCCGTCCGGGACGGCAACACCGTCGAAGACCGTGACCAGCTGGCGGTGGCCTTGTCGACGTTCACCGGCGACGCGGCCGTCGGTCAGCGCACGCCGGAGCAGACGGCCGTGGCGTTGCTGGCCGCCGCACGCGGCTACCACCGGCGCGAGGACAAACCGTTCTGGTGGGCGCACTTCGACCGCCTCAACTTCCCCGTCGAAGAGTGGGCGGACGACACCGACGTCTTCATCGCCGAGCACGCGTCGGTGAGCGTGGACTGGAACGTCCCGCCCCGCGCTCGCAAGCCGCAGCGACGGGTGCGACTGCGGGGCGGGTTGGCGCGCGGCGAGTTGATGGCCGACGTCTTCGCGCTCTATGACCCCCCGGCCCCGCCCGGGATGTCCGACGATCCCGATCGGCGGGCGGCCGGACGCGCCACGGTGGTCGAGACCGACGATCCGGCGCTGCCCACCGAGGTGACCATCGTCGAACGAGTGGGCAACGACGGCAAGCCATTTCATCAGCTGCCGTTCGCCCTCACCCCCGGACCGCCGATCCCCACGACCGCACTGCGGGAGTCGATCGAGGCCTCCGCCGCCGCCGTCGCGACCGGCTTGCCGCAGCTGCCCCGCAGCGCGGTCGTGGACATCCTGCTGCGCCGCGCGCCGCGCACCCGCAGCGGCGACGCGCTGCCCCGTGGCGCCGACGCGGTCTCCGACATCGCCGCCGCCGTGCTGGATCTGGACTCCTCCTACCTGGCGGTGCATGGGCCGCCGGGCACCGGCAAGACGCGCACCGCCGCCCGCGTCATCCAGCGGCTGGTAACCGACCACGGCTGGCGCATCGGCGTGGTGGCGCAATCGCATGCCACGGTGGAGAACCTGCTGGACTGCGTCATCGACGCCGGGCTGGACCCGGCGCGAGTCGCGAAGAAACGTAACGACCACGGCGCGCCGCGCTGGCGGGAGGTCGACGGCAGCGGTTACACCGCGTTCATCGCCGACACCGCGGGTTGCGTGGTGGGCGGGACGGCGTGGGATTTCGCCAACGCCAACCGGATACCGCCGGGCAGCCTCGACCTATTGGTGATCGACGAGGCGGGCCAGTTCTGTCTGGCGAACACCATTGCGGTCGCGCCCGCGGCCGCCAGCCTGGTGCTGCTCGGCGACCCTCAACAGCTGCCGCAGGTCAGCCAGGGAACCCATCCCGACCCGGTCGACACGTCGGCGCTCGACTGGCTGGTGGACGGCCAGCGCACCCTGCCCGACGAACGCGGCTACTTCCTGGACCGCTCGTACCGCATGCACCCGGCGGTCTGCGCCGCGGTCTCGGCGCTGTCCTACGAGGGCAGGCTGCATTCACACGAGTGCGCCGCCGCCCGGCACCTCGCCGGATACCGGCCCGGCGTTCAGACGCTCGTCGTCGGACACCACGGCAACTCGACGGAGAGCCTTCAGGAGGCCGACGCGATCGCCGCGGAGATCGGTCGCATGCTCGGCGCGCCGTGGACCGACGAGCACGGTACCCGGGCGCTGACCGCCTCCGACGTGTTGGTGCTGGCGCCTTACAACGCCCAGGTGGCGCTGCTGCGCCGACGGCTGACCGCGGCCCGGCTCGGCGGGATCCGGGTGGGGACGGTCGACAAGTTCCAGGGCGGGCAGGCGCCGGTCGTGTTCATGTCGATGACGGCATCTTCCGCGGACGTGGTACCGCGCGGGATTTCGTTCCTGCTCAACAGGAACCGCCTCAACGTCGCCATCAGCCGGGCCCAATACGCGGCCGTCATCGTGCGTTCGGGGTCGCTGACCGAGTACCTGCCCACCACCCCCGCGGGCCTGACCGACCTGGGCGCGTTTCTGGCGTTGACCGAGCCGACCTGACGGCCGGCGCCGGCCCGCCCTAGCTGCCGGACGAGTGGCGGCCGCCGCCGATCGGGTCGTCATCGGGATCGCGGCGGTGACGCCGGCCTGCCGCCGCGCCGTTCTGCTGCCGTTCCGCCGGCGGCGCGAGCCGATCCCGCGGCGCGGACCGGTAGGCGCGCTCCGAGTGGTCGGTGACCGGGCGCAAGCGCCGGCCGGTGTCGACATGAGACCCGTTGTGCGCGTATCCGATCGGTCCGGTCCCCACGTCGACGGGCGCCGGCTGGGCGACCCGACCCGGCGGCTCGCGGCTGTCGCGCGCGTAGGCCGCGCGCGGCGCGGACACCGGCTCGGGTTCCGGTTCGCGCACGAGGATGCATTCGACGTACGCGTCGTCGTCATACTCGTCGTCGTCGTCGATCGCGTCGATCGCGTCGATCGCCTCGGCCGGCCCGTCGGCCCTGGCCGACGGCGCGAACCCGACCAAGAACAGGGCGGCCACGATCCCGAACAGCGCGATGAACGCGGGCAGCAGCACCGACTGCGACATGGCGGCCGCGAACGGGTCGCGCAGGAATCCGGGCAATTGCAGGCCCGCGGGCGCCTCGCCGCCGACGCCTTCCGACGGCTGCGGCGGCATCTCGGCGCCGATCCGTGCCGTCATGAACGCGGCCATGCCCGCGCTTCCGAGCACGGCGCCGAGCTGTCGGACGGAGTTGTACACGGCCGAGCCCGCACCCGCCAGGCGTGGCGGCAGGTTGCGCGTCGCGGTGGCGGTCAGCGGCGACCACACGAACGCCATCCCGACGCCCGTCGCGAAGAACGGCAGCACCAGCCGCCAGATGGGCGTCGCCGGGGACATCTCGAAGGTGAGCCAGGTGAGCGCGATCGCCAGCACCGAGAAGCCGAAACCCAGGACCGGCCGGGGATGGTATCTGTCGACCATCCTGCCGACGAACGGCGCGAACACGCCGTTGGCGATCGCCATCGGCGCGATCAGTAGGGCCGAACGCGTCGGCGACAGCCCGCACACGGCCTGCGCATAGAACGTCAGCGGCAGCATCATCCCCGTCGCGGCGAACGAGATGATGGCCACCCCGGCGTTGCACAGGCCGAAATCGCGGTCACGGAATATCGCCAGGGGAACCAGCGGCTCGTCGGTGTTCATCGACTGCCAGAACACGAATACCGTCATGCACCCGATGCCGGCGACGATCATCGCCCAGATCCAGGGTTCCCAGTGCGCGGCCTGGCCCTGCTGCAGCCCGAACACGATCAGGAACATGCCCGCCCCGGACAGCACGACGCCGGCCACGTCGAACCGGTGTGACTGCGTGGGTAACACCGGGACGAGCCAGTACGCCAGCGCCAGCCCGAACACGCCGATCGGGACGTTGACGAAGAAGATCCACTCCCACCCCAGGCCGTCGACCAGCACGCCGCCGGCCAGCGGGCCCACCAGGCTGGCCGCGCCCGCGGTGGCGCCCCACAGGCTCACCGCGACACCGCGCCGCTCCGGCGGGAAGATCCGGGTGATGGTCGACAAGGTCTGCGGGGTGAGGACCCCGGCGCCGACACCCTGGACGACCCGGGCGGCGATCAGCATGGCGGCGCTGCCCGACAGCCCGCACCAGACCGAGGCGACGGTGAACACCACCAGGCCGATCAGGTACAGATTCTTGGGGCCGAACCGGTCACCGAGCCGACCGGCCACCAGCAGCACGACCGCATAGCCCAGCAGGTAGGCGCTGGTCACCCACACCACTGTGTCGTAGCCGATGTGCAGCCTGGTCATGATCGTCGGGTTCGCGATGGCGACGATGGTCGAGTCGACCATGATCATGAAGAAGCCGATCATCATCGCCCAGAGGGCGTTCCAGGGCTTCTGGGAATGCGGCGAATTCTGGGTGAGGAAGTTCCACCGGTTGGTGACCTGCGCCGGGCCCCGCATCCCGCCGGCCGACGGAGGCGTCACCGCGGTCATCTGCCCACCTCGTTTCCGCTCCGACGATGCGCGACCGCACCGCCCCGGTCTGATCGACCGGCCCGGACCGTCACGACATCCAGCCTGCATTATTGCCGCCGCGGAAACCGGGGGCGGGCACGGATCCGATCCCGGGTACACCAGGCGGAAGGCTTCGTGTCCGGTCGGTGTTCGGCAGCGGGCACGTTAGCCTGGTAGCACGCCAGTCGCAGGAGAGGCAAGATGCGGGCCCGACGGAAGCGGTCTTCGAACCGGTTTTTCAGCATGTCGCATGCGGATCAGGAGCCGCCCACCGACGGCCGGCCCAAGGTGTCCGCGCGAGCATTGGCCCAGGTCATCGAGCGAAGCTCGCGGATCCAGGGCCCGGCGGCCGAGGCCTACGTGTCCCGGCTGCGCAACGCCCACCCGAGCAGCACTCCCGCCGACGTCCTCGCCAGGCTGCAGAAGCGGTATGTGGGCATGGTCACGGCCAGCGGCATGGCGGTGGGCGCGGCGGCGACCATCCCCGGCATCGGCACCCTGAGCGCGCTGTCCGCCGCCGCCGCCGAGACGGTGACGTTCCTGGAAGCCACCGCGTTCTTCGTCCTGGCGGTCGCGGTGGTGTACGACGTCCCCGCCGAGCACCGGGAACGGCGCCGGGCCCTGGTGCTGTCCGTGCTGGTCGGCGACAACAGCAAGGACGCGGTCGCCCAGCTGTTCGGCCCCACGCGCACCAACGGCGGCTGGATCTCCGAGAGCGTGGCCGCCGTGCCGCTGTCCTCGATGTCGCGGCTGAACTCGCGGCTGCTCAAGTCGTGGGTCAAGCGGTACACCCTGCGTCGCGGCGCCCTGATGTTCGGCAAGCTGCTGCCCGTGGGCATCGGGATCGTCGTCGGGGCGGTCGGCAACTATTTCGCCGGCAAGAAGATCGTCGGCAACGCCAACCGGGCGTTCGGCACCCCTCCGGCGCGCTGGCCGCGCGCCCTGCACCTGGTGCCGCCGTTCCACGAAGCCGGCTAGCGAACCGCCACCCCGGCTACCCCCGTCTGCCTGGCGAATTGCTGGCAAAAGGTTAGCCTTTATAGGGCGGATAGGTTGAGCATCGACACCGGTGTGACGTGCTCCACAATCCGGGGTCGACAAACGCACAGGCGCCACGCACCAGCTGCTTAAAGCGCTTGCAGGACAGAGGAATTGAGGCGAACGGCGGTCGTGAGCAACATAAGTTCACCATTCGGGCAAAACGAGTGGCTGGTCGAGGAGATGTACCGCAAGTTCCGCGACGACCCCTCGTCGGTCGATCCGAGCTGGCACGAGTTCCTGGTCGACTACAACCCCGAGCCGTCCGGCGAATCGCCCTCGAGCGCCACCGCCACCGCTGACGGCCGGGCCGCCGCGCAGGCAAAGGCGGCGCCGGCCAAAGCCAAGGCCCCGACTCCCTCGCCGGCCGAAGGCGACGAGTTGCAGACGCTGCGCGGCGCCGCGGCCGCGGTCGTCAAGAACATGTCCGCCTCGCTGGACGTGCCGACGGCCACCAGCGTCCGCGCGATTCCGGCCAAACTGCTCATCGACAACCGGATCGTCATCAACAACCAGCTCAAGCGCACCCGCGGCGGCAAGATCTCCTTCACCCACTTGCTGGGTTACGCGCTGGTGCAGGCGGTCAAGCAATTCCCCAACATGAATCGGCACTACGCCGAGATCGACGGCAAGCCGACGGCGGTCACCCCGGCGCACACCAACCTGGGCCTGGCCATCGACCTGCAGGGCAAAGACGGCAAGCGCTCGCTGGTGGTGGCCGGCATCAAGGCCTGCGAAACCATGCGGTTCGCGCAGTTCGTCACCGCCTACGAGGACATCGTCCGCCGCGCCCGCGACGGCAAGCTGACCGCCGAAGACTTTGCGGGCGTGACCATTTCGCTGACCAATCCCGGCACCATCGGCACCGTGCACTCGGTGCCGCGGCTGATGAGCGGCCAGGGCGCCATCATCGGTGTCGGCGCCATGGAATACCCCGCCGAGTTCCAGGGCGCCAGCGAGGAACGCATCGCGGAACTGGGCATCGGCAAGCTGATCACGCTGACCTCCACCTATGACCACCGCATCATCCAGGGCGCGGAATCCGGCGACTTCCTGCGCACCATCCACGAGATGCTGTTGTCGGACGCGTTCTGGGACGACATCTTCCGTGAACTGGGCAACCCGTACCTGCCGGTGCGGTGGAGCACCGACAACCCGGACTCGATCGTCGACAAGAACGCCCGGGTGATGGAGTTGATCGCCGCCTACCGCAACCGCGGCCACCTGATGGCCGACATCGACCCGCTGCGGATGGACGGCAGCCGATTCCGCAGCCACCCCGACCTGGAGATCCTCAACCACGGCCTGACGCTGTGGGACCTCGACCGGGTGTTCAAGGTCAACGGCTTCGCCGGCTGCGAGTACAAGAAGCTGCGCGACGTGCTGGGCCTGCTGCGCGACGCCTATTGCCGCCACATCGGGGTGGAATACACCCACATCCTCGAGCCCACGCAACAAGAGTGGCTGCAGCAGCGCGTCGAGACCAAGCACGTCAAGCCCACGGTGGCCGAGCAGAAGTTCATCCTGAGCAAACTCAACGCCGCCGAGGCCTTCGAGACCTTCCTGCAAACCAAATACGTTGGGCAGAAACGCTTTTCGCTGGAAGGCGCGGAAAGCGTGATCCCGATGATGGACGCGGCGATCGACCAGTGCGCCGAGCACGGCCTCGACGAAGTGGTCATCGGGATGCCGCACCGCGGGCGCCTCAACGTCCTGGCCAACATCGTCGGAAAGCCGTACTCGCAGATCTTCAGCGAGTTCGAGGGCAATCTCAACCCGTCGCAGGCCCACGGCTCCGGGGACGTCAAGTACCACCTCGGCGCCACCGGCGTGTACCTGCAGATGTTCGGCGACAACGACATTCAGGTCTCGTTGACCGCCAACCCCTCGCACCTCGAGGCCGTGGACCCGGTGCTCGAGGGCCTGGTCCGGGCCAAGCAGGACCTGCTGAACCACGGCGCCCACGACGACGGGGGCGAGAAGGCCTTCTCGGTGGTGCCGATGATGATGCACGGTGACGCCGCCTTCGCCGGCCAGGGCATCGTCGCCGAGACGCTGAACATGGCGGACCTGCCCGGTTACCGGGTCGGCGGCACCATCCACATCATCGTCAACAACCAGATCGGCTTCACCACCGCACCGGAGTATTCGCGATCCAGCGAGTACTGCACCGACGTCGCCAAGATGATCGGGGCGCCGATCTTCCACGTCAACGGCGACGACCCCGAGGCCTGCGTGTGGGTGGCGAAGCTGGCCGTCGACTTCCGGCAGAAGTTCAAGAAGGACGTCGTCATCGACATGCTGTGCTACCGCAAGCGCGGCCACAACGAGGGCGACGACCCGTCGATGACCAACCCCGCGATGTACGACGTCGTCGACATCAAGCGCGGGGTCCGCAAGAGCTACACCGAAGCGCTGATCGGCCGCGGCGACATCTCGCTGAAGGAGGCCGAGGACGCGCTGCGCGACTACCAGGGGCAGCTGGAGCGGGTGTTCAACGAGGTCCGGGACCTGGAGAAGCACGGCGTGCAGCCCAGCGCATCGGTCGAAGCCGACCAGATGCTGCCCGCGGGCCTGTCCACGGCGGTGGACAAGGCGTTGCTGTCCCGGATCGGGGACGCGTTCCTCGCCGTGCCCGAGGGTTTCAGCCCGCACCCCCGCGTGCTACCCGTGCTGGAAAAGCGGCGGGAGATGGCCTACGAGGGCAAGATCGACTGGGCGTTCGGCGAGCTGCTGGCGCTCGGTTCGCTGGTGGCCGAGGGCAAGCTGGTCCGGCTGTCGGGCCAGGACACCCGGCGCGGCACCTTCTCCCAGCGGCATTCGGTGATCATCGATCGCCACACCGGCGAAGAGTTCACGCCGTTGCAACTGCTGGCGACCAACCCCGACGGCACGCCCACCGGGGGCAAGTTCCTGGTCTACGACTCCCCGCTGTCCGAGTACGCCGCCGTCGGCTTCGAATACGGCTACACCGTGGGTAACCCGGACGCCCTGGTGCTGTGGGAGGCGCAGTTCGGCGACTTCGTCAACGGCGCGCAGTCGATCATCGACGAGTTCATCAGTTCCGGTGAGGCCAAATGGGGCCAGCTGTCCAACGTGGTGCTGCTGCTGCCGCACGGCCACGAAGGCCAGGGCCCCGACCACACCTCCGGCCGCATCGAACGCTTCCTGCAGCTGTGGGCGGAGGGTTCGATGACGATCGCGGTGCCGTCGACGCCGTCCAACTATTTCCACCTGCTGCGCCGCCACGCCCTCGACGGGGTGCAGCGGCCGCTGATCGTGTTCACGCCGAAGTCGATGCTGCGCAACAAGGCCGCCGTCAGCGACGTCAGGGACTTCACCGAGATCAAGTTCCGCTCGGTGCTCGAGGAGCCGACCTACGAGGACGGCATCGGGGACCGGAGCAAGGTCAGGCGGATCCTGCTGACCAGCGGGAAGATCTACTACGAGCTGGTGGCGCGCAAGGCCAAGGACAACCGCGACGACGTCGCGATCGTGCGCATCGAGCAGCTCGCCCCGCTGCCCAAGCGCCGGCTCAACGAGACGCTGGACCGCTACCCCAGCGCCGAGGAGTTCTTCTGGGTGCAGGAGGAGCCGGCCAACCAGGGCGCGTGGCCGCGGTTCGGCCTCGAGCTCCCGGAGCTGCTGCCCGACAAGCTGACCGGACTCAAGCGCATCTCGCGGCGGGCCATGTCGGCCCCGTCGTCGGGTTCGTCGAAGGTGCACGCGGTCGAGCAGCAGGAGATCCTCGACACGGCGTTCCGCTGATCGCATCGCCCCACCCGCCGATACGGGGGACCGCCGGTACCGGCTAGCCTCGACGCAACGGGGGCCGACAGGGAAGGGTGCTCATGCAAGGGTTCGCCGGCAAGGTCGCCGTGGTGACGGGCGCGGGTTCGGGTATCGGGCAGGCGCTGGCCATCGAATTGGGGCGCTCGGGCGCCAAGGTGGCGATCAGCGACGTCGACGTCGAGGGCCTGGCGGAAACCGAGGCCAAGCTGAAGGCGATCGGAGCCGAGGTCAAAGCGGACCGGCTCGACGTGACCGAGCGCGAGGCGTTTCTCGCCTACGCCGACGCCGTCCGCGACCACTTCGGCAAGGTGAACCAGATCTACAACAACGCGGGCATCGCGTTCACCGGCGACGTCGAAGTCAGCCAGTTCAAGGACATCGAACGGGTGATGGACGTCGACTTCTGGGGCGTGGTCAACGGCACCAAGGCGTTCCTGCCCCACCTGATCGCCTCCGGCGACGGGCATGTGATCAACGTCTCCAGCGTCTTCGGGCTCTTCTCGGTGCCCGGTCAGGCGGCCTACAACTCCGCCAAGTTCGCGGTCCGCGGCTTCACCGAGGCGCTGCGGCAGGAGATGGTGGCGGCGGGCCACCCGGTGGCGGTGACCACGGTGCACCCGGGCGGCATCAAGACCGCGATCGCCCGCAACGCCACGGCCGCCGAGGGGCTCGACCAGGCCGCACTGGCCAGCCTGTTCGACAAACGGCTGGCCAGGACCAGCCCGCAACGGGCCGCCCAGATCATCCTCGAGGCGGTGCGCAAGAAGAAGGCCAGGGTGCTGGTCGGTACGGACGCCAAGGTGTTGGACGCCCTGGTGCGGCTGACGGGCCCGGGATATCAGCAGCTGTTCGGGCCCGTGATGGGCCGCCTGATGCCCAAGCCGTGACACGCCGTAGCGGTAATCGCGCGTAACGGATAGCCTCAACGCGGTCATGCTGCCACAAGGGAGTACCAATGCATGAGTTCGCCGGCAAGGTCGCCGTCGTCACCGGCGCGGGTTCGGGGATCGGCCAGGCATTGGCCCTGGAACTGGGCCGCGAAGGCGCCAAGGTCGCGATCAGCGACGTCGACATCGAGGGACTGGCCGAGACCGAGGCACAGTTGACGGCAATCGGCGCCGAGGTCAAAGCCGACCGGCTCGACGTGACCGAGCGCGAGGCGTTCCTGGCCTACGCCAACGCCGTCCACGAGCACTTCGGCCGGGTCAACCAGATCTACAACAACGCGGGCATCACGTTCGTCGGCTCCATCGAGGACAGCCGGTTCAAGGACCTCGAGCGGGTGATGGACGTCGACTATTGGGGCGTCGTAAATGGCACCAAGGCGTTCCTGCCCCACCTGATCGCCTCCGGCGACGGCCACGTCATCAACATCTCCAGCGCGCTCGGCCTGTTCTCGGCCCCCGGGCAGGCGGCATACGTTTCGGCCAAGTTCGCCGTTCGCGGTTTCACCGAGGCGCTGCGACAGGAGATGGTGCTGGCCGGCCACCCGGTGCGGGTGACGACGGTGCACCCCGGTGGGGTCAAGACCGGCTTCGCCCGCAACGCCGTCTTCGCCGACGGCCTCGACCAGGACGGCCTGGCGGAACTGTTCGAGGAGCAACAGGCCAAGACCACCCCGCAGCGGGCGGCCCAGGTCATCCTGCGCGCCGTTGCCAAGGACAAGGCCCGCGTGCTCGTCGGCCCCGACGTCAAGGCCATGGACCTGGTGGTGCGGCTGACGGGTTCGAGACACGAGCGGCTGCTGGGCGGGCCCATCATGAGCAGGGCGCAGCGGCTGGTGCACAAGCTCATGCCCAAACGCTGACGCCGGTCGATGAGCGCGCGAACCGCGCGAAAAGAGCCGGGGTCCATTGGCCCTGAGCGTTCACCGCCCCAGCGGATGCTCCGCCAGCCACCCGCCGGCCACCGCCTGCGGGTCCGCCCCACCGCCCACCTGGCGGCGCATGCCGGCCAGAGCGGCCGTGTCCAGCACGCCGGCGACTTCGTTGATGGCCAGCAGCTGGCGATCGCTCAGCGCGTTGCGCCGATACAGCGGCACCACGTTCTCGGCCCGGATCAGTGCCGGCTTGCCGTCGGCGAGCGCGACCAGGTCGGCGGGCAGGCCGGGGTCGGCGGTGGTCGTCCAGGCCGCCGTCAGCTGCCCGCCCCGCACCGCGGCGAACATGGTTGTCTCAGCGGGGAATTCGCGCGGCGTCGGAAGCCGGCACGTGCCCACCGTCGAGGGGCCCGGACGCCCGGTGACGGCGCCGACGACCAGGCCGGCGCAGTGTTTGGGCAGCGTGCTCAGGTCCGCGCTGACGTCACTGCCACCCCACGCCCCGGCGGTGGACCCGGTCACCAGCAGCACGGGTTTGTCTTCTGCCGCCGTCGTGTAGTCGCCCGCGGCGACGCCCTCGGGCAGCGCGGCCACCATCGCGCGGTAGACCTCCGCGTCGGACAACGCCACCGCGCCGGGCTGCAGGCTCTGCAGCTCGCGCCCGGTCAGGGTCGGGACGACGGTGAACGCGCCCGAGTCCAGGCGCGCCATCGGATCGTCGGCCGTCTCGGCGTGCGCCGGGAAACCGTAGGACCGCAAGGCGGCCACGTACACGCCGGCCAGCAACGCCGACTCGGGATCCGCCGCCGAACCGACCACCAGTTCCGGACGCGGGCGGTGGTCGCCGGTGCCGCAGCCGGCCGCCGCGAGTATGGCGGCGAGCAGCGACGCCGCCAGCCGGCCGGTTCTCACCCCGCGATGTCTGCGGGGTCTGCGGCCAGGGCGACCGCCGTGGCGACGGCATCCGCGACGCGCAGGTCCAGCGGGCTGGGGACGATCCGGTCGAAAGCCAGGTCGTCGCTGACGACCGAGAAGATCGCCTCGGCGGCGGCAACCATCATCTTCTCGGTGATCCGGCGCGCCCCGGCATCGAGCGCCCCACGGAACACACCCGGGAAGGCCAGCACGTTGTTGATCTGATTGGGGAAGTCGCTGCGGCCGGTGGCCACCACCGCGGCGTACCGGGCCGCGACCTGCGGGTGGATCTCGGGGTCGGGGTTGGACAGCGCGAACACGATGGCGTCGGGCGCCATGGTGGCGATCATCTCCTCGGGCACCACCCCGCCCGACACCCCGAGGAACAGATCGGCGCCGCGCAGCGCTTCCGCCATGCTGCCCGTCAGACCGTCGGGGTTGGTGCGCTGGGCCAGCAGGCTCTTCACGCTGTTCATGTCGTCGCGCCCGGTGTGCAGAATCCCGCGCGAGTCCAGCACGGTGATGTCGGAAACACCCATCGCCAGCAGGAGGTTCGTGCACGCGACACCCGCCGCGCCGGCACCGGAGACCACCACCCGCAACGAGGTCATGTCGCGGCCGAGCAACTTGGTGGCACCCATCAGCGCGGCCAGCGCGACGATCGCCGTCCCGTGCTGGTCGTCGTGCATCACGGGGCAGTCCAGCGCTTCGATGACGCGCCGTTCGATCTCGAAGCAGCGCGGCGCGGAAATGTCCTCGAGGTTGACGGCGCCGAACGTCGGGCGCAGCCGCACCAGGGTCTCGACGATCTCGTCGGGATCCTTGGTGTCCAGCACGATCGGGATCGCGTTGAGGCCGCCGAACGCCTGGAACAGGGCGCACTTGCCCTCCATCACCGGCAGCGAGGCCGCCGGGCCGATGTCACCCAGGCCCAGCACGGCGCTGCCGTCGCTGACCACGGCGACCAGGCGGTTCGCCCAGGTGTACCGGGCGGCCTGGCCGCGGTCGGCGGCGATCGCGCGACTGACCTGCGCCACACCCGGCGTGTAGGCGATGGACAGGGCGCGCTGGGTGTCCAGCGGGGCCGTCAGGCCTACCGAAAGCTTGCCGCCTACGTGTGCCTCGAAGATTTCCGCGTCGGTGATCGCACCGGCTTCGGCGCGCGTCTGTATCGATTCAACCAAGTCGGACACGCGCTTCAGGGTACTGACTACCGATTAGTAGGCCTAATGGTGATGTGCGTCTCGCCGGTCACGCCCGCTGGGTCTCAGATGAGACCCAGCTCGGTGACCGCCTTGCGCTCGTCGGCCAGTTCGGCGGTGGTCTTGTCGATCCGGGCCCGGGAGAACTCGTTGATCTCCAGGCCGGTGACGATCTTCCAGTTGCCGTCCTTGGTGGTCACCGGGAACGACGAGATCAAGCCCTCGGGCACGCCGTAGGACCCATCGGAGATCACCGACATCGAGACCCAATCGCCGTCGGGCGAGCCCAGCAGCCAGTCCCTGGCGGCGTCGACGGTGGCCGACGCGGCCGAGGCGGCCGAGGAGGCGCCGCGGGCGTCGATGACGGCGGCGCCGCGCTTGGCGACGGTCGGGATGAAGTCGTTCTCGATCCACGCCTGGTCGTTGACGACCTCGGCCGCGTTCTTGCCGTTGATCTCGGCGTGGAACAGGTCGGGGTACTGGGTGGCCGAGTGGTTGCCCCAGATGGTCATCTTCTTGATGTCGGTGACCGCGACGCCGGTCTTCTTGGCCAGCTGCGAGATGGCCCGGTTGTGGTCCAGGCGGGTCAACGCCGAGAACCGCTCCTTCGGGATGTCGGGCGCGTTGCTCATCGCGATCAGGCCGTTGGTGTTGGCCGGGTTACCGGTGGTCAGGACGCGGATGTCGTCGGCCGCCACCGAGTTGAGGGCCTTGCCCTGCGCGGTGAAGATCGCGCCGTTGGCCTCGAGCAGGTCGCTGCGCTCCATGCCCGGCCCGCGCGGCCGGGCGCCGACCAGCAGGGCGAGGTTGGCACCGTCGAAGATCTTGTTCGGATCCGAACCGGTCTCGATGCCGGCCAGCATCGGGAACGCGCAGTCGTCGAGCTCCATCACGACGCCCTCGAGCGCCTTGAGCGCCGGCTCGATCTCGAGCAGGCGCAGCTCGATCGGGCGATCGGGGCCCAGCAGCGAACCGCTCGCCAGGCGGAACAACAGGCTGTAGCCGATCTGGCCGGCGGCGCCGGTGACGGCAACCTTGAGAGGGCTTGCGCTCACGTCGAAATACTCCTTATGGAGATAGTCATGCAGGATCGGGTCTCGGCTCGAAACTAGCGCACCGGTCCTGGCCGCCTACCTCCGGTCCGACACCCGGCCTTCGCCCTGTCATCGGATCGTCGCGCTTCGGGAAACCGGGGCGCGTAGCATGGAGCACCGCCGGTCAGACCTGCGCTGCGATCGGAGGTGGATGTGTTCCAGGGTTTCGACGCCTTGCCCGAGGCTCTTCGGCCGCTCGCGCACGAGCCGCATCCCGTGCAACCCGATACCCGGCCGCGCTCCCCCGAAGAGACCTTGGTCGACTGCGCCGTCTACGTCGAAGGCCACCGCCTGCCCGGGACATACAGCTACGCCACGGCCCTGGAAAAAGTGCGCCAGATCGAGATGCTCGGACACGAGGCTTTCGTCTGGATCGGCCTGCGCGAACCCGACCAGACCGAGATGCAGGAAGTCGCGGGCGTTTTCGGGATACATCCGCTGGCCGTCGAGGACGCCGTGTGCGCCCACCAGCGACCCAAGCTGGAACGCTTCGACGAGACGCTGTTCCTGGTGCTGAAGACGGTCGCGTATGTGCCGCACGAGTCGGTGGTGGCCGCCCGCCAGATCGTCGAGACCGGCGAGGTGATGGTTTTCGTCCGCAAGGACTTCGTGATCACCGTCCGCCACGGCGAGCACGGCGGGCTGTCCGATCTGCGCAAGCGGATGGAGGCCGACCCCGAGCAGCTGCGCCTGGGTCCGTACGCGGTGATGCACGCCATCGCCCACGAGGTGGTGACCCACTACCTCAAGGTGAGCCACCTGATCGAATCCGACATCGACAGCATCGAGGGTCTGGCGTTCGCCCCGGGCCACAAGCTCGACGTCGAACCGATCTACCTGCTCAAGCGTGAGGTCGTCGAACTGCGCCGGTGCGTCAACCCACTGTCCGGCGCGTTTCTGCGAATCCAGCAGGAGAACAAGGACCTGATCTCCAAAGAGGTGCGTCGCTACCTGCGCGACCTCGGCGACCACCATTCCGAGGTCGCCGAGCACATCGCCAGCTACGACGACATGCTCAACTCGCTGATCCAGGCCGCGCTGGCCCGCGTCGGAATGCAGCAGAACTCCGACATGCGCAAGATATCGGCCTGGGCCGGCATCATCGCGGTGCCGACCATGTTCGCGGGCATCTACGGCATGAACTTCGAGTTCATGCCCGAGCTGAAGTGGCACTGGGGGTACCCGGTGGTGGTCGCCATCATGATCACCGCCTGCCTGAGCCTGTACTTCAGCTTCCGACGACTCAACTGGCTCTGACGCGAGCCGGCCGTCAGTTCGGTTGTGCCGCAGGGCGATCGGGGTTCAGCACGTCGACTCCATCGTTCTGCCACGCCTGTCGCATGGCTTCGGCGCCCTTCAACCGCACCCAGGCCGCCTCGGTCGCGGTGATGGGCGTCGCCGCCAGGAACTGCACCGGGTCACGCGGCGGCTCCAATGGCAGATCCTCGATGTCGCTGGGGCCCAACAACACCGCCGTGAACGGCACGCGCCCCGCCGGCCGCGCCCACAGCGGCGATCCCAGGTCGACCAACGCGTCGGCGGTCAACACCAAACCCTCGACGGCCGGTGTCGCCGCCAGCACCGCCAGACTGCGGGCGATGCCGGTGACGGGCCCCGGATCCCGCAGGCGCAGCACCACTTCGGCGCGCGGGCCCCGAGTCTGGTCATCGATGACCTGCGCCGGGTCGGTCATCGGATACCGCGAACAACCCAGTGACACGTAGTGCACGAACCCGTCGCCGCCGCGGAAACGCAACACCTCGATGGGTTCGGTGCCCAGAAAGGTCACGCTCGCCGAATCGGGCTCGACGTCGGCGAAGTGACGGCGCAGGTGCGCGCGCACCTGGTCCAGGAGCAGGCTCACTGATCCGCTGACGCGACGGTCAGGTTCGCCCCGGAGCCGGCGTCGAAAACGGCGAGCTTGGTGGTATCGAACGCCAGCTCGATGGACTGCCCGATCGCCGCCTTGGACTCCGCGGGAACCCTTGCCACGAACTGGTTCTCGTGCGCGTCGGCCTCGGCGGCCAGCGCCTCCAGCTGCACGGACCGCGCCGCCGAGCCCCCGGTGGAGAAGTACACGAACTTGTCGGCGCCCAGTGACTCGACGAGGTCGACCTTCGCCTCGAAGGTCAGCGCCCTGATGCGCTGGTACCCGTCGATCAACGCGGCGTCCTGCAGGTGCTCGGGGCGCACCCCCACGATGACGTTCTCGGGCGCCGGATGCTGCGCGATCGCCTGTTGGACTTGCGGTGACAGCATCACTTCACCGAAGGGCAGCGTCACACCGATGGGTGTCAACGTGGCGGGGAAGAAGTTCATGGCCGGCGAACCGATGAACCCCGCGACGAACAGGTTCGCCGGGTGCTCGTAGAGCTCGTCCGGGGTGCCGATCTGCTGCGCGACCCCGGCGTGCATCACCACCACCCGATCTCCCAGCGTCATCGCCTCGGTCTGGTCGTGGGTGACGTACACGGTGGTGGTGCCCAGCCGCTTCTGCAGCCGGGCGATCTCACCGCGCATCTGCACGCGCAGCTTGGCGTCGAGGTTGGACAGCGGCTCGTCCATCAGGAAGGCCTTGGGGTGGCGCACGATCGCGCGGCCCATCGCGACCCGCTGCCGTTGCCCGCCCGACAGTTGGGCGGGTTTGCGGTCGAGCAGTTCAGTCAGGTCAAGGGTTTTGGCGGTCTCCTCGACCTTCCGGGCGATCTCCGCCTTCTTCATCTTCGCCAGCGTCAGCGGGAACGCGATGTTCTGCCGCACGGTCATGTGCGGGTACAGCGCGTACGACTGGAACACCATCGCGATGTCGCGGTCCTTGGGCGCCTTCTCGTTCACGCGTTCGCCGCCGATGCGCAGCTCCCCCGACGTGATGTCCTCGAGACCGGCGATCATGTTCAGTGTCGTGGTCTTACCGCAGCCCGAAGGCCCGACCAGGATCAGGAATTCGCCGTCGGCGATGGTGATGCTGAGGTCTTGCACGGCGGTGGCGCCGTCGGGGTAGCTCTTGCTGACATGGTCCAGCACAATCTCGGCCATCGCGCTATCCCTTCACAGCGCCGGAGGTCAACCCGGCGATGATTCGTCGTTGGAAGACTAAAACAAAGACGATGATCGGCACCGTGATCACGACGGCGCCGGCCGCGATCGACCCGGTGGGCTCCTCGAATTGGGAACTGCCGCCGAAGTTCGCGATGGCCACCGGTGCGGTGATCGCCGCCTTGGTGGCGGTGAGCGACAGCGCCAGCAGCAGGTCGTTCCAGGCGAAGATGAACACCAGGATCGCCGCCGTCACCACGCCGGGCGCCGCCAGTGGGACGATCACCTTGCGGAAGGCCTGCGCCGGCGTGGCGCCGTCCATCTTCGCCGCACGCTCGAGATCCCAGGGGATCTCCCGGAAGAACGCCGACAGCGTGTAGATGGCAAGCGGCAGAGCGAAGGTGATGTAGGGCAGGATCAGGCCGGGCCAGGTGTCGAACAGGCCGACGAAGCGTTCGATGTTGAACAGCGGGGTGACCAGTGAGATCGCGGGGAACATGGTGACCAGCAGGGTGGCGCCGATCAGGACTCGCTTGCCGGGAAAGCTCAGCCGGGCGATCGCGTAGGCCGCCATCGCGCCCAGCACCACCGCGATCGCGGTGGTGATCAGCCCGATGCCGATCGAGTTGACCAGCGCCGCGCCGAACAGGTCACCGCGAAAGATGCCGCGGTAGTTCTCGAAGGACACCGACGACGGAATCAGCTTGCCGTCCTTGACCGTTGACGTCGGCTTGAGCGAGAGGCTGAGGATCCACAACACCGGGAGAAGCGCGTACACCACCACCACGGTGTCGAGAACGGCCCACGCCGCGGCCCGCCGGGCGCCCGCCCCGGCCCGTCGCCCATCAACCGCCATCTGCGTCACCACCGGGCGCCGCGACGCCGAACACCTTGATGTAGACGAGCGCGATGATGCCCACACAGCCGAAGATGAGCACGCTGATCGCCGAGCCCAACCCGACGTTGAAGCCCTTGAACAGGTTGTCGTAACCCAGGATTGACGCCGAGTCGGTGTTGTTGGCGCCGTCGGTCAGCACGTAGATGTTGTCGAAGATGCGGAAGGCGTCCAGGGTCCGGAACAACAACGCGACCATGACCGCCGGCTTGATGATCGGCAACGTCACGCGCATCAGCCGCCGCCACGGCCCCGCGCCGTCGACCTGGGCGGCCTTCAGCAGATCCTCGGGCACCAGCGCCAGCCCGGCCAGCAGCAGCAGCGACATGAAGGGCGTCGTCTTCCAGACCTCGGCGAGGACGACGATGCCCAGCGACGGCAGTTGCTGGGTCAGCGGAGCACTGCCCTGCGGCAGGAGGTTGGCCAGATAGCCGGTGCCCGGTGTCCACGCGTAATACCAGCTGTAGGACGCCACCACGGTGACGATGCCGTACGGGATGAGCACCGCGGTGCGCACCAGCCCCCTGCCGACCAGTGTGCGGTGCATCACCAGCGCCAGCGCCAGGCCCAGCACGAACTCGACCGACACGGAAACCACTGTGATTCCCAGGGTTACGGCCAGCGCCGTCCACCAATACCGGTCGGTCAGGATCGTTTGGTAGTTGCTCAGGCCGACGAACGCGGTGTCGTGGGGAGTGGCGAGGCTGTTGCGCTGCAGGCTCAGCCACACCGCATAGCCGATCGGGTAGGCAGTCACCGCCAGCATCAGCAGCGCCGCCGGCGCGACGAGGATGAAGGCAAGGCGCCGTTCCGACAGCCGGTTTCGCGTGCGGGCGTGCTGCGCGCCGGCGGAGGGATCCGACGCGACGCCGGCGCGGATCACGGCAGCAGCCCCTTGCCGTCGATGGCCTTCTGCGCCTGCGCGGTGAGTTCGTCGGCGGTCCGCTCCGGGTCGATCCGGGTGATGGGGCTCAGGGCCGCGGACAGCCGCAGCGACAACGCCTGATACACCGGCGTCGCGGGCCGCACGGCGGCCTCGGTGAGCTGCCGGCGAATGACGGTGTACATCGGGTACTTGGTCTGGAATTGCGGGTCGGAGTACAACGACGTCCGCACCGCGGGCAGTCCACCTTGCATCGAAACGTACTTCTGGCTCTGCAGGCTGCGCAGGCAGCGCACGGCTTCGAACGCCTCCGCGCGATGGCGGGTGGTGCTGGCCACGGCCAGGTTCAGCCCGCCGATGGTGACCTTGGCCGGCCGGCCCGGCGCCACACCGGGATACGGCGCGAACGCGAACACCTTCTGGCTGGCCTCGTAGGCCAGGCGGAATTGCTCGTCGGTAGGCGCGAACGTCCCGACGTCGTTGATGCTGCCGGCCAACGCCGGGTCCCGGTTCAGCGGCAGGAAGGGCACACCGCCCTTCACCGCGTTCTCCAGCATGGAGGCCAGCACGTACGGCCAGTTGACTTCGAGCGCGGCCTTGCCCTGTTCGACCGCCAGGCGCGCCGTGCTCTCGTCGGTCCGGGTGATCGATGGGTCGGCGCCCGGAGCGGTGCCCACGGACTTGAGGATGCGCAGCGCGTCGACGGTCGCGGCCCGGTGCGCGGGGGTGTCGGTCAGGGTGACACGGCGACCGTCCTCGGAGAGCACCTGCCCCCCACCGCTCACCAACAGCGTGTTGAACCACACCACCAGGCCCTCACCCTCGTTCGCCTGCACGGCGATCCAGGCGGGCTGACCCGCGGCGTGCAACCGGGCGGCCTCGGCCACCATCGCGCCCCAATCCAGCGGCGGCTGCCTCACCAAATCCGGCCGATACCAAAGCAATTCGGTATTCGTGGTGACGGGTGCGGCATACAACTCGTGCTTCCATCGTGCCGTCGCCAGCGGGCCGGGCAGGGTGTCGGCTCGGGCGTCGGCGTCGGCCAGCCCTTCCGGGTCGTCGGATAGCGGCAGCGCCCAGCCTGCCTCGGCGAACTCCGCGGTCCACACCACGTCCAGCGCCATCACGTCCAGGCCGCGGTCGTGAGCGCTCAGCCGCCGCGCCAGCTGCACACGCTGCTCCCCGGGGCCCCGCGGCAGGCTCACATGCCGGATCGCGAACCGGCCTTCCATTCGCTTGGTGCACTCTTGAGCGACGGCGTTGAACGCGGCCGAATCGGTGGCCGGGGTGAAGAACGTGATCACCAGCCCGCCGCCGACCGCCCCGCAGGCCGATACCGCCGCGGCGATGATCACCGCCGACGCGGTGACGCCCAGCCGGCGCGGGCGCACGCGACTGAACACCGGGTTCACACCCCTTGTGCGTGTCCTCAAATCGACAGGCGGGCCAACAGATCCCGTGCCTTCTCCGCGTTCTGCGGATCGCAGAGCACGTCGTAGCGGCCGGCCACCAGCTGCATGGTCGAGCTGAAATCCCTTGTGCCCCGCGCCATCGCGTAGGGGACGGCGGAGGTGATCAGGCCGAAGAAGACGCCGGCGACCAGGCCGGTGGCCAGCGCCGCCCAGGGATTCGGGCTGAAGAAGCCGAGCACCAACCCGATGAACAGACCCAGCCAGGCGCCGCTGAGCACCCCGCCGCCGAGCACCTTGGCCCACGTCAGCCGGCCGGTGACCCGTTCGACCTGCATCAAGTCGACGCCGACGATGGTCATCTGCTGAACCGGGAACTGCTGCTCGGAGAGGTAGTCGACGGCGCGCTGCGCCTCGGCGTAGGTGGGATAGGACCCGACCGGCCAGCCTTTGGGCGGTGTCGGCAACCCGGGTGCGCGCCGGCCGCCCGCCGCGCCCGAAGGCGTCGCGCCGGGTACTTGACCGGGCTGGAATGGACTAGTCATTGGCGCTCATTCTCCTCCGCCGAGGCCGTCGTCACATCTCGGGCCCTTCCAGCCTATCGAGCGGCCGCAAGCCAACCTGCGAAAACAGGGCGCGGGCACCCGGTGCGGCCGGGCGGCCCGCGGCGATTCACCACCGATCCGCGGCTTGGCCATCGGCTAGGTTGAACACCATGACAGCGCCCGGCGACGGCTTCGGCGAACCCGCCCACGATGACCAGGCCGAACCGGCCCCCACCGGCAGCGGGTCTCCGGAGCAGCCGGAGGCGCCGTGGGAACCGCCGGCATCGACCGCGCCACCCGAATATCCGCCCCAGGCCTATCCCCCGCCCGGCTATCCCGCCGAGTACCAATCCGGCTACGGTGCCCAATACCCGCCGCCCCCAACCGGATACGCGCCGCCGCCCGGGTACGAGCAGCCGCCGGGTTATGGCGCTTCGCAGTACCAGCCCGGGCCGCCGCAAGTCGGCGGGCCGCCCGCCGGCTACGGGCCGCCGCCCTATTCGGGGGGCTACTACCCGGCACCGGACTACCGAAGCGGCTACGGGCCGCCGAGCCGGGTGAAACCCGGCACGAACAAGCTCGCCATCGCGTCGCTCATCTCGTCGTTCACCGGGGCGTTCTGCTGCTGCCTCGGCTCGATCGTGGCCATCGTGCTCGGCGCGGTCGCGATCAATCAGATCAAGCGCACCCAGCAAGACGGCTACGGCCTCGCGGTCGCCGGCATCGTCATCGGCATCGCCACCCTGGTGGTGACGACGATCGTCGTCCTGTTCGCGATGCACTCGCACTAGCAGCCTCGGCGGGCCGGGGGCGGCACCGGCGCCATCCGCCGCGCCACCACCGGCTGCCTAGGCTTTGCCCATGGCATCGGTCAACAGGGTGTACATCGCCCGGCTCTCGCGGATGCTGGTGCTGGGTCCCCTCGGTGAGTCCTTCGGCCGGATCCGCGATGTCGTGGTCAGCATCAGCATCGTGCGTCGGCAACCGCGCGTGTTGGGACTGGTCGTTGATCTGGCGACGCGGCGCAGCATCTTCATCCCGATGCTGCGGGTGGCCGCGATCGAGCCGGAGGCGGTCACCCTCAACACCGGCAGTGTGTCCCTGCGCCACTTCGAACAGCGCCCGGGCGAGGTGCTGGCGATCGGGCAGGTACTCGACACCCGGGTCGGGGTGAACGATCCCGCGCTGCCCGAGCTGGCCGGTCTCGACGTCGTCGTCACCGACCTGGGGATCGAACAGACCCGCACCCGCGACTGGATGGTGAGCCGGGTCGCGGTGCGCTCCCAGCGGCGGCTGGGCCGGCGCGGCCCGGTGCACGTTGTGGACTGGCAGAACGTGCAGGGCCTGACCCCGTCGGCGCTGGCGATGCCGGGCCAGGGGGTGGCGCAGTTGCTGGACCGGTTCGAGGGCTGGAAGGCGGTCGATGTGGCCGACGCCATCCGCGGTCTGCCCCCCAAGCGGCGCTACGAGGTGCTCAAAGCCCTCGACGACGACCGGCTGGCCGACGTCTTGCAGGAACTGCCCGAGCTCGACCAGGCCGACGTGCTGTCCGAGCTGGGCACCGAACGCTCGGCCGACGTGCTCGAGGAGATGGACCCCGACGATGCCGCCGACCTGCTCGGCGTGCTCAATCCGACGGACGCGGAGATGCTGCTGACACGGATGGACCCCGACGAGTCGGCCCCGGTGCGTCGGCTGCTGGCCCATTCCCCCGACACCGCGGGCGGCCTGATGACCTCGGACCCGGTGGTGTTGACACCCGACACGTCGGTCGCCGAGGCGCTGGCCCGGGTCCGCGACCCGGATCTCACCCCCGCGCTGTCGTCCATGGTGTTCGTGGTGCGCCCGCCCACGGCCACACCCACCGGCCGGTACCTGGGCTGTGTGCAACTGCAGCGGCTGCTTCGCGAGCCCCCGGCGGAACTGGTCGGCGGGATCGTCGACACCGACCTGCTCACCCTGACGCCGGAAACGCCGCTGGCGGCGGTGACCCGCTACCTGGCCGCGTACAACCTGGTGTGCGGCCCGGTGCTCGACGGCCAGAACCACCTGTTGGGCGCGGTGACCGTCGACGATCTTCTCGATCACCTGTTGCCGCACGACTGGCGAGCGGATGCACAGGCCCTCGACGCCACCGGCCGGCTGGAGGGACTGGGAGGTTGGCGTTGAGCAAGTCCTCGTCACCGCGTCGCCTCTACACTCCGCGGACGTCGCGCCGGTACTCGCCGCGGCTGGACCCCGAGGCCGTCGGCCAGATCACCGAGTCCATCGCGCGGTTCTTCGGCACCGGCCGCTACCTGCTGGTGCAGACGCTCATCGTGGTGGCGTGGATCGCGGTGAACCTGTTCGCGGTGGGCCTGCGCTGGGACCCCTATCCCTTCATCCTGCTCAACCTGGCTTTCTCCACGCAGGCCGCCTACGCGGCCCCGCTGATCCTGCTCGCCCAGAATCGTCAGGAGAACCGGGACCGGGTCGCGCTGGAACAGGATCGGCATCGCGCGACGCAGACCAAGGCCGACACCGAGTTTCTGGCCCGCGAACTCGCCGCGGTGCGGCTGGCGGTCGGTGAGGTGGTGACCCGCGAGTATCTGCGCCACGAGCTCGAGGATCTGCGCTCGCTGCTGGCCAAACTGGACGCCGATTCCGAGGGCTCCACCGCGGCGCGGGGCGACGACGGGGCGGACCGAAAGGCTAAGAAATCGGGCTGAGAACCAGTTCCGACCATTGCGCCACTCTGGTCACAAGAGTTATGTATGGTGATCTAGTTCACGGCTACGGGAGCAGTTGACCAGCTCACATACCTAGGACGGTCGAGTGCGCATTGGGGGACGCCGGGGTGCACGCCCGGCCGCCGCGGTGGAGCGGCTGCGAGCACTTCAGGTCAGCCGTTCGCGCGTGTTCGGCGTAGCCACCATCACCCCGTTGGTCTTCGCGGGAGCGGTCAGCGGGGCGGCGCCGTCGCTGCCCCTGAAGCTGCCCCCGGTGCACGCGAACGTCGCCCCGGTGGCGGCCGTCTCCCCTTCGATGCCCGACCTCTCGGGACCGGCCGTCGTTTCCATCGACCGTTCCCCGACCGCCTTCCACGTCGCCGAACCCGCCCTGTCGGCACCCCCGCCGGCGATGATCGTGAATGCGCCTGGGGCACTTGGCATTCCGAGCATCGCACTGGCGGCCTATCGCAGTGCCGAGCAGAAGATGGCCGTGGCCGCCCCGAACTGCGGCGTGAGCTGGAACCTGCTGGCCGGGATCGGGCGCATCGAATCGGGTCATGCCGGCGGCGGCGCGGTCGACGCGCGCGGCACGGCGGTGGTCCCGATCTACGGCCCCGCGCTGGACGGCACGCTGCCGGGCAACGAGATCATCCTGCAGAGCAGCGCGGGCAATCGCCCCACCTACGCGCGCGCGATGGGGCCGATGCAGTTCCTGCCGGGCACCTGGGCGCGATACGCCTCCGACGGCAAAGGCGACGGCGTCGCCGACCCGCAGAACCTGTTCGACGCCACCTTGGCCGCGGCCCGCTACCTGTGCAGCGGCGGCCTCAACCTCCGCGACCCCTCGCAGGTGATGGCGGCGATCCTGCGCTACAACAACTCGATGGCTTACGCGCAGAACGTGCTGGGCTGGGCCTCGGCGTACGCCACCGGCGTCGTTCCGGTCGACCTGCCGCCGATGACGGGCCCGCCGCCCCCGCTGGCCGACGCACACCTCGAGCATGCCGAGGGACTCGGCCCCAACCTGCCGATGAACGTCAACGGGCTGCCGCTGGACGATCCGCTGGCCCGCATGCCGCTGATCGACCTCACCGCACCGCAGAGCGCCGGTCCACCACCGATGTTCCCGTGGCTGACCCCCACGCCGCAGCAGGCCCCGGCGCGCCAGCCCGGCTGCACGGTGATCTGCGTGGGGCCCCAGAACCCGCCGCCGAACGCCCCGCCGTGGGCGCCGCCAATGGCCCCACCGCCGCCGGCTCCGCCGATGGCCCCACCCCCGACGACC